>CAYOEA010000001.1:0-98687 GCA_964402995.1 uncultured Methanosarcinales archaeon
TATTATATCTGCCAGAACTGACTTTAAAACCTAAAATAAATGTTCTTTTAGATAAATTATCACTTCCGAAAATTAGTGATGAAGTGAACATAACTTTAATTGATCTTGTTAGTTGGGAAAAAAAATCTTTAAGAGAATATAATGATAAAATTTACTTATTCGAAAGAGGTATAAAGAATTTTTTAGTTAAACATTATAATAAATCTATAGATGGTTCAATAGCATTCAATAAAATCACATTAAATTTTGTTACTGAAATAAAAGCAAGAATTAAATTAAGAAAAATAGTAAAAACTGATTTATTTGAAGAGTTCTATGATAAAAAACTAAAAACAATTTATCTTAAAAAGAATCATGATTTTGATATAATAAATTATAAGAAACCTTTATCAAAAGCCATTTCTAAAATTTATGAAACGCCTGCATTATCAAGTCATATTTACGAACTTATACAAGAATGTATTATACAGAGAATGGATATAATTAAGTTTTATCGTGAAGAAGGAATATCAATTTCCGATGATGAAATGAACTTAGATGAAGAGAACACTCTTTCTAAAGAAAAAGTCAAAGTATCCAAAACCAAAAGTTCACAAACTACAGAACCTGATAACGAACCATCTTATGAAAATGATTCTGAACCGGATTTAACAGTTGAAGAAGAATCAAGTTATTATAATTTAGATAAAGAAAAAGAAGACATTGAAACAGAACCTAATTTTGATATTAAAGGAAAAGCTATCGTTCCAAAACCAGGAATTAATATCCCAATAATCCCTGAAGAAAAAGAAAACGTTGAAACAGAACCTAATTTCGATATTAAAGAAAAAGCTATTGTTCCAAAACCAGGAATTAATATCCCGATAATTCCTGAAGGGGAAAAAACCTATAATCCTCATTTTGACAAAGATAAACAAGATTACTATCAAACTGATAAATGGAATTCTATAAGAGATCAAGTATTAGAGTCTGCAGACTATTTATGCTCTTTATGTGGAGAAAAAGGCAAACAAATAGGCGGAATTAAGATTTTACAAGCACATCATTTAAACCGTGAACGATTTGGAAATGAACTTCTCGAAGATTTATCTTGTGTTTGTAGAGAATGTCATGAAAAACTTCATGATAGAAAATTTTCAAATGATCTTCCAAAGAAAATAAAAGAAATAATTGAAAAAGAAAAAGAAGTTGAAAAAAAAGAAAAGACTTTATCTGTTAAAGAAGAAACTTTTGAGAAAGAAAGAAAGAAAAAAGAAGAAACAATTCAAGACTTAAAAGAACAAATAGAAACAATAAAAAAAGGACATACAACAAGTCCTAGTTCTGATTCGGGATTCTTAACAGGAATGAAAAAACTTTTCAGACCTAAAAAACCACAAAATTATGAAACAATCACTAATTTAGATGAACCATTATCAATTGAAGAAAGAGATCAAATAGAAAATAATATTAAAAAAGAGTTAGAACAAGAAATAATTGATATAAGAAATGAGAATAAAAAAAGAACCTATAAGAAATTTTTAGAACCTATAAGTAAGAAAGAAGATGTTAATTTAGAAGTAAAGAACTATTATAATGGCAAATGCCAAATATGTGGTTCAACTTTTAAATCTAATATTGGCGAAAATTATTGTGAAATAGTTGATATCATCCCAAAGCGGTATGGGGGAGTTAGGTTTACAGGAAATAAACTATGTTTATGCCCGAATCATGCAGCAATTGTTAAACATGGAGACTTTGACCTAGAAGAATTTAAAAACATAGATAAAAATGAAGTTAATGTAAGAATAAATTTTAAGAAAGCCAAAATTAAATATGCAAGAGAGCATATGTTGGCTTTGAAAGTATTACTTAATATTGGTAAAGATAAATAAATTTGTATGAGGAATAAATAAAAATGAATAGTCAAACTGAATCAAGATTGTGGGCAGTAGCAAATCAACTAAGGGCAAATTCTAAATTAAGCGCTGCACAATATTCCACTCCTGTCTTAGGGTTAATATTTTTAAGACATGCAGATTATAAATTCACAAAAAAACAGGAAGAGCTTGAAGGTTCTAATGAAAATTCTAGAAGAACTGTTGGAAAAGCTGATTATCATGAAGCAGGAGTTCTCTATTTGCCTGAAGAAGCAAGATATTCTTATTTGCTTAATCTTCCTGAAGGACATAATATTGGCGAAGCAGTCAATACTGCTATGAAACTCATAGAAGATAGTAATTCTGAGCTTAAAGATACTCTTCCTAAATCTTATACTCAGTTTGATGATGATATGCTTATCGCTTTGCTAAAAACTTTTTCTAAGATTAAAGTTAATGGTGGTGGAGATATATTTGGTAAGATTTACGAATATTTCCTTGGTAAGTTTGCTATGACTGAAGGTCAAAAAGGCGGAGAGTTTTTCACGCCAACATCTCTTGTTAAACTTATTGTTGAAGTTATAGAACCATTTCATGGGAAAATATTTGATCCTGCTTGTGGAAGTGGAGGAATGTTTGTTCAAAGTGGTAATTTTGTTGAAAAAAATAATAAAGTTGCAAATGTTGAATTATCTTGTTATGGACAAGAAAAAACTACTGCGACAGTTAGATTAGGTAAAATGAACTTAGCAGTTCATGGTTTAACTGGCGATATTAAAGAAGCAAACACTTTTTATGAAGATATTCATAATTGTGTTGGTAAATTTGATTTTGTAATGGCTAATCCTCCATTTAATGTTTCTGGAGTTGATTATGAAAAAGTTAAAGGAGATTCTAGATGGAATATTGGTTTACCTTCTACAGATAATGCTAATTATTTATGGATTCAAAACTTTTGGAGTGCTTTAAATGAAAATGGGAGAGCAGGATTTGTAATGGCAAACTCAGCAGCTGATGCACGAGGAAATGAATCATCAATTAGAGAAAAAATGATTAAAGCAGGCGCAGTTGATGTAATGGTTGCAATTGGACCAAACTTCTTCTACACTGTAACTCTACCTTGCACTTTATGGTTTTTAGATAGAACAGAAGAAAGAAAAGATGAAGTTTTATTTATCGATGCTAGAAATACCTTTAGACAAATAGATAGAGCGCACAGAGAATTTTCTCCTGCACAAATAGAGTATATATCTAGAATAGTAAGATTATATCGTGGAGAAGATGTTTCAGACTTTTATGATGTTTTAGATGAACAAAAAAAAGAGTTAGAAGAACAAAAAGAAGTTTTAGAAGGTGAAAAACTATCTAAAGAAGATAAAGAAGAAATAAACCAATTAAACGATTACATAAAAACAATTGAAGAAGTAAGAACGCTTTGGAAAGAAAACTTTTCTAATGGGTATGATGATATTCCAGGATTATGTAAAGTTGCAAAAATCTCTGAAATTGAAGAACAAGGATGGACATTAAACCCAGGAAGATATGTAGGAGTGGAAGAAGCAGAAGAAGATGACTTTGATTTTAAAGAAAGGCTTGAAGAATATAATGAAGAACTACAAACACTAAACGTGGAAGCAAAAGAACTCGAAGAACAGATTGAGTTGAATGTGAAGAAGTTGTTAGGTAATTAAAGATGGAAGAAGGTTGGAAAGAAGATTCATTAAAAACCATTGCAATTAGTATTACAAATGGATTCAATCCTAAAAAAGAATCAAATCAAAAATATTTAGGTTTAGAACATGTTGAACAAGAATCATTAAGAATTAATTCAATTGGGAATTCTAATGAAACAACAAGCAACAAAAAAAAATTCTTTAAAGGAGATATATTATTTGGAAGGTTAAGACCTTATTTTAGAAAAGTAGTACAACCAAAATTTAATGGTGTTTGTTCTTCTGAATTTATTGTTATAAATGCTAAAGAAGGAAATTCTCAAAAATACCTTTATTATTTAATTGCTGATAAGGACTTTGTAGACAGAATAACAAAAACTTGTGGAGGTGTTGATAGACCTAGGGCGCAATGGAATATTATTTCTGAATTAAAAATAGTTTATCCTAAGTCTTATTTCGAACAACAAAAAATAGCAACAATACTTTCCAATTATGATGATTTGATTGAAAACAATCTCAAAAGAATTGAACTTCTTGAAAAGACTGCAAAACTTATTTATGAAGAATGGTTTGTTAAATTTAAATTTCCAGGACATGAAGATGTAAAAATGGTTGAAAGTGAAATCGGGATTATTCCTGAAGGATGGGACGCTGTTACCTTACGATCTTTAATTGATTATTATATTGGTGGAGGTTGGGGTAAAGAAACAATAGATGAGGATCATATAGTTGAAGGTTTTGTAATCAGAGGAACTGATTTTCCTAAACTAAATGCTGGAAATTTAAAAGAAGTTCCTTTTAGATTTCACAAAAAAAATAATTTCAATTCAAGAAAACTTAGGGATTTAGATATTATATTTGAAGTTTCTGGAGGAAGTAAAGATCAACCAGTAGGAAGAAATTATTTAGTTTCTGAACCAATTCTAAAAAAACTAAATGATCAAGTAATGTTCGCTAGTTTTTGTAAATTAATTAGAATAAAAAACAAAAAACTCGCACATTATATTCATATGTTTTTAAATGAAGCATATACCAATGGCATTATTGAGCAGTATCAAGTTCAATCCACAGGAATTTCAAATTTTAAATTTGAAGCATTCATAGATAATGTAGAAATTGCTATTCCAAATGAGAATTTAATTGAGGCACAGGATGTATTTTTTAATTATGTGTATTCACAAATATTTAATTTAAGAATTAAAATAAATAACCTTCAAAAGACAAGAGATCTTCTCTTACCTAAGCTCATTAATGGAGTTGTTAATGTTTCTAATTTAGATATTGTTATTCCGGAGGCCAAAATATGACTTTTATAAGAAAATTAGAGTTTTATGAAATAAATCCTTTGAATTTTGAATTTGAAAGAATTTTTCAAGAGATATTCAGAAAACCTTTAGAGTCCATAGAATCAAATGGTCGAATTCTGAACTTAGGTACATCTTCAATAGCAATTACCCAATTAGAAAATGATGATGATTATATTACGGGCATTATTATGAGAGTAACAACTGATGATATTCCTTTAAAAGGTAGTTTATTAAGAAATAATTTTAATCCTATTATCTTGGAGAATGATGAAGGGTTGGCAGATATGACTTTCTTTTCTTATATTAGAAATCTAGGAATCATTTGTTTATTACCTGCCAGAAATGGTGTTAAATGGGGAACTTTTACTCAATATATACAAAGAGTTCATGAAGACTGTGAACATTTCGAGATTAATCCTTTAATTAACCCTGATACACTCAGAATATTAAACACTTGGAGGAGTGTAACCTCTATTGAAGGAGTTGTTAAAATAGGCAATAATACAAGACCAACATCCTCTCAAACAACTCAGCTTCCTCTAAGCATAGCTATAGATGAAACTCAAAGAATGGAAGCCACACGATTAAAATTAGAATTATATAATCCTAAAAGAAAGGGTGGACTTTTAGCAAGTGCTGTTAGAACTATGAGTCAGGCTATTCAAAGATTGGGTGGTGTTTGTGAAGCAGAACATATTAACATTAAAGGAAGTCCATCACCAGAGTTTGCAGATACAATAATAGATATAATATCTCAGAAATATACTTTAACAGTAACTTTAGGCAGAGGTGGAAGATATTTAGATTTTGCTGAATGCCGAACACAAGTAAATGAGAAGCTTATTGAAAATCAAGAACAAATTAATTCATTGGTAAATTAAAATGAAATCAAGAGCATTTGAAAAAAACGGAATTTATTTAGGTCTTTTAGTGATAATTCCTTTTTTATTAAATTGGATTGTTATTCCTGATGTAAGTTTAACAGTCTTATCAATTTTTTTTGGAGGATTACTATCAATATATTTAGTTCTTCCGACAGTACAACATTTTAAACAATTTGAATTTATTGTTAAATCAGGTCATATAAAAGATTTAATTAATTATATTCGTGTTCCTGTTTTTTTATCTTTAATCTTAATTGTTTTTAATTTAGTTGCAAGTTCAATTAATATTCCTATTAATTCACTTATCATATTAACATTTAAATCAATTTATATTGGTTTATGGGGTGTTTTTATACTTGGATTATTACGAATTATTTTAATATTACCAAAGATATTACTTAATGAATTAAATAAAAATAAAAAATGAAAACAAACAACTACTCGGAGGATGGACTTGTTGAACAACCTGCTATCAAGCTACTTCAAGAAGAGTTAGGTTATGATTTTATGAATTGTTTTGATGAAACTTTTAATGACAAAATTAACAATATTCAAGGCACATTAGGTCGTAATAATAAATCAGAAGTTGTTCTCGTCTCAAAACTTAAACTTGTTCTCTTTTCTTTAAATCCAGATTTACCGCCTGAAGCAATACATCTTGCTATTGAAGAATTGATTAAAGATCGTTCAAGACTATCTCCTTTCAAAGCAAACCAAAGTATATACAAACTTCTAAAAAATGGAGTTAAAGTAAAACTTCAAATTAATGGAAAACAAGAAACTAAAACAGTTAAAGTAATTGATTATGATACTCCTGAAAATAATGATTTCTTTTTAGCATCCCAGTTTTGGATAACTGGTGAAATGCATACAAGAAGACCTGATTTAATTATATTCATAAATGGTTTACCATTAGTTTTAATTGAACTGAAAGCAACAGGAGTTAATGTTAAACGAGCATACGATGATAATTTAACTGATTATAAGGATACAATTCCTCAAATTTTTAATTATAATTCTTTTATCATTATTTCAAATGGCCTGGAATCAAAAATTGGTTCTATGACTTCAGGTTATGAGCACTTTGCAACTTGGAAAAAAATTAGTTCAGAAAAAGAAAAAGGAAATACTTATCTTAATACTATTCTAAAAGGGACTTGTACTAAAACAAATTTACTTGATCTTTTAGAAAACTTTACATTATTTACTTCATTTAATAATAAACCAATAAAAGCAGTTGCTAAAAATCATCAATTCTTAGGTGTTAATAACTCTGTAGAATCATTTAAAAATAGGAAAAAGAATGATGGTAAACTAGGAGTGTTTTGGCACACTCAAGGTTCAGGTAAGAGTTTTTCAATGATTTTCTTTGCTCAAAAAATATTAAGAAAATTCGAAGGAAACTATACTTTTGTTGTAGTAACTGACAGAAAGGAATTAGACTCTCAAATATATCAAAACTTTGCAGATGCAGGAGTTGTAACAGAAGAACAAGTTCAAGCAGACTCTGGAAATCACCTTAAACAATTATTAAGTGAAGACCATAGAATGGTATTTACTATTATTCATAAGTTTAGAACTGAAAAAGGAGCAATCTATCCCGAAATAACATCTCGAGATGACATTATAGTCATGACTGATGAAGCACATAGAAGTCAATATGATACTTTTGCATTAAATATGAGAAATGCAATGCCAAATGCTTGTTTTATTGGTTTTACTGGAACTCCTTTAATGAATAAAGGAGAAGAAAAGACAAAAGAAACATTCGGTAAATATGTTTCCATATACAATTTTAATGATTCTATAATGGATAAAGCAACAGTCCCCCTATATCATGATAATCGTGTTCCTGAATTAAAACTTGTAAATCCTAAATTAACTAAGGACATTTATGAAGTTATTGAGGATGCTGACCTTGATGAAAAAGAACAAGAAAAAATTGAAAAGAGACTTGGGTCTAATTATGACATTATCACAAGAGACGATAGACTTAATGTTATAGCAGAGGATATAATCAAGAATTTTATTGGTAGAGGTTATCAAGGAAAAGCAATGGTTGTATCAATTGATAAATTTACAACTGTAAGAATGTATGATAAAGTTCAATTCTATTTGAAAAAAGAAATTGAAAACTTAGTCAAAGAACTTAGAACTGCAACTCCAACTAATATAGTCTTAATAAAAGAGAAAATTAATTTATTAAAAAAACTTGATATGGCAGTAGTAATAAGTAATGAGCAAAACGAAATCAAAAAGTTCAAAGAAAAAAAGTTAGATATTACTAAACATCGTAAAAGAATGGTTGAAGAAGAACTAGCAGAAAAATTCAAAAATCCAAAAGACCCATTCAAATTAGTATTTATCTGCAGTATGTGGATGACAGGATTTGATGCACCATCAGTATCAACTATCTACTTAGACAAACCAATGAAGAACCACACACTTATGCAAGCAATAGCAAGAGCAAATAGAGTATTTAAAGAAAAACAAGCAGGATTCATAGTTGATTACATAAATGTATTTAGAAACTTAGAAAAAGCATTAGCTATTTATGCAACTCCAACAGGAGGAGGAACAGTTGACATACCTGTAAACGCAAAAGAAAAACTTGTCGAATCATTAAGAGACTTTATCAAAGAATTAAATAAGCATTTAACAAAGCAAAATATTGATTATGAAACTATTATTAAAGCAGAAGGCATGGATAAATATCCATTATTAGAAAAAGCATTATCTGCTATAGTTGCATCAGACCATATAAAAAAAGATTTTTTAACAAAAGCAGGAAACGCAGTAAAAATATACAAAGCAATTCTACCGCACAAATCTGCTTCAGAATTCAACAAATACATATTTTTGTATAAAGAATTAATAAAAGAAATAAGAGCTTTAGACCCTGAAGTTAACATTGATGATGTTCTATCAAAAATACAAGATGTTCTTGACACATCCATTGCTTCAAAAGAATATATAATAAAAGAATCAAAAACAAAGAAAATAATTGATATTAGCAAAATCGACTTTGAAGCTCTAAAAACAAAATTTGAAAAGAATAGAGATAATGCTCAGCTTGAACGTTTAAAAAACATTTTATCGTTTAAATTAAAAGAAATGATTAATCTTAATAATACAAGAGTCGATTATCTCAAGAAATTTCAAGATTTAGTTGATGAATATAACTCAGGTTCTTCAAATAACGAGAAATTCTTTGAAAAATTAGTTGAGTTTTCAAAAGAATTATCTGCAGAGGAAAAAAGACACATCTCTGAAAATTTATCCGAAGAAGAACTGGCTCTTTTTGATAAACTTAAGAAACCAAAACTTTCTGAAAAAGAATTAAAACAAGTTAAAAACGTATCCAAAGAATTACTTCAAACTTTAAAAGATAAAAGAAAACTTTGTATTGATTGGAGAAAAAAACAACAAACAATTGCTGCAGTAAGAGTAACAATAGAAAAAGAACTTGATGTTGGTTTACCTAATTCGTATGATAAACAAGAATTTGGTGAAAAATGTAATATAATATTCCAACATTTCTTTGATAATTACTTTGGCGAAGGTGCAAGTGTGTATGCTGAAAATTTCTAATTCAAACAACCAAATGATCCAAAACATCTATTCCAACTAATTCTCCAACTTCTTTCATCTTATTAGTAACTTCTATATCTTCTAAACTCATTTCTTTATTTCCGCTTGGATGATTATGAACTAAGATTATTGCTTTTGCACTTCTCTTTATCGCTTCCTTAAATACTTCTCTAGGATGTATTACTGCACTATTTAGAGTTCCTATTGAAATTAGTTTATCTCCTATTACTTTATTTCGAACATCTAAAAATACTACATAGAAGTGTTCTTGCTTTAAATCTTTCAACTTCTCAGAATAATAATTTACAACATCTGTTGAATTATTCAAAGTAACTCCCATAATCTTTCCAGAATTAACTCTTTTAGTTATTTCAAAACTTGCTTTCAACGATATTGCTTTAACTAATCCTATTCCTTTTATATCTCTTAATTCTTCAATACTAAGTTCAGATAGGGTATTTAGACCATACTTACTTATTAATTGATTAGAAACATCTATTACACTATTAGAACCATATCCTTTCTGCAATATCAACGCTAATACTTCAGAATCAGATAACGAATCAAAACCAGAATTTAGAACTCTTTCTCTTGGTCTGTTTTCAATAGGCATATTTTTTATTAACATATAATAACTTAAGAACTAAGTAGTTTTATATGTTCATGGTATGTTTTTCCGCAATATTTTCATACTTAAAATATTTAAACTACACATATTTTATAATTTCATAATGACTAAACCAAATCAAGAAGAATATGTTAAATGGTATAATATTGCAAGAGAGCATATTAACAATGATAAAATTATTCCAAAAATATCTGATAATGAAATAATCAAAAATATTTCTGGGGAAAATTGGCTTATGTTTATTAAAGGAACTCAAGAAGATAGAGCTAATGCAGTAAATTATCCCGAACCTAATGTATATTTAGTAATTGATGACAATACTTTAGAAATTGGTTTGACATTTAATAATACCCCATCAGTTGATAAGTTTAAGAACATAATAAAAGGACATTCTGATGTTGAAAAAACAGAATTAGTTAAGAAACTATTAGCTTTGAATAATCAATATTTAACATGTTTAGTTAGAAAAATACGAAAAATGTATGGCCCCTCACCAAAACATACAACGGAATATGAGATTCAAACAAATACTCTAAATGATGAAAAGTTTGAAAAGTTAATTCTTGATTGTGTTAAAATTAGAGAAGAGGGAATTAAAAACAAAGAAACTGCTGAATTTGCTTCATATTTTGAAGGACCAGTAGTAGAATTAATTTATATTGAAATAAAACAAGACAAAAAATCTTTTACTGCGGTTCTTGATGATATAGTACCAATATACTCATTATGTCTTGATGTTAAATCTGATGAACAGTATGAAGATAATCTTATTCTTGAGAAAATTAAACAAATAGATTCTTGGGATTGGTACTTAGAAGAAGATAGAAAAGGATTATCCGAAATATTAAAAAAAAGGTTTAATATTGAAATTGAACATACTAAACTAAGAAAATATATCAAATTTATTGATTCTGAGTAATAATTTAATTGCTAATAATTATTTCTATTTATTAATAATTCTTTCCTATTATCTTTATATTAATTATTTCTAATAGTTCTATTTATATTCTTCAGTATAAACCACTTATTTTTCTTAGTTTTTCCAAAACCTTTGTTGAGAAAGTCTATATAGACTTGGTTTTGAAAATTAACTCAAGGTACAACTTATATATCATCAACTTTTTAGAAATTTATATTCTCATTTAATTGGGTTTTCCCAGATTGTTTCTATCACTAGATTTCCTTTATGATTTCTTACAGGTATGGATCTTTGCAAGACTCCATAAATCGCAATTCCCTTTTTTTCACCATGTAGATAACCGGGAAATAAATTTACATGACCATCATTTATTCCAATTTTATTATAGTATTCTTTCATCCATAACGGTGTGCCCCAAACATAGACTTCGTAAGCAACTTCTTCATTTTCTGAAGTATTTCTTGTGAGTAAATTGCCATTCTCTTTCTTATATTCCTTTAGGAATATAAGCCAGTTAACTGGTTTATAGATGTTGAATCCAAAATCATATTCATTAGGCCATTTCTTAATCATTATTGGATTTACTAGTCTCATTCTCTTTCTTGGACTTACCATTACTCTGTATGCTCTTAGAATTATCATGCAAATAAACCTCTGCTATCAATTGTTGTTTCTTTCAATAGTTTTGTAACTGTCCTTGCAATTCTAACTTTCATATTATCAGTTATTAATTCAGAATGATGTATTGCATTGCAAATGATTGATCTATCGCATCCAATAGCGTTTGCTAGCTCATTTTGGCTTATATTAAGGACTTTTAGAATTAATAAGAGGTTTTCATTGACCATCTCTTTTAACCTCTTTAGATTGTTGATATTTGTTGAGTAGAACTTGTTTATTTTTAGATTCCTTTTCTTCTAAAGAAATAATATATTCATAAGCCTCATCAATAGAATTAAAACCGAGTTTAGAGGAGACACTTCGGGCAGATTGTATAATAGAATCCACCTTCGAGTTCATTTTTAATTCACTCAAAGATGAAATGAGTATTTTTTCATTTTGATATTGTTGGTAATAAATCCATCTTAATAAAAGTTTAGTTTAAATCCATTCCTTTCTTTGCAGCATACACTCTTATTTTATCTGATTTAATAACCATGTCTAAGTCATGTTTCATTTTTTCAAATTCTTCTTGGATTTTGTTTTGTTTTTCTTGCATAGCTGTTAGCTGCATTCTATTATGTTCAAGTTCTTTATTTAACTTTAATAGTTCATCAACTTGGATTCTTGTAACACTAGGCTCTAAATCCATGCCTGAGTAATTAGCATATACATCTATTGCGTCACTACTTGGTTTATGCCCTAATAAAGCTTTAACTTGATCTGTTGAATAACCCTTATTTAACCAAAATAATGTGGCAGACTTTCTTAAAATGTGTATTGTTGGCAAGTTTTTATTATCAGGCTTAGTTCTAATACCACTATCAACACATAAACTCCCTAATTGTTTAGTTAAAGTCTTATAATTTACATTAATTAACAAATCATTAAAATTTAGTTTTTCAAGATATTTCTTTAATAAATCGTTACATTCAGGAATTATAATAGGGATTGTTCTATCATCTTGACTTTTAGTATATTCTTTTCTTATATGAACTAAATAATAATAAATCTTAGTTTGTTCATTAAATCTTAATTCAAAATCTTTCTTTCTAATATTAAATAAAGTTCCAATTCTCATTCCAGAAGCAAATAATAAGAATAAAACTAATTTGTATATTTTTGAAGGTGCAATTTCAACAAGCGTTTTAATATCTTCAAAAGTTAAGAATTCGACTCTTGTTTTATTGTTTTGAAGTTTAAAATTGAATACTTTTACTGATTTATCATAGTGTCCTAAGAACTTGAAGAAATCGCTTTTAATTACTTTAGAAATATACTCTCTCTTTCCTTTTATCATTGATCCTTTAATAGATCTTAGTTCATCATTATAGAAATCTTCTTTGAACTGTTCTAATTCTTCTAAACTAATGTTTTCCAGGTCTTTAAACCATCTGCAAATGTTATTTAATAAGAAAATATACTTTGTTAGTGTTTTGGCTCGTCTATGTCTGTTTTCTTCTTTTTCGGCTGTTGATAAGCCCATGGTCAAATCTTTTTCTTTCTTATCTAACCATTTTAACGCAACTTGCCTATTCTTTAAAGGAAGTTCTTCCCTGTTTTTGAACTTCTCTTTTGCTTGATCAAATCGTTTAATTGAATTTAGATAGTCAATAATCTCTCCCATAAAAATCTTAGAAACAAAGCTAATTTATATGTATTTCGGGGATTTTTTCCAATTCCCGGTGGGGTCATACTTTTTTTTCTAATTATATAAATGAAACAACTAAATCTGCAGATTTAGTGCGCCAGAAATAAACAATTTCTGAGCGGTCCCGGTGGGGTCATACCTTTTATTATTCTTAGAATAGAGGAATACTTATACCTAATTTATGTAGTAAGAAATCATATATGATGAATATTAGTGCAAATAGGAATATTAGAATTATAAAATAGTGTTTATGTTTATGTTTTTTATGATGTTCTAGTTCTTGTTTTTCTTCATAAGCTACATCTATAACTTCATCCGCGAACATAAGTGAGAAAAAAGTTCCTAAGCCTGAAAGAATTATGATGCCCCAATAAGGTATAGGTGAAGATAATATGTGGCTAAACATTGACAGTATAATGGTATTTTGATAAACTGCAGGATAAGTTGTCATAAATATTATATTGATTGTTATGGCTATAGTCCAAACTATTATTTCTGAATAAACCATTTTTAAGCCAGTAAGAATTCTAGTAGGTAAATCTAAAATAAATCCTGCGTCTGCAATAGGAGTGCATAATACAAAGAAACTCCATGTTAAAGCACTTATGATGGCTCCATCTTTTCCTCCAAATTTCATCATTGAAAGAATCAAATAAGCGATTATAACTATGATTAAAAGTACAAACTTGATTACAGGATGTTTGTGAAATTCTAATTTCACATGAGTATACAATTTTTCAATATTAACGATATTTTTATGCATATGAATTTTATAGATAGGAATGTTTATTTAACATGTCTGTTTTTTTTTAAGTTAAAGCTTCATTTGAAATAGTTACGCTTAATTTTCCTAAATCAACCTAAGCGTCCCTTCAAGTTTCTAAGTTATTAAAATAAAAAAAGAAAATTAATTTATTTATCTAGCCCATCATACCTATTAATCCAGGATTAAAAAGAAGTACAATTCCAAGTAATAACATTATTGCTCCTCCAATGAATTTAATTAAAGCCATTGTTGTTTTCTTTATGGTTTTACCTTTGAAAGTATATCCTAAAATAGTTATTATTATTAGTAATGGAAGTATATAAACTAATACGTATAACAATAAATATGCATAGAAAGTTATTCCTGCTAAAGACATTCCAGAAAGAATACCTGTGTAAATTATAGGAAATCCTGCAGTACAAGGTAACTCAACTAAAGATGCAAAGATTGCTAAAGTGATTGAAGCGCCTATTAAAGTTAAATTTGAGCCTTTTTTTAAGAGATTTGCTACGTTTTGAATTCTTTTTTTTAGTGGTCCTACTTGTTTATCTTGAACCATTAAGGTTATTCCTTTTCTATAAAAGAAGAACTCCTTACAGTTAATTAAACCGGCAACTATTGCGATCCCTGCGATTGCAAATCTTAAAGGATCTATGAAACCTATGAATTTGAAAATATTTAACCATGCAGCCATAAAGATAAAGTAAAAAATGTAAATTACTCCGATGAAACTATAACCTACAATGAATATTTTCTTTCTTGAATTAGATTCTGATAACATTAATGAAACTAATAAAGTTAATACAAATAAGTTACAAGGGTTAAATCCATCCACAATTGCAATTAAAAATGTGAATAATGGTAATGGTAAGATGAGTCCTAAATTTTGAAGTACATCAGGCGAAACTTTTTTTGTTAATATGAAAAAACCAACTAAAACAATCAAACTAATACTTACTATTATTCCTTTCTTAAGATTCTCTTTCATTATATATCAACCTTCATATTTTCTAATAATTTAACATATTCAAGTTTAGATTTTGCTCCAACAAAATATTCACAATTAAAAATAAATGTGGGTGTAAATTGAATATTAATCCTGTAAGATTCCATTTGTTCTCTATCTTCTTCTTTGCTTAGATCTAAAATTACTGGTTCAATATTATTCTCATTACAAGCAGCTTTAAAATCAGGTAAAGTTTCTTCGCAATGTGCACAATATTTAGATTCTAACATAATTACTTTTCTTGTAAGATTTCTTTCAAAACAATCAGTTGAATTAATTACGCCTTCGTTAGAAATAGTAATAATAATATTATCATCATTTAAGTTGGGACCACTACAAGCAGTCAAACTTAATATTAATATTAATGCTAAAGTTAGTTTAAATAAATCATTCATTATTTTACCTCAAATTATCTATTATTATATCATAAGATGAAATAACATATAATAATTTGTTTCATAAAATGAAACAAGTCCTTCTAAATTAATATTTTCTTAATTTTTTCTTCAAGTTTAATTGTATTAGTCATGCCTTGAGGAACTTTTTCTATTACACCTTTTTGTTCTAATTTTTTTAAACTTCTCGAAATTTTTACTCTGGATAATCCTGTGTTCTTAAATAATTCAGATTGAGTTGCTTCTCCTTGTTTATTAATTAAAGAAATAATTATGTTTTTTTCTTCCCCATCTAAGAAATCTAATGTTTTACTATTATCTTTATGTATCTTAGAAATCTTTTTTTCATATTTATCTGAAATGAAATAATATGTGAAACTTCCTATGAACATCCCAAATAATGATAAAAGAATCAATAAAAGCGCCACTTCGTTTTGTAATTTACAATCAAGCGAGCATAAAACATTTTTATTTAAATATGTAATTGAAAAGAAAATTACCGCTGCAAATCCTGTTATTATCCCAATTATTAACCATAATTGAAAAAATTTGTTCTTTTTTATCATTTTAATGTTTTTAAATTTAATAATACATCTATATATTTAATTCTTTTTTATTTAAAGATATAGTTAGTATCCATTAATTTAATAAAATCAATTTAATTCGAGACTTTTACTTTAAATAATTCAATAAATGATTCTTAATATTCTTAAATATATATTCATATTTTTTATCATATTTAATTATTGGTTCCATTTCAACTAATGCTTTTGCAAATTGTTTATCAAAAGGAATTCGTTCAATAATTGCTAAATTTTTCCCTTGTGCAAAATCTTCAATTCGTTTTGTGAATTCTAAATTTAAATCAAATTTATTAATTATTATACCAACAGGTATTCTAAAATGATTAACTATTTCTAATGCTTTGTTCATATCGGAAAATCCAGATGGTGTGGGTTCAGTTATAATTATTGCATAATCGCTCCCTGTAACTGATGATATAACTGGACAACCTATTCCCGCAGCTGAATCAATAAGCATTATGTCTGTTTTTAGAGCTAAACTTTCTGCTTTGGTTCTTACTTCTGAAACAACTTTTCCTGAGCCTGATTCGCCCGGTTTTAATTGAGCTGATACTACTTTAAATCCATAATTAGTATTTGCATATCCTATTTTTGCATTAAATATTTTTTTCATAGTAATTGCATTTTCTGGACATACAAGTTCACACAGACCACATCCTTCGCAACTAAATTTTTTAAGACCAGGTTTATTATTTTCCCATTTAATTGCTTTAAAATAACATTCATTAAAACATTTTTTACAAGAATTACATTTTTCTAAATCAAATACTGCTTTTACATTTGTTGACAAGTCTTCCCATTCTTCATATTTTTCTGCTCCAAGAACTAATGAAAGATTTGAAGCATCAACATCACAATCTGCACAGATTATTTCTTTATCTTTTGAAAGTTCAACAGCTAATGATGCAGTTATACTACTTTTTCCAACTCCGCCTTTTCCTGAAAGGATAGTTACTATTTTCATTTAATTACCTCTATTAAATTTAAAATTTCTTTATTGACAATAGGGATTCCTTTTGAATAATTATCCACTATATCTTTTGAGAACGGAATTTTACTTATTATTTTAGAATTATAGTTTTTTCCTAATTTAATTATTAATTCTTCATCTCCAATATCAGATCTATTTAATACGATGTTGGAATTAATTTTTAATTCTTTAAGTAATTCTAATATTATTTCCAAGTCATGTTGTCCAAGTGGTGTTGGTTCTGTAACTGCAAAAACAGTATCGCACATTTCTAAAGCTGCGATTACTGGACAATGTGTTCCTGCTGCAGTATCTATTATTATATAATCATATTTTTCTTTCTTAGTCTCAATTATTTCATTTAAAGAGTTTACAATGAATTCAGAAACTGGTTCAGAACTTTTTAATTCTCCTGATAAAAAATCTATGTTGTAATTATGTCCTTCATGTATTTTGCCAATTTCTTTTTCATCCCAGTAAATCGCATTCACAGGACATTTAAATTTACAAGAACCACAACCATTACATTGTTCTTTAATAAAAATAGGGGTGTGTTTTGGTATTGATACAATTGCATTTGATTTACAAACAGTTCCGCATAAACCACATTTAGTACATTTTTCTAAATCCCATTTTGGAATTCTTTGTTTAACAGATTTTATGAATTTCCTTTCAATATTAAGAAGTAAATGATCATTAGGACAATCAACATCTGCATCGATAAGTAAAACTTTATGTTCTTTTGCAAGTTGAAATGCTAAAGCAGTTGCAACTGTTGATTTACCTGTTCCGCCTTTTCCGCCTGTTATCCCAATGATTTTCATTTTTGATTTCTTCCGCCTCGACCACCGTTTTGACCTTGGCCTTGACCATTTCCACTTCCTTGATTTGGTTTTGGACGAGTATTCTTTCCACCGCCATTTCCTTTGCCACCACTTGGATTATCACATCCAGTTCCATTTCCTCCACGACCCATGTAAACTTTGCTTTGATCAAAGAAAGTTGGATTTAATTCAAAAAATTCCCCAATTCCAACTTGGTACGCTAAAGTAAGATTATTAATTTGCTCGTCATAAGATGGTGAATTGTTAGAATCTATTTCAATTGTTTTTGGTCCTATATATTCATTTTTTTTTAATTCTGGTTTAATTAAGTATTCAATCATTTTTCCCCTCGAAAGTTTTTTTCTCAATCATAATACATGAATCATGAATTGTTTCAAACTTATTCTGTTCGCAAAAGTCTATTCCTTCTTTTGATTCAGAACCTGGTTGAAACCAAATTTTTGTTATTCCTAAATTTTTACATTCTATAAGAATTTTATTAGCAATGATAGGCGGAACTACCAGATTTACTATATCTGGTTTTATAGGAAGTTCTTTTAAATTTGGATAAACTATTTCATCATCAATAAATTTTAAATTTGGATTTATTGGGAAAACTTTGTATCCTGCTTTTTTTAGATCTTCGAAAATTTTTCTCCCATATTTAGATTCATCTTTTGATACACCTATAACTGCAAAAATGTTATTTTTGTCCAAAAAATTATTTATTATTTCTTTTTGTTTCATTTTTTTATAATCCTATAAATAATAAGAGTCCTCCAATTAAAAATCCAAAAAAGAAATTAAATAGTTTAATTTTAACTGCATCATCTATTGAAAAACCTAATATTGGAAGTAAACCATGACCATCTTGAATTATTGAGTTTGCAAGTAAGATTGAAAAAGGAATTAATCCTTGTGAAAACATAATCACTAAAAAAATATTTGGGCCTGAGATGGGTAATAAAGCAACTAAACTTGCAATTAATAATATGAAAAATAATGTACTTCCTGTAAAGTCTAATATGATATAATCTTGTAATAATTTAATTATAAAAATTGCTGCAAAAATCCATAAAAATATTTGCCAAATATGTTTTTTAATTATGTGATTGATGATATGTTCTTTAAAAAAATGTTTTAATTTAAATTCTTCAACTTTATGATTTTCAATTTTACATCTAACACAAAATTTCATTTTTGTTTTCTTTTTTAGATAACTAGCAATAAATCCACCTATTATTCCTAAAAAGAATAAAACACTAGTTAATATGATGATTATATTCCAAGAAATATCTCCTTTAAAAGCCATGCTTAAAAGAATAAATGCTTCATCACCACTAGTGGCAATCATAACTGAAACGATCCCTCCAAAGCCAAGTAAACCTGTCATGTAGAGTGAATCCATAATAAAAGTTCCAATACAACCTGGAATTATTCCAAAAAAAGAAGAAATAATATATCCAATTATTTTATTTTTCTTAATTATATTAATTATTTTATTTTGATATTTTAAAACTATAAATTCAATGAAAATCATTAAAATTAATATTATTAAAACTATAGTGAAACTTTCTTTCAAACTTTGAGTGAAAATATTTAATAAATTCATTTTAAATCTCTAATTTTAAATCTTCATATTCAGTCATCTTCCTCAATACAAATAAATTTATTTTTTATTGCAATTATGGTTTTTATTATTAATACTAATACTACCAAATTCATGAAAATGAAAATGAACCATGAAGCATATTGATAAAATATTATTTTACTTTCATGATACATTAAAAATGTTCCAATTGCTAGCGCATCTAATGGGAACGAATATGCCCACCATGATAAATAAAATTTTATTTTGAAAAATGTTTTTGCTTGAAATAAAACTAATATAAATAGGAAAGCCCCAAAATAGAATAATAAATTTCCTGCAGGATTTAAACCGCCTAATAATTTTGTTAAAGCAATGAACCCAATTATTGGTGGTGCAAATAAAATAAATAATGTTGGGATTAGCTTATCTGCTATAGGATGATGAAAAATCATTCTATTAATGATTATAGTGGTTAAAATTAACCACCAAAAGAATCCTATACTAAAAAAAAACCATGATAAATCTACTGCAAAATGAACTACTCCTGCAATAGGTATCATAATACTTCCGACTACAGGAATAAACCATGATGGATTAATGTGTTTAATTTCATATTTCTCATGTTTTATCCATGATGACATTATAATTATTGTAAAAATAAACTGAACAATAACTCCACCCCACCAAAGATATTTAGAAGTGGTCATATTTATTGTTAAATAAATTAAACTTGTAATTAAAAATAATTTTGCAATTATTGGATAAAAATTTAATTTTATTGGATTATTAAATTCTTTTTTTACAGCATCAAAATGAATTATTATTTTTAATAAATAAATGATTCCAACTATTGCAAAAACTATAAATGAAAAATATAATAAATAATTACTTATGATAAATGGTAGATGAAGAATATCTTCTGCTTTTTGCCATGCTAATGTAAAACCAATTAAGCCTAAACAAATTGCCAAAAATGATATTGGAAAATTCTTTAATCTTTCAAATTTATAATGACTGTTTACATTCCGTTGTCTATCTTTCTTCATTTTCATACCTTATATCTGATTATTTAGTGTTCGTGACCACAACTGTCAGTTTGATCTTTTAGTTTATCTAAATTAGCAATAACTTCTTTCACAGTTGCATAATCACCTGTTTTTAATGATAAGCCTTTTTCTTGAATAAGTTGTATTGCTCGACCGCCAATTCCCCTTGCAAAAATAGTTGTAGGATTTACACTTTCTTGAATTTGGTCAATTGGTGATTTTGTCGGATCTGTGTGGTTAAGATCATTTTCTATTATTTTGAATTCTTTTGTCTTAACATTATATATTCCAAAGAACGGTGCATGACCAAAATGTTGTGAAATCTCAGAATCCATGCCTAAATCTTTAAGAAGTGGGAAAAACATTCTTTCTTCAACTTCTTCAACTATTTTTGTATCAGATTCATTTGATTCTGGATGACTTTCTGAAACTTCAGTTATTAAGTCCAATTTCCCATTAGTGAATTTATTTATTACATCCTTAGTGTTTCCTGATGCATGGTAGGGTTTAATGCTTGCTTGTTTAAGAACATTAGTCGCATTAGGACCTAACGATCCAGTTAGAACTACTTCAACTCCTAATTCAATCATCTGTTGTGCAGATTTAATTCCTGCACCATGATCTTGCATTATGCCTTGATTTTTTACTATTTCATACTTTTCTACATCATTTGAATCTGTAATTAAAAAATACTTACACCTACCAAATCTTTGATCTACATCACACTCTAAAATATCTTTTTCTAAACTTATAGCAATTTTCATTTTTCACCTTTAAATTATATTTGTCATTTTTGTTAAAACTTCTTTTGATAATCTTAAAACTCTTGGTTCAATTACTTCTTTGTGAACTCCATGGTCTAAATAAAAAAAACCATCTTCAGGTTTTGCGTTTGATATAGATCTAACACAAATTAATTCGCCACTTTCTTTAAAACCACACTTTATCCAATATTCTTCTTTATTCATAATTTCCCCTCACTATTTTCTTGTCATTAAAGTTTCACATTCGGGACACTTAGTTTGATTACAAGGTGTGCCTCTGATATGTTTTTGCTCATGTCCACATTTAGGACATACACAATTACCAATAGATTCTGTTGTGATAGATCTTTTTATTCCTTGACCTGCTCTTAATCCTTTTCCAAGACCCATTCCTCTTCCTTGACCAATAGGTCCTGTTTTATCTCTTCCTGGCATTTTATATTCGCCTCCTTGAATTTTTATTGCCTTACCATTGACTAATGCGTCAGTTGTTTTTTCTCTTGCTCTTGTTAAAGTTCTTTGAAATGTTGATTGATGAATATCCATTCTTTTAGCTGCATCAGTTTGACTTAATTTTTCTATATTTGAAAGCCTTAATGTTTCTAACTCATCTAGTGTTAACACGATTTCCTCTAATTTATTAAGAGGCACTGCTCGTGGTTTGAAGTATGTAATTCCAGGTTCAAATTCTACTAATTTAGCTTTTCTTGGTCTAACCATTATGCATAGTAATGCATAACTCTATATAAATATTTCGATTTTTAGAAAACAGAAATGCTTATAAACAAATTTACATTTGTAAATATGTTATGACTTACGAGCTTAATATTTTTAAAGCGTTGTCGGACAAAACACGTCTTGAAATAGTTAGTTTTCTTACAGAAGGGGAAAAACCAGTTAGTAGCATCATCAAGCATGTGAAAAAGTCCCAACCTACAATTTCTTTACAACTTAAGAAACTTGTTGAGCTTAAAATTCTAAAATCAGAAAAATTTGGTAAACAAATATTATATCGAATTTCAGATAATAAAGTATGTGATACGTTAAGATTATTAGGGAATAAAAGAATACTGAAAGTGAAAAATTGTTGTGAAAGATTAAACAAAAAATAAACTAAAAAAAGTCAAAGACTTTTGAAGTAGATTTAAAAAAAAGAAAATGGAAGAAGAAAAAATAATTGAGGAAAGAATTTCTATGCCTTTAATTGGCGATGATGCACCTGCTTTTGAAGCAAAGACAACAATGGGAAATATTAGTTTTCCAAAAGATTACAAAGGTAAATGGGTTATTCTATTTAGTCACCCTGCAGATTTCACACCTGTTTGTACAACTGAATTTATGACTTTTGCAAGTATGCAAGAAGATTTTAGAAAACTTAACACAGAATTAATTGGGCTTTCTATAGATAGTATTTACGCACATATTGCATGGCTTAGAACAATTCATGAAAAAATTGAATATAAAGGAATGAAAAATGTTGAAGTATTATTCCCTGTTATTGAAGATATAAGTATGAATGTTGCTAAAAAATACGGTATGGTGCAACCAAATGCTTCAAACACTCAAGCAGTAAGAGCAGTATTTATCATGGATCCTAAAGCAAAAGTTAGAACTATTCTGTATTATCCATTATCAAATGGAAGAAATATGGATGAAATTAAAAGGATGGTTATTGCAATGCAAAAATCAGATAAAGAAGGAATAGCTACACCTGCAAACTGGCAACCAGGCGAAGATGTAATAATTCCCCCACCAGGAAGTTGTGGTATTGCTAAAGAAAGAGTAAAAGATGAACCAGGAAAATATTGTTTAGATTGGTTTATGTGCTTTAAAAAAGAATAATAACAACAATATTTTTTTTATTTTTTAAAAAATTTTGAATTCTAAATTCAATTAAATAAATAAACCTATAAATAATTATAAATTAAGTATATAAAATTTAAAGGTGATAAACTATGGCTGCAACTCCAAAAGGACCGCAAAAAGTAAGAGCAGATTATAATATTGGTAAAAAAACATACGATGATTTCGTAAGACTGTGTAGTAAGAAAGGTTACGCACCAATAGTTATTATTGAAAAGCTTATGCAACATTATGTCGATAAAAGCGGACAAATCTAATTAAAATAAGATTAATTTTTTGAACTTTCTTTTTATTATTATTTCTTAATTATCGTAATTTTATTTTCAAAAACTTTTTATATTGATTAACAATTCTAATTAACTATATTTAATTATTTCTAAATTAAAATGAAGATTTACAAATCAAATGAAAGGGGAACTGCAAACCATGGCTGGCTTAAAGCTAATCATAGCTTCAGCTTTGCAGATTATTACAATCCTGAACTTATAGGTTACGGTGCTTTAAGAGTTTTGAATGACGACATAATTGCACCTGACAAAGGTTTTCCAAATCATCCCCACGACAACATGGAAATAATAACTATAGTTACAAAAGGAGAACTAAGGCATGAAGATAGTACAGGTAAAAAAGCAATCCTAACTCCTGGTTGGGTTCAAGTAATGAGTGCAGGATCAGGAATAACCCACTCAGAATTTAATCATTCTCAAACAGAAAACTTAGAGTTATTTCAAATATGGATTCAAACTGGATCAAAAGATATTTCGCCAAGACACGCCGAAAAAGAATTTGAATACTTGAAAGGTTGGACTAAAGTTGCAGGAGATGATTCATTAGAAATCAATCAAGATGCAGAAGTTTCGATTGGTTTGCTTAATGAGGCTGATAGAATAAACTTAAAACCCAGTAAGGGAAAAGGAATATTTATCATGACGATAGAAGGAGAATTTACTGCGAATGGTAAATTAATACAACGAAGGGATGCAGTAAGTTTTGAAGAAGAAATAACACTTAAATTCAAAGATAAAACTCAATTATTGCGAATAGACGTTCCCTTATAGAATAATTTTTATAATTAGAAAACAAAATAATAGAAAATGGAATACAATATATTATACTACTTACTCGCATCAATTATTTTTCAAATAGTGATGTTCATACCAGCATTCATCTTTAAAACAGATAAACTCACAGATATGTCATATAGTTTGACGTTTATTTTTTTAGCACTATTCGCATTCTTAACAAACACTTTTTCAGTTCCAAAACTAATACTTTTAGTTATTATATCTACATGGGCAGTTAGACTCGGAGCATATTTAGTTATTAGAATTAACAAGATTGGCAAAGATGCGCGCTTTGATGGAATGAGGGAGAAATTCTTCAAATTCATAGGTTTCTGGTTAATTCAAGGATTAACAGTTTGGGTTGTAGTATTATCTTCATTAAACTTTTTCATTAATAATTATAATAATTGGACCTTATTAATTGCAGGTTTAATTATTTGGTTAATAGGCTTGCTAATGGAATCATTCGCAGACCATCAGAAATTTACATTTAGAAATAACCCTAAGAATAAAGGTAAATGGATTTCAAGTGGCTTATATAAATATTCAAGATACCCTAATTATTTTGGGGAATTTTTATGTTGGGTAGGAATTTATATTTATGTATTCCAAGGATTTAATACAACATCACTAATAAACCTTGTAAGTCCATTATTCATCCTTATAATGCTGTTATTTGTTTCAGGTATTCGATTACTTGAACAAAGCAATAATAAGAAGTTTGGCAATAACAAAGAATATCAAAAGTACAAGAAACAAACAAGTACTTTTATTCCTTGGTTTAGTAAAAATGGTCAGAATTAATCTTATTGATCCAAAGAAACTAGCAGATCAACATCTAATAGCTGAATATGATGAAATATTAATGTTATTAGGTTATGTTAGAAAATATCCTGTAGTTGTAGATATTCCAGAACATTATAAGTTAGGAGTAGGACACATAAAATTCTTCAAGAATAAATTAAGATACTTAAAGAACAGGCATGAAACTCTAAAAACTGAGATGCGAAAAAGAAATTATAAAACAAATAAAACTATTGATTTAAACGAATTTCCTAAAGAATTGGTGAATGATTGGAAACCACTGAATGAAGATTTTCCAATTATTAAACAAAGAATAAAAGAAAAGTTGACCCTTAAACCTGATTTCTATACTTATAAACGAGAGCACAAACCTCTAAAATTCTTCATTGATTTAATTGGAAAATAATATAAATGACCGGAATATAACTTAGTTTATGAAATACTTATACCTCATTTTAGCAATCATTATTTGCATGAGCATAGGTTTTACTTCAGGACAATTAACTGATACTGATTCTGATTGGTTTCTTAACTTAGAAAAACCAATGATTTATCCTCCAGGATACTTATTTGGAATTGTTTGGTCGGTATTATACTTTTTAATGGGTATTTCTTTGTATTTGATAATTGATAAAACAAAAGAAAAACTCCCATTCATCTTATTTGGTTCTCAACTTGTTCTAAATTTTTTTTGGACATTGATATTCTTCGGATTAAAAAATATCTTTTTTGCAATAATAGAAATATTAGTGTTGTGGGCTTTAATTATGTGGACAATTGTAATCTTTAGAAAATATTCTAAAACAGCTTCAAATCTGTTAATACCCTATATTTTATGGGTTAGCTTTGCGACTATTTTAACAATAAGCATATATTTAATAAATTAATTCACAAGTAATATAACTCTTAGATCGTGCCAATTTCTACAAACAATAAAAGATTCAATTAAATAAATAAACTTATAAATAATTATAAATTAAGTATATAAAATTTAAAGGTGATAAACTATGGCTGCAACTCCAAAAGGACCGCAAAAAGTAAGAGCAGATTATAATATTGGTAAAAAAACATACGATGATTTCGTAAGACTGTGTAGTAAGAAAGGTTACGCACCTACAGTTATTATTGAAAAGCTTATGCAACATTACGTTGATAAAAGCGGACAAATATAATTAAAACAAATTATTTTTTTTTTAATTTAATTTTTGCAATTAATAGAACAAGGAAATTATTTCTTACGTTTTTTATTTATTTTTTTAGCTTTTTCATCTTTAAACACTAGAGTTCTATGAGGGAAAGGAATTTCGATGTTTTCTTTGTCGAAACGTTTCTTGATACTCTCGTTTAAATCGCATCCTAAAGCCCATGCAGCTGCAGAATTTTTACACCAAATATAAGCTCTAAGATTAACAGAACTATCGCCAAAATTAATTAATCTAACGCTAACGATATGATCATCATTTAATTTTCCTTCTTTAGATCTATTATCCAAAGTATTAGGATGTTTTATCGCTTCTTCATACATTATTTTTTTAGCTTTATCAAGATTAGAATCATAACTTATACCGATATCGAGCCATTTGCAAATCTTTTCATCATCAATAGTGGAATTCTCAATAGTTTCATTACTGATGATTGAGTTAGGGATTATTATTCTTTTATTCTGAAAATTTCTAATTATAGTGTGTCTTAAGGTTATATCTTCAACAATGCCACTTACTTGAGCAATATTTAATCGGTCGCCAATCCTGAAAGGTTTAAAGATAACAATGAAAACACCGCTAATAATATTCGAGAATGCTTGTTGTGATGCAAAACCAATAATAACTGCTAAAATACCTGCACCTGCAAATAAAGATACCGCAAAAGCCTTTAAAGAAGGAATTATAGAAATTGCAACACCAAAACCTAGAAGATACAAAATTGCACTAATAAGATAACCTATAAAAGAATATTTAGTTGCATCAACTTTAATGAGTTTTGAAGATCTCTTAATGAACTTTAATAAAACATAATTTACTATTTTGACTAAAAGTAAAGTTAATAATATTACTGCAAAAGCTAAGAAAACACCTTCAAAACCTGCAAAACCATAATTGGTAAAATTTAATATTGTCATTATAACTCTTAATCAAATATTATAAGTATTCAGAAGTATTTAAATGCATTCAATTAAGGAAAATTATTTACCCCAAGACCATTTAGGTTTCTCACCTGTTTTATACGCTATGAATATGAATAAAGCAGTTGATATTAGAAGCGCTGCTAAGAATTTTGGAGGGTTAGTTTCTGAAAACTTTGTTGCGGTAAAGACTACAACTGCAATGAAAACTATTGTTACAAACCAGCCCTCTCTGCTTGAAGGTTGCCAACCGTATCCATACTTTTTTCGTTTAAACCAAAAATTATCCATGAATCGTTAACTAGAGATGTTGTATATATAATTTACTTAAATCAACATTAATTGTCTGAAATGCTTATAAATAACATTTTATTTCTAAAATTATGCTACCTGATATCAATAAAAAAATAAATAAAAAAATAAATGATTTTGTTGATGATTTATTTTATGGGAAAAAAGAGGATATTTTTGTTAGAAATGCTAGACGGATGCAGATAAATGAAACATTCAAAAATGAAAATTTAGCAGCATTCATCCCAGGGTATTATGCATATCACGCAATAAAATCTTATAAAAATGATCCTGAATTAAGTAAAAAAGAGAAACTTGTCATGTATAGTATTGCTATTGGAGGAGAAATCATGTTAGATATCCTTAGAGTTGGAGCGGCAGCAACTATTTATTATCTGGCTAAAGAGAATTTAATCTAATTTTATAGATAATTAATGGGTAAAATGATTCTTTGTTTTGAAGTGACAATACTAAACTATTTAAATTTAGAAAAATTTACCCTATTTATGTTTGGAAAATTAGAGATAATTGCAGGGGGTATGTTTGGCAGTAAAACAACAAGTTTAATTCTAGAAACAAACAGATATAGAGTAAAAACACAAGTTCAAATTTTTAGCCCTACTATTGATAATAGATATACCATTGGTGAAATCACAACTCATGATGGATTAAGAGCGCCGAGTGAAAATATTCCTAATAGTGAAGAAATAATTAATAAATTAAAAAAAGATACTAAAGTAATAGGTATTGATGAAATAACAATGTTTGATGAAGAAATTCTAAATGTCATTGATTATTTACAAAATAAAGGAAAAATAATTATTGTTTCAGGTTTATTATTGGATTTTAGAGGGAATTATTTTCCTTTTAGAGATAAATCAAACATTGAATTAGATTCTACAAAAAATATGAGTGATTTAATTAAAAAATCACCTCACATCCTATTAAAATCTTCAATGTGTAATGAAGAAATGAACGGAAGTATATGTGGGTTGGATACGTTCCACACTCAAAGATATATGTCGGATGGAATTACTATCGCGCCTTATGAAGATAAAACAATTATTATTGGAAAAGATACCATTACTGAAACTGAAAAACATAAATTAAAAAGAATATATAAACCAAAATGTATTGAACACTTCATATCTTATAAATAATTTAATGTAAAATTTATCACATAATTTATTATTTAGTGCAAACAGATATTTTCTATAAAAATATATAAAGGAGTTAGGTCAAGAATTACTCATGGTAGACACAATTAACTTTCCTAAAATGCATGTAGCTTATTTCTCAATGGAAATTGGTTTGAAAAATTCAATACCAACATATTCAGGCGGACTTGGAGTTTTAGCAGGAGATACACTTCGAAGCATGGCAGACTTAGAATTACCAGTTGTTGCAACAACTTTACTTTACAAGAAAGGGTATTTTAAGCAAACAATTGATGAACAAGGAAACCAACATGAAGAAGAAGTAAATTGGGATTATGAAAAACAAATGACTAAGCTTGACAAACAAGTAATTGTTAACATACAAGGAAGAGATGTTATTGTAAATGTTTGGATGTATAAATTAAAAGGGAATACAGGATCAATTCTACCAGTATTATTTTTAGATACAGATAATCCAAAAAACTCAGATTATGATAGAACAATAACTGAGAAATTATACGGGAATGATCAATATTACAGATTATGTCAAGAAGCAATTTTAGGTATTGGCGGAATGCGAATGGTTGAGAAACTAGGTTGCAATGTAGAAAAGTTTCACATGAACGAAGGACATAGCGCACTACTCGGAATTGAATTATTTAAGAAAACAAAAGGCAAAAACGCTTTAGAAAGAGTAAGAGAAAGATGTGTATTTACAACTCACACACCAGTTCCTGCAGGACACGATCAATTCCCTGCTGAAATGGCAAGAGGAATATTAGGGGAGAAATATCTAACCCCAAAATTAGAATCAGAAGTTCTCTACAAAGGGAAACTAAATATGACTTTCTTAGGGCTTCGATTTAGTAAATATGTTAATGGAGTTGCAAAGAAACATGGCGAAGTATCAAGAAGCATGTTTCCAGGTTACCATATTGAATCTATAACTAATGGAGTACACTCGCATTTTTGGACTGCAAAACCATTTAGAGAATTATTTTCAAAATATTTACCTGCATGGGAATATGATCCATTTAGTCTTCGTTATATGTTAAGCATACCGGCAGATGAAATTTGGGATGCACACATAAAGGCAAAAACAAGTTTATTTAACCATGTCAAAGCAGAATATGGAGTTGAAATGGATCCTGAAGTATTCACTATAGGATTTGCAAGAAGAGCAGCCTCATATAAACGTGGAGATATGTTATTTGCAGATATAAAACGATTAAAATCTATTGCAAAGAAAACAGACGGAATACAGATTATTTATGGTGGAAAAGCACATCCCCATGACGGTGAAGGAAAAGAAATCATTAAACGAATCATTGAAAAAATGAAATCTGTAAGCGACAAAATCAAAGTCTGTTATATGGAAAATTATGAAATTGACGTTGCAAAGTTACTTATTTCAGGAGTGGATGTGTGGCTAAATACTCCTCAAAGACCAAAAGAAGCATCTGGAACTAGCGGTATGAAAGCAGCACACAATGGAATCCCTCATTTATCTATTTTAGATGGTTGGTGGTTAGAAGGACATATAGAAACATTAACTGGGTGGAGTATTGGAGATCCAGTAGATGAAGCAACTCAAAACGATACAGAAAAAGACGTAATTGATTTATACAATAAACTTGAATATTTAATCATTCCAAAATATTATCAAGAACGAGACCATTGGATAAAAGTTATGAAACATTCGATTGCTATTAATGGAAGTTTCTTTAATACTCATAGAATGGTACAGCAGTATGTGCTTAATGCTTATTTTAAATAAGCACACGCAAATATTGAGCATCAGAAATCTTTGATTTCTTCAACAACAATACGTTTTAAACGCTTATTTTAAATTGGCTAAACGTATTGAGCATCAGAAATCTTTGATTTCTTCAGCAGCAATATGTTTTGAATGATTATTTGGAATTTAGAAATAAATTCTTTTCTTTAGCAATATTAACCATGACTGGATTTGCATATGCTTGTTTTAAGAATTTAATTACATCTTTATGATATTTTGTTCCATCAAAATCATGAGTTAGTTTACGCCTAACATCAATCGAGGAAGCCCTTTCAGGAAATAATTCTGCATTCATACTCCAGTTATTTTTATAAGACCATTCATCACCAAATTTTAATAAAACTAAATTTTTAGAATTATTCTTATCTGCCTGATCATTTGTTGGATCAATTAAAATAACCCCTGTTAAATTTCTTTTTGGATAAACAAATGGTAAAACACTGTAAGCATGATCTGCATACGCATTATAAACATAAGTTGCATTTGAATAACCATGTTCTAAAAGTGATAAGGATAAATTCACTGAAGATATAGAACAACAAAGTTTTGGAAAATCAGATTTCATATTATGACCTTTAGCTAAAATATAATGAAAGTTTGAAACTTGATAAGCAAATAAGGCATGTTCAAAAAGTTCTAAATCAGAGTTAATAAGCATGGAATTAGGAGTATTTATATCAGGAAATTTATCTAAAGTTTTTTTCACATAATCAAAATCCCTATCCTTAGTTCGAGAAACATAATGAGGTACAAAGTCCATGTAATAATCTTCCATTGGAAGAATAACATCCCTTTCAACATCATCTAGAATTCTACCACCCTTTTTAGTTGAAAGAATAGATTCTAAAGCAGAAATATCCAGATTATCATGTAAAACAAAATATTCTGCAATATATTCAATACTGGAATCTGGGGCGTTAGATAAACTCATAATTCAAGGATTGGTCGAGTATTTAAAAAGATTAATTAAAATTTAACTTGCAATCTTTTTTTCTAGAAATAAATTTTCTTTTGTGATATTAACTTCAACTGGATTTGCGTATGCCTCTCTTAGGAATTCTCCCCCCTCTTGATAATATGAATCAATCGTTGAGTCTTCATCTTGAGTTCGCAAAATATCAATTGAACAAAGATGTGAAGGGAATAAATCATCCCTATATTTCCAACCAATTTTATAAGTCCATTTATCGCCGAATTTTAAGATTGTGAGATTTCTAGGGGTGCCATTTCCTGATTGGTCACTAGTTGGATCAATCAAAATAACGCCAGCCATATCTCTCTTTGTATGAACAAATGGTAAAACAACATAACCATGATCATAATAATCATTATAGGCATAAGTTGCATTTGAATAACCATGATCCATTAAAGATAAAGTCACATTTCTAGATGACCTGCCACAACAACTATTTGGAAATGATTGTTTCATATCAAAATAAGAACCTAGAATATAATGAAAATTTGAAACTTGATAAGCAAATAACGCATGATCTAACAGTTCTTCATCAGATTTAACAATCATCGCATTAGGAGTTAGAATATGGGGAAATTTATCGGTTGTCTTCTTAACTTCATCAAAATCTCTATCTATATTCTCATTAACATAATGTGTTACTAAATCATAATAATGATTCCTCATAGAATAAATGTGTTCTTTATCAAGATTGGAAAGATCCATTCCACCAGGTTTTCTTAATAATATAGATTCTAAAGCAGAAATATCAAATTTCCCCCCTGATACAAAATATTCTGCAATAGATTCTCTGATCGAAGGTGGCGTAATTATATGACTCATATAGAATGGAGTGAAGTAATATTTAAAAATCTAAGTTTAAATTTAGAATAAATGTATTCCTTCTAATGAGTTTATGACTAGGTTTTTGCAATTAGTAATCATTTGACGATGTTCTTCATCATTTGAAGCCTTACCAATTTGTTCTAACTTATCCATTATACGCATTAAAACTCTAATTAAATCTCCTTCTAACCAATTTGTGTTCTTTAGAATTTCAACAAATTTCTTTTGATTGTAAAGAGGATAAATAATTGCAGTAATTTTATCGATGTTTTGAGTCCAATCACCTCGTCTTAAGATTGTATTTCTTTGAGTTTGTCTGTAAAGTTCTTTTGTATCGCGATTTTCGTAGGTTTTATGAAAGACAACCCCTCGTTTTTCTTCATACTCAAGCGATGCAAGAAGTAAAAGGATATTGTATTCATTAAGTTCTATATCTCCTTCAAAGATTTGAGAAACTTCTAATTCATTACCAAAAATTTTAGTTGCAAATAATCCTAATGATGTTAATTTCCCATCTTTAACATAACCCATGTCAGTTAAGAAATTTGTAGCTCTTGTGAACCTTGCTTTGATCGAACCTAAAACTCTGTTTGTTGTAGTGCCTTTTAGTTTTTGATAAGTTAAGAAATTCTTAGTTAGTATAGTTGTATTCTCTTCTGCGCTATGTTGATTGATCATATTTAGGATAGTGTTGTAAGTTAATCTGAATTGAGATCTTAGCGGTAAAGTATCAGCTGTAGTGAATGATTTTATTTTACCAATATCTGCACTTGGTCTGAAAATTACTGCGACAGATAGTCCTTTTTTATCAATTCCTCGTCTTCCTGCTCTTCCTGAGATTTGAAAGTATTCTTTTGAAGTTAAATATCTAAATCCAGCATCAGAGTATTTTCTTAAAGCATCAAAGCAAACTGTTTTTGCAGGCATGTTAATTCCTACAGCAAATGTTTCTGTTGTGAAAAGGACTTTGATTAAGCCTTTGGAAAATAATTTTTCTACTATATGTTTTAGCTCTGGAAGAATTCCTGCATTATGGAATGCTACACCTTTTGGAATGCATTCTCGTAGTTTTTGAGTTGTCTTTAATGAGATTATCTCTTTGTTTAATTCGTTAAATTCTTTACTTGCAATGCCTATAGCTTCTTTTTGTTCTTCTATTGATAAGAATTGGTTGTTGCCTGCTAAAGATGCTGCATACTCCATAGTTTTAGCTCTTGAAAAAACGAAGTAAATACAAGGAAGGTTTTCTGGACCTAAATCTTTGATTAAAAATCTGAAGTCAGGTTTTGCAACTCTAGGCGGTTTATGTTTTCCTTTCATAAAATGATTATAATCAGGATATTTGTCTAATTCTTTTTTCTCAGCAATTTCTTCTAATGTTGTAATTCCAAGTTCTGCATCATAGAATTTTCTTTCTAAAGGAACTGATCTAACATCTGATGTTATTACTTTTACTTTAGTATCTTTAATGCTTGAAACCCAAGATGCAAATTCTACTGAATTAGGAATTGTAGCTGATAGGAATAAAAATTTAACTTGCTGAGGTGAAAAAATGATTGATTCTTCCCAAACATGACCTCTATCCACATCGCTAATATAATGAATTTCGTCCATTATACAGTAAGCAACAGAGTCTAGAGTTTCATCATTAACGATAACCATATTTCTGTAGACTTCTGCAGTCATTAATAGAATTTGAGCTGTTGGATTTATAACTAGATCACCTGTTATAAGGCCTATTTTTTCTTCACCATAAGAATCTGTAAATTCTTTATATTTTTGGTTGGATAACGCTTTAATTGGTGCAGTATAGATAATTCTAGAGTTTTCCTTTAAGAATTTGTCAATGATATAGTCTGCTATAAGTGTTTTACCTGAACCAGTTGGCGCAGAGACTAAAACTGATTGTTCATTTTCTATTGCTTTGATAGAATCTTCTTGGAATTTATCTAAAGTGAATGTTTTGAACTTCATTTAAGATTAACAGGTACTAGATAGTTTATATATGTTTCATTTATTAGGATTCTTAGATTGAGGTTTTACAAGGCCGAGAATGTATGGAATCATATTTTTAGTACATCCGCACGCTGCAGCTATTTTTCTTTGACTCTCATTTGGATGTTCTATTTTGTAGGCTTTAACTTTAGCCCATAATTCTTCGTTTTTTCTTGGTTTTTGAATTATTTCTAGTTCAAGTATTCCCCATACACGTTTCAATGTTTGAAGAGTGTGAGAACTATTTTTTACAGCATAGTCAATTTTTCCTTCGTAGGTTTTATGTAATTGTTTGTATTCTCCTTCTTGTTCCCAAGACACTTTTGGAAGTTTAAATTCAGGTAAATCATCCAAGGTTTCTATTTTGGTTTTCATAGTCACAATACCTACATTTGCTTTTTTTGCCATAGGTCCAATTTTACCTTTGAATTCATGATATAATGTTCTTAAATCACTTTCAGACATATTAAATCCGTACAACCCACGTTCGTGAATTCTAGCTGCAATTACACGTTCACTATAAGGAGCGTTTGCTGATGCCTTACTTGCATAAGTATATTTATCTATTGCAGCATCAATTAATTCATAGTCTTCTTTTGTGTAAATTTTTTTCACTGATGATGGAGCTGGCGATAAAGATTTATTTTCACGATGCGCAGTGGTTCTTATTTCATATGTTGTTAAACCTGTTTTATCAGCTATTTCTCTAGAATTTAATCCTTCGTCAATTAATTTTAATTTAATTTTATTTTTTTCATCCTCATAATTAAGAATGTTATTTCTACTAATGGTTGCCTTCACGGTTGCAAAGGACACATCTAATTCATCTTCTACATTACGTATTTTTTTATGATTTAGATAAGATTGAATTATTTGTTCTTCTTTTTCTTTCGATATCCTACCATTTGACCTTGGTTTTACTAAATACTTTATTTTTAATGGACCAAAATCAATTGAACGGTATTCTGTGTCAGGAAGCAATAATTCACCATAAGTATAAAACTTATCTTTTATGTCTTTTAGTTTAGATTCTACTTCGTCAATTCGTTGTACAAATGAATCATCTAATATTATTTCATCTAAATTCGAGTTTGAATATAATTGTTGAAATATTGGTTTAAGATCTTCGGATAAATTATTTTCTATAGCTTGTAACATACCTAGTTTTAAGGTAGGAATTCTGACTTCCACAGGATCAGTTCCGTAAGTTCGCATAGCTTTTGGTGCCAGACCTGATTCGTCTGAAAGATAAACAGTTCTATTTAGAAATGTATCTTCATGATTGGTTTTAGAATGCTCTATATAGTCGCATACTTTTGAAAGCATTTTGATTTTAGCTTCTAAACTTTTATCATTGTTTTTTTCTAAATAATGTAAAAGTTTAGCTTGCTTGCGCGTTCTAACTACTCTGCTACCCGTTAATGTAGATGCATAATACTCTGCTAATTGTTTATTTGAAAGTACCACTTTATTTGTGATTACTATATGGAGACAATTAGCACATATAAGGCTTAGTTTATACTTGAATATACTTTTAGATGATTTCTTGACTTACTGTGTGAATTAGAGTTACGTCAACTTTACTACTTTAGAGATATAACTTTATAAACTGCCCACCTATTTAAAAAAATAATGAACCTCTTCAAATTATTCAATGATAAATTTCCAAGCAAAGAAATAATTAATTCTTACACAAATGACTTGAGAGCAATATTGGTTGACTGTTCAGCATTCTCACTAGACACAACTGCCGCATTTACAGCCATAGAAGACAATAAATCAGAATTAGAATATCGCGCCAGAGTAGGAGTTAGTATAAGCAATATTGTTAAAGCGAAAAAACAAGAAGAAAATGAACAAATTAGCATGGGTGTGGGAACAATAGCACTAATATCAATTAACCAATTAATAGGGGAAATGTCAAAGGGGAAAAATCCAAAAGACATTACCGCACTATTTGAACAAACACAAAGAAGATTATTTCTAGGCGAACAACTTGGACAATACAAAGATACAAATGACATGATGATTTATGCAAACGCAGATTTAGTAAGTGGAATGTTAGGTGGAGAAAAAAACCACACAGAACAAGCATATCAAAAATTAATGGAATTAGTTCTAAATACTAAATCAAGAAAAACAATAGAACAACATATGAAATACTCTACAAAATTAGGTGCTGCAAGTTTTGACTTATTAACAGGATTAAGCTACGACTTATTTGGAATAAACTATGACTTTTTAGGAGTGGGATCTGAAAATAAGAAACAAGCAATATTAAATTTAGGCAAGAGTAAAGCTATGTTAAATGATTTAAACAATCTAGACCATGATGTGGAAAATGGAATAATAACATTTCCAAGCACACACACAGCAAAATATGGCAATGAAACAGCAATAAGAGCAGAAATAGCAATAGTTATCAAGTCTGACGCAGAAAATAACCTTGCAAACGGGAAAAATCTACTTGAAACAAATAAAGGTAAACAAGAATATGCTAAACTAGCAGAACATATAGACTCAAAACCGTACGAATTGTTCGGATTAAGAAAGATTTGATAAGAATTCTTCTTTTATGTTGGTATTAATTGGAATGTTTATTGTTAAATTAACATTTTCTCCAAAGAATTCTTCTTTATGTGTTAAATTATTGTTTTTTATGTATGCTTTAGCTTTTGATAGTTGTTTAATGTTAATTGAATGGTAGAAAGGTGTTGTTAATGGTCGTTTTATTGTTTTAGCATTTCTAAAAACCATGCCTGCAGCACCGCCATAAGCTCTGATTAAACCCGCCGTGCCTAGTAGCGTTCCACCAAAGACTCTAGAAACAGCTATGATTGTGTTAGTGATACTATGGCGTTCTATTAATTGTTGTATGGGAAAACCGGCTGTTTTAGACGGTTCGCCATCATCACTATATCTACTTGTCGTATTTGGTTTATTGTTAACTACATCAGTTATATTATATGCGTAAGCTACATGACCTACATCTTTATTGTTCTTTCTTATGTTTTCTATCAGATTTTTAGCATCTTCTTCGTTGTTAATTGGTTTTATGTAAGCAGTGAAGATAGATTTCTTAATAACTGCTCTAAATTCTGTTTCTTCTTCGATGAAAATATAATCCATACAAATATGGGTAAAAGAGTAGTATATATATCTTATTAAATAAGATACAATTTCTAATACCTAATGCTATCTACAAGAGAAATGTTTCAACAACTGGAGAAAAAGCCAGAATTATACTATGAATTCCACAGGGTAATAAATAAAAAACTAGATTACTTAGAAGCAAGAATAGGATATAGGCCTATATGGTTACCAAAACCGCATGAAGCAGATGAAAACGCAATAAAAAATGTGGCGCAATACAATTTAAAAGATTTATTCTTAAGAAAAAATGAAATGCTACTAGAATACGACTCACACGAAACATTCATGTGGATAGGAAATGAAGAACTAATAGCAAGAAGAGAAGAAAATAGAATAGTCATGCTAAATCCTGCAATTAACAAAGTACAAAGCTGGTACGATATTAAACATGCAAAAACAAACAAACACCAAGGAGTAAAAGCATATAATTCTAAATTTTTATGTGATAGAGAATACGCAGAATTAGAAGTATTTAATCATGGGATAGGAATATTAGATCCAAGATATGCACATGGAAGAATGTTTATGTTTCATCGATTTGAAGATGAAATAGGCGAATCAAAAGATGAATTAACTAATATAGTAAAACTACAGGTAGATAGGTTTCCAAGACCAAGGGGATTTTACAAGCTAGAAATACATGGATACCCAATAAGTGAAAGTGATCTGCGACATGAACCTAAAGTTATAAGAGATAAATTATGATCATTTTCCTTATTTAGAAAAAAAAATGAAAAAGAAAGTGAAGCAAAATTAAAACAATTTTGAACTGTCTTTTTCCTAAATAGTAAAAAGAAAGTTTTTTAAATAAATCAGAGTTCCATTCACTAATAAAAAGGACTGATAACTGAGCTTGTAATAAAGCACAGAAATTCTAACACTGCCTCGATGGTGTAGTCCGGTCAATCATCTCGGCTTTTCGAGCCGAGGACACGGGTTCGAATCCCGTTCGAGGCGTACTTTTAACTAAATTTCCAAGGAATTTAATATTTCTTAAAAAAAATTAATAATTTTTAGCAATATTTTTAACTAATAACACATATTCAATAATATGAGTGAAAACGAAATTGTTGAAATTATTTCAAAAGAGCAATTTGCTCAAATAGTTAAAAAACACTTTGAGACTATGGATGTTAGCCCTCATGCATTATTTAGAGTTAGTGAAGCTCAAAGAAAAATTTATAAACCTGAAATGTTAAAAAATGTTTTAAAGAAAGAAAAACCGAAACTTATTGGATTGCAAAAAAATGGCAGGTATTGTGCATTCTTTCGAAGAAAAAATCATTTTATTAAGATAATATTTTTCATTATGAATAAAAAGACTGAAATAATAACCTTTTTTAATATAAACAAACTACCAACTATAAAAAATGTCTAAACATCTTAAAGCAGAAGGAAAAGGAGAAGTTAATTATGATTATAGAGAGGACACCTTATTTTTTAAAATAAAAAATCGAGAATATAAAACTTCATTAGACTTTGGAGATATAATCTTAGATATAGATAATGAAGATTTTATAACAGGAATACAAATTTTTGGAGCATCTAAATTATTTGGTCTAGATAAAATCTCGCTTAGAAATGTGAAAGAATGGGGATTTAAAACAAAAGTAGAAAATAATATTATTACAGTAGAATTTAGATTTGAAACTGTAAGAAGAAATAAAACAATTGTAGAAAGTAGACAAAATATAATGAGAGAATCACATTCTGAAATACAAAACTCCGAAGCATTATGTAAAGCGACTGCATAAATAAATTCTATATAACACATAGTAAATGGGGTAAAATCTTTTAACCGAAAACCTTTCAGTTTTTTCTAAACAAAACTTATTAAGACTTTTTTGATTAAATTTATACATGTCCATCAAAGAACTTACCATATTTAAAGGATATACTGTAGATACTCGTTTACGACAATTTAGAAAGATTAATAAGCGTAAATTTGAATTTATAGATTTTAATTCTAAAAAAGGAAGAGAATTATTGTTAGATTATGAAAAAACTAAATTATAAGTCCATATGTTTTTTGAAATAGTTCTCAACTTCTTTATTTACAAAGTAAACATAACAGCCTTTCATTCCTCTTGACATTAGAACTCTGTAAATATTTTTCACATATTCATCAAATCTTGCTTTGCTTCTTTTTAATATATGGTCACATGTTCCTTCAACATTTCCAATTAAGCAATCATTTTCTGTATCATAAATTAGGTCTTTCCCTACAATAACCCCTATATAATCAAATTCGAATCCTTGAGCGGTATAGATACATCCTACTTGTTTAATTCCATCTGGTTTATATGCCCATTCAAACCACTTAACATATCCTTCAGGTGGTTTAATATTTCCATGAGTTTCCCAAGGCATTGCAAAATCACCGATTTGAACATCTTTTACTAATTCACCATTTGAATCTAATTTTTTTGACCAAGGCCAACAAAAACCTGCAACAATTCTTGCAGTTTTTTTAGGTTCGGAGTTCTTTTGATTGATTAAATAATAAAGTTGTGAAGGAGAATCTACAATTTTGAAATCAAAATTGTCTTGTTTTGTCAATATTCTTCTTTGAGTTGAATGACCTAAAACTGATTCTAACCAATCAAGATAATTATCAGAACCATTACATCTAAACTGGGAAACTAATTCAACTTCATTAATTTCGCAATCATATTTATTTGCAATTTCTTTTATTAAATTAGAATTTCCAACTTCTAAATATCTAATAACTTGTTTATCATCAATAAAAAATATTGAGGTTTTAGCACATCTTATTAATTGTTCAATTTGAGGCATATCAGTTCTGTCAATAGGTTTTGTAAACTGACTATTGGATGATTTGCCTATTCTGTGTGCTTCATCAATAATTAAAGCATCTAAACCATTTTCTTCAACCCTTGATGGAACAAAAGGATTCAAAGAAGCAAATAATAATTTTGATTCTTTACGATCAATCTTATGTTTAATGGCCTCAATTAAAGGTTTTGATTTTGAAGAAAAAAATACTGACTTCTGTTTTTTTGCAAGTTCAGCTAACAAATGAAGTGCAATAACTGTTTTTCCAGTTCCAGGTCCGCCTTTAACAATAACAACGCTCTTTAGTCCAAACTTATCAGCTTTCTTAATCTTATCCATAATAACATTCTTGGCATAAATTTGGTCATTTAAAAGAGAAAAATCTGATTGATTTTTAATAATATTAGATGCAGATTCTAATAATTTTTTAGAAGGTTTAACTGGAGATTGCATAAACTTATTAAAAATACTAAAACCATCTCCTTTAGATAATAGTTCTTTTAATCTATCAGCAAGTTTTTGAACATCTTCATGAGTATAAATAGGATATTTTTCTAAAACAGAAACATAATTAGGACTAAATAAACCCTCACCAATATGTTTTTTATAATTTGGACAATAAGAACAACCAACTAAATCTAATTCTTCTTCAAAAACTTCAACAAAGCCAACCAAATAATTATGGTATCCTTCAACTTGTTGAGATGGATGAGCTACTTTTCTATTTCCTCCACCAGTATAAGTTTCAACAAAATTACCTTCAATATCAAGAGGTTCAACTTTTTGCCACTGCTTTAATTCAATGTGAACTACCACTCCTTTATCAGATTGATTTTTACCAAATAATAAACAATCAATTCTTTTTTGAGTGTAAGGAACTTGATATTCAAAAGATATGTGAATATCATCTAACTCTGCAAATTCCACAAGGTTCTTAATTTTTTCTCCTGTAGTAGACCAAGAATTAAACTCTGAATCAGACACCTTATAACCACTATGCTCCTCAAAATTAGATTTCATTATGTCGGCTAATTTATTCAGTCTAACATCTTGAAAGAAATCATTTCGTGATGCACCATAAATAATCTGTCTATCAATCATTCTTTAAAACTCATCATATTTTTTAGCATTACCTTTTGCTTTCTCAACAGGATATTTTTTCTCATTCTTATCTAATTTGTCTAGAGCAGCTTTTTCCAAATCTATATCTGCAATATCACATAAATTTATTAAATAAAGTAAAACATCAGCAACTTCCTCAGAAAGCTGTTCTTTTTTAGTCTCAACTGTCTGTTCAATTTCTTCCAAAGACTTTTTCCATTGAAATAACTCAAGAACTTCAGAAGCTTCTAAAGAAAGAGAAATAGCTAAATCCTTAGCATTATGAAACTGACCCCAATCACGAACTTCACGAAAATCAATAATCCGTTTACGAATATCTTCTAATGACATATTAATCTAAACGAGCAAGAAATATATAATTCTTTCGGAAAGTTAAAATTATAAATTTATATCTACGCAATTTATTATTCGTTCAATTATTTAGGGTAAAGATAGCTCATTATTAGAATTTGATTATTCTTATCGAAATATTTATATGCAAAGAACAGTTGAGTGAGTCTATGGATGGGCAATTACTTGAAGAATTTGTTAAGGAAATATTTTTGTTGAAAGGGTATTTATGTCTGCAAAATTTGCCAGGAAAACCAACAGGAAGTGGTGGTAGGGATGAATTTGATTTAGTTGCTATAAAATTCAATGAAAGCAAGGTAAGTGAGGTTGTTTGGGTTGAAGTCACAGCATATTTGAGCAAAGGTGCTAACGCAGTATTTGACAAATTTACAGACAAAAAAGAAGAGTATTTACTAATTTATCTGAATGAAATGTATAATATCGACTGGAAAGATAAGATAAGTAAAAAATTTATTGTTCAAACAGAACATACTGCCATTAAGGCTAGAAAAGATCTTCCTGCAGAAATCATATTCATCAGCCAATTGGTTAAAAGTATAGGTGAGATTAAACAAGAGTTCAAAGAAAAATACAAAAAGATTTCTAATTCAAAAAGCCCTTCTTCCAAATTGACCTTGCCTAATACATTCTCAATTATAGAGCTATTAGATAATAATAAGTAAATACTACTAGTTTAGCTAAATTAATCAATAAGATATTAAATCCTTCAACTTTCTTAATATTTCAACTTCTGCGAATGTATCAAGTTCACAGTAAACTTCTAAATCTTTTCTTATCTTTGCAACTTCTTCTTTCGGAAGGTCTTCCAAGCAGATTCTTTGATAAGCACTACTTGCATCTCCACCATTACCTATTTCTAAATCTTTATATGATAAATCTGTTAATGCTGGAAGAACTTTCTTTAATGATGCCGAACCTTCTTGAACAGGATTATAATATAAGAAGCTTCTAAATGGTATTATTAAATCATTAAATCGCTCTATGATTGCCAAACCCCATTCTTGATATTCTGGAAAGTATTCAATTAGTTCTCTAATTACACCAATTTCAAATCCTTGATTCCAAGCTAATATTGTACCAGAAGTTCCTAAATGTTCTTTCATTGATTCAAGAATTGCTTTTCTTGGGTCTTGTTTTTCATCTGCTAAAAAGGATATATGTTTCAATTCCCCATTTTCTTTTTCTTGTATGTGTAAAGAGTATTGAAATACTATTCTTTTATAGGGCGACATCTCATCATACATTGGGATTGCAGGATTTATAGTCTCAAAGTCAAAGTAGTAGATAGGATAATTTAGAGTTCCTAAAAACTGCTTTATGGCCTCTTTGTGAACAAATGGTTTGCCTGATAGTTCACAGTCTCTTTGAAGCTGTTGTTTCTCTGTTAATTTAAAATCACCAGGAATATCTTTTATAGAAATAATATTACTTTCAAATAAATCCCAAGACTTTTTACAGCCTCTTGTTAAACAAAAAACATTGTTTTTTGGTAAGAACTTCCAACAAGAATCAGTTAAACCACAAGTATATGGATTTGAACAATAAGGACCAATATCCACATTTGGCTTTTCTCCATTGATAATCTTCTTCATATCGGAAATTCTTTCATCAATACCAACAGTAAACTCTTTTACTTGATCAGTTATATCCTCTTTAGTAAAAAGTTTATTAGGTTCTAAATCTCCTTGTTTAACATATTTATTATTGATAAACATTAGAAAACATTTATTGATTTTCAGACCAGATTTTTCATAAACAAGTTTTTGAAAAGAAACATCATGAACATTAACAGCTTTTACTTCAGTAGAAGATTTAACTTCAATAATATCCCACGAACCATCTTCATTAGGAACTAAAATATCTCCCCGACTAAATAAACCATCAACCATGAAACCAGGTTCAAAAAGAGGTTTACCTTTGCTTATAAGTTCTTTAGTAGCATTAATATTCTCCATGAAACCACCTTCAGAGACTTTAATACCATCAGGAAATATGGATGTTGCCAAAACACCAACAGCAGTCCCAGTATCAAATAATTGTTGAGTTGCAGCATCAACTTCAGGCATGAACGTTTTGTCATTTACAAGAGTCCAAAGAAGTTTAGAACATTGAAGACCTGCAAGGTATTTGGATTTAGTTAGAATAGACATGAGATATAATTGAAAGTTTTGTTATATAATTGTTTTTATTTCAAAAAAATTTAAATACTGATGATTCTATAATTATTAAATGGTAATACAATATACTTTAAATGCAATTAAAAAAATATTTGAATTATTATTCAATGTCGCGCTTTATTTCATAAAAGTTATTCCAGTAATAATCTTAATCATTATTTGGGCTGCTAGAGATCAAGATCTAGGCGATAAAATAAAAAACTATTTTTCATGGATAAAATTCTAGAAAAATAGTTTTAATCATAATTTTTTGCAATCTCATTAATTTATTTGTTACATCAACACAAATCTCAACTATAACAAATCCCGAACAGTATTTATTTCAATTTTCGTTCTAATAATATTACCAACTGATTCTCGACCTAATTCTTTGCAATTCTGATCTTTGTATATGACATAAAGTGCTTCATCATCTTCCAACCCCTCATAATCAAAAACTGCAACTTGTTCCCATTGAATTGGCTCCATAAGGTCGTAATCAATAAATATATTCTTTAGCTTGGTTGAAATTTCAAGGATATCTTCTATTGGTCCTTCTTTATTTGCTTTATGAATTATTCTTTTCATTTCTTGAACCGATTTGACAATACCATAAAAATATCCTCTAATCATATCAGATTTTGAATTGAAATCTAAATTCTTCTTATAATCATTATAAGGAATGTTATCAAAATTGATTATTTTTAAAATATCTTCAATGAAAATTAAACTTGAAGTCTCTAATGCACCTTTTTTTTCCCACTTTAAGAATTCATCATTCATTCTTCAAAGCATTTCCAATAGCAACGCATACAATTCCTGCTATGATTCCAAAAATACCTACAGCGACCAAATCACTTCCTTTTTCTTCATCAGGTTGTTCGCACCAATCATTGACCTGCTCTTCCAATCTTTCCCTATTAACGTAGATTCCACTGTCTCCTAGTTCTTGCGTAAGAACTTCTTTTTCATTCCATGTCATCGAACATATCTCCAAAGTTATCTTCTATAGGTATTTCCACCATCTTTCCTTCTTTGACTATATTTAAGTTGTAATTTCTACTTGTGTATGTATCGCGGATACTTGTTGTTACGCCAATCTCAATTATATCTCGCTCAGTTAAATTATCAATTACCTCTCTTAATGCTTTTTTCTTTTCATCTAATTCCAATTTATACCTCTCTTCAAACCTCGTTTAATTTTGTTGGAAGCAATCAAGATTAACTTTGCTCGCACAGTTCACCATACAAAGAACTTTCATAATCATGAATGCTTTTCTTTAAATCAAATAATTGCTCTTCATTCATATCAATCCAGACAAAACCACCATTTGCAATAACACATAAACGACAACCATACAAAGCATGATTGTTCTTGTCAAAATAAGAAGTTATACGGACATCTTCCGCAGAATCATTTAGATCATACCCGTCTTTGAAAAACTTCATATACGCACCATTATTCATAGCTCCCGCTAATATTTTATTTTGTTTTACCATTTTAAATCCTCCAATATAAATTTGGATAAGCTTCTATTTAAACATTGTCGGCATCGAAGAAATACTTAAGAAACTAGATTTAGAAAAGCCCAATAAAAGAAAATATAGTAAGCAATAATGCGTAAGATAAACTAGATTATGAAACAATGGATAAAAGAAGATATGTATTGAAGTTATGAAATTTATAAATAAAGAAATATTTATATATCTTATAACAGGATAAACAATTATGACAGAAGCACTTATTGTAATTGATATGCTAAAAGGTTATATGAAAGATACTGATAATTCAAAAAAAGTAATAAACAATATCTTAAAATTGATTAAAGCCTTCAATAAAAATGGTAAAAAAGTTATTATTTCAGTTCCAAAATTTGGCAGTAAAAGAAAGAACCCTGTCATGATTAAGTTATGGGGTGAAGAGTTTAAAGATGATCTTGAAAGTCAAAAAGTTGTTAAGGAATTCTCAAAGTTTAAATTTGACAAGAAAATTGAAAAACTTGAATACAGTGCTTTTTTTAAGACTGATTTAGAAAAATATTGCAAAAAGAATAACATAACTGATTTATATTTCACAGGTGTGTTCTCTGGCTGTTGTGTTTATTTTAGTGCGATAGATTCTGCTTATAGAATGATACAGCCTCATCTTGTTAGCGATGCTTCAGGAGGCCCTAAAAGGTCTTTAGTGAATAAGGGATGGCAACAAGATACAATTAAACGATTTAAGTTAATGGCAGGACCAGTAACTACAACAACAAAACTTATCGAGAAAATAACAATTTAAGTCTGATTTACTTAATTTTAATCTAGAAATTGATTTACTTTTGTTCTTTAACCAAATTAATCTGTCTAATCATATCTTGATATTGTTCTTTCTTAGAATTACAAAAGAAACCCCTACAAACTTGCGGTCTAGTTTTATGTATTGAGCAGGACTTATCTTTCAAATAAATACAACTGCCATCCTCTCTTCTTTTCAAAATATTTTGACCAGTAAGTTCTGCTTTTTCAAACTCAACAATTCCAAACTTTCCAAGTTCAGTTTCGTATTTACCAGACTCATATTCTTCCTTATTAAGATTAATTAAGAATAGCTTGCAGCAAACCCCTGATTGATGACATTCATCCATAAGTTTGAAAGATGACGAGGAGGTTTATTTATGTTTGTATTGAAGATGGGCCTGGTAATCTAAGATATTTATTCTTTAAGAGAAAAAAACGCCTCGTTTATAGAGTTCATAAACGATATCTGCTTCATGCAATGCATCATCTGCTCCTCGGTGTAATTCCACATAATCAGTTTCTTTAAATAAGAAATCCCATGCTTCTTGTACACTGGGCCATTTATAATTTCCAAAATTTCCTGGAAGTTTACATATTGGAGTCATTAACATCATCGGACAAGGTAATTCAGTAATAATCAAACCCCTGGATTTTAGAAATCCAAAATCAAATGATTTGTTATATGCAGTTACAAGGTTATCATTCATAATTTGTTGTATCTCTTCAATATTTAGTTCTGATGCATTCAATACATCATCGTATTTCAAGTCAGAATTGTTAAACACCCAACTATCACTGTGCTGTTCTCCAAATGATTCTTCTTTTACTAACTTATTGTAAACAATTTTTTTATTGCCTGTTTCAAGATCTAATTCAACAATTCCAATTTCTACAATTAAATCTTTTTTAGGTTTTAATCCTGTTGTTTCAATATCTACAACTAGAATTCTTTTACTACTCATTTCATTATACCTATACATTTGTGAAAAATTTAACTGCATATTTGATTGATTTGATTAATGAATTTAAACTTAACGGTTTATTTTAAAGAAACTTATAAATCATTTATTCAGAAATAAGTCATTATTTCATCAGCTATTTGATTAAGTGTTTTTTTATTTGTATCTATATTAATTGCGCCTTCATATTTTGTTTTTAGAAACTTAGAGTATTTTTTATCGATTAAGTCATAATTTGTTGTCTCATCTTTTGATCGTTTTCTTTTTTTAGCTCTGTTCTTTAATGTTGATATATCAGCACATAATTCAAAAACATATACTTTAGCGCCATTGGTTTTCCCTATTTGAACTAAGTTATCCAATCTTGATTGTCCTTTTGTTGAATGAGAAAATATTGCATCAGATATCACTGTATAATTCGCGTTTAGAAAATTTCTTATTAAATCATCTGCGTTATCATGCATTAAATCAATTAATTTATTTGAGGCAAACGCGATATCTTCAGGAATTAATGAGTATGTTGTGTGAGCAACAGGAATATAAGCGACTTTACCAGTTAATTTCTGTATGAGTTTCTTAACTACACTTGTCTTTCCAACAGCTGACGGACCTCTTATAATAATTAATTTTTTCATAGATTCAGAATTGATTTAATTGTTTATAAGATTTTCTTTATTGATTATCTTAATAATCTCACTCGAAGCATTTTATTCTCAGTTCACTTTGTTTAAAGAAAGTCGTGAAAATGTTCATTAAACTTTATAAGCAAGCTATTTTTATCATGCCATAAATGATTGAGAAAAAAGTTTTAGAAAATGGATTAAAAATTCTTTATAAAAAAACTAATACTAAATCCATTGCTCTTGTTGTTACTGTTAAAGCTGGTTGCATTTATGAACCTGATGAAATAATGGGCGTTTCACATTTTTTAGAACACATGATCTTTAATGGAACTAAAACTAGAACTCAAATTGAAATTTCTAAGGCAATTGAAGATTTGGGAGGAGAATTTAATGCAGCTACAGGAAGAGATAGTACTCTTTTTTATATTAAGATTCTAAAAAAACATTTTGATCTAGCACTTGATATTATGAATGATATGATTATGAATTCTACTTTTCCAATTAAGTCATTTGAAATAGAAAAAGGTGTTGTGCTTGAAGAAATTAACATGGCATACGATACTCCTGGTAGTTATCAATTTATGTTATTCCAAGACTCGTTATTCAAAGATCACCCTGCAAGTAAAAGAGTTTTAGGAACAAAGGATACAATCACCAATCTTACAAGAGCTCAATTATTTGATTATTATAAACAGTTCTATGTACCAAATAATATGATTATCACTATAACAGGCGATGTAAAAGACGTAGTTTCTAAAATTAGCAATAAATTTGAAAGTTTAAAATCACAAAAGTTAAACTTACCTAATATTCCAACTCAAGTAAACGCGCAAAGAAGTTTAATTGAAAAAAGAAACATATCTCAAAGTTACTTTGTTATGGGTTATGCATTACCTTGCGAAAATCGTGAAGATTCTTTTGCACTTGACATTTTAAGAGCCATTCTTGGAAGAGGTCAATCAGGTTGGATATTTGATGAGATTAGAAATAAAAGAGGATTAGCTTATGAAGCAGGTGTTTATCTAGATTTATCTATTGATACAGGATTTATGTGTGTATATGCGAACAGTCACAAAAAGAATATTGAAAAAATAAAAAAGATTATTTTTGAACAATTTGATAGACTTCAAAAACTAACCGAGGAAGATCTTAATAATGCGAAAAATTATATTGAAGGAGAATTCATATTAGAACTTGAAAATAATGTTAGATTAGCCGAAGAAATTGCACATTCAGAATTATGTCAACTTGATTTAGAAAAGTATATTCGCAATATTAAGAAAGTAAATTTAATAAAAGTAAAAGAAGTGGCTAAATGCTTTAATGAAAATTATTCTCAGAGTATTATTGAACAAAAATAATTAAGTAGTGAAGGGCGTAACACCTCGAACTCATATGGGACCATCCAGTTTTAATCATCGCCACCACCAATTATAATCATATTCTTTATTGATTTTATTTAAATCTTTGTTCCAGTCAACTATGTTTATTCTCACGCGAAACATTTGCCAATATTATAAAGAAAAATTTATAATGTATGAAATAAATATACAATCAGATGTTAAATATATTCAATTTTTTCATTATCTTATCATTAGATGTTTTTAATTCTTTCAAATCACTATTTCTAGAAAATCCCACTATACATAGTTTTAAAGTTATTATCATTTGTTTTATTATCATTTCATTCATTAGACTGGTCATATTTAGAAATAGAGTTCAACAAATGCCCACTCTAAGTAATTATGTTCGAGTATATGCTCCTATTGGTGTTTTAGTAATAGCTTTAATCATCATATTAATAGTACCTAATAATTTTAATAAAAACTTTGATTCTAATGAAAATAGATCTATAATTAAGAACTTAGAAGATTCTAATATTAATATTGAAATATTTCAAGATAGTAAATGTTTAAAATTTGAAACTATACATCAAGATAATAACTATACAAGTGCTATTAATTATTTCACAGAAGAAATTATTAAACTAGGTTTTACTCATAAAAATATATTCCAAGTAAATAAATTAGAGGAAGGGAGTGGAATTATTTTTGTAAGTATAATAAATACAAGCGGTAATGGAATGGATTATTGTGAAAAATTAAATGAGACGTTTAAAAAAAAAAATTCTGAATTTGATTGTAGAGTTGCAAGAAATAATGAAACAACCTTATCATTAACAAATGCTTTGAGATTTACAAATAACAATTTAGAAGCCAGATATAGAGTTTCTTGTTAATAACAACTTAACTCTTTAAAGCATCTAGTTATAGAATATATACCTTTATATAGAGCCTCATGATTGTAGAATCAAAATGAACACCATACCATACCCTACATTATACGATAGACCAGAAGGATACACTCTTGAAGATGATATGAGTAAAACAAAGAAAATTTTAGAATCATATGGATTAGTTCCTACTATGAATATTGGTTCTGCAAATAGCAGTGATTTGAAAATTATCTATGCAAGTCCTGCTAAGGGAGGCGTTATGCTTCAACATAGACTTGATAGAGCTCCAAGAATGAACCTTCCGGATGATATTGATTCTTCAAATGATATTTCTAAACATCTACCAACAGACAATATAATGTTTTCAATTGGAATGGATGCTGCTTTATTTAAGAAAATATCACTTGATCTTATTGGAAAATAAACTATGTTTTGAAGCTAAACAAAGTTAAGAAATATACTTATTACATTCATAAATTTTATGTTGTTTATGACAATTAATAAGATTAGAATCCACAAAACTACATAATATCCAATTTTCCATTTACTATTCTTTATATGATTAAATGCTAAAGCGTGTGCAGATATAATTGCTACCACTAAGAAAATAAAGTTTGGAGCAAAAACAATTACACTTTTAGGCGCATAAATTAAATGAAATAATATGGTTATGATTAAACCTGCAGATATTGCTTTAAAAATTGGCATCTTAAAAATCTTCATCTTATATATCACAAAAAAATTAATTAGAATAATTATGCTAAGTAAGTAAAACGACAATAAACCATAAATTGAAAAATCAGGATTATAAGTGATAAATGAAAGCTTATAAGAATAAAATGATAGATTAGGACCTATAAATGGAGTGATGAAAAAACTAATAAAAGTATTTTTTATTAGCAATATAATAGAGAAATGATGAAATAAAAAATTATCGAATGAAAAATAGCCAACATCATATTTAGTTAAAGAACTTTGTATCATAAAGAATAATCTAGAACTAGCAAATATTAATTTTTGAAAGAGACTTAATAAAATTGTTATGAACGAAAATAAACCTAAAAAATAAAAAGCATTATAGAACTGTCTTTTTTTTGGAAAATAATCCATTTTTGAGAAAAATATGACTATAATAATATGAATAGCATTCATCAAATTCATTCCAATTGAAAATACTGAAGCGCATAAAAGTAACCAAAAGAAATTCTTTTTAGAAATATCACTTTTTAATCTTAATAATAATAAATAATATAATAAAACAACACTTAAACCGGAAAATATGTGTGTTTCTACTGCAGAACCAAACAATAGAATAGAACAACTTACACCTAAGATAAAAGAAAAAGTGAAAGAAAAAGTGCTAGAATAATTCAGTTTCTTAAAAAACAAAAATGAAAATACAACTATTAATGATGCTGCAATTGAATTTAAAAAAAAGGCAATCAACACAGTAGATCCAAAAGTGAGTTCTAAAACGTAAGATAAAGGCCTTAAGAGAATAACAAATAATGGATGAACACCTGTTCGATAATGATTAGAATTCTCCGTGTCTTGAATATCTTGTATAACTCTAAATATATCTGCATCAAGAATAATATCATCTAATTCTGAAGCATGTTCTTCAAAAATAATTATTCCTGAAGTAAAATATGTTAAGAAAAAGAATAAGAATAAAAATATACTTAAAGATTTCTTCATCATTAATACATTAAAGAAAAATAGAATTTAATAAACTTTTTGGAAAAAATCAGTCAAGATTCACCCACCAATCAAATAAGAAAGTAGTAATCACTAAAAAAGTTCTTTTAAGAATTTCATTACTTTCATTAAAAAATTTAAATCAAATACTCTATCCATGTTTTTAAGTATGAATTTTGGCCTTAAATAAAATCTAGTATATGCTTTCTTTTGTTTTTTTAATAAATATGCTTCATTTAAGTGTTTGTTTACAATTATTGGTTTTGAATTATGAGCTGAGAACCTATTCCAATCATTTGGAATTATTTTATCTTTAATTAATTCGTTATAAATATTAGTTTTTGGATATGGCGTAAAAACAAAGAATGAAGCACCATCTAAAGGTAATTTAAGAGCTAATCTGATTGTTTGTTCTATTTCTTCTTTTGTTTCAGTAGGATAACCAATTATGAAAGAGCCATACGCTTTTAATTTATTCTTCTTAATTAGCTTTGTTTTTTCAAAAACTCTTTCAATTGTAATATTTTTATTCATATCATTCAGTATTCTTTGAGTTCCAGATTCTATTCCAACATACACACTCCAACAACCAGCTTTTTTCATCCAATAAAGCATATCATCATGAACATTGTTTATATGAAGACTACAACCCCATTTTATCTTAATTTTCTTTTTTATTAACAACTTACAAATTTCAATAACTCTAGTCTTTGAGATTGCAAAATTATCATCTTCAAAAGAAATATAATCCACATGAAACAAGTCCCTAACTTTTTCTATCATTTCAATTACTTTTTCAGCATTATGAGCTCTCCATTTCATCGAAAATACGCCTTGATCGCAAAAAGAACAATTATAGATACAACCTCTTGAAGTTACTAATGGAAATGCAATTCCTTTAGATCTTAAACCAGTATGAAAATATAGATTAATATCTTTAATTAACTCAAATGCGGGAATTGGTAACAAATCCAAATCTTTAATTAATTTTCTTTTATCATTAAGAATTGATTTTTTATTTTTTCTATAAATTAAACCTGATATAAATTCATATCCTTTTTTATCCTTAATAGATTGGAATAATTCTTTTATAGTCTCTTCACTCTCACCAATACACCCAAAATCCAGAGCAGAACATTCTTTCATAGTTTCTTTTGGAAATAAAGAAATGTGAGACCCACCCATTATACTTATTAGCGAATCATTATGCTTCTTTGCAGAAACTATTATTTTTTTTGCATTGTTAACAGTTGCTGTTGAAGAAGTTAAACATAAAATGTCAGGTTTTTCTTTTTTTAATATTTGATTAAGTTCTTTAATACTTATTTTTTGAGCAATCATATCAATCAAGATTATATCATCACTAAACTCTTGCATAATTGATGCAATTGACAATAAACCTAAAGGAGGAAGAATAGGTGCTTGATCAGTATAATCAGCATACACTTGTTTATTCATTGAAGGATTAATTAGAATAACTTTCATTTCTTTAACCTTTTTTTTAGTTTAATTAAATCCTTAATATAATCAATAATTGTTTTAATAATTTCTACTTTTGTTTCTAAATTACCAGTCCAAATTATAGGAATTTCTGTTACTTTATACCTATTGTGCTCCCCTAATAGAATTAATTCAGTATCAAAGAACCATTCATTATCTTCTACTTTAGCTAATAATTCATTTCTTATTTTATAATTTATAGCTTTAAAACCACATTGCATATCACATATTTTTGTATCAAAAAAAGCCCTCACTAAAAGATTATATCCTCTTGAACAAATTTCCCTATGTAATGAGCGTTTTATTTTTGATTTTTTTAAATGTCTTGAGCCAGTTACAATATCATATCCAGCAATTATTTTTTTAAGTAGTTTAGGAAAACTTTCTAAATTTGAAGCTAAATCTACATCCATATAAGCATATATGTCTGCTTTTTCTTTTAACCAAACAGCTTTAATAGCAAAACCTCTGCCTTTTCGTTTTATTAAAGCGTGTTTTATATTGTCAAATTTATCACTAAGTTTATTAGCAATTTTAGAAGAATTATCTGTAGAACCATTATTTGCAATTATGATGACAAAATTCTTGAATTCAGACTTTTTCATGAACTTATAAACTCTAAGAACATTCTTTTCTAGAATCTTTTCCTCGTTATAAATAGGTATTGTTACAAGAATTTTAATATTTTTAACACTCATTATGATAATTCATACTATATTTAATTAATAAGTTTATCGTTATTTAGAATGAAATATGAGTAAAAGTAGAATGGTGTTGAATTGAGCACAATTCTTTGCACAGGGAATTCGTGTTTAGTTCATATTAGAAAGTCATAAACATGGTCAAAAAAATTAATTCTCAAAATAAGTTTAAACACATTATTTATTTTATTAATTCAACAATATACATATTGTATTTTTTCTTTATTATAATTTCTTTAAAATTATTTTCAGTTTTATATTCATTAAATAATTTATAGTATTCATCTCTTGTTAACCATTTAGTTATATGATTTATACCATCAAAATCTATCACAGATAATATTTTACCTATTTGTTTTGAAAACCAATTTTTTCCAGATGCAATACCTGTAAACGATGGTTCAAGTATGATTATCTTTTCTTTTGTAAATTCTGCAGCAATAGAAATAAGTTTTTTCCCTTGCTCGATTGAAAGATGATGAATTATATCCGATAACAAAATTATATCTGAAGAAAAATAGTTTTTTTGGTCAAACATATCCCCTAATTCAATATTTCTATTTTTATTTTGTCCAAAGTTAATAAATACTTCATTAAGATCAATTCCATTATAAGTACAACTTTTATGAATATGTTTTTTTAATCTTCCAAATCCGCATGCAGGTTCAAAAACAGTTTTATTCTTTCCAACTAGTTTTTTCAAACTTTTTAATTCATTAAATGGATATAAAAATTTTATTCCAAAAGAATATATTTGCGGATTAGTATAATTAAGTAGTTTTTTCATTGTAAAAATAATAATTCTAATTGCTAAATATTAAAATTGTTTTTTTATAAATCTTATCTTTTAAACAGATAAATCTTTGTTAATAACTAACTATGATTTGTCAAAGCATTATTTTGAAAAAATAATTAAAAAAATAAAGAAATTAAAAGAATACTTCTTCTTCAGAAACTCTCATCTTTGGTCTTGGTGTGTCGTTTGGAATTCCTGATGCTAGAACAATTGTAGGAACTAAATCTTCACCAATTTCTAAGACTTTAGTATATCCTTTTGGATCAAAACCACCTATAGCGCACCCTGCAATACCCTGATCTGCACATGCAAGCCAAGCATTTTGAAGTGCCATGTAAATTTGAAGTTGACCATAATGCAGAGTTTCTTGAGGATTCATATTATCTAGAACTCTTGAAACAACATCACCATACCATTTAAGTTTATCAGCAGGAAAATTGATTTCTTTAAGAGAATTAAATATTGAATCTTTTCTAGGATTTAAATCTTTAATTGCACAGAAAACAAATATGTGAGATGCATTCTTTACCTGCATGTTTTCAAATGAATGCTCATAAAGCTTTGCTAAAGTTTCTTTATCATCAACTATTTTAACTTTCCAAGGTTGAATATTAAGAGATGAAGGCGCGTATCTAATCGCATCTTTAATAGCATTTAACTGTTCTTGTGACATTTTCTCGCCAGTAAATGATTTAGCGGCATAACGTTTTTTATTTAATTCGTTGAAGTTCATAAAAGATAAGAAGAAAATAATACTTTATAATGTTTACTTAATTATTTTGTGCAGCAGATTCAAGTTGTTCTAATTTAATTTTTCTTGCTGTCTGAGTATCATATTGTGCAATTATAGAATGAACATCATGTGTGGACATTTCATAAAACCTAACACCAGGCGATACAATTCTTTGAGATAAAAAGATATTGTGATGTTTATGAAGTATAAAATGAATTTTATCACCAAATATTAATACCCCGCTTTGATCTTTGTATTCATCTATTGCATGATTTTCATCAAGATAGTTTTCAGTACGTACATTCCGTGTTAAATTCTTCATCTTTAGAATTGATTTTTCTAATGAATCATTCTCGCCTCTTACAAAATATAAAATTCCGTCACGAGTATCAATAGCTTTCTTTTTACTATAATCTTTTACTATATAAGCACTATCAAGTTCAGCTTCTAGATTGAAATCAGTTTTTTTAGTCATTAATACTCTAATATAGAGTATATCTATATTGTTTTTAAACTTTGACCCCCTCAACCTTTTTATATTTGCCTTCACTCCTAAACCTCTATGCTTAAGCAAAAAGTTGTACAATTCAAAGTTGATGAAAAGTATTCAAAGCCAAGTCCACCTGTTAATAATATGTTATATCTTGGTTTTGATCGTCTTGGTCGCGCAGGAATCGGTCAAGAATATGCAGCAATAGTTCTTAGTCCTAAATATGAAAAAGATGTTGAAAGATTAGTTTTAGATTCTGATTTAGAAGGTAAAATCTCAGAAGATGCTTTACTTAATAGAGTTGATGAATTAGCTTTATATGCTCACAATAGTTTATATGCGCCTGAAGATTCGTTAAGTATGAAACGTATGGGTAAGACTTTAGATGCTATTGATCCTTTCTTATTTGCTTATGCAGTTCTTAGACACGCTTCTTTAAATGGCGAATTCGAATTAGATCTTTTTACCGAAAACCCATATAATTGGCCTAGACCTGCAGAATCTTCTAATATGGGCGTACAAAAAGATTTGCTTGAAGATCAATTAATTGAATCTAAAGATGAATTAACTTCAGACTCAGAAGTCCACTACTTATCAAGACTTAGACTTGGTTTAGCTTTAAAATATGAGCTTGGCAGAATTAATGAAGATGTAGATGTATTATCTAAAGATATTAAAAATATTAGAATGTATTTTTGGACTCCTAAAGGAAATTATTGGCAAAGTTTACTTAATTCTTTAGGCGAGTTTTATCAAGAAGCATTCATAATGCTGGATAAATCTTTAGTTGAAAAAGATTATGATTATTTAGAAAAAGGTCTTGTTCCTACTTTAAATCTTAAGCTTAACAATGTTCACGAAAATTATTATTATGAAGAACAATTAAGTAATTTTAGAAAAACGGAAACTGCATTAAGGAAAATACAAGGATTTGTTTCAGAAAATAAAGAACTGTTAAAAGTTCAAAACGGACATAAATTCATTGTAGATGGAGATAGTTCAACACCTAAATATTTAGTTGTACCACAAGAACAACCACCACAACTAACAATAGGATCTGAACTGTTAGAAAATGAAAATGGGCATTATGATACTGCAAAATTAAAAGAATCATACAATGCAATGACTGAACTTGCAACACTTTACTATGAAGCTACAAGCAGTATTACAGCTACAAATATTCCTTCTATGTGGTCAATTATTAAAATGGCTGATCAAATCTCAAAAGGAAATCGTGATTTTTTTAAACTTAGTAAGTTTCAGAAAAATAAACCTAAAAAAATATCTCTAAAAAGAAAGATTATGAATGCTATTGGAATGGGAAATTCTAGTTCTAAACAAAAACAGTTAAAATAACACTAATCAAAGATAGTGCAGACTTAAAAATAACTTATTAAGATATACTATCCAATTAAGACTTATATATCTAAATTTAATCTTAAAGAAAAAAGAAATAATTTAAATATCAGTTAATTGAAAGTAATTCTAATGAAAAAATATTTAATTATTTTATTAGTGCTTTTTTTAATTCTAATTATAGCTTGTACACCACAAGGCACTACAACAAATGAAACAAATTCAGAACAAAATACTTCTATTGGAGAAATTCAGAATCAAAGCATCCATAGCAAAGAAGATGTATTTAAAGCGATTAAAAAATGTGAGTTTTCAGAAAGAGCAGTTGGTAAAAGAATTTCTTTTATTGATTATTTTAAAGAAACAAATGTAGAAAAATCCGATTGGAAAATTACTTACATTCAAGGAGACATGTATACCGTAGAATTTACAGGGAATAATTTCTCTGCGAAATTTGGTTATAACTATGATTTTAATACTATATACTTTTTAGAATTTCCTGATCAGTTCTTAAGATCAGTACAATCAGACTCTCAAATACCTGATTTTAAATCTGACATGAAATTTATTTGGTGTGAAGATGTAAAAATTAATTATGAAGCTTTAGATGAAGCGTTAGATGAATATTTCTGTAAAGAAATAGATAAAAGTTGTTTAGATATTTGCGAACAAATTTATTCAGATAAACTTGATTGTGTTTCAGCATGTTATGAATATAACGATCCATGTATCGTATATTATCCAGAAGGAATAGAACACAAACCAGTTCCAATGTATTTAAGAGATATGGCTAAATTAGCAGAATAAAAATTTCTTATTATCTATTGATTAATTCTTTAATATAAGGTGCTAATTTAAAATCTATAGTTCCTTGTTCATCAAGATATTCTGCTATTGGTAAAACATGTGTTCCCATATTATTTGCAAATACAGCTTGTCTTTCTTTTGCAGTCAAACCTTTTTTTGCTATCATATGTTTTTTTGTAAATAAATTAGTTATTCCATCAGCAGCATATACAGGAAGTAACCATCCTAAATTCAGTTTTTTAGTTGCAGAAACTATTGAGTCTAATTTTGTTTTATCCCTTGTTTCAGATTCATCAAAAACAGATATTGCATAAACACCTGCAAAAACAGTTTGTCCAAAATCAGCAAGAATTTTATTCATAAAAGCTAAAATATCATCGCAATCTTCAATTACATCATGAAGATTGGCAGTTGCAATAGCATCTTCTGTAAAACCAAATTCTGTAATTAAGTAACCGGCTTGAATTGGGTGAGACGCAGCTGGAACACCACTATCCCTATATTGTCCTAAATGACTTTTTATACTAAAACTAACAGATTTTTTAAGTAATTCTTTGTTTAAATAAGGATTTGCGTCTTCATAAATTTTAATAATCTCAGGAACAAGAACTTCATAATTATCTTCTGTTGTATTACTAAAAATATCAGTAATTAAATCCATATTAGTTTCATATTTCTGTCTTAAACTAACTTGATTTGTTACAGATTGATAATTTCTAGCATTAAGACCTAATTTCATAGTTGCAAGAATGAAAAGTGAATTAAGTTTAAAAGTGTATATTATAATAATTTATTTACTCTTATCGGCTCTTTCTTGATTAAAATACTTAGATTTTTCTCCATTTTCTATCGGTTCTATTAATTTTCTTAAATATAAAACTGATTGCTTCTCTCCAGACCTTATTATGCCCGTAGATCCATGAATATTCTCAAAAGTTATAACTCCTTTAAATATGGACTTTGGTCCTATAACTGGCGCATTTGGATGCGATGAATAGGGTGCTGTATAAGAATCATAAGCCATATCTTTTACAAAACCAACACAATCTGTTGGAATTTCAACTTGTTCAATTGAAGAAGATAAATAAAAATGATTATCTTTAATCATTAAACCTTCTTTTGGAATTAATAAATCTTTAAAATCATCTTCACGTTTATTTCTTGGAATTAGAACATCGCCATTATAAGTATATATTCTGGCATCTTTATGCAAAACAATTCCTGAACTTAAATTATTACCCTCAAAAACAATATCATCTAATTTTTGTGCAAGACCATTAACTCTTATAACTAATTCACCGCTTTCAATCATTTGTTCTAATTCTGGCTTAGAAACATGATCAAATTCTAAATTATCAACAACTAAATGAGAAATCTTTTCTCCAGGTTTTATTTTAACAGAAGTATTATTTGTTGTTAAATTTACTAAAGGCCTAAAATTTTTAATTTCATATCCACCCATTAATTCTTGATCTTGACAAGAACTTCTAAGACCTAATCTTGCATAAGTACTTTTTGAATAAATCTTTATTTTATGATTACCTAAAGAACTAATGTTTTCTTTTGGAAAAAAATAATACATGTTTGAAGGTTTTAAAACTCTCTCAGAAAACATTGGTTGTCTAATTGTGCATTTTTCAATAAATTCTTCTGTACTCATTTCAAGAGTATCTAAAGGTGAAATATCATTTCTTAATTTAAATAAATCATCAATAGTCAAATCTAAGTTAAAATCATCAAATTCTTCTCGATCAAGAAAAACTAATTCTTCTTTTTCTTCTGCAGTTTCTAAAAATGACTTTGTTAAAATCATTAAAATAAGAAAATTAGCTTAGTTATAAATCTTAAGTAGGTTTATCACTGAGAAGTTACAATTTAGGATAATATTTATAAACTTCTTTTAAAAACTTAAACTATAATGGAAGAAAAAGTATTAAGATACTATAACGATGTAAAATCAATTGAAATAGACTCCTTAACAGCAAAAGTTATTGATTTAGAATTTAAAGAAGAAGAAATAATTGAAATACCAACAATTTCTGGTGAATATTTTCAAGGAGAATTATTAAATTTAGATATCATACAACATCAAAACATAGTAGCTGATCTTTATTATGATGGAACAATTAAATGTGTTGATCTTGAAGATAATACATTAGTAAAAAGAATTAAAGATTACCTTGATATAAACCCTGTTTTTCATTCAGAAAATCTAACAATAAACGAACCAGGACATTATCAATTTAAAACAAAACATCCTGGATTTTGGAATTTATTAATGATGCCAAGCTTCCAACAAATCAAAGATAATATTTCAAAAGAAATTAAATCAAAATACATTATAGAGCGAGAATTACCGGAAGAATTAGAAAAATCATTAAAAAATAAAGACAGCTTTTTTGAAACTTTAAAAAAAGTAAATTACTTTGTAAATGCAATACATTCAAAAAATGATAGAGTAAAAGATTTCTATGATTTTAATTTATTATATGATGAATACTTAACTAAAGGAAAATTTGATGGAGATTGTAAATCAATTTCAGTAATGACTGCAGGATTATTAAATTCATTAGGATTACCAGCAAGAATGCAATCAGGATTTACAAAACAAAAAATCAAGAACAAAATTGTGCAAATAGGCCATTCATGGGCTGAAACATACATTCCAAAAAAAGATGGTGAAAGTGTATGGGTGCCTGTAGATCCTGCAATGGGAACAATAGCAACATATAATCCAAGAACTAACTATAGTTATATGCAAACAGCGCTTCCAATTTTTTTAAATAAAGAAATAAAAACTGCTAAATTAAAAATCACATACGAAAAAGCAGATTAAAACTAATCAAATAATTTATTTGTTAAATTAAAATTTAATTCTAAATAAAATAAAAAAGAAAATAATTCTAAAGAAAAGTTATTTAGTGCTTGCTTGTATTAAATTAGTTATGAATCTAGTATCATAACCAACTAATTCAACATAAGACTCGCCTTTAATTTTCTTATTATTCTTTGTACCATTAACTTTACAAGCACCCTCCCAATAAGATAAAATTGTTGTAAATCTTGATTCAATTTCTTGATTATCAACATAAGGTTTGATTTTTAATTTTAATTTTAATTTAGGAATTTCCATTATCCAAGAAGAAGGATAAATTACATCTGTTTTTGGACTTTTCCATTTAGACATAACTTTTAAATTAACATCATTTGATTTTAAATTAACTAAATTTGAATTTTCATCAATATAGGTTCCTTTGTGAAATTTTGAATTAAAACCATTTTTATCTTTCATTAAAATAAACATTAATTCAGTATTATCTTCAAATATTATGCTAAACCAATCCCAACCAACTAAAGAACTATTTCTATGCATACTCATTTTTTGATGATCAAACCAAGAACTTCCTGTAACTTCGAAAGTTTTAGAACCAAGTTTTATACTACCAATAGTTTTTAGTCTTGTAAAAGATAAATAATAAGTTTTATGATTTGGAGGAGAATATAAAACATCATAACCATCATTAAAATGTTTAATCATTTCTTTTTCAGGCTTTAATTCTAAATTTATATTTTTTGATTTAATTTTAAATTTAAACTTTTTTTCATCCAGAATTAAACTTGAATTATTCATTTCTAATTTAATTTTATCATAAGCTATTTTATTTTTGTAAAGTAAACCATTCTTATGCTCTGAAATAAATTTTTTATTTTTCTTATCAGTTATTGCACTATGAGTTATTAAGAAAGGCTCTTTACGAATAAGAGATAAAGGAATAATTCCTAATCTCATTTCTTGTGGATGAAATTTAAAAATACAAAATTCAAACCCAAATCTTTCTTTATCTGACTTTAAATGTCCTGTAAAGTACCACCATTCAAGAGGACAATTCTTAGAAGGGTATAAAGATTTTGGATAAGATAACTTTTTTTTATTTATAGGATCAAGTTTTATAGCTTTAGAATTATTTTTTAGTTTATTAAATATTTTAACTTGATTTTTTGTAATGGAACTTAAAACTTTAACTTCTTTCTTCTCTAAAAGATTCTTCATTTGAGATTTTAAAACTTTTAATCCTGTTAAATATCTAACCATATCTAAAATAAATTCATATTACTATTTTTAAAGTTTAATATTTTTAGAAAAAAGTAAAATAAGCTTTTTTAACTAAATTAAGTGATAAATTGAATAAATTATGCTTATATCATAAGCTTTTTATATACGTGAATTTAATTATAATGTATATGCTAGATAAATTAAAGAGTTTTGGAATTGTAGCAACTATCGCAGTTTTATTTACAATTTTCATTTTTGCGTTAACAAATGCAATTGTTCCTCAACCAGAATATAATGATTTTTGCAATTATGATAATCAAAAGAATCAAAGAATTAATTGGGACGAATGTCCAAACACAAATATGTTGACTATGTGTGATGGTGAAGTAGATTACATATTAGATGAAAATAATTGCCCTATAGATTATACTTGTGATGATTGTGGCATCACATATAAAAATGAACAAAATAAACATGATTTAGTACTATTTCTAGTTTCATCAATAGTAGGTTTAATAGCAATCTTATTTGGACTTTTTTGTATTAAAAGAACAGATTATTGGACATTAATAAAAGCAGGATTTCTTCTTGGAGGATTAATAAGTTTATTTGTAGGAACGGGAATTTATTATGACTCTATGGCTCGATTCTTAAAACCAATAGTTATGTTTGTAGAATTAGTAATTATTCTTTTAGTAACATATAAGATAATTTCTAAGGGAAAAAAGAAATAATTCCTTTTTTATTTGTTAATTCTAACATCATATAATTAATTCTTTTTATCTAAAAACACATTAATTAAAAAAATAAAAAAGAAGATAAAACATAATTTAATTTTTAAGTTTAATTATGGACTTATAATCCACTTAATTTAAAAAGGAGCATTAATTTAAAAAAAATAATAAAATTAAAAAAATAATTTAAAAAATTTCAGAAATAAAAATGAACGAGAATAAAATATTATTAAATTTAGATGATGTATGGAAAATTTATCAAATGGGCGAAGTAGAAGTTCCTGCTCTTAAAGGAGTATCTGTTGAAATAAATAAAGGAGATTTTGTAGCTATAATAGGTTCCTCAGGAAGTGGGAAATCTACTATGATGAATTTAATAGGATGTTTAGACACACCATCAAAAGGAACTATTTTCTTAAAAGGTAAAGACATAAGTAAAATGTCAGAATCAAATTTAGCAACTTTAAGAGGAAAAACAATTGGATTTATATTCCAACAATATAATTTAATACCTTCAATTTCTGCATTTAGTAATGTGTTATTACCATTAGAATTCTTAGAATATGATGACAAATTAGCAGAAGAAAAAGTAAATAAAATTCTAAAAATAGTAGGTTTAGATGATAAATCACATCATTTACCAACTCAATTATCAGGCGGACAACAACAAAGAATTTCTATTGCAAGAAGTTTAGTTGCAGATCCTGAGATAATACTTGCTGACGAACCTACAGGTGCACTTGATAGTGTGACTGGAACTCAAATATTAGAACTACTTCAAAAACTGTGGAAAGAAGAAGGCAAAACAATTATTATGGTAACACACGATTTAAAATTAGCAAAATATGCACAAACAACCATTGAATTAAAAGATGGTGAAATAATAAAAATAAGTAATAATCCAGAAGTAAAAAGATGAGGCATACAAAAAAATGAAACAAATAACAAAACAAATAACAATAATATTTTTAGTTTTAATTATGAGCTTAAATATGGCTCTAGCACAACCAACATCAGATAATGTGATGGAATTAACATTCAACGTTGTAAATCAAGATCCATTTCCTGCAGCTGCAGGCGATGTTGTTGAAGTTAGAATAGGGGTGGAAAATACTGGCGGATTAACTGCGAATGATATGATTATTGAATTAATCCTTGAATATCCATTTCAATTAGTTGCAGGTGAAGAAGCAATACAAGAAATTGGAACACTTAATGGTTATCAATTAGGCGATAACATGAAAATTATAAAGTATAAAATTAGAGTAGATAAAGATGCTTTAGCTGGAAATTTTGACTTAAAAGTTAAATCTTATGAAAAAGGTTCTTCAACTTCAATTACTAAAATAATAACTGTTGATGTAGATAATAAGGAAAATGCAGAAGTTATATACATTGATCAAGTTGAACTTATTCCAGGACATATAACTCCTTTGACATTTACAATTAATAATGTTGGTTCTGCACCATTAAGAGACTTAACTTTTCAATGGGAAAATGAAGAAGATATAATTTTACCAGTAGGATCAGATAATACGAAATATATCAATTATATAAATATTGGAGAGAGTACAGTCTTAAAATTTGATGTAATTGCAAGTGCTAATGCAGATCCTGACTTGTATAAACTTGATTTAATTTTAACTTACTCTGACCCAACAACTGGCGAAGAAACTAAAATAAATACTAAAGCAGGCATATATGTTGGTGGAGCAACTGATTTTGATGTAGCATTCTCAGGCTTATCAGGTCAAGATGCATCATTTTCTGTCTCAAACATTGGAAGTGTATCTGCAAGTTCTGTAACTATAAAAATCCCTGATCAAAATGGATGGAAAGTTACTGGAACAGATTCAGTAATCATTGGAAATTTGAATGAAGGGGATTATACTATTGCAAGTTTTGTTTTAAGACAATTAAGCACTGGTGTAGCTCCAACTAATTCTGAACCAGGAACTAAAACTCAAGCTGAAGATCTAACTATTAAATTAGATATAGTCTATACTGATTCGAGAGGAAATAGAAATACTATTACAAAAGAAGTCTCAATGGACGCTTCAACATTCATGGTTTCTTCAGATGGAACATCCTTTGTACCTGGAAGTAAAAGAGGCATGATTGAAGAAGATGAATCATTTTGGAGTAAATATAATTATTGGATAATTGCAATAATTGTTTTAGTGTTAATATTTGTTATTAGAAAAAAATATTACTCGAAAACAACTAAGCTTAAAAGAAAATAATTCTTTAAGCGAAAATTCAGGTCTAAATAAATGAAATTTTACAAAGCATTCAAACATGCACTAAACATGGTTATACATGCTAAACTTAGAAGTTGGCTAACCATATTAGGAATAGTTATTGGAGTTGCGGCAGTTATATCAATAGTTTCAATTGGAGATGCTCTAGAAGCAGATTTGAATTCTCAATTTGATGGACTTGGTGGTGACTTACTAACTTTAACTGCAGGAGCACCAAAAGCTTCAAGTTCTATGGGTGGCGGTGGCGGAAAATTTAGTCCACCTGCTAGTTCTGCAAGCGAAGAAGAAGTAGTTATTGATAAACGAGATGTTCAAATCTTAAAAGGAATTAGTGATATAAAACTTATAGATACACGCATAAGTGATAGAGCAGATATTTATTATGTTGCTGAAAAAGGTACGGTTACAATTAACGGCGTAGATCCTTTAACCTGGTCACAAATAACAACTCTAGAACTTAGTGATGGGAGAGTATTAGGTCCTGCGGATTCAAATGTTATTGTAATTGGTGGAAAAGTTGCAGACGGTTTTTTTGATAAAGATTTAGGTGTTAATCAATTATTAACAATTGAAGAAAAACTTTTTAGAATAGTTGGAATTTTAGATGATGAAAGTACATCAATTTATATGCCAATAAAAAGTGCTTATGAAATTTTAGAAGATAAAGATATTGATGTTTATGATTCAGTTATAATTCAAGTTAAAGATGAAGAACAAATTGAATCTGTAATTTCAATTATAGAACAAAAATTAATGATTTTTCGTCATGTAAATGAAAAAACTGTTGATTTCTCAGTTTCTTCCAATCTAGAAGCACAATCTTCAAGAGCTGAAATGATGGCATCTTTAACAGCATTCTTAGCTGCAATTGCAGCTGTTGCATTACTTGTTGGAGCAGTTGGAATAACTAATACTATGTTTACATCTGTTCTTGAGAAAACTAAAGAAATAGGTATTATGAAAGCTATTGGTGCAAGAAATAATGATATTTTGAGAATTTTCTTAATAAATGCAGCTTTAATAGGTTTTATTGGCGGAGTTATAGGAATAATAGTTGGGATTCTCCTCTCAAGTGCTTTACCTGCTATGATGGGAACATCAGGTATAATGGGTAAAATGGGCTCTTCAGGCGCTTTAATTAGTCTTCAAAGCATTCTTTGGTCTATAGGCTTATCAGTCCTCCTTGCAATGATTGCAGGCGCAATACCAGCATATAAAGGATCTAAGCTAAAACCTGTCGATGCTTTAAGATATGAATAATAAATAAAAACTAAAAAGAGATATAGTAAATAAAAACTTGCCTTAATTCATAGAAACCATCTACCACAGGCGTAAAAGTATATAAATAAATTTACTATCACACACCATTTTGGTTTCTTGCATCAATACTCTTGACAATAGTATTTAACAGCTATATAATTTGGCCAGGAATAGTATTTCATTTCTTATATGATATGATACAAACATGGATAAGTAAGAAAACAATACAATAGATAATTCTAAGACAAAAAGTTTTTATAGATAAATGATAATATTATATTAATGCAATATAAACACACACAAGTTGGAACCTTAATCATAACAGTAAGTTTAATTCTGGTATTGTTATTTGGATATCTTTTAACAACAGTGGAATATAATTCTCAAATAATAATTATAATGGTTCTTGCAATTGCAATATTAGCTTCATTCTCAGCATTAAATTCTAGCATCGATAAAAATTATCTTAAAATTAGATTTGGCTACGGACTATACAAAAGAAGATTTTTACTAAAAGAAATAAACTCAGTTGAAATAGTAAGAAACAAATGGTATTATGGATGGGGAATAAGAGTTTGGTTTTGGCCAAAAATGACTATCTTTAATGTCTCAGGATTTGATGCAGTTGAAATAATCATGAATAATAGTATACGTTTTAGAATTGGAACAGACGATCCTAAAGGCTTAGAAACTGCAATTAAACAAGGAATGAAATAAATTTACCATGATAATTCTAAACTTTAAATAAATTCTATATTTTTACTAAAAATTTAAATATGAAAACATAAATTATAGTCTTTGGGGGATATCATGATTAAATTTATAGAGTTTGATAGACAAGGTAATTTAATAGCCATTGCAGGAGCTTGTAAAGCTAGTTTCTTTAAAGATAAGATTAGTAATTAATTTAAAAATACCTATTCAAATGATGATTACATTCGAAATAATTCTAGTTTAATTTCTACAAAAGAAAGATTTTTATAGTTTAAAACCGAAAATTCTAATTGGGTGGTAATTAAATGGTATTAAATTTTGAACCTATATATATAGTGAATTTAATTCTATGCATCGTAATTTTTGCACTAGGATACGTAGGTTATACAAAGAGTAAAAATAAATTGCCTTTATACATAGGCATTGCTTTTGGTTTATTCGGGTTGTCACATCTTGCGACAATTGTAGGATTAAAAGTTGCTTTAGGAACTATCTTGATAATAATTAGAACAATAGCTTACTTGCTAGTTGTTTATGCACTATACGCATTTGTCAAGAAATAAATCTTTTTATACGTGCAATTAGCACGTTTTTTCTTATTTTTAACTTATTTTTAACTTAAAGAACAACTTTCTAGAGTTTTTATTCTTAAAAAAATACTAACATTCATAGAAACAAGAGAATTTATCAGGACAATCAAGTAAAATTAAGCACGATAATTGCAAAAGCTTATAAATAAACAGAGGTTCTGCATACTAAAATGGTACGAATGCCAACATACGATAAAAGAAGAGTAACTGGAAGAAGAAATGGTAGAATTAGAGCTGTAAGGCCTAAAACATTTGCAAATGAAGAAGCTGCAAAGACATACGCAGAAGCAAATGAGATTAAGAAATACAAGTTAGTAGACATCTCACCAACTGAAAAGAAAGTTAAAATTCGAATTGTAGAAGAATAATTTCTTAATATTTTCTTAATAAAATTTTGTAATACTAGAGTTTATTAGATTATAAACCTACTTCTAGCTTAAGAATGTATTATAAGTAAATATATATACTAACAAATTTTATTTTAACTGATGAAAAAGTATCTTAAAATAATATTGACTATTATTGTTTGCTTTTTATTACTAGAAGCAATTACTAAGATTATTGTAGACAAGAATAAAATAGGTGATATTGATTATTTTCCTGAATATAAAAAATTGTATGAACTTACAGATGATTGTAGAGTATATAAATTAAAAGAAAGCACGATATTTCAAGAAGGAGACTATATTATCCAAACTAATAATTTAGGCCTAAGAAACAAAGAGTTATCAGCAAATACTGAAAAAATACTAGTTATTGGAGACTCTGTGACAATGGGAATTGGACTACATGACGGGAATAAAACTTTCTCAGCCAATTTGGAGAAATTAATAGGAAATAAAAGCATTGAAGTTGTAAATGCAGGAGTCCCAGGTTATAACTTGTATCAAAATAAATGCCAACTTGACGCGCTGATAGAAAAAATTAATCCAAGTATTGTGATACTTGAAATTACACAAAATGATTTAACAAAAGAAGTAATCTATGAACTTTATTACACAAAACATCCATTTATGGGAAAACTGCACAGCATAGCAGGTAAGTTGAATTTGTTTAAAATATTTAACAATCATATATATAATAAATACTCTGAGAAGATCATAAAAGAAAAGAATCTGCTTGATGCAGTGAAAAGAAATAAGGATGCACTTGAAGAAATTATCAACTCAAAATTTGATTATAAATTATTCATATTAGAATTGCCAAACTTAAGAGTCAATAATGCGCATCCCTTCTTTGGTACAATTTTCTCAATACATGATCACCTTAAAGAAGTTAATAAGACATATGATAAAAAATTTGGATTTATCGATGCAAATAAAAATTTCGTTAATATGTCACTAAATCTGACTGAACTGACAGTTGAAAACGATTGGATTCATTTTAATGAAGAAGGACATGAAATAATTGGACAGTTAGTTTATGACGAATTAGTTAGAATTGAGTTTATAAACTAAAAATAATCGATAAATATCAGTTCGGCAGTCAATCTTCTTTTTGTTAATTTAAAAAGAAGAAATATGTTGGAGAGTTCCAAAAATAATTATAAAGTTTTCTAAATTAAGATTTATTTTAAATGCTTATCAACCATTTTAAGTAAATCATCCCCATAAATTGGTTTTGGCATATAATCAGTACATCCTGCGTCAATGCACTTTGCTCTATCTGAAGACATGGCATGCGCAGTAACAGCAATTATTGGAGTATCTTTATATTGTTTTGTTCTTCTAAGAACTGTGGACAAGTATAAACCGTTCTTATCACCTTTTAATGATAAATCTAATAAAATCATATCTATTGAGTTACCTAGTTTACTTTGATTTCTTAAATGATCTTTAGCTTCACTAACTGATTCTGCAGATAAAACTTCATAATCATTTTCTAACAGTATATTAATTAACTTTTGAGAATCTTTGTCATCTTCTACGGATAATATATATGGTTTTTTATTCATTTTTCTTTCACTTCTCAAATGCGAGTATAAAGGTTGAACCTACTTTTTTATTTGTTTTCACAATTACTTCGATATCATAATAATCACACACGTTTTTTATGATTGCAAGACCCATGCCTAAACCTTGATGTTTTTTTGTGTATCCAGAACTTTCTTGAGAAACAGATTCAAACATACGATCAATGTTTTCTGAAGCTATTCCTATGCCAGTATCTTTCATTATCAATGCAATTCCTTCTTCAGTTTTGATTAGACTAACATCCACTCCACCCTTCTCAGTATATTTTATTGAATTATCAAATAATTCAGTAACAACTTTAGTCATAGCATACATATTTCCTGTGTAAGGAACATCAGGTTTGAAAGATGTAAAGTTTACTTTTAATCCCTTATTATCACTCTTATAAGTATTATTTTTTATAACGCTCGAAACAATCTCAAATAAATTAAGTGTTTCAGGTTTAAAATCATAAGTTTCAGTTATTAATTCAGAAAAGAATGAAATATCAGTAGTTGTTTTTGCTAATCTTTCCCCACTTTCTAGAACAGTACGCGCATACATGGCCAAATCTTCGTTTTTCGAACCAACCTCATCAGATATTAATCGAGTAAAACCCATTATTGAATTTAAAGGAGTTCTTATTTCATGAGACATATTGAGTAACACTTCACCCTTAACAGCATTAGTCTTAACAGCAACATCATTAGCAACTTTTAAATCAGCAATAAGTTTTTCTTTTTCTGTAATGTTAGATATATTACTTTGAATACTTTTAAGCAAACCATTGTCATCTGTAATTGGTTTAGCTGTGTGCGAAATCACGTCCCAAGTTATTTCATCAGTATCACTATCTCCTCTTAGAAATCTATATTTGAAATCAACTATTCCTTTTCCAGCCACAACTTGATTGAACATTTCTCCTACTCGTTCACGATCATCAGGATGAATAAAATCTGTTGGAATTCTTATTCCCATAAAATATTCTGAAGAATAACCTAAGACAAGCATAGATTGAGGACTCACATAATTTACTAAACCCGAAGCATTAGCTGTCATAGTCATATCAGGACTATTTTCAATAATATTAGTTAGTTTTTGTTCACTTTCTCTTAACTTTTTTTCTGAGTTTCTCTTCTTTGTAGTATCATTAAAAAATACTGCAAATTTACCAGGTTCTGTACGATAAGCAAAACAATGATAATGTTTCCCTGACGATTTACTAAATTGATCAAACTCTTTAGGTTTGCCTGTTTTTACAACCTCACTATATATTTTAATCCAAACATCTTCTACTCCAGGCAAAATTTCACTGAGTGTTTTACCAACTACATCCTCAGACTTCATTCTTAAAGTTTTTTCCCAGGCAGGATTTACTTCCAGAAATCTATAATCAATAGCTTCATCTTTGTCATTATATATCAATTCATGATGAGCAAATGAATTCATCATTTTGGTAATCATATTATAGTATTTTAACTCACTTAGCTTCTGTTCTTTCCTTTTTTTGATTGCAAAATCAATATTCAATCTAATTTCAGCAGGTTTAAGCATGGGTTTTGCAAAATAACCACTTGCACCAGAGTCTAAAGCTTTAGCTAAATCACTTTCTTCCATGGTACCTGATATGAAATATACTGGAATTCTTGGATTATAAGCTAAAATATCTTTTGTAGTCTCAAAACCATCTTTGCCTGGCATCTGCACATCCATGAAAATCATGTCTATATACTGTTCTTTTACTTTCTTCAAAGCATCAGATCCATTCAAAACAGAAATAACTTCAGTATTCTCATCAGGATCTATAACTGCTATTAGAGAAATTATATTATCAGAATTATCATCAACAACTAGAATTACTCTCTTTTCATCTGCTATACTCTTTTCATCTGCTATATCTTCTAAAAGTTTCATATTTTTAACGTAATTTCCCCACAAATCTTGTCGCTATGAAAGTTTTCACTAAAAGTTTTACTATTAGAAGGGTACACATATATTTAAAGGTTTAGAGAACTAGATACTGGATGATGAAAAATGAAAGAAATTATTCGAAAATAAGACTAAATAAAAAAATAATTTAAAAAATTTAATCTCGTTCAAGTAGAGTTAATATGAAAGTAGTATTTTCATTTGCTTTCAAGGAATGTCTTGCATCCTTCTCCATTCTAATAAAAACTCCTTCAGTCATAGGAATTGCTTTTCCTTCTAACATGAAAGTTCCATCGCCTTCAATAACATAAACAGTTGCTTCTTTTGTAGAAGTATGCTCAGTCATATCAGTTCCTTTAGACATGCAAAATAAAGTTACGTTTATTCCGTTTTCTTTAGTAATTACTTTACTTAATATTCCTTGCTCAGGATAAGATATTTCTTCTTTTAGATTTTTCATTTTGACCTCGTTAAAATGATGCAACAAAAAGTAAAAACTTTTTGGGCTATCATTTTATTCTATTAAAATTACATGCTTAGAAATTCTTTCGAATTTCAAAGTTTTATTTTCTTTCCTCAAACTCTTTGATAATTACGACATATTTTTCATCAAGTTTTACTTTCTTAAATTTTGCAAGCATTTCTACTTGAGTTTCTTCGCTAATTACTTGCTCAGTCATTGGATATAGAATATTATCTTCCTTATGAATATGGTCTGTTAAAAGTGCAGCATAACTACTTGCATTTTCAATTAAACTTTCTTTATCGCCTGATGTAATTGCAGTTTCCATTCCTTTAACAAACTCTCTACCCATATCATGTTCATGTAACATTTGATCAACAGGATTGCAGTGCGCCTTTTCTGAAACACTAACAAATTCCTTGAATAGAATTTCTTCTTCTTTTGCATGATGAAATTTATCAGCATAATTTCTAATAAAATCAATAGCTTTAGTGAAATATTCTGAATCAATTTCTTTTCCAGATTGTAGTGCTGTGCATTCTCGCTCAACACTTGCAATGACCTTTAGAATGTTTTCATGTTCTTTGTTTAATATTATTGTAGTTTCCATATTTTATAACCTCTAAGATAAGCAATATTAACTATAGTTAATAGTTGTTTTAAAAAGTTTGTTATTTAACAATAAAATATTGAACAAAATCAATTGAGAAATGAATTAAGAAATAAATTAAGAAATAAATTAAGAAATAAATTAAGAAATGAATTAAGAAATAAATTAAGAAATGAATTAAGAAATAAATAAATAAATTAATAATATTTACCAACATTATTAAACAAATACCAGTTCTAATAGTACAATGGTTAAGAAACTTACAGCAAAAGAAGCATTAGAAATGAAAGATGCAGTCTTTATAGATACAAGATCGCCAAAAGAGTTTGCAGAAGATAACATACCACACTCCATAAGTTCACCAATATTTACAAATGAAGAAAGAAAAGTAATTGGAACATTATACAGAAAAGATCAAGACCAAGCTTATGATTTGGGTTTGGGAATCTATCAAACAAAAGTTGAAGATTTCATTAAAAAATATAAAGAATTTGATTCTTCAAAACCTATAATTGTATACTGCTGGAGAGGCGGACTTCGCTCTGAAACAATAACTAAACTAATTGAAAGCTTAGGACATGAAGTATATCAATTAGAAGGCGGATACAAAGCATTTAGAGAAATTATAAGAGATGAACTGAAAGAATATAGACCTCCATTTAAACTAATGGTATTACAAGGACTTGCGGGTTGTGGGAAAACAGATTTAATCAAGAAAATTAAACCTTCAATAGATTTAGAAGGACTTGCAGCACATAGAAGTTCGCTATTTGGCGCATTAGGATTAAAACCCCAAACACAAAAAATGTTTGAAAGCAGACTTTGGGAACAACTACAAGAATTAAAGAACGAGAAAATTGTTTTTATTGAAGGCGAAGCAAAAAAGATAGGAAATATATGCGTGCCAAAATATTTATTTGAAGCAATGGAAAAAGCAGACACAATTAATATTCAAACATCTCTGCAAAATAGAGTTAAAAGAATTGTTCGAGACTACTTCACACATGAAGAAGATGCGCAAATAAAAGAAATTATAATAAAACTTAAAGTCCAATTAAGCAATAAAGCAGTAGAAGAATTATGCGCATTTGTAGATGCAAAGAATTATGAACCAGTAGCAGAACACCTACTAGTAAATTATTATGATGAAAGATATGATCATGCAAATAAAGACTTGAAATATGCAGGTGAAATAAATAATGATTCTGTAGATTTAGCAGTAAAAGAATTTGAAAAACTTAAAATTAAATTTAACTAAATAATATCTAGTTTGAGTAATTCTTCATGAAGTTTTTGAGCAATTATTTTATGTCCTAAATCGTTAGGGTGATGATCCACCGGATTACAATATTCTGCTTTACCAGTATCTAAGTCAAATCCTAGAAAATCATCACTAATATCAACTAAACTTATATTATGCTCTTTTGAAAAATCTTCAATAAAATGTCTTGCATATTGATTTTCATAATTATCATAAGTTCTAACACCATTAATTTCTTTTTCTAAGGGAACATATAACAATATAAGTTTTGAGTTTCTACTATCGACAATGTCAACTATTTTATTCAAATAATTATAAACGATAGGTGAAGTATGTGCAAAACAATTATCGTTCAAAGAGTATCCAAAACAAGGATTATTACTTACAAAAAAGGAATAAATTACTTTGAAAATATTTGAAGAGATAAAATTATCAACTAAAACTTTTGAACTATGATCATAATTAGCATTAACAATTCTAATCATATTACCACTTTGATTAACAAATATATCTGAATTAATAAAATCATTATAAAAGAACTGCAAGATTACAATATCAGGATCGGAAGTTGTTTTCTCTAAAACTGCATATTCTTGAAAAGTATTGTAACCAGACACAGCTAAATTAAAAAACCTAGTTTGAGAAAGATTAGACATGCGATTCAATTTATTAACATAAGAATTATTAACACAAAAACCAGCAGTTACAGAATCGCCTAAAACAAAAATGTTTGTTTTAAATGTTTTATTGCTGTTAATCCTTAATAAATTATTATTGACAAGACCTAAGTCATCATCAAAATGAAAATATTCGCTTCCAAAATTATAAGTTGTTTCCTTAAAATAATTATCATAAGATATAACATTTGATTTCTCAAGAATTGAAAAAAACAATTCAAGAATTACAAAAAAAAGAATAACTATTGCAAATAATAAAATAATTTTCTTATAAATATTCTTCATCTAGATTTAAACACTCAGTTATAGTTATATAATTTATGATTTAAAGTCTAAAAAAATAGAATGAATTCTTAGAATAAAAGATTGTAAACAAGAGTAGTTATTGGATCAACACCAGCACCATGAACTAAAATTCCACCTAATGCACCTGTAATCGTGATTCCAACTAAACCTACAAAAGTAAGTAAATATATTAACTAATCAAATTATGAAAATATTTCTAAGAATGTTTTAAAATATAATAATATAATCTTCTAGGAATTAACCAGTCAATTAATTTTAAGAACCTATTTTTCCAACCAGGAACACAAATAACAATGGATTTATGTTCTAAATCAAATAATGACTTTCTAACAACATCCACTGGAGACATCCATGAAGCAATACTTTGATTCTTAGCCAGTTCTTTTGTTTGAGTATTAGCAAAAAAATTCGTTTTAGTAAAACCCGGACATAAAACTTGAACTCTTAAACCCTTTTCAGACAATTCTAAATGTAAACTTTCAGAAAAACTTATTAGAAATGACTTAGAAGCAGAATAAATAACACTATTCTTCAAAGGAAAGAAACCTGCAAGACTTGCAACATTTATCAAATAAGATTTCTTTTGTTTTAAAATTAAAGGCAGAATTTCTCTTGTTAAATCAACAGTTGCAGTAATATGTAAATTAATCATATTTTCCCAAGATTCTTTTTCATTAAGAAATAAATTCCCAACACCAAAACCTGCATTGTTTACTAACATATCAATTCGAGATTCTTTCTTAAGCTTAGTTATCAGCATTTCTCTATCATGAGAAATTGTCAAATCTGCAACAATAGTTTTTACTTTAATAGAATAATTTTTTTCAAGCTCTTTTTGCATTAATAATAATTTAGTAGTATTTCTACCAGTCAAAATTAAATTCCACTTCTTTTCAGCTAATTGTTTTGCAAACTCAGAGCCAATACCACCAGTAGCGCCAGTTATAATCGCAGTTCTAACCATAAATAATGAAATAAGCTAGAAGTATTTATAATTTATCTAAAAAAACCGATTTATCAATCTTGTCTTAGAACATGACAAGTTCGTCCAGGGTTGTCATCATAATAATTCTGATGATATTCTTCTGCTGGGTAAAAATTTGTAAAAGAAACAATTTCTGTAACTGCAGAATTTCTAAAAATTTCTTTAGCATCAAAAGCATTTTTACTATCTTCTGCGATTGTTTTTTGTTTTGAATTCATATAAAAAATTGCAGATCTGTATTGAGAACCAATATCTGCACCTTGTCTGTTTAATTGTGTTGGATCATGAAGTCTCCAAAAAATATCGAGTATTTCTTCATAAGAAATAGTTTTTGGATCAAATGCAACTCTAACAGCTTCAGCATGACCAGTTGTGCCAGAACTTACTTGAGCATAACTTGGATTTGCAACTGAGCCTCCAGCATAACCAGAACTTGCACTAATAACACCAGGAACTTCTTCGAGTAATTTTTCAACACCCCAAAAACATCCACCAGCAAGAACTGCTTCTTCATAAGGAAATAATGCTTTGTAAACACCATAACCAGTAGTTTCTAATTCTTCATAAGGAATAAACTTCATCGCTGCAGAATTTATACAGAACCGGTCACCACCATCTGGACCATCATCAAAAACATGACCTAAATGACTTTCATCAGTTCTAACCTCAGTTCTAGCAATTCCTAAAAATTTATCTTCAACCATATCAATCTTTGAAGTATCAATAGGTTTAGTAAAGCTTGGCCAACCAGTTCCCGAATCATATTTATCAAGACTTGAGAATAAAGCTTCACCAGTATTTACATCGACATAAATACCATCTCGTTTTTCATCCCAATAAGCATTATTGAAAGCTTCTTCTGTTCCACCTTCTTTAGTGACGTAATAAGACATAGAACTTTTCTCCTTTAAAGATACATCATCAGATTCGGATTCATCATCAGCATTATCAACTGGAGTTGAACAAGCAGATAAAACTATGAATGATGCAATAATCATAATTAATAGAAGTTTCATATTAATAAGATAGAAAGATAATTTAAAAAGGTATCATTTAACTGTTAAAACTATATCTAACTAAAACTAATTATAAGAAATTAAAAAAGTAAAATGCACAACAGCGAAACTGATGGCGCATTCTAAACAAAGTTTTGAACAAAAGAATAATTAAAATAAAAAAGTATTTCTAAGCTCCTAAGAACTTTAATGTTTCTAAGACTAAGAATAAAGGCCAAATTAAAGCTTTTAAAACTCCTAGAACACCCATCCAAAAACCAGTTGAGATTGATACATAGTAGATTGCAGCTCCAATAACTCCTAATCCATAAACACAACCATGATTATGATGAAAACCTATTTTTGGTTTACAACATGATGTAGATTCAACTTTCTTTGTAACTTTTGCTTTTGTAACTTTTTTAGTTTTAGCTAGCATAATATATCACCTAAAGACAAATATGAGATCATAATTATATAATTCTTTCTATATATTTGCAACATATTGCAACTTATCTAGAAATTTATTTAAAGGATAAGGCAGTATTAGTTAATATGAAATTATACCATAACCCAAGATGTTCAAAATCAAGACAAGCATTAAAACTCTTAGAAGGAAAAGAATTTGAGATTGTAGAATACTTAAAAAAAGTTCCAAGTATGAAAGAATTAAATGAAATATGCATACTATGTGGAATAAAACCAACAGAACTTCTAAGAAAAAAAGAAGATAAGTATAAAGAATTAGTTAAAAGATATGGCGAACCAAATAATAAAAAAGCATTAGAATGGATGAGTGCTCAACCAAAACTAATTGAAAGACCTATTTTAATAAATGGCGATAAAGGAATTGTTGGAAGACCACCAGAAAAAATTTTAGAAATTATTTAGATAAGAAAATAAAAAGAAAAGGGAAAAAGATAAAAAAATAATAATGAAAAAAATAATATTAGTTTACGTGCCATTTTGCACTCCTGCAAGTCCACCATTTTCTTTAACAAGTATGTACTCGTTTCTAAAAGCGAACTATAAAGGAAAAGTATCAGTTTTAGACTTAAACTTAGAATTTCATAAACAAAAATTTCCAAAATATCAAGAGTTTTTTCAAAGCAAAAATAACCAGGATAATTATGAAACTATTTCAAATGAATATTTTAAAGAAAGTTCGAAAATATATTCTGAAAATAATTTTGCTGTTGTAAAAGGCAATAATCCTGAATTATTTGATGAATTAATTAAACAAATACTAGATAAAAAGCCAGATTACGTCGCATTTAGCTTAGTTTACTCTAGCCAGGCATTTTATGCACTTGCAATGCTAAAAGCTTTGAAAGGTAAAGTAAAGACCGTCATAGGGGGTCCAGCAATCAATGAAAAGCTAAGTCTTGTTGCAGATAAAACTTTGAACGATGAAATTGAATTATTAAACTATATTTCAGAAACAAAAATTGCAAAAGAAGATTTAGATTTTACTTACACAACAAAATTTGATATTTACAAATTAAAAGAATATTTCACACCAAAAATTGTAATTCCAATAAAAACATCTAATAGTTGTTACTACAAACAATGCGTTTTTTGCACCCATCATAATAAGAGCAAGTTTATAGAATATCCATTAGAAATAATTAAGAAAAATATAATTGCATCAAAACAAAAACACTTCTTCTTAATTGATGATATGATATCAGTAAAAAGACTAATCGAATTTTCCGATGCAGTAAAAGGTTTAAAGATTAAATGGGCTTGTCAATTAAGACCAACAAAAGATTACACATTTGAAGTTTTAGAAAAGTTAAAGTCAGCAGGACTTGAAATGGTAATATGGGGCGTGGAATCTGCAAATCAAAGAATACTAAATCTAATGAAGAAAGGAACAAATATTTTGGATTTGAAAGTGGTTTTAGAAAATTCCCATAAAATTGGAATTAAGAATGTAACTTACATAATGTTTGGATTTCCAAGCGAAACAAAAGAAGAACTACTTGAAACAATAAAATTCTTAGAAGAAAATACTGAGAATATAGATTTAATTTCAACAAGCATATTTGGATTACAAAGCGGAACTTCCATGTATGAAAACCCAGCAGACTTTGGAATAACAAAAATCAATAAAGAAGAAAGAACAATCTTAGAACCAAAAATACAGTATGAAGTTGAAAGCGGACTTACAAAAAAAGAAGTTACAAAGATAAGAAACAATTATAAAAAGACTCTTGATAAGATTAATAAGTATCCAAAAGGTATGAATTATTTTAGAGAACACATGCTAAATCTATATTAATTAGAATTCTAATAATTATTTAATAAGGCCAATTTGCCAATCACGAAGAATTGTTCTAGACATTTTATCAATATTAGGTTCCCTTCCTTGTTTGAAAGCACTTTTTTTTATTGCAATTATTTCAATAGTTTCTTCAAAATCATCAGATACAGGAACATCATAATGTTTTTCAATTTTACCAGGGAACTCAGCCATAAGTCTCATAACAGATAAATCAGGTTCTTTAATCTTAGTATGATCAATAGAACCAATCATAGATTGTTTTCCAATATCTTTTTCATTATGAGGAATGACTCCAGGAGTGTCTAAGAACATAATCATATTATCGCCACGAACCTTTTGAACACCAGTAGTATAACCACTCATAGAACTTGTAGGTGCTGCAGACTTGCCACTCATAGCGTTAATTAAAGAAGATTTACCAACATTCGGATAACCAATAACACCAACTTGAATAGGTCTGTGCAATATTTTATTACGTTCAGAAACAATCATAATTCTGTTTCTAAGCAAAGTTGTTCCATAATGTTTAGTGGAAGACACAAACACACAAGGTCTAAGATGTTTTTTGAATTTCTCGACCTCATCCTTATCTTCAACTAAATCTGCTTTAGTAATAACATAAATTAAAGGTTTTTTTAAATCTCGAATTTTTTCTTCGATTTTCGCATTTCTAGTCTCTTGAACTAGTCTTGCATCTAAGAGCATAAGAAGTACATCTGCTTCCTTAATTACCTTATTTACAATAGTCCAAAAGTTTCCCATAGACAAGAAGAATACTAAATGATATAAAAATATGATGAAATATGTGGCGGAATTAGATTTCCTTCATACTTAATTGAATTTTTCCAGATTCTTTCTCAATACCAATAATTTTAACTTTAACCTCTTGACCTACAGAAACTACTTCATTTGGATCTTTAACAAAACGATTTGCAAGCTGTGAAATATGAACTAAACCATCGTTCTTCACACCAATATCAACAAAAGCACCAAAAGGAGCAACATTTCTAACAATACCATCGACTATATCATCGATTTTTAAATCCTCAATGTTTAGATGTTTTTGTTTAGATTTATTTCCTTCTAGATTTCTAAGTTCTTTTCCAGCTAAATTATGTGCAGCCATAATTTCATCAAACATGCTTTGCGTTAAATCAGGAAAAGATTCGTTGACTACAGTAAAATTCTTCTTAGAGATCACTTCTTTTGCAACTGCATATTGCTCGGGATGAATTGAAGTATTATCCAAACTTTCACTTGAATTAGGAACTCTTAAGAAACCAATTGCTTGCTCGTAAATTTTCGGACTTAGAACTTTTGAGAGCTGAGCTCGTGATTTGTAAGGTTTATTATTGAAAATCTTTTTTGCAGAAGTTTTGTTTAGACCAGAAATATAAGATAAAAGATAAGTTGAAGCGGAATTTAGATTTACACCAACTAAGTTTACAACATCTTCAACAGCAACTTTTAATTTTTCTTCAAGTTCTTTTTTAGGCATGTCATGCTGATATAACCCAACACCAATACTAATTACTGGAACTTTAACTAATTCGCTAAGACAATCAATGTAACGTCTACCAATAGAAATTGTACCTCTATCAGTTGCATCAAGATTAGGAAATTCTTCCCCGCCAACAGCAGAAGTTGAATAAACAGAAGCGCCAGATTCATTAACTACAATAACATCGTTTTCGAAATTCTTTGCAAGAAGCTCGCAACATTCTTTTGATGCAGTACCATTACCAATAACAATAGTTCTATCTTTGATTAAAGGCTGTAAAGTAGAGACTGCTTTAGATTCATTATCAAGAAATATTTTTGAGAAATTACTAGCAGTGCCATCAGATTCAATAGTGCAAATCTTGCAACCAGTTCGAAACCCAGGATCAATAGCAAGAATACTCAAACCATAATGAGGCTTTAACATTAAAAGTTGTTTAAGATTATCTTGGAAAACAACAACTGCAGTTTTAACAGCACTAAGAGTTAATTCTTTTCTAAGTTCATTTTCAACGCTATTGAAAACTTTTTTACAACCTTCTTTAAGATACGTATAATCAAGACTAATAAATTTTGCAAGAGAATTAATGAAAAAAGATTCATCTTTAGCTAATTTTACAGAAAGGATTTTGAGATCTTCGCCACGGTTCAGAGCTAAGATTTGATGACTCTTAAGTTTTGAAATAACAGAACTAAATTTGTCGTAAATTTTGAATTTATCTTTTTGTTCATGATTAGCTTTAGTATACTTAGATTCAACGATTGCATTTCGCGAGAAGTAAGACCTTGCATTCTTTTTTAGAAGAACATTATCTGCAATTTCTTGATTTAAAATATCTTGAACACCAGACTCAATTTCTTCCTTGGAGAATTGAAAAAGGGAATTTGGAATAGAAAAACTACCATGACGTTTCATTTGCTCGGCAAGTGGTAAAAAGCCTTTTTCAATAGCAATATCAGCTTTTGTTTTTTTAGCACGTTTGTAAGGAGCATAAATATCTTCAACTTCTAAAAGAGTAGTTGCAGATTCAATTTGAGATTTAAGACCAGGAGTTAGTTTTCCTTGCTCATCAATATTCTTAATAGCTGATTGTTTTGCCTTGTTAAGTTTTTCAATAGAAGATTTTAATTCAATAATATCACGAATATGATTTTCGTCAAGATTACCTGTTTGTTCTTTTCTATAACGAGCAATGAAATGAACAGTGTTATCAGAAGACAATAATTCAATAGTGTTTTTGACCTTCCAATCAGGAATAGATAATTTTTTTGAAATTTCTAAGTGCATAGAAGCTTTGAAAAAATTGAGCCTTTTTAATTGTATTGATTTAAAGATAGAAAAAGTATTTATAAGAACCAACAGACTTGAAACTTATGCGAAGTCCTGAAGAGATTGCCGATAGTGCACGAAGTTCAATCAGTGATTATTGCATGAATGAATGTAAAGCATTTTGTTGTTCTAAAGGATACCTTGTTCTAAGCAAAAAAGAAATGATTCTAACAATTGGAGACAAACAAGGAGAGTTAGAAGATACAGGATTTCTAACACCAATGGAAAATGATGAATATGCATTAAACCTTGGAAATCCAGGATCATGTCCAAGTTTGAATAAAAGTAATAGTGCATGCGTAATTCATAAAAATCCTGGACGAAACTTAGCATGTAAAAAGTTCCCAATATTTATAGAAGATAAAAAAGTTAGATTCTCAGATAGATGCCCGGCAGTAAAAGCAAATAAGTTTTATCCATACATAAAAGAATTTATTGCACTTGGATTTAAAATTGAGTAAAAATAAAAGAATAAAAGTAAATTTAAATAATTCTAATTCTTGATTATCAGTACATAGTATTATTGTTTTTTGATTTTTCAGGAATTTTTTGCATAGAATCCCAATGTTCAACTATTTTTCCATTCTCATCAAATCTAAAGAAATCCATTGTAATATATTCATCGTTACCAGGCCAAGTTTGATGAGTGTGAAGCGCAACTAAATTTCCTTCAGAGATTGCTCGAACAAACTCAATACTCTTATCAGGATATTCTTTAGCCATTCTTTCAAAATATTTAATAAATGGCTCAGCACCATTGCCAACTAAAGGATTATGTTGAATATATTCATCACCCACATATAATTCGACAGCTTTGCGTGGATTACCTTCATAAGCTAATTTATAGAATGAAATAGCATTTTCTTTATTCATAAGAATATAAATTAGATTTGAGATTTAAAAATATTCTCGTTATTAATATAAAGAATAAAAATAATTTCTAATTAGATTAAATGTTTCTTAAACCAATCTGAAGCAATATCATGCAAATCTTCCCTATGATTATCTATGCCATGAGTCGCGCCTTTTATGATAACTTTTACTTTTGGCTGATTTGCACTTTTGAAATAATCTTTCATTTCAGAAATCGGAACATGAATATCTTTTGAACCATGAATGAAAAGAATAGGACACGTAATCTTTTTTACTAATTTTAATAAATCATAATTCTCAAAATCAGGCCAAAACTGTTTATCAATATTAATAACTTCACCACTGGATTTTGTTCTAGTAGAAATACCTTCTTTGTCAAAAGGTTCCCATTTACTTGGAACACCTAAATATTTACCAGGATTAGCTAGACTACCCATAAGAATAATAGTTTTAACATCTGGATTTAAAGCAACAGTTACGCTTGTTCCAAAAGACTGCGCACAAATAGCAACTTTGTTTGGATCAACTATTTTTTGTTGTTTTACAAATTCAACAATTAGTTTTAAGTCTGAAATTAATTTAGTTAAAGTAGTCTTTGAATAATCGCCTTCACTTTCGCCCCTGCCAGAGAAATCAAAACGATAAGATGCAAAACCCTCATCAGCAAATGCTTGAGCCAAATCATCAAACATTCCGCCCTCTTCTTTAGTCACACCAAAACCATGAACAAGAAGAATTGTAGGATATGTTTTCTGTTTATTAGATGGAATAGATTCAATACCAACTAGTTTCTCACCTTCATTATTTAATAAGGATATTTTGTTTTCCATCAGAAATCATCTCTTGGTTTCTGGGGGATCTCAAAAAGTTCATTTTTGTTTTCCATCTTAGGAATAAAAGATTAGTTTGAGACTTAAAAAGATTCCCCTAATGTTCCCTAATGTGTAAATATTAAAGAAGATTTAAATAAAAATCATTCTTAGATATAATATGATAACATGGGAAGACTTTGAAAAAGTTGAAATGAGAGTTGGAACAATTCTAAGTGCGAGTGATTTTCCAAAAGCCAGAAATCCTTCTTACAAATTAGAAATTAACTTTGGAGAATTTGGAATAAGAAAAACAAGCGCACAGATAACCTCACTTTATACAAAAGAAGAACTAATAGGAAAACAAGTAATGGCAGTAACAAACTTTCCACCAAAACAAATAGCAGATTTTATGTCAGAATGTTTAGTACTTGGTATAGTTATGGAAAATAAAGAAGTTGTATTACTACAAAGCGAAAGAAAAGTTCCTAATGGATGTAGAATAGCGTAGAATATAAAATTTTAGACGCAAAAGTTTTAATAAAATAAAGTTCTAAAAACTAATATGCTAAGACGTCATGATAAAAAATTATACTTAATACTTATATTCATATTCTTATTGGTTCTTATCATTAAGGCAAATACCCTTTCAGCACCACTCTTTGAAGATGCGAAGTTTTTTACCGTTCCAATAGCGATTTATACTGCAGAGAATGGATTTCCAATTACTGTAAGAGAAGGACTTCCAAAACATCTTGAGACTTCAAACGAAGCACATGGAATGTTTAACAGAGGAATTCCTGATTCAAGCCATACATTCATGTTTTATTATATATTAGCAGCATTTTATGTTACATTCGGATATTCAATAATTATATCGCACTTAATAGTTTTAATTTTTGGAATCATTTGCTTATTTTACATCTACAAATTAATTTATTTATTAACTAAAGAATCAGTTACAGCACTAGCAGGAATGTTACTCGTATTATCAAATCCTTTTTTCTTTACGCAACTTGGCAGATTAGACATCTCAATCGCAGTAAATGCATTTATTTTTATGAGCATATATTATTATTTTAAAAGTGATTCAAAAAGATTTGTCATTAGTTCTAGTCTCATGTTATTAACAAAAGAATCAAGCGTCTTAGTATTAACACTTATTATAAGCCATTGGATTATTGAGAAAATATATCATCATTTTAAGAAGAAAAAATTTAATTCAAATATTAAATTTAAACATTTTAGCATACCTGCAGGAATAATAATTCTATGGTTCATTATTTACAAACTTATTCAAGGACATTTTGTAATTTATATGAACAAGGCAGGAATCACACTTGCAAATTTAAACATACATACGATGATCTTTGAATTAATGAAAACTTCAAAGTTTATGTTTATCACACAATATAAATTCATCTTATTAGTTGGAATCTTATTTGCATTAACATTCTATAAACGTTTTTCAAAAGAAGTCAAAAGATTTCTACTTCTTGCCATAATGATAATAGTAGTTCAAGTAATATTTTACACATTCATGTTTCAAATATCCACTCATGCAAGATATATTCTGCCTGCAATAATAACATTCACCATATTATTTTCAATTAGCACATTTACTTTAATTAAAAATAAAAAAATAGTTTTAATTTTTGTAGTAATATTCTTAGCACTTTCTGCAACAACTTATTTTGGCTCAGTTGTATTTAACAATGATGAAAACATGACTTATTTTGAAGTTGTAAAAATAAAACAAGAAGCAGTTGCATTCATAAATACGGAATTGCCTGAAAATTATACTTTATGGGTTGATGGGTTTACGTATGCAGATTTTTCATATAAATTCATAGGATACATTGATGAAGAACTAAAAGTTAAAATGATTCCTTCTGCAAAAGATAAGCCAATTAATCTAAGTGTATTTAAGAAAGGAGATTATATTACAAAATGTAGCCACCATGCATTTTGGCAAAAAGTGGATAAAACTAGAGAAACAGTAAATGCATTAAATATAAGTTTAGTGAAAAAGTTTGAATCAAAAAAACATTATTTTCACATATATGTGATTAATTAATTAAATAAATAAATATAAAATAAATAATGTGAGAAATAAAAAACGTATTAGTTTTGCATCTAATTAGATGCAGTATCTTTGAGAAAGTAATCATATTATTATTTCTTCAAATAATTTTTTAGCAATAATCTTATGTCCATCATTATTAGGGTGCATTACATCAAGAAAAAGACTATGATCATTTAAATCAGGAACTAAATTAATTAAATATATATCATTAGTTAAGGCTGTTTCAATAAATAAATCTGCATAAATATTAAAACGTGGATCATCATAAGGAGTTATCAAAATATATGGTTTGAAATTATTTTCTTCTGCTAAATATTTAAAACGAGAATAAAGAGTAGATAAAAGTTTAGGATGACAATCATCTGAAAACTTACTAATATAAAAATCCTCGACATAATTTGAAGCGCTTTCTTTTTCACTACGACAATTAAAACCATATTTTTCTTCAAGAGACTTATCACGTTTTAGAATCTGCGAATCGCTAAGAACCATTTCAAGATTGTGATCTTCTAAATCATTGAGTGCGGACTGTAATATAACAATATCAGGTGAATATTTTAATCCAAGCAATTCTAATAATTCAATTTCCTGAACTGCATTATAACCTTCAACAGCTAAAGACATAACCTCAATGTTCTGAGAATTATTAAGATATAACTCTTCCAATATTTTATTAAAAACAATATCAGAACCATAACCACCAGTTATAGAATCGCCAATAATTAAAATTCGTTTAGAAGTTTTTTCAAAATTCCTCACGCTATCCCTAAAACCGTCAGCGTTAATATTATAATGATGAACTCTAATATCAGTTTTATATTCATAAGCTAAAATGATATTATCAGACTTGGTAATGAATAACTCAGAATCAGCCTGATAGAAAATATTTAATTTAACAATAAGAAGAACTATCAAAAATAAAATTATAATAACTTCAATTAGTAGTAAATATTTCTTGTTCATAAAAATAATTTAATTTAAACATTTTAATAATTTACTAAAAGAACAAAAGGAAAAAAACAGATATCACATTTAGTCTTTAAGAGATTTTTCCGTTAATAATGTCTTTGTCAACTTTAACAGATTCACCATTAACTTTGAAAGGTTTTCCTTCAAAACTTGGAACTTTGTCTTTAACAAGTAATTCTATATCTTGAAATTCTTTAAATTTGATTTGGTCAGGATTTGGATTTGCACCATCAACTAAAACTTGGTCGCCTGGTTTTGCATTTTCTACATATAAGAATCCTACTTTCTCTCCTTCGCTTGCTGCCATCATCATACCAGCAGATTTTACTCCTCTTAGATTTACTGGTTCAAGATTTGAAACTACAATAATCTTTTTTCCTACAAGGTCTTCTTTAGGATAATGAGGTTTCATACCTGCGACAATTTGTCTTTCTTCTCCCATATCAAGTTTGATAACATAAAGCTTTTCAGCATCAGGGTGATTTGAGACATCCTTAATTTCTGCAACTTTAAGATTTAGTTTTGAGAACTTGTTTTCTTTAATCTTTACTTCTTCGATCTTTCTATAAAGAATTTGGGGCTGATTTATTTGATGGCCATTAAGATCAGATTCTAAATCTTTGAAATTTTGGTTTCCTAAATTTAATTGTTTCTCAATATTAGCTGCAAAAACAGGCATAATAGGTTTTAAGATAATTGCTAAGTCTTTGACTAATCTTGTGCAAGTTGATAAAACTCTGTGAGCTGCTTCTTTATCTGTTTTAATTAAATCCCAAGGTTGTTTTTCTTGGAAGTATTTATTTCCTTCACTGCTAATTGCAAGAATTGAATTTACTGCCTTTCTTAATTCGTAAGTCTTGTAAAAGTTAATTGTTTCTGAAAAGTCAGGACTCAGACCTGGTTCGGATTCAATAATTTTACCATCATAATTCTTTTTTAAGAATGAAAGAGTTCTAAACATAAAGTTTGCAATATTTGACACTAACTCATTGTTAGCACGGTTTGTAAAATCTACTAAGTCCAAATTGATGTCAGTCATAGTTCTTGAAAGATTTGCTGCATAGTAGAATCTAAGAAGTTCTGGGTCAGCATAATCTAAGAATTCTTTAGCTGTAAGGAAAGTTCCTCTAGACTTAGACATCTTCTCACCATTAACAGTTAAAAAACCATGAACTAATATTTCGTCAGGTAATTTGAATTCTGAGTTTGCAAGGACTGCGGGCCAGAAAAGTAAATGAAAGTACATAATATCTTTTCCAATAACATGAATTATTTTGGAATTGTTCCATTCTTTTTCTGCTTTATCAAGGTCTCCGCCAAGGAAATTTGTAAAACTTGAAATATAACCAATAGGCGCGTCTAACCAAACATAAAAATATTTGTCAGAATCTGGAATCTTAAAACCAAAATAAGGCGCATCTCTTGAAATACACCAATCTTTTAAACCTTCATCAACCCAATTCATAATTTGATTAACAACCTCTTTTTGAAGATTATTTTCAGTTAAGAATTTTCTAAGAATATCAGCTTGAGTGCTAAGTTTGAAAAATAAATGATTTGAATTTTTTCTAATAGGAGTACTTTTACAAATAGTACAATAAGGTTTAACTAAGTCAACAGTTTCGTAAGTTTGATTACATTTCTCACACACATCACCATACTGATCTTGCGCTTCACACTTAGGACAAGAACCTTTAACGAATCTGTCAGGCAAAAATCGCTCACAGTTTTCACAATAGGTTAATTCAATTTCTTTTTCGTAAATAAGATCTTTATCTTTAAGACGTTTGTAAACAGAATTTACTAAGAATTTGTTTTCTTTTGAATCAGTTGAATAATAAGAATCAAACTTTATATTATAGGAAGCAAAATCTTCTTGATGTTCAACACTTGATTTGTCAATTAATTCTTTTGGAGTAATACCTAGTTGCTGAGCTTTGATTTGAATTGGAGCACCATGAGTATCATCAGCACAACAAAAAACAACGTCTTCGCCAGCTAGCTTTAATGCTCTAGCAATTATATCAGTCTGAATATATTCTACAAGGTGTCCTATGTGAATACTTCCGTTTGCATAGGGAAGCGCACTAGTGATAATTATTTGATTTTTATCCATAAGAATACTGACTTAGATTAGATATATAAAGCTTATTGTTATTAATATTATTATAAGAATAAAAAGCTTAAAAAAATTAAAAATACTAACAAATCATAAAATAGCTTTTCTCGACTAAAGATTTAATAATAAAACAACAAACCGAATAGCAATATGAGTCTTAAATTACATAAATGGCCAAAATATCTTTGGAATTTTAATAGAAGTATAAAAAAACCTGCTAAATTTCAAAAAAAGAAATTAGAAGAAATTTTAACTCTAAATAAAGATACTGAATATGGATTAGAATATGATTTTGCGAACATATTAGCAGCAAAGGATATTGTAAAAGCATATCAAAAAGCTGTTCCAGTAATAGAATATGAAGATATAGAACCATTAATTGTTCGTATGATGAATGGAGAACGAAATATAATATCAGCTAGAGACCCAATTTTTTACGCTCGTTCAAGCGGATATAATTCTAATAAATTTATTCCTCGATCTGAAAGTTATATTGAACAATTCGATCAAAAATTAGCAATTACAGCTAAAAAAAAGCCAGGAAATATGTTAACACTATATCTGGGAGATACAGCTTATATGGCTACACAAGCAGTAATTGGTCACACTAATGATGGAACCCCACATGGAAATATCTCAGGAAGACTAGCGCAAATGCAATCGCCATTAATTCAAAAACGAATGGTTCTTCCAGCAGAAGTATATGCGATAAAAGATGCAAATGAAAGATTGAAAGAATATTCTATCAGATTTCTTTCTTCAAGAAAAATAAGACACCTAGCATTTACTTATCCTACAGAAGTATTTGAATTAAATAAATATATAGATAAGAATTGGGATGAACTCATAAATATTATTTCAAAAAAAAATCCTAAAAAAGGAAAAAGATTACAAAGACAAAATGGATTTGACCCAAAAGAATTATACCAACATGTCAAAATTGTAAGTTGTATTACAGCAGGACAAGAAAAACAATTAATAAAATTACAAGACATAATAGGACATGAAGTAGAAATTAGAACACCAGGAGTATTATCAAGTGAAGGAGATCAAACTATTTCTTTTTTCTCTGATGGAACTGAAGGTATAGTTTCCTCATTTCTAAACTTCTTTGAATTTAAAGAAATAAAAAATGAAGATGAATATGGTGATAAATATCTTACAATCAATCAACTAAAAAAAGGGACTAAATATGTGATGTATATTACAACTGAAGATGGACTTTATAGATATAATATGAGAGATATATTTATGCCAGTTGAAAAATATAAAAATACTTGGAAAGTTAAATACATGGGTAGAGATAAATTTTTAGATATTGCAGGCGAACACTCACCCTATCATAAACTTGAAAAAGCTATGAATGAAGCTAGAGCAGAATTAGAAATTGAAGAAACAAGTTATACATTAATACCTGATTTTAATGGCGATATTCCTAGATACAATATTTTATTTGAACTAAATCCTGAAAACACAGGAAAAGAAATAAAGTTATTAAATGCAATACATGATAAATGTTTACAAATGGAAACTTATAATAAATCAATAAATAATTTTAAACCACAAAGATTTGAAACACCAATAATTACAACATTAGAAACAGGAAGCTATAATGCATTTATGTTAAGACATAATATTGGTCAAAGAAAAGCAAAACAAATAATAAACGATCCAGATTTCATTAAAGAGTTCAAAATTAAAGAAAGTTATGATTTGAATGGAGAAATAATCAACCTTAAAATTAATGATAAATAATACGAAATAAAATAAAATACAATAATATAATATACTAATAAAATAATTTAAAATTTCTAAATCACATAAAATTATTTAAATCAGATTAAATCTAATTATTTTCATGTTAGAATATATTTACATTTTTGGAAGTGTAATTGCAGTATCACTTATTGCATTAATTGCATTTATACCATTCTTATTTAAAAAAGAGATCCCAAAAAGACTTCTAATAACTCTACTGAGCTTATCAGTTGGATCTTTACTTGGAAGCGTATTTATTATTTTTATGCCTGAAATGGTGAATCATGGATATCACTTAGAAACAGGAATATATTTACTAATAGGATTCTTAATGTTCTTTTTATTAGAAAGATTAATTCATTGGCATCATAATAAATGTGAACATAACCCAGACGGTCATGGAGAAGGACATAGTCACGCATATCATTTAGCTCCACTAAACTTAATTGGAGATGGAATGCATAATTTCTTAGATGGAATGGTTATTGCTGGCGCATACTTAATAAACATACCACTAGGAATTGCTACAACAATAACAGTTATGTTTCATGAATTACCACAAGAAATTGCCGACTTTGGAGTTTTATTATATTCCGGAATGTCAAAGAAAAAAGCGATATTATTCAACTTCTTATCAGCAATAACAGCAATAGTAGGCGCAATAGTTGCAATTGCTCTATCAAGTAAACTCCATGGATTTAATGAATTTATAATTCCGTTTGCAGCAGGAAACTTTATTTACATTGCAGCATCGAATCTAGTCCCAGAGCTACACAGACACTGTAAGATAAAAGACACACTCCTACACTTAACAGCGATAATCATAGGAATAGGAATAATGATCTTAGTAGCAAATATTGGTGGCGGACATACACACTAACATTCTTCGTATTAAATAATTCTTAAAATACTTTTAATTCTAAATTAGAAATAATTCACTTATTAAATAAATAAATTGTAATTAAGAAATAATATTATAAATCAAAAAAGAAAAGAAATGCTTAAATAAATTTAAGCAAAAAAATTAGGAAATTACTTTCCCATAATTCGATACATACCAGTTCCACAAGTAGGACATTTACCTTTCATAGCTTTTCGGCCATTCTTCATAGTAACTTCTTGTGCTTCGGACATTTCTCTTTTTGCTTTACATTTAACGCAATATGCTTCTGCCATTTTATAATTCCTCCCTAATACCAATAAATAGTATTTTTTTAATGTTTTAAGAGTAAAATAGAAGTCCTCCTATATAAAATGTAGGTTTTTTGAGCGGATTTTAAGCACAAAATGAGTTAAAACTAACAAAATAGTAAATTATCAGCAAACATAAGCTTTATAAAAAAAAACTCGAATTTGGAGTTTATGACGAAAAAAAGCCTTGAAGATGTTGACAATTTCATATTTGAATTAAATGATGAATTAGACTTTTATCAAGATAAAAGAGAAGTTCTAGAAGCAATAATAGAATATGGAAAACAATTAGAAGAATTAGTTGAAAATCTTCGAACTGAAGATAATAAAGTCAAAGGATGTATTTCAGGAGTCAACATCATTGTCAAAGAGAATGATGGCAGAATGCACTTTGAAGCACATTCAGAATCCATGATAGTTAAAGGCTATGTTTTCTTAGTTATTAGTGCATTTGAAGGATTAAAGAAATTAGACTTAGGAGTTGCTTGCGATAAATTTGAAGAATTTGCAAAAGAAGCAAAACTAACTGAAAGCATGATATCATCAAGAGCTAATGCAATTGGAAACATCATCAGATATATTAAAGAAAAAGCTGGCATAGATAATAATACTAATAATACAAATATGAAAAAAGAAACTGACGAAGAAGAAAAGGAAGAAGAGGAAGCTTTCAATGAGTAGACTTGCTCAAATCATAATATTCGGACTAGTAGTTCATATAGTATACTTTTTCTTCAACTACTTTTTATTAAATAAAATAAGTAAATTCTTTAGTTTAAACAAAGGAACTTGGTTTTATGTAGTTATTATAATACTAACATTATCTTTTGTTGCATCATTCTTATTAGATCAATATGCAAATAGTCAAATAACTAGAATAGTTCATACAGTTATTTCTGTTGAGATGGGAATTGCATTTTTATTATTCATAGTCTTTGTATTACATCAAATAACAAAGTTGTTTGGAGTGCCCACAAATGCAATTATAGGTACTGCACTGATAGGATTAGTTTTAATTGTATCAATCTTCGCAATTATTAATGCAAGTAAAATTCATCTTAAAGAAGTTGAAATTCCAATTAAAGGTTTGACTGAAGAAAAAACAATAATGCAATTATCAGATATACATGCAGGAACAATAATAGGGCCAAAAAGAGTTGAAAAAATTGTCAGTATGACAAATGCAGAGAATCCAGACTATGTTGTAATAACTGGAGACTTAGTTGATGGAAGCGGACCGCTAACAGTAGACTTATTTAGACCACTTGACAAACTTAATGCGCCAACATACTTTGTTGCAGGTAATCATGAACACCACCAAGATATAAATAAAGTGATGGACATATTTGGACAAATAGACATGACTATACTTCGAGATGAAGCAATAATAGTTGATGACATACAATTCATAGGAGTAGAATATGCAGATAATAAAGATGCACTAAGAAAAATTCTACCAACAATAGATATTGAAAAAAACAAAACTAAAATATTATTATTCCACGCACCAGATGATTTGGATTATGCAGTAGAACAAAAAATGGATTTAGTATTATCAGGACACACACATAGTGGTCAAATATGGCCATTTAATTTCTTGGTAAAATTGAAATTCAAATATTTATATGGATTATTTAAAGTTGAAAATACTAATTTATATGTTTCTTCAGGAGCAGGATTTTGGGGACCTCCAATGAGATTAGGATCAAACTGCGAAATTGTAAAGATAAAATTAGTGAAAGCTTAAAGATTAAATATATAAATAAAATAAATTCACAAAATAAAATTAACACTAAACAAAACTTAAAATAAAAAAATAAATTAAGGAGACAATAAAATGGTAGAAAACAAAAATAAAAAAAATGAAATTCTAATTACAAGTGATATGACTATTGGAGAAGCAGTAGAACAATATCCTCCAACAGCTAATGTTCTAACAGCAGAAGGAATCCACTGCGTAGGTTGCGGAGCTGCAACTTATGAAACAATAGAAGAAGGATTAAAAGGACATGGAAAGACTGATGAACAAATTGTAAAGATTGTAAAAAAAATGAATGATATGGCTACAATATTTGAACAAAATCCTGAAAGTGTAACTATAACTGATGCAGCTGTTAAAGAATTAAACAAATTAATGGTTACTGAGAAAAAAGAAGGATATGGACTTAGAGTAGAAGTAGTTCCTGGCGGATGTTCAGGCGTTCAATATGGTTTAGACTTAGAACAAAAAGCAAAAGAAAAAGACACTACTATTGAATCAAATGGGATTACTGTATTTATAGATGGAGAATCGATGAAACATCTGAAAGGAGCAGTAATAGATTATGTTAAAACTCCACAAGGAGAAGGATTTAATATAATAAATCCAAGTGCACCAAAAACAGAATCATGTGGATGCAATTAAAAATCAGTTTTTGAGTACCAACAAATTCTTTGTTGAGAACACCAAAAACAGAATCATGCGGATGTAATTAAAAATCAGTTTTTGTGTACCAACAAATTCTTTGTTGAGAACACCAAAAACAGAATCATGCGGATGTAATTAAAAATCAGTTTTTGTGTACCAACAAATTCTTTGTTGAGAACACCAAAAACAGAATCATGTGGATGCAATTAAAAATCTAAATAATTTTCATTTATTTTTATTTAATTCTTATTTACTTTTTTGTTCATATTTTGTTTTTATATCATGAACTAATGGTTTTAAAATAGGCTCAAGTTGTTCATAAACTATTTGATGACCTGAAAAACTTGGATGAATTCTATCATTAGATGCAAAAAATATTTCAGAATCATCATGGTTCTTATAAGATTCTAAAGCATCAACAACAATAAAACCATTCTCCCTACCTAAATCTAGAACTTTATTTTGGATATCAACATACTCATAATTTTTAAGTGAATGAAGCCAAGGAAAAACAACTAATACAACAGGAGTATCTCCTGCAAGTTCTGCAATTCTTTCAAAACTATACTCAACTGTTTTCCAAGAACAAATATCTTTATGAGCTCGAATAACGAATTTCGGATTAGATTCTAAATTTTGCAACTCAGGCGTATTAAAAGGATTAATTGCACGTTCAATAAATACATCATTAAAGTAAATTCTTTCTAAAAATGAAGATGCAAGAAAAACATTTCTTAACTTACAACTAAAAGGAAGATTGGAAATACTACTAATTGCACTACGTCTATTTCTAAGTTCTTTTGGAGATAAGAATTGATTAATTGGAATACCATAATCAGCAATAGGATCATTATATACATAACTAAAAACAATTATATCAGGCTTATCTACCATAAGTTTCTCTAAAAATACCGCTTCTTGAATTGAACCATAACCTGAAGTTCCCGTATTAAGAACAGTAATATTAAGATTTGACTCAATTAAATTAGCGAAACGAAATTCGTTATGAGAAATTGCTTCAGTAACAGAATCACCAAGCGCTAAAATATAAGGTTTACTTTCAGGAGTTAAATTTATTATTTTTTCATAAGAAAGCAGAATATTATCTGAAGGATTATAAATTGAATCAAGAGCAATCGGTTTATAATAAGATTTTTTATATTCAATGCCATCAATTAGTCTGGCTGCAGATTCGGCTAACAATAAGAAAATAAATATTGAGATTACTAAAACAGCTATTTTTTTATTATTTTTATTCAAAATAAGCCAATTAGCAAGAGCAATAAGACATAAAACACCTAATAGAAAATAAATCTTAAATGAAGAATCAATACCTATAAATCTAACTACTATTATGAATATAACTAAACTAATTAATACAGATTTTATTCTCATTTAAACAATACTAACCTCTCAAATAATCTCTAATGAGAATTATTTCTTAATTACAATTGCTTTAACAGGACAACTCTTAGCAGCTTCTTCTAATTCAGGAGTTAATTCTAATTCAGCTTCCCATAAACCAGCTTCAACTTCTGATCCACCAACTAAATCTGCTGTTCCATCATCTTGAATTTTCCAATTAGCAGGATTAAGAGATTCACAAGCAGCTGCACCAATACATGAGTCTTTATCATAAATTACTTTTACTTTTACCATAAAAAGAATAAATGACTGTAGAGTTTTTATATTTTGTCAATAAAAAAAGTCTTAGTTAACAAAACATTTAAATTATACAAGAAATGAAAATAAGATGTTTTAGGAGGAAAGAACAAAATGTTAGTCAAAATAATTACAACAAATGGAGATACTGATTTAGAAAATCAAGTAAATACATTCATCATGGGCAAACATGTGATTGATATCAAATTAACAGAATGGGCAGAATATGAAGCACAAACAGGAGGATATACTGCATACATAATGTACGAACCAAGAATTCCTGAAGTACAACTTCAAATAAAAGTTTTAGGAAGAGTTGGAAATCAAGAATTAGAAGATGATGTTAATAACTTTGTGTTAGGAAAAGCAGTTGCTGAAATAAAATTTACTGAATGGGTTAATTTTAAACATGAAACAGGCGGATATACAGCATTAGTTTTATTTGCACCAAATTATAATCCAAAACAAAACGCAAATATGGGCACAAGTCATGTTCAACAAGACACACCCCCAATGCAAACATCAAATCAAGCTAGCGATAATACAGATAACAAACCAAAACCAAAGAAACAACAGAAATTTAATGCACTATGAGAATTGGACTAGATATTGGCGGAACCAAAATTGAAGCTATTTTAGCTACAAATAAAGGCGAGATAAAGAAAACTTTTCGTATGCCTGCAGAAGTAAATAAAGGCAGAGCAAAAGTTTTAGCAAACTTAGTACATGCAATAAATCAAGTTGATAATGGCAAAGTAAAAGAAGTTGGAATAAGTTTTGCAGGTGTTCTAAAGGACGGAAAAGTTCTCAAAGCAGTACACATATCTTGTTTTGACAGGTTTGATTTGAAAACAAAATTAGAATCACTAACAAAGAAAAAGATTCGAATTGAAAATGATGCTAACTGTTTTGCATTAGCAGAACAAAAAAGAGGCGCTTGTAAAGGAAAAGAAAATATTCTTGGAATAATAATTGGAACAGGAATTGGAGCAGGCGTTGTAATCAAAGGACAAATTCATTCTGGGAAAAATAATTCTGCCGGTGAAGTTGGAAAAATTAGAATTATGAAAGGTAAAACTTTCGAAGAACTTTGCTCAGGACCTGGCGTTAGTGCACGATTTATTGCAGCAGGCGGAAACAAAGAAGAAGCAAGTCCAAAAGAAATCTTTAAATCAAAATCAAGAATTGCAAAAGATATTGTTAATGAAACAATAGAAGTTATTTCTTATGTACTTGCAAATCAAATTACAAGTTTTGATCCAGACGCAATTGTTCTTGGTGGCGGTCTTAGCAATGTTGCATTTTACAAAGAGATAAATAAACACGTCCAAGAGCAATTATTTCTTAAAGAATTAAGAGCAACAAAAATTCTAAAAAACAAACTTGGAGATTCAAGTGGAACAATTGGTGCAGTAATGCTTTGGGACTCTTAGTTCTTAAAAGCATCCGTTCTCGACATAAAATAAACGAAACCTTTATATACCTGTTTAATGCAATATGAACATACATTCGGAGGATATTAAGATGAAGCGTTTTTTCTCATCAATAAAAAAATTTACACAAGGAAACCAAGCGACCGATGAAGATGATTTCATAGGCGAAGAAGAGTACGTAGAAATAGATACTGAAAAAGAACAAGAAAGACTAGACAAAGTTATTGTTAAGCCATACATTATGGAAGATTTTTCAGATATCAAAGAAATTCTAGATATTCTAAGAGAAGGACATACTATTGCACTAATAAATATTAAGCCACTTAAAGATAAAGATTTAGTAGAGTTAAAAAGAGCAATTAACAAATTGAAAAAGACATGTGATGCTATCGAAGGAGACATTGCAGGATTTGGAGATGATTATATTGTTGTGACACCTAGCTTTGCAGAAATCCATAGAGCAAAATCAGTTGGCAATATCGAATAAATCTTATTAATTATTTTTTTTAATTATTTTTACCAATTCTAAGTATAAATTCCAATAAACTTTTTATATATAATTTAGTTTCTAAGCCTATGTCAAGAGCTATTTACCTTGGAAAAGATCCTAAAAAAGATATCATTCTAATGAATGGACTAAAAAAAGTGGGGTTTGAAATAATCAAAGTTAATAGCTTAGATGAGATTTCATCATATCACCCTGCACAATTCCAAGCAGTTGTTTTACCTCAAAGCATAACAAACAGCGGACTAGATTTTAGCGGAATACATAAAGCAGATGTTCTTAAGAGTAAACATCCTAATTTATACACAATTATATATAGCGATCCTAGAACAGAAGCGTCACCTGAAAACTCACAAGTTCTATATGATAGCATAATAAATGCCAAGATTGATTTATACTTTGGATTCATGGATAGTAGCACAACAAACTTAAGAAAACTATGGAATCAAGGTCTTAAAAAAAAAACTGGAAAAATTCGGAAATCAATAAGAGAAAGTATGCCAATATAGCGTAAAATGCAATTTTCTTTTTTAAAGTTTATGGGGCTGAATTATATGTTTTCAAAAATCAAGTTTCTCAGCACCATAATATATTTAAAGAAAGAATGAGATATTAGTAATATAACAATTAAACACAAGGTAAAAAATGACAGAACAAGAAAAACCAGAAGGAATGCAACTACTAAAAGGCGAACTATGTCCTTTTTGTAACAATAAGACACTTACACTAATGGAAGCAGAAAGAGACGTACCTTATTTTGGTAAAGTATTCATATTCTCAATGTCTTGTGAACACCCAGATTGCGCATATCATAAAGCAGATATTGAAGTTTCAGAAAATCATGGACCTGTCAAATACACATTAGACGTTGATTGTGAAGCTGATATGAAGATTAGAATTGTAAAATCAAGCTCAGCAACAATTAAAATTGCACATGTAGGAAGCATAGAACCTGGCGAAGCAGCTAACGGATATGTAACCAATGTGGAAGGAATTCTAAATAGAATGAAAAAACAAGTTGAAATTGTTAGAGATGCTGCAGAAGATAAATCTGAACAAAAGAAAGCTAAAAATATCATTAAAAAACTTACTAAAGTTATTTGGGGTCAAGAAAAAGTTAAGATAACACTTGAAGATCCTAAAGGAAACTCAGCAATTGTATCTGAAAAGGCTGTAAAGACAAAAGGTAAGAAATAA
>CAYOEA010000001.1:98787-115521 GCA_964402995.1 uncultured Methanosarcinales archaeon
CATCCTTTTCTAGAACTTTCAATTCTAAAAAAAGAATCTAAAGTATCTGAAAAGGTGTAAAGACAAAAGGTAAGAAATAACATCCTTTTCTAGAACTTTCAATTCTAAAAAAAGAATCTAAAGTATCTGAAAAGGCTATAAAGACAAAAAAGTAAAACTTTTTTGATCATCGGTTTTCTTCTAAAACCTCAAAAACAAAAGTTAAGAAATAATTTTCATTTTAATTCTAAATTTTTATTCATATTTATTTATTTAATAATACAATTTTATTTTCATTACAATAATCTAGCTCCTAGAGTTGCAAGTTCACTTCGTTCTCCTTTTGGTAAAAAGATAGATCCAGCAACTTCCTCACCCTTAAAATTCTCAGATGCATGAAGAAGACCATTAATTAAACTAGTTAAACCGCCTCTATCAATCTGATCAGGATCTCCAGTTATAACAATCTTAGTACCTTCACCTGCACGAGTAATTAAAGTTTTAACTTCAGCAGGAGAAACATTTTGACCTTCATCAAGAACTATAAAACTACCATCAATACTTCGACCTCTTAAAGTTGACATAGGTTGAATTTCTAAAACACCTTCTTCTTGAAGAAAATCCCTAAATCGCATAGGATCTGCTGTATGCTTTATTTTATTTCTCTCTTTAGATGATTTAGTTGTTTTATTAACAAAGTCCTCAAACATTATAGGTTTGAAATTATCATAAATAGGTTGTAAGAAAGGACTCATTTTACTTGAAATATCACCAGGCAAGAAACCTAATTCATCGCCTGAAGAAGAAACCATCAATCTTGAAATTAAAAGTTTATTGTATGCGCCTTTAGAATCATTATATTTACTTTTAATACTATTAAGACCAGAAGCTATAGCTAAAAGAGTTTTACCAGAACCTGCAGGACCTAATAAATTAACTAATTTTATCTTAGGATTAGATAATGCATCTAAAGCAAAAGCTTGTTGAAAATTTCTAGCCTGAATATTCATAACAGAACCTGCTTTTGTGGAATAATGTTTTACAGGTACAAATCCGCCAGTTCCTTTATGCATTCTTGGAATATATCGTACAAGACCAAAATTAGTCGTATTATCCGCGTTATTTCCAAAACTAGGAATCTCATAACCCTTTTTTAACGAATCATCAGTTAATGCAAAATATTGATTTGGATAGTAAAGTTTACCCTGTTCATGAATATCTGAAAGTCTTAAAATTCCATCAGATGCTTTTCGCAAAAGCCCTTTAGGAACTGAAAGTTGCATTGAACCTGTATACAAGTCATCAATATTAGAGACTGCACGTTGTGACCTCCAATCAGATACATTTAATCCTAAAGCACTACCTTTAAGATAAACTAAGGTATCATTAGATACTAATTCTACATAATCACCAGCTTTTGCAACGTTATCTTGAAGATATTTTGCAACACCAATAATATAATCATCATTAGTTGTTTCTGCAGTTGAAAAATTAACAGGAGAAGAGTCAAGACTTACTCTTAAATAATAATTATCAGAAATTCTAATTGGTTCATTAATACTTTTACCTGAACCTTTCACAATTTTCATTAATTCTCTTGAAAAAAGTCTTGAATTTGCACCTCGCTCAGTATTCTGTTCTGTTTTGAATTTCTCCATCTCGTCAAGAACATTTCCTGGAATAACCAAGTGGTTTTCATTGCCTCTTTTCCTAGGTGCAAAACCGTATATTGCAGCTATAGGATCCATTAAAAATACGTTTGTATCTGCTGTATGGTATTGCTTCCTTAAGTCTGACATTTATTTATTTCCTCTGTTAGAACAATCTATCGATTGCACGTTTAATATTTCTATACTCTTTAAATTGATCAACACTGTAATATTTTGCCAAGGGAACTGCACTAATATATTTTTTTGAGCCACGCATGACAGCCATACCTATATCTTCAAATGCATCCTCTCCTTCTTCTGTAACTATTTCTTTGATTGAACCAAGAAGAGAATTTTCTTGTTTTAATTCTATTTTTGAAAAATCATGATCAATAAAATTATATTCAAATTCTGCTGCCTCATCTAAACGTGATTTAACATTTGAAATTACCTCAGATTGAACATTCCTCAAAGAATTATAATCTAAATAATTTGTAAATGCAACTCTATCTATTTGATTATTGTAAAGTACTTCAGAAAATAATCGTCCAAGATAAGCAAAATCATATTCTGAAACAATTTCTTCAGCTATTTCTTTTATATTTGGTCGACCCATGCATACCCTCAAAGATATTTATTTGGAAAGAGTTATTTAAACGTTTCTATTATAGAATGGTTACATTACAGTTAATTTAGAAAGCTTTAAATATAAGTTGCGATTAACTATAGTTAAGATGTACCAAACAAATTCAAATACGTATAGTGGAAATTCAAGCCAAGAAGCAAGTTATTCTGTTGGAAACGCATACTTCAAGAAAGTTAGCGGTGGCGGCGGAGCTTGTAAAGGAACTTGTAGAGCTGTAGGCGTTTGTACGTGTAGATAATTTTTTATTTTATAAACAAATAATTCTAAATTAAAAAGTAAGAAGTATTTTTTAATCTAATAGCTACAACGAATACTCATTGGTTGCTAATGTCAGTACGACATAAAGCCGTACTTAATAAAAAAATTAGAAAATAAAATTAATTCTACATTTCTTCAGGACACTGTATTCCTAGAAGATTCAAACCATTAGTTAGAACAATCTTAGTTGCTAAAGCCAGTGAAAGACGTGTTCCTCTAAGAGGCCCTTCAGCTTTTAAGATTTGCTTTTGATGATAAAACTCATTAAAATCTTGAGCTACGTCTAAAACATATCTTGCAACTAATGAAGGTTTTTGATCATCTGCAGCACGAGAAACAATTTCTGGATAAGCTGCAAGTTTTGAAACAAGTTTTTGTTCTTCAGAAGAATTTAGAAGAGCATAATCGATTTCACCAATCTCACCAACAGATTTTCTAAAAATAGAATTAATTCTAGCAACAGCATATTGAATATAAGGACCAGTTTCACCTTCAAAAGAAAGCCACTCGTTTAAATCAAAGACAATAGTCTTGTTTAAATCTTGAGAAACCATACCAAAACGAAGAGCACCAACACCAATAATCTTTGCAGAGTGCATAACCTTTTGATCAGACCAATCATCATGTCGAGATCTGATTTCAGCTTCTAAAGTTTTCATAACTTGAGATTTAAGCTGGGAAAATAAAACAACATTACCATCTCTAGAACTCATTTTTCCACTAGGAACCATAACAAGTTCGTAAGCTACATGTTTACAATCCTTAGCACGTTCAAAGCCCATTAATTCTAATGTTTTGAAGAGTTGTTTGAAATACATACGTTGTTCAGATCCTACAACATACAATGAAGTATCAATATCAAATTCACGAAATTTCTTAGCTGCAAGAGCCAGATCTTTAGTTGAATAAAGAGAATTACCATCACTTTTTAAGACTAAGAAAACATCTAAATCATATTCCTTTAAGTCAACAATTAAAGCGCCATCACTTTCTTTAAATAAACCTTTCTTTTGAAATTCTTCAACTAATTGTTTTCCTTCTTTCTCAACATCAGACTCAAAAAAGTCAATATCGAAGTCAGTATTTAACCAAGAATAAATATCATGGAAATCATCTAAACTCCATTGACGAGTTTCTTTCCAAAGTTCAATAAGTTCATTTGATTCAGGAGCTTCAAGAAGTTTAAGAGTTTCTGAGACTTCAGCTTTGTATTTATCAAATACATCAGATTCATCAGACTCTTCAGCATCTTTAAGTTTTTTATTAGCTGCAGTGTAAAGCTTACCAAGCCATTCACCCTTATCATTAATTGGAAGAGGTTCTTTGTTGAATTTTTTATAATACCAAAGACATTTTGCAATATGAGTTCCAACATCGCCAATGTAATTTGCAGCAGTAACTTTGTAACCAGCTGCACGCATAGTTCGAACAATAGAATCACCAAGTGATGCATTTCTTAAATGACCAACATGGAATGCTTTATGAGTGTTAGGCTGAGAATATTCAATCATAACTTTTTTTGATTTAAGTTTTCCCTTACCATAATACTTTGTTTCACGTAAAACAGTCTCAACAACATCTTTATTAAAATCTGCACGATTAACAAAGAAGTTAAGATACGGACCTTTATTTTCGACTCGAGTAATTGAGTCCGAAAGAGTCATTTTTTTAACTAAATCTTCTGCGATAACAGGCGGAGCTTTCTTTAACTCTTTTGTTAAGCTAAAACAAGGAAATGCGAAATCACCTAGTTCTAGAGATGGAGGTACTTCTAAAGAGTCATCTATTTGAGACTCAGATAATGATGTGTTTTCTTTTAGTAATCTTATTACTTCTTGTCTATAATCCATTTTATATTTGATTGATTTATTTTAAATTAATTTTTTTAATAGGCCAGATCCAGTTCTTACGTTTAAATAAAAATTCTTTTTCAACAAAAGCCTTAATATTATAAGGAATCAAACCCTTTAATAAAGATTTCTGTGAAAATAAGAACGCTTTATACTTCCCTAATGAAACTAAATACTTGTAATCTGATTGTTTTGGCAGATAGGAAACTAGTTCTTTATCGTTAATACGAGCCCATATATTCCCTGCAGCGAGCTTTCCTTGAGCAGAAGCAGTTTGAGCAGTCATAGCTTGAGGAGTCTTAAATTGATAAGCACAATCGCCAACAGCAAATACGTCTAAAAAGTTAGTTTGTAAAAAATTGTTGACCATGATGAAATGATATTCATTAGTTCTAAGTCCAAGTCGACGATTAACAGGGTTTGCTCTAACACCCCCGCACCAAATAGTTAATGAAGAGTAAATTTCAGATTTATCCCTGAATGAAACTTTTGAAGAATCAATTTTTGATACAGACTTATTAAATTGTAAATCAACACCTTTCTTTTTTAGAATTTTTTCAGCATAACCAATGGCGTCAAATGAAAAACCTTTTAGAATATGTGAAGATGTGCCAACTAAAATAACTTGAGCCCTCTTTTTAACCATGTCAGCAAGCTCTGCTGCCATTTCTACACCAGTAAGACCTGTTCCAATAACAACAATCTTAGGTGGCTGAGAGTAAACTTTAGTTTTATCAATTAAATGATGAATAGAGTTTTTAATTTTATCAGCATCAGCAAGTGTTTTTAGACAAAGAGCATTCTCAGGCGCACCAGGAACATTTCGATAATTATTAACAGTCCCAGTACCAATAATCAAGTAATCAAAGTCAACCTTACGATTCTCAGAATAAATAGTTTTAGTCTTAGGATTAACTTTATCAATAGCTTCAGGATAAAAACGAATTCCCTTCTTAGAGAAAAGAAGTTCTAAATCAATAGTGATTGCTTTTTTTGACTTTACTCCTGTTGCAAGCATGTGAAGAGAAGGCTGATAAGTAAAATATTTTGATTTATCAAAAACACGAATATCTAAGTCTTTTTTAGAAGCTAAATCCCTTAAATGAAGCGCAGCCTCTATTCCGGCAAAGCCAGCACCAGCAATTACAATAGTATGAGCCATATATAGAGAAAAGAATGGAAAGTTTAAATAGTTTTATGTTAACAAAAATAAGCTGCGGAAATGCAAAAAAACATCAATTTTACGCATTCATCCACAATATTTAAAAAAGAATTCAACTTAACTATATTGAAAAAGAAACGAAAAGAACGCGATGGTCGACAAGGAGACTGTCTTTGAAAACAAAGATTTTCAGAAAATTTGAGTTCTACGTGAAATAAAAAACAATAAATTGTTAAAATACATATATAATATGTAAATAAAATTTATTCAATCGTAAAAAAATAACATTCAAATTCATTCTTTTCATAAAAAAAGTTTCAAAAAAAACAAATTAAAATGAATAACACAAATAATAGCGATTACGCAAAAAAAGAAAATAGTAAACACGATAATAACGATTACAAAAAATTTAAACCAAGAGAGACTATCACAAGTTTAGCTCAAATAAAAGATGGAGTCTTCTTTAAAGGAGATGTCAAAATTATTAGAAAAGCAAAACCTGGACCAGTAATATTCTTAGTCACAGACGGAGAAGGAAGTGTAGATGCAGTTACAAAGGATTCAAACTTTGAAGAAGAACAAGTAGTCTACCTAAACGGACCAGTAAGTGAACGAGCAGGAAGATTTCAAATTGAAATAACAACAATGGAAAAGTCAGACAAAGACTTTGATAAAATACTAGAAGCAAAAGCAGAACCTGTAAGAAAAGAATTCTCAATTAAATCAGATAGATACGATTTAATGAAACCACACTTTCTAAGAATTGCAAAAAGAATCAGATTAGCAGTTTTGAATAATCAACCAATAATGATTAGACACCACAACGATTCAGATGGAATTAACTCAGGACTTGCAATTGAGAAATCAGTTAAGGGCCTTATGGAAAGAAGCGGAATTAATCCAGCTCACAATTTATACAGATCACCATCAAAAGCACCATTCTACGAAACAGGAGATGTCTTTAGAGATATAATTATGTCAAAGAGATTAACTGATGGACACGGTCAAAAAAAACCGTTAGTAATGGTACTAGATAATGGATCAACACCAGAAGATGTTTTTGGAATGAAAACACTAAAAACACTAGGATATGATGTAATCGTAATAGACCATCACAACCCAGTTGAAATATCTGATGGGAAAACAGCAGTTTGCCCATTTGTATTAGATCACACCAACCCTTATATGTATGGCTTAGACAGCCAAACAAGCGCAGGAATGATGTGTTATGAGATTGCAAGATTCATAGATGAAGAATTTGAAAGTCCACTAATGCCTGCGATTGCAGCAATCAGCGATAGATGTGACATACCCGAAACTGACGAATACATTAAAATCACTGGTAAAACTCGAGAAGAACTTGGAAAAATTGGAGTTGCAATAGACTTCATAGCGTATAATATGAGACATGATCCTGGAAAAGGATTATTTGAAGAATTATATACTAAGCCAGAGTTTGTCAACATGATAAACGAGAAGGTTAGTGAAGGTGCAGAAACACAATTACAAAGCACATTACCATATCTAAGAACTCAAGAAATAAACGGAGTAATCTTTTCACAAATTGACATGGAAAAATATACGCTTCGATTTACTTATCCAACACCCGGAAGAGTAATTGGAATGATACATGATAAAGTTGCTGAAGGAAAAGGAAACACTCCAGTATTATCAATTGGATACTTATCTGACATGGTAATAATTAGAGCAAATCAACCAGTACTACCAGTACAAAAAATTATTGATCAATTACAAAAAGAACACCCAGAAGCTAACGTTGATGGCGGTGGACACGAACAAGCAGGATCAATCAAGTTTGTAAGTGCACATTTACACTTAGTAATTGGAACAATAAAAAGAATGCTTAAAGAAAGAAAAGTAGAATAGAAATATTCTATTCTTATTTCATTCTATTAATTATTTTATTAATTTAATTTTTACTTTATTCTATTAATCTTAATTGTGATTAAGATTCCTATCAAGATATTCTGTTCGATGATCAGTTCGAACAAGTGCATGAATTCTAATTTTTGTCTTAGCTTCTAAATCATGATTTAAACGTTCAATCTTACAAAGTTTATCAACTTCATGCATTTGTTCATTAGAAACTTTGAACAAATGTCTAAACGAACTAAATAAAGATTCATCAATTTCTCTGTAATGATTAATTACTTTATCAGAACCTTCAAAACTATGTTCTTTGTTTAAAGCAAGCATAACAGCTGAAAGATTCTTTAAAGATTCAATAGTGTGCATTAAAGCAGCATTAGCTATCTTTAAATTTTCATGATCAAGACGTTCTTCTCGTTTATGCAATGCAAGCATACGCTCAGTTAAACGAAAAGCTTCTTCATAATCAGTTTTAGTTTTATCAGAACGTATATTTGACAAACGAAGATATTCAGCATCAGCATCTTTATCTTTAATATCAATGAAATGTTCTTTTTGAACTTCAGCTCTAAGAATAGTTTCTTCAGCTTCTAAAATAGATTCAAGTTCATCAAATAAAACTTTAAGACTATTATGTAAATCATCAGAATGTTTAGAACGAAGTTGACGATTTGCACCAGGAATAACTTTTTTATTCATATTAAAAAAACCAAAACCAGTTCTGATAGTCCTAGCAGCGCCAGACTCAGAAGAATAAGAATTTATGTGTTTAAAGAAATCCTTATCATAAGATTCTAACTCATCCATGATTGGTTTGATCCTATGTAGAATTTGTCGTTTTCTTTCTTGAATAGAAATTTCTTGAGAAAGAATTTTACGAATGAGACCATCAAGTTTAATTTTAGCTTCTTCAATTGCATAAACAACTGAGAGTTGATGATCAATAATATGTGCACTTGATGTCATAATTTCTAACCTCTTATTAAAGAATTTCAGAGTTCATAGTATAAAAAAGTTTTGATAAGAAAGATTTGAATAAAGTGTCTCAGTTACTCCATGGGTTCATCATAATTTAGTCAGCCGGGGACAGATATCATCATTGACGAGAAATAGATTAAAATGAATGTTTATATAGTTTATTAAGAAAAATAGGGTAAATTTTATAAAAGACTAAAGTTTTATTAATGAGTTACTACTCTAAAGGGATATTGATGGCGAACAATCTTACAAATGAAGAACTTGAGAACAGAATCTTACAATTAGAAAAAGAGAATGAAAAACTAACTGGAAATCAACAAATATTATCTCAAGAAAATCAAGAATTACAATTATTATTTGATAACGCCCCGCTTGGATACCAATCATTAAGCACTGATGGCACAATTCTAAAAGTAAATAATAAGTGGGCAGAAATGCTAGGATATTCTAAAAAAGAAATAGAAGGTAGAAACTTTGCAGAATTATTATCAGAAAAAGATGTTGAAAAGTTTAATGGAGCGTTCCCTAAATTTATAGAAAGAGGATTTGTTAAAGGAAAAGAATATGAATTAAAGAAAAAAGATGGAACATTTCTAAAAGTAAATTTTAATGGGAATACTATAACTGACGAACAAGGAGAATTTTTACAAACAGCATGTATGTTTGATGATTCTATCACTACAAAAGCATTAAAAGAAAGAGTTAAGGAATTAACTACATTATACAATCTGAAGCATTTTGAAAGTCAAACAAGTACTATTGAAGATTTAATTAAATTAGTTGCATTTGATTTACCGCAAGGAATGGAACAACCAGGAAAAGCACATGCAAGAATAACCCTAGATAATAAAAGATACTGCGATTGTGGAATGGATGACTTATGTGAAAGGATATATGTTTCATCTATCACAAATGACATAATAGTTCAAGGAGTAAAAAGAGGAGAACAAGAAGTAGGATATACAACAAAAGAACTATTCCTAGAAGGATTTGAAAACGATTTTCTAGAAACACATGCAAAAAATTTAGGCAGAATAATCGAAATAAGAGAAAGAAATAATGCTAGACATGAATGGTTAGAAACATTACCTGTAGCAGTAAGCATATTAGGATTTGGAAATGGACTTCAAAATATGGAATTTGAATTCTTAAACAATAAATTTTATGAACAAGCAGGAATAGATCCAAGTACGCCACCAAAAGAAATCAAAATATCTGATGTGATAGTAAAAGAAGACTTACAAATAGTAGCAGAAAGAATTGGAAAACTAAAACAAAATCAACAATTAGAACCTGCAATTTATAGATATATAAAACAAAAACCAGATGGAATAGATGAAACAGAAATAAACTATGTTCAAACATTCCCTCAAGTTAATATAAAAAATGGAGTACCAGTTAACTTAACCATTGCAAGTGTTGATGTAACAGAGCAACTAAAATCAGAAGCAGAAAACTATTCCTTATTTCAACATAACTTAAATGCAATAGCTAGACTAGACTCAAAAGATAGAGTGATGGATATAAATAAAAGATTCATAGAATTATTTGGATACAGTTTAGAAGAAGCTAAAGGTAAAGAAATAAATGATTTAATAGTTCCGCCAGAGTTATTAGATGAAACGAAAAAATTATCAAATTCGTTTCTAGATGGAGACGTAACAAACTATAAAGAAACCAAAAGGATAACAAAATCAAATGAACCACTAGATATGGAAATTTTTGGAGTTCCTATAAAAATTAATGAAAACCCTGATGGAGGATATGGAATATATCACCCAATAGCAGAAAGAATAAAACTAGTGCAAGAACTAAAAGATGCAAAAGAAAAAGCAGAAGAATCAGACAAATTAAAAAGCTCATTCTTATCAAATACTTCACACGAAATAAGATCTCCAATGAATGGAATATTAGGATTCACAAATTTACTTTTAGGAAATGCAAAGAAAGGAGGAAACACATTTCCCTTAGAAGATCAAGTTCATTATTTAGACATAATTCAAAATAGTTCAGAAAAATTACTACAATTAATAAACGATATTTTAGATGTATCAAAAATTGAAGCAGGACAAATAACATTAGTCGAGAAGAATTATTCTTTAAGAAATGTTATCGAGAGTGTAGAACAAAATGCGAATATGGCAAAAAAAGATAAGCCAATTGAAATAAAAGGCACTTATTCCCAAAAAGCCCCTATGAAAATAATAGGAGATGAACTTAGATTAACACAAGTAATAACAAACCTTGTTGCAAACGCATATAAATTTACATCAGAAGGTAAAATAGATTTTGGCGTAGAAGTAGATGAAATAAAAAAAATGTTAACTGTATACGTTCAAGATACAGGTGAAGGTATACCACCAGATAAAATTGAAGCAATATTTGAATCATTTACACAAGTAAAATCAGAAGCTAACACATTACACCAAGGAACAGGACTTGGACTAACAATATCAAAAAACTTAGTAGAATTAATGGGTGGGAAATTAAGCGTAAAATCAAAAGTAGGAGAAGGATCAAAATTTGAATTTACCATACCATATAAAGTGCCCCAATCTTATAAAAGTGAAGAAATTGAACAACTAAACCTTGATTATACAATACTTGAAAATAAAACTGCATTAATAGTTGAAGATGATAAAATTAATTTCACATATTTAGACATAGTTCTTAAAAAACAAAAAGTAAAAACAATTGAAGTAAGTAATGGAGAAGAAGCATTAGAAATTTATAAAAATAATGAAGATATAGATTTTATTTTAATGGATATAAAATTACCCGGTATAGATGGACTAGAAACAACAAGAGAAATAAGGGAACTAGAAAAAAAATCAGGAAAATATACACCAATCATCGCAGTAACTGCTTATGCATTTGATTCAGATAAAAAAGACTCACAAAAAGCAGGTTGCACAGATTTTATTTCAAAACCAGCAGATAGAACTGATATTCTAGATAAAATTACACAATTATATATTGAATAGAAAATATGATTCAACAAGGATTAGTGCTCAAGAATAAAAAAGATTTCTAGCAATTTGAAAATAAGTAGTTTTCAAATAATAGTTGATCAGACCAGAATAAGAAGATTTCGTAAGAAAAAAAGCATGACCCCACAGGGATTCGAACCCTGGTCGTCCGGTCCGAAGCCGGAAACACTATCCAGACTATGCTATAGGGCCATAGCATATATTGACTTGTCTATAAAGCCAATAAAATTAAGATATTTCTATCTATATTTAAAATTAACCTTAAAAAGAACAATTTTGATCAATAATTAACATAGAATTACTTACATTAATATAATTATATTAAACTAGAATCATATTTTAATCAATCAAAGATTCACTTAATTCTTTGGAGAGTAATTTCAATTATTGACACCCGAATATCCTTCCCTTCTTTGTTCTTGAATTCTTCTGAGTCAATACTTATACCTTTAAGTTCAATTAAGTCTTTAAGGAATCTCTTCAAAGCAACCTGAGTGACATCAACAGCACGACTGATGAATTTACCTCTTGCCTTAACAATCACTTCTTGTGCATCTTTGGTTGTAAACTGCATGACTACACTCGTCACATAGTTCATAAAAGGTTTAGCTCCGATAAATATGGAGTTGTCCTTTTCCACCATGGTCATCACCCGTTATTTCTTTTAATTCGTGTTATGTACCCTGCTACGACGTTTCTAATCTTTTTTGATGAAACATCAGTTAGTTCACTAACAAGTTTCTTATTTTGATTAAAATCAGTTGTTAATTTATCTTCGTGTGCTGCAATCATTTTGTGTGTAACTGCTTTACTTAGTTTTGTTTTAATTCTTCCCATTTTTCCTCATGAAACTGCAGATTTATTTATAAATCTTGCCATTTTTTGTTTGTTTTTGAGCATAATTTATGCTTAGAAAGTAATTTCCTAGCAATTAAAATAAAAAAAATATCTAGTTTGTAACTAGAATCTTGTTCGAATAAATAGTTCTTTCCCGATTTCCATCCATAAACTTAGTTCTAGTACTTGGTAAAGAAACGTTACCTATGATTTTAAGTTTAGACTTAATCTCGTAAGTTATAATTCGTTCTTCAAAAGGTTCAAGATTATCAAGGTTCCACTTTAATACAGTGCCTTTACCTTGAGTACTAACTTTATCAGGATGAAGTGTACCAACAGATTTCTTCTTAATTAATTCTGCAATACCAGGAATTTTATCAATTACTGAAACACTTGCAACAGATTTTCTAGTTCTATTCTTAATGAAAACTCTAATCTTAAGTTGTTGTGATCCTTCTTCACTTTCACCAATAATTGCTTCTTTACTAAGAATAAGAGGACTTCTCATAACATAATAAAGTGCAATTAAAATCACAATTATTAATAAAATGATAATTGGAAGACGATAATTAGTTGTAACAGTAATAGTTTTTAATTCTTGAGAACCAAGATAAACATCCCACTGTAAACTAGATCCTTGGTCAGTTTTTACAACAATAGAATCAGGATTTGAACTAGTAAAAATTCTTTCTAACCAAGTAGTCTGAAGATTAATTGTTTTAGTACTTCCAGCATTACCTAAATTTTCAAGAGTAATAACTTCTTCAGATTTGAATAAAAAGTTTTTTGGCTCACTATCCATAGTCATAAGCGCATAAGGCATAACTTCGTAATTTTGAGATGCAGTTGAAATAGTTGCATTTTTAACTCTTAAAGCAACATTAAGTGAGAATAAACCAGGTTCTTGAAGAGGATCAATTTCGTAAAGATACTCAGTTCTAAGTTCTTCTAAAGGACCTAAAGAAGTTCTAATAACATCATTAAATAAATCACTTTCAATAACAATTTCAGCCATACCAATATCTAAAGCATTTCTATTTCGCATATAAATTTCAACAGGAATCTTTTTTCTTGGATCAACTTCTTTACCAATAGTTACTCCAAACTGAACAGAAGGCCTATACTCTCCAAAGATAGGATCATAAGGTCGAACATTAACTACGAATAATTCAAATTGAACATCATTATCACGAGCAGATTTAATTTTTATTGAGATAGCATGAATACCAAGGGCGACATCAGATGTTGGAGATAACTTAAAAGCAAACGATTTAGTTTCACCCGAAGGCACACTAAACTGTTGTGTTAATAAAACCCAAGATGAATCTTGTGTTGAAAATGATATAACATCATCTTGATCGAAATTATTAGTAATTTCGACAGTGAACTCAGCTACTTCGCCCGCAAAAATGTCTTTCTTTACAGCAGTGGATTTAACATCAAAATCAGCAGCTGCAAAACTAACAAGTAGAACGAACAATATTGGAATTATAAATAATTGTCTCCTCATAGTATTACCCTCAATCTTTTTAGTGAATATCTAATATATAAACTTTTCTTAATTTTCAACTAATTTCACGACATAAAACTAGTAAAAAAATAAACTAAAGAAGATAATTCTCAAAAAGAAAAAGAAAACAATACAAAATTATTCTATGATATTTAGAGCTCCAACAGACAACCTATTTAGCTTTAATTCAACAATATCATTAGTTTTTGGATGAACAATTATAACTTGGTAAGATCGAGGTTTTAAATCTAGTTTAATCTCCAAACCATGCACAGTTGCTTCAAAACGCTGAACAGAACTCTCTTCATTCTGAATTAAAATTTCAGAATCTTGATTTAAAGGAATGCTAAGATTTTTTGGAAAAATAAAATTTTCTTTAATAATAATATTTAACTCATATTCAGGCACATTTTCTAAAGGCGGAAGATCTAACATATCAGGCTGAAAATCAATTGGTTTAATAGGTTCAACAGGTTTATCAGATTCAATAATAGAATCATCTTTAGTGTCAAAATAAACATTAGAGTTATCTTGCTTATCATCTAGTTCGCTAGAATCATCAGATTTATTCGAACAAGCAATAATCGATAATAATAATATTACCAAGACAACAAACATTAACACATTTCTTTTTTTCATAACATCAATCCCCTAATTAATAATTTTTAAGTTAAAAAAATAAAAAATAAAAATTTAATTTATTCTACAACTGTTAAAGTTCCTGATAATCCACCATTAAGTTTTATTTGAACTAAACCTTTAACAGATGGCATCGCAATAGCAGAAGCATATTCGCCAGGCTCAATATCAAGTAAAATATTTGCCTTGTAAATTAAAACTTCAAAACGTTGAATTGTAGATTCTTTATTGTAAACAACAATTTCAGATTCTTGATTTAAAGGAAGTGAAAACTCACTTGGAATAATAGTACCATCAGCAATCTCAATGTTTACATCACCTTGAGGAACAATTACAAGATTATCATCTGCTGGAGCTTCATCATCAGGTAAATCATTGGACCCATCGTTAGTCATATCAACTTTACCTGTATCAATAGAATCAGTTTCTTCAGAATCAATTGCAGGTGTACATGCAAGCATAAATACAAGCATAGTGATGATCGCAAATAAGAATATTTTTTTTATTTCCATAAATTTCAAACCTCTGAGAAGATTGATTTTATAAGAAGTATATAAAGTTTAATATTTAAAATAAAACATGAAAGCCATTTCTAAACTCCAAGTCGGTCTTTCATTTTAGAAGATTTATATTTTTCAGGCATAAAAGCCTTTGCTCTAACAATCTTAGAATTAATTCCACGCTTTGCCAAAATATCCCTAATAATTTCTTCATCAACAATTTGATCATAACCAAGAACTAAAACATCAGGTTGTTCATCTTCAACAACTTTATAGAAATCAACTTTCTCACCAAGAATTGCTTTATTAACATAATCTTTTGATGCAACAACACCAAGACGTGCATTTTCTGAAAACATTGGATTCTTATTTCTAAGCTTTTCATAACTAGAATCTCTTGCAAGAACAACTATTAAGAAGTCTCCAAATTGTTTTGCCTGCATAAGATAATCCTCATGACCTTTATGAAAAAGATCAAAAGAACCAAAAGCCATAACTTTAGTCATATAAACTTAATATGAAAGGAAGTTTTTAAGGATTATGCTTTTTAAACTAAAATTAAGTGCTTTTTACATAACATTTAAATATCAATTAGAGTTTAGAATAAGATAACATAAGAGGTGTATTTATGCATTCAGACGACTATGAACTTCTACCTCACGAAGAACTCGAGAGACTAAGAAAAGAATTAGAACATATTAAGAAAAATCCATATTCAGACGCAAAACAAAATAAAACTCTACTTGAAAGTATGGAAGGATTAACAGTTGCAATCAGAAAATTAACTTCAATACTTGAAGAAGCACAAGAGGATTTAATCAAAGAATACGCCGAAGCTAGTCCAACTAAACTTATCAAACAAGTATCAATGCAAAATGCAAAGATTGCAGAAGGTATTGTTGCATTATCAGAATTAGTAAAACAATCAAGTCAAAGGGGAAATGTGCAAATGCAAGCTCAAGCACCACAACAACAACAACAACCAACACAAGCAGCAGCACCTAGAAGAATGCCTTCGCCGCCAAGATTCCCTCCAGAAGATCCAGCTGAAAATGATTTAGATGCGGATTTTGCAAATTTTAACAAAAAATGAGTTTTCTTACACAAAGCCTATATGTAGCATTAAGCGGAGCCGCAATTAAACATAAATATGAAGCACTTAAAACATCACTAGATTATGATGAGTATGGAGATGTAACAAAAGAAAAACTTCTAACAGAACTTACAAGTGCAGAAGGATTATATGGACAATTAATAGGTAGAGTAAGTGATAGAAAACTTGGTTCTTTAAGATTAAAAATAGATTACTTAAAATCAAAAATCCAAGAGGATATGATAGACCATGTACATGAACACGATGGAGTTAGTGATGTTGAACTAGATTTCGCACACCCACAAGAACATGTAGAATTAGATGGAATGGTAATAACGCCGCCACTATTCGAAGATTTATATCATGAATTAGAACAAGTAGATGAAGAACACGAAATTTCTGAAGACATAATAGATAAGTTCAGAAATCAAAATCAAGAAGAAATGCCAACTCAGGAAACAGGAATACACCTATTACATATAGCACCACCACCAAGCAAATCCGAATTCTAAATATCTTTAGACATTAAAGTACGACGACCATTTGCTTTAGCTCTATCAATAGCTTCTTGAATTAAAATTTTAACTTTATCATTTAATGCATCGGAAAAATCTCCTGCAATATTAAAGTCTCCTGCTAACTCCTTGATTTTTGCTTTTACAATGAATAAATCTGGCATTTTTTGTTTACCTCTTAAGATTAGAAATTATCAAATGAATTTATAAAAATTGCTATTTTTATTTTTAGATTACT
>CAYOEA010000001.1:115621-210038 GCA_964402995.1 uncultured Methanosarcinales archaeon
TGGATGAAAAAACAAAAGATAAAGAAGAATTTGATTTCTTAATTAATTTGCAATAAACAAAAAAGGAAAAAAACTTTTTTGAAATTGCAAATTACTTGGATGAAAAAACAAAAGATAAAGAAGAATTTGATTTCTTAATTAATTTGCAATAGCCGAAACCTTCAAAATAAATAAATGTTCCAACGATAAGTTTTTTCAGATGGGTTTGTGCAATTCCTTCAATAACTGAATTATCTGCCATACGGATACTAACTTCAATAGAATCTCGCATCGAGAAAGGAAGCCAATAAATAGTTTTCATAGATTTATCGGTAAAGTCCAAATCAGATTCTGCAATATTATAAGCATTTTTTCTACAAAATTTAATGTGACCAAAAAGTTTGTAAAATGATTTTTCTTTAAGAGAATATTTGTCAGAACGAGAAATATAGATAAGCTCAGATGAATTCAAAGAATAGGAATTTTTATCCTTAAGAGTCATATTCACTTTTCCCGCAGGCATTTCTTGAACTCTAAGACGGACAGGATTAACAACTAAAATAGAACTAACAAAATTTCCATCTAAAAATTGCTTATTAAAAGAATAAAGAGTTTGAAGAGATAATGATTTATCCTTAGAAGAAATACCAAGAGATAAAATATAATTCTTAATAGCTAAAGGAATAATAGATCTAGATTTTAAATCAAATAAATTAGGGGTTTTACTAGATATATTTAATATTCCAATAAATTGAGACTTAACTTTAACTTTTCCAATAAGCTTAACCAAATAATCAAACAAAGCTTTATTTTTTGAATTAGAATAAAAATAATTGGAAATGTTAGATGAAACAAAAGCAACCGCTAAGAGAAAATCTTGAACTGGTATTAACTTTTTTTTATCTGAAGAAATAATTGAATCATAAATAATAGGATCCCTAAAAGAAGAATCTTTATGTTTAATATCAGTTCGAAGTCTTAAACAAATAGGCAATTCAGACTGCGCAGCACCAAGCCATAAAATAAGATTTTCTCTAAAATGATTATAACGACAATCACAGGATTTAGATAAAGACTGATTCTTTGCAATAGAAGATTTACTACAAGTACAAATATAAGCTTTACCAATATTCATCAGCTTCTGAGCAAAAATACTTGCAGGATTTAAAAACGAAGATAGATTAATAGTTTCGTTTGCTTCTAAATCAAGCCATTTGAGAATTGAATTTAAATCAGATAAAGAAGGTTTTACTTCTAAATCATTAATGAATAAATTAAATGAACCTGAGAAATGTTTTGCAAAAAGTTTATTGATAAACAAATCTCGAGCAAGATTTAAATTAAAAGAATCATCAAGATTAAACACAAAGCCAGACTTAACAGTGTCAACAGGTTTTATTCTAGAAAATAAAGAATTCAAACTAATAACTTTTACCTCACCCATAAATTAAATGTAACATAAAAAGTTTATATAACTTGTGAAAAAAATTATATTCCTTTAAACCAGTCTTGAACCAAAGTACCAATAAAAGGGAGTTCTTTTTTCTTATTATGAGCAACATAAACTATACCTATAACCATATAGACTAAAACAATTACCCAGATTAATTCAGATAAAGAACGAACAATAGAACCAAATGCAGTTAATAAAACTAAGAATAAACCATGCCTAAGATGAAACGCTACAAATTTTGAGTTTTCCTTATAATTTAATATGAAAGCGATAACCCAACCAATAACAGTGATGTAACCAATAATTGCAATTGTACGTTCATTAGAACTGATAGTTTTTCTTGTCATAAATAAAATAATATTTGTTGAGTTTTAATATTTTACGACAATTTTTTAAATTGTTGCTTAATTATAAATCTATATGGGCTCTAGGCTCCAACGAATTCGTTCGTTGACACCGAATAGGGTTTCCCTTTCGGTCAAGCCCTAGAAAATATGTGGGCTCTTGGCTCAGTCTGGTAGAGCGCTCGGTTGGCAATCGGGAGGCCGCGGGTTCAAAACTACGTTTTCCGTTGTACGCAGAAATTGTTAATTTCTGGTATCCAAAAAACCTAAGTTTTTTGAGTAGCTCAGAAAAAGCTTTTCTTCGAGCGCAAGAATTGCTTTTGCAATTCATTCGAATGGAAGCGTGGATGAAAGTCCCGCAGAGTCCATAATTTGGTGAAGTGGGACGTCAGAAATTATTTTTAATTTCTGTATGTCCTGCAGAGTCCATATTTCACTATTTTTATTTTCAAAAAACTTATATAGTAAATACACTTTATTATAGACGAGAGAGTGAGAGTGTAAATATTGAAGCCTTTAAAGATTGGTAAAATAGAGATTGAGAGAATTCTTAAGTCCAAAAGTGTTACTCTAAAACATTTAATAGAGACAAAACTATGGCTAAAAGTAATTATTGGACTGGTCATGGGTATACTTGTAGGATTATTCTTAGGACCTGATATTGGACTTGTTACTGAAAAACTTGCATTAACATTAACGAATTGGTTAGCATTGCCAGGACAATTATTTATTCAATTAATTAAGATGATAATAGTTCCGCTTGTTTTCTCATCCATAATTATAGGGATGGTTTCAAGTGGTAGCCCTGATTTTCTAAAAAAGATAGGACCTAGAATTGCAGTTTACTTTTTAATCACAACAACTATTGCAACAATTATTGGAATATCTGTTGCTTATCTCATACAGCCAGGAGCATATATAGCGGAAGAATTCGTTATGTCTGAAACTGCTAATACAGTTGCTTCATCAACAGATCTTGCAAACATTCCTTCAGCGATAGCAAATATAGTTCCAGGGAATCCTTTTGAAGCAATTGTAAAAGGAGATATGCTTGGAGTTGTAATATTTACAATAATAATCGGTTTAGCATTTTTATTCTTAAAACCAGAAAAAATAGAACCTGCAATTAAGTTCTTACAAGTTATACAAGATATTTGTATGAGAATAGTTAAGTGGGCAATGGCAATGGTTCCTTACGCAGTCTTTGGTTTAATGACTCAAGTTACTGCCCAGACAGGTTTAAAGACAATGGTAGGTCTTGGAATGTATATGCTGACAGTTTTAATTGGTTTATTTTTACTAGTTGTTGTTTACAATTTAATAGTATTAATATTTCTTAGAAAGAATCCATTCAAATTCATGGGCAAAATAAAAAATGCACTATTAGTTGCATTTTCAACTTCAAGTTCCGCAGCAACAATGCCTCTTTCAATTAAAATTGCAGAAGACAAATTAAAAGTTAAACCAGCAATTTCAGAATTCATAATACCAGTTGGAGCAACTATTAACATGGATGGAACTGCACTTTATCAAGTTGTTGCAACTATTTTTCTAGCACAAGTCTTTGGAATTCATTTAGCACTACCTACACTAATTTTAATTATTGCAGTTACAGTTGGAGCATCCATAGGAGCACCTTCAGCCCCAGGAACAGGAATTATAATTCTTGCAACTATTCTTGAATCTGCAGGAATACCAGGCGCAGGAATCGCATTAATACTTGGAGTAGACAGAATATTAGATATGTGTAGAACATCTGTAAACGTCACAGGAGATTTAACTGCTTGTTATTATTTTGATAATAAATTAGATAAATTCTTTAAGAAAGATAAAACTAAGGCAGTTCAAGTTTCTTAAGAGGTTTTGCAGGCATAGCGGCTTCAATTAATTTCGATAAAGATACACCTTTCAAAGGTTTTAAATCTTTAAGTTCGGATGATGTTGCTAATCTATCTGAATTATTAGCGCCATAAAGCAATGAAGGATTCTTATCAAGAATACCATAAGACATATTATTAATTTTTCCAGGCAATAGAGATGATAGTAAACCATTCCCATAAGTTTCACTTGGGTCAACAGTTGAATTTAGAAAGCCAACCATTGGATTAGGCACGTTACGATCATAGTTAATACCACTAATAGACTCATATTTTACAATAGAGTCAGAATTGTGAGTTCCCACTTTTGTTGGTATTAAATCATATGTCATTCTAACTAATCAAACTAAGAAAGCAAATAATTATTTATAAATGTTTCGATTATTCAACACTACATAGTAGTTACTGTCGCAGAGCTCTTTTCTCGACTAATATGACAAAGTTTAAAAATAAGATTTTAATACAATAGAAAAGGATGGTTGTTAAAAGTACTAAAAAAGACAAAATAAAAGTAATATTCTTCGATTTTTGGGGAACACTAGTAGAAAATGGAGTATTTCCAAGTCCAGTACGACAAGCTCATAGAATATTAAGAGTTCAAATGCCATTCTCAGACTATATTGAACGATTTGAAGAAGCATTCATGACTAAGAAATTCGATACATTAACAGAAGCATTTCATAACGTTGCAGAAGAATTTGGATTAAATCCGCCAGAATTCGTATACGATAAATTAATTGGAATGTGGAACAAAAATACTTTCTTATGCAAACCATTTGAAGATACAATAAAATCTTTAGAAGAACTAAAAAAGGATTACAAAATAGTTTTAATATCAAATACAGATAATCTATCAATACCTCAAGTAATGGATAAATTCAAATTAACAAAATACTTTGATAAAGTTATTCTTTCATGCGAAGAAGGAAAATTAAAAACAAATAAAGATCTATTCTTAGAAACAATAAAAGAATTAAAACTTAAACCAGCAAATGCATTAATGATTGGAGATTCAATACCAACAGATATGAAAGGTGCAGAAAACGCAGGAATAAGAGGAATTCTACTTGATAGAAACGACAGACGAGAATACGAAAATAAGATAACTAAGTTAGAACAAATAAAAGAAAAAATTTAATTAAAAAAAAAATTACTTCTCAAACTTTTTCAGTATTTCTTCTAGTAAGCACCATTTAGTAAATGCAAACTGAAACATATTAAGACCTACAAATAAGGTGAATAATATCCAGTAATAACTTACAAAATGAGTTAGAGCAACTGATGCGAGAATCATTAAACCAATAATCAGTCTCATTTTACTTTGTAGATTAAATTTCATTTTCGTTTTCCTCGTTTTCTAGTTGAAAGCTTAAAGATAATCAATAATATAACTAATGCTAAAAAAATAAATCCAACAGTTTTGAAGTAATTTGGAGCCTGACCAGTTACATCGAATTTCGCTTCTCTGTCAAAAATGTAAATTCTATCATCGCCAGCATCAGTATCACCTTTAGCTCGAATTACGACTTTGAAACTATGAGTAGTGATATCTGCGTCTCTATGAACATCTAAATCAAAGATAACTTCGCCAGTTTCACCAGCTTCTAATTCACCTAAGTATTTACTTCTAACATCAAAGTTGAAAGGTTGACTACTTTGTTTGATTAATCTTACATCAACTGATTCTGCACTAGTAGTTCCATTGTTTGTAATATAAAGTTTTAATTCACCATTGCTCGCAGCAAGACCTGATCCTTCATAAGAATCAATAACTAAGTAAGGCCTTTCTTTTACAAGTAATCTTGAATTAAGAGTGTTTCTATATTCATTATTATCCAAATCTAAGTATTTAATATCATATTCTAAATCGTAAACTCCAGGTTCTAATGAATCATCAACGTCAAGAAAAAAAGAAATTGCTTTGCTTTCGCCATCGTTTAATCTTCCAATCCAAACATGATTATCATCACTGTATGAAGAAGAAATTCCACTAGGTAAATCTAAATCAATTTCAACAGCTTTCGCAGATTTCTCTCCAACGTTTTCTAAGTAAGCATCAATTCTAACATAGTCATCACCAGATCTAATTTCAGCAGGAGCTGTAACAATATTTGAAATTCCAAGAATAATTCCTTCTTTTTTTACAGGAACCATGAATCTAATAAATCTTGAAGTAGCTTGGACTTCACCATCATACACATATTTGCCAGTTAATTTAAATTCATAATTTGCCGCAGGCGCATCATTCATAAACTTAACTCTATATTTCACATTATAATTCTGATTCGGATAAAGATGACCAAGTAAAGAGTCGCCTTCTGCATCTAAAATTATAACATGTTCTTCTGTTAAAGTATCATCTGCTTCAAGTGTAACAATTAATTTATAATTTGGATCCTGATTTAAATCTATATCAGGATTTAAACTAATTGCATCATGAAATTGAATAACTATATCAACTTCATCACCTGCAGAAATAATTGCAGGGTCGTACGTTATGCCATCCAATACTAAATTATTTGCACTAACTAATTGAGCAAATGCAAGTATCATAATAATTCCAAAAATTCCTAAAAATCGTCTCATTTTTTTAAACCTCGTATAATCGTTTATTTTATTCTGTTTTGTTTTTTTCATTAGCATATAATATTGCAGGCATGAATACAACAGTTACAAGAAATGTAACTACAATTCCAACACCTAAAATTATACCTAAAGTTTTCATTGCAGGAATAACTCCAAATAAAAGAGCTAAGAATCCTGCACTTGTTGTAAGAGAAGAACCAAGCATTGCTCTAAACAATTCTTCTTGCGTTGCTATAATTGCCTCTCTTGCAGAGCCTAATTTCTTCTTAAAATCGAAAAACTTGTGAGTGATATGAATACCATAATCAATTCCAAGTGCCATAATCATTGCAGCTGCAACCATACTAACCACAGTTAAAGTCAGTCCTAAATATCCCGCAATACCAAGAGTCATAATTAAACTAATCATGATTACTGCGACAGTGTATAAGACTTTTTTAAATGAACCTTTGAAATAAAAGATTAAAAGTATTAATATGAATAAAAAGCTAAATCCTGTGATAAAAGTAAAGTCTGAAATAATAACTTCAAAAGTTGCTTTATCAATTGCATTAAAACCAGTAAGACTTGATTTAATTCCAGGATTATATCCTTCTAAACTTTCAATGTCAGCTTCAATGTCTTGAACAACTCGTTTGATAACTGCAGCTTCAGCGCCAGTATCAGATCTAATTTGTATAAAACCAAAATCCATTGATGAAGATAAGTAAAGACTAGTTCTTGGATCTGATTTTAAGATTTGTTTTATTTTTTCATCAGAAGATGGAATAATTCCACCTGTATGTTCTTTCACAATATTTGCAATTGAGTAAACATCTAAAATAAATTCTTCACTAGATATTTTTTGAGATAATAAATCAATATATTTAATTGATTCAGCTAAACGTAAATCATAAACACCATCATCTTCTAAAACAAGATACATCATATCTGCACCATACTGTGCTCGCATATCATTCATTAAACTTACAACTTCAGTCTCTTGAGGTAAAACTTTCTCAAGTGAAGGTTCTACGTTCTTAATTAATGAAGGAATTGCAGGAATTAGCAATGCAAACAATACAAACATGATAATTAAAACAGTTTTATAATTATCAATTAAAAATTTGGATAAGTTTTTTGCAAAGTTTTCTAGAGTCATTTTTTCTTCCTCACTACTTTGTATTTTTTCTCAATAGATTCTTTTAGTTCATTATCAATTAAACATACTTCTTCGAATCCATCAGGATGAACTTCACCTTTTTTGAATAAGTGATATTCTCCTTCAACACCAAAGCTAATCTTTTTTCTAATTAATTGAATTAATCTTTCTTCTAAAATAAGCATCGCAGGAAGACCAAATAAAGTTATTAATAATGAAAAGAAAACTCCAATTGCCATAAGTAAACCAAATCGGCCCATTTCAGGCATAAGACCAAACAAGAATGCTAAGAATGCAAATATTGTTGAGAATGCAGCACCCATAATCGCAGCACCACTATCTACAACTGCTTCTTCAATTGCATCCTTTATTGAAAGACCTTTTTTTCTTTCGAACTTAAATTTGTTCATTAAATGAATAGCATAATCAATTCCAATTCCAATAACCATTGCAGCAACACCGCCAGCAAGAGTTGAAATTGGAAGACCAGTATAACCCATAGTTCCATAAAGCCAATTAACACTTAATGTAACAACAAGAATGGGAACAAGAGCGCTTGAAAAAGTTCCAAATAAAATCATAGTAATTAAGAAAACTGCAAATGTTGAAATCCATTGAGTGCTTGTTCTATCACTCGAAATTAATTCTCCAAGTTTTTGTTGAATAATAGGAGTTCCAGTAAGTTTTACTACAACACCAGGAGGAGTTCCAGCAGATTCAATATCTTTTTTTAATCTCTTTGCTAAAAGATTCATTCGAGTATCATCAGCACTAATATCAGTTGACGCGATAATTAAAGTACTTGAATAATCTGAATTCATAAAAGATGTAAATAAGGGTTTTAATTCTTCATTTGAATATATTTGACTTAATTCTTCTATGTTAGGACTTGGATTTACTGATTGAACCACTCCAACAATAGAAAAGGTATTTAGAATATCATTATTTTGACGCACTATAGTTTCAAGCTGGGTGACAAAAGAATAAATTTCTTCATCTCGAATATCATTTATCGCATAAGGATTTGATGTTTCCCTATCAAGTTCAATTATAATACCAATCATATCTTGACCCATACCTTGATCTCGCAGTGCATTGAAAGCTTTAATCTCTTCAATGTGCTTTGGCATCATTTGTTCAAGAGAAGCCACAGTTCGCACTTTTGAGACACCTCCAAACAGAATAATAGTTACTGCAATGACTAAAAGTATTGCTAAGTAAGGGTGCTCAGATTGGAAATGCGCTATTTTTCTTAAAAAGTTTTTCTGCATAATAATCACTTGTGTAATTTGCTTACAGTACCGTGGAAATCTGACACATATATAAATGATTCTAACTTGTGCAAGAAACAAAAGAAAACTGCACAAGGGAAAGAAATAAAAAGATAAGAACAAAAAAGGTAAATATGACCAAAGTATTCATATCATATAGATTCACAGGAGAAGATAAAGTAGAACTAGTAAAAACAATGACAGAGCTAGAAGATACCATAAAAGAAAAAAAATACAAAGTTTATTCCACAATACATGATAACAAACAATTTGCAAATGAAAACTGGAGCGGAAAACAAATACTAAGAAAAGCATATGACGAAATAGACAATTCAGAGAAATGTTTATTCTTTGTCAGGAAAGAAGATATAAGTCAAGGAATGTTATTAGAACTAGGATATGCAATGGCAAAAGAAAAAGAATTAATCCTAGCAATAAAAAAAGATATAAAGAAAAGTATATATAGAAGACAAATAGATAAAGTAATTGAGTTTGAGAATTTTGAAGAACTCAAAGAAAAATTATCAAAAAATAATTGGTAGACACAAATGGCAAACGTACAATTCGCATGTAAAACAATACCAGTAGAACAAATACTAAAATGTTCATTTGGTTTGAATAAAACAGAAGTTGTAGTTCTAAAAAGAATATTTAATGAAACAGAAGAAATAGAAATGCCAGAACTTATCAAGAAAATAAAGAAAGACAGAACAACAATCCAGCGAGCACTAAAAAACTTAACAACAAAAAACTTATTGATAAGAAGACAAATCAACCTTGAAAGAGGAGGATATGTGTATACATACAAAGTTAGAGATAAAAATGAAGTCAAAAACGAGATAACAGAAATATTTAATGCATTCGCAGAAAAAGTAAAATTTGAGCTTGAAAACTGGTAAGTATAATTAATTTTCATTAACTCTTAACAAAAAACAAAATAAAAAAAATTATTTATCTTTTGAAATATAGTTTATAATTAGATTTAGAAATAAATATATTACAAACTAATTAACAGCAAACTTTTTAAAAGAATTCTGATTTTTTAAGAGATATGTCGAGGTAGTTCAGCCCGGTTAGAGCGCCACGCTCATAAACACTTGAGCGATGAGACAATCTCTTGTCGATGATTATTCAAGTTGGTGCATCGTGGATGTCGGGGGTTCAATTAAGGCCCGTTAGTTCGGACTTAAGAACAGATCCCCTCCTCGACATACTTTTTATCTTAAAAAAGAGAGTGTAGACAATATGGATATATGGGTTCATAGTATCGTTACAACAATTCTAATCGTAATCTTATGGCCATTCTTTGGAGCATGGGCACTCTTAGCCGCAGTAAGTGGAATCTTAATTGATGCAGACCATGTATTTTGGCACATGCTAAAAACAGGCAAACTAAATCTAAAGAAAGCATACAAATACTGTAAAAAAATTGGTAACACAGAAGATAAAGCAGAATATCATAAAATGCATTTAATACTACATACTTACGATACGTTTCTATTAGGTGTTGCACTTGCAATGATTTGGCCAATCTTCATACCACTAACAATTGGTCATCTAATACATTTAATCATGGACTTTATATGGGTAGAAATACAATGGAACGGGACAGACTTCAAACTAATGTTTTCAAAATCAACATTTAAATTCTTATTCAAACTTATTTCTGGAGAGAAAATTAACACATAAAACAATTTTTTAGTTCTAAACCACAAATATTTATAAATCATAATAAACCTTCTAAGTACATGATAGATGTAAAACTAGTACGGGAAAGTCCGGAACTTGTGAAAGCAAACATGAAAAAAAAGTTCCAGGATGCAAAGATACCACTAGTCGATAAACTAGTGGAAAAAGACAAAGAACTAAGACAATCAACAGTAGATGTTGAGAAGTTAAGACATCAAAGAAATACCGTATCAAAGTCTATCTCGGAAGGAAAAAAGAAAGGAGAAGATGTTTCAAAGTTTTTAGAAGAAGCAAAACAAATTCCGCAAAAATTAGCAGAATTAGATGAATTGCAGAAAAAACTGAAACTAGAAACAAGAGAACTCCTACTGCAAATTCCAAATATAATTCACGAATCGGTTCCAATAGGAAAAGATGAAAGTGAGAACGTTGAAATTAAGAAAATTGGAGAGCCAAAGAAATTTAGCTTCAAACCAAAAAATCATATTGAAATAGCTGAGAACCTAGGAGTTGTAGATTTTGAAACTTCAGGAAGAACATCAGGCGCAGGGTTTTACTTTTTGAAAGGAGACTTAGCACTATTAAATATGGCACTAATAAATTTTGCACGAGACTACATGATGAAAGAAGGATATCAATATGTAGAAACACCACTAATGATTAGAAGATCAGTCTTAGACGGAGTATTTTCAAATGCAGAAATTGAAGCAATGTCATACAAAATTGATGGCGAAGACTTATACTTAATTGCAACAAGTGAACATTCACTAATTGGAGCATACATCGGACAAAGATTCGAGAAAAAAGAACTTCCAACAAAAGTTACAAGTTACTCTATGTGCTTTAGAAAAGAAATCGGCAGTCATGGAATCGAAGAAAAAGGATTATACAGAACTCATCAATTCAACAAACAAGAAATGATAGTAGTGTGTGAGCCAGAAGATTCATACAAATTCTATGATGAAATGATTGGACATTCAATAAAAGTATTCGAAGCATTAGAAGTTCCAACAAGAGTATTAGAGTGTTGCTCAGGAGACCTAGGAGACTTAAAAGCAAAATCAGCAGACTTAGAAGCTTGGTCACCAGTCAAAGAAGAGTACTACGAAATATGCTCAGTAACAAACATGGAAGAAGCACAAGCTCGAAGACTTGACATGAGAGTAAAATCTCACGATGGAAGTTATTTTCCACATACACTAAATAACACAGTTATTGCAACATCGAGAGCAATGATTGCAGTTTTAGAAAATAATCAGAATGAAGATGGAAGCGTAGATATTCCAAAAGCATTACTACCTTATATGTATGGGAAGAAAAAGCTAGTTCCACTAAAATAAAATAATTTTTATTTTTTCTTATTATTTTTCAATTCTGACTTAAATAAATTTTGAGTCCAAGCATTCATAATATTTCTATTCATACTACTAGAAATAATTTGATCAGGTGTGAAACCAGTTTTTAGAAGATAGGGCACAGGATAATGAGAAATCCTAATTTTTGGTAATACATCATCAAGAGTAAGAATAATACCTGTTTCTTCAACCTCGCCAAACTCTTTATGAGCAGAAGTTCCAAAAGTACTAAGTAAAGGATCAGAAATTCTCAAATAAGAATTGATTAATTGAGGGAAAATTGCTCCTTCAATTGAAGATATTGCACGCTTAAGAACTCCAAATGCTTTATCAGTAGGAACATTATGAAATGTTTCTAAAACAAATTCTTCCTTATTAGATTTAAAATCCACAACAGGATTGATTGCTTTAGCTAAAGAATCATCTTGAGTGTAAGTTCTAAAGAAATGATTAAGTAAATCTCTAGCAAGAGGATCAAAACTATCATACACAGTAACTTTACCCATCAGATAATTTGCCTGATCATGATAACGCTCAACTAATTTACCCAAACCATCCCATACATTATGCAAACCAGTTCTCAATTTAGGATTACTAGTTTCAAAATTAACATAAGAACGACCTAGAATAATAGCATGAGGCATAAACTCCTCATTAAATTTATCAGAATAATGAAATAACTTAGAAGAATCCATCATTCTTTGACCATTCGAACCAATTGGCGCTTCCCAAGCAAGTTTAAATCTGTAACAAGCTATGAATTCACGTCCAACAGGATCCCAAACACCAACGTTTTTATAACTTAAACTATCTGCTTGTATATCATCCTTAGTTGAATCTTCCACATTAAGAGAACCTGCAAAATCATAAATATCATAATCCGAAGACATGCCAGTTCCACCCTTAGGACTAGCATTTCTAAAGTTCCATTCTTTCAAACGCGAATTCTCACGTGTTAAATGTTTAGCATTAGGACCAAATATGTATAAATGATTACCACCATGTTTAGTTTCACCAATATACTCTGCATTATTATTTAAATCTTGAATAAGAAGTTGTTTTTCTACAGGAATAATTAATTCTTCTCTAGACATTATGATCTTTAAAAGTGAATGTTATTTTTAAAGGTTACTTTTATTCAGTGGAGAAAATAAGTACAGTTTTTAATATTGAGGATGAAGAAAGTCATTAAGTAAATTCGGGTTGAGACTTCAAGATGGAGTTCTTTAAGTCCTGTTAAGCAAAGGCGAACCTTAGTGAGAGATTGCAAACCGTCCCCGAATACCGAAAGAAATGTATTGATTTCCGAGGAAGAAAGTGTTTACAATCACAAAATTATAAGTCATATAATCCGATTTCTTTCAAATTATGCGGGTTAATAATGAAACTTTAATGACTTTTCTAAGTCAGATATTTCTTTATCTTTTAGATAAATAATATTAATTTTATTTTCACCTAAAATTTTTATTTGTTCTTTTAAAGGTGAAAACTCTAAATGGTAGAAACGATGAAGGCAAGCTCCGAATTCTATCTCTTCATTTGTAAAATCCCCTATTTCATACGGGTGTGAGCAGACAGTGTCTAAATCAGTTGGAAAATAAGTGGTTATTGTGTTAATTTTTTGTTCATTTAAGTAATGCATTATGTTTTCAAAACAAGGAAATTTAGGGTGCCCTTTTTCAAAATCATCTATTAAAGGAGTTAGAAAGAAATTTTTAATTTTATATAACATTAAATTATTTTCATTTTCTTTATAATCGTTATCTATAATTTCAAATAGGTAAATTTCATTCATAATAAGAAAGAAAATCAAAGTAAGTATATATGTGTTTTGCGATTGTAAATGCCGCTTAACATCGGAATTAAGAGAAGTTTTGCCAAAGGCAAAATTTGAGTGGAAGAAAATGCAAGATTTTGTAATCTCTTAATCATCGTTAGATCTTTCTTAAAATTTCTCGAGTTCATCACAATTATTTAGAAGCACAAATTTTAGTTTGAATTATTATTAAAGATAAAGTGATTATCAAACTAATCAAATATGTGAAGAGTGTTCCAAAAATATAACCAAACTTCGGAAATAAAAACATTGCAACAATAGCATATCCAAATAGCGATATTGAACCAATTGGTACTTTTTGCATAGTCGGGAACAAACTGTTTATTCCATAATGCCAATGAATAATTATCATTACAGAAGTAAAGGCGGCTGGAAACATTGAAAACATCCCACCCCAAAATGGATTTAGAACTTTGCTTAATAAAACAATAAGAAAAATAATAAAACCAACAAAAATTGCACGAAGGATTTTTTGAATATTTGTATACTCTAATGCAATAGGTTTAGCATAGTTTTTTCTTTTTAAAATTATATGTGCAAAAATAATAAGCAAAATATATCCAAGTATTCCAAATAAGAGATTATTAAATTCATATAGTACAAGAGGAATAGAAAATGCAAACCACATCCCGATACTCAAGGAAAAACTAATAATTATTTGTAAGACTTTATTTTTAAAATATTTGCTAATAAATTCTGCAATGTAAGGATATATCGCAACAAATAATATTGCTAACCCAAGCGGAATAAATGTAGAAGGAATAATATTCACAACTGCACTTGGAGAAATAGTCCATCCCATAAAGAAAAAACCGAGTGCAACTGTTGAAGGAAAAGCAAGAATGATTCCTGAAATTTTTTTATTTACTTTTTCGGCAATAAAAGTCAATAAAACTATGAAGCCGCCGCCAACAATAAAAGATATCATTAGTTGAATTATGAAAAGTTTGTTCATAATCTATGCTCCACTCCATTAAAAAGTATCATTATTTATCAGTATAATTTTTAACTTATAAATATTGCGAGAAAAATTTCCTAAAGAATACCACCTATAACCTATGGGATAAAAAAAGTTGCAGAAAGTAATTTGGGAAGTTTCAGCAGAAAAGTTCCTTTTATCCCTTGTTATATCCATCCGACTAAATTCATTTCATGAATTATACCATTGTTTAGAAGTCTTATTATTTCTTTCTTTTTTGCCAAACTATTAAAAATATTGTTAATACTATAAAAAATAACGCAGTTCCAATATATGCAAAAAAATTAGTTTCTGGCTCTGGAAAAAAGAATAGAACTATAAGTCCAACGATTACAATTATAAGAATTAAATAATTTAATTTCATCATTCAAATTTTAGATTGCCATCCATATAAATGTTTCTTTATTCGTATTGTTATTATGTTTTCATTCATTTTCTATTAATAAGTAAAGGACAAATTGAGTATGACATATGAAATAAAAGAAGTTACCAAAGGCAATTTGAGAAATTTCAGCAGAAAAATTCATTTTATTTTTTTATACAAAGGCAAGATAGAACTAAAAATAAATATCAGAATAATAAAAATACGCTGTCGCCCGGATTCGAACCGGGAATTCCGTAAGGAACTGGCTCTCAAGGCCAGCGCAATACCAGATTATGCGACGACAGCGCAAAGTAAAACACTTGCGCTGAGCATTGTTTTTATTTTAAAAACAATACGACAGCAAATTTGTGCAGAACACAAATTTACATCTTGCGAAATACAAGCGTTTTGTAAACTCAGAAAACTCGACGTGTTTTATATAATTATCGAAATTTTTAGTTTAAAACTTAAGAATTTGTGCTTAGTTTCTTAGTTTCGGGATCAATATGACAGTTAAAGTCTTTTGCGTGAAGTACAGTCTTTGGAAAATTCCGGCAAATTTCAGGTCTAGTATCATAAATCTCACAACCGTTCTTTTCATCTAGAAAAATACACTCGTCTAAATCTTTTTTATGAATAAAATAATTTCCAAATACAGACCATGACTCAATACACAATATAATATCATAACGTTGTTCAGTTCTCCAGCGAGCAATCTCTTTCGAATTAAGTTTAATGTATGTTCCTTTACAACAACGTCTACAAGCACCACAAAGGTTAGGCATAATAATATTTTAATTACGAGTAATATAAAGTTTCTCGAAAAAATAACGCCAAAACAGGTTAAATCTTCGCTTTAAGTATAGGAACTAATAAAGACTAAAAAATTCAGATTAAGTAATATGTATGAAGTATTAGAAGAAATTGGATTGAGTAAGAATGAAGCAAAGACTTATCTTGCACTACTGGAACTTGGGAAGAATACTACTACGCCAATTGCAAGAAAAGCTAAGATTGAACGATCAAATACATATTATAGTCTTGAAGGATTACAAAGTAAAGGATTGATTAGTGTCGAAACTGTAAATGGAGTGAAACATTTTACAGCTACAAATCCCGACTTTTTAGAAAGACTAATGATTGAGAAACAACAAAGAGTTCAAGAAATAATACCTAAACTAAAATTATATCAAAATAAAAATGTTGTGAAAAATTCTACTAAAACATATCAAGGACAAAAAGCATATTGGCAACTAATAAATGATATGACCAACTATGGCGAGCCTATAATGATTATGGGAAAAGAAAAAGATTATGTTCAAGCAAAACTAAATAGGATAAGTGAAGAAAAACAAATATCACTCGAAATAATCAAAGGAATGAATCAAAAAATTACAACATATATTTGTGGAAATGAAGTGATGATGGTTGACTGGAAAAACAATCCAACAATCACTCAAATAATAAATCCACGAATTGCAGAAAGTTACAAACAAATATTTATGAGAATAGCAGGATAAAAAGAAGTTAAAAAAAATGAAATTATTAGATAGTTATTTCTTGTAAGATTTTTCAAGCTTCTTTAAGATCTTTTCTTTGCCTTTCCAATAAAGAGCATTTTCTAAAACATCAAGAAGAGTATCAACAGGAATAACTTTAATTTTTACAAGTCTTTCCTCATCAACAACTATATCTTGCATATTTGATCTAGGAACAATAACCTTCTCAATACCAGCATCAATAGCAGCTTCAATCTTTGCAGAAACACCACCAATAGGTAAGACTTCCCCTCTAACTGAAAGAGAACCAGTCATAGCAACTGATTGCTTAATAGGAATATCCTTTAAAGCTGAAATGATAGTTGTCGCAACTGCAATTGAAGCAGAGTCACCTTCAACACCTTCATAAGTTTGAAGGAACTGAACATAAATATCATGCTTTTCTTTTAGATCATCACCAAAGTACTTTTTGACAATTGCACTAACGTTTTGAATAGCTTCTTTAGCAATTTCTCCAAGTTTACCAGTAGCGGTAATATCTGTTTTCTTCCCACCAGGAGTGATCTCTGATTCAATAGGAAGGATAATTCCAGAATAACTTCCAGATCCACCCATAACAGCTAAACCATTTACACGGCCAACTCTTCGACCTTTAACAACAATAACTTCGTATTCTTTTCTACGTTCAAGAATGTGATCAGCCATTTGATGTTCTAATGTTCTAGCAACAATTTTTGCTTTAATAATATGAGCTTTCTCAACAAGTGTTGCACCTTCTTCTTTTGCAACATCACCAGCAGCTCTAACTAAACCACCAAGGTCACGGAAACGAAGAGTTAAGTGATCTTTTCTATTAGCTTTCTTTCGAGCTTCTTCAACAATGTAACGAACAGCTTCTCTAGAGAAATGAGGGATTTTACCATCTTTGTTAACTTCTTGAGCAACAAATTGAGCAACTCTAAATCTAGTTGCAGGACTATCAGGGATAGTTTCCTTCATATAAATTTCATAACCATAACCTCTAATTCTAGATCTAAGAGCAGGATGCATGTGTTGAACAGTTTCAATGTTTCCAGCAGCAACCATTATAAATTTACAAGGAGCAGGTTCAGTTCTAACCATAGCACCAGCGCTACGTTCTGATTGACCAGTAATTGAAAGTTTTCCATCTTGAACTGCAGTTAAAAGTTCTTGTTGAGTTGCAGGATGTAAAGTTGCAATCTCATCAATGAATAAAACTCCCATGTGTGCTTTGTGAATCATACCAGCAACAACTCTTTCATGAGCAGGAGTACCAAGGCCACCTGATTGGAAAGGATCGTGAAGTACATCCCCTAAAAGCGCACCAGCATGAGCACCAGACGCATCAAGGAATGGAGCTTGTTTTTTATTAAAATTATCAACTATGATTTTTGGTGAACCATCACTAGGCGCTTGCATTTTACGACTAAGATTCATAGCCATAACAATACCAAAAATAATTACTATTCCTGATATGATAAGTGCAGCGTAAATAACATCAGGTATTTCACCCGATCTCCATAACCAGTAAGGTATTATACCAATAAGAAGTGCAAAAATAATCATAAGCCCACTTGAATTTTTAAGACCGCCAAGAGAAGATAGTTTGGATTTAGTAGTTAAATCCCTACCTTTACCTGCTGGAACAGTTCTAATAAGAGGAGTATTAACATCATTAGGATTTGGAAATGACAAAACATCTACTAGTTTTTCTTTTGGAAGAAGTTCTGCTAAAGCCACACCAAGCATTGATTTACCAGTGCCAGGCTCACCAATTAACAAAACGTGACGCCTTTGTGCTGCAGCTTTTTTAATAATATTAACTGCATCTTCTTGTCCAATAACTTGTTCTATAAGTTTCTTAGATACTTTCAAATCTTTAGTACTCTTAAATTTAAAATTATCTTTAATTTTACTCGAAACTTTAGATTTTAAAGTAGTGATGATTTTACTACTCGTGTTTGTTTTCTTTAACCCCTTTTTCATACTCTCGATAAAAATACTTATCATATATAAATATGACGGTAGGGAAAATATTTTCCATGTAATAAGATAGTAAGTTTTATTAATTAAAAACAAATTCGATTAATTAATGGAAACTATATTTATTATTCTGATTATAAGCATACTTGGACCAATAATAGGTTCAGCAATTGGAATTATAAAACATCCAGGAGAATTATACATTCAAAACATGTTATCATTTGCGGCAGGAGTTATGCTTGCAATATCATTCTTAGAATTAATACCTGAAGCAATTGAACTATCAGGAGTGTGGCTTGCAGTAATCGGAATACTTATTGGAACAATTATAATGTATCTATTAGATAAATTAATACCGCACAAACATCCTGAAGGATGCGAATGTGAAACAGAGAATGAAAAACTAAAAAGAAGTTCAATATATTTAATTGCAGGAATATTCTTACACAACATCCCAGAAGGAATAGCTATTGCAACAGGAACAATTGATCACATGACTGGAGCTATAGGAATAGCATTAGCCATTGCAATACACAATATTCCTGAAGGAATCTGTACAAGTGCACCTTATTATTATTGTACTAAAAAAAGATTAAGAGCATTCTTATTATCAGCATCAACTGCGATACCAATAGCAGTTGGATTCTTAATTGGATATTTTATATTTAAACATTTATCATTCTCAATTCTCGGAATTATAATATCAGCTACTGCAGGATTAATGATATTCATATCCGCACATGAATTAATTCCAACAGCCTGCAGAAAAGAAGGATCTAAATGGAAACACAGCACAATATTCTCACTGTTATTAGGAGTTATATTTGTAATGATACTCGGATTATTATAAATAAATAAATTAAAAAAAATATTAATAGATGAATTTTTATAAAAAAAACTAAACAAAATGAATAACGGTCAAATTGAATCAGAATCAAAATTTTTGTTAAAGTTTTTACTATCAATAATAAAATTACCATTAATTCTAATACAAATAATATTTAGAAAAAAAAGATTTGGAGACTTATTTGAACCACTAAAACTTGTTTACGAATTCATAATTTCTGCAAAATTCACATTCGGAATAATAGTTGCAAACATCATAATATTCTTTATCAGTATGACTTTGCCAGAACAAGTGCTAATAAATTTGATGAATTTTCCATCAGACTTATTTCATTTTAGAATATGGACCTTAATCACTGCAGGATTCTTACACGGAGACTTAATGCATCTTTTATTTAATATGCTAGGAATATTTGTCTTTGGAAGAATTGTTGAAAGAAACTTTGGAATAATTAAAACTGCGATAATTTATTTTGCAGCAATGATAATATCTCACGTATTTTCATCAGTTATTAATTATGGCGTTCTTGGAATAGACATACCCGGAATAGGTGCTTCAGGAGCATTAATGGGGCTTATTGCAGCAGCAATACTAATACAACCATTCTACATAACATACGAAGCTTTAATTCCAATGCCAGTTATGGTGTTGGGTTGGTTAGCAATATATGCAGACATAGTAGGAATATTAGGTGCAGTAAATGATGGAATAGGACACCTGGCACATATTGGAGGATTCATATCAATTACTATAATAGCATATTTTATGGGCGGCCAAGATAGAAAGAAAATGAGAACTGGACTAATTATAAATATTGCATCAGTAGCAATTCTATATTTTATATCAAGAACAATAGGACTTTCTTTTTTGTAAAATAAAAAGAATTATTTTTAAATAAAAAAAAAACTTGTAATGTAAAGTAGAATTGCAAAGATTGCAGATGCTCGCCCAAACTTTCTTCTCCAAGCAAAGAGACTAACAACTAGTAAACAAACAACTAATAAAAATATTATAGATGAAGTTGCAGCAGGATTAACTGCCGTCTTGCCTGCGAATATCATCCCCATACCAAAAGATAAAGTCGGATCAGTAATATTACTTCCTAAAAGATTACCAACACTCATGGCAGATTGGCCTTTATATGCAGCAATAGCACTAACAACTAATTCAGGAATTGAAGTTCCAAGACCTACAATGAAAACTGAAATGATGAATTCTGAAATGCCAAAATAATTTGCCATATTAACAGTTGAATTTAATAATAATTTACTCCCTACAATAGTTAAAACTAAACCAAAGATAATCATTAAAACAATATTAGAAGTTTTCTTGGTAACTTTCGCGGTAACTTTTCCTTCTTTTTCAAACTGAGAGTGATCTCTGTGAAAAACATACATGATGAAAATCACATATAGAGTTATAAGTGCAAGACCTTCAAACCAAGTTGTATAACCATCACTAATTACAAATAAAGCAGCACCAATAGCTACAAGCATTGAGATTCCATAAAAAATAACTTGTTTTCTATCTCCCTTAAGAGGTCTAAATAAAGCTACAAGAGCCAAGATCAAAGTAATCTGTACAAGTTCCGAGCCAATAATATTGCCCATCGCAACATCAGCATGACCAGTTGTAAAAGAGATAATAGAAGTTGCAATCTCAGGAATAGATGTTCCAATAGAAAGAATAGTTAAACCAATAATAATTGGGTGAACACCGAACTTATTTGCAATATATTTAGCATTATCAACAAGCTTATCTGCACCCCATAAAAGAGCAACTAATCCAACAAAGAACAATACGATATCTAAGAATAACACTAATTATACACCTCTTAAGAGAATTATGTTGTAATTCAATATAAAAAGTTATCTAAAGTTAAAATAAGATGATGATTAAAGATAAGATGATGATTAAAGAGTAATATTTAAAACCAAAAGGAGTTTACAAAGTAATATGATTACTTTAGGCGTTGAATCTACAGCACACACATTTGGAATTGCAATATTAGAAGATGATAAAATATTATCTAATGTGATGAGCCAATACACTACAAAAAGTGGCGGCATGATACCGTCTAAATCAGCAGATCACCACATAGAAGTATGTGATCAAATTCTAACAGATTCACTAAAGAAAGCAGGCAAGAAATTATCAGAAGTAGACTTAATTGCATTTAGCCAATCACCAGGAATCGGACATTGTTTGAAAATCGGAGCTGCATTTGCAAGAAGTTTGGCTTTAATTCTAAAAAAACCACTTATCGGAGTAAATCATTGCATTGCACACTTAGAAATTGGACGAACAGCAGGAGCAAAAGATCCAATACTTCTCTATGCAAGCGGCGCAAACACTCAAATAATCGCTTATGAAGGCGGTAAATATAGAATCTTTGGAGAAACACTAGATATTGGTGTTGGTAATCTACTTGATACAGTTGGACGAGAATTCGGCCTAGGATTTCCTGCAGGACCATTAATTGATAAAATCGCAGTTAATGGAAAAGAATTTATCCCACTACCATACGCGGTAAAAGGAATGGATGTTTCATTTGGCGGACTTCACACAAACATAAAACAAAAATTTGAAAGTGGAAAGTATAAAGTGGAAGATTTATGCTACTCACTACAAGAAACAATCTTTGCAATGCTACTGGAAGTTGCAGAAAGAGCAATGGCACACTGCGATAAAAAAGAATTAGTATTAGGCGGAGGCGTCGCATGTAATTCTCGATTAAAAGTAATGGCAGAGCAAATGTGCAAAGATAGAGGTGCTAAATGTTTTATTCCAGCAAATCAATACTTAGTAGATAATGCTGCAATGATAGGCCTTACAGGATATTTAATGTTTAAAGCAGGAAATGAAACTCCAATTGACGATAGCAGAATTAATCCATACGAAAGAACAGACGATGTTGATGTTAACTGGCGAGAATAATTCTACATAGATATATAAACATCTTAACACTATCATCATAAAAGATGAAAATAGACTTCTCAAAACTTGAAATAATAGATCCAGTAAAACCAATAAATCATTGGGAAATTTACTCCGAAGAAGGTGAAGAATATATTTTTCAAGCAAAATACGAACAAATGAATATTGGATATATACGAATAGGCATATTATATCCAAGTAAAGATATAACAGAAGTATTTGAAGACTGGACAGATATACAAAATAATCTAGATGAAAGAATTAATTCAGAAGTTATAAACTACACCCCATTCATCTCGTATGCATTTGTAGAACAACGTTATAGAAGCAATGGAATAATGGGTCTGATGGCAATTCAAGCAGACAATTTTTTTAAAGAAAAATTTAATAGACCATTAATATGTAGAGATAATTCAGCACTACCAAATACGGATTCAGAATGGAAAAATAAAAAACCTAGCGCAAGAAGAGCAGGAGAAAAGTTAGAAATTGATAAAAAAGCATATAAAATACAACATGAAGACCAAATGTACTGGTGTCTTCGTTAAATATTATTTCTAAAGAATTTATTATAAGAATCTAACGAGTCATAAAAGTGATAAACTAATTTATCTTTAACTTTTTCAATAGGAGTCCAAGAAACATCAGAATGTTCATGACTTAAATTTAAACTTCCAGAAAGATATTTACAAAGAAAAATAAGCATAGTAATCTTTTGACCATCTTCACGAGTAAAATGATCTATTTGTAGAGGATGAATAATTTCTATTTCAAGACCAACTTCCTCTTTAACTTCACGTTTTAAGCCATCATAAGGATCTTCATCTTCAGAATCAAGACGACCGCCAGGAATTTCCCAAACACCAGGTTTATGCGCATCATCATTTGAACGTTTAACAAGTAAAACTTGTTGTTTATCGTCAACAATGAAAGCTTTGACCGCTATAGAGAATTCTTTCATAATAATTAAGATGAATTAAAATAATAAAAATGTTTCCAAAATATGATAAGATTATAGCCAAAGCTAAATCTTATGAATAATAAAAAAACGTATAGAAAAATATACTTAATAAAAAGCCATTCTTGCATAGGCGAGCGCAATTAAATAAGATTATAGCCAAAGCTAAATCTTATGAATAATAAAAAATGTATAGAAAAAAACATACATATATAATAAAAAAATTGAAATTATTAAGGATTAATATCCTTATGCATCTAACATCTCAATCTCAATGTTTAGACCTTCAGGAATAGGAACTCTCATAACTAATCTTAGAGCTCGTTCATCAAGACCCATATCAATTAATCTTTTATGAACTCTCATTTCGAATCGGTCCCAAGTTGCAGTACCATCACCACAAGGGCTTTTTCGAGTAGTAAGTTTAAGTTTCTTTGTTGGCAAAGGGATAGGTCCTCTAATAATGACGCCTGTCTTCTCTGCAACACCTTTAATATAGTCACAAGTCGCATTGATTTTGTTGATGTCTGTGCTTGCTAATTTTATTCTTGCTTTTTGCATTTTAAAACCTTTTTTTCACAACCTTCGCCTACAACATGAAAAACTGCAATTGATCATGATTATGAAATTTTTATGAAATTAATAAAAATAATAATTAAAAAAAAATTACTAAGAAATTATAATGTTTTCTTAGTTAAGCTAATACACATTCCAGCTGCAACAGTTTGACCTGAGTCTCTAATTGCGAATCTTGAAAGTTGTGGAAACTCTTTTTGAGTTTCGATAACCATAGCCTGAACTGGTTTAATAGTTACAATTGCCGCGTCTCCATTTTTGATGAAGTCAGGGTTTTCTTGTAATACTTCTCCAGTAGCTGGGTTTAACTTTCTGTCAATTTTTACAATTTGACAAGCAACTTGAGCTGTGTGAATGTGGAATACAGGTGTATAACCAACTGTAATAACACTAGGGTGGTTTAATACTACAATCTGTGCTGTGAATTCAGTAGCAACATTTGGAACATTATCGGAAGGACCAATAACATCTCCTTTTGCAATATCTTTTTTACCAAAGCCTCTAACGCTGATTCCAACATTGTCTCCAGGTTGTGCTTCTGTTTGCTGTTCGTGATGCATTTCGATTGTTTTAACTTCTCCTGGGACACCTTTGCCTTCTCTTCCAGGTACAGCAACAACTTTTTGACCTACTTTCATGATACCAGTTTCAATTTTTCCTACTGGGACTACACCAATTCCTGTGATGTTATAAACATCCTGGATAGGCATTCTCATAGGAAGACCAGTTGGTCTTTCAGGTGGGTTTAAATCGTTGATTGCTTTTAGTAAAGTTTTCTCTGCGAATGGTAACTTGTCTGATTTATTAACAACGTTATCTCCAGGTAATGAAGCGATTGGGATAAATTGAACCTTTGCAGGGTCGTATCCAACAGTTTTGATTAAAGTTGAAACTTCTTCTACAACTGCTTTAAATCTTTCTTCTTTATAGTCTACACCAGAAATGTCCATTTTGTTAACAGCAATAATTAATTGGTTAACTCCAAGTGTTCTTGATAAGAATACGTGCTCTTTAGTTTGAGCGTTAACACCATCATTTGCTGCAACAACTAAAACTGCTGCGTCAGCTTGTGAAGCACCAGTAATCATGTTCTTAATGAAGTCTTTGTGCCCAGGAGCATCAATAATTGTAAATTCGAAGTTATCTGAATCAAATTTTTTGTGAGCTAAGTCAATAGTGACTCCTCTCTCTTGTTCTTCTTTTAGATTGTCCATAACGAACGCGAATTCAAAACCGCCTTTTCCTAGTTCTTGAGCTTTTTCTTTAAGCTTTCTCATTGTCTGTTCATCAACTGTACCAGCGTCGAATAAAAGTCTACCAACTGTTGTTGATTTACCGTGATCTACGTGTCCAATGAAAACAAGGTTCATGTGTATTTTCTCTTTTGCCATTTTTCCTCCTCATAATAATTTTTTAATAGGTGGGACTCAGAAATAAATGTCCCTTTATAAATATTGTTTTTTATTTATAAATGAATATAAAAAAATAAATAAAAAAAATTAGTGTTTTTACTCTGAATCTTCCTCTCCGCCTCTTAGACCTTTTCGACTTCTGATTTGACTTACAATTTTCTTTTGTAATTCTTCAGGAAGTCTTTCAAAGTTCTGATCAACTAGAGATGATATTCCACGTCCGCCTGTTGCACTTCTAAGTTCAGAAGATAATCCAAACATTTCACCAACTGGAAGTTTACCAATAACAACAACAGTTTCACCTTCTTGCTGCATATCAATTAACTGACCACGTTTGTTAGCAATAAGCTTACTGATTTCACCCATGTATTCTGTTGGAGCTTCAAATCTCATAGTCTGAATCGGTTCGAAAAGAACTGGATTTGACTGATTCATAGCGCCTCTAATACCAAGTCTAACTGCAGGATAAAACTGAGCTGGACCTCTGTGAATTGCGTCTTCGTGAAGTTTCATATCTTTAATTGTTACTTTAATACCAATACATGGTTCTCTTGCAAGTCCACCAGCTTTCATAACATCTTCAAATGTATCCATTATCATTTCGATAACTTCCCCAATATGTACAATACCACGAGTACCATCAACTAAAATACTACCATCAAAGATATCTCTAACTTTTCTAGCTTCATCACCAGGCATACCAGCTTCTTCAAGAGCAGCCCATAAATCCATGTCTTTTTTCTTAATTCTACCTTCATGAATCTTCTTTTCTTTGATAGCATTCATCATATCAGGACTAACAGGTTCAACAGTGAAATATAGCTTGTTGTGCTTGTTTGGTGATTTTCCTTCGAAAGCTTCTCCACTAGCCTTAGTTATAGTTTCTCTATAAACAACAATTGGCGGTGAAGTCTTAATTTCTAATCCTTTCTCAGACTTAATTCTGTTTTCAGTAATTTCAAGGTGAAGTTCTCCCATACCACTCATTAAATACTCACCAGTTTCTTGGTTCATTTTAATTACAAGTGAAGGATCCTCTTTTGACATCTGAACTAAAACTTTTGCAAGTTCTGGAAGATCTGAAGGTTTTGTAGCTTCAATAGACTTTGTGATAACCGGATCGAAAATATGTGAGATTTTCTCGAAAGGTTCATCAGGTTCATTAGTTAAAGTTTCTCCAGGATAAGCATCTTTCAGACCACCAAGTCCAATAATGTTTCCTGCTGGAACTTCTTCAACAATTTCTCTTTTTGCTCCGTTGTAAATATATACTTGCTGAGCTCTAAGAGAAGTGCCTCTTATGTTCATGTGAATTGCAACACCTTTTTTCATAGTTCCTGAGTACATTCTACCAGCTGCAATTTCACCTGCTTGAGGATCAATTGAAACTTTAGTAACTACGAAAGCTAAAGGACCGTTAGGGTCACATGCTAGTAAACTTTTACCAAGAGTTGATTCAGGATCTCCATGCCAGATTTTAGGAATTCTATACTTTTGAGCTTGAACAGGGTTTGGTAAGTGTTTTACAACAGCGTTAAGCAAAACTTCATGAAGTGGCGCTTTTTTACCAAGTTCTTTCCAAGTATCATTTTCATAAGCATCAATGATGTCTTTGAAAGTTAGATTCTTTTCCTGCATGTAATCAATACTCATAGCCCAGTTGTGGAATGCGCTTCCAAAGCAAACTGAACCATCTTGAACATTAACTTTCCACTTATCGCCAAATTCTTCTTCAGCAATATCTTTAATAAGCTTATTTACACTAGCAATGACTTTCATAAATCTTTCTTGCATAGCTTCAGGTGTTAATTTTAGTTCTTTGATTAATCTATCAACTTTATTAATGAATAAAATTGGTTTAACTCTTTCTTTTAGAGCTTGTCTTAATACTGTTTCAGTCTGCGGCATAATACCTTCAACTGCACATGATAAAACTACTGCTCCGTCAACTGCTCTCATAGCACGTGTAACGTCTCCACCAAAATCTACGTGACCAGGCGTATCAATTAAGTTAACTAAGAATTCTTTACCTTTAACATCGTGTACCATAGATACAGCTGCTGAATCAATAGTGATTCCTCTTTCTGCTTCATCGTCGTGAAAATCAAGAGCACATGCTTTACCAGCAAGATCTTCTGACATCATACCAGCACCTGCAAGCAAGTTGTCCGATAGAGTTGTTTTTCCGTGATCGATGTGAGCACAGATAGCGATATTTCTGATTTGATCAGGACTCTTCATAATCCGAGTGACCTTATCAACCATTTTTTCTCCCATTCTAATTACCTCATTATAAGTTTTATAATTTTAAATTTACAAAATTTCTCCGATAAAACTAATTTTACCTGAAAGAAAATTTTGCACTTTACTGATAACATTATCCTTGATTTCTGAAATAGGTTTGTTAATTATAATCTCGACAAGAAGCTCTTTATTCTTATAAAAATCGATTAAAGGAGCAGTCTTTTCTTGATAAACAACTAACCTATTTTGTACAGCCTCAGGAGTATCATCAGCTCGCTGATAGAGTTCTCCGCCACACTTATCACAGATTCCATCCTCTTTTGGAGGATTTCCACTTTTGTGAAAAATAGTGCCACATTGCTTACAAGTAATTCTTCCAGATAATCTTTCAATAATAACTTCATCATTTGCTTTAAAGTTAAATACATGATCAATAGGAATTATTTCCTGCAAAGCTTCTGCTTGCGGAATTGTTCTTGGAAAACCATCAAGGATAAAACCGTTTTCACAGTCATCAGCCTTAATTCTTTCTTTAATAAGAGAAATCATTATGTCATCAGAAACTAAATCTCCGCGTTTCATAATATCGCTAATTTGTCTTCCTAAATCGGAATCCTTTTTAGCTTCTTCTCTTAATAAATCACCAGTTGAAATTTGAGGAATACTTAGAACTTCTGTCAAAACTTGAGCATAAGTTCCCTTTCCTACACCTGGCGAACCAAGAAACAATAATTTTAAACTCATTTTTTTAAACCTCTGAAATGAAGTGCTTCATCAGGTTTAGTCCATTCAACAACTTCTTGCGGTTTAAACCATAAATCAATTTCTAATTTCGCATTATCAGGTTCATCAGATGCGTGAATTAAATTGATAACAGGTCTGTCAGATGCGTTAGCTAAAACATAAGTATCTTGTGAGTAATCGCCTCTAATTGTTCCAGGAGCTGAATTCTCAGGTGATTGTTCTCCAACCATCTTTCTAATAAGCTTAATTGCACCATGACCTTCAAGAACCATTGCAACAACAGGATATAATTGTAAATCCTCTGTTAAACTATCACAAATTCTCTGACCATGAACTTTTGGATCTTCTGTAGCTTCGTCAAGACCTTGGTTTTTAATAAGTTTTTTACCAACAGCCATTAACCATTCATCATCTTTTTGATAATGAATTTTTGCTAAGTCAGGATCAGCTCTAACCATTTTCATTGCAACAATTTTCAAACCAACACGTTCAAATCGCTGAATAATTTCTCCAACAACACCTCTTGCAGTAACATCAGGTTTTAATATAACTAAAGTTTTTTCCATCATATTAATTACCTCTAAATGTTACCGTGTTCTTTTTGAACAGCTTTGATTTTATGAAATTCATTAGTCCAGCTTGTAGTTCTAGATTTTCTACCTAAAACAAGTAAGTTTTTTTCACATTTACCACTGCAAAAATCTAATATTTTTCCAGCTTTCATAACGTATTTCTTACCAGTGCCAGCAGGTATTGATTTTCCGCAAAAATCGCATTTAGCCATTTTATTTGCCTCCTCTACCTACTTTATTAAGTGGTCTAGCTTCAATCTCTGTTTCTCGAAGCATTAAAATATCTCCAATTTGAACAGGACCTTTAACATTTCTCCGGATTGTTTTATTTTTATCTCTACCATCAAGAATTTTACATCTTACTTGAATAGCTTCGCCTCTAGTTCCAGTTCGGCCGACTACTTCGTCAACTCTACCAGGAACAGCTGGAGAAAAGTTTACTTGACCCTTTGAATTACTATCTTGAGTCTTTTTCTTATCATATTGAGCCATCTTTATTCACCTAACCGAATTTATAAATTCTTGATAATATCTTTGGATTCGCCTTCAACAACAATTGCAACTGCTGTAGTTCCGACAGGTAAACCTGCTGAAGCTCCTAGTTGTTCCTTGCTGTCTACTTCTGTAAACTTTGAACCTTTTTCTTTACATAGTAAAGGTAAGTGCATTACAATTTCTGGTGGTTGAACATCGCTTGCGACAACAACTAATTTTGCTTGTCCTCTTTCTAGAGATTTTGTTACTTCATTGCTTCCTTTTACGATCTTACCAGTTTTTCTAGCAAGTTCAATTGCTTCATATGCTTCTTGTGACATTTTCTTTTTCCTCCTGGAAAATAAAATTCAAAATCGTTTTCTGATTTTGCACATTTTATTTTTTCTCCGGAACATGAATTTCTCATGTTCGTTCATAGATACTAAACAGAATTAGTACCTCATTCAGACCTTCACTGAAAGTCGTCATAAATCATGGGTTTTACTCTTTTAATTCTCTAAAGAGCTAAATTAAGAGAAAAGAACACGAGTTGTTTTATAAATATTATGGTGTATATACCAATATATAAGCACAAAGTAAGAATTATTCTCGATTAGCCCAATCAATAGCTGCATCAATATCTGAAGGTTTAAAATCAAGCCAATGAGTTCTAGTTTGAAAAATCTTTGCATCCTTAGCATCCCAAAGAAGAATGCCTGAGTAAGTCTTACTAGGTTCAACAATTATTTCAGGCGGAGTAAAATAAGAAGAGTAAAGATTTTGTTTAACCATTTGTTTGTTTAAATCTGCAAGATCTAATTTTCCAAGTTTAGCTTTTGTAGCAAGAAGTTTGATTACACCAAGAATTTCTTCTTGACCATCATAGTTAATACAAAGATTCAGAAAATAAGTATCATAATCTTTAGTGTCTTCCATGACTTTTTTGAAAGCGTCAGTTAAATCAGGATTTAAATCAAACCAATTACCAATAATGAAAACTCGGGTTTTATTTTTGTGAATTAATTCATTATTAATTAAATCCTTGAAAAAATAAGTTAATTCTTTGATATCTTCTTTATACTTAGAAGCTAAATTTAATGTAAACACAGGAATTTCTGTTTTGATCTGATAATTCATGAAAGTTTTAATTTGCTCCACATTTCGTTTAGCAATAACTTCTTTGCAATCCTCATCATCTTTTTTTACTCCAGACCAATTATCAAGATTAGAACAATCTACTGCTACGTGAAGAGGTTTCTTCTTTTGTTTGAGAATACCAAGATCAATTTTAGGTAGCTTTAATTCCATAGAGATAAAATAAGAATAGGTGTTTAAAAATGTATAGTTAAAAGAAGTCAGATTAGAAAAAATGAATTAATTAACTTCGACACGAATTTCTTTCTCATTCATAATAGTGTTATTCCACACTATTTGCATTTCAAATTCATAGATTGCAATAGATGCTTCACCTTTCAAAGCATAAATTTTGAATTGCTGAGTATCTCTTGAATCCTTGCCTTTAAGAGCTTTAGTTGTTATAGAATCAATTCTATTACCATCAACATCAGTTGCATAGATCATAGTCAAATTCTGAGGAAATACTAAGTCAAAATATCTATCTTCAAGAACATTATCTGTACGAACAATAGTTACTGTGATGAATTCAGAACGTGAATCATTATCAAGTTTCAAAGAACTCGTGTCAAGTTCTAATTTAATATCAGGTTCATCAGACTTAGAACAAGCAGATAACAATAAGATTAATGTCAGTGATAATATTAGTAAAAGTTTTGAAACTTTGTTCATAAAGAAATAATTGGCTTAATAATTATATAAAACTTTCCATGTATGTCCGTATAAGACTATGAAAAATTATATAAAGATACAATCGCAAATTAGAACTTATGTTTCCAGTAACAGTCATCATTGGTTTTTTTGGACTTCTTGCAGCAGCACTATTTGACATGTTTTCTAAACATAATGAGATTCCTGATTGGCTTAATTATTCAATGATAGGAGTTGGACTTGGAAGTGCAGTTATAACTGCATTTATGACTGAAAAGTATATTTTGATTTTATATTCACTTGCTGGACTTGTTGCAGCAGGAATCTTTGGGTGGATACTCTACAAATTAAATCAGTGGGGTGGCGGAGATGCAAAAGCGATTATGGGCATTGGGGCATTACTTGGAATAAATTTTAGCCAAGGATTTCCAACACTTGCAATGTTTGTAATTAACATATTTATTGTTGGTGCAATAATTGGAATTTTTTGGACAATCTATAAAGTCATAAAGAACTTTAAAGAATTCAAAACTACATTTAAAGAATTAATTCGAAGCAAAAAGATCATTAGAGTAAGAATAGCAATTATTATTATTTGCGCAGGTCTTTTAATATATGGATTTACGCAAATAGGAATTACAAAAATATTAAGTGTGGGTTTTGCAGCAATAATATTCTTCATGTTTTATTTCTACATGTTTAACAAAGCAGCAGACAAATCATGCATGAAGAAAGAAATGGATGTGGCTGAACTAGTAGAAGGAGATTGGCTCGCAGAAGAAGTAAAAATCGGCAAGAAAGTTTTTGCAGCAAAAATGACTTTGGAAAAGAACGATTTAGAAACCATAAAAAAACATAAAAAAACAGTTGTAGTTAGAGTAGGGATGCCATTCCTACCAAGCTTTGTAATTGCATACCTAATTACATTCTTAATTGGTAATTGGCTTATTTATTTAGTTATTTAGAATTAAGGAATTCTTTCAAGATGTTTAATCATCATATTTTCTTCTTCAGATCCCGCAGATATATCGTCTACTTGGTCTGCTTGTGCAGGTGGATGCTTTGCAGGTCCTTCTGCTTCTTCATCTTTAAAAATTATATTTGAAGAAATACCACTAGTCATAGCATCTAAATCACCAGAACTCATTTGTTTTGGTTGCCATTGAAAATTTAATCCATCTTCTTGCATACGTGCAATAACATCAATTCTAAAACCATCATCTTCAGAAGCTAAAATATTTGTACCTTGAGCGCCAAGTGATTCAAAAAGAGTTGTGGCTGTAAAACTTGATAAATAAAATAAATGTTGCAAATCTTCTATTGAAATATCTTCAACGAATTTTGCGGGTTTTTTTGGTAAAATGGCAACGTGACCTTTTGCAGCTGGTTTTTCAACTAAGAAAGCAATAGCCAAATTATCTTCATAAATTATACTTTCAGGTTTTATGTCAGCTAATTTCATTTGAACAAATCACCTATTTTATCTAAGAAAGCCTTACCATCTTTCTTTTTATTATTATCTTCAGTCTCAACTTCATTGTTAATTCCATTATCAACTTCACTTTCAACTTCACTTTGCATTTCATCTTCGACATCAGCAATATTAGGACCTGCAGATAAATCTTCTAAACTAGAACCAGGATTAAAACCTCGTTCTTTAACAGGAACAGGAGACAAAATCGGTTCAGACTTAGGCTCAACTTGAACAGGTTCTTGAGGAACAGGCACAGGCACAGATTCTTGAGGAACTGGCGTAGGTTGAATAGGCATTGGTTGAACAGCTGATTGAGTAGGAGTATTCTGCACAGGCACATTTTCAGCTTGAGACTTAAGTTGAGGTTGCTCAGAAACTGATTCTTCACCTTCAGCATCATAAGCTTTAAGTTTTTCAGATAACTTAGTAACATCAATTCCTTGAAATAAAACTTTCAATTGATCATTCTTTTCCAGTTCAGATTTGAAAGCTTCAGGATCATCAATTATAAGTTTCTTAACATAAGGATTTTGTTCAAGCATCTGTGCTAATTGCTCTTTATTTGGTTTTGGAATAGGAGCTAATGATTTATTTTCTTTTTGAAGATGACCACCCATCATACGAGCAAGATTTGTCTTCAATACATCTTTTATATCTGCCTGAGGAATATCTTTCTCAGGAATTTCAAAATTTGCTAAACCATCGCCAGAGTCTCTAGGTACAACATGAACTAATAAATGTGGATTCTGCTGACCTGCAGCACCACCATTAGCCATGTAAATATTAATTTTTTCAGAAGGAACCCCTCTTCGAACAGCTCTTGCAAAATATTTAAGATTACCAAAAAGATGTTTAAAAATATCTGGTGGCGTTAAAGGTAAAATAGGAATGTGTTTCTTTGGAAAAATAAGAGTGTGACCTTTAATTGAAGGATAAATATCTAGTATACTAAGAATTGTATCGTCTTCGTAAACTTTGTGAGAAGCTACTTCACCACTAATTATCTTGCAAAAAATACAATTTGCTTTTTGGGCCTCTGCAGCTGCCTCTGGAGAACTAGGTTCTTGATTTTCACTCATAGAGTAAATCTTGATTTATAAGGTATAAAAACTTTTTGATATTAGAACTGATTAAATTAAAATAATTAGAAATATCCAAACGTCATGTTAGATTGGATTAAAGCATCTATGCAAAAAGCGAGTAATACAAAAAAAAATAAGGATCTATCCAAAAATCTCCAAATTAATAGTTTTTTTTCTATTTACAGGGAGACTTGATAAATCCTCTTCTGTATACAAACGTCCAAACTGATCTTGGTATAACAATTTATTCTTCTTCCTCTTCCTCGTACAAAAAACCCATATTATCTATTTTCCAACTCATTTTCTCCCCTCCAAAGCATTCAATAAGTCATTAAGATTAGTCTTTCAACCACCCTATATATCAAATAGCGATACAAGTATATATACTTTATGTGTATATTGTACACATTAGTGTGAATATTTACATATTTTCAAAAAAGTATTTAAATCCATGAACTAAACTAAAAGATATGTTAAGAAAAGTTGTTCAACACGGACCATCAACAATGACAGTCTCACTACCTATTAAATGGGTGAAAGAGAACCACGTCCAGAAAGGAGATGAACTAGTAATTTCTGAAGAAAACAACAGAGTAGTGATTGGCACTCAAAGAAAAGCTAAAAAGAACAACATAACAATAGACATAACAAATCTGAATAGAAATACCATTATGTTTTACCTAAGAAGTCTATATAGACAAGGACTTGATGAAATAGAAATATATTTTGAAAATACAGAAACAATTTATTATGATACAGGCAAACAAGTAAAAGTGATAAGCACCATACATCAAGAAGTAAACAGATTAATTGGTTTTGAAGTAACACAAGAAAAAGATCAACACATAACAATTGCAGATTTATCAGGAACATCAGATTCTGAGATTGAGCCAATAATAAAAAGGATATTCTATTTAATGAACGATGCAATAGACGAGTCAATAATAGGAATGAGAAATAAAAATTACAAATTATTAGATTCAATAGAAGAAAAACATAACACGATAACAAAATTCATTAGTTATTGTCTTAGAATGATTAATAAAAAACCGAATAGTGGAAAATGCGTAACAGGAGCGTACCACACGTTATGTTCATTCGATGTAACTGCAGATATGATGAAATATTTTGTAAGACATGTAGTTCAAGCAAAACAAGAATTCTCAAAAGAAGGAATAGCAATATTAGAAGATATAAGCAAACTAAGCGAAATGACAAAAGATATATTTTTCAAATTAGACCTACAAAAGGTTAAACTATTCATGAAGAAAAGAGCAGAAGTAAAAAGAAAAATAAATATATTCACAAGAAGAAAAGACTTTGAAGCAACTTTAATCGCATATATGACTCCAACCGTTGAAATATTTAGAGATCTAGTAGAAACAAAGATGAGTACAACAGACATTACAGAAGTAAAAGAATAATTCTAACCAGCATCTTTAAAAAAAAGAACTGATTTTCTAAACACTATGAATTACTTTGAAGAGCTAATAGAACAAATCAAGATTGAGAAACCAAACAAAAAGAAACTCAATCAAATGAAGATAAATCTCTGTTCAAAATATAAAGTTAAAGAAATGCCAACAGACATAGAAATACTCTGTAATGCAAAGAAAGAAGATAATGAATTTCTAAAACAATACTTAATGACAAAACCTACTCGAACAATAAGCGGAGTTGCAGTTATCGCAGTTATGAGTAAACCATTTAATTGTCCGCATGGAAGATGTATATATTGTCCTGGCGGCTTAAATAGTGCATTTGGAGATGTACCACAATCATACACCGGAAACGAACCTTCAACTATGAGAGGAATTAGAAATGATTATGACTCATACAGAATCGTGTTTAATAGACTTGAGCAATATGTTGTTTTAGGACAAAACCCGGAGAAAGCAGAAATTATAATCATGGGAGGAACATTTCTATCATTCCCAAAAGAATACAAAGAAACATTTGTCAAAGATATATTCAAAGCAATGAATGATTTCTCAAATGAATTTTATAAAGACGGTGAGTTAGATATCGATAAGTTTCACGCATTCTTTGAACTACCAGGAAAAGTTCACGATCAAAGACGAGAAGAAAGTATAAAGAAAAAAGTATTAGCACTAAAAGCACAGAATGAAAAAAGTTTGGAAGAAGAAAAAAAGATTAATGAAACTTCTAACATAAAATGTGTTGGACTTACAATCGAAACAAAACCGGATTGGGGACTACTTGATCAAGGTAATGAAATGCTAAGTTATGGTTGCACACGAATCGAACTTGGAATACAAACAACTTATGATGAAGTATTAAAAAAAGTAAATCGAGGACACAACGTTGCAACAAGTATTGAAAGTATAAGAGTTCTAAAAGATCTAGGGTTTAAATTAAACTTCCACATGATGCCAGGACTGCCAGATGTTAGTTATGAAAAAGACCTTGACGCATTAAAAGAGATATTTGATAATCCAGATTACAAACCAGACATGCTAAAAATATATCCAACAATGGTAATGCCACGAACACCACTATCCGAGATGTATAAAGCAGGAAAATTCAAACCAATGGAAACAAACACTGCAGCAAAACTAATAGTGGAAGCAAAAAAGAAATGGATACCAAGATACTGTCGAGTAATGAGAGTGCAAAGAGACATACCAACAAAAGTTACAGATGCAGGAGTAGATAAAACTAATCTTCGACAATACGTAGATAATCTCGCAAAACAAGAAAGCGTAAAATGTCAGTGTATAAGATGCAGAGAAATAAAAGGCGCAGAGATCAAAGGAGATGTGGAATTTGAAATATTAGAGTACCAAGCAAGCAAAGGGAAAGAATATTTTATATCGCTAAAAGACAAGGCAGACAAACTAATTGGATTTGCAAGATTAAGAATTCCAAACGAAAGTTTAAGATCAGAAATAACAGATAAAACTGCAATCATAAGAGAACTACACGTTTATGGAACTGCAACAGCAATAGGAGAATCTGGAGATGTACAACATAAAGGATTTGGAAAAATGCTGATGGAAAAAGCAGAAGAAATTACACGCGAGAATAATAAAAGTAAAATTGTAGTAATAAGCGGAGTTGGAGTAAGACAATACTATAAGAAAATAGGATACTCTGATGACGGACCTTATGTAAGTAAAGAATTAAATTAAATCTACAATTTTCTAATTACAACACGTTCAATATGATCTTCACCGACTTCTTCAATTTTATAATTAACTTTTCCAATCTTTATTTCCAATCCTCTCGCAGGAAGACCTCTACACTTGTTGATAAGATAATCGCTCACATTGTCAAACTTCTTAGGAATATTAATTCTAAAAAAGGATTTTAAATAACGAGGAGGAGTTTCACCATCTACAAGAATTGTTTTTTTATCAAGTCGCATAATATTATTTGGAGAAACATCAGACTCATCAATAATTTCACCAACAATCTCTTCAAGAAGATCCTCAATAGTAACCAAACCCATTACTGTTCGTTTTTTATCCACAACAATTGCGATGTGTCTGTGAGTCTCTTGAAACTTTTTAAAAATATCATTAATCATTAAAGTATCAGGAATAAAAAGAGGCATAACAGCTATTTCCCTGATTTTAAGATTTTGCTCATTCTCAGCAATAGCTTCAAGAATATCTTTAAGATGTACAATCCCAACAATGTTGGACATTTTATTTTCATAAAGAGGAAAACGCGAATAAAGACTTTTAGAGACTATAGGAATAACATGTTTAATTTGCATATTAGCATCAAGGAAGAAAACATCTTTTTTTGCAGTCATAACTTCATTAGCAGAAACATCATCAAATCTAAGAACTTTCTTTAGCATACGTTTTTCATCCTTATCAATAACGTTTTCTTCAGCAGAAATATCCAATGCAACTCTTAGTTGAGCCTGAGTAATAGTTTTTTTCTTAGAATCGCCTCCAAATAAACCAATCATTTGATTTGAAATCCAACGAAATGCATAAACAAAAGGCCAAAGAATAGTTTTCAAAATAAGAATAGGTTTTGCAATAAGTAATGAAACTTGTTCATAATGAGTTGTACAATAAGCTTTAGGCGTTATTTCACCAAATATTAAGACGAGGAAAGTCATAACTCCAACTGCAATACCAGCGCCTGCATTACCAAATAAATCAGTAGCAAGAATAGTAGCAATAGCTGTAGCTGCAATATTAACTATGTTATTACCAATAAGAATTGTAATAATCATAGATTTAGGATTTGACTTTAAAATCTGTAATGATTTAGAACCAGGTTTTCTTTGTTTTACCCATGTTCGAAGTTCAATATCACTAATACTAACAAGTGCAACTTCTACACCTGAAAAAAAAGCAGATAACAAAAGTAAGAATACAAGTAAAATAATACTTACAATAAACATTTCTTTAATACACCAAGATTTATTTTTAAAGTGTAATATATAAACTTTTGGATAAATTTTTAAAAAAGTTTTTATATCGGAAAAGGACATATAGATTCTAGTTCTTAGATTCCATACAGAATTAAGAATAATTAGACCATGATGATTGAAGTTGAAATTGGAGAAAAAGTACACCTGAGATTTAAAGAGAGACCTTGTTCACAAGTTGATATCTGCCTAACTAAAGACGATGCAAAAAGACTTGGTTCATTATTATTCTCATATAACGCAGGAGAATTTCAAGCAGAGTAGAAACATATTTACACAGAGATTCCTAAAATGAAAGATTAGATTATTCTATGTAAACTTAATAATCAGATATGTTAAGCCATTCAAGATTTCTTCTATCAACAACATTAACAATTGAAATAAGAGAAGGATGCACATTGTCAAAATTATTGTATACAGCTAAAAGTCCTCCAGCCATAGCTATAGAATTATTTCTAAAACGAGATAGAAATTGAGTTAATATTCCAACAGGGAATAATTCAAAATCTCCTTTCGGCAAGTCTTTTCGGATGTAATTGTTCGCAATAGCATCAACTGATTCTAAATAATCTTTAGAAATAAATTCAAGCTTCAAATCTAAATCAGAACGCATATTGTCAAATTTATCATATAATTCAGCAGATTTACCAAGATGAAGCATGGCTAAAGTTTCAGACACACCTTGAGCATATAATTCTTTAGCTCCAGACATTTGATTTTTTTGAAACATAATAAGAGTAATATCATCCCCAATTACAGAAGGCACCATATAAGCAGTTGGCCTATGATGAGTGGGTGCATAAGTAGATAAAACAGAATCAAATGTCTTAATATTTATAATTCCAAGATTAGTTATTTTCACATTAGAAGGAATATCTACAACCAAATTCAATGCTTCGAAAGTATACTGCGATTGTTTACCACTGTCAAGAGGTTGACTCATGGATATGCTAAAGCTAAAACCTTTATATCACTTTAGGTAAAAAAGCCAATAATTAGACAAATTTTTAAAGAAATAGCCAGTCTGAGAATATAGATGTTAGAACAAATTCCAAGAACAGTTGAATTCAAAGAAAAGTTTGTAGAGAGATATAAAAAGATTTTTCCCGAAGACTATGATGAATTCATAAAATATTCAACTGCATATATTAAAAAAAGTGTAAGAGTAAATACATTAAAAATAAGTATAGCAGAAGTAAAAAAAAGACTTTCTAAAAACTGGCATTTAGAACAAGTACCATGGTGTAAAGAAGGATTCTGGATAGAATATAAAGATCAGAAAAGATTTGACATTGGAAACACACCTGAACATCAACTAGGGTATATTTATGTACAAGATGCAGCAAGCATGATACCTCCAGTAGTTCTAGAACCAAAACCAGGAGAATTAGTTTTAGATATGTGCGCAGCTCCAGGAAGTAAAACAAGTCAATTAGGACAATATATGAAGAATGAAGGTCTACTTATTGGAAATGATATCAAAGGTGAAAGATTAAGAGCTCTAGGAATAAATTTACAAAGATGTGGACTGAGTAATGCAATTATAACACAACAGCAAGGAAGTTTCTATAGAAGATTTGAATTTGATAAAATATTAGTCGACGCACCATGTAGTGGAACAGGAACAATAAGGCGAAGCATGAAAATATTAAACATGTGGGGACCAAATCTAGTTAGGAAAATGGCAAATATACAACGTCAACTAATTGAAGCAGCATTTTTAGGACTAAAAGTTGGTGGTGAAATGGTATATTCAACATGCACACAAGAACCTGAAGAAAATGAAGCAGTTGTAACTCACCTATTAAATAAGCATCCTGAAGCAAAGATAATGCCAATCAAATTAGATATTAAGCGAAGACCTGCAATGACAGAATTTGAAAAATTAGATATTAGACCAGAAGTTAAAGATTGTCTGCGAATTGCACCACAAGATAATGATAGTGAAGGATTCTTTGTATGTAAGATACAAAAATTAGAAACTGAAGAAAATAAATCAGAGTAAAAAGTATTTCTTGTTTAAAATAAATAGTAAAAACTAATTCTTAATTAAAAAATATAGAAATTATACTCAAAAGCATTAAATGAAATTAAAAAAAGAAAGATGAAAAAATTTAGCTAGCTTATTTTCTAGCTTTTTCTACTTTACCATGTAGTAGAGCTTTAAGTGACTGATCATTAACTTTAATGACTTGCCATCGAACTCCAGGAATATCTCCTTTAGAACGACCCATACCACCACCAATGCACTCGATTAATACTTCATCGTGTTCATCGATAAGTTTAGAAGCGCCATCGCCAGGACAAAATGCAGTAACTTGTTTAGCATTTTTAACTAATTGAACTCTAACACATTTTCTCATTGCTGAGTTTGGCTGTTTTGCCTCTAATTGTACTTTTTCTAGAACGATACCTGACGCTTGTGAAGAAGCTTCTAGCGGATCAGATTTCTTTTTAAGATTGAAAGTTTTCTTAACAAACCACTTGTCTGCATACCTTGACTGTTTACGTCTAGCTACAAGTTTATTTGCTGCATTTATTCCTCTTGATTTCTTAGCCATATTATATCACCGAAACTAACAACTATTTATAAATCTTACTAAATAAGCTTATTTCTTAGCTGTTAATTAAATAACTTTGATCTCCTTTAAGTCAGAAAAATATTTCTTGACAATTTCTTCAGTTTCACGAAGGTTCTTTGCTTTTGAACCAATCATTAAACCCTTTGTTTTAGTATCAGGTCCTTTAATAGTAACAATGTTTTCATCTTCTTGAATACTTACTACTTTTAATGGAGCAATTAAGTTAACAATAAATTTTAACTTATCTGCATTAAACTCAATAATACGAATTTGCTTGTTAAACAGTTTCTCTAATTTTATGAGATTAGCTTTATTCTTACCTAAAGCTTTCCAGAGTTGACCTTCATCAATCATGAACGTTAATTTCTCTTTAAACATGAAAGTCTCTTTAACTCTAGTTCGAGTAAGTTTTTCGAATAAACCCATAAGTTTAATCAAGTCCTGGTCGTATTTGATACTCATCTTAAAAATCCAATCACAGCAACAGAAAATGGTTTCTTACAATAAGTACCAAGTTCGTCGTTTGACATTGTTAGTTCTTCAACTTCAACACCATTAATACCTGCGTAATGTTTAATTGTTTCTAAAGCATCTTCATCAAGATTCTTAGCCAAGAAAACTTTTGCAATATTATTTGTGTTAAGTCCTTTTATAACTCTATCTTTGCCAATGATTAGCTTTTCATTTCCTAAAAATTTTTTTATTTCGTCTGCGCTCATTTTTTCTTAGTCACCAATCCCGGCAATCCTGTTCCAACAGGTACCAGCTGATTTATCATTACATTTTCAATTACACTATTAAGAGTATCTGTTTCTCCAGTTAGAGAAGCGTTTATGATATGCTTAACAGGTGTTTCGAATGAAGCTCTAGCAAGAACACTAGGCTTCTCCTTTACAATACCATAACGGTTAATACCCATAAGTTTTCCTGACATAGTCATAGCATCTGCAACAAGCATAATGTGTCTGATATCAATGTCAATACCTTGAGCACCTAAAACTTTTAAGACTTCATTAATGATAAGTTGTCTTACAGCTTCAACACCGTATAGTTTTTCAATTTCATATAAATCATTACTCACAATTCTAGCACTATCAACATAATCTTGTTTTAACATGTCTTTAATGTTATTTCCTGCAGTAACAATAACATACTCATTTCCTCTTTTAACTGGAAGAACTTGAGTAATGCCTTTAATTCCTGAAATGTAAACAGCCTTAACTTTTTCTTTAAGTTTGTAAAGTGAATTAAGGTTTTCATCTTTTGCTGATGCAGTAACTAAAACATGATCTTCATGTGCTTTAAATTTAAAGCCTTTCTTGAAAGTTTTATCAAGAAGTTTTGAAACTTTATCATAATCAAGACCTGCTCCCTTTAACTTAGTATTGTTAAGATAGATTTTCATCTGTAAAGTAGCTATGTCGATTGAAATTTCTTTAAGGAAACCTGCAACAGTTGTTTCTTTAATATGTTCAGCAATCTTTTTTATGTCCTTTCCGGTTGAGAAAGGTTTTTTAAGAAATACTTCCATCATAAGAGTTGAAACTGTTTTTCTACCATCAAAAATTTCGATGATTCTTGGAAGACCAGTAGTTACGTTAAGTTCTGATACTCCCGCAAAGTGGAATGTGTTTAGTGTCATCTGAGTTCCAGGTTCTCCAATTGACTCTGCGCCAACTAGACCAACACTTTCACCAGGATCAGCTAAAGCTTCCGTATATTCGAAATATACTTGTTCAATGATTTTTTTAACATTTGCATCTGAGACTTTATCAGGAAGATTTGCTTTAATTTCATCTAACATAGCAGATGTTAGCTTATTTTCATATTCTTTGAATATATCTGCAGCCATTTTAGTTCTCCAAAACAGAATTAATAATCTGCTTTATATTGATTTTCCCACCTTCAGTTCGTGATACATCCATACCATCTTCACCGTAAGCGAATTGAACAACTTTACCAGCTGCATCTCTAACAGTATAATCATATTCTACTTTGATATCCTGTAAAGCGTTTGCTAGTCTTCTGTAAAGATAACCGGATTTAGGTGTTCTAAGAGCAGTATCCATTAAACTGTCTCTTCCAGTCATTGCCATAAAGAATAGTTCGTGAGGTCTAAGACCTTGTTTGAAACCATTTTTAATGAAACCATGAGCTTCTGGACCTAAGTCGCCTTTTCTAAAACATGAGATTGTTCTATCTTTGAAACCTTTGCTAATTCTCGCGCCTCTAAGAGCTTGCTGGCCTACACATGCTGCAATCTGAGCTAAGTTGATTAAATTTCCTCTTGCTCCTGATCGAACCATAGCCATAGTATCACTTCTAGGATCTGCGTTGTCAGCAACTATTTGACCTGCGTCGTTTCTTGCTTTGTTAAGTCTTTCAAGAATTCTAAGCTCTAAAGTTTCTTTTAAACTTCTTCCAGGAAGAAGCTCAAGAGTTTTAGTTTTATATTGCGCAATAATCTTATTAACAGCAGTATAAGCGTCATCCATCACTTTAGCAGATTCAGCAGTTGCTTTTTCTGATAAATCTCCATCAGCAAGTTTAGCAGTGAATCCATACTTTAGTAAGACTTCAATTCCTAGTTTATACATACCACCAAGGATTTGAACCATTTCATCTCTACCAAATTGTTTGTGAATGTTTCTTAGTAGTAAACCTGAACCTTCTCCAAGATTTGATTTATCCATAACACCAGATAAAAGTTTTCCACCTTTAATCTTTACAATGTGGTTTGGATCATCTGCAGGAACGGATTTTGATTTACCATCAAAATTGAATGTTTCAGGCAAGATAACTGAGAAAACTTCTCTTCCAGTAACAAAATCTTTGTTTGGAAGTGTTTTAAAATCAGTTACACCAGCTGATGCAAGTAAATCAACAGCTTGTTCTTTTGGAATTTTATCCATAAACTTAGTTAAAACATAGTTACCAGATATTGCGTCCTGGTTACAACCAATGATTGAAAGACCATATCTTGGACTAATTAACTGAGTTTGAACTTCCATTAAGATTTCTGCTTCTGCACGTGCTTCTTCTGTTTGAGGAATATGAAGATTCATCTCATCCCCATCAAAATCTGCGTTATAAGGCGCACATACAGCAGGATTTAATCTAAAAGTTAAACCTGGAAGAACTCTAACTCGGTGGCACATCATACTCATTCTATGAAGAGATGGTTGACGGTTGAAAAGTGAAATATCACCATTCATTAAGTGTCTCTCAATGATATATCCTGGTTGTAGTTCTTCTAAAAGCTGCTCTTTAGTTTCATCAGTAATCTTTTTTCTTTTGCCATCAGGTCTTAAAATATAGTTTGCACCCGGGTAAGTTTCAGCTCCTCTTTCGATAAAGCCTTTTAGATACTTCAGATTCCATTGAGTTACTCTTTCTGGAACAGTAAGTTTCATAGCAATAACTTTTGGAACACCAACTTCGTTAATGTTAAGTTTTGGATCCGGACTAATAACAGTTCTAGCTGAGAAGTTAGTTCTCTTACCAGCAAGGTTATGTCTGATTCTTCCTTCTTTACTTTTAATTCTTGCAGTGATAGTTTTTAGTGGTTCTCCACTTCTATGTCTTGCAGGAGGAAGTTGTGCTACTTCGTTATCGAAGAATGTTGTTACGTGATACTGAAGTAAGTCCCATAAATCTTCAATAATGATTTCCGGAGCTCCAGCATTAATATTCTCAAATAATCTTTGGTTAATTCTTACAATATCTCCAAGTTTGTGAGTTAAATCGTCTTCTGATCTTTCACCTGATTCTAGAGTAATTGAAGGTCTCATAGTTACTGGAGGAATAGGTAGAACAGTTAGTACCATCCATTCTGGTCTCACAGCTTTGTGATTCATACCAAAAACTTCTAAATCGTCATCATTAATTCTTTCAAGTCTAGCTCTAACTTCAATAGGAGATAATCTTTTATCTTCTTCAACGAAAGTACTAGGTTTTTCAAGACTAATTTTCAACTGTTTTTCTTTACAGTGAGGACATTTAGTAATTGTTTTAAGACTTGCCATGATTCCAGAAACTTTCTTTCTTCTTTCTTCAAGGCCCATTTCTTTACCAATAATTTCAAGTTCACTAGCATGTTTCTTGATTAATTCTTCTGGAATTAAAATTCTTCCACAAGCTCTACAAGTACATCTTTGTAAATCAAGAACTTCCTTGATAAATTTAATGTGAACAACTGGTCTTGCAAGTTCAATGTGACCAAAGTGTCCAGGACATTCCTTTAACTTATGACTACAAGTTTTACATTTTAAACCAGGGTCAATAACTCCAAGTCTAGTATCCATCAGACCACCCACAACTGGGTAACCTTCTTTATCATAAAGCTCTGGAGTAACAATCTTTGCAGATGATGTGTTCTTAATCAAAATAGGACCCATAACTGAAAACGAAATTGATTTAATTTTTTTATATGTAGGAGTTGACATTTTAGTATTTACCCTCCAGTTTTAACTTAGGATTAATACACAAAGACTTTATTTCATCAAGCATCAATTTGAAAGCATAACTCATCTCAATATCTGAGATTTCTGCATCTTCGCCATGAATAGCTGATATTTTTTTTCCAGTCCGAGCATTTTCCCAACCAATAGTTCCTGATTCTTCACAAATAGGAATAATTGTATTGTCAGATCCGAATCTCTCTTTTAGTACAAGTGAAGTTCCGTGAGCGATAAAAGTATCTTTCTCCATCTCTCCAAGTCTTAATCCACCTTCGTTAGCTCTACCTTCAGTAGGTTGTCTTGTTAAAAGCTGGATAGGACCTCGTGCTCTTGAGTGAATCTTGTTTGCAACCATGTGCTTTAATTTTAAGTAGTACATGTTACCAATAAATATTCTAGCGTTAAAACGTTCACCAGTTATACCATTGTACATTGTTTCAGTTCCGTTTTCTGCGAATCCATGTCCAAGTAATTCCTTTCTAAGATTAGATTCTTTTTCTGATTGAAACATAGTAGCATCAATCTGTCTTGCAGATAATGAACCAACTTTTCCAGCCATAAGCTCCATTAAGTGAGCCATAGTCATCCTTGATGGAATTCCATGAGGACTGAAAATTAAATCAGGTGTTAATCCTGAGTGTGAGTATGGCATATCAGTTTCAGGAACAATTATACTAATAACTCCTTTCTGACCATGTCTACTTGTAAACTTATCTCCGATTTCTGGAATTCTTTGGTCTCTAAGTCTAACTTGAACAAGTCTGTTACCTTCTGAGTTTTCAGTAATTGAAACAAAATCAACAATACCTTTTTCTCCGTGTTTTAGAGCCATTGATGATTCTCTTCTTGAACTTGAAGTTAAATTATATTCATCCATTGAACTTAAGAATCTTGGAGGACTTGTTTTACCAATAATAACGTCTCCTTCTCCAACAACTGCTTCTGAATGGATAATTCCATCATCACCAAGAAGTCTGTAATCGTTTTCAGATCTAAATCCTTTAACATCTTTATCAGGAATACCAACTTCATCAATTAAACCACCAGAGTATCTTAACTCTTCTGCAATAATTGGTCTAAAGTAAGTACTTCTTGCAAAGCCTCTGTCAACAGAACCTTTATTGATAACAACTGCGTCTTCCATGTTATATCCTTGATATGACATGACAGCTACAATGATATTTTGCCCAGATGGGTGTTTATCAAAGTCTAAAACGTCTTGCATCAAAGTTTTAACAATTGGAAATTGTGGATAATGTAAGATACTAACATCCATGTCCATTCTATTATAGTAATTAGCAACATAAAAACCAATTGCTTGCTTTTGGTTCTTTGCTCCCTGACTTAAACGTACACCGTGGTTATAGTTTCCGAAAGGAACATAAGAAGTTGCAATACCAACAATATCCATAGGACTAATTGCTAAGTGTGTATGTTCTGGAGTTAAATCTTCAGGAACAAATGCAACTAAAGCATTTTCTTCTTCAGTAGAATCCATGTAATCAATAACTCCCTGTTTAAGAAGATCAGACCATGTTATTTCGTTCTTTTTTAGTTGTTGAATGTGTTTATCAGTAATTAATGATTTACCATCTTTAACAACAATTAAAGGCCTAGTTGAACGTCCGCTGGACATTTCAACTTTAACAGTGTCAATATCCTTATCATAAAGAGCATTTATAGAAATAGGTAATTTTCCCATTCGTCTTTCAGAAATAATTCTTTCAACAAATTCTTCAGGATTTTTTATGACACCTACAAATTTATTATCTAAATATACTTCAGTCATTTTGCAAGCTCCAAACCCATAGTTTTTAGTGAAGCTAGGATTTTCTCTTCATTCTCTTTTTGAGTAACATTTGAAAGTAATGCTAAATTCTTTCTTAAACCAATGTTAGTTCCTTCTGGAGTCTCACTTGGACAAAGTCTTCCCAGATGAGTTGGGTGGAGAGCTCTTGCTTCGAAATTTTCTTGACTTGAAGAAAGTGGACTAACTACTCTTTGCAAATGTGATTGTGCTTGTAAGAAGTTTAGTCTTTCCATTCTTTGGGAAATACCTTTTCTTCCACCAACCCAGTTTCCAGTTGCCATTGAGCTGTAAAGTCTTTGAGTAAGAAGTTTTTCTCTAATAATTACCTTAATACTTGGGAATTTTCCTCTCTTAACAATTCTTTGGAAATTGTAAAGGAAGTCTCCGATTAAGACTTTTAGATTAACTCTGAAAAGATCTGCTAATAAATCACCTGGAAGTTTGATTCTTTTATTTCCATAGTGGTCTTTATCATCAATTGGAAGTGTTTTGTTTGCAACTAAGATAAATTTCTTAAGCATTTTACAAAGGTTATACGCCTTCATAACACGATCTTCTTTTTCAATTCCTAAATGAGGAAGTAAGTATTTGTCTAAGATTTCAGACATTCTTGTAAGTCTGATATCTCTTGATTGAGTGATTCCAATCTTTTTAGACATATAATCGATTGCTTCTTCATCGCTTTTAATATCAAGTTGTTCATATAGATTAATAATAATCTCTGAACTATCATCCATATCAATAAACTTCATGATTTCTTCATCTTTAGTCATACCTAAAGCTTTTATTACAACAATTAAAGGAATTCTTTTAACTCTTGTAAATGTTAAATAGAAGATACCATCTTTTAGTTTTTCAATTTGGTGAGGAATTTTATATGATCCACTTTCTGAAAATATTTTTCCAACAAATGGACTGACACCTAAAGATGCTTTCTCAACCATAAATTTGTTTGAAGCTAAATCTTCAATGTTTACAATTGCTTTTTCAGTACCATTAATAATGAAATATCCGCCAGAATCATCAGGATCTTCTCCTTTTTCAATAAGTTCTTTTTCATTTAAAGTGTGTAAATGGCAGAATTTTGATTTTAACATAATTGGCATACTTCCAATTTGTGTTTTGAAGCTTTCTTTTTGAACACCATTGATGTGAGAACTCATTTCAATAAAAATTGGTGCAGAATATGAAAGTTTTCTTAATCTTGCTTCTACAGGATAAATTGCTCTTTTAGAACCATCTGCTTCTGTAATTTCAGGTTTTGTAACCCAGATTTTGTCAAGTCTAATTTTGAACTCTTCAACGTTTGGTGGAATGATTGTTGGTTCGATATCACGATTTTCGTTAATTATTTTCTGTAATTCTTTTTCTATGAACCGGTTGAAAGAGTTAATTGATGAAGCCACTATTGAGTTTTCCTCAAAGTATTTTCTCATAAGAGTTTCTGAGAATTCACTCATTAATAACACCCCTGTAAAACAAAGTTTTGCCTGCAGTAGGACTTTTTCTTGCAATTTCAACAACATCTTTGTCTTTTATATCTAGATGTCTAATTGCAGGATCGTTGATAGAAATCTTTGGGAGCTCTTTGAAGCTCAAATTATATTTTTTCATTAAAGAATCTTTTTCTTTTTCATTTAGCTTACGGTGTTCAGGTATAAGCACATGAATAAGTTTTTCAGTTTTTGCCGCCATGATGCAATCCTCGTAGGAATATATTTTTTGAAGAAAAAAAAGGTTCTTTCGGCAAACCAATAATTCCTCCAAAACGTTGTATGTTATTATCTATAGGTCGTACGGGATTCGAACCCGCGACCCCTTCATTAAAAGTGAAGTGCTCTAGCCAGGCTGAGCTAACGACCTGTGTTAATGGTAAAAAACACCCTGGCCGGGATTTGAACCCGGGTCGATGCCTCGACAGGGCATCATGATAGGCCGAACTACACTACCAAGGTAATTGTGAAAATCAAGTTGCATAAGATTGTCTCAAATGAGTTTATTTTCGGTTAAACGAAGAATAATCATTCGATGGAGCCCATACATCAATTTCCGTACTGCGTGGAAACAGCAAACTATTTATAAACCTTGCGCTTTGAATTGGAAAAAGTATGATGATTTTAACCAAAATCAAAGATTTTAGCATAAATAAGGTCATTTTAGACGTTTATCAATGGCTTAAACAAGACAATTATTTTAGATAAACTACTTGTTTTGGAGCATTTTGTTGATGAGCCAAATACCACCCAAAATCAGAAACATGATTCGAAACTGATTTTTTCACTATTTTTCTTAATTTTGGACGTAAAATATTTCTATCAGCATAAATACTATCCCCAATTAATACAATTTGATTAAACTTGTTAGTTTGAGGGATGGGTGCTTTTTCTAACTCAAAATGAGTATTTACAACGCTAAAAAAATATGTTTCACCATCTTTTAGAGTAATAAAACCTTTTGCCCGAGGAATTTTTGAATTTTTAAAAAATGATTTAAGCTTTTCTTCATCAACAACTCCGTAAGTTTCGTAAACAAATGCATTAATATTCTGATGTTTTTCTTTTTTATTTCGAAGAAATTTCCAATGCTTTTGAATTTCCCAAGCTAAATAAGACTTAGATTTTGGAACTTTTAGATCTGAAATGTAAACTGGTTTGATGCCTTTTAATATCTTTAAAGTATCAACTTTGCATTTTGTTGTTGGAATAACATGATGATTTAACAAATTTAAATTTTTTAGTTGTTTATTCTTTTCTTTTACAGATATAAGATCGCATTTGTTTAAGATTACAACTGAAGCCCTATCAACATGACCTAAAGTATGAGAACTTAATTTATTTGCGCTCGAAAAGCGCTCGGAGTCTATTATAGATATTACATATGGAACAATATTTCTAAAATCTTTTAAAACAGCTAAAACAGGATTGAGATTTGATGCTCCAGATGTTTCAATTATAAGAATATCAGGATTTGTTGGAATAACTTTTTTTAGAACACGTCTGAAATTATCAAGATTAACATTAGAAATACTACCATCATTTATTTCTACAATTTCAACTGTGTGACTATTTGAAATCTTCCCATCAACACCAAGCCCTGCAACTTCATTCTCTATAATAACGATTTTTTTATCAGAATTTTGAGAAATGAATTGACCAACTAATTGAGTTTTACCACAACCCAAAAAACCAGTTACAATAATAATTTTAATTAAAGGTAAATCTTTTTGTGATTTAGATAATTTCTTAGATTTAGATGATTTAACTTTAGCCATTTAGAAATTAAGATTATATAATGGTTTTAAAAAAGTTACTATAAGTTTTGAAGTTCTTGATTAAGAATTTGCACATATTGATCAACAGTTTTTGCAGAATTCGCTTTTGGAAAAATAGAAGTATCTTTACTATAAACTTGGTTTAATACGCCAATTACTTGCTTTGCATCTTCAATAAAAATATTCTCCCAATGAGGCAAATCATGTTCCAATATTTGTTTAGCGAGATTTTTGTCTACTTTCGATTCATCAATTTGTCCATATCGCTCACTATCAATACTTCCAGTTTTATTAGCTATTTTTTGATGTAGATAATTAGATGTTGTCTCATCCATTTTGTTTACAATCCAATAGGCATTAATTGCATAAGATAATAATTGTCCTTGGAATGATTTCTTAATATAATTATTACAATAATGATTCTCAATCTTAGATGAGATTGAATCAAAATCAGCACTTCGCCATTCGCCTAAAGGAACAAAATTAAAAAAGTAAGCTCTTGCTTCCATAAAAGAATTAACTTTTGAAACAGACCGTAATTTGTCAGGAAGCATTTTCAAATATTTTGACTGAGTTAAAGGATTTGTATTTGAATGAGCATTTATAAGAGCTCCACCAAACTCTAAACCTTGACGTAAAAAAGTATCATGTAATGCGACATTTTCATAAAAGTCCACATGATCTAATTCATGTCTTAGAACATTATAACTATAAGATTTGATAAAGTCAGAACCAGAATCAATTACCTTAATTAATAAAGACTGTGTAGATTCAATATTATTAAATAAATAGTCTTTGTAATTAGCATAAGGAACGCCCCTTTTATCCATCATACGTTTAAGTGATTGAAGCGAAGATGACGAGTGAATTTCATGTTCAAAACGATAAAACTGTTTTTCAGGATCATCTAAAAATAATGCTACTCTAGATTCACCAAAACCACCTAGAAAATCTCGCGCAATATCAAAATAATTTATTAAATTCTTAACATCAGATTCAAGTGCTTTTTTTTTAGTCTTAAAAGCAAAACCCCGTATAATATTTAGAAGACTAATATTTAATGAAGGATTTTTATTAGTAGAACTTACAGCAGATGCAAAGGTGCCTGGAGTTTGATGAAAACCAATATTTAGATTAAAATTTGTAGGAACAGATAAACCTAAGTCCCTTCGTTCTTCAATAGCAATATCCAATGAATCAACGATAGGTTTACGTGCAAATTCAAGAATAGGTTTAACTTCTACATACATTAATGAAAGAAAAATAAAACCAATTATAAATATTACTATTTCTTAGTGGTTAATTCAAACTTATTTTTCATGTTCTCAGGACAACCAATAAAATGACAAGGCTTCTTAGTTTGTTTACAAGCATAAGTAACCATGTTGTTTTCATCACATTGTTCTTTGAATTTACAAGTATTCCAAATGTAACCTTTCCATTCATCAACGTGAATAAACATTAAATTGTCAGAACCAATAATAAGATTCTCAAGTTGTAAAAGTTTAGCATAAATATGCTTATTCTCAATAAGTTCAGATTCAACTAATTTTCTAATCTCTTCCTCTTTTTCCTTGATTTGATCTTGAGATTGCTCAATAATAAGCTTTTCTTCTTTAATGAACTCCTCATTAGAAATATTTTTTTTAGCCATAATAATATTATGAACTTAATGACTTAAATATTTTTTGAAAAAATATTCAGGAAAAAAAAGGGAAAAAAAATTAATGAATTTATTCAGATTTCAGCTAATGAGTCAAAGAAATCATCTAACAGCGAATTAGTAATTTCGATTGCATCAAACACATAATCGTAATCACCAAACTTGTGAGAATCTTCAGCTTCGTTCAAATAAGATTTAGCACTGTCTAAAAGTTTTTCAGATTCTAAAAGTTGATATTCTTTTTCATCAAGAACAATAACATCATCTTCATCAACTATATCGTCAGTTTCATCATCAGTTTCATCGTCAGAACCGTCATCAGTTTCATCATCAGAGTCATCATCTAAAGGTTGACAAACACCGCAATAATCACCGTGAGCAAGATGAGCTCTAACTGCGTTTAAAGATACTTTTAATGAAACTTGATGTTCGCCTGGATGATGACAAATATTAACTTTCTTGTCAGTTCCACAAGTGTAATCATCAATTTCATCTTTATCTTCATCATCGTCATCGTCAGCAGTTCCTGTGCAAATCTTATTTATTTCTGAAGCAGACTTAGTTTCTTTGAAAAGTTTAAAGTCATCCATGTAACCAGCATCCCAAGAAAGACCAGGCCAAAAATTGTTACCAATTCTAAAGCTAGTGCAGTCATCAGGTTCTGAGAATACACCTTCAACATCTAATTCACCATCAATGTATAATTTAGTTTTAGATCTATCAGCATCCCAAGTTAAAGCAACACAGTGCCATTCTTCAGTATCCCAAGTATTAGGTTCGTTAAGTTCAGCAGGCCAATCACGCTTATCAAAATAATGTTTGATATCATACCTAGTAGAACTTTCTCCACCAGCACGACCACCCATTGCCTTGTAACCATTAGATGAACCTCTGTCATAATACATGACATAAGAACTATCATCAGTTTGCCAGATAACAGCGTCACCATTATCAAAAGTATCAAATGCAACCCACGCTACAACAGTTCCTTCATCAGGATTAAAGATTCCTTCACAAGAATATTCTGCATAGTTACTGCCAGTTACTGCAGATAAAGAAGTTCCTGAAACTGCAAAATCACTAAACTCAAAATTACCTAGAACTTTAATTGGAGCAACTCCCTCATTTGAGTCCATAGTTCCATCAAAAGATAAAGAGAACACCTCAGACGGTTCTAAAGGATCAATAGGATTACATTCACCACAAATATCGCCCTGATTAATATGAGCTTCAACTGCATTATAAGATATTTCTAATGTTTGTTGATTCATACCAGGGTTATGACACATTTTAACTTTCTTAGTGTTACCACAAAGAGAAGTATAATCATCCTCATTATCACCACAATTACCAGCATAAGCTTCAGGTGAGTTGAAAGTTGAAGCTACTTCTTCTTGAGAAATTGCATAATTGAATAATTCAAAATTGTCAATTTTAGCATCAGTTAAACTAAATGCAGTTCTTGAATTCATTTCATAAATTTTACCAGTACCAACATAAATAACTGCGCAACCATCAGAAGCAATTAAGTTTCCAACAGCAGCAATTTCATTATCCACATATAAATAACCAATACCATCACCATCAGGTCCATCTAACTCCCAAGTGAATGTAACAAGATGCCAAGAGTTAGGCGCCCAATCAATAGTTGCGACTAAAGGAGTATTTTTATAAGAACTATGATAATCGCTATAAAAACCAACAAGTTCTCCATCTTTGATAGCTAAAGTGTAAGCATTATCATCAGTTCCAAATAATAGACCTTGAGAATCCATTGAATCTAATGAAACCCACATTTGAACAGTTCCAGATGTTTCTTCAAAAATATCTTTACATAAATAACTAAATGATTCAGCAGCACTTAAAGAGTTTAAAGAATTACCTTTAACCGCATCAGATTGATAAACAGGAGTTGCATCAACTCTATTTGGAGCAATACATTCATCCGAAATTAAAGACTCATCAAAACTAAGTTTTAGAGTTCTTTTTTGATCAGCAGGTTCATCACCTTTTGGAGAACTTAAACAAGCACTATAGCCGTCACAACCATAGTCACAATTTATAATTTCAGTCTTAACATCTTTGTTCTCATCACAATAAGCCTCTTTAAGAACAGAATCTTTACAATAATCCACTTGATCATAAATAGCAGGAAGATTACCAGATTTATCACTTCTTGTTACACGTCCAAAAATAAATTCTTTTTTACCACCGTCAGAATCAATGCAAGTAACCATATCTTCAGGATCGTCAGCAACAACACAAGCACCATCCACACAACCATCAGGACATTCTCCCCAGAATTCATCACCAAAAATATAATGGCCACTCCTCCTATTATAATCAGTACACTCTTTTTCAATTAACCCACATTTTTCAAATGAAGAAGTACATGAATAAACTTCAGCCCCATTAAGAGTACAGTAATCCGAGAATTCCTTTTTATCAAGATAATCTTTTACATAACCCTTTTCATCATAATTTAAACCACCATCAGTATCAGTACAAGTAATTGAATCTTTAGGTTCATCAGCAACTACACAAGCACCATTAAAACAAGCATCTTCGCAAGTAATAGGTTCTGAAGCAACAATATTACCATCACAGTAAGCTTCTGCTAAAACATTGTTTGGCATACAAGTATCAAATTGAACATTTAATACTGCACCAGATTCAGAATCAATTCTTTCAGCACGAGAAAAAATAGTTTCATCTAAACCACCATCATAATCATTACAATAAAAACCAGTTGAAAGATTTGAACCTCTTAAACAAGCACCAGCCTCACAACCTTCATCACAGCTCATATATTGATAAGTTGCAATTGAACCATTGAGACAATAAGCTTCGTAAAGATAAGTACCTACACATCTATCAATATAATCCCTATGATAATTCATGCCATCATCAATTCTCGCATAAGAAGGATTAAACTCGTCCTTACCGCCATCTGCATCAGTACAAGCAAAAACTGGATTAGGATCAGGAGGAGGTACAGATTCAGTTACAGTTTTGGTTAAACAAACACCATTATTACAACCATTCGGACATGGCATATATTCAAATTGAACATTTTTATCTTCACAATAAGCTTCTTTAAGCATAGTCACTTCTGAGCAAACATCAGTGTAAGTTAATGTTGATTCATCGCTTCTAGTAGCAGTTGCCATCCCCTTAGAATATTCCTTTTTACCACCATCAGAATCATAACAAGAAACTCTAGTCCAATTAGTAAGTATAACAGGTTCACCAAGTGAAGCAACCATATTCCCAGTTATAAGATTAAAATAAGCATCAGTGTCTTTACATTTTTTTTCGCAGAATTGTTCAAATCTATCTTCCATACAGATTTCATAACAAACATCATATTGTTTATCTTCAAAATCACTTTCAGCAGATTTAATTCTTTTTTTAGCATCGCCTATAGCTTTTGAAGAGTCCTTCTTTTTATCTTTATCAGATTTTACAGATGAAGATATGCCAACAATAGATTTAGAGGAATCAGTTGATTCTTTAACAACAAATGATTTTAATTGAGCATTATCAGATTCAATTCTTGATTTTACTTGATTAGTATTTTTAGTCACAGATTTAATTGAGGAATCAATATTAGCAGAATCTCCAGATTCATATTTATCTTGACGAACAGATGCAGTCTGCTCTAAACTAGAAACTCTTTTTTCATGAGAACGAATTTGAGATTTAAACGTTTCAGAAAGAATCAATTTTGATTCAGAAGATGTCTGAAATGCTTCAAGAGTTAAGATATCATCTTCAAATTGAGCCAATAATTCTTCATGAGATTTAGAAGCCTTTTCAAAACCTTTAGACTTACCTTCTTTAAGCATAATCTCCATTTCTAAAAGACGCTTATTAGCAAGATCTAAAGTTTTACTAGCTTTTCTTTGTGCATCCAAAGTAAAAGCCATGTTTAAATCTTCGATGACAAGTTTCATTGAATAAAATGGACTGTCTGGTAAAGTTCCAGCTTCAGCCTTTAACTCCTCTAAAGTTGGCTGCGAATCTACATTTTCAGCAACAACAAAAGACGACATTACAAATAAGATTAAAATCCCAAAAATCAATATTTTCTGCATTAAAAACACCTCTAAGTGATTATTATAGATGTATTAATGGAGTAAGTCATATAAAAATGCTACGATAATAAGAGGCTCTTAATAAAAAATAATTTCAAGAAGAATAACGCCATAAAGACAGAACGAACAATAATTAGGAAAAAAGAGGGACAAATTCCTGAAATAAAAGAACAAAAAACAAAAAAAATAAAAATTTAAAATAAAAATTATTTATTCCAAACTTGTCTTATTCCATCCATTAAAAATCTGCATTTATAATTGTTAGAGTTTGCATCATTTGAAAAACAATATTGACAAGAAGGTAATTTATTAAAAGAGTTATTTTTATAAAGATCACGCACTAAAAAACCCGCATTAATATCTTCTTTTAAAATAGTATTTCCTAAATATTCTAAGACCATTCCTGTTTGAACTTTTTTTAAAAAATCCCCTTCAACATTGACTTTTCTTAACCTAATTTTTTGACTTCTAAATAATCCTGCATCAATAAATTCTTCAGAAGCATTTTGTGCGAATTTTGAAGAATGAAAAGGTGTTTGAATAATTGCAGTGTAAAAGTTTTTAGCAGACATTTCCTTAGATTGCATAACTGCCATTGCATATCTTGAAAGTTGAGCAAAGAAATATTGAGTTGGATTATAATTCGCCATTCGTCTTTTAAAATCTATTATTACTAATTCATTTAATTCTTCTATTATTGCAACCCCATCTGGACTTCCAGAATCAAATATAATATTTCCTTGTTCTAAATCTAATTGTTTAAGCATTAATTCATAAAATTCATTACTTGTTTTATCTAAAAGAACAGATATATTTTCTTTTGCTTTTGACCAAATTTCATCACTTGGTTTAAATTCATGCGAAATTGGAACTTCACAATATCTATCTCGTTTTAAAGGGTTGATTCCGTGTTTTTCAAGCTGAGTTAATTGGCTTTTAGATTCTAATTCATTACTTATTGAATGAATTAAAGTTCCAATATTAGCATAATCATTATTACCCATTCCCTCCCACATAGATCGTGGTTTTGATGAAATAAATTTAGCTAACTCGCAAACCACACCAGAATTACTTGGTCTAATAATAGATTTTGCAGTATTTTTTATATCTAAAATATTATATGGATGTACTTTTTTTCCATTTAAAATTTTTTGCCAAGGAATTCTTCCTTCATCTGATTGTACTGAGAAATTTTCATAATTTAATCTTAAAATAATTATTTCAATTGGTGAAATACTAAATGTGTATTGTTTTAATTCATTTTGTAATAACTTATAATGTTCTTGATTTAAACTTTTTATCCCTTCATCTACTTCTTTTGGATTTCCCAAAGTTAAAATTCCTGGATTTTTCCAAGACTCATTAACAAGAACTGGATTCTCAAATATTTCTTTTTGAAATATATAAGCATTAGTACCTTTAGAATATTTTGCACTTAACCAACCTGAAAGTTTATTCAAAGCTTGAGGTTCTAAAACTCTTCTAAGAGGTATTTTCTTTATATTAGATAATAGTTTAACTCCTGGAATGCTTGTGTCTTTTAACATTTTCATTCCAACATCTCCTGCCAGCATATAAGATATTGGTTTAAGACTAAAATGAGATCTAAGAATTGAATATTTCTTTTTCAGTATTTCCCTGTTAAGTCTTATCGCGGTTTCATTTAATTTAATGAATTCTTCAGTTGAAATTTTTTCATGTGATTTTTCGAAAGAAAACTTTTTAGTTTCAATAAATTGCGATTGTTTTGCCTGCTCTCTAAACTCAGTTAAAGATATTATTGAAGATGAAAATAAATAATTTGCATTTATTGATAAATCAGAATAATTTCTTTTAAGTCCACCTAACGAAAATTTTCCTTTTTGAATATAAGGCTTTCTTAATTCTTCAACTTCGTTTGCAAAAGGATGATAAATAAAAGGTTCATTATTTGATTCATCATTATTTAATTCGCCATTATTTAATTCATCATTTTTTGATATCATAAATGGAAAATCATAAGGACTAATCCTCCAGAAAAGTAATTTTTCCATCGCACCAGATACATCTTTAGATATAGTATTATATTTAGTATATAATAACATCATATATTTAGAAAAGTCTGAATCTGCTGAAAAATCATCAATTCCAGAACTTTTAAAAGTTCCAGCTCTACTTTCCAAAGTATAGTTTTTAAAATCCAAAAATACTATTTGTTTGTCTTTTAATTTAGCCACATTTTGAAAAAGCATTGAGATATAATCTTTGTAAATTTCACAAGTACTTGTGAATTTCTTGTCTTTTTGTCGTTCTTTTGCTTGAGATACTAAACGTTCAACTATTAAATTGCCTGATTTTGGAATTAAATCATCAGGATTTATTATATCGCTGTGAGTATAAATTAAACGCTCTAATGAACTTATAGGATTAGATAATAAATGAATAGTACTTATTGAAGCAGTTGAAGCGATATTTTCTTTCATCACTTTCCGATAGTTATAAAAACTTTTTATACTTTTCCTTTAATATGCTCATTTTAAATTCAAAGATAAATGGAAAAAATGAAAAGCAAACTATCGAAGTAACTGTATTTGATCAAGTAAAAAAAGAATTAAAAGTAATAAATTCTCCAATAATAGGAAAACACCCAATAACAAAACAACAAAAAATAATTCAAGCTTTTTCTATGACTAGACCTATGAATAAACCTGCAGCATTAGACTTACACAATAAGATTCAAGATTATGAACAATTAGAAACAGAATTATTTACTGAAAAAAACCACCACATTATAAGTTTTGGAAACACACAAGAACTCAATAAACTACCAAGTTATTTCGTAATAGGAAATCCAAATAATGTAGCTCCCGCAAAAAGAATAAGTGGAATATCAGCAACAAAATGGATTAATTTCTTAACAGGAGTGCCATTTGGAACATTACAACAAACAGATGATGGACAATATTATATTGGAAAACAAATCAGTTTAAGAGAATTTAAATCATTAAAAACCTGTTCTTTTGATAGCGAATGGATGTTTTGGGAAAAAGAAATCTATTTAGAAGATATAAGAAATTATTCTGAAGATATAAGAAAATTTATTAGAACATTTCCAGAATTTGAAGATTCAGAATTAAGTAAAAAAAGTAAACCAGGACTTGTAAAAATAGTACAAGATATAGTTAACTTAAAAATTTCAGAAATAATAAATGACGAACCTGAAAAAATAAAATTAAGAGAAGACCCTTTCTTTGATGAAAAACCAATGTCATTTCAAATAGGAGAACGCGAAAATAATAAATTTAAAGTAACTTATATAGAACATTTAGTTGGACAAAATAAAAATGAAATAATTAATTTAGATAATAAAGAAATTGAATTAAAATCAGTTATAGGAACTGATGCAAATGATATTATGAATATCCTTACTAACACATTTAATGAAGAAAAATATATTATTTTATTAACACAGAATGGAATGAAATATGATTTATTAAAATCAAGAAAATATACTGAAGAACAAAAAAAGAAAAGAAAAAATAATGTCGAATTTAATATACAAGGTAAAAATCCAATAATAAAAAACAGCACAGGATTTTACCCAACAGTAATTACCCCATCAATAATACATATAGATATTGCAGCATATTCGCAAAATTATTTCCCATTCTCAAAATCAAACAAATTTGAAGATGTAATGAGTTTAGTTCTTGGAAGAAAAATAAAAAAAACACAAGGCTATGACGACTTATCAAGAATGAGTATAGAACAATTAATCGGAAGTGAAGAAGCTGGAAGAGAACTTAAAGAATATGGTAGTTTAGATGTAATTTTAATTAATGAAGTTGAAGAATATTTTAAAGAATTAGTTTTTCTAAAATCAAATTTATTTCATTTTAGCGCTGAAGAAATTTGTACGGTTTCAAAAAAGAATTTAGGTAAAAAAGAATTTGAGATAAAGATGGCATTGTATAAAAATAGAACTTTATACTGGAATATTGAAGACAATAATGATTATCAAGATCTTAAGTCTTTTAAAACATTCACAGAATTATTAGACTCAAAAGTTAAAAAAAAATTAAAGAATAAAATCACCAAAGAAATTACTAAAGTAAAAATGTATTACTTATCACCATTTACTTTTGCATATCAAAAATTCTTAAAAAAAAATTCACAAGTAGAAGCAATTTACGATTACATTAGAGATTTAAAAAGTGAAGATTATAATGAACATAAAGCAAGATTAGCGGAAGTTGATTTAATGAATACAATTGAGACAGGATATTTAATGCCTTATCTTTTAGAAGATAAAAAGCAAGGATTCACAAATTCAAAAAGAAGACCTGGGTTAAACAATTCGATAAATAAGTTTTCAGAATTAATTTTAAATCATAAAATAATAAATTATTCGAATAATTTCTTTTGTTTTCCAATAGAAGAAACAGAAACAATCGAATTTCAAGAAAGAATTAAAGATTTAGGAATAGAAGTGGTTGCAGGAGATTTAATGAATGTTAGTAAAGGAAAATTTGTGATAAATGATGGAATAAATAATTATAAACAAGGAATAGACATAAGAGCAATAAATGGATTTAAAACAATTTATCAAAGAGAAATAACTAACAAAGTTTTCAATTTGGTTTTTGAACAAGGAATTGAAGATACAATCACATATTTAAACCAATTTTTTAAAGATTTAAAAAATAAAAATCTTGATAGAAATAAGTTAATTTATTTTAAAAAAGAAGTGTCAAAAGATTACTTTGATTATTCAGCACCTGCACAAAGAGAACACAGAATACAAGCATACATCGAATTATCTTTAGAAAAAGGAGACAAGTTTGCATATGCAGAATTAGTTGATGGATGGCATACATTAGATGAGTTCTTAAATATGCCAGACGAAGTTATTTTTGAAAATGAAAATTTAGAATTTATAAGAAATGATTATATTAAAAAATTAAAACCAATAATTGAACCATTATTATATAGTGCAAATATCAAAGTGAATGATGGAATAAAACTTCTTGTAAATGGTGATTTGAATGAAATACCAAAAGTTAAACAAATAGACTTATTTGATTAAAAAAAAGAAAAAGAAAAGAAAATGCGCAAAAGCAGAATAACTTTTGGCACAAAAAGTAAATTTCTTTAAAATAAAATTATTAATTTAAAACGCAATCAGTGTTAAGACCAGCATTTAATCCTCTGCCTTCGCCTCGAACATGATCTGATTCAGGACCAAAACCTTCTCCTTGACCTGAGCCCATTCTTTTTCCTTGACCATTGTCTGCTCTAAATCCTGTTCCATCTTTTGGACCATGACCATCGTTTAAACCAAGTTCTTCTCTAAGTTCGTTTGCAGTTTCAAAATCACCAGATTTACCAGCATCATGAGCTTGAACAAACATATCGAAATTATCAGCAGTTACAACATCAACAACTCGAGGGTTCTTTCCATCTTCAGTCATTAAGGCATACCATGAGTCATAGTTTCCTGTTTCAAATGCAAGATCCATTGCTTCATGTCTTTCGTCACTAAAATTAGGACCTTCTTTAGAATAATCTCCTCTGTACGCGTTAACCATGCTTGCAGAAAAAACAGTTCCTACAATTAACACGGCTAAAATACCAAATAATGTTATTTTCTTCATTTTTTACCTCCTTATCCTCTGTTGGACAAGCTTAAACTAAGTTAGAACATGATTCTTTATAAGTGAGAAGAAAGAAAAATGTACATTTTAAATCCACATTTTTTATAAAGAACAGACTATTATAGAATAATAATATGCCACCACACTTTTTTGATCCAATAAGCATCATCCCAGAAATCATATACACTTTAGTTATTAGTTTAATCTGTCTTATGATCTTTTTAAAAACAAAAGATGCGTATAATTTAACGAAACATAAGGGTATAATGTATTTTAGAGATGCATTTTTATTACTTGGTTTAGCATACATAATGAGACTAATATTTGGAATAGTTAATTTTTCTACAAGTTTATTTCAAATATGGATTCCAAGAAACATAATTTTCCCAAGCATATTATTAATTCTTAGTTATCTTAGCACAACAGGAATAATTTATTTAATTTATAGTTCTATATGGAAAAAGGTACAAAACCATAATGTTTTGTTAATTGGACATTTAATTGCAATAATTGTAGCAGTTATAAGTTTCTATACTCGATCTCACGAATTACTAATTGGACTGCAAATCATATTATTAATTATATTAGTTCTAGGAAATATGTTTAGTAATAAAAAGAAAAAGATATTCTCACAAGCAAAAATTCTACACATATTAATTGCAGTCTTTTGGTTAATGAATTTATGGCTCATAATACCAAAATCAATGTTTTATAATTTAGAAGTAAAAATGATTCTTCAAATAATATCAATTGGAGTTTTCACATTTATTTATTACAGAGTTCTTAAATGGTTAAAATGAATTCAAGCAAAAAAAGAGATAGATTAGAAGTAATATATGACATATTACAAATCATACAAGCTAATCAGAATTCTATAAAACCAACACCCCTACTTCGAAAGTCAAATCTATCATCGCAAGGATTTAAAGAATATATTAACGAACTGAAAGAAAAAGAATTACTAAAAGAAGCAGTAGATAAAAAAAATAGAAAATACTTCACATTAACAGATAAGGGTTTTAAGTATTTAGAAAAATATAAAACAATAATGGGTTTTATTGAAGAATTTGAACTTTAGACATTTTTCTAGTAATTTATTAAAAGAAAAGTTATATAAAAAAACTTAACAAACTAAAAAAAACATGGTTAAGAAAAAAGGATTCTTTGCAAGAATAATGGATAAGTTAGATTCAAAACTTGAAAAAGAGTCAAAAAATAAGAAATGTTGTTGTAAAAGTAAAAAGGACACAAAATGCAAAGAGTGATTGAATGGCTTTTGCAAAGTGTATTTAGTTTAGATCCAACTTCAAAAGCATACCAATCATTAGAATTCTTCATATTAGATTCAATAAAAATAATCTTCTTAATAATAGTATTAATCGGAGTTATCGGATTTCTTAGAACATATATTTCACAAGATAAAATTAGGACTTGGCTAACAAAAAAAGGCGAAGGTTGGAGTAATTTAATTGCATCATTATTTGGAGCATTAACACCATTTTGTTCATGTTCATCAATACCAATATTTTTAGGATTCTTAGAAGCAGGAGTGCCACTTGGAACTTCATTTTCATTTATTATCACATCACCATTAGTTAACGAATATTTAGTTGTTTTAATGCTAGGATTCTTTGGCTGGAAAATCACTGCAGTATATGTTTTATCAGGAATAATTCTTGGAACAATCGGCGGAGTAATTCTTGGAAGAATGAATCTTCAAAAACACCTAGTAAAAGATTTAGTAGCAGATAAAAAAGATCTCACAACACAGAAATTTAATTCAATAAAAGAACGAGCTATCTTTGGCTTGGAAGAAGCAAAATCAATTATTAGAAAGATTTGGATTTGGGTTTTAATTGGAGTTGGAGTTGGAGCAATAATACATAATTATGTTCCTACAGAATGGCTAACAAATGCTATGAATAGTATTGGCTTTTTTGGCGTACCTTTAGCAGTAATTCTTGGAGTTCCAATGTATGGAAGTTGCGCAGCAATAGTTCCAATCGCAGTTGTATTATTTGAAAAAGGAATTCCCTTAGGAACAGCACTAGCATTTATGATGGCAACATCAGCACTAAGTTTTCCAGAAGCAATAATATTACGAAGAGCAATGAAACTTAGATTGATTATGATATTTTTCGGAATGGTAACACTTGGCATAATAATCATAGGCTATTTAGTAAATATTTTACAACCAATGATTAGCTAGCATAATTAATAACCATTATATAGTGTTTAATTAATAAACAAGTATGACATTTATATTTCCATGGCAAATACTTATTTTCTTTGTATCTTTTTCGATAATATCTTTTGCTTTAGACAAATCAGGATTCTTTAAATGGTGCGCATATAAAACTGCAAAACTTGCAAAACATGATGGCTTAAAACTTTTTAATTATTTATTCTTAATTATTGCTACAATTACATTCTTCACTGCAAATGATATTGTTATTTTAACACTCACACCATTCATATTACATATTGGTTTAAGACACAATAAACACCCTAAAGCATATTTGTTTATGCTATTCTTTGTTGCAAATACAGGTTCACTTGGACACTTACTTGGAAATTTAACAAACATAATGATTGCAAATGTTATTGGAATATCATTTATGAAATTTTTAAGTGTACTTTTTGTTCCAATGATTGCAGCATTAGTTGTTGAATATATTATTCTAAGACTGTTATTTAACAAAGAAATAAAAGAAATGTTTGTAATTAAATCAGATAATACAAACAAATTAATTGATAACAAATATGAAATGAAACTTTCTTTATTATTATTAGGATCGATAATTTTTCTGGCGATTTTTGAACCACTACATAAAATACCTTTATGGGTTTATAGTTTAGGAGCATTAATCTTAATGTTAATATTAACTAATTATCATAAAATTGATTTAGCAAAAAAAATGCCTTGGAAAATAATTATAGGAGTCTCAATATTATTTGTGATTGTTAATTTTATACCTTTAGACAAAATTATTTCACTCATAAGTTCAAATGGATCTTTTCTCACAATATTAATTGCAATTCTAATAGCAGCACTTTTATCAGGAATAATTAACAATTTACCTGCAACAATTTTAATGAGCACAGCACTTGCAGGTTTATCAATACAAAACGTTGAACCTTTGATTTATTCAACAATTATTGGATCAAACATCGGTGCAAACTTAATTATTTCAGGATCGCTTGCAGGACTTATGTGGTTACATTTAATTAAAGAAAAAGGTTATAAGATTAGTTGGGGTGAGTTCTCAAAAATAGGATTTATTGTAACTATTCCTGTAATAATCGTAGTCTCACTAGTTCTTTGGTTGATATTGTAATAAAATTAAATAAAACTACAAAGATTGATAAAGCAAAAAGAAAACCAATAAGAATATGAAAAAAGGATTTGATTATACAGGAATTTCGACAGTTTTCTATTGCCACAATGGAAAAGGTAAGTTCTTGATGGCACTACGAAATAATAATTGCAGAGATGAACATGATCGATGGGACGTTGGTGCTGGTGGATTAGACTTTGGAATAACACCAGAAGATAATGTTAGAAAAGAAGTAAAAGAAGAATACCTTGCCGATGTTAAAGAAATTGAATTCTTAGGATATAGAAATGTTGATTCCAGAATTATTGATGGGAAAAAAACACATTGGATAACACTTGATTTTAAAGTTCTAATTGATGAAAAAAACGTTGGAATTGGAGAACCTCATAAGTTTGATGAAATTGGCTGGTTTACACTTGATTCAATTCCAAAAAATATACATTCACAACTTGGAACATTTCTTGAAAAATATAAAGATAAATTCTGAATAAATTAATGTTCTTAGATTTTGGAGTAATTTTTGATTTTTTCTAGAAAATACTTCAAAAAACTAATATTTCTGAAATTTGATTAGAAATCAAATGGATAAACCCGGTCGTAAAAAATGGGATCCTAATAAATATGATAAAAGAATCCCCCCGCCCGGACTCGAACCGGGGACTTTTCGGTAACGGCTAAATGAATTTCATCCATACTCTTTACGAGTCCGTCATTCATTATCTACAGCCGAACGCTCTACCAACTGAGCTACAGGGGGCTATACTGCACGTGAAATTGTGCTGATTTATAAAACTTACGAAGGGAAAAGATATATTTATATAATTTCAAGATGGAAAAGAGATTCATGGATAAATATAATTGGTATTGGGATAAAAATGCCAAGATATATCACAAACAAATAGGAATGCAATATTTAATAAGAGAAGAAGCTGCAAAAATAATAAATTCTAATCCTGGAAAAGTCTTAGATTTAGCTTGCGGTCCTGGACTATTAATTAAAAAACTCGACTTAAGTAAGAGTAAAGTTATAGGAGTTGATTTTTCTAATGAAATGCTTAAACTTGCTAAAAAAGGAATTGACAATAAAACTAAATTCTATAAAAGAAAAATACAAAATCACAGTTTTAAAGAAGAATTTGATACAGTGACTTTAATTAATACATACATGAATTTACCTAAAGGAAAGAATTATTTTAAATATATTTCAAAAAGTTTGAAGCTAAATGGAATGTTCATATTTGATATTAGAAATAAATTTAATCCTATAATGTTTCTTGGATCAGAAAAACTTAGAAATTCTAACATCCCACTAAATAAACATTCAGTTTATGAATTAAGAAAAGAGTTGAAAAAATCAGGTTTTAAGATTGTAGACACAAAATGGATTAGTTATAATAAAATGGCCATAATACCAAAAAATAGAATTCTAAAAATTTTAAGACAAACATTGTTTTTTGGTCATAAACTTTTTTTTAGTAATAAACTTCTTGCGCCTGCAATACTAATAATTGCTAGAAAAGAATAGCTTTGTACTTGACAAACCGTAAAGTTTTTAATTAAAATATACTAAACTTTATCTATGAACAAAAACAAAGTATTTGAGCAAATGAATAACCAGAGGTTATACATATGAACAAGAAAGTTATTCTGCTTATAAGAGATGGTTGGGGTTATCGAAAAAATTGTGATGATAATGCGATTTGTCACACTCACACTCCAAATACAGATACTTTAATGGAAGAATGTCCAAATGTTCTACTTGATGCATGCGGAGAAGCTGTAGGCTTACCTTCAGGTTACCAAGGAAATAGTGAAGTTGGACACATGACTATTGGCTCTGGAAGAATTATGTTTCAATCACTTGCAAGAATAAATAAATCCATTAAAGATAAAGATTTCTTTAAAATTCCTGCATTTCTAGATGCAATTGAAAATTGTAAAAAACATGGAACTAAATTACACTTAATTGGACTTTTACAAGTAGAAGGAGTTCATGCGCACTTAGATCACTTATTTGCATTATTAGATTTATGTGAGAAAGCACAATTTAAAAACGTAATTGTCCATGTAATCACCGATGGAAGAGATGCGCCTGTTACTGCAAGTCTAAAACATATTGGAAAACTACAAGACAAACTTGAAAATTTAGGTTTTGGAGAAATTGCAACTATTTCTGGAAGATATTTCACTATGGATAGAGATAATCGGTGGGACAGAATAGAAAAAGCCTACGATTGCATTGTTAAAGGTAAATCACTTAATAAATTTACAGATCCAATTCAGGCAGTAAGTTTTAGTCATCAAACAAATATCACTGATGAATTTGTAATACCAATTTGTAAAGATGAATATAAAGGCGTAAAGGAAAATGATTCAATAATATTCTTTAATTTTAGAACAGATAGAACAAGACAATTAACAAAAGCAATTGTTGAAGAAAAGTTTGAAGGTTGGAACAGAAAACCATTAAATGTTTTTTATGTTGGAATGACTCAATTTTATAATCCTATGAATGGAAAAGTTGCATTTAAAGATCAAATATTTGATAAGTTACTTGGAGAGGTAATTGCTAACTCAGACAAAAAACAACTTCGAATAAGCGAGACTGAGAAATATGCCCACGTTACATTTTTCTTTAATGGTCAAATTGAAGAACCGTTTAAAGGAGAAGATAGACTCCTTATCCAATCACCAAAAGTTTCAACTTATGATCATTCTCCTGAAATGAGCGTTGCAAAAATTGCTGACAAGTTAATTGAAGAAATTCAGAAAGATAAATATGATTTAATTGTGACTAACTTTGTTAATGGAGATATGGTTGGACATACAGGCATTGTTCCTGCAATTGAAAAAGCTGTAAAAGCGGTTGACTTAGCAGTTGGAAAAGTTGTGAACGCTGCACTCGCTAAAGATTATGTAATTCTTATTTTCGCAGATCATGGAAATGCAGAAGATCAGTCTGACAAATGGAGAACTAGTCACACAATTAACCAAGTACCACTAATTCTAGTATCAAATGATCCTGCATTAAAGAATTCTAAGCTAAAATTAGGCAAAGGTTTGCAAGATATTGCACCTACAGCACTAAAACTTCTCGGAATAGAAAAACCCTCTGAAATGACTGGAGAAAGCATAGTTAATTGATTCGTCACTCGAAAGTGATTAACTTATAGAAACCTTTTTAAAGAGAAGATAATTTCTTAGAATAATGAATGCGAACCAGAAATTAAAAACATACATCCAACAATTTGGACCAGGAATTAATAAAGAAGGAATTAAATTTATAGGATCTGAAAAGGCAAATAACACAGGTTATGGAGATGGAAGTGCAGTAGTCCATGATATGGCAGACTTTTCAAGAGATACAAATCTAATACCAAAACAAGGAATGGTTTTGGACTTAGGTTCAGGACTAGGAATTAGCAGCATTAGATGGGTGAGTGAAGGATATAAAGCAACAGGTATTGAAATAAATGAATCATTAGCAAATTTAAGCAAAAGAATAACTTCAAATCTAATCAATAAAGGCTATATGAAGAAAAACAAAATGAAAGTATTACAGGGAAGTTACTTTCCTGCAGAATATATTGATGCAAGAAATGAAGGACTAACAAAAGCACCATATTTCGAAGATAAAATGGTGTTTAAAGGACACGAATCACTAGGATTAAAAGTTTTATCACCAGAACAAAATAACCCTGAAATTTACACTCAAGCAGGAACAGAATTCTCAGACTTTGACATATATTACGGATTTTTATGGAACACGCAAACACCAAGCGCACTAGAAATGTTTTCAATGTATTCTACAAAACCAAAAGCAATATTCACAGGAATATTTCCTGCAATTGGAGAAAAAGAACTTGATGAAATGCTAGACACATTTGAACTTGTAAGTCTAAATAAAGAATTAGGGCTTAAAAAAGACTTCAAAATCATTGCTAAGAAAGAAAACCTTGACAATATAATGAAAAGAGCAACATTATAAATTATTTTAAACGCAAATGGCAGAGAAGCTTAAACAATATCTAAATAAAAACCATAACAAATTAGAAATAATTTATGGAAAAGAAATAAAAGATATTAGAAAAACAGGATTCTACTCAATAAGCCACATAGAACTAAATAGAGAAATAGAAAACGCATTATCAGAAGGAATTCTTAAAGGTAACGAATCAGTCATAGAACTAGGCTCAGGATTAGGACTAAGCTCACTAGTTTGGGCAGCAAATGGGTTTAATATTAATGGAATGGAAATTGATCAAGAACTATATTCTCAAAGCCAAATAATGTTAGCAGATTTAAGTCATCAAAAAGTTCTAAATGGAGAAGCAATAAAATTAGTTCAAGGGAGTTATTTCCCAATAGAATATATTGAATTTAGAAAAAAACATGCAACAAAAACATTAACATTAGAAAATGATTTTTCATATACAAGACTTGCAAGAAATAATGAAGTATTTTTCCCAATTCAAAATAATCCCGAATTATATAATGATAAATTTGGGAAAAACTATTCAGACTTCGATATAACATACGCATACATATGGGATTTACAAACACCAAGTACATTAGAAATGTTTGCACTACTATCAAAAAAAGAAGCAATATTAGCAGGTAAATTTGCAATAGAAACAAAAGATCTCAAAAACATGATTAAATATTTTGGTCTGGAAATAATAAATGAAACAAAATTCAGACATCCAGACTCAGAATTCTATTTCATAAGAAAAAAAGAAAATAGCTATAAAGAACAATTCAAGAAAAAAGAAACACTTACAAGCAAAATTAAATCACTTATTTTTCAATAATGAAAAAGAATAAAGCTATTTTCTGAGATTTTAGAATAAAGTTGATGATCAAAAAAAGAAGATTTATTCTTTTTTTTCGTCTTTAAAATTTTTATAAAAAAATTAATGACCAAGAAATCTATTCTTTTTTCTTGGTTTTTGAAACTTTAAAATAAAGTCGATGATCAAAAAAGGAAAATTTATTCTTTCTTTTTTGTTTTTGAAATTTCTATAAGAAATTAATGACCAAGAAATCTATTCTTTTTTCTTGGTTTTCTTTATCTCTTTTTCAAGGTTAAGTTTCTCAAGTAATTCTTTGTAACGGTTTCTAATTGTTACCTCAGTTACTCCAGCTACATCTGCAACTTCACGTTGAGTTCTCTTCTCACCATTGATAAGTGCAGCAACATAAAGTGCCGCAGCAGCAATGCCAGTAGGACCCCTCCCGCTAGTTAACTCAACGTTTTGTGCAGCCTCAATAATCTCAACACTCTTAGTCTGAGTTTCAGGATTAAGTCTCAGAGAAGTTGAGAAACGAGCAATATAATCTGCAGGATTACTTGGCAAGATTTTTATTCCAAGTTCCCTTGTAATAAATCTGTATGTTCTACCAATTTCCTTTTTTTCAATACTTGAAGCTTCGCTTAATTCATCGAGCGTTCTTGGAACATCATGTCGTCTACAAGCTGCGTAAAGCGCACCTGCAACTACTGATTCCATGCTTCTTCCTCTAACAAGTCCTTTTTGAACTGCAAGAGTATAGATTCTTGAAGCTTCTTCTTCAACAGATCCAGGTAGTTTTAGAAATGATGATACTCTTTTTAACTCAGCTAAAGCAAGCTTTAAATTTCGCTCAATAGCAGTACTAATTCTTTGCTGCCATTTTCTTAGTCTGAAGAATTTAGATTTTCCTTTATTGTCAAGACCGTACAAGTCTGCTTTTCTACCAATGTCAGTTCCCAATCCTTTATCGAATTGAGTGTAGCTCATAGGAGCTCCTGTTCGTCTTTTCTTTTCTGCAGCTTCTGCGTCGAATTCTCGCCATTCTTGGTCAAAATCAACCATTTTGTCTTCTATGACAAGACCACAGTCCTTACAAATGATTTCCCCTCGTTCTTGATGATGGAATAGATTAATACTGCCACATTCTGGACATTTTTTGACAAATTGCAACTGTACACCCCCGTACAATAGTTTATAATAATACACCCTAACAATAAACTTTATAAATAAAAACGTTACGGGGTTTATAAAGGTTTGGTTTTTTCTCGTCCTAGAGCCTTTTTCTCGACGATACAAACTATTTTCGAAAGATTTATATAGGAGATATACTAGTATACTCTAAAGTATACCAAGATACTATAAGATGGTTCGAATGAGAAAACTAAGCGAAATAAGAAATAGAGAAAATGAAATCAAAGTAGAAGAAACAGTAGTCTTCGAAATACACCAAGAAGGAGAAGTATTTCAATTTAACTACCATTTTAACCTAAAAGCAGATCCAACAAAAAATAACGGAGATATCATGGTTGATTGTGAAGAAGAATTAAATCTACCAACATCATGGCTCACAGATGAAACTCAAAAACAATTCTAAGTAAAACTCTAAGTAAAACTCTAAGTAAAACTCTAAGTAAAACTCTAAGTAAAACTAGCTAAAACATATAACTAATTTTAGTCTTAATTAAAGAAAGTTGTATGAATAGATAACACAACTAAAAGAGAAATAGTCATAGACATAAAACGCATAGTACTAGGGTGATGAATATCTGCAATCCTAAACGCAGGATAAATAGCCAATAAACAAGCAGTAAAGGTGGCTAACAATATTAAAACCTCAGAACCAACATTATTAGATAAAAGAAGAGTAAGCATAATAAAAAGTATAATACCGGCAAAGATCAAGGATATATTTATTCTAAATTTAAGCATAAATAAAATATTAACTAAACAGTATATAAAATTTTTGAATCGAATAAAAAGTGATGCCTAAAATGATATTTTATTGAAATAAAAAAGTTTATAATATGTCAAATAAAATATAAAGTAAAACTAAATTAAAAAAATACTATTAAATTAATTAATTTAGGGGGTAAAAATAAAATGGCAATAGGCGGAACAATTGGATGGATAATTGCATTAATTTGTGCAATATGGGTTATACACGACGTATGGACTACAAAGAAGAAGATGACTCAAGGACACAAAATTGTGTGGACAATCTGTGCAATCATATTTAGTATTATAACTGCAATTGTATATTACTTTGTAGTGTATAAGAAATAAATGATCAAAAAAGTAATTTTTTTTTTTATTTTTTAGAATTCTTAATTAAATCATTTAAGGTTTTTTCCCAAACAGGAATCACATTCTTCAAATCATGTTGTTTAACTAATTTATTGGTTCCTTTTTTCATCTTATTAAAAACCACCCCATCTTGAACTAATTTTAAAATAGCGTCCGCGAATAGTTTAGGACTGTCAGCTTTAACAATAAAACCATTCTCACCATTTATAATTAAATCAGGAACACCTCGCTTATTCACACCAACACAAGGTAAACCACAAGCTTGAGATTCTAAAATAGTCAAAGGTTGATTTTCAGTCTTTGAAGCAGTAACAAAAATATCCGCATCATTAATCATTCCAGAATTAACCAATTTATCATAAGGAATTCTCCCTACAAGATTAACACTTTTTTCTAACTTCAAGTCTATTATTTGTTTTTTAATCAAATCAAACTGAGGACCGCTTCCAACAATCAACAATTTTGTATCAGGAGCTTTTTGAACAACTAATTTAAAACTTTCAATCAAAACATCAACAGATTTTTCATAAGCAACCCTGCCAATAAATAACAAAGTTTTACCTTTAGGTTTTGAGTTTGATTTAGATTTCGGTTTTGCCTTTTTTTTAAAGAAATTTATATCAATACCATTTGAAATAACTTTTATTGGAGTCTTACAACCCATCTTAAGCATAGCATCACGAGTACTAGGTGCAGGCGAAGTAACAAAATCAGTATTGTTAAAAAATGAATTTAAGAATTTCCAAGTTGCTTTTTCCATAAACTTGAAGTCAAGTTTAATTTGTTTAAGATATTCAGGATCAGCAAAGAAAGTGTGAAATGTTCCTACTACAGGAATATTTTGTTTTTTACCAACCTTAATTGCTTGACGAGCTAAAAACTGAGTTCCATTATAATGAATAACTTGAATATTAAATTTTTTTATAAGTTTAATAAGACTCCTAGTAGAAATTAAAGCAAAACGAAATTCCTCATAAAAAAGTGCTGGAACAGAAAATATTCTATGAACAATAATGTTTTTGTGTTTTAACTCTTTGAAATTTGATTTAAATCTTGGAGCAATAATGTGAACTTTATGACCCCCATCAGCCAAACCTTTAGCCATAGCTACAGTCGCAGTTACAACCCCATTTACTTGTGGAGTAAAGATGTCACAAAAAAGTGCAATGTTCAATTTTTATTTGTACCTCAACTTAAAAAATAATTAACATAATTAACATAAAACTAACGCCCGCAACCACATATAAAACTTTCGATGAGAAAAATTAGTGAATGAAAACTAAATAAGCAACTAATGCGAGGAGTGCATAATTTGCGAGAAGTGCAGGGAGTTTAATCCAATGATAACCATTAAATTTGTAATTTGAAAACGGATACATAAATGGAGTTCCAAAAAACTCTTTTGGATGAAGTGGAATATCAACTAATATATGAAGTATCCAAGGAAGAATATAATATGACGCAGTTCTAAATGTAAAAAATAAGATTATGAAAAGTACAGCTGTTAAAATAAGACTATGAGTATAATTATAAATTTCTACAACATAAGGTGGAAATTTTCTAGCCATCATTTTCTTTGGAGTAAATCGTTTTTCTACAAAGATAATTCTAACAGAGTCAATAGAGAAAGCTAGAATATCTGGAAATATTGAAAAGAAAATAACTAACCAAGGATTAAGTTTATGAAAAATTATGAGTCCCCAAAGTGCATGCGCTATAATATCCATAAGATCACCAATTAATTATAAATCAATCTCCACAAATTTACCTGATCTTGAAACAGGCGCTTTAGAACCATTAGAAATAATTATTTTCTTATTAGTAACATCAAGAATAAAACTTTGAACAGTTCCACGATTAGCTATAGACGATCCAGTCTCAAGATGTTTTAAGCCATTGCTTTGATCTTGTAACAAGAAGATTGAGTCTTGGATTGAAAGTGTGCGCCTTCCTTTGAAAAAGTCTTCAAATGTTTTTTGCCTAAGAAGACTCCCCTTTATAGAACCATAATGATATTTTGACATTTTTTTAGTTTTGAAATGTGTAGTACACCAAAGTTTGTTTGATTTAGATTTAATTTCTTCATAATCAAAAGGATTACGTTCAAAAACTGAGATTTGTTTTTCTTTCTCACTAGTAACTTGGAGAGTAACAGATCGTACAGGAAAATTATTTGCAATATATTTTCTAACTTGAGCCATGTTTTTTGTTCCCTCTAAAATTTGTCTCATATAAGTACTACTTGCAAGCCCAGATTCAAAAGTATCTTCATGACAATAAGCAACTCGATGAGAGTTTACAACAATCCCATGCTCATTAAAACCATTAATGACACCTGAAAAGAAAGGAACACTGACATGATGATAAGTATTATAACCTTTAATAGACATTTTAATAACTAAAGATTTAGCGTATTTTAAGGAACCTCTTGTCCAAGTAGGTTTAATATCAGTATTTCGTCCAACAAGTAATGAGTCGCCATTAAAGAAAGAAAATGTTGAACAGTGAAATCCTAACTTTTTGAAGATATCATAAATAAAATTTGATAAGTATAATAATCTATAAGAAACACCAGCACCTTTTGCCATTCCTTTTAATTCTTCAATATGTTCTTTTGGAATAGATAATCCCTTAAGATGTTTTTTTACATAAAGATAAAGGAAAGTTAAAGGAATTCGATGAAGAATCTTTTTAGTCAATCTTAACGCAGGATGTTTCACCTTTTTTAGAAGTTTACCTTGAATAAGACCTGCATCATAATGATTCTGCGCATTAATTTTCATATAATAAACGCCATGATAGTAAGTAATAGAAGAAGTTCCAATATAAGCTTCTTTAATAAGAGGTTTTCGTTTAAGCCCAAGTTTAACCTTTACGTTTAGTTTTACCAATATTAATCAACCATTTAATTATTTAGTTTCAAAACGAAACACTTCTATAAATAGATTTAGTTTTTTAAGAAAAGAAAAGATAAGAAAAAAAATTAATGGTTAAAAAATTAGTAACTCTTACCAAAATGAGTATAAGCTACTGCATCTTTATCACAATGGACACATTTTTTACCTGGATTCTTTTGATCAAAAGGAGTGTTTAGACTCTTTGCACCTGGAATTATATCTTTAATTGCTTCTTCACATTCGCGAGCGCCACACCATGGAACTAATGCGAATTTCTTTGAAGAAATAATTGATTTCATTGCTTCGAAGTCATCAGTTTTAACGATATTATCTTCTAAGAATTTTTTAGCTTTTGTAAATAAATCTTTTTGGATAGTCTCTGCTAATTCTTTAACTTTAGATTTAACATCTGCAAATAGAACAGGAAATTTTTCTCCAGTGTCTCTTCTTGCCACCATAACATGACCTTTGTCTAAATCTTTTGGACCAAGTTCAATTCTAATTGGAACACCTTTCATTTCCCACTGATTAAATTTCCAACCAGGACTATAATTATCTCGGCTATCAAGTTTAACTCTAAGGTCTCCTGCTAGCTGTTCTTGAATCTCATTTGATTTTGCTAAAACTTCATCTTTAGTTTTCTCAAATATAATTGGAACAATAACTACTTGAATTGGAGCAATCTTTGGAGGCAATACTAAACCTTTATCATCGCCATGAATTGCAAGCATCATACCAATAGATCTTGTTGAAAGACCCCATGAGTTTTGCCAAGGGTGTTGTTTCTTTTGATTTTCATCAGTGTAAATTATATCAAAGCTTTTTGCAAAGTTTTGTCCAAGCATATGAGTTGTTCCACCTTGAATTGCCTTCCCATCTGGAAACATTGCTTCAACACTATTTGTATAAACTGCGCCTGCAAACTTTTCTTTCTCAGATTTCTTCCCTTTCATAACTGGAACAGATAATAAGTCTTCAAAAACTTCAGTATATTTATCAAGAATTACAAAAGTTTCTGCTTCTGCTTCTGCGCGTGATGCAAAAACAGTGTGCCCTTCTTGCCATAAGAACTCTCGCCCTCTAAGAAATGGCATAGGATGTTTAAATTCCCACCTAACAATATTAACCCACTGATTAATTAGTAATGGTAAATCATGATAACTCTTAATCCATTTACTGTATGAATCATACATAATAGTCTCGGATGTTGGTCTTACGGCCAATCTTTCAGGAAGTTTACTGTTTCCTCCATGAGTCACCCATGCAACCTCAGGACTAAATCCTTCGACATGATCTTTTTCTTTAGTTAGTAAGTGCTCAGGTATGAAAATTGGAAAATATGCGTTCTGTACGCCTAGTGCTTTTAGTCTTGCATCTAGGAATCCCTTTATTGTATCCCACATCGCAAATGAATATGGTCTATAAACCATACAACCTGAAACGTCGGTGTACTCTACAAGTTCCGCTTTAGTGATTACTTGAGTGTACCATTCTGAGAAGTTCTCAGCTTTCTTTACAGTTATTCCTTTTTCATTGGTTTTCATGAGCTAAAAAAAAGAATTCACTTATAAAAAGCTTTTGATACTTTTGATAAAAACTTTAATTTAAGGGATAAAAACCTTAAGACTTAAAAAGTTGGAATGATTTTATAGATTTATGATTGAAGCATTAATATTCATAGTTGTCGTGTTAATTCTGGCAATAGTTCTGTTCTTTTTTAGAAAGATTGCATTTTTTATATTAAACTCAGCTATTGGACTATTAGCACTATTCGGATTTAATTCACTATTTAATGCAGATGTAGTAATTAATCTATGGTCTATCCTAATAAGTGGGATTGGAGGCGCATTCGGTCTTGTTATCGTACTAATCCTGCACTTCCTAGGGCTAGCATTTTAGAAGCTCGTATTTTAGAAGTTTGTTCTACTAAAGATGCATTCGGTTCATTCTCTCGAATTAATATTTTAGAAGATTTTTCATCTATTGCTTTATTTAGCCAATCGTAAACACATACGTTTGCAACTAATTTGCCACTGACTCTTTCCGGATGGAAACAGTAATTTTTCATTCTGAACTCGCAGACCATAATTTATTCACCTCGCCAAAGGAACTGGATTGTATTTCTGTATACTAAAACCTATATTAGTATAACATATATATAAACCTTTTGATTTCTTATTCACTCATAACAGACAAATTTATAAACTTAAGAATGAAAACAAAAGACATGATAAAACTAACATTCAAAATTCTAATAGCGGTATTAATACTTGCAGGAGCATTATTCGCATATAACCAATATTCAGATTCAGACATCACATTAAATGGCATCACAGGAAAAACAATTGCAGAACTACCAGAGACTATAGATGATGCAAAGGAAGGAATTGAAAATTTAAATGATGGAATAAATGAAGGCATCGATAAAATGAATGATGTAAATGATGCATTAAATGGGGACGATGCAGAAATAAAGGCCGATGAAGAAGATGAGTTAAGCTTAACAGAGAAACTAAAAAACACATTAGACGACGCATTAGGAATAGTATCCACTAATGAACAACTAGAAAGCATATTAGAACTAAGAACAGAATCAATAAAACAAAACACAATCGGACTTGCAAAGAAAATATCAGAACTTGAATCAGTTCTTGGAGATTCAAAAGAAGCAAATGTTCGAAAGAATTGGGAAAACATACTAGGATGTGTATATATAGCATGCCAAGATAAAGATTATATTTCATTAATCGACTCAGTAGCACTTACCAAGAAGAATGATAAAAACGTTGCAATACACTCACTAATTGAAACTTATGAATTCTGGAATTCAAATAACGTAGTTTATTTCTCAGAGTCATTAACACAAACAGATGAACTAATTGAGAAACTAGACCAAGAAGAAATAAGTGTTATGTGGCAAGACATTGTTGATTGTAATGCTAAATGTCAAAACTTTGAAGAACAAATAATTCTAACAATAAAAGAAATTAATTTACTAGCGTAATCACATCAGCAATAATTTGCATTTGATTAGAATAATAATCAATAGACCCTTGAACAGATATGTAATTGTCTTTTTGATTTTTACTTTCAGATAAATTAATTTTAGAAAAAGTGATCACTTTAATTTGAGAGCAATAATTCAGATTAAAAGAAGAATAAGTGTCAGACGAACGAATATTTGTTGCAAAACCGTTTAATTTAATTGAAGAATCAAGATTATCTGGATCTAAAATTGCTTCCGCAGAAGTTTCAATATTTGATAATTGTAGAATTAAGAATAAAGAAATTATGCCTGCAATAGAGCAGAATAATGCAATTTTTAGTAAAAATAAATCATCCATGAACAAATTAAAGAATATTTTATTTAATATGAATTACCATGAATTATTCGAATAAAATACGAAATTACTAGTAAAAAAATAGATTAAAGAGTAAAACTTAAGAATAAACTCTAATTCTGAAGAATAATTCAAAGTAAAAATGGATTCAAAACAATTTAAAGAAGAATTAAAATCTTGCAAAGATAAAGTAGATTTAGAAGTGATGAAGTTATTCTTAGAAAAAAAGAAACAAACCACTATGATTAAAGAATACGAGCTATTAGAAAGATTTGTAATCAATGGCGGAAAAAGACTAAGACCATTAATCATGTTAAAAGCCTACGAAGGATATGGTGGGAAGAAAAATATAATACGAGAATCATTATCAATAGAATTACTACATAACTCAACACTAGTAGAAGATGATGTTATGGATGAAGATGAAATTAGAAGAAACGAACCAACAATATATAAAATATTCAAAGACAAATTTTTAAGACTAAAAAAAGAAAAAAAGTATAACGGCTCATTATTCAATAGAGAATCATCAAGACATGCAGTATCAAATTCAATGATTCTAGGAAATATATTATATTCATTAGGATTTGACTGCATCATAAAATCAAAAGAAAATAAAGACAAAGTAAATGAATGTATAAAAAGATTCAATGAATCATTCATCAGAGTAAATGAAGGACAATTCTACGATTTAGCATACGAAAACAAAAAACAAGTATTAGAAGAAGAATACATTCAAATGGTAGAATATAAATCATCATACATCGTTCGAATAGCAGCAGAAATTGGCGGAGTACTAGCAGGAGCAAAAAAAGAACATATAGATGCACTATCAAAATTCTTAAAAGATATAATTGTATCATTCCAAATAAGAGATGACTTAATGGATATAGATGAAAGTTTAAGTAAAGGACATGAAGTCGGATCAGATATAAAACAAGGGAAAAGAACACTTCTAGTGATCAAAGCATTGGAAATGGGAAATCTAAGAGAAAGAAAAAAAATACTTACGGCACTTGGAAAAGAAAATGCAACAAAAAAACAAGTAAAAACAGCAATAGAAGCATTATACTATAGTGGAGCAGTACAATATTGTCAAGATTACTCAGAACAAAGAATTTTTAATGCAAAAAAGATTTTAGAAAAAACAGGATTAAATAAAGACTCAAAAGAATTTTTCTCAATACTAGCAGATTATATGATTAGCAGAACAATCTAAGATTATTTAGTAAAAAGAGAACCATAAGAAATCATACTATCTGAAGAAAGTTCAAAAGCAACAATTCTATCCATGTCTAAATTTGATGAAATATAACGATCCTTTGCAAGAGAAGCCGCATATTCTGAAGGATAAAGTTTTACAGAACCACCGTTGAATTCTGAAGAAATTGAATGTAAATTATCATTCTGGAAATAAACTAACGCATAAGAACCATAATAATCATGAAGATTAGAAGCAGGCAAGAAAGCACCGTTTAAAGGAATATCGAATTTTAGATCTAAAATGTCCAAACCATTTTTATCAGTGATAGATAAAAGTTCTTTTGAATCAACATCTAAATGTAAAATTGAATGATTAGGACCAGCAGATTCTTTAGCCTTCCATAAATCAACTTCAACTTTTTCATCTGGACCAAATGAGACTGCATAATCATCTGGACTTCGTTTAAAATTCATAAAAGACTTAAGATCATGATCTAAAACTAAGAACATCTTATTTTTTGGCTCAGCTCGTAAGAATTTAAGCGTAGGAGGATTATTGTTATAATCTAATAAACTTGACATAGGAATTGCATTCCCAGCTATAAACTTTGGAATTAATAATAAATTATTTTTTACTAGTCGAGCCATAACAAATACTAATTAGAATTAAGAGTATTTAATATTTACTATAGTTATCGACCAAATCTTCGCTCACGAGCATTAAAATCATCAAGAACCTTAACAAAATCTTCTTTCTCAAATAACGCAAATAGGCGTTAACTATAAAACTCCTAATAGTCGTTAAAAGAAAAAGAATAATCTACTTACCAAATCTTCGCTCACGAGCATTAAAATCATCAAGAACCTTAACAAAATCTTCTTTCTCAAATTCAGGCCAAGTTTTTTCTAAAAAGAACCACTCAGAATAATTGGATTGCCAAATTAAGAAATTAGAAGTTCTGTGATCACCACCAGTTCTAATAATTAAATCAGGCTGAGCTGCAGTATAAAGATAATTTTGGAAGATATCTTCATTTATTTTAGATACCTCGACTAATCCATCCTTAATATCTTGCCCAAGCTTCATAACAGCATCAAGAACTTCTTCACGACCACCATAAGCAATTGCAAAATTCAATGTAAATTTTGTATGAGACTTAGTTTTATCCATGACTTCTTCCATAACTTCACGAACATTAGAAGGTAATAAATGAATACGACCAATAATATTTACTTTGATTGACTCATCAAAAACACGTTTATCAGCTAAAAGTGCAGTAAACTCTTTTTCCATAAGCTTCATCAAATAATCAAATTCTTGTTTAGGACGATTCATATTTTGAATAGAAAAAGAGTATAAAGTAAGCTCTTTAACACTAAGTTCTTGAGCCCAAGTTAGAAGACTTTCTACTTTTCTAGCACCCCATTCATGTCCTTTCCAAGGTTTAAGCATAAGTTTCTTAGCAAACCTACGGTTTCCGTCAAGAATTATACCTACATGTAAGGGCATTTTATTAGTACTTGGTTTCATGATAGAATTTAAAAACGTAGGGAATATTTAAATATTTCTCATGAGAGATATATAAAATGGGCTTAAGTGAAGACGATATGCTACGAGAAGCAGAAGAAATAGATAGAGAACCTGGTAAAAGAATGAAATCTTTAGCGCCAGTTGGGTATATTATAGGATTATTCCTCGTATTAATGCTAATATTAATGATATTTCCACACTACGGAATAAAATCAGATCCAAGACCAGATCACATTCCAACAATTGAAGAAGTAATGATATTTGATGCAAAAATTTCAAATGAAACAAAGAGTTTGAAAACAAGAGCAGATTTTTATGAATTTGTAGTTCCGCATGATAAACAAGTAAAAAGTCTAGCGAATAAAATATCTTCAGTTGCATGTTCAGGTGAAAGAGTCTGCCATGCAAAAGCAATTTATTATTTTGTCAGAGATAACTTCGACTACATATCAGACCCAGTAAATTTTGAATATGTAGAAATGCCGTTTGACTTTGTTTTAAGCGGAGGCGGAGATTGTGAATCGGGAACGCTACTTATGACAAATCTTCTTGAAGCAGTAGGAATAGATGTAGAGCTAGTATTCATCCCAGGACATGCATTCTTACGAGCAAAACTACCACAAGCATCATCAAAATATAAAATGGACGGAGACTGGGTTTATTTGGATTGGACATGTAAGACTTGTGACTTTGGAGAAATAAGTCCAAATAGCGTAAAAGCTAAGAAAAGTTTTCTAGAAGTATAGATAAAGATATGTGAACTAACATGAGAAATAATTTCATTATGTTTAAAAAAAATTAAAGAAAAGAATACTTAAAAAATGTTCTTTAATACATTTAAAATTCAATTTTAAAAAAAAAATAATTAAAACTATTTATTCAGAACTTTCTTTATACATAAATCTAAACCAAGGTTTCTTTTCAACTATATTTCCTTCTGCATCCATATCATATGTTTTTACAGCATTCCCTTTTATGAAACCTAAAAATTTTACTTCTTCTTTTGCTTTTATTTTAACAGCGCCAGTTTCTTCATCAACTTCAGTAATTTCAAGATCTTTCATGTTTTGAAGTTTTGATTCATATTTTTGTTGAAACTGTTCCATGTTTTTTTGAAGCATTTGTTTTGCATTCTCATTCTTAACTTGAGACATAGCAGTTTCAAGACCTGTTTGTAATTTTTCTTGATTCTGAACTTTTAATTGTTCTCCAGCACCATTCTTAATTCCATCGCCTGAACCGTTTTTAAGTCCATCACCTGAACCATCCTTAAGCTGAGTTTGAGTCTGAGTTTGATTCATAAGCATATCTCCATCGCCTTGACCCAATCCAGCCATGTGATCCTCTGATTCATTATTTACATCAAGTCCAGTAAGTTTTGGCTCGTTAGCTGTTTCAGGATTCATTCCTGGTTCACTATCGCCAAGGCCTGAATCATTATTTCCTTGTTGTGCTAATGCCATCGTACTAAGTAAGAAAAGAGTTATTATTAATACTAATATTTTTTTCATTTTTTTATTCTCCAATAATTTTTTATTAACTTAAAAACGCTAAAATGTATTAAATTAAGTGTATAACAGTAATCTAATAACTTAATATATATATAAATTGACTTATAAATTTTATGAAATGAATAATAAGAAAAATAAATTAATAAATTATTTTATTTACAATCTGGACAAACATTAGAACCATCAGACTCAGATAATTTATGAGACCAATTTTCACACACATCACAGACTCCTTCTTCAAATTGACTAAAATCAACAATTGGTTTAGTACTTTCTTCTCTAAGAACCATTCTATCAACAAACAGTTCGAATAACTGAGGCTGAATTTTTAGAATATCTTTTTGAGTAAGTAAACCTATAATATCATCACCCTCTTTAACTGGTAATCTTCGCACTTCATTATTTCGCATCTCAATTAAAGCTTCGAATAAATCTGCTTTCGGACTTACAGTATGCATATCAGTTTCCATAATATCACTAGCAAAAGTTTCATCAGGATTAAGAGCTTTAGCCAATACTTTAAAGACCATATCTTTTTCAGTTATAATTCCGCGAATTTCACCGCCAACAGTGATTAGAAGACTTCCAACATTGTATTTCTTTATCTTTTTAGCACAAGAAGTTACACTGTCAGTTGAAGAAGCTTTAACTGGTTTATTAGTCATTGCTTCGTAAACTTTTATACCTGTTTTCATAAATTTACCTCCACGAATTTATGGACTAGAAAATTTTTGAAATTTTCTAATTTCATTTTAACACGTGTAAAAGGGATTTATTATGTGAAACACCTTACTTAAATTATTATTAACAACCCCTTAATATAGGAACAAAAGCAGTTCATATTTAAAAAAGTTATTATTAGAAGGGTGTTTAGCTAGAAAAGAAAAAGAAAATGCTCAAGAATAAAATTCTTGGCACCAGCAGAATAAAACATCTGCTTGAAAATTAAAAAAATAATTAATTAATAATTAATTAAAACTTCAACATCCCGTCCAAATATAGTTTTCAAGTCCTCAAAGATTGGTTCTTTAATAAAAACTTTAGCAGGCATTTCAACTGCAACTAAAGCTTTTTCTAAATCTTCAAGAGTTGATTCTCTAATATTTGATAAAGAGCCTTTTTCAGTTAAATCAGCACAAGAAATATCCTTGTCTTCATTATCTATATCATGGATAATAAATGCAACCTTACCAATTAAGATTACTTCCCCAAATTTCTTACCATGCTTAACTCTTATTCTGGTTTTTTCTAATTCACGACCACGTTTTCTTTGGATATACTCTACAAGGAATTTTAGTAAATCTCTTGCATCCTTGTTTAATTTTTGTATGTCATGTTTCAGAAGTTTTCCATTGTCATATTCTTTCTTGGCCTTAACAATGCTCTTTAAAATTCTTAAGTATCTTTCAGGCATTAAACCCTTATGAATTACTTCAGATTCAAAAATTTTAATTATGTCAGTATCTTTAACTTTTTCAATTCCTTCAAGACGTAAAATGTCACGAAGAACAGTTACAACACTTTCATAATTATGAACTACGACTTCATCTTCTTTTACAGTTTCAATTTGTTTGAAAAGTTTATTTAAACGTTCAAGATATTTCTCAGTATTCTTTAAATGCTTATCAAGCTCAGTTCCTGAAACTTCTTTTTTAGTTCCATGCTCTAAGTCTTTTCTAAGTTGAATAACTGCTTTTAACATATCAACATATTCTTTCTCAAGAAGTTTTTCTTTCTTAACAAAAATATCCATTAAAACTTCAGGAGTTTCTTTTGGAGTTGGAGGAGGAATACCAAACATCATTAATGCTGCTTGTGAAGGTGTAAGCATAGCATAGAATAAATCTTCCATACCAATTTCTTTAATCTTCATTTTCACACGTTGAATCATTTGATCCCCAGTTGATTTAAACATATCAATGGATTCCGGACTAGGCTTCACTCTACCCATTTGCAGAAGTTGTTTCCACGGCATGAAAACTCCACGATCATATAGAGGAATTCCATCTCTTAAGAAAGTAAAAATTACCGGACTTGCTTCTTTAATATAATCCCAGAAATCAGTTAAAATGTAAACTTGGATATTTAATTTGTTTTCAATACCAGTCATTTTACCAGCATCTAAACCCATACCAATAATAATTGCTCTAAGCTTGTCTTTTAACTCTGCTCGAGTCATTTTCTTAACATCAGTATCATCTATAACAATAAATACATCAATATCAGACTCAGGAGTTGCTCTTCCTTGAACTAAACTTCCAGCAAGAACATAAGAGACAATATATTTTTCGAATTTCTTTAAAACCATGTTTTTGTGAATTTCAGAAATTTTTAAAGCTGCAAGCATACCCTTATCATAAACAGGAGCACCCATTGCAATTAATTGTAACATATCATATTTAGCGTCAAAGCAAGATTGCCATACTTCACTAATAATAACAACTTGAGGAACAAGAGTCTTATCAATTTTCTGAGCCATTTCACCCATAATTTGAGAAAGTTTTTCTTTTAATTCCTCTTTAGTCATTTTTTTACTATCAGTATCATCGACTAAAACTAAGACATTCACTTTATCTTTTTCCTTTTCTTCTTTTGAAGGAGGAAGCAGAGCTATACCCATGACATAATCTTCAAATTTTTCAAGAACATTTTTTTTGAATTTATCTAATTTAACTTTGATAACTTCAAGTTTCTTTTTAGTTGCATCAGGGATGTCTGTAGGTAAAGAATCAAGAGCAGATTCCATTTTCTTTGGAGTTTTAGATTTTTTTTGAATTTTAGTATTAGATTTTTTCTTTGCAGCCAAGTATTTCACCTCTATTTTGCTTGAATAAAATCTAGCACTAAATGTTTATAAATATTGCTATTTGGGAATCGTCAAAAAATATTTAATTCTAAGAATTTGGAGTTAAATTTTCATTTTTAAGAAAATTAAGAAATTCGAAACTTTTATTAAGTATACTAACTGCATAATAGTTAAAAAACGTTTATAAAATATAATAGGTGAAATTACATGACTCTTGACAAATTTTTACATGGAGATAAAAACATAGAAAAGATAATTGGAGAAGCATACGATCATCACGATAAAATCATGGATGACAAGCAAGGCCACGCAGATTTATACAACACAGTAGTTAAGCCAGCTCATGAAAGTATGATGAGTACAATAAATAAAAAGCTTGCAGACAAAGATCTTTTTGGAAAAGATACAGATAAGATTCACAAAAAAGAAAAAGAGATAAAAGCGGTAATTGCAGACGGTTTAAAAGAATTTTTCAAAAAAGCTAAACCAGGAATTTTAGATAGTATAAAAGACGAAAAAGATCCAGACGAAGTATATAAAGCTTTGACCCATTTCTATAACACTCAAGTATTAAAACTAACCCAAGAAGACACGCAAAAAGGAATCTTAGGTCTAAATCACATACTAGAACTAGGAATGAACGATAAAGATTATACTCTTGGAAGATTAAAAATGGATCTGGATTCAACCACGGGAATGCACAAACAACAAATAACAGATACATACATTAACAGAAAAGCAAATATTAAGTTTACAGATGTTGATGACCACGACGTAGCAAAATATGTACATAAAAAGCTTACAGACAGAAATTTATCAGTTGATAAGATAGGAAGCTTCTACACTCATAACATAGAAACATTAAACAAAATCAGATCAACCGCAGTTAATAACAACAGTCTAAAGCAGTACGATATATCTGAAGTAAAAAAACCTAAAAAGTAAATTATTTTATTTTTATTTTCTTTTTTTATTACTTATTAACAATTACCAATCAGAATATTCTATAGAAAAAAAACAATTCACATAGATTCAAATAGCATACTTGAAATAAACGGATTTAAAATAAAATAAATTATTATATGTTTTATTAATTCTAGCTAACCAAACATAGGTTCTAAATCAACTCTATTTGAAGTACTATAAACACTATAACCATTAAGTTGTTCTAAGTCCTCAATTACAGTCATTTGATCCATAGCAACTGCAACAGAATAAACTGTTAACTTATCACTAACTTTCAAAACATCCCTAGTAACATTAAAGAAACCACTAGTAGAATTATCTAAAAGAACACCTCCTGAAAGAGTTGTTTCATTAAAAGACATTGCTGGTAAAGTTACGCATTCATCCGCGCTAAATAAACCAGTGTCATGACAATCTTCACGTTCAGGTATAGTGATATTTTTCAAAGTATAATTTTCACCTAAATTAAGCATAGAAATCATTTCCAACCTGTATTGACCAGATATTAACTCAATATTCGCACTTTCAATATCGGAAGAATTAACATAATAAACCCTTGTAAATTCAGGTTCAGAGAAACTACCTTGTCTTTCTAAAACAAGAATAACAAATTCATCAGGTCTTAAAAAACCAGTAGTATTAGGTCTGAAAATCCAGTCAGTTTCGTCTAACGAAACTAATTCTTTAGTGAGTGGCATTGTGCTAATATCTAATTTAATATTGGATATAGGTTCTAATTCTAACACAACCAAGCCAGACTGATCAACAGAGGTATCTAAACTAACAGAACTATAAGCATAACCTTCTTTCTCAGCAGAAATTAATCCACCAATACAAATAGGTAATTGAGATGTTACAATTGCATCAATTCCAACTATAGAAGACTCACCCACAAGAGTTGATTCCTCGCCACACTCATATAAAACTAAAACTTCAGATAAAGGTAAACCAGAATAAGCATCAAGAACTTTAACGGTAACATTTCCAGAAGTTCTTTGATCAAGATTTGAGAATAAAGAAGGAGTAAAATCTTCAAACTCAGATGTTAAATCAATAACCTCATCACCAGATGAAAGCGGTTGATTACTTCTAATATTAACTTCGAATGCAAACTGAAAAGTATAACCCTTCAAATTAAACGCTTCATCATCTTTAACAGATACAACTATAGGATATGCAACATCATAAGAAAATTTGTAAGTTTTCATACCAACAGGTATAAATGCAAAACTATCCACCATCTCAGGCATAATAACACCACTACCAGGGTTGACATCAACATACATATTCCACCAAGGAAAATAAGAAAAGTCTATTTCCAACTTAGATAATTCATCTGTTGGAAAATTAATAGGATACTCAAATCTATTATATACAGATTCTTCAGTAGAATCAGCACTCAAATAAACAAAATAATTCTCAGATCCAATAATTTGATTATAAGCAATATTCTCAGAAATAAATCTAGATAAATCTTCTTGAACATCAGTGATAAACCACATTTTAGGAGAAGAATAAGTAAATACAGTAGGACCTTCAATAGGAGGAATTAGCATTTCGCCAAGAGAATAGAAATTAATTATTTCGAGAGTAAAATATTCAAATAAATCAGTACTAGGAGATAATTCAGTCTCAATTAAAATTTCAAAAGCCAAATCATAAACTCTTCGCATATCTAAATCAACAACAGAAACAAAATCTTTTGAAGTAATAACAGAAGACTCAGATTTTATTTCAATAGGATACTCTAAATTTATCCAAGTATTAATTTCAGAAAAAGTAACCTTCGCAGTAGTATCCCCCATCTTAGTAATTTCATAAAGACCAGAATCAGTAAACACAGAAAAATCATTGATACAAGAATCAATATTTTCAACAACATAATCTTCTAACTGAGATTGAATAGAAGTTGAAGACGCGCCTTCAAGTAAAGGCATATTATATTCAAAAACGCAATTAGAACAATCATTAGAACTCTTTAAATGATACCAATAAGGAATCAAAGTTCCAGATCCAGGAAACATATCAACTGAATTTGCCATCCAAGGAAAATTATCAATAGCGAAAAAACCTTGCTCAGAAGGATAAATATATCCACCACCCACACCAACTTTAACTAAAGCTTCAGATAAAATATCATTCGCACAAGATTCAATTAACTCAGTAACTTGCGCAGGAGGAGTTGACAAAGTACCATAAATAACACTAGTATCATCAGTTTGATCCATGGAAATACTCTTAGTAATATATAAGAATAAACCAACTAGTATAAGTAAAACAATACCTAAAATGACGAATATTGTAATTTGAGCTTTTTTATTTAACATCACTTACCCTCCACGAAATTCTGACATAACATGTTACCGCCACTAAGGCCTGAAGTATCATCAAAGAATCTATTTAACTGATTCCCTAAAAATTTAATACATACTTTTGAATAAAGATGGTCATCAGCAAAAATAATTGAAGATGAGCCACTAAATTTAATCGCCTTATCACCCGGCAAAGTAATTGAAGAATTACCGCCAGCTTCAGGAATTAAATCAGTTACAACTTTATTATCAATCCATAATTCAAACTCTAATTCTGCATCGCCATCAAACAAACCACTAGTATGATCGCCAACCAAGACACCACCAGTAATAATATATTGATAAGTGTCTCCAGATGCATTATATAATAAATTTCTAATCCCTTCAATATGAGCAGCAGTTCTAGGATAATCATAACTGCCAGCTGAAATTATAGGCGAAGTAGTTGGAGTTCCAGTCTCAGCAGTACCTCTAATAGCATTACAAACTAAAGTATCAAGCCCAGCAGTTGCAGCTTGACCAACATCAGAATCAAGAGCTTTATCAACAGTTGCAGACCAACCAGCTGAAGAAGCACCTAAAAATCCATCAGGACCAACTACTTGTGAAGTTAAACGACCAAAAGCAACAGCATGCTTATATGCTTCAGCATTAGTTCCCCAGGCAATATTGTATTTTTCATCATTCTTAAGCCTTTTTGCAGCTCTATCTTTAGCTTTGTTAGCGTCTTCAAGGTCCTTAGTAACCAATTCCGATGCAGCTGTATTTTCATCACGAATATCTTCAACCGAAACACCTTCAGCGCCTAATTTTTTAGCATTATCAGGAAGATTTTCATTATATTCATTCTTAGAATTTGCGATATTATCTTCTAATTCCAAAATTCTGCTTCTAAGATCATCTTCAGTTTCTTTTGTTAAATCAAGATCCCCTTCATTAATATTTTCCACATCTAAGTAGTCACCATTTGACAACCTGTCATTAACTGCACTCAATTGAGCAAGTAATATTTCATATTGATCAAGTTGTTCATTTTGATTAGCAATAGCCGCATTACGAGCAGCAGCGGTAGTTTCACCTTCAGAATGAGCATTTATAGCATTAATATAAGCATTGAGCGGATTATTAAGATCCGTATCATCTATATTTAATCGCAATTTTAAAGCAGTTATATAATTTGTATATTGTTTCATTTGATCGTTGAGAGTTCTATCTACTACCTCTAAACTAGGAATTCCATCCCCTTCTTCAGTAGGAGTAGACTCAGGTTTTTGTACTGCATCACTAGCAAGATGATCAGTTGCATCAGCATTAGCGGCAGCTTCGGCAGCAGCAACTTCGGCAGCAGCAGCAGCGGCAGCAGCAGCAGGATCGTTAGCAGCGGCAGCGGCAGCGACAGCAGCGGCAGCGGCAGCTTTGGCAGCAGCATCAGCTACAAGTTTTGCTTGTGCATAATAATCTTCATAAGTGTAAGATTTTCCATTTTCATAAAATATCATAAGATTATTTGGATCCACAGTTGATCCATCAGGATTGATGAGTTTCACACTATATCCAGTAGGATTACCATTTTTATCAACAAGACCACACCCACCATAAACAGTACATTTCACAGTACTCCCAGCAGGAATTGTTTTATAAGTATCACTATAACCAGGCACAGAACTATTATATGTACTTCCTTGAGAATATAATTCAGCAACTTCAAGAGTGGTCATATACAACTCAGTATCAGGATCAATACGTATTGCAGCTTCACATGCCTCACCATTTAGACTCAAACCCAAAGGCTCACCTATCTGTTTTACAGTATGATAAAAAGCGTTTACTTCTTCCAAAGAATTCATCGCAACACACGCACCGTGAATAATTGCAAAACCTTTCATAGGCTTACATAACAAACCAAGAGCAGTACCAAATAAAGTAACAGGATCAGATATAAGCATTTCAACAGTATCACCTATTTCACCTGCAAGAGCAGTATAAGGAAAACTATCAAAGACTCCACCCCAAATAAATTTACATTGAGCATAGTTTCTAGTCCCAGTACAAGCAGAAATTGAAACTCCAAAGTTTTGAACATCAAGTTTAAGACAATTTAGATAATGACAATCAATCGTATTGTAAGTTTGAATATGATAAAGAATCGCAGGAGCACATACTTTAGCTACAGATGCAAGCATATTATTATAAGGATTAAGTAATTGTTTTGCATTATCATATCCTGCAGCTTTAGCCATTCCTTCCAATCCAGGCCAATCAGCAACTGCATCAGTTATTTTTTCTTGCCATTTTGCGCTACAAGTAATTATCGGACATACTTCATTTGCTAAAGGTTCTAAAACATCACCTGCAACACCATTAATTGCACCAGTAACACCATCAAAAATGCCAGAAATTCCTTCAAGAGGAGCATAAACTTTTGCTGCATAACCCAAAGCAGAATCAGCAGCCCCTAAAGCACCTTTAACTATATTAACTTTTTGAACAATCTTACACATAGAATACAAAGGATTCAAATATTGTGAAATATCATCAATAACTTTTTGAGTATCAGTTGAAGATTTCTGAACTCGATCTATTTCTTCTTGTAATAACTGACTCATACTTTGTACAGAGTCAAATTTTACTTCTAAAAAAAAATTATCTTTTTCATAAACTCTTGTTGCATATCTGCCTTTCTTGGTTAATAAACCAACTGAACAATTATACGTTACCTTAGATACATTATTATAATATGAACCACCAGCAGGCATCCATGCTTGGACGTATAAACTGTTAATTCCAGGATAAGAATTCATAATTTCAACTTTGGCTAAAGGTGCTTGCTTAGATTGAGCATCTACACCTTCACAAGTTATCCTTGCATTTTCAAGAGCAACAATTTCAGGCGAACCAGATTTACCAATTAAACTTACTTGAGCAGATACTATTCTTGGGAATTCCATATGATTCTTGGACATGGTAGTTGGACTTTGTAATTTTGTTTCAACAGCCCAATAATTAGGAGCTGCATCTTGATCTAAACCATAAACAAAGAAAGTTTTTGTTAACTCATTAGTGTTTCCAACAGAATCCATTAATACATAATCTATGATAGCATCAAAAGGTACGTGATCTTCTGGAATACTCGCAATAAATTCACATCTCCAGTTATTGGCATATCTAACACAAGTTTTAGTTAAAGCTTCACCACCAAGATGAGTTAAGTTCATATAAACTTTAGGCGCATGTTCACTGTTTTCAATAACATCAACAACGATTGAAACAGCATCTCCAGCTCGAGTAATATTTAAACCAGATGTTGCTTCAATTGAAATATTTTTTAATTTAGGTTTTTCAGCATCACACAATAAACTTTTAGTCATTGAATTATCAAGCATGTTAAAAGCATCATCAAAAGTTTGACTTTTAATTATAGATAAAGAAATTGTTTGATCATGAGCGCAAGTAATTCTTGGATTCCCATAACAAGTCATGCCAGAACAATTCTGAACGAGTATAGTGCCAGAAGTACCTAGTTTATATGCAACATTTTTGTCATCAAAAGAACCAGGACTATCTTGGAATTGAAACTTCATCTTAATATATTTTCCAGAAGGAACAGAACAATTCTCAGTTGTACAAGAATCAGGACCTAAAGAAACAATAGTAGGTCTTGTATTATCAATAGAGAAAGTATAAGATTTGTTTACTTCAACGGTTTCATTTCCATGAATTTTAAAATTAATATTAACATTTGCTTGAGGCAATTTTAGTTTTATACTTCTAATCCAACATTCAAAAGTGGAATTATCAATTTTGTCACAAGTTGTTTTGTGAACCATAGTGTCAAAATAATGATGAGTTTGAGCATACATAATGTTAGAATGAAGACCAGAATAATCAACATTAAAAGATTCAAAGTCAATACCGGTAACAACAATTTTCATATCAGAACTTGGAAATGTTGAAGAAGTTGAGACTGCACCAATAGGCTCGCCACGATGGTAAAATTCGAGTTCAGAAACGTCAAGAGCAGATGATAGCGGTAAAATTAGAATAAAAATTGCCAAAAAATAAATCCACCTCATAATACTAACCTCTTATTAATAGATAAACTATCTAAGTATTGACTTATATAGTTTTCTATTTAAAATATTGATTCTAAATAAGAAAAAATAGAGGATGAATTAATAAAATAAAGAAAATAAAGAAAAAATAAAAACTAATAAAATCTAACTTTTCATCTTTTTAGTAAGGATAATTTTCTCATTACACTTACCACATAAAAATACGACTGCATCTGCTGCTTTCTTTTTACCAGTTTTAGGATTTAAAAGTTGAACTTTCTGTCTTTTGAAAGGGGTTGCTATTTCACCTTCAGTTTGACATTCAGGACAAGTGTATTGAATATTACAAGTTAAAGTGTCTTCATATTCTCCTTTCTCAACTGTATGATTGCATTCAGGACAGACATACTCTAAAGCTCTTGTTTTAGCTTTCTTAGTCTTTGGATTAACAGGTTTTCCCATTAAACCTTTACTACACTTAGGGCAATTTTCTCTAAAAACCCATGCAACAGCCTTTCCAGTACTGCCTAGTTGTCTTCTTGTAAAATAAACACATTCACCCATACTTTCCGGAAATCTTAATGACATTTTTTAAATACCTCACGAAACTAATCGTTTTATTTCAATGCTAATAGCATCATCGAGTACTCGAATATATTTTGGACACTCAACCCACTCTAAGTTTTCTTGCTCACAATACTTTATTAATTTTTCCTTCTCAGATTCAGAAGAAAAACGAACAATAACATTTAAACCAAATTTATCAGGATGAATAATATCAAAATCCTTTAAATCAATTTTAACTTTATTAACTATTTTTTTTAAGAAAGATAATCGGTTATTTAAGTTTGTAAGTTTTGAAAATAAAGTTTTAAAATCTAAATCTAAAAATTCAAACTTTTTGAAAAATTCTAAGAATTCATCATTATCAGTTGCGATAAAACCACCTTCACCAAGATCAATTGGCTTCCATCGACCGAAACTGCAAACAAGGATATCTCCAAACATTGCATCTTTTGAACCAACACTACCACAAATATCATTAATCATAATAGAAGAATTTTGTTTACAAGAAGAGTATAAACTCTCAGAATCTTGATCAATAAAATAACCAGGCATTGAATTAAATAATAAAACAGAGTTTGATTCATTAAATTCCGAAATTGAACCAAAATCAGTCATAATTATATTTTCAGTAAGTTTTAACTTCTTAATATATTGAGGATAAGTCATCCACCCACCCATATCAGGAATGAATATATCAGAAAATCCTTTTTCTTGAACAAGTTTTAAAGATGCAAGGATTGCAGAATTACATCTAGAAGTAAATATTATATGTTTCTTTGAAGTAAGTTTTTTTAGAAACTCCTCGCATTTATCTTTCATAATAAGTAAAACAAAGAAGTAGTTAATAAATCTAATTATTTGAACTTAAAAGTTTTAGATAAGATTTAAATAATTAAAAGATTAAAATAGATAATATGAATACAAAAACTAAAAATCCAACAGTTGCAGCCATTCTTAATTTTTTAATTCCAGGAATAGGTTATTTGTATGCACAAAAAAGAGAACACTTTGGATGGATGATACTTTCTTCAACAATAATACTAGGAGTATATAGTCTAAATAAACCTGACTTGATGAGAGATGGAGTATTTATGATTGCAACTGCAATATTATCACTAGCATTTGCTTATGATGTATACTTTGAAATGACGCAGAGTAAGAAAATTAAGAAATAGAATAAATTCAGAATATAATTCTTTAAAGTAAGATTTAAATAATACTGAGAAGTTCAATCAGACAAATAATCTAAATTTGCCTCTTTAGCAGAACGATTTCGCTCGTTCGTAACGAAAGATGGCATAAAGCCATAGAACAACAAAATAATAATATGCCTCTTTAGCAGAACGATTTCGCTCGTTCGTAACGAAAGATGGCATAAAGCCA
>CAYOEA010000001.1:210138-266839 GCA_964402995.1 uncultured Methanosarcinales archaeon
TAGAACAACAAAATAATAATATGCCTCTTTAGCTCAGTGGTAGAGCGTTACCTTGGTAAGGTAAAGGCCCCGAGTTCGACTCTCGGAAGAGGCTTTCTAAAGCCTCGAGTCGAAGTGCTCAGAATTAAAAAACAATTCTGGCAAGTTGAAAATAAAAACATTTCCAACTACTCTCAAAAGAGGCTTATTCTAAAATTATTGATGTTTCTTTGATTCTTCACAAGCAAGTTTTGCAAGCATAATTGCACCTTCCTTAGATTGAGCAGCTGCAATAAAACGTGCTTTATGACAAAAAATAGCATCAGACACACCAGTAACTTTTGCAAGTTCTTCATTTTGAAGACCAGCCCAAGATTCAGGTAAATCAATTCTAGAATCATAAGTGTCAAACTCAATAGGAACAGTACTAACAGTCCAAGCACCATCTGAACGACCAAAGACAGCAAGTAATTTATCAGATTCCTTAATCACAGTTGTTTTCCAAGGACAATATTCTTCTATAACAACATAGTCTTTATCAGAGTATTCTGTTAAAGCCTTACGAACAATTATTTTTGCTGAAAGCTGCGCCTTAGCAACAGCCATTTCACGAACGAGAATAGATTTTGCAAGTTCAACCGCTTCTAAAAAAGCTGTATCAAACTCTTTTGTTTCTTGAAAAGTAGGCATGAATAACTCAAGTACTTTACTTAAACCATAAGGCTTAGCACCAAACTTATTTTTACCAAAAGGAACGCCATTATCGATAGCATCAATACCGCAAATAAGACGAGAATCAATCATTACAGCTTCCTCATTACTACATAGCTTTGAAGAAAAATGTTTCCAAATTAAACCACAAGCAGAATAAGGAGTTCCATCCACACGAATATCTTTAAATTCAGGTTGATGATGATCGAAACGATTTGTTTCTAAATCATAAATATAACCCACATCAACAACTATATCTGCTTCAGAAATTAACTGAGAGTCTCTTGTACGAACTACTTTTGCATCAGGATGTATTAGCTTAAGAATTGCTACAGCGAAAACGTCATCAGCATGATATGCACCATTATGTGTTACGATAATCATTTAGTAAAGAACAATGAGATTGTTTATATGTTTTGCTGGGTGTGCATCACTCTGTTGTATCTAGAAATGTTTTTTATTCTTTATAGTTTATACCATTTCAACTCCATTTTATAAAGATTGTATGGTAGACACAAGAAATGAATTATGATGCCTGAGCGAAAACCAGCTACTTATTCATTCTAAGCATGCCCAAACCTGTTTTGATATAATTTGGAAGATTTCCAGGATTTAATAAAGCAGTTTTTAGAAAATAAGATATCTTACTTGGTCTAAAGTAAAACTTTCTGGTTGCATACACATACAAATCCCATAACTCTTGCGAAGTCATATTCTCATGCTCAAATATAGGTTTTCCAGATACAGTAAACTTAGACCAATTAGTTGTTTTCAATCTGTCTTTATATATGTCGTATACTTTTGTTCCAGGATAAGGAACCAATACTCCAAATTTTGCAATATCTGGATTAAGTTTGATAGAAAAATTAATTGTTTTCATTATAGATTTCTTTGTCTCACCAGGCAAACCCAATAAAAATAATCCCCAACGAGAAAAACCATAATTTTTAGATATTTTAAAAGCATGACTTATTTTTTTTAGAGTTATACATTTATTATTCAGATCCAATATTCTTTGGTCTCCGCTTTCAACACCAAATACTAAACCATCAAAACCAGCGTTCCAAAATGAATCTAACATTTCTTTATCCATTGAATCAACTCTCACACCATTTTGAGGGAATAATGATAAATCATAATTTCTTCTAGTTATCTCTTTACAAAGTGCAACTGTTTTCGTTTTATTCATATTAAAAACATCATCTGAAAAATTTATTCTTTTCACACCAAAAGTGTTCACTAATAAATCTATTTCTCCAAGTATATTCTCATTAGACCTTACCCTTAGGGTTCTACCAAATATATTCTTATTGCAAAATGAACAAGTATAAGGACAGCCCCTGCTTGTAAAAATATTAGCTGTAGAAGCTTTTTTTGAACCAAAATAATGATATTTCTTTAAATCTAATAAATGCCATGCAGGATATGGAATTTCATCCAAATTTTTAATTAAAGGCCTATTAGGATTATGAAAACATTTTTTTTTATGTTTAAAAGAAATTCCTTTTATGGATGAAGTTTTTTGTTTATTCTTAATTGCATTAGCTAACTCTAGAAAAGTTTCTTCACCTTCTCCACGAACAATAAAATCTGCATATTCTAACCCTTCTTCCGGTAACGCAGTTGGATGGGGTCCACCGATGACATATTTAATGTCAGGAAAGTTTTTCTTAAGAGAGTCTATAATTTTGTAAACAGTCAATATTAAAGGAGTTGTGGATGTGAAACCTATCACTGAAGGAGAATAATCTTGAACAAGTTTTATTAACCTAGATAAATCATGCCTATTAGTACTTAAATCTAAAATTTTCACCTCAAAATCATCACGTTCTAGAACTGAAGCAATATACGCAAGGCCAATAGGAGGATTCTCTGGAGCGAGATGTTTTAAATGAGTATACATTCGAATATCAACAGGCGGTTTTATAAGGAGAACTCTCATCATCATAAAATAAAATGATTCAGCTTAAATAGTTTTCTTTAACTAATTACCAAAAAAAAATTAGTGAAAAAATTATGTCCAAACTTAGTAAAGATTGAAAAGCTGTTGTAAAACTGATCTAATTCTCGGAAGAGGCTTTCTAAAGATTCCAGTACTTATCTCCAACGTAGAATAAATTTTGAATTACTTTGCCTGAGTTTGCCTGCATTAAATCTTCTGATGAAATAAGTGCTTTCCCTACAGCTAAACTTTTTTTGTTGTTTTCATCAATAATTACTATATAAGCATTTTTTTCAAATTCTTCAGCGGCAGTTATTCCAGGCCTCATTATATCAGCACCTTTAATAACAAATTTTACTGCACCCATATCAACAGTAACTTTTGGAAGTAAGTCTGGATGTTGAAGCAAAATTTTTATGTGAGGAAGCCAAGTATCTTCAATTTTAATAAAACATATGTTGTCATTAACACTTAAAGTTTCATCCTCTTCTACAACTTTAGATTTTTTGTTCATCAAAGTTTCTGCAAAAGAATTTAATTCTATGAATTTTTTAATATCAGATTTAGAGTATTGTTTTCTTGCCATAATACTAAATTATGATTGAATTATATAATTGTTTTCTTTGTTTTAAATAAAGCAAAGACTAAGTTTTTTAAATTAAACGAGCATCACAAATAAACAGATGACAATTAGAATTAGTAAAAAGATTCCCGTCCTAACGGTTGAAGCAATAAAAGAAGTTATTGATAGAAATCATTACATGAGACGATTTGATTTAAAATTTAGAATCGAGACAGGATTTTCAACAATGGCAGCCAGACCAAGAATTAAGTTATTAATAATTGGTCGAAGAAAATATGTTGTCTCACTTGTAAGAGAAAAAAATAGCTTAAGAATTTCTGATTATAATTACCAAGAACAAATGGGTATAATTGCACATGAATTTGAACACATAATTGATTATGATAATAGAGGAGTATTAAGATTAATTGGATTTGTAGTAAGATATATGTTCGATGAATCATATAGAAAATATATTGAACATAAAACAGATATTGACGCGATAAGAAGAGGATTTGGAAGAGAAGTCTTAGCATTCACTAAAAAACAATATAAAATTTTGAAAGGTAGAAAATTAAAATACACAAAAAAATTTTATATCTCACCAAACAAAATAAAAGAACTAATGATAAAAGAAAAACTTATTTTCTAACAATCTGAATATGAGGATAAGCAACACTAATTGATTTATATTTAGCAATTACTTTTAAGAATTCAGTGTTTATTTCTGACTTCATAATCTTTAAAAATTTATAATGTGCTAAATATCTCACGTTTAGACCAACTGACGATTCTGTTAATTCAACACGAACTATTGGTTCTTTCTTTTTATCCTTAACAATTTCATTATGAATAATTTTATAACGATTACATTCACTATTTACTGATTTAATTCTTCCTTCAATAAGTTCTCGTTCATGTCGAGTTTTTGCTTGTGAATGCGATTTATTCAATGCAAAAATCATTTCTTTAAAAGACTTATGAACAACAGTAGTTTCATGACTTGAATTTCCAACATACTTATTAACAATTTTAAACGCAATTTCTTTTAACATTTTTTCAGCTTTTTTCCAGTCACTTTCATAAGTAATTTGGATAGATAGTTCTTCCCAAAGATAATCACCGGATTTAGTAAAATTAACAACTGAACCTGTTAAAACTAATTCATTTGGAAGAGTAATTGTTTTTCCGCTTGGTTCATCAGTGTTTGGCAATATACCATCTAAAACAGTATACATTACTTGAATCTCAACCACATCACCTTTTACATCACCCATTTGAACTCTATCCCCTAATTTGTAAGTTTGATTGAACATTATAGTCACCCAACCAACAATATTTAAAATAGGTTTTTGAAGAGCAAAAGTAATACCAAAACCAACAAGCCCCATAGAAGTTATCCAAACTCCTAAGTTACCAATTGCAACTGCCAATGCAGCAATAAGTGCAATAACCCATACAACATATTTAACAATTGAAGAAGCAGATTTATATTCAAATTCCTTGCCAACGTATTGAAAATATTGTTTAATTAAAGAATCAAAAAAACTTCTTAATAAATAAGCAACTACAAATATTAAAATTATAATAATTAATTTTGGAATCCATAAAATTAGTTCTTCTAATACTAAAGAATAATTTTCTACAAGATGAAGATATAATTGATTTTTAAAACTATAAACTATAAAGAATATGAATAAAAAAATACCAATTACGAAACCCCTTTCTTTATTCTTCAAGTACACGCCCTCTTTTTAATATAGTAAATTATGGTGATTCATTATAAAAACTTTTCCAAAATATAATTGTGAGAAAAAGAAAATAAAATAGAATAAATTTATTTTTTATCTTTAATTTCCTGAGCTTTAGCTTTTAATTCTGCAACTTTCATTTTATCAACTAATTTGTTAAAAGCAGCAATTTGTTTTTCAGATAGTGATCCAAAGCGAAGATATTTGATTTTTATATCTCGAAGAAAAGTGTTATCTTTGTAGAATTGTTCTGGAATATCAAAGAATTTTTTCATTTCAGGAGCAGTAATTTCGCCAACCATCTCAGGTTTTTGACATTCATAACATACAACAAAACGATTTACTCGAGTTGCTAATTGGTAATTTTTCTTACATTTAATGCATTTTAATTTAAATTGTGTCGCCATAAGTCACCTAGTATAAAATAACTTGAGCAAGAGCTATATATATCTTTTGGAAAACTATAAAAAGAACTGAATTAACTATAGTTAATAGATATCTGTGAGGTGGATACAAAATGGCGTGGAGAATAGATTCGAATGGGTTTTTGTTTGAGGATGTGGAAGAGGATTAGTAAATAAGCTACACAAACCGTCCTGGATTGGAAGAGAGTGTAAAGAAAAGTGAACAAATACACCAAAACAGGATAATTTCTTTCTTAAAATCATAAAAAATAGTGTTTCTGAAGAAAACTTTTAAATAAGGGAATGAAATCCAATTAGATGTTTAAGCATAAGAGAAGCAAAAAAATAGCTTTTGAATGAATAAACACCAGCACAAAACATGTGGGGGTAGCAAAGTCTGGTCAAATGCGCAGGACTTAAGATCCTGTCTCTTAGTGGGTTCGTGGGTTCAAATCCCTCCCCTCACATATTTTATTCAATTCTAAAACAATCAATTTAAACATAGAACTAGGATTTGAACATGCTCAAAAATCAAAAATAACTTTTGGCAACACAAAAATCCTCTTTTTGTTGGAATCCCTCCTTTGAAACACGCAACATATAGAATATGTTTCTGCACGATGTAACCACTCAAGAAAGAAAAGTTTTTATAGTCAATTAAAAAATCATAATCTTATGAAAATACTTATTCTAGGAGGAGGAGCTCAAGGAAAGGCAGCATTGTATGATCTTTGTCAAAACAAAGAAGTAGAAGCAATTACAATGGTAGAATATGATCTAAAGCAAGTTAAAGAATTTACAGAAAAACTTGGAGACTCCAGAATTAGACTGCTATCAGAAGATGCAAATGATAAAGAGAAAATTAAATCTCTAATGAGCGAACATGACATCACAATAGACTTATTACCTACAGAATTTAGAAAACAAATAGCAGGATTAGCAATAAAAACAAAGAAACCGCTAGTAAATACGTCCTTTAAATCAAATATTAAAGATTACGCAGAAGATGCAGAAGAAGAAGAAGTTCTAATAATGCCAGAAGCAGGACTAGATCCAGGAATTGATTTAATCCTAGCAGGAAAAGCAGTCAAGAATCTAGAAACAGTAGAAGCAATAGAATCAAGTTGTGGAGGAATACCTGCACCAGAATATTGTAATAATCCATTAAATTACAAAGTTAGTTGGAATTTTGAAGGAGTGCTAAACGCATACAAAAGACCAGCAAGTCTAGTAATAGATGGGAAAAAAGTTCCAATAAATGGAGAAGACATATTTAATCACGGTAAAGAAATAGATATCCTAGGAATTGGAAAATTAGAAAGATATCCAAATGGATTTGCAACAACTTATGCGCAACAATTAGGAATTAGAAAAGAAGTATCAAATGTAGGACGATATACATTAAGATGGCCTGGACACTGTGCATTTTGGAAAAAAATGAGTGAATTAGGAATGTTAGATGATGAATCAGAATCAGGAATTTCTCCAAAAAAAATGTTAGCACAAACATTAGGCCCAAAACTACAATATAAAGACCATGAAGAAGACATGATAATATTAAGAAATGAAATCACAGGATTTAAAGACGGAAAAAAGAAAAAAATAATTCAACAATTAGTCGACAAAAGAGATATGAATACAGGTCTTATGGCAATGAACCGAACAGTAGGATTTACTGCAAGCATTGTTGCACAAATGATTCTACAAGGGAAAATAACAGGCTATGGAATATTAAATCCAGCACAACACATACCACACCAAGAATTTATCGAAGAACTACAAAAAAGAGGAATCAAGATAAATGAATGGGAAGAAGATGTGCATTGTTAAATAAATATAAGTATAAAATAATTTTAAAATGGATGAAAAAGAAATATATCAGAAATCAGTGGATAAATGGGGAGAAGAAAAGCAAAAGATAATTGCAATTGAAGAACTAAGTGAACTGACAAAAGAAATAACAAAAGATCTTAGAAATAAAGCATCAAAAGAAAATCTAGCAGAAGAAATAGCTGATGTTGAGTTAATGATAGAACAACTAAAATTCATCTATCAAAATAAAAAAGAAGTATTAGAACATAAAGCATTTAAAGTAAAAAGATTAATGGAAAGATTAGAGAAATAATTATAATTTTTAAAACCAAACAAAACATGCAAAATGAAACATAACAAAAATTCTAAAAATAGAATTTTTGGAATGTCCCAAAATTTAACAAGGTGAAATTTTGAAACAAACAGAAATCAAAGATTTCTGAAGTTTAATTTTGCAAAATACACAAAATGAAACAAGCAATAATCGTAAGACAAGACCTCAAACTTCCGAAAGGAAAAGCCGCAGCTCAAGCAGCGCACGCATCAGTCGAAGCAGTACTTCGAAGCGATAAAGAAGATATAAAAAACTGGCGAATGAGTGGAATGGCAAAAATAGTCTTGAAAGTAGAAAACGAAAAAGAACTTTTAAAACTTAATCAATTTGCAAAAGATGCAGGATTAGTTACTGCAGTAATTACAGATGCAGGCAGAACAGTCGTTGCACCAGGCACAAGAACATGCATGGCAATCGGACCAAATGAAGACGAGAAAATTGATGAAATTATTTCTGAATTGAAACTTCTTTAGATATTAATAACTTTAAGTACAAAAAAAATAGACTTAAATGCAAAACATTTATATTTAATAGTATAGTATTTTCTACTAAGATGATGCCGCAAGACAATTTAATACAAGAAAGAATTAGAAAGCTCAATGAATTGCGGGAGAGAGGAATAAACCCTTTCCCATATAGTTATAAGAAAGATTCAAATTCAGAAGAACTAAAAAAAAGGTTTGAAAAGCTTGCAGCAGAAGAAAAAACAGAAGAAAAAGTTAGTCTAGCAGGAAGAATAATGCAGAACCGAAACATGGGGAAAGCAGCATTTGTACACATCCAAGACGAACAAGGAAGAATACAATTATATTTTAGAGAAGATGATCTTGGAAAAGAAAAGTATAGACTTCTAAGAAAAGTAGATATTGGAGATTACATAGGAATTAAAGGATATATTTTCAAAACAAAAACAGGCGAAGTTACTGTATATATTGAAGACTGGGAAATCTTATCAAAAAGTCTAAAACCATTACCAGAAAAACATCACGGACTAAAAGATAAAGAATTACGATATAGACAAAGATATGTAGATTTAATCATGGATCAAAATGTAAAAGAAGTTTTTAAGAAAAGAAGTTTAATGCTAAAATACATCAGAGAATTCATGGATGATAGAGGATACATGGAAGTTGAAACTCCACTACTACAAACACAGTACGGAGGAGCAAGTGCAAGACCATTTATTACTCACATCAACGCATGGAATATGCCGATGTTTCTATCAATCTCACCAGAATTATATTTGAAAAGATTAATTGTTGGAGGATTTGAAAAAGTCTACACTATTTGTAAAAACTTTAGAAACGAAGGAGTAGATCAAAGTCACAATCCAGAGTTTACAATGATTGAAGCTTATGAAGCATACACAGACTACAGTGGAATGATGAAACTTCTAGAAGAATGCTACGAATACGTTGCAAAGAAAATAAATGGAAGTACAAAAGTCAAGCACATCATTGATGAAAAGGAAATAAAAATTGATTTCAAAGCACCATGGCCAAAAATGACCATGTTAGAAGCTATTGAAGAATATGTAGGTATTGATGCATCAAATATGAGCACAAAAGACCTAATGAATTTCTGCGATAAAAAAAGTTTAGATTATGATAGAGGAGCTTCATGGGGAGATTTAATTTTAACAATCTTTGAACTTGCAGAAGAACACATAATCCAACCAACACATATTTGTGACATGCCAAAAGAAGGAACACCTCTTTGTAAAAGACATAGAGAAGATGAAAGACTAAATGAACAATGCGAACCAATTGGTCTAGGTATGGAAATAGGAAATATGTATTCAGAATTAAACGACGCACAAGTCCAAGAAGAAAAATTCAAAGAACAAGTTGAAAAAGGACGAAGCGGAGATGAAGAAGCACATCCAATGGATGAAGACTTCGTAAATGCACTAATGGTAGGAATGCCACCAACAGGCGGAATTGGCTGGGGAGTTGATAGAATGGCAATATTCTTAACAGGAGTTGAAAGCATCAGAGATGTAATTTTATTTCCAACTATGAAACCAGAAGTGAAAGAAGAGAAAGACAAAGAAAAAAAGAAGAAATAGAAACTTTTAAAAAAACTATTTTTCAAAAAAATAAAATGGACAAAGAAAAAACTATAGTTGGATTCATAGAAAAAGTTAAACTTAATGGCTCTGACAGTGAAGAAGAAATTTTAGCAAGAATAGATACAGGTGCAACAAATAGTTCAATTGATTTAAAACTAGCATCAAAACTAAAACTAGGTCCAGTCATACAATCAAAATTAATTAAAAGTGCAAATGGAACAAGACTTCGACCAGTGATAGAATCAGAAGTAGAAATTTGCGGGCACAGAATTAAAACAAAATTTACATTAGCAGATAGAAGTCACATGAGATATCCAGTTTTAATTGGACAAAATATCCTAAAACAAGGATTCTTAATTGATCCTAACAAAGAGGAAATAACTCAAAAATGAAAGTAGAAATTTTAAAAAACAAATTTCTTGTCCTTAAATTTCTAGAGGGATGTTTATGAAGGCTGCAATTATAAGCATGGGAAGTGTAAGTTCAGAATGGACTGCGAAAGCTATGAGAAAATATTTTGAAGAAGTTGATGAAATAAATCTAAAAGAAATTGAAGTGAACTTTTCAGGTAAAAACTCAGAGGTTTTATACCAAGGAAAAGATTTAGGAAAATATGATTGCATATATGCAAAAGGGTCATTTAGATACGCACAACTTCTAAGATCAATTGTATCACTTCTAAAAGGAAAAGCATACATTCCAATTGAAGAATCAGCATACACAATTGTTCATGACAAACTTCTAACTCAATTAAGATTACAAGAATTTAATATTCCAATGCCAAGAACTTATTTAAGTGCTACAACAGAAGCTGCAAAGACGTTACTTGAAAGAACAAAATTCCCAATTATAATGAAATTTCCACAAGGAACACAAGGAAAAGGAGTTATGTTTGCAGATTCTTATGCATCAGCATCATCAATGCTAGACGCACTGTCAGCATTAAAACAACCATTTATCATCCAAGAATTTGTAGAAACAGGCGGGGAAGATATTAGAGTTATGGTTATAGGCGATAAAGCAGTTGTTAGTATGAAAAGAAAAGCTGCAGAGAATGAAATTAGATCAAATATTCATGCAGGCGGTACAGGTGAAATTGCTAAAATAGACGAGTATACTAAAAAAGTCGCAGTTGATACTGCTAAAGCAATGGGCGTTGATATTTGCGGAGTTGATATTCTTTATGGAGTAAAAGGACCTCAAGTAATAGAAGCAAACTTAAGTCCTGGATTACAAGGAATAACAGAAGCAACAGGAATTGATGTTGCAGATTTAATCGCAAAATATCTTTATGAACAATCCGTGGAATTTAAAAATAAAGGAAAGAAAAAAGATACAGCAGACATCATGAATGAATTAGATACTGCAAAAGAAGGGAAAACAATTATCAGACCTTTAGACTTTAGAGGAGTTAGGGTTTTACTACCTGAGATTGCAACTAAGATTTCTGGAATTAAAGAAAGTGATGATGTAGAACTTAAGATGGAGAATAAAAAAATCACTATCGAGAAATTTGAAGTAAATTAAAATTAAAATTTCTTAAACTTTGTAAAAAGTATTTGTAAACTATCGAAAAGTTTGAAGTTAATTAGTTATAATTTATTTTCTTAAAATATTTTCTAATTAAAGAATATAAATAGTACTATAAAAAAAATAATGAAATTAATTTAAATTATATATGTAAAGAATAAATTTATTTTAATTAAAAATTTAAAGAATGTTTCTTATTTGATCAATATGCTTTGCGACTTCTTCTCCCTTTGGAGTTAATGTCAGAACTTTTAATCTTCCTTGCTTATCAAAACTTACTAAACCAGCTTTATTCATTTCTTGAAGAATTTTTACAACATGACTATAAGTACAATCTACAACTTTTGCAAGTGAAGAAGCATACATTTCAGTATTTTTATTTAAAAGATTAACAAGCATCATTGCCGGTTTTTCTCTAAAAAATATTCCAAATACTTTTTCTTTTTTACCCATTTAATTCCCCTAGTTTTACTTAAATAAAAGTGTTTATATATTTATATGTATTGGAAAGGTTATTTCCAATAATATATGTGTCAAGCTATAGTTAGAAATATCATCTTTATATATAAACTTATCGGTCAAACCGCATCAAGACACACTTGCAGAACTTGACTTAGATAATAATTTAAGTTGAGATCGCACCATGAAAATAGTTACAATGAATGCAAAGAAGTCAGCCACGACAAAAGAATACCAAATTCCATCAAGACCAAACCACAATGGAAGAATTAAAACAAGCGGTATAAAGAAAATTATTTGACGTAAAATTGAAAGAACAAAAGCAGGTATTGCTTTGCCCAAAGATTGATACAAGCCACCAGCAACCAATTGAAATCCAATAATTGGAAACAATAAAACGATGATTCTCATAGCTCTTGTAGCCATATCAATTAGCGCGACATCGGTTGAAAAAAGAGAAATAATAGGTCTAGTGAAAATCATGAATAAAACAAATGCAACTATTGAAAGTATGGTTGCATATTTAATGGAAAGAGTGATTGATTCTTTTGCTCTTTGAAATTTCTTCGCACCATAATTAAAACCAAGAATTGGCTGCATACCTTGAACGATACCAAAGATAGGCATAAAAACAAAAGCAAGTAAACGATTAACAACACCAAATGCAGCAATGGCTAAACTTCCACCATAGAACGCAAGAGAATTATTAATTATGATTGCTGCAAAACTACCAGCTGCTTGCCTTGCAAAAGATGAAGAACCAATTGCAATTGACTCTTTAAATATCTTAAAATTAAAGCATAAATTTTTTAGAGAAAATTGAATGGTGCTTTTAGGAGATACAAAATAAATGAATGCGTAAACAGCACCAAAAATCTGACCAATGACAGTTGCTAAAGCAGCCCCTTTAACACCCATGTGCAAAACAAATATGAAAATAGGATCTAAAATAAAATTTAGTATAATTGATATAATCATGACAGTCATTGCAGTCTTAGCATGACCTTGAGCTCGAATAATATTATTACTTGAAGATGCAAATGCTAAAAAAATACTTCCAAAGAAAATAATACCCATATAATCCATGGCATAAGGAAGCAAGTCAGGTGTGGCGCCAAACAAAATCAACAACGGTTTTAGAAAAATAATTCCTAATACAGTCATAATAACACTAATGAAAAATACTGAAGTAAAGAAAGTTCCAAATGCAGACTTCGCAGTTGCATGATCATTTGCACCAAGAGCTCTAGAAATGATAGAAGCCATACCCATACCTAAAGCCATAGACACAGCCATCATCAACATTTGAATAGGAAATGAAACTGCAACACCACCAATACCTAAAGTACCAACACTTCTGCCAATAAAAATAGTATCTACAAGATTATATAATGCGATAGTTAACAAACCAATCATAGCAGGAACAGATTGTTTCATAAGAAGAGAAGAAAGTTTACCTGTTCCAAGAAAAGAAGATTTGTTAATCATAGTGAGAAATTGGTGCGGGTTGTTTTAAAAAAGTTTTGATTGAATTAATATTTAACATCCAGTTAAAACAGACTAACGTTTACCATCGATAACAAAAAATAAAAAACTTTTTTAAGCATCAGGAAAAAGCAAAAAGAAAAGACTGCTTTTTACCATCAACAACAAAAAAAAATAAAAAACTTTTTTGAGCATCAGGAAAAAGCAAAAAGAAAAGACTGCTTTTTACCATCAACATCTATAAAAGGTTTAGCATTATTAAGTCTGACACCAAAATCTTGTAATTGAGAATACTTAGAAATCTTAGATTTAGAATAAACAATTCGTCTAGCAGAAGTAGGACCAATGCCTGGGACTCGAATTAAATCATCAAAAGACGCTTGGTTAATATCAAGAGGGCTGTCAAAATGATTTCTTGCAAGAGCTAATTTTGGATCAATGCGAGGGAGCATTCCATCATCCATAATGGACAAGAGTTCTTTTAATTTAAATTTATAATCTCTAAGAAGAAAATCAGAATTATAAAGACGAGTCTGCCTCAGAGCCGATTCAGGTGGGGCGGCCTGAAGAAGAGTTCCTTTAACCGGCCTGAATGCAGAAAAATATACTCGCTTTAGAGAAAGAGCATTATACTCCCAATTAGTCATTTTCAAAACTTCTTTATCGGTGGAGAGGGAATTTAGAATTAGTTGTGTTGTTTGACCACCTGACAAATTTAATTTAGAAATCCAAGACTGTCTACGAAGAATATCTGATTTGTAATCTTTACAAGAGGAGAGCTCAGATAAAGCAGACTTATTTGGCGCTTCAATATTAACACTCATACGATTAGAATATTCTGATGCTTGCTTAATAAGCTCATAAGAAGTTCCGGGTAGCACCTTGAAATGTATGTATCCCCTAAAGTTGTATTTCTCCCTTATGAGTTTAATTGCTTGAATCATACGTTCCGATTCAACATCAGGATTCTTAGAAACACCCGAGCTAAGAAAAAGACCATCAACATTCAGCTTTTGATTTAATCGCATAAAAAGATTCGCAAGCTCATTTGGCTCATAAGCAGCTTTCTTTTGTTTACAATCATTACCAGCAGCATTCTGACAATAATGACAATCAAACGAACAAGAATTATTCATGAGGGTTTTGAAAATTCTACAAGTCTGATGTTCTGCTTTCGCATGATAGATACCGCCTAAACCTTGATTTACGTTAACTTCGCACATCTTAGGACCGCAACTATCAAAGCTTCCAGCTTCGCCAAGAATCTTTGCCTTTTCAAGTGTGTTCATAAAAATAATTTTGATTGGTTTGTTTAAATACGCTGCGCGAGAATGACTTGTGTCCAGTGATAATCGCCTTATCTAAAATGAAAATCTTAAGTGTATCAATTATCTTTTGAAAAACAGTACTAGGAAGCCTTTCTGAAAATCAAACTTAGTTCTATTAAAAATCCATTAATATAGTTAAATATATATATAATTAATATCTAAAGTAAGTATTATGACTTATGAATATAATATTAAACCAGATAAGAAAACTTTTGTGGGATTCAGATTTTGGATTGGCACATTAAGGTTGGCTGCAATAATTCTCGTCTTAGGCTTAGTAAGCCCATTTAATATCTGGTTACCACTTTTAGGAGTCCTTGTAGTCGTTAGACTGGGCGCATTAGTCATATTAAATATCAAATTTAAAAAAGAAAAATACATCTTTTTGAAAGATAAAATTATCTATAAGAGCGGAGGAATATTTTCCGACCGTGAAACAGAATTAGTCATTAGAAATATAACACACGTAAAACTTCGAAAGCCATGGCTTCAAGATATGATTACCAAATCGGCGAATATTCGTATTGAATCAGCAGGAAGTGGACTATCGGAAGTGAGTTTTTTTGGATTAAAAGAATCAGATAAAGTATATGATTACATTATGCAAATGATGCGATATAACGGATTTTCTTTAAAGATGGACAAGAAAATTCAAGAAGAAAAGCCACATCCACTAGGAGTATTCTTTGAAGTATTCAAAAACGTTCTAATAACACTTGCAGTTATATTATACATAGGTTTTGATTTTATTGTAGAAGCAAAATCAGGCATGGATTCAATTCCAATAGAAGCAATAATTGGAGTTGCAGCATTAGTATTACTATATTTAGTTGGAAGATCACTATTAAGTTTCTTGGATTTAAGCAAAAGAATTTATGACGTGTATGATGATACCATAACTTACAATGAAGGATTCTTATCAAAACATAAAGCATTCATACCTGTTGAAAACTTATCAGATACAACTTTAACTCAAACAATTGTTGATAAAATGTTTAGTTTATATGATGTTAAAATCAGTTGTCAGGGAAGTCAGCAAGAAATTCTTTTTAAGAATATGAAGAATGGACTTGCAATGAAAGACAGCGTAGATAAAGTTATATCAGGAATGAAAGGACTAGCTGGGAAAAAAGGAGAAGTAAATGTTCCTGGAGAAAAAGTTAGTGCAAAAACTAAAGTTGTAAGTGCAAAACAAGCGAGTGCAGCAAAAAGTGTAAAGCTGGAAAAAAATACTGACTACACTGCAGAATTCAAGATGAATGGAAGAAGAGCAATGTTTAAACTGTGGGTTACTTTACCAATATGTATAATCTTACTTCCACTATTACTATTCTGGATTGGAGCACTAATATACACGTTAATTGAATTAAAAAATAGGAAATACTTTGTTAGAAAAGACACTATGGAAGAAGAGTTTAACTTTTTAGCAAGAAAAAATAAAGAATTCTCAAACGATAAAATCATGGGATTAGTCTTTAAAGAAAGTTTCATAGACAAATGGTTCAATACATTCTCAGTTGTCTTTTGGTCAATAGGATCAAGTGACAATATTAAGTTTAAACACTTAAAAAAAGAAGAAGGAATTTATGATAAACTAATTGCAAAGATTGGAATCAAACCAGAACAAGCAGCTTATAAAATGGATTCTAAGTTTTCATTTGGAGAATTCATAAAAGCAGAATTAGGAATTATATTTGTCAAAGTTGTATTGTTAATAGGATTAATATCAGGATATTTAGTATCACCAGCAGAAATAAAAGGATTATTCTTAGTTGCAATAGGAGTTGTTATATTAGTGATGATAGGAATAATACTGCTAAATAAAAAAGTTTTATCTTATTCAAAGATGACTTATTTTAAGAATTATTTATATCATGAATGTGGATGGCTGTTTAAAAAATTCATATATGTGCCTTACGAGAATGTTAAAGACATAACAACAATCAAATACCCAGCATCAAAAATGGGCTCAGTTAAGTTTAACATTGCAGGAGAAACAGCAATTAAAACAAAAAACGGTACTACTTATGTTTCAAATGGATTTAAAATTCGTTACATTGAAAACATAAAGACAAAAGATGAACTAATTGATAACATATTATTTTACAGACCAAGTTCTGCAGAGATTACAAGTTTTGAAGATAAAATTAAGGATTATAAACCTAAAATTATCAAAATATCAAAACCAGATTTAGCAAACATCTTAGTTCCAGCAATACTTGTAAGTGTTGTTATATTTCCACTGTTAGTTATTCTACCAATTACAATAATAGGAATTGTATGGACTATCAAAGTTAAAAGCTACACAATTGAAGATTATCGAATTATGTATAAAAGCGGTATAATCTATAAACGACAACAAACAATAGTCTTTAGAAAAATAGACCATATAAAACTAAATGAAGGAATGTTAAACAAAATGTTTAGTAATGGAAGTATAACAGTAAACACTATTGGAAGTAGCATGTCAGAAATGAAAATCACAAATGTATCTGACTACAAAGAATTCTACGAGGAATTAAAGAAACACTATTAAATTTTTAAATTACTAAAGCAAAAAGGTGAGAGAAGAATGAAAAAGAAAATACTAGTTATAGGTTGCGGCGGAGCAGGAATGTTCTCATCAATAGTGGCCACTCAATTAAAACCAGGAAAGTTTGAAGCAACTATTCTTTCTGATGAAAAAGATATCTATTGTAGATGTACAAGTCCTTATATTCTAACAAAACATGCAACACTAAAAGAAGCAATACAACCAAACTCAATGATAGGAGACTATGGAGTAAAACTAGTACCAGACCCTGCAGTTAGCGTTGATTTTTCAAGAAAAGAAGTAATTGGAAAAAGCGGAGTAAACTACGGATACGATTATTTAGTAATTGCAACAGGAACATCAGCATTTAAACCACCAATAAAAGGAATTAATGGCAATAAAATTCACACCGTAAGAACTAGCGAAGATATTGAAGACATTGCAAAACACGTTAAAAAAAGTAAAAAAGCAGTTGTTATAGGTGGCGGAATAATTGGAATTGAAATGGCTGGCGCCTTAAAAGAAAGAGGCATGAAAGTTAGCATAGTAGAAATTCAAGACAAACTATTATCAGGAATAACTGATGAAGAATATTCAGACAAAATAAAAAATCTTTTAGAAAGTAAGAAAATTGATTTATTACTAAACTCAACTGTTAATGAAATTAAAACAAAACGCGATAAAAGCAAACAAGTAATTATAAGTCAATGCAAGAAGAACTTAAAATTAGATGCAGACTTAATAATTGTTGCGGCAGGAGTAAGACCAAATACACAATTCTTAGAAGATAGTATGCTTGCAATGGACAAAGGATATATCATTGTAAATAATAAAATGAAAACAAATAAGTCTGGCGTTTATGCATGCGGAGATTGTAGCAGTAGTAAAAGCGCACTTGTAAATGAGAAATGGCCAAGTCAACTTGCAAGCGTTGCAATACAGCAAGCAAAAGTTGTCGGATACCAAATGGCAGGAATGCCAATAAACTATCATGGACACACAGATGCATTTGCATTCAAAGTACTTGGAAAAGAATTTGCACAAGCAGGACTAGATGAAGAAAAGGCACGTGATAAATTCAAAATTGTATTTACAGGAAGAGCAGAAACAACAGACATATATAAAGATATGAAAGAACACGAACCATTACAAGTAAAGTTAATTTTTGCAGGACTACGCGGTAAGCTTATTGGAATACAAGCATATGGAAAAGGAGTAACTGGACATGTAGAATCAGGAAGTCTTGCAATGAGTTTAAATGCAGGCATCATGAAACTATTGCGTTACAATTACATCGCACACCCATCACTTACACCATGGCCATTTATGAATCCAATAATTATGGCAGCAGAAGATGCAATGGGAAAAGTAATGGCAAGATTTAAAAAGAAATTTGGTAAATGTTGTACAAAAAAATAAAAGTTTTTTAAAAAAATGAAAAGACTAAATCTTAAAATACTTCTGGTCTTTATTCTAATAATATTTATACTAAGTTTAACAGTTGCCACAATAAAACAAAATAGATTTAGAGGTACGCATGATTTCTTTGAAGAATACACCTATGAAGAAAATATACTAGATGGCACTCCTTTTGAAAAATATAATCACATGATTGTAAGTAAATTTCAAAGACCTCATGTAAGTCTAATTTACTTTTTATTAGCACCAATATTCTTTTTATTTAGAGATCCAATTGTATTAATTATAATTCTAACAGGAGTGCTAAGTTTTAGTGCAATACCACTATTCCTATACGCAAAAAAAGAACTTAAGAATAAAAACTTGGCATTAATTACTGCACTAATATATTTATTATCACCAATAATGGTTATGAATCTAGTATTTGATTTTCATCCAATAATTCTTGCACCACTATTCATATTCACAGGAATGTATCAATACTCCCAAGATAGAAAATTATTGGCTGCAATAATAATATCAGGAATCGCCCTATTACAAGAAACAGCAATAATATTTTTAATATCACTAAGCATAGCAATGATATTTAAAGATAAAAAATTTGCAAAAAAATTAGCCATAATAAGTTTTATTTGGTTAATAATACTTGTAAGCCTGGTAGTTTATATCGAATCAGAATATCATGAAGAAGATAATCGAATTAACCAATATTTATTCCTAAATAAATTCTCATATATAGGTGCAACACCTGTCGAGATTACAACTAATTTTGTTAAAAACCCAATTAAATATTTAAAAATCGACTCAGAATTCAAGAAATCACACTTAAAATATGTATATGGACAATTCTTGTTAATACCACTTATCAGTCCACTAATTATAAGCGTTATTCCTACAAGTGTAATGGTAATAATGTCAGCAGATACAGATGGTAGCATTTTCAAAGCAAATAATATTTTAGTTATTGCATTTATGATAATAATATTACTAGATTTTTTAAAAAAAAGAAATAAGAAAACTGCAAAAAATATTTTGATCATAATACTAATATTAACAATGGTATTTCAAATATTAATTGGACCAATAGAACATAAACTCACTCAGAAAGAAGCAGATAATTTTGCTTACTTTAACATCTTAGAACCATACAAAGAATTTGAAGCTCAAGAATATCAAGATGCAAGAAATTATCTAGAAGGAATACATGGAAGAACTGTATCCACAACACAAGAAGCATTAATTCACCTTCCGAGAGATAACTATTTACTACTTTTTAAATTTTATAAATCGCCGCAAAAAACAGACAATTTTTTAATAGTTCTAAGCCCAAAGGCAAAAGTAGAGTTAAAAGAACTTATCGAACAAAAAGGATTTAATAAAATATTTGAGAATAATGTGATAATAGTTTTAGAATAAAATAATCTAATTAAAAATACAAAGATTTTAACCTTGAATAATATCAAGAATTTCTTCACCATACTTCATAATCTTAGTTGGACCAAAACCATGAACTTCTTCTAATTCTTGCAATGAACTTGGCAGTCTTTGAGCTAAGTCAATAAGAGTTCTATCATGCATAAGAACATATGCTGGAACCTCCAATTCTAAACTAAGATTTTTTCTCCAATCTTTTAATCTTGCCATAAGAGAATTGCCAGTTGGACCTGTTGATTTTGTTTTAATTGTTTTTTCTTCTAAAAAAGACAACATACTACTAGTTATAAAATGAGTATGCTTAGTTCCAGAATAAGTTAAGAACAAAGTTTTTCTAGCACGACTAATTCCAACATAGAATAATCTTCTTTCTTCTTCCTCTTGATCATATTCATCAACTTTAACCATGTCAATTACAGGATGCTCACTTCCTTTACAAGGAAAGTTTTGACCATTAACGCCAATAACAAAAACCATATCTGCTTCAAGACCTTTAATAGAGTGAATAGTTGCAAGCGTCACATCATTAGGGCCTGCAAGAACGTTTTTCTTTTGTTCATCACTTCTAACAATATGATTAATTTGCCTTGATCGCATCATCTTAGAAATTTCTGTAAGCTGACGGTTTGTCCTTGCAAGAACAAATATTTCTTGTCTTGAAAGATTAGATGCTAAAATATTTTGTATAACAAATTCAAACTCAGTAGTTTCTGAAGAAAATTTTAGAAGAGTAATATCTTTTTTACCTTCATTATGACTCTTTAAATCAGGAAGACCTAAAGGCTCAATTGCTTTATTCATAAGATTAACGATAGGCTGAGTGGAACGATAATTTTTTACTAAAGATACAATTTCACAATCAGGATATTTCTTTTCGAAGTCTAAAATATATTTAATATCAGAACCTCTCCAACCAAAAATCGATTGTCTCGGATCCCCAACACAAAAAATACTTTTTGAATTTAGAAGGTCAACAAATTCAATCTGAGTAGAATTTACATCTTGATACTCATCAATTAAAATATGATCAAACTTTGGAACCATCTTAGGATATTGTTTAAAGATGGCAATCGTGTCAAGGAGTTGATCTGCAAAATCTCTAAGACCATGTTGAAGCATGTGCTCTTCAATGTAAGAACAAACCCTGTAAACTAAATCTGCACTTTGCTTATGTTTTAATTCAGAAGCCATGAAAAGTGAACGATCCAACGCCTTGTTTTTATAACGGAAATAATCTCTAACAAAGAAACAATCATTCATGAAAATTGTTGCAAGCTGTTCATCGGCCTTTCCCTTTCTTTGAGCAAAAGTAAAGTATAAAGCAATAGCTCGAGACATATCAGTGTTAAGAGCAGTAAGTGCTTTGTTCATGATAGAATATTTGTCTCTGTATGAAATTAAGCGTACTTGTTTATCATAAGCTAAATCATTATGTTTTTGTAGAAACTTCTCGCAGAATGAATTGAAAGTTTCAACTTGAATAAGACCATCAGGGTCAAACTCAGACATTCTTTGAGTCATCTCTTGACGTGCTTTTCTTGTGAAAGTAATAGCTAAAACAGATTTAGGATTAACTGACTTATATTTTGTTAGGAATTCCACACGTTTAGATAACACGGTAGTTTTGCCAGAGCCAGCACCAGCGATACATAAAATAAAATCTTTATCACAAATAATAGCTTTTTTTTGTTCATCGTTATAGGTGTGTAAGAACGAATCTAAAGCTGCAAATATTTCACGGTCTTTTGATGTTATAATAGTTTCTTTCTCTTCAAAACCATAGGAAACCTTCTTCTTATGAAGACTTGGCTCGACTATTTCATGTTCACCATCAAGCGTAAGCTCTAAAACCTTCCAAAACTGATTTGACTTAATAGAAGTTTGACGAATAAGATGATTCATAATAAGACGGTCAATCATAACATGAATTTCATCTGGCTCGTAAGCTAAAGCACCAAATGAATCAAGGGAATCAAGATCGTTTCTAGTGACAGAATCATTAGTGATATTTCCTCTAAGAACATCAACTAAAAGCTTCTTTCCAACATTGAAAGGAATTTCCTGAATTGCTTTTAGAACAAAAATATAATCTAAATCATGACTCATAATAAAAGTGACGCTTGTCTATTTAAGAAAGTTTTGGTCGGGAAGACGAAGAATAATTAGAAAATAATATTTAACAAGTCATCAAACTTATTTAATGTGAAATCAGGTTTTACTTTTTTTCCAGTTGTGTTTCCACCATATTTCGCCCAAGCAGCAATCATGCCAACATTTTGAGCTCCAGCAATATCTCGTTCTAACCAATCGCCAATGTGAAGAACTTCTTTTGGTTTTACATTTAAAGCTTTTAGTGCTTTTTTGAACGGAGCAGAATTTGGTTTATGTTGTCTTGTATCTTCAAAACCAATGACAATGTCAAAGAAGTCAGTAATGCCAAGTGCATCTAATCTTTGAAATGCTTTAAGTCTTGGAGCATCAGTTACAATTGCAAGTTTTATTCCTTGCTTTTTTAGTTTTCTAAGAACAGGTTTTACAGAAGAATAAGGTTTCATGTACTTATACTTTGTTTGTAAATAAGCATTTAATGCAGCTGCTAAAATCTTATCAGAGTTTGCCTCATGTTTTGTTAAGAAATCTTGAAAAACATGTTCACCTTCAATATCTTTAATGTATTCAGTAAATAATTCTTTCTCTGCTTGTTTCACAGACATATTAAGACCAGCCTTAACCATAGCCTTAGCTGCAGCGTTAGAAGACGCTTTCTTCATAAGCATAAAATCAATGAGAGTATTATCCAAATCAAAAGTAATTGCTTTAAACATAAATATAGATATTGGAGCTTGAGTTTATAATTTTTATGATTGTCTTGATTGTTATCAAAATAAGAATAAAAATGCAGAAACTTCTTAAAACAATTCAGTCTCCCCATACACAATGCAATACGACGTAATATTAGTAACAGGAGAGGAGTATTTCGACCATCCACTATGTGGAACGGCTATAATGAAAAGACTTCTTGAGAAGTACGGCTATGAGGTTGCAATAATTGAACTTCCAACAAAAGAAGAAGATATGATGGAATACGGAGAGCCAAAACTATTTTTTGGAATAAGTAGCGGAAGTGTTGACACCATGGTTAAGAATTATACACCCATGAAAAAACACCGAGGCGAAGATAAACACTTAAAACGAGATCACGACAGATACGCACCAGACAGAGCAGTAACTGTATATTCAAATTGGATAAAATCAAAATATAAAGAATCTAAAATTATAATTGGCGGAACAGAAAGTAGTCTAAGAAGATTCGTACACTTTGATTACTGGCAAAACAGACTTAGAAACCCAATTATATTTGATGCAAGAGCAGACATATTAGTTTATGGAAATGGAGAAAAACCAATACTTGAAATTTCAAACAGATTAAAAACAGGAAAAGACTTAGTTGGAATAAAAGGAACATGCATTATTTCTAAAGAGATTCCTGAAGGATTTATAGAACTTCCTAGCGCTGAAGAAGTAAAGGCGGATAAAGAAAAATTCTGCGACCAACAAAATCTTATTTCAAATAAGAAAAATTTAGCTCAAAAAATCGACACAAGATATTGTTTACAATATGAAAGTCCAATATACACGCCAGCAGATTTAGATGAATACTATGAATTACCATTTAGCAGACAATCACCAAAAGAATTACGAGGATTTGAATTCTCAGTTATAACACACAGAGGATGTATAGGAAGATGTAATTTTTGTGCTCTGACTTTATTACAAGGAGATAGAATTGTATCACGAAGTGAAGAATCAATAATTCGAGAAATAAAATATATAACAACACTAGCACACTTCAAAGGAAATATAGATGACGTGGGCGGTCCAAGTGCAAACATGTATGGAATAGATTGTAATGATTGTAATGCAGTTTGTTTAAAGTGTCCAAAACTAATCACAGATAATAGAAGAATGATTGATTTATTAAAAAGAGCACGCTCTGTTAATGGAGTAAAAAATGTTTATATTAAAAGCGGAATTAGATACGACCTTGCAAATGAAGAATACATAAAAGAAGTTGCAGAACACCACATCTTTGACACACTAAGAGTAGCACCAGAACACGTAGTTCCTGAAGTTATTAAATTAATGGGAAAAGATGAAGGCGACTTAGAGATGTTTAAAACACAATTCCACAAATATGCAAAAGGTAAAAAATTAGCCTACTACTATATGACTGCACATCCAGGATCAACACAAAAAGAAGCAGATGAATTAGGTCGAGTTATAAAAAAAGAAAGAAATACTGAAAGCGTACAAGTCTTTACACCGACACCAATGACCGCTTCAACATGCATGTATTATACTGAAATGGACCCAAAAACAAAGAAAAAAGTTTATGTCCCACATACTTATAATGAAAAGAAAATGCAGAAAAGAGCATGTATGGAAGAAGACGAGATTATGAGTGGTTCAAATGATACATCCTGGCACTATAAACCTAAACGTTAAATCAGCACAAAAATATTGAAGTTATTCTTAGAATAGATTATAAAATTAATATAAAAGTCTTATTTTATTATATGATAATCAGTCTCTCTGATCAGATTTAGGCCCAAACATAGATTTAATTACCTTTGGAATTATTAGAGGAGTATAAGCAACTATTGCGCCCACCGAAGAAGTAAACATATCAACCTCATTAAAAACAGAATCTGCTGAAGGTTCATAAAATTCTCTACCTACAAAATATCCAATAGTACCACCAATAATAATAGCAGCAATTTCGTTAATTTCTTCTTTGTTATTTTTATAAACTTGTTTTAAGCCAGAACCAATTTTCTTAATAATGTGTCCCATGCCAAATGAAGATTCATATAAGTCATCAACAACTCCAGATTCAAAAGTTTCATCTAAATGTAAACTTCCAATCATTTGTTGAGGACTTAAATAATCAAAAAATATTTGTCGTTCTAGTTTAGATAAATCAGTGCTAGGAAAAATAGATTTAGTTTCATTAAGATTAGATTCACCATAATCAAAATAAGGAGCAATCATACCACCCTTTACACCAGTATTTACAACTTGCTCTGCAATAGAATAAATTATATCTGAATCAAGAGAAAGAAATAAATCAATTGCAGAATCAAGAGAATATGAATAAAAATTATACAAATCGTTCTCAAGATTATATGCAGTCATATCAGGAGGAATGAACTGGTATAAATCTCGTTTAACAGTTGGAACATCAAAACGAGAACCAAATAACTCATGAGTTACAGCTTCCCCACCTTGAACTATGACTGCAGATTGTTCTCTAATAACTTCATCAGACATATTAGAAGGAACATCAGTTATCACAAAACTTGCATTAGATCCATAACCATCATGCACAATTTTCCCTTTAAAGCCTAAAACTTGAGACAACATAAATTGACCAGAAGCGTAAACAATTTGTTTATAATCAGCAAGAATATCAGCTTCAACTTGAGAAGTTAATTCATTAACAAACTTGCTAGGTCGATTAAGATTATCTTCAGGTTTTTTATCTTCAATATTGGACATTTAGATAGAGATAGTAATTTTAATTTTTAAATGTTTTGATTATGTGTCACTTTGAAGTGGTATATTTCGTTAATTTATTTTATCATCAAGGAGGAGAACAACAAGGAAAACATGGAAGGTAGATAAAGTAATACTTGTCTTTTAATCGTTCTACTTCTTCACGTTGTTCTGCACAATAATTTTCTTGTTCTTCACTTGGTGCGACACCTTGAACGCAAAGACAATTAACACGAGTGAAATTAATCTGTCGCCCATCAGGATGAACAATATAACCATCTATACAAGAGGCATTTAGTTCTGTCAAAACATAATTCACAGTTTCACCACTTTTTATAGTTCCACAACTGCCTGACGTACATTCAATATCAGATATAATAGTATCTCCTGAAAGATCATCTTGCAAACATGAAGAATAATCAGTTTGAGAACACCCACTTAGTAGAAGAACAAATAACAAGGTTGCTCCTATAAAGAATAATTTCATAAATTATCTAAAGGAAAATAAGTATATAAAGTTTTTTAATTAAGAAAAAAGGAAACTAGCCCCGCCAAAATAAATCAACAAATTTATAATTAAGAGTCATATTGTTTAATAAAATGAAAGCAGTAGTTTATTTCTTAAATCATACTCTAGATTTCAGAATTAGTTTTAGAGGTAAAAAATGGTAAATCCTAACTTGCCAAATTTTCTAACAATATTAAGAATTATAATGTCTTTTTTCGTAGTTTATTTTTTATTGCAAAATTCGTTATCATCAAGAATAATAGCACTAATATTTTTCAGCCTTGCAAGTTTGACAGATTTTTTCGATGGATATATTGCAAGAAAATATAATTTAATAACAAAATTTGGCAAAATAGCAGATCCTACAGCAGATAAAATCCTAACTATTGCTTCATTTATAACATTTGCAATACTAAACTTATTTTCATTTATTTGGTTGATTCCAATAATCATTAGAGAATTATGGGTTACAATCTATCGGATAAAAGATTACATTAACGACACTAATGACCACGTTGCAGCAAAAATGAGTGGCAAGATAAAAACAGTTACTCAAATAATCACGATAATTGTTATGTTTTTTACTTTGATTTTACGAGATCATTATAACTATATTATTCTTGAAAATTTAATGATTATTATCATGTATTGTTTGTTACTTCTTACAGTAATATTAACTATTTATTCAGGATTTAGTTTTTTAATAAAAAAAGGTGCTAAATGAAAATAGAAATGCATTGCCACACACACCATTCTCGTTGTTCAAATATGAGTGTAAAAAAAGTTTTAGAAACAGCTAAGAAAAAAGGGTTAAATGGAATTTGCATAACAGACCATAATTGTTTTAAAGGAATTATAGAAGCTGAAAAAATGAATGAAGATCCAAACTTTAAGATAATTAAAGGAACTGAATTTAGCACTAAACTTGGAGACTTAATAGGTGTTTTTCTTAAAAAAGAAATTAAATATAACAAAAATAATCAATCAGTTAAATGGTTAATAAATGAAATTCATAAACAAAAAGGATTAGTAATATTGCCACATCCATATAGTTTTTTCAGACGCATAAAAATTAATTATGAACAAATAAAAAATTTAGATATTGATGTAGTTGAAATATATAATGGAAGAAATTATTTTTCATTCGAAAATAAAAAATGCCTTGAAATAGCTAAAGTGCTCGGAAAACCAACAGTTGCAGGTAGTGATGCTCATTTCCATTGGGAGATTGGAACATATGTAATTGAAAGTGATGATTTGTATAACGATATTAAAAAAGGAAAAATAAATATTAAATATAATAAATCTATTTTTAGAATCTTAGTTTTGTTTAATTTATTGTATTCAGGACTTATTAAACAATTACGAATTAATCTATTCAAGTAAGACCAATTTTATTATTAAGATTTGGAGAAATTCTTTTTCTAGTATAAATGCTAAAGTATGATTTCTTAAACTATTAAAATGTCCCTTTTCGGACAAGTTTGTTTATTTTGTTTATTTCTGGACACTAAACTTTTAAACAAATAAAGCGACATAGTTATTCAAGATGAAATTAACAATTTTAAACCATGAAATATTAAAAAAGTTTAAAGTAGTTAAAATCTCTTTTAACAATTTCTGTAGATAAATTAAATACTATATTAGGTGATGTAAATGCAAATGAATAATAGCTCAAAGAATAAAAAAATAAGCTCATATGATGAGAATGCGAACAATAATGGTTTGCCTAAAGATGCGTATCTTCAACTTAATGAAGCTTGCAATGCAAAATGCGTTATGTGTGATATTTGGAAAAGTCCAACTCACGGAGATACAAAAACTTTGCAAAATATAATTAAAACTCTTTCAGACTTAGATTTTGAATGGGTTACATTGTGGGGCGGGGAACCTTTCTTGCATAAAGATGTTGATTTAATTATGCAAACTGTAAAAGAAGAAGGTATGAATCTTCAAATGATAACAAATGGTTCATTAATATCAAAACATCTTGATTCAATAGGATTGTATGTTGATAATCTGGTTGTCTCAATAGATTCAGGTTATGAGAATATTCATAACAAAATTCGTGGGGTTGATATATTTCAAGATGCAATAAATGGAATAATTCAAGTTCAACAATTAAAACAAAAGCCAAGTATAGAAATCGATACAACTATTTTGAACGAAAATAGCGATACTTTATCATCAATAATCCATCTTTCAAACAAATTAGGCAAGGTGTTCGTAGACTTTGACCCTGTACAAATATATGGCGTAGGCAATAATAATGATTACGCTATAAATATTGGTTTAGAAGGTTTAGATGAAGCAGTAAATGAAGCAAAAAAGCTAAACATAGAAATTACTTCTCCAAAACGTATAGAGATAATAAAACAATACTTGAAAGGAGAAGATATCCACCAAGCTTGTTATTCTTACTGCAAAGATATGTTAATAAATCCTCAAGGAGATGTTCATACTTGTTGGACAATAAATACAATTATTGGAAATGTTCTTAATTCAAACTTTAAAGAACAGTGGTATGAAGGATTAAAAAAGAATAAAGAAGTATTAACTGGTGAGAAAAGCGAATGTTACAAATGCGGATTTAGTCATTCACGTATGCCTGATGAAGGATATGCAGAAATTGTAAAACAAGCAAATATGAAACGTTTAAAGAATTTGATTTAGATTTTATGTAATGATATTAAAAAAGGAAAAATCCAAATTAAATATGAAAAATCTATTTTTAGAATTTTAGTATTGTTTAATTTATTTTATTCAGGACTTATTAAACAATTACAAATTAATCTATTTGAGTAAGACTAATTTTCTCGCTGATATCTTGTTCAAAAATAAGTGTTTTCGAAACAATTAAATGGATAAACAATTTTAAAGATGTAATGATAAACTTAATTGATAAACATTTTAGAGCATTACCAATAAAAAAGAAAGCATTCTTAGCAATGATAAGCACAGGATTTCTATTAATAGCAATAATAGGTTATCAAACAGGTTATGTGAACTTAGTAGAAAGCTTTTTGATATTTGTTATTGGTTCTATATATATGGAATTGATGAAGTTCCAATATAGAGTAACTAATCTAGAGAATGAAAAAAAGAAACGAGGTAATAAAAAATGAATATAAAAAATTTAGGATTTTTGGATATTGGCTTAATTAAGTTGTCAGTCTTGTTTGGAGCTTTTTTCTTGGTATCAATATGGTCTGGACTTGCAAATTGGGTAACATCTACAAACTGGATCTGGTTTTTAATAGCATTAATAATATGTGCTATCAAACCTGTAATTCAAATGTTTAAAAAATAAACAGAACTAATTCTTTTTACTTTTTACGCTCTCGTTTCTAGAAGTAAGTAAAACGCCCTGCGGAAGATTTTGTAATGTTATTAAATGTTTTTCACGAGTGCGTCAAGCGACTTCGGTGATATTCCGACAGAACGGCCATTGCCATTCACATTGTAAGCACTGAACCCATTATTATAGCCATATAAGAAGCCCATGCAGCCACTGTTCTTATCTAAATCAGGATTTCCAATATAGAACTCAGAATAACCTCTTTTTTCTGCGCTATTAAGAAGTAATTGCCAATTAGAATTACCACCTGAATGCACAATACTTGGTTGGTGATTTCTAACTTTAAAATCATCTATATCTATGTAGTTAGATTTCATTGCTTGAATATCTTTTTCTAAAAATGAAACAACATAAAATTGATTTTTTAACAAGAAATATTTTTCTTTTGAAACTTCAAAAAACTGATCATAAGTCATAATATTTGTTTTTTGTTCTTTAACAGAACTATCAGCACCAGTTACATAAACAATCCCTTCGCCAAGTAATTTATCAACTTGCTTTGTTTGAGAAAGTGGAAGATTATAATTTGTCAAACCAACTTTTTTTCGTCCATCAAGAACACCTTCTCCTTTTCCGAAAGCAATCATTGCCTCAGTATCTTGAGAAAAACTTGAACAACCTATTAATAATAATCTATGATCTCCTCGTTTGATTCCTTCATAGGATTTAGTTGCAGTCACCCTTAATTGTTCTTCATTAGAGTTAAACCATTGATTCCAAAGAGAATTGTTAGTTGGATTTAATCCTCTTGCCATAGCAAGTTCATAAGGTCTCGCACGGATTATGTTTGGAGTTGAATTTATTGCTCGAATAGACTCAACAACCCCTAAGGAATCTTTTTTATTAACTGCAGTTAAAACGATATTCGGGTTTTTTAGTATAATTTGTTTTGTCATAGCAGTACCATTAATAGTTCCAAGTATTGGAAGTTACCACCATATTTAAAACTTCTTATTTGTCACTACTGATTAGTTAAACTATTTCTGACGCACACCTACTAGAATATAAAGACGAGATTTTTAAGTCATCAAATCAGATTTAGCTGGAAGTAAAGAATTAATGAATTTGAGAGTCTAGAAATAACGTCCGAATTAATAAATTTCATACAAAATTATTTTTTACCCAGTCATGTTCAACTAAAAATAGAACGCCCCTGCGGAGAATCGAACTCCGACCTCGAGGTCCGCAACCTCGTATTCTATCCATTAGACTACAGGGGCTAATAGAAACAAAGTATGAAAACATTCGTTTCTTTTTAAAATTATTCAAATAAAGCTGTACTCAAATACTTTTCTCCTCTATCCGGAAAAACAACAACTATTCGTCCTTTATCTATTTTCTTTGCAATTTCTAATGCGGCAAGCATTGCAGCGCCTGAACTCATTCCAACGAAAATTCCTTCTTTTGTAATGATATCTCTTGCAATTTGATATGCATCATTTGTTTCTATCATTATAGTTTCATCTATTTTACTAGGATCATAGATTTGTGGAACTATTGCTTCATTCATATTCTTTAAACCTTGAATATAATGATCTTTGACAGGATGAGCGCTCACAATTTTTATTTTTGAATCATTTTCCTTTAGAACTCTTCCAACACCCATTATAGTTCCAGAAGTTCCAATAGAAGAAACAAAGTAATCTATTTGCCCATTCATTTGCTTCCAAATCTCTTCGCCTGTTGTTTTGTAATGAGCAAGCTTGTTGTACTCATTTGAAAACTGATTTGGCATAAAATATTTGTCAGGATTTTCATCAACTAATTTATGAGCTTTAGTTATAGCGCCATCAGTTCCTAAAGATGCATCCGTCAGAATTACTTTTGCTCCAAATGAAAAAATCATTTTACGACGCTCTATTGAAACAGCAGAACTCATTACAACTAAAACTTCATAGCCTTTAACAGCTGCAATCATTGCAAGACCAATACCTGTATTTCCAGATGTGGCTTCAATAATTGTTTTTCCTTTAACTAAAGAACCATCATTTTCTGCTTGCTCAATCATCTTTAAAGCAATTCTATCCTTAATGCTACCGCCAGGATTAAATCCTTCAATCTTTGCGTAAATCTCAACGCCGTCTTTCAAATTAAAATTGTTTATTTTTACTAATGGAGTATTTCCTATTGTTTGAATTATATTTTGATACATGTTAATCAACCTCAAATTATGTTTTTTTGTAAGATTAAAAAAGAATAAAGAAACTTTCTTTAGAAGAACTATAGGTTCAGACTAAAGAATGAATAACATAGTTTATGAAAATAGAATTAACAACAACAAGCAAACTTATTCAAAATTGAATTAATTTTTGTGTACATAATAGATAAAAATAGTTTATCCCTATAAATAATTTTTGAAAGGTGTTTTATGCATACTTATTCGAGGGATTATTACTGCACTATTCACCTTTTCAGAAGCAGAAAAACCACGGAGATCAGAAAATAATCTTTCAGAATTAATAACATTATTTGCAGTCCTTAAAGCAAAAGAATGCATACACAAACCATAAAACATCCCACCATAAGCAAGATTCAATTCACTAATTGGCTTACCACTCTGCTTAGAAATAGCAGGTAAAATAATTTCAGGAGCAAGATACTCCTTTTTTGATACAACAGTCCAAGAACTTGCCATATCAGGAAAATAAAAATCCATCACTGCTTTTGAAAAACTAGGAACTACAAAAATTGGAATAGATTTAGCAGTTGCTTGAGAAACATAATTTTCCAATTTAGATTGAAAATCATAACTAATATAAGTAAAATCAGGATGAATAATAACTAAACCATCAAGATTAGCTAATGATTTGAATTGATTATTCATAAAATAAAGAAATTAAGTCTTGCTTATAAATATAAGTCAAATAAATGTTATTCAAAACTTAATTTGTTCATTTCTGCGAAATATTTATAACTGAATTAAGGAAATTATGATTTTATGTGGATATCATTCTTATCAGGCATCATCGCATCACTAACACCGTGCGTCATCGTTTTATTCCCACTAGTACTATATAAGTTTTTTAATAAAGAAGAAAAGCAATGGATTCAATTCTCAATATTCATTGTTGGATTCTTACTAATCTTCAGTGTTTTTGGAATTATATTTCAACAATTACTAAGCTCCAGTTTACATAATGGAATACGTCTTGCACTCGGAATATTATTTGGAGCGTTAGGAATTCTTGCATTACTTAATAGAATTAATCCTTTAAACTTTCCAGTTATTAAAAATTCATTCTTACTTGGAGGAGTATTTGCATTAATGCTTTCATTCTCACCATGCACCATACCTTACTTAGGGATTATTATTTCGATAAAGAGTACAGGAATGATTATTCTTGAAATGTTATTCTTCGGTTTAGGACTAATAATGCCAGCAATAGTCTTTGCAATATTTGGAAAAGCAATCTTAAATATCACAAAACAAGGAAAAATATTCAAAAAAATAAACCATTTAATGAGTATCATATTAATAGCATCAGGAGTCTATCTGGCAATCTCAATAACTTCATTTGGCAAATATGATATTTGGATAGTTTCAGCAATGCTAGCAATAGTGTTTTTTATTTTGCTAAAATCATTTTTCGTAGTAAACAAATTAAAAGACTTAAAAAAAGCAAAAAATATATTCTTAATAATAGCATTAATTGGAATTACAATTGCAACTATTTGGCACTGCGGAGCAAGTATTGAGGATAACCATGATATGCATGTCGAAATAGAAGAAAATGCAGTTTGTAATGCACACGCTCAAGATTGTGAAGTTTGTCAAAGATGTGCAATTATATTTGGAGTTGCAACAGTAATTGGATTACTTGCAATAATATTATCTAGAAAGAAAATAGTTTTTGTATGAGAATAATTCTAATTTATCTATGCAAATATTTTCTTTGCAATTGTTGAAGGACTTCTTCTTCCAATACAAGGACCATCTTTAGGATCAAAACCTGCACGAACTAAATTAATTCTAACTTTAGTGGCACAAGAATAAGTTGACAAAACACCAGCGTACTTCATCTTCTTTGCAATACTTTTGAAAACTTCTTCAGTCCACATTTCAGGGTGTTTTCGTGGTGAAAAAGGATCAAAGACGCAAATGTCGAAGTAATCATCTTCAAGCTCATGAATACGCTTAATTGCGTCACCATAAAGAACTTTAAGAGAAACGTTACCTTTTTTGTAAACGCCATCAAGTTCTTTTAGTTTTCGAATAATATGATAATTCTTAAATTTAGGAGCTAATTCTGCTACAAGGTCAAGTAATGACTTATCAATTTCTAAACCAATAATTTCAATTTTACAATTAGGATTTGCCTCAAGTGCTGCATCAATAAGAGCAGCGGAATTATAACCAAAGCCAAAACAGAAATCAAGAATTTTAACTTTGCCCTTTTCTTTAGCAAGTTTTGCTACATTAGTAGGTTTTGCATATTTCTCAACAGCTTCCTCTTCAGCTCCAGAAACAGAGTGATAAACCTCATCAAAGTCCAGATTATGAAAAGTAAATGAGCCATCGCCTGTTTTAATCTTGTTCATTGCAAATGAAAAGATTTGAAGACTCATATAAAAACTTATTCTTAGAAGCCAAGAATTTAAAGAAAAACATAAAAAGAATTCAAGCAAATAAGCAAGTATGTTAGAATTTATTGAAATGTTTCCTTATGTGTATGGCACTATTGCGGCAGTAAATACCTGCCAGTTTGCCAAACAAAGACCTTCAGAGAAACAACTTGATTTAACACTACTGTTCTATGGAAGCCTGCTTGCAACAATTGATTTAATACCATTAACATGGAACGGCACAGAAACATTGTCGCAAATGGCAGATTTAAAAGAATTTGAGACTGTTGGGAAAGAAAATATATTCAAAGCAGGAGAAATGATATACTCTGCCTTAGGACAAGCTTATGCAGGATATAGAAATATTAAACACTATATTTCAGAACATAAAGTAAAGAAATAATAACAATCCTTAAAAGTAAAATAAAATCACTAATTATTATATGATTAGTATACAAAAATAAAATGATAAATAATGACAAGGTTGGATACATCACAAGCGGCCCAATGGCTAAAGGATGTAGACAATGTATAGAAGGAGAAAAGCTAGTATTATTTATCACAGGTCTATGCGGTCAAAGATGTTCTTATTGTCCTGTATCTGAGAAAAAATTTGGTGAAGATGATATTTATGCAAATGAGTGGAAAATAAAATCAAAAGATGATCTCTTAGAAGAAGCTAGACTTATGAACGCAAAAGGCGCAGGAATAACAGGCGGAGATCCACTTGCAACACTTGCTAAAACATGCGAATATATTAAATTCTTAAAAGATAATAAAGGAAAAGACTTTCACATCCACCTATATACACCTTTACAATTAGTAAAAAAAGAAGTTCTACAAAAGTTATATGACGCAGGACTTGATGAAATAAGATTCCATCCAGATGTAAGTGATGACAAAGACTGGAAAAGAATTGAACTTGCAAATGAATTTAATTGGTCAGTTGGAGTAGAAATTCCATGCTTACCAGATAAAGAAAAAGAAACTAAAAAATTATTAGATTATTTATTAGGAAAAGTTGAGTTTGTAAACTTAAATGAATTAGAAGTATCAGATACAGAAGTCAAGCATTATAATATGGGCGACTACAGAACTCGAGATGAACAAACTTATGCAGTTGCAAAATCTAAGGAGACTGCAATAAACTTAATTGAATATGCGGAGAATAAGGGAATCAAATTAACAGTTTATTTTTGTAGTGCTAAACTAAAAGACAAAACTCAGATGGGAAAAAGAATAATTCGAAGAGCAAAAGGTGTTGCAAAGAATTATGATAAAGTAACAGAAGAAGGAATGCTAATTAGAGGCGCAATATATCTAGACAAATTAAGCCCAGGCGCAAACTATCATGAAATACTTGAAAAATTAACTGCGGATGAAAGAAAAAAAATCCTTGCAGAGTTAAAAGAAAAGTATGACTGGATGAAAAGAAAACTATTTTTACGAAACTCTGAACTTGATGAAGAAAAATTACGAATTCTAACAAAAGAGAAAGAAGCTAGACGACTAGTAAAGAAACTAAAAAGACTACCATACGTTGTTGCAGTAGTTGAAGAATACCCTACAAAAGACTCAGTAGAAGTAGAAATAGAAATACTTAGCGAGAATCAATACAATCAAGATTAGTAAGAATAAGAACTTTTTCTTGAATAAATTTAATGAATCAGTACAAAACAGTTTCTCTTTTTTCTGGTTAGATAAAAACATAGCTGCTTCAAAGAATCCATAAAGGAAAATTAGTATTGGAACAACTAGTAAATTAAGTGAAATTGCCATAAAAGCTGCTAATGACAAGAGTAAATACATCCATTTTGAAAAATCTTGTTTTGAAAAATATGAAACAACAGATAATAACACGAAGAATGTTAATCCAAGCCATAAATGACCATAATCATACATCACAAAACCAATAATAAATGAAAAAAGAAATTTTCTAGCATTAGTAAAATAAATTATTCCAGGAACTAATTCTTCCCTTGTATTTCTTGAAATAAACAGTCCTACAAATAAACCTAAAAAGACAATCAAAGAAATAATAAGCTCAAAAATCATTATGGACTCACGTCGGCACCACAAGGTAAACCATTAATCTCAAAGTCAGGATTTCCAATACCAGTCCTATTACCTAAAACTATTAATCTAGGAGTAGAATCTCCCGATTCAATAAATAAACAGAACTCACCGCTAACACCAAGCTCTTCTTTTAAATCTTCATAAGGTAAAGCTGCATAGTAATTGTAAACTGTCTCATTAAGTTCGCCTGTAATAGGATCGATTAAACCTTTCTCAATAAATTTATTAGTTAAGTCCTCACCTTTAGCAGTATAATCTTCAATCTTAGTATTTCCGCCTTTATTTGCAATAAGAGCATAAAATATAACTGCGATAAGTGCGAAAATCAACAGTCCAACAACAAGATCAATTGACCATACTTGCCCTCTTTTTTTATGACTCATAATAATAAAGATTCAGTTTTTACATTTAAATAATTTACTATTTATTTAAGGCTAAAGATTTTTAAATTCAAATACAGTAAGTAAATTTGAAATGATACAACTAGATGGTTCTGTCGCAGAAGGAGGGGGAGCAATACTTAGAACAGCTCTAGCTTTAAGCACATTGACCGGAAAAGCATTTGAGATTAGCAATATTAGAAGTAATAGACCAAAACCTGGACTTAAAGCTCAACATGTACAATCATTAATGCTACTAGATAAATTAACAAAGTGCGGATTTACAGGATGTGAAGAAGGGTCAACTAAACTTATGTTTATACCTGGCGAAATAAAAGCTAAAAAAGTAGAAGTAGATATAGGGACCGCGGGATCAATTACACTTTTATTGCAATCAGCACTACTACCATGCGTATTCTCAGGAAAAGGAGTTAATATAACAGTAAAAGGAGGGACAGATGTAAACTGGTCAATACCAGCAGATTATCTAATAAATGTAGTCGCACCGCACCTTCGAAGGCTTGCAGACATAGAAGTTCAAATTAAGAAAAGAGGATACTATCCAAAAGGACAAGGCGAAATGAATGTAAAAATAAAAGGACAGAATACATATTTATGGCAAGAAATAAATCTAACAAAAAAAGAAAAAATACTATCAATTAGAGGAATATCACACGCATCAACAGATCTTTTGGACAGACAAGTAGCAGATAAACAAGCAGACAGAGCAGAATACTTACTAACAGGATATGGAGTGCCAGTAACAATTTCTAGAACATATAACAAAACAGAAAGTTTAGGATCAGGAATAACACTTTGGGCAATAATTACTTCAGGCGAACCAGAAATGAGTTATCCAGTAATACTAGGATCAAGTTGTCTTGGAACCAAAAATAAAAAATCAGAAGATGTAGGAAGAGAAGCAGCACTTGACTTAAGAAAAGAAATAGATTCTCTAGCAATTGTCGACAAACACCTAGCAGACCAACTTATACCATATCTTGGAATAACAAAAGGCAAAATTATAACTTCTAAAATTACAAATCATACACTCGCAAATATTTATGTTACTGAGAAATTCCTAAATGTAAGATTTGAAATAGAAGGAAATACAATTACAGCAAAATAAAACAATTAAGAATTAAAAATTATTATTAGCAATCATAGCTAAAAAAATATCATCATAAATTTCTCTCAATTCATTATGAACTTTTCTTTTTGCAGATAAAGAAATACCTTTTTTATTAATGAAATCCATTCTAACTTCAGAATAAACTTTCTTTGCATCAACAATCTTATTGCTCTTAATAAGTTCTTTACACTGAGAAACTCTTGACATGAATTCTTCAAGTTCTTCAGCTTCAGGAATAGATGGAGGTAATAAATCAGAATCATCGTCAGATAATAAATACTGAGAAAACTTAGATTTAATATCTTGATTATTTTCAACCATTCGCTCTTCAGCTTTAATAATATGATGTTGAATCTCTTTAGTTTCAAATAACTGATGCTCAACCTGCTCTCGACGAATTTCAACATCATCTTTTAATGAAAGCAAGTCTTTGCGTTCATCAGTTATATAATGTTCCATCTCACGTATTTCTTTTTCCCGAAGGTTGTATTGCTTCTTTCGAAGCTCAAAATCATGAATCTGAACTTTTAATTCTTTTTTCTTTGAAATTAACTGTTCTTCACTTGTAGTAAGTCTCTTAATTTCACGCTCAAGTTTATGTTCACGTTTCAAAAGATTCTTATCTTTAATTTCAAGATCTTTAACTTGAGATTTTAAAATATCATCTTTAGCTTTTAACTTTTCAATATCAGTAATAAGCTTTTTTTCTTTACGAATAAGTTTGTCTTCATATTTCCTAAGAGGTTCTGCACTATCAAGAAGTCTTTTTGCTTCCATTTTATTTGCTTCAAAAGCCTCAAATTCGTTTTTTAATTCTTCTTGTTTTTCAGTATATTCATCAACAAGTCGTTTTAATCTCCCTTCAGTTCTACCAAGAGAAGCACGTTCTTTTTTAGTAATACCAGGAATAGCTTTTTTTATTTTCTCATCAACAGTAGTTTTAATAGCCTTTTTTTCTGCTTTTAATTCTTTTTTAGCAAACTCAATCTTTTGATTTATCTCTTTAAGTTTATCATCATAAGCTTTAGCTACTTTTTCACGTTTATCTAAAACTCCTTGTTGATCACTAAGATCATATTTTTTATCTTCTAAATCTTTTAAGAGACCATCACGATAAACAGAGAATAACTCAATCATTTTCTTTTGCATTAAGATATTTCTATTGTTTTCAGCTTTCTTTTCAAGATCAAGAATTTTTTTAACCCATTTTTCAAAATCACGTTTATTATCTCTAACAGAACGTTCAAATTTAACTTTCTCAATAGATTTAACAGTTGCAAGAAGTTGCTTCATAGATTTTACTAACTTCTCATTATGATGAATCATATAATTATTAGGTGTTTTCTTAAGAGCTTTTGAAGGATCTCTAACAATTGCTTTAAGTTCACGTTCAATAAAACGCTGCTCTTTTTCTACTTGATCAAAATATTTTTGGATGGCATGATTAACAGGTCCACGTCTAACTTTTTTATATGAACTAGGTTTTTTAGTTTTATAAATAGACTTTTTAGATGGAATCTTTGAGACGTCAACTTCAGAAACTCTCTTTGTTGGCTTTTTAGAATCCTTATTTGAAACGCTTTTGACAACTAATTTGTCAGGATCTTCATCCGCCCAACCAGTTGAATCAACAGAAGAACTAAGATCATCGTTATCACCAAGCCAATTAACTTTATGATTTTTTTTAGAAACAGAATTAGATTTATCTGCGGGAACATTATATTGAGCTCTGATTTTATCAAGATCTAAATCATCTTCAGATAAACTAAGAACTTTTTTTCTCTTTTTAGAAAATAAACCTAGAAAACCTTTTCCTTTTTTATTAGAAGGTTCAATTTCATCACCAACAGGCTTTGGAGAATTAGTTTCTAATTCTTCAAGAAGTTTATCTTCAGATTCAGAACTTAAATTAGATTCAAAGTCAGGAATAGGAGGTAATTTTTCAGTAGTTTTTTTTGGCTTTGAGACTATGACTTTAGGAATAACTTTAGAAACTTCTTTCTTTGGTTTTATAGCCTTTATGCTAGAAACTTCCGTTGTTTTATCAGCAACCCCATCGTTCTTTTTGAATTTTTTATTATAGAACTTTGGTGGCGCTGGCGGCGCTATGTCCAGATGTGCCATTTACTCAAAAACCCCCTTTTTAAAACTAATATATCAACTTCTCCTATATATATGTTTTGTTTTTCTTAGAGGAAAGACAAAGGTTGAATGATTAGATAATAATGTTATGCTAAGTACTAATTTACACACAAAATATATAAATTTAGTGAATTAAGAAATAGTTGTGAAAGAAAACTCAGCAGTAAAACAAGCAAAAGAGATAGAAGAATATCTTGACAGAATAGGAAAAAGAATTGTCGAGATGGAAAGTTTATCAAAAGAACTAGTTACAATAGAAGATAGAAGAAAAACTCAACTAAAAAGAATAGTTGCTAGATTTAAAGTAGAGATTAAAAATTTACATGATAGACTCGCAAAAGAAAAAAGAAAACTCATAAATGATCAAAGAGAAATAAAAGTTCTAATAACAGAATTTAAAGATGTCGTAAAAAAAGAAGGACTAGACAAACTAAATGATAGAATTGAAGAATGGGGTCCGGACAAATTTGTAAATAGAAATGAAGTATTAAAAAGAATTAGGCCTTAGTTAATTTTTTCTTAGTAACTTTCTTTGCCTTTTTATTAACAGAAGATTTCTTTTCTGATTTAGCTTTCAACTTTGCTTCTGCAGTTAAAACAGCTTCTAAAGATGCAATTGCAACTTCAACTTGATCATCTGCAGGCTGACTAGTAGTAAGTTTCTGAACCATCATACCAGGATAAGTTATAATTCTAGACAACCAGTTATTATGATTTAAACCAGTCACTTTCAATACTTCATAAGAGATTCCTGCAATCAAAGGAAGCAGCAATAATCTTAATAAATATTTAGTTAATAATGTAGATTCAAATGGAATGAACATATACAATACAATACTGATTACTAAAACAAGTAATAAGAATTCTGTTCCACAACGTGGATGCATAGTTTGATACGGCTGAATATTCTTAACAGTTAATTCTTTATCAGCTTCATAACAATAAATAGATTTATGCTCTGCACCGTGATACTCAAATAAACGTCTAACATCAGACATGAACGTAAGTGCCCATAAGTATAGTAAAAATATTCCAATCTTAATTAAACCGTCAGCTAAATTAAACCAAAAATTGTTAAGATCCAAATATCCTTTCAAAAAGTTAGCCGCAAGTAATGGAATAAATTTGAATATTAAAAGAGCAACAAGTAAAGATATACCCATAGTTATAATTAATTCTTTAGTGCTAAGTTGTTCATCTGTCTCGCCAGATTCATTAGAAGAATACATTAAAGCTTTTGTACCCATAACAACTGAGTCTGCAAGAACCATGATTCCTCGAATTAAAGGCCACTTACAAATTTTACAACGAGAAGTGAATGATTTGCTTTTTTCTAATTTAACAGAAATTTTTTTATTTGGTTTTCTAACAGCAACTGCTGAAAAATTAGGTGATCTCATTAAGATTCCTTCAATAACAGCTTGACCGCCAACAACTAATTTCTTTTCATTTTTAGAATTACAAGAAATATCATCACACGCACTCTTCTTTACCATAGTTAAACAAGACCCATTATGTGATATAAAAAGCTTTGCTTTGCCATGAGTAAAAATTAAGAGCAAAACAAAGAGTAAAACATAAAACATAAAAAGCCACTAACAAATATACTAACATGAAAACTATTCTAGTAAATGGTGGGGCAGGCTATATTGGAAGTGTGGCTGTAAAAGAATTAATCAAAAAAGGATATAATGTAATTGTTATAGATAATTTATCAAAAGGCTTAAAAGAGCTAGTTGACGTGGGAGCGAAGTTCTACGAATTTGATTTAACTGAAAAAGAAAAAGTCATGAAAGTATTCTCAGAAAATAAAATTGATGGAGTAATACACTTTGCAGCATACAAAGCAGTAGGTGAGTCAATGGAAGATGCACCGCACTACTCAGACAATATAAGAGGATTAATGTCAGTCTTAGATGCAATGGTTGCATACGACGTAAAAAGAATAATCTTTTCATCAACAGCAGCAGTTTATGGAGAACCGGACGAAGAAATTCTTACAGAAAAAACACCGACAAAGCCAGTTAATTATTATGGATTCACAAAATTAAAATGCGAAGAAATCATGGAATGGTACACACAAATCCACGGATTAAAACCTTTAGCACTACGTTATTTTAATGTTGCAGGCGATGGTGGATTAAATTATATTGATCCAAATGCTTTGAATGTTTTACCAATAATAATGGAAGTGGTATTTGGAATCAGATCAGAATTAGAAATCTATGGAAATGATTATGACTCTAGAGATGGAACTTGTATAAGAGATTATATTGATGTTCGAGATTTAGTAGATGCACACATACTGGCACTTGATAATAATTATTGCGGACCAATAAACCTTGGAACTTCAAAAGGAACATCAGTTATGGAACTAGTAAAGTATACAGAAGAAGTAACAGGAAAAGAATTCCCACACAAAATTGTTGGAAGAAGAGCAGGAGATCCTGGAGTGCTAACTGCATCAAACAAACTTGCAAAAGAAATTCTAGGCTGGGAACCAAAGTATAACATCAAAGATATGATACAAACAACTTACGATGCATACGTGGCTAAGAAAAAATAAAAGAGAAAAGAAAAAAATACCACATTAATTTTTACTTAATAATAAAATATTTTATCTATTCATCATTCATATAACGTTTAGCAGCGTCAAAATGTTTCTTAGCTTGTACATCATTACCTAATTTACCATGAACAACCCCTGAATTATTCCACGCGTCAACAAAATTATAATCTATTTCTATAGCTTTATCATAAGAACTTAATGCATCATCTAATCTACCTAATCTAGTTAATGCAATACCACGATTATACCACGCAACTTCATTTTCTGGATCAATAGATATTACTTTATCATAAACTTTAACTGCTTCATCAAATAATTCTAATTTTGCAAGAACAACTCCTTTCCTACCTAAACCAAGAGGATTGTTAGGCATAAACCCAGATGCAGTATCATACGCAGTTAATGCAGATTGATACAATTCACTAGCTTCATAAGATTTACCTAATTCATAAAATTCATAAAAACTATCAACGTTATCACGTTTTAATTTTGTTATTTGTTCTTCTAACTTAAGAATTTGTTCCGTCTCAGATAAATCGGGTTTTTCATCATCTCTCTCGGTCATTTTATAAATTAAATAGTTAAAGCAAATTTAAATCTTTCGGAAATTTAACTACTTAAAAATAGTTAATCTGCAATAGATTTAAAAATATCACTCAATAATATGAATAGAATATTTATTAAAAGGTAAATAAAATGGACGAACAAATACAAAAATATTGGGATGAATTCATAAAATCAAATCCTTCTGCAGATACAATATATCAAGCAATGTGTGCAAAAAAAGAATACCAAATACCAGGTTGGGAATATCTAAACAATAGAGGAAAGTTAGATAATTCCGTAGCATTTGGAATATTAATAAATTGTCCTAAAGTTGAAGATGAGGCGTGGAGATGGTTGGGAACACTAACCGCAAAACAAGCAGTAATTGCAATACAACAAAAAATTAGTTATTCAAATAGAGCTTTTGAACAAATAAAACATAACACGGATGCACTCGTAGAATTATTACACACCAACGATCAAGAAGTTGTTGATAAAACAATGAATAAACTTGGAAATAGTTTATACTCAAATCAAATAGTCGACATATTAACCAATTCATGGAACAGTGAAGTTTTCAATCATGTAAAAGAAAGAATGTGGCACCAATTAAAAGTCAACAATGTTTCAGATTCGGATTTACAAAGAATAGTTGGAGGAGCGCCAGACTCATATAAGCAGAATGCAGCAGAGAGATTATACAAAAGAACAGACAATTCAAGTACTAAAGAAGAAATGAGACGAGTGCTGATCAATTTAGGAAATACTTACCTAATGAATGAAAGTGAGAAAAAAACTCATTTCAAAGATAAACTAGGATTTTAGACAAAATTTAAATAAAACAAATCTTAGATTATATTATGAAAATTTTCTTAGGTGCAGATCATGCAGGCTATAATCTAAAAGAAAAAATAAAAGCATATCTAACAGAGCAACAATACGATATCGAAGACTTAAGCCCAGAATTTAATGGCGAAGATGATTATCCAGACCACGCAGCAAGAGTAGCATCAAAAGTATCTAACAGAGATAATAATAAAGGAATTCTTATATGTGGAACAGGAATTGGCATGAGTATGGCTGCAAATAAAGTAAGAGGAATAAGAGCTGCACTTTGTAGAGATGGACCAGATATGGAACGTGCAAGATCACACAATGATGCAAATATACTTTGTTTATCAGGATATAATTTCAAAGAAGAGCAAATACCGCAAATAAACAATTTTCTAAAAGCACCATTTGAAGGTGGACGACACAGAAGAAGAATTGACAAATTAACAACAATAGAAGATACTTATCGAGATTAAATTATTTCTTTCTCTTAAGAACATGATAAACAGCTTTTTCTATATCAGTGCTTGTAAGTTTATATTTCTTTAATAATTCATTAACTAAGCCAGACTCGCCAAAAGAATCATTAACCGCCACAAATTCTTGAGGAGTAGGATGAAGCTTTGCTAAACACTCAGCAACAGCACTTCCAAGACCGCCATTAATTTGATGCTCTTCAGCTGAAACAATACATTTTGTTTTTTTAACAGAACGAATAATAGTTGCAGAATCAAAAGGTTTTATTGTATGAGAATTAATTACTTCAACAGAGATTTTCTTTTTTGCTAAATACTTTGCAGCTTTTAATGCAACATCAACCATAATTCCACAAGCAACAATAGTTACATCAGAACCACGCTTAAGAACGTCTGCTTTTCCAATCTTAAAACTTGATGTTTTTTTTGTAATAATTGGAAGCTTTGGTCTACCAAGACGAATATAAACTGGACTTGGAGTTTTTGCAGATTCAATAAGAGCTTTTTTTGCTTCGTTATAATCACAAGGAACAATAACAGTCATATTAGGTAATGCTCGCATAAATGCAATATCTTCAAGCGCTTGATGAGTCGCACCATCTTCTCCGACAGTAAGACCTGCATGAGTACTAGCAAATTTTACAGGAATATTATTGTAACATGCACTAACACGAATTTGATCCAATACTCTTCCTGGAACAAAAGCTGCAAAAGAAGTTACGAACGGGATTTTATTTGAAAGAGCAAAACCACAAGCCATACCAACCATATTTTGTTCTGCAACACCACATTGAAAGAAGCGATTAGGATAATCTTTTGCGAATCCTGCAACTTTATTACTACCTGCAAGATCAGCATTTAAAACTACAACTTTCTTATTCTTTGCAAGAACTTTTAAAGCGTCAGCCAAAGCTTGTCTGGTTGATTCTTTGTTTACTGTCATCTAGGGGCTCCTCCTAATAATTTTTCTAGTATCTCTTAATTCAAAAACAGCTTTTAATAATTCATGATTATCAGGCGCTTTACCATGCCAAACAGGATTATTCTCCATAAAAGAAATACCCTTACCAAGAATTGTTTTTGCAATGATAATTGTTGGTTTATCTTTAGTTTTTTTTGCAAGAGTATAAATTTTAAGGACCGCTGATATGTCATTTCCATTAACATTATATGCAGTCCAACCAAAAGAAGTAAACTTTCTTTGAAGATATCCAAGAGGCCAAACAGTTTCTGTTGAACCAGAAATTTGAATATTATTTCTATCAACAATAACAATTAAATTATCAAGTTTGAATTTTGCAGCTGCATTAATTGCTTCCCAAGTAGAACCTTCATCAAGATCACCTTCAGAAATAACTGCGTAGACTCTTCTTGTTTTATTATCAAGTTTATCTGCTAAAGCCATACCAACAGCAATGCTTAAACCTTGACCAAGTGAGCCAGAGCTAGATTCAACACCTCGTAGATCATTAATACTAGGATGTCCTTGAAGTTTTGAACCAATTTTTCTAAAAGACATAAGTTCAGAGACTGGAAAATAACCTGACCTTGCCATAGCAGCATAACGAACAGGACAAGCATGACCATTAGACATAATAAGTCTGTCTCTGCCAGACCAATTAGGTTTTTTTGGATTATGATTTAAAACTTTAAAATAAAGAGCAGTAAAAATATCAGCTAAACCAAGTGCCCCGCCAGGATGACCTGACTGTGCATTAGCAACCATCGAGACAATATCTTGACGGATAGTATTAGCAGTTAATTTTAGTTGCTTAAGATTCATATAGTGAAAAATGAATAGAGTAGTATAAAATATTTCTTATTGACCTGCGAATAGTAAAAAAATGAGATAGGTTTAAAAATGTGAGTTCATTTAGAAAAGATACAGTGGACTTTAATGAAAAAGAAGTAAAAGAATTTATTAGAGAAAATGCGTTAAAGATTCAAATTAAAAAAATAAATGATATAAAAATTATTTCTTCAGAAGAAGATAATGATGCGCCTAAGTTATTAAATGATGTTTCTGATATAATACAATTAGACAATGGAGATTTAGAACTTTATAGACCAAATACATTCTTTAAACGAGATATTAATTCAACTATTGAATTCTTATTATGTAAACTAAAACTTGAAGAAGAAGGAATAATAAATCAAGAATATAAGTTATTTATGGATTTAAATGAAACATTATGTTCTGAAAGAATACATGAAGCATATAATACTGAAATAATATCTGATTTGTTCATTCAAACATATGGACAAAATAAATTTGATAATTACGTATTAGGACCAAATACCGCTCAATTAAAACAATTTGTAAGTTTAGTTGATCAAGTAATAAATAAATCTAATTTATTAAACAAAGGATTAGCGGAAGTACAAGTTTTAAGTTTATACAAAGAAAAAATAAAAATAAATAAAACTAGCAATGCAGAGAATGAAACTATATTTGGAAAAATTCAATTCTTAATTAATCCAATAATAAAATGCTTTGATTTAATTTATAATTCAGGATTAGTACCAAATGAAATAACCGATATACTTGGAGGATTAACTATAAATCATATAGTATTAGCAACTCCTGCAGAATCATATTTATTTGGTAGAATAATTAATTTTGAAGATATTGGAGACATTAATGATAGACAAGATTATGAATTAAATATGCATACAAGAAATATCTCAGACAAACTATATGGCATTCTTAAACATGAATATAAACGAAATAGCATAAATCTTCCAAAAGGTAAATTTATTAATGACGAGATGTCATGTAATTAAATGAGTACTTACAAAGTTCACATTCTATTTGGAGTAATACTTGTAGCAATATTTGCAGTGATAGTTCAAAAGTATCAACTATTTAATTTTTCAATTCTTGAATTCTTAATTTCAATTCCAATAATAATCACTTATTCAATATTGCCAGATATAGATTTACGTTCTAGCAAAATAAGTCATTTATTTAGAGGGCTTTCATTCTTTGTTTTATTATTGATGATAATATTTGAAATGAAAGAATATGCGATAACAATAGTTATTGTTTTGATAATATTAGAATTCTTAAAACACAGAAAATTTGTACATACAATTAGCGCAGGAATAATTTTATCATTACCACTTATCTACTTTAGTTATGTAATTGCAATTTTTGCATTTGCAGGATATTTATCTCATTTAATAATTGATAAAAGCTTTAAGCTATGGTAAATAGAGAAGGTTTATAATAAACTATAAATTCTAAAAAATATAATTTTAGTGATCTAATATGAATACCAAAGTAGGAACAATAGAAACAATAGATTTTGGAAAACTATTAAATAACACGAATACAAATTTAGGTGATTTAATAAAAATAGCAGAATCAATAGATACAGACCGTAATGAAGAAATTACGTATATACATTCAAGATACATTCTACAATCAAAACAACATGAATATCAAATTGGATATGTTCAAGCAGCAATTAATCATGTCTTTAAAACAATTACGTGGAATCATTATTATCCAACAGGCAAAGTTACAAATAAAACAAAACTATTAGACTTTATGAAAATAGAACCTGAGAAGGAAATAGAACTAAGAAATAGACTTGAAAAACTTGAAAGAAAAAATAGAATTCAGGATAATAATTATAATATGATAATCAATAAATTCTCAGTCGAAGATATATGGATAGATAGTTTTATTAAAAATGTTAACGGACAAGGAATAGGAATATTTGCACATATGCACACCCTTGAGTGTATGAAAGAATTAGTTGGAACTAACATCAACAAATACGAAATTGAACACTATTATCCAAGTCCAGAAAGAATAGAACAGTTAGCAAGAATAGGCCTTAAAGCAGGAATATTAATGAAACAAAGACAAGGAATTCATATGTTAACAGTAAGACAAAACTTTGAAAAATATTTTGATTTATCAAAAGCATATTTCGAGAGAAAAAGATCATAATTAGTTATTCTTGTTTCCAATCATAAAGAACTTCTAAAGATTCCGAAGATGTATTTGTTGCTCTCCAACCACCAATAGAAGTAATTGTAGTATTAGAATCTAAAGCATCAATTGAATCTATAATTTTTAATCTTTCTTTGAAAACTTCAGGACTTTGAGCATAAACATGTCTTAATCCAGGAATATTTGCTTCGATGTATAACTCACCATCTTTCATTTGAACTTTTGCACCATCAGCATCAAGATAAACATCATTATTTCGTTCACTAATAACTCCAACAGTTTTACCATTACTGTAAAAAGCTCTACCATAAAGAGGCATATCTAAATCTATTTTGAAATCATTCTTAACATTTTCAAGAGCATAAGTCACTGTTTGGGAAAGCATACCTGTTGGTAAGTTAGCACCTTTTTTTCCAATATTAAAATCATAAGCCATAATGTGAATCCAATCAACATTAGCAATTGTATCTAAAGCTCCAAAATCAAATGCTGCATGGTGTGCAAAACCAGGATTTATTTCTTTAAATCTAGGCATAACTGCAATCCCGATTTCATAGTTTTTACCAGAATTAGATTCTTCTTTTTTAAATTCTTCATTTAGTATTTTCATAAAATTTACAACTGGCCCACTATCTGCTTTTCTCATAAGAACAGATTCTAAATCAATAGTTACACCATCAGCGCCAACTTTTACAATCTCCTCAACAATAAGTTTTGCATAAGCGTCAGGAGCAGCTAAAACATTATCAATTAGAGATTTCTTAAAACAACCAATCATTGGAAGAATTTTCACATTATTATCATGAGCCTGTCCAATATAATTTTTCATTCCTGCTTGGGGCAAAGTCCGAGATAAAGTTGTATTCTTTTTAGTGATATCCCAAAAATTAGGCATAATATAATCTGCAGAATTAAGCATTTCTTGTTTTAGATATTTGTCCCAAAATTTTTGAACGTATAAAAATAAATTCTTTTTTCCTGAAGACTGCTCTGCAACAAATTCTTCATGAGTTTGATCATTTAATACTTGATTAAACTTTAAAGCAAATCGGTCATTCTTTAAGTTATCAACCGTTTCTGAAACATCTTGATTCTCGCCCCAGAATTTGTGTGCAAGTTTTTGATCTCCTTTCCAAACTTCAACAAGAAGTTCGAAATAACCAGTTGGAAGTTTCCCGTTTGCAAAAGGATTAATTACATCAACATTAGATCCAAGAGTTGTTTCTAAATCAGAATCATAAACTACGGTTTTTTGAGCTTTATCTTTTGCTAAGAATTCTTGTTCTCCAATGAAAGTTAAATTCTTATAGAATGATTCAGAACCATCAATAGGAATTGGACTAGCTTTATTTAACAAGAAATATCTTGCAGTGAGAGTATCATCATTTACAAGATCTGCTTTATCTTTCATAAAAACTTCTAAGTCAAAAGTATTATCTTTCATTAAATAAGTTTCTGAATCTCCAACGTAAATTCCAAGTTTATATTTATCATTAGCATGAGGATTTTGTGGAAAAATATGCTCTGTTGAACAACTCTTAAATAAGCCAAGACTAAATGTCATATAAGTTAAACCAATGACTGCAGCAGTTCCAACAACCGCAAGAGTTGGTCGGTTTAATGATTTGAAAGAAAAGTTCTTTTTAGATTTCTTTTTAGATTTTTTAACTTTTGGAATTTTAATTTTATCTACATATTTTGATTTAGAGGAATCAGTATAGTCGCCTTCAATTTCAAAAGGAATATCATTTCCTGACTGGTAAACAGTTTCCCCCCTAACAACCACTTCAAAAGGAATATCATCAACTGATCTTAGTTTTGGAGCTTTAGGACTTTCTATATCAAAAGATACTTCATCTCCTGATTTGAAACCTTGTTTTGGTTTTGAAAGAGCATTGTAAGTGTGTTTAACCAAAGAAGCAGTTCCACGCATAGTTCCTTCAACTGCCCTTACTGAGAGTTCTAATGCTAAGTAAGCACTTAGTTCAGTAACAATTGGAACAGTTGCTAAAGCACTAATACCTATCTTCTTAACAAGAGATTTATCTTCCATCCAGTCGCCAAAATAATCAATAGTTCCAGAAACCATTTTATCAAGAAGATTGTCAATTTTGAAGAGCTTATTAGAAGTTCTTTGATTTTTTTTGATAGATCGAACTATAACTGAATCTAGAGTTTCTGAGTCTTCTTTATTTGATTTAATTCGCCCACCTAACATTCTAGAAGTATAATAGATTTTATTATTTATAAATGTTTCTCTTTTTTACTACTTAATGGGGACTAAATTAAATAGTTTAGTTAATCTTTATAAAGAAAACCACATCCCATAGACGACAAATAAGCAAAATGAACGAAGAACAAGCAAAGCCACAAAGGCTCGAAGAAGTCATACAAGAGGAGATTAAAAACATAGAGTATTCCTTATTCTTAGCAAATGATTTCTTAAAAATGGATGGAATAAACACCTAATTCTACGAACAAGAAGAATATCAAACTTATCAAAACCTAAATGTTAAATGGTACTTAGATACAATTGCTAAAAGTGATAGGATATTTGGAATTTATTATGACGAAATAGACAATCTGAAAAATCAATTAAAAGAAAGAAGAAAAAATACACTCAAACCAATTAAAGATTTAATCAAAGAAAGTAACTTACATCTTGTTAAAAGCAAAGCAGGAGAAACATACCAAAGATTCATAAATCAAAATAAAAAAAATAAATATCTGAACAAAAGAAGTGAAAAATATAAGACCACAGCATATCAACTATTACAAAATAATTTCAAATTCATAAAACAATTCGATGACTTTGACGCAAAAGCAATGCCTAGCATCAATGAATCGGAAGAATACACGATACACGCAGAAAACAAAATTGAAGCCTTAGAATCAGTTTTAGACTATGTAATTAAATTAAGAGAAAAAGGCTCAGAAATGCCTAATGAAACAATCAATGAAAAATTAATTCTAGTAATACAAGGAAAATATGTTTTAAACAACTTTGTTAGAGATGTTAGAAATTATAAATCAGAACAAATAAATTTAGAACCTATATTAAAATCAACTCAAGAATCAGAAGAAGAAAATAAAGTGGTAGAAAAAACAACTAAGAAAGTTAGAATTAGACAAGAAATTAGTCAGGAAAGAATAACATTCTTAGAAGAAAGAGGCATAGTGGGAAAAAGAGCAAAAGATTTTGCAAGAAGAAGGAATTATTTTGAACTAAAAGTATTTGCAGAATCAATAGATCAAATATTTGAAGATGCAGGACTAGAATCAAGCGAAAGAAACCAATTATACATAAATAACAAAGTTCTAATTTTAAACTTAGCAAACAAACAAGAATATTTAGATGCGCTTGGAGAATTATTTGATAAATATAATCCAACACAAATTTCAGGCATACTACCAAGAAATCAAAAAAAGAAATATGCAGATGCAGAAAGCATAAGATCACTAATTCCAAGAAACGAAGGAACAACTAACATCATAGGGCTAGATTTAATTTATGATGAGAATGTTAGACAACATGTTGAAATGCAAATAGAATCAGATATTTTCGCAGGAATGAAGGTAGGAAAACGAGATCCACGTTCAGGAAAAGGAAAAACATTCATGTATAAAAAATGTGTTGAATTATATGGTAAAGAAGCTCATTTTAGAAAAATAAAACACGGATCAGAAAGAATTCTTGCAGCGATTGAACATATAGAAACAGGAGAAAAAAGAATTGAAATTTTTGAATACCATAAAGATCACAAAAGTTACATGGATAAATTAGGAATAATTGAGAAAAGATAAAAATAGTTCGACAAATTTATAAAAAAGAATTCTAATACAATACAATGGCAAAAGCAGCAGAATTAAAATTTCTGAGACTTTTGATTTAAAGGTGATTAAATGACAAAAATTTCAGCATCAATATTATCAGAAGATTTCTCTCAAGAAGCAGTTGACAGTGCAAACAATGCAGATATGATTCATTTTGATATCATGGATGGAGATTATGTTCCTCAAACAACTGTAGGATCAGAAGTAGTTGAAGAATTAGAAACAGATTTACCAAAAGATGTTCATTTAATGGTTCAAAACCCTGAAGAATTCATTGATGAATATGCAAATGCAGGCGCAAGCAGAATTTCGTTTCATATTGAAGCTACAAGCAGCCCAGAAGCAGTGATTGGAATGATTCATGCAAGAGGATTAAAAGCAGGAATAGCATTGGAACCTGCAACATCTATCGCAGACATCATAGATTATATTGAAGAAATTGATTTCTTACTTATTATGTGCGTTAAAGCAGGAATGGGTGGACAAAAGTTCAAAGGAGAAATTCTTGAGAAAATTAGACGCATTAGAAGACACTATCCAAACTTAGAAATTGAAGTTGACGGTGGAATAAATGAACAAATTGGAGCTGCAGTTGTAAAAGCAGGTGCAAATGTGCTTGTTAGTGGAACATATATCTTTTCAGATGAAGCTGCAAAAAATATAAAGAAACTACAGGACTTGTAATTCTTTCTAAATTAGATGAATAAAGATTTTCAGAGAGTTTATTCTATCAATAAAATGCAACTTACCATTTTTAAGTTACATTGAAAATGATAGTATGAAATTTAATGTAATTTTAGAATAGTATCAGAAATCTAAAAATGATCAAGAAATAATATTCAAAAAAATAAAAAAAAAGAAGTGCTCAAAAATAAAATATTTTTGGCACACTAAAACCGAAGTTTTAGATGGGGAAAAAAATTGTACGGTTGTTTATGTGAAACTTTGAGAGCTAGAATAGCCTATTCCAACTCTACGCCGTACATTCACCTCTTATTCCCGAAGTAAAAAATATCTTCAATTTTTACATCGTCAGATGTAAAAGCGCCTTGTCTTTCATTATAAGGCTTTTCCTCTTTTTCCGGGGCTTGGATTGTTTGTTGTACAGTTTGTTGCTGTACGGGGTGGGAAACAGATTGCTCTACAGGTTCTGCAATTGCAGGCTTTTGCACAAGTTTTTGAGGGGAGGGGGGGTTGTTAAGAGAAGAGACTTGTTGCAAAAGTTGAGTCACATATTGCTGTAGAGACTCAATTTGTTCGCCCATTGTTCTAATTTGATTGTTAGTTGACTCTCTATGCTTTTTGAAATTATATCTTAGAGCATCTAGAGCTTCGTTAGTTTGTTCGCCAAACACCATGCTATGCTGTTCATCATTATTTGAATGCATCTCGCTCGCCATCGAGATTGAATCCTGAACAGAATCAGAGAAACCAAAGTTCTTTAATTCACGTGAGGTTGAGTTTATTTTTTGTATAGTTCCAACGTCCATCATGTTAAAACTATTCATGAAGATACTCCTTTATAAACCTTTCTATACTGGTATACTATTTTAGTATACTAGTTACCTCTCAAATCCGATTTTTAACTAAATATGAAGAAAAATAGAACTAAATAAAATGCAAAAAGAACAAGAAACAAGTGTAAAACATCAAATAAAGTTGAAAATAATGCTATTTTTTAGTAAATTTCTTTAATTCAACCCACAAGTCCTCATAAGAATCATAATTACTAGTATCATATCCTTTATCTGTTGCAACTTCTTCAATAATTTCAATTATAGGAGTGTCAAAAGTAGATTTTCCCTCAGCCCAAGAAACGAATTCCCCGCGCATACGTTGAACAATGGGCCAAGGAATGGATCCATTCGTATCATAAAATAAGTTATCATAATTATCTGCAAACCAATGTTTAATTATAGAAACATTAGTTTCAATTGCAGGTAAAACTGAACTCTCAAATAAAGCCATTGCCTCTAAATCACCAAAATCATGCTTTACAACTGAAAATTGATCCTCTAAGAAAATCCTAGTATTGTAAGTCGCATTATCAATACCATCAGGAGTAAGACAGTATTTCTGAGATTTTGACTGCACTCGATAAGCCTCATTTTCTTTTAGTAATTGATCAACCAAATAACCTTTTAATTCATTATTAACGCCTAAAGAGGCAATTCTATGTTTTACTTTATGAAGAGAAATAAGTTCAATTTCACCAGTTCGATCATATGAAACTAGTTTTTGTTCTATTTTCAATAATTGCATAGGACGTAAAGATAAACTTAATATTTTGTAAAGAAAGTAGGGCTGGTTTTTAAATATGGTGTGAAATTGTCACTTAGAAGTAATAAATTAATGAAGTTATTATTTGCATATACAATATAAAGAAAAGGCACGACACTAATTCAGACAAGTTTTATGAGCCCTATTCTATAGTATAATATATACGCCTATTATTTGCACCCTTATTATCAAGCTTGACAATCTTTAAATTTCCAACCTCGGATGTATTATTTACATGAGTTCCACCATCTGCTTGAGTATCAAAATCACCAATAGATACAATTCTAAGATTTTTTACAACAGGAGGAAGAGCATTTGCAAGTTTTATCATTGCAGGAATCTTTAGAGCTTCATCTCGGTCCATGTAAGAAACAGAAACGAGCATATTTCTTTTTAGAACTTCATTCGCCTCACGAATATATTCATTGAATTTTTCACGATCAAAAGTTTCAAGATTAAAATCAATTCGCACTTTATCAACATATAATTGATTACCATTGATAAGCGCACCAGTCTTCTCATGAATAAGAGTACTAACAACATGAGCAGAAGTATGCATTTGCATAAGTCTATACCTTCTAACCCAATCAATAACACAATAAACTTTATCGCCAGGTTTTAACCCAGGTTTATCCACCTCATGAGATATCTCTCCAGAAAATTTACCTGCAAAAACTAATTTGAATTCTTCTTGGTCATCAACTCGAGTTATAGTTCCTTCATCATGAGGCTGACCACCACTTAAAGGATAAAAAGCAGATCTGTCCAAAACCACATATTTATCATCTTTAACAGAAACAACAGTTGCATCAAACTCTTTAAGATAAGAATCATCAAAATATAAATTTTCAGTCATCAGTAATCACCAAAGTAATTTTAAGATATTCTATTTATAAGATTTTTGTAGGTTTTTGCATTCAGCCACGCTAAAGCTTTTTATATATAGCATCACTCCAAAATAGAATGGGCGAGTCAAGAATAATTGCTATAGCAAATAGAAATAATCTTGGAAAACACACAACAGACATTCAAAAAGCGTTAGAAGATAGACTAGGAGCAGAAGTCATAATCACTGAATCAGTAGAAGAAACTCAAGATAAAATGCCTGATGAATTCTCAGACTTAATAGCAGTTGGTGGAGATGGCACAATCAATTCAGTATATAATGCAGGAATAAAAAAGAATAAAGAATTTCTATTTGGAGTTGTACCATTTGGTAATGGAAATGATTTTGCAGCAAGTATGGGATTTCAATCTTTAAAGCAATTATATACTAGACAAGAACAAAGAAGACATGAGGCCCTAGTACGCTCTCTAAAACATATTGCTTGGACTATAAATAATCCGGACAAAAGAGGATTTATTTACGATATAGATGTTGGACAGTTCACAATAAATTATCAAGAAGTAAATCATTTTCTATCATATATTGGAACAGGTCTTTTAGCAAATACGGCAGAAAAACTAAATAAACAAACGAAAGGTAAAAAAAGATACAGTTTAGCAGCTGCAAAAGAATTAGGCAAACAAAAATTAAAAACAAATAAAACATATGCAAATATATCCTACGGAAGAAAACCAGGAGAAATAATTATAAACTTAAATCATACCAAACCAGAAGAAATTAACTCACAATCAAGAAGATTCACCTCATTTGAAATCATGAATAATCTTCAGTTTGGAGGGGGAATGGTGTATAATCCAAAAGGAGACATGAATGATGGATTCTTTGAAGCAATAGGAATTTATGAAGTAGGTTTAATTGGAGGATTACTAGGTCTTAATAAAGTGGCAAAAGGATCTGATTTTCATTTAAAAGATGATAGATTTGGATTTGATAGACAAATTGTAAAAGCAACAATTAAAACAGATAAAGATATTACCATACATTTTGATGGCGAAACAACAATTCAAGAACAATATCAAGACTTAGAAGTAACTGTAGGTCATAAACAAAAAATCATAACTGGAAGATATTTTCACCGATAAACATAAGCACACAAACGCTAATTCTAAGAGAATAAGAAAACATTTATAAAAGAAATGAGGTTCTCACGTCATGGTTTAGAGGTTCTGTACAATAGAATGTACACAAATTAAAGGTGTAATTATGATAAACGATGTTCCACAAAATGAACTTATAGAAAAAGTAGCAGAAAAGCTAAAAGGCGAAATTCACATGCCTAGCTGGGGCCCTTTCGTAAAGACAGGAAACCACAAACAAAGACCTCCAGTAGAAGAAGACTGGTGGTATGTAAGAGCAGCATCCATTCTTAGAAAAGTACACATGTTAGGTCCAATTGGAGTTTCAAAACTTCGAACTAAATATGGTGGAAAAAAGAATAGAGGGATGAGACCTGAAAAGTTTGTTAAAGGATCAGGAAGTATAATTAGAAAAATTCTTCAACAATTAGAAGAATCAAAATTAGTTAAACAAACTGAAATTAAGAAACACAAAGGTAAAGTTCTAACTCCAAAAGGTATTTCAATCTTATACTCAACTGCAAAAGCTTTGAAAACAACAATCAAACCTGTAAAAGTAGCAGCTCCAAAAGTTGAAGCTAAAGCAGCAGCGCCTGAAGTTAAAAAAGAAGCAAAAGTAGAAGTTAAAACTGAAGCTAAAAAAGAAGAAGCACCTAAAACTGAAACAAAAGTAGAAGTTAAAGAAGCAACTCCAGAAGCTAAAAAAGAAGAAGCACCTAAAACTGAAACAAAAGTAGAAGTTAAAGAAG
>CAYOEA010000001.1:266939-270750 GCA_964402995.1 uncultured Methanosarcinales archaeon
CAACTCCAGAAGTTAAAACTAACGATACAAAGAAAGAGGAAGGTAAGTAAAAATGGCAAGATTCATACATCTAAGCAAAAAACTAAGACTAGCAAAACTAGGTCGAAGAACTAGATGGGCCCCATTTTGGACAGTTCCAAAAATTTACGGTACCGGACGAAGAGTTCACCCAGGAAGACATACATCAGTCAAAAGAAGCTGGAGAAGAACAAATACTAAAGCATGAGGATAGAAAATGGCAGACAAAAAAACAACCCAAACTAAAATTGTGCTTGAAAGAGATTATAATGTTCCTCTTAGATCAGGCTGGTTAAAAGTTCCTAAATATAAACGATCAAAGAAAGCAGTTACTACATTAAGAGAATTTCTTATAAAGCACATGAAATCAGCTAATGTTAAAATTGGAAAAATTCTAAACGACCACATCTGGAAAGATGGAATCAAAAATCCACCTCACCACGTCAAAGTTCATGTAACTAAAGACGAAGAAGGAATCGTAAAAGCAGAATTAGAAGGACACAATTTTAAAGAAGCAGTTAAAGCAAAACCTAAAGTTGAAAAAGCAACAGGACTAAAAGGCAAACTTAAAGATGCTCTAGACGCAACTAAATCAGATAAGGAAGAAGTCGCAGAAGAAGCACCTAAAACAGAAGCTAAAAAAGCAGAAGTAAAAGAAGAAATTAAAGCAACACCTGTTAAAAAAGAAGAAGCTAAGGTAGCAAGCAATAGTGAAACTGTTGATGCATCAAAACATAAAGTTTTGAATGAAGTAAAAGCAACCCCTAAAAAGGAAGCTGTTGCTAAAACTGAAACTGTAACTGAAAAAAAGGAGTAAATCTCCTAAATTTTTTATTTTTTATAATTTTTATTTCTATGTTTAATATTAACACATAAAGAATTCTAGAATTAGATAGTTCAATCTAATAAAAATAAAATAAGAAAATTCAACAACACACAAATTTACATTTGTGCAAGTAGTTTTTTTAAAGTTGAATCAAGAACCACAAACAGATTTCTTTCAACAACTTCAGAGTTATAAGACTTACCACCAGCAAGAACTTTACCGTGAATCTCAAACTTTTGACTCTTAGGAGTCTTATGAATTTCTTTCAGAGTCATAGATAAACTCTCAAAATTCTCAACAGTATCACTTAATTTACGAGCATAACCGCCAACAATTTTCTTTACTACAATTAATTCTGCAGGTTCAATTTCTTTAAAACCTACAAGAGTTATATTTCCACCAAGCTCAATCATTTCTACAAACACCCCCTGTTCATACTTAAATTATTGAAAAAGAAGTTTATAAATTTTTGCAAAAGAAAGAATTAAATAAAAAAAAAATTAAAAAAAAGTTGAAAATTGCTTATTGTCCATCTAAAGGAACATCAAGACCGTCTAAATTTCCAATTTGTTTAAAGATTGCAGCGTCTTTTTTTAACACGTCAACTTTATCAGTTTTTTCCCAAGTAAAATCGGGATCATTTCTTCCAAAGTGACCATAAGCAGCTGTTTTCTGATAAATTGGTCTTTTTAATCTAAAATATTCAATTATATCAGCTGGTTTTAATGGAAAATGTTTTACAACTAACTCACTAATTTTTTCTTCGGGAATTTTATTAGTTCCAAATGTTTCAATTAATACTGAGACTGGAGCTGCTACTCCAATTGCATAAGCTAACTGCACTTCACAAGTATCTGCAAGTCCTGCTGCAACAACATTCTTTGCAACATATCTTGCCGCATAAGTTGCTGATCTATCAACTTTTGAAGGATCTTTTCCTGAGAATGCTCCACCACCATGACTTCCATGGCCACCATAAGTATCTACAATTATTTTTCTTCCTGTAACTCCCGCATCCCCAACTGGGCCTCCAATTACAAATGCACCTGTTGCGTTAATATGAAATTTTGTTTTATTATCAATCCATTTACCACAAACAGGTTTTATTACATATTTCATCAAATCGTTAACAATAGTTTTATGTCTAACTTTTGGCGAATGTTGTGTTGCAATAACAACTGTATCAACTCTCACAGGTTTTCCATTATTATATTCTACTGTAACTTGACTTTTAGTATCTGGTCTTAAATATTTTAGTTTACCCGACTTTCTAATTACTTCAAGTCGTTTTACTAATTTATGAGAAAGCATTATTGATAATGGCATTAATTCAGGTGTTTCTTTTGTTGCATAGCCAAACATTAAACCTTGATCTCCTGCGCCTTGTTCTTTATGTAAACCTTGCCCTTTAGATACACCTTGACTAATATCAGGACTTTGTTCAGAGATTGCATTTAATACGCCACATCCATCACAATCAAATCCATAATCAGGATCATCATAACCAATATGTCTGATAGCATCTCGTACTACTTTTTGAACATCTATATAAGTTTTAGTTGTTAACTCTCCTGCTACAACTACAAAACCTGTTTTTACTAAAGTTTCTATAGCCACTCTTGAGTTTGGATCGTCTTTTAAAGCCGCATCTAATAGTGCATCACTAATTTGATCGCACATCTTATCTGGGTGCCCTGCACCTACACTTTCACTTGTGAATAAATATCTACCTTTCTTCAATTTTATAACCTCCAAATATAGTTAAATCAACTGCAAGGTTTTTATAAAGGTTCTTGATAGAAATATTCTAATTGGAATAATTGTTAACTATCTCAAATTTTAATTTATCCCAAAATAATTGTACTCATGTGTATGTACTTGTTTATAATAATGCCAAGATCTGATTTGTTCTGGAAAAGAAGATTTTAACTCGTTAACTATTCGAATCATATTATCATGACTTTTTACTTCTACATTAAATTCAAAATCAGAACCACCAACAGGTCTATTTTCATAAATGATATTTTTATGTTGTTTGCAAAATTCTCTTAATGAAGAAATAATTGAACCATCATCTAAAAATAAATCAATATTATAATATTCATAACCAATTAATTCATGGTTTATTTTCGCTCTATAACCAATAATGATGCCTGATGCTTCGAGTTTCTTTTTTTGATACTTGACAGCATTAAGACTTAAGTTTAGTTTTTTTGCTAACTCAGTTAGACTTAAACGAGCCTCCCTTGCAAGAAGTTCAATTAAACCAGGATTATCTACTTCAATCTTGGAGTTACCCCCAACCACGAGTGCTGTAACATCATTCTCTTCAGAAAGATAATTTCTAAAGTAGTGAATGTATTCAATAAAAACCGATGAGTTTGAAGACTGAATGTACTTTCCAAACTTCGATTTAAATTCTAAAAATAAAGTGTTGAAGTCCTTTAAATCTTTCACTAAGACTCCAACAACTAAATCCCATGCGACTTCAACTTCATATAATTTGAAGATATTTTTCCTGCCTTTAAAGAAGTCAAACATGGCAAGTTCTATTTCGGGTGTCGTATTTTTAAATTTAATATGTTGCCTAATTAACGAGTAACCAAGCTTAGAATAATCTATGAGCGCATAGTACTGATCAATAATTCCTACTTTCTCCAATCTTTGAATTCTGTATGAAACTTTATCCCTGCTAGTACAAGTGAGTTGTGCAAGTTTCTTTATGCTAATTCTTGCATTTCTGTCGAGTTCGTAAAGAATTCGGTTATCTGTTTTATCTAAACTCATAACTATTATTTCTGCTAATAACTATATAAATCTTTTCATTTATACGTAAAAAATGATAGATGAATTCATATTATATTAAAAGAAATATTCTAATTTAGAATTAAAATAAGTTAAGAAAGTCGAGAAAAAATGAACCTCCTCACCTTGAAAGGTGAGGTATCCTATTATGCAAAAGTACTT
>CAYOEA010000002.1:0-143752 GCA_964402995.1 uncultured Methanosarcinales archaeon
ATTAGATAAACATAAAATAAATTTATATGATGGATCATTATCAAGAAAATCTTTATATGAATTAATGTCCCAACATAAATTTTTTATCCATTTTGGATCAACATCAGCAATTGAAGCGATATTGTTAGATAGTAATGTGATAAATTTGGTTTTATCAAAAAAATTAAAGAAGTTTTTATTAGGGTGGTTAGATAATTATAATATCGGACCTACAGTTAATATAGGCGATAATTTATCCAATATTATAAAGCATTATTGTTATAAAAAGTATTCTACAGATAAAAATAAATTTATAAAAAATATTTGCGGAAAAAAGATTGATAGTTCAAAAATAATAATAAACTTAATAAATAAAAATATTAAAAAAATGAAATAATCATAAAATATTATATATTTTTAAAAATTTCTTTATTTGACTTAATGTTAACTGAGTAATATTTCCAGAATCATATTCAGAATATTTCTTTTTAGACTTGAACGATTCAGTATGTTGGGGGGATATAACAGGTGAATGTAGAATGAACATATTACTTTTTTCAGATAAATAATTAGTTTCCTCTTTAGTAATTAAACATTCGCTAAGTTTTTCACCAGGTCTAACACCTATAATTGAAATTTTTATTTTATTAGGATCATAATTATATATTGGTGCAAACTCTTTAATCATAACTTCTGCAAGATCTTTTATCTTAAGGCTGTTCATTTTAAGAATAAATATTTCCCCTCCTTTAAGTAAAGTCATAGACTCAAGAACAAGTCCAACTGCTTCAGAAATTGACATAAAAAAACGAGTCATTTTGTCACTTGTTATAGTTATGGGTCCCCCTTTAGATAGTTGTTTCTTAAATATAGGCACAACTGAACCATTTGAGTTTAATACATTCCCAAAACGAACACAAGCAAATTTAGTTCTAAAAGCTCCAAAAGATGCAGTAACAAGCTTCTCACATAATAATTTTGTTGCACCCATAGTATTTATAGGGTTTACTGCTTTATCTGTACTAATAGCTAAAAACTTATCTATTTTCTCTTCTCTAGCAATATCTAAAAGATTTTGAGTACCAATAACATTTGTTTGTACAGCTTCAAAAGGATTATATTCGCAAAGCGGAACGTGTTTTAATGCAGCTGCATGGAAAACAATATTGACGCCTTTCATAGCTCTTCTAACTCTGTCCTTATCTCTAATATCGCCTATTAAATGTCGAACAGTAGGATTATTTAATTCTTGAGAGAAATTAAACTGACTTGCTTCATTATTATCAAAAATTCTTATTCTTTTAGGTTTATATTCCAACAATTGTCTAACAATTTCACTACCAATTGATCCACAACCACCTGTTATAAGTATATCTTTATTTCTAAATGTTTTCTCTAAAGTTATTTTTGACATGAATAAATGAAGAACACTCAATTTAAATAGTTATTCTTTAGTTTTGAAAAAAGCTTTTATTGTCTCAATTAAATAATCTAATTCATGACGTTCAATCCCAGGATAAAAGGGAATTGTTAATACTTTATCAGCTAAATCTTCTGTAATAGGTAAATCGCCTTTTTTACAATTAAAATTATTAATGTATAAAGTTTTAAGATTTATTGGGTTAAAATATATTTTACACATAATACTATTTGAAATCAGATATTCTTGCAAATCATCTCTTATTTTCTTATTTGATAGTTTAAAAGTAAACATTTGAAATACTTGATAAGCACAGTCTATTTTTTTCATAAAAAAAATGTCCGAAATAACTGATAAATTTGAAATTAGATAATCCGCAGCAGAACGTCTCATATCTATTAATTTTTGAACTTTATTTAATTGAGAAATTCCAAGAGCTGCAAGCATTGTTGGCAATCTAAAATTATAACCTGCTTCAATATAATCATTGTCTTTTGTGGTTGAGAAATAATCCTCTTCATTCTCAATACGACCATGAGATCGTAAAAGCTTTGCTTTTTCATAAATATCAACTGAGTTTGTTAGAATCATGCCACCTTCGCCAGTTGGAAGAATTTTGTTTTGACAAAAACTAAAGATTGATGAATCTCCAAAACTTCCAATCATTTTATTGTTTATGGATGCACCAAAAGACTGTGCAGCATCTTCTAAAAATAAAATGTTATATTCATCTGCTAAAGCTCTTAATTTCTCAGTATCACGTGCAGGAAACCCGCCATAATGAATTGTAACAATAGCTTTAGTCTTTGAAGTGATTCTTTTTCTTACATCTTCAACATCAAGACCAAAAGTATCAGTTTCTGTTTCTGCGAAAACTGGTTTTCCACCTGCTAAAACAACCGCGTTTGCAGTTGCAACAAACGTAAACGCAGGAACAATAACTTCAGAATTCTTAATATTATAAGCTAAAAACATAACATGTAATGCAGATGTGCCTGAATTAAATGCTAAAGCATATTTTACTCCAATATAATCAGCAACTTTAGATTCAAACTCTGAAATTTCTGGACCATCAGCCCAAAAAGTTCCTCGTTTAATAATTTTAGTTACAGCATTAACATCATCTTCATCTGAATAAGTTTTGAATAAAGGTATTTTATAGTTCATTTTATTTAATTTAAATTTTTTATTACTTTTGCAGGCACTCCTAAAGCTAAAACATTATCAGGAATGTCTTTTGTTACTAAACTATGAGCTCCAACAATTGAATTTTCCCCAATTGTAATTCCTGGCAAGATAGTTGAATGAGTGCCAATTTTACAATTTTTCTTAAGAGTAACTTTCCCATTCTTTTCATCAATACTACTATAACTATAAATTGAACAATGACTACCAATTTGAACTTCATCTTGAATTTCGATCCCATATTTAGCATTCAAATAAGAAAATGCACCTATATCAACTTTATCACCCATCACAAGTCCATCTGTTCCTTGAACCATCCAGTTCCATTTAGTTAATTCACCTTCTTTTATTTCGGGTTTTTTCCAATCATTAAATCTTTCCATCGTTATTTCCTCTTATATGAAATTAATTCACACCCATTCTTGTTCAACATTTATTTCAGTCTCTTTTGTAATAGTTTATCATCTAGTTTTGTTTTTAAAAGTTTCTGTACAATTATCTTAGATGTTTTTCCTAAAGCATAAGGGTTTTTTGATAATTTAACTTTTTGTTTAAATTTTTTATCATAAAGACATTTATTTAATGCAGATGAAATACTTGCTGTTGAATAAGAAGTATCAATTACATTATTTCCTCTTTCACGACCTTTTTGTCTTGTTCCAATATTAATTACAGGGATTTGAAATGATGCGGATTCTATTATTCCTGAACTTGAATTACCAATCATAGCAGCAGAATATTTCATTAAACTTAAGAAATCTTTTCGAGGTATACTCTTAAATGATTTAATTAAATCAGAATTAAAACTATTAATTACCTTAATCATATTTCTTCCTCCTGCATCAGCATTTGGAAAAACTAAAATTGCTTGTAAATTATTATTCTTAATTGCATTAAGTGTATTTAAAACTTGTTTTCCTGCATCTTTCTCTTCAACACTTACTGGATGTTGTATCATTACAAGATAAGGTTTTTTTGAATCTAGACCATACTTACTAACAATATATTTTTTTGAAAAAAGATCCTTATCTATATCTTCAATTCCTGGAGAACCACAAACAAATACGGTCTTTAAATCTTCACCCATGCTTATCACTCTTTTTGCACTTTGTTTTGTTGCAGGAAAATGAATTTGTGATAATTTAGTGATTGTATGTCTTGCAATATCATCAACTGTTGAAGAAACATCACCACCTTGAACATGTGCAACAGGTATACCTGCATACATTCCCACGGATGCCGCACCAAGCATTTCTGCTCTATCACCTAAGACAAAAATAATATCTGGTTTTATTTTTTTAATTTTCTTTGTTAAAGCAAGCATAAATTCACTTAAAAACTTAGCCATTGACAAACGATCATCACTTTTAAAAGTGGTGGCGATTTTATGAATTTTAAAATTATCTTTTTGAATTTCTGATACTGTTTTGCCAAACTCTTTCATAAGATGCATTCCTGTAACAACAATTTCTAAATCTAAATCTTTATTTGAATCTATAGCTATTAAAGTTTTTTTCATTAAACCATAGTCAGCTCTGGTACCTGAAATATATAATATTTTTTTCATTCTATATCCTCTAAAAAAATATAACTATCTTTTTTCAAATCTTTGTTTGCTATTTTACCAATGATAACATCATAATGTTTTGGACTTAAACCTTCGCCAGGTCTTCTTACACCAATGTTTGAAGATGTAAACTTGTCGCCTTGTTTAATGTCTTCTAAAATTATGACACTTTTTCTAGCAACTTTTGCTATTTCTATTTCTTCAGGCTCCGGAATCTTTTCACTTTTTCCAAGAATAATTTTAATTAAATCTTTATTAAACTTATAATCAATCAAATCTGATTCATTTAATTTATCAAACGCTTCATAAGGATCTGTTATATTGTTATTCTCTACAAATCTAATAGATTCAACCATTTGTTTTAACTTATTTGGATTAAGAGATGCTTTATGATCTGGACCTTCCATGTTATTATCTAAAGTAAAATGTTTTTCATACATGATTGCGCCAAGACAAGTAGATATAACAGCTGTCTCAAGACCAATTGTATGATCAGAATAACCAGTAAGACATTCAGATTGTTCTTTGATCGTTTGCATAGCTAATAAATTAACTTTATTTTCAGGGCAAGGATAACTTGTTGTACAATGAAGCAAGATAATCTTATTATTTCCTTCTTTTTTAATCAAATCAACACTTTCTTTAATTTCATCCATATCAGCCATACCAGATGACAAAATAATTGGTTTATTAAATTTAGCAATATACTTTAACATAGGTATATTTGTAAGATCACCTGAACCAATTTTGTAAAATGATATGTTTAAGTTTTCTAATAAATCAACACTCCAAATATCACTATGTGGAGTTGATAAGAATTCAATATTCTTTTTTTCACAATAATATTTTAATTCAGCAAAATCGCTTTCAGTTAATTCTAATTTTTTTAACATATCAAATTGAGATTCAACAACACCAGTATTTTCAACTTGATAGTCTGCTTGAGTAGCATCTTTTGTCACAATTAATTCTGCTTTAAAAGTTTGAAATTTAACTGCATCAACTTTTGCTTCAACACCAACATCAATCAGTTTCTTTGCAATGTTTATATCGCCATTATGATTTACGCCAGCTTCAGCTATAATAAATATTGGTTCTTTTTCTCCAATAAATTTTTCATCGATTTTTATTTTCATTTTGGATTAGTTTCATTACAAACTCTGCAATATCAAAATCAAATTGCGTATCAATATCAAATGAATATTCTTTTTCCATTTCAAAAGGAATTGTTTTCTCACTCCAAACATAATTTTCACACTTTGCTACAATCTCTTTCTTAAATATATATATCGATCCATTTAGGGAAAAAATGTCTTCACTTTGATCTTGTCGTCTAATTTTTCCAAAATTGTTATCTTTTAGAAATTTAAGATAATTATTTTCAATTGTTAAAAACCATTTTAGTAGTGATTTAGATTTAGATACTGAAACTAACATATTAACATCTGAAGATTGAAATCTTGTTATCGCTTTAGAAAGCATCTTAGATGTTCTTAAAGGCGAAGTTGGTTGAAGCAAAATAACTATATCCACTTGATAGTTTTCTTCTTCTAACAATTGCAACACATGCTTTGTTGTATCAATAGATGGTGAATTATCTTGAGCAAGTTCTTTTGGTCTAATAAAAACTTCTGCTCCAAATTTTCTTGAAACACTTGCAATCTCTTCTGAATCTGTTGAAACAATAGTTCGATTAACAAATTTACATCCAAGCGATTGTTCTATAGAATGTGCAATAAGCGGTTTTCCACAAAAGTCTTTTATATTCTTTTTAGGAATTCCTTTACTTCCACCTCTTGCAGGAATAATAGTTATTATATTCATTTATTTTCACCATTTATTTGATTAATCAATTGCATTGTTTTGTGAGCTTCATTAAAATCAGGCAAAGTTTTTGCGCCTAATATAGCCTTGCTAAAAGCTTTTGCTTGCAAATAAAAACCTGGCTTTAATTCCTTATCAATATCGGATAATTCAATAATTTGGTCTTCTTGTTTTAATCTTTTAATAATTAACTTTTCTAATGGTTTGAGTATTAGTTTGACTTTTTCATTCAATAACTGAATACTCCATCCATCTGGAGCATCCCAAACAGAAGAGTAATGTCCCATCGAACCATTTTCAAACTCAATCATAGAATGATAATTTCCAAAAGAAGATTTTGAGTTTACAGTTTTTACATCATTACAAAAAAATCTGAATAAATCTATACAATGAATTCCATTTAAATAAATCCAATTATTTATAATTTCATCTTGTCCTGGATAAAGTTCTTTAATTTGCCATAAACGTTCATTAGCTTCAATCATTATTGATTTTATTCCACCAGATTTTTCCATTAATTTTTTTGCTTGAATTACTGTTGACATAAAACGTCTGTTTAAACCAACATATACTTTTGAATTCTTTTTTTTACAAGCATTCACAATTTCTTGAGACTCAGATAAATTCATACCTAATGGCTTTTCCACGAGTATAGGAATATTATAATTTAAACAATCTAATAATACGGTTTTTAATTGATTTGAAGATACAAAAATACATAATGCATCCAATTCCGCCTCAGATAGCATTTTTTTATAATCAGAATAAATTCGTGTTACACCAAATTCTTTAGCTGCAATCTCTGCTTTTGATATGGTTCTATTACAAAAAGCAGTTAGCTTAATATCATTAACTTTTGATAATGCATTTAAATGAAACTGCGCAATTTTTCCAATTCCAATTACTCCAAGTCTTATCATTTAAACCTCCTATTAATGAATATTAAGTTATATTTACATTAAAATCTTTTTCTTTTAAAGGAAAAGTAACAACTTTTTTATCTTTTGAACAAAGATGCATTGCTAACACTGGTTCAACAGCTTTTAATCCATCATTTGTAGAACATAATATATCTCCTTTTATAAGAGATTCAATCATTTCTTTAGTTGCATTTCTTAAATCTAAAGAAATATAATCTAAATTTGTTTTAATTAAAGGAAGCGTATATTGTCCAAGTCTTTTTTCTTTATCTTCTTTTGAACGACATTCCATAAAAGCATAATTAGCACCTTCATTTACAACAATTCGACCATATGGACCTGATATAACTAAAAATACTCCTGTTCCAATATCATCAGTCACATCCATATAACAACGAATGTTATCTTCCATCATATATAAAACGCTTGCACCAGGATCAAAAACATCTCGTCCTTTATGATCTCCAGAATAATTAAGATCTAAAACACCATATGCTGAAGTAAATTCTTTATCTGATAAATATCTAAACATGTCAAATAAATGAACACCTACACTTCCAAGTCTTCCACCGCCACATGAAAAAAAGAAGGATTTTACACCACCTATTTCTGGAAGAAATTTATCTTTAACAGACTGATAAAATTCCATTCCTCTTCTTGAATGATTAATGGCAATCTTAACATCATTATTTTTTGAAAGAGACACTATTTCTTCTGCATCAACTAAATTTGTTGAAATAGGTTTCTCACAAAGAATATATTTAACACCTGATTGAACTGCATCTTTTACAATAGCAAGATGTGAACTTCCTAAAGTTACGACTGAAACATAATCTGGTTTTTCTTTTTCAAAAAGTAATTTATGATCTTCATAAAAAGTTACTTGAAAATATTTCTCTTTTAGTAAATTAAGGTTATCTTTCGATATATCACATGCAACCACAGAATCAAAATCTGATATTGAGCACACAGTATCAAGATGAACTTTTCCCATTGCACCAAGACCAATAATTGCAGCTTTCATTTTTTATTTGTTGAACAATCCATTTTTCCTAATCGTATAATAGTTCTTCTACCACTACAAACGTTACAAATAGGTAATTTATGAGAATCTCCTTTTATATGTAAATCTCTTATTGCTTGTACTCTTGGACTTAGCCAAATATCTTTTAAACTATCAGTATTTGCATTTCCAAGAGGCATTGATAAATTATGATCACCACAACATAAAATTATTGTACCATCCCACATAACAAATAATCTTTGCCAAGGTTGTGTACAACAAAATTCTTTACAGATTGATTCATCCTCAGATAGTTTACCACTCATTTCACTTTCCCAATCATTGAATTCTTCTACACCAACATAATCAGCAATTTTTGTCCAGAAATCAACATAATTCTTCACATACTCATCTGTTAAGTGAGGAAGTCTGACCATTTGAACACGAATAATAGGATAATCAACACCATATTCTTCTTTTAATTCTTTAAGTCTTTTTAAATTGCCCAAGACTTTGTCAAACTTTCCATTAATTCTAACTTTTTCATAAACATCAGCAGTATAACCATCTATTGAACAAATAATTTTATCCATCTTTGCTTCAATTAATTCACGAGCTATTTTTTCTGATAATAAATTTGCATTTGTGTTAAACATAACTTCAATAACACCTTTCTTTTTTGCATAATCTACAAACTTGGTAACCATGGGATGAAGTAAAGGTTCGCCTCGATATTGAAGTTTAATTGATTTTAAACCATTAGCTGCTCCTTCATCAATTACCTTCTTAAACAATTCTTCAGTCATATAACCTGACTTTAAAGGTGCAAATGATTGAAAACACATCACACATCTTAAATTACAATGAGGATTAATCTCTAAATCTAAATGAATAGGGAAATCATTAAGAACATGATCACGAGGATTTTCAACCCATTGTCTTCTATATTCTTTATACTCTGGAGTATTTTCTATACTGCTGCCTTGAACTTTAATTTGACTAAAAGTACTATCTTTTGTTGATTCCATAATAACTACCTCCAAATTTTAGGAAAAAATTAAGTTTATAAATTTTTATAATATATTAAACATTAAAAAAAATTAAAAATTCCAAAGAGGTTCAGGGACATCTAAACCAGCTTGAATAAGATGTTTTTTAGCTTTAACTAAACTATGACCTATAAAATGAAATAGATTTGCTAAAGAAACAGCAGATACATCTGTTTCTTTAAGGCCTTTGGATAAATGACTAAGTTCACCAACTCCGCCTGAAGCAATTACTGGAATCGAAGTTATTTCTACTGCTTTTCTTATTAAATCAATATCATATCCTTTTCCAATACCATCCATATCTATGGATGTTAAGAAAATTTCACCAGCACCTAGTTGTTCAACTGTTTTTATCCATTCAAAAACATTTTTGTTTGTATTAACAACCCCATTATGTGAAAAAACTTCTTGTATTCCAGATCCATTCTTTTTAACATCAATTGAAACAATAACACATTGTGAACCAAAAAAATTCTTTGCATCTGAAATTAAAGAAGGATTTTCGATGGCAGAAGTATTAATAATAATTTTATCTGCTCCACTTCGAAGAAGTTTATTAAAATCATCTACTGACTTAACGCCTCCACCTGCTGCAATAGGAATAAAACAATTTTTAGAAATCTCTTTAATGTGCTCACAAAAACGATCTAATTTTTTCTCATTTCTTGCAACATTCAATATTACTAATTCATCTATTGCTTCAAAATTTAAATGTTCTACGATGGTTTCTAAATTAATTATGTTTTGTATTTTAAAGTTACGACTATTTACAAAAGATTCTTGATTTATTAGTAATGTTAAAATTAATCTTTTTTTAACCATTTATACTCACATATTAACAAAATTTTTTAGTAATTTAAGACCATTTTTCTGACTTTTTTCAGGGTGAAATTGTGTTCCATAAATATTTTCTACTTGAATACTTGAAGTGAAATCTCCTGCATAATTAAAAGTTGAAGTGATAAACTCTTCACAACATTTTAAATAATAACTATGTACAAAATAAAATTCTGAATCAGAGGGTAATTCTTCAAATAATATATTTTCTTTATGGGTTGTGTTTTCCCATCCTACATGAGGGATTTTAAGATTTGAGTCTGAAGGAATTATTTTCTCAACAGTAGAATTTTTAATCCAACCTAAACCATTATAAGTTCCTTCTTCAAATCCTTTTTCTACAAATAATTGCATTCCTAAACAAATTCCTAGAATTGGTTTCTTTTTTACTAATACTTCATTATTTAATATCGGAATTAAATTTCTCTCTCTTAGATTTTTCATTCCCTGCGCAAATGCTCCAACACCAGGAAGGATAAGTTTAGAGGCATTCAAAATATCTTCTTTTTTATTAGAAATAATTGCTTGACAACCTATTGCAGTTAAAGCATTTAAAACTGAAAGTACATTTCCTAAGCCATAATCAATAATTACAATCATATTAAAAACCAGTTTATTCCCCGCTAAAAGTGGTTGATGGTCTGGAAAGTGGTAATTCTAAAAATCTATCTTCACCATGTATTGTGCCAATATGTTTCCACTTGTTTGAACTAATTTTTTCCCATGCAGGAATCTTATTAGGTACTGGGCTTCCATTTGCAAGTTCTATTTCTCTTTTAATATTCTCTTCATCACCTATGAATCTTTTTACAACATCCCAGAATTCTTCTTCTGACATATCTAAATAATCTAAAGTTCTATCAAAAACATCCCATGGAAATTCACCATCATATTTTCGAACAAGTTCAATTGCTTTTTCTCGAGTTAATTTTCCTTCACGAATGTCTGGAGATGCAGATTTTGATGCTCTGTGAAATCCAAATTTAGGCCATAAGAACCACAAGTATAATTCATCTAAATCATCATCCATGCTTGTACCATGTGTGTAAGTTCCAGCAATTCTTGTTTCTCTTAAAGTAAACCCACCAATTATATTTAAAGCAACATTTAGATTTTGATTATTATTCCATGGAATATAATCGCCTAAAAATAATCTTTTTACTCCAGCTTCTTCTTTTTCTTTATCAGTCGGTTCGATATAAAGCGTTAAAGATTTCTTTGGAATACCATAATAATCCCAATTCTCAGGGTTTTTCCAATTAGGTCTATCACTTTGCACTCTTAAATTAACAGCTGCAGATGATTCAATAGAAGTTGCTTCTTTAGTATTTGTTGCTCCACCATATTCCGCTTCACCATTATCACCATAAAATATTAAAGGTATTTTTTTCTCGACAGCAACCCGTGTTGGGCCTGCAAATACTCCTTGTATCCATGGCAAAAAAACATTTCCATGCTCTTTTAACATTATTTTAGCTAGTTTTGCATGCATTTTTGGATCAGGCGTAATTAGAATATGATCAACAGCTAAACTATTTATTAAATTCTCACGATTTTTAACGCCAATTTCTGAAGGCATTGCAGGATTAAATGTTACGCATAAAGGAGTTAGACCTAATACTTCTTTAACATAATGAGTTTGAAAATGACTATCTTTACCTCCACTAACAGGAACAATACAATCATATCCTTCTGAACGCTTATACTTTTTAACTATATCTTTAAGCTCTTGTGCTTTTTTCTTCCAATCAATATTTTTTTTTGTTTCAGCATATCGACAAGCATTACAGACTCCTTCATTATCAAACTCTATTCTTGGTCTTGTTTGGGGTGTAACACAAAGTTTACAATATCTCATTTTAATTCATCGCTCCAATTTCTCAATTAACATAAGTTCATAATTAAGTTCTAATCCTTTAAAATTTTCCTTTTTATCAGATTTAGATTCAGCAAATTCAAATACATCAGTACCTAATAATTCTGCTTGTTTTTTAAGACTATCATTACTAACATCAACTTTATCAGGGAAAAAAGTAACATTACAATTTCCTAATGTTTTAACATATGAAATCATTTCTTCTTTAGAATAAGTATTATACTGATATGTTAAATCAGAATACACTTTTTTATAATCGTCTGAACTCTTTAAAGTATTTATAGATGTTTGATCATCAAACAAACTTCTTACAAATATATACTTCTTTGAAACTCTAAATAACTCTTTCAAAGGCAATTTATATTCTTTTAAATGAAGAATTAGATTATAACATATTGCAATATCAAAAAATCCATCATCAAAATTTAAATTTTTAATATCCTGGACGCTAAAATTTACCTCAGGATTATTTTTCCAAACGTCTTTTGCCATTAAAACAGCTTCAGAATCTAAATCAACACCATAATATTTGAAATTTCCTAAATCTTTCAAAACATAAAAATAATGTCCTAAACCACAAGGAATATCTAATATATTCATATTATCAGCATAAATAGGTTTTAAAAATTTAAACAAACTTTTAGTACATTCCATTGATTCTAATTTTCCTTCAGCTCTAAGCTTAAAAAGTTCTCTATATTGTGTTGCGGTTAATTGTGTCATATGTTCCCTCTTAATTAAATAAATTAAATAAAACAAATAATTACTCATTTAAAAATATGTTGTTAATGGATTCTATCTATTAATCATTTATTATTATAAATTAATACTATTTCAAAATAATTCAATCATACAAACAGATTTATAAATCCAATTAATTAATCTTATTTATTATGAAACCTATTGCTAAATCATCCATATTAATTTTTATCATTGTTCTACTAACAGGACTTGCTAGTTATATTGTTAGAATTCTTTTTGCTAGAAGTTTAACACTTGCAGAATATGGTCTTTTCTATGCTGTCTTTGCGTTTGTTTTCTTCTTTGCGCCTTTTAGAGATCTTGGACTTAGCGAATCTTCAGTGTTTTTCATCAATAAGTATTTAACCAAAAATGATAAATCAAGGATAAAAGGAATCATAATTATTAGTATCATTCCTCAATTGATATTTGGTTTAACTATTGGATTAATTCTTTTCTTATTAAAAAAAACTTTGGTAATATATTATTTTAAAGATCCTTTGGCTGAGGGTATATTAACCATCTTAATCATATTATTTATGTTTAATACTATTCTTCCATCAATTGGATGTTTGTTTAGTGCTTATCAAAAAGTTATTCATCTAAGATTAAATGAACTATGCAAATTTGTTGTCATTCTCATCTCAGCAAGTATTCTGTTTAAGGGTGCATCTAATAGTTATATGGTTCCTGCATGGAGTTATTTAATAGGAATGTTTGTGATAACTATAATCTATATCATCCTCTTTTATTCTAATTTTAAAGATATTCTATATGCTAAAGCAAATCTTAGCATACCTCTTAGAAAAGAAGTTTTTGCATATGCAAAAACTATCATGTTTTCAACTGCGGCAGGTATGCTTTTGATATATTCAGACACAATTATTTTAACTATTATTCGAGGATCAGAGACTGTTGGTTTGTACAATATTGCTTACCCTGCTATAAACATTATACTATTATTAATCATGCCAATCACAATTATTCTGTTTCCAAAAATCTCACACATGTTTCATAATAATAATACGAATGGAATTAAAACTATAATAAGCATCATTTACAACAATTTACTAATATTTTCCCTTCCTCTTGGTTTAGTATTCTTTGCATATCCTGAACTCATTATTTTAACTTTGTTTGGTGCAAAATATCTTGCAGCTTCAAATGCATTAAGAGTCTTTGCTTTAGGTTTTATTTTCATGGCAATCAGAGATATTAATTTTGCAATAATTGCAGGTATTGGAAAAGTAAAAGACCGTTCAAAAATATTGTTTATAGGTGCAGCAGTTAATATTGTCTTAGACATTATATTAATAACATTATTTGGAGCTACAGGCGCTGCAATTGCAACCGCTATTGGATTTGCATTAATGGCTTATTTAACAATAAAATTAATTCTTAAAAACTATCTTGTGAAAATAAATTATGCTCAACAACTAAAAACAATATTATCTTCTTGTGTATTCATAATTTCTATTCTAATATTAAAACAAGCACTTAAAATGTCAAATATGATAACTGAGGCAATAATAGTGCTTATAATATCAGGAATAGTTTATATTGTGGCATTAGTATTATTCAAAGTACTTACCAAAAATAAATTTAAAGAAATTTGTGATTTAGTTTTTTAGATTAAATGTTACTTAAATTAGTTTAGTCCTCACAAATTTTAGTGAAAGAATTATTCATTTTATCAGAAAGCTTTATAAATAACCTGCGTTTCTTTAACTTTGGTCGGCCATAGTGGAGTGGTCCTACCTGATCCCATTTCGAACTCAGAAGTCAAGCACTCCGACGTTTCAAGTTGTACTGTATTCTTATACGGGAACCTTGAGTCGCTGACCACTTTTCTTTTTAAAATTATAAAGACTTAGATTCTAGTTTTATTTACTTTAAATATTTCAGAAGAAGTTATATTATCATGATTAAATGTCCAAGAAAGATCTAAGTATTTATCTAAAGCTTCATTCCATTGATAAGTTCTATTTGCATAATTATCAGGCGATATTAACAATAAGTCATACATTCTAATTTTATCATTTCTAACTGAAGGATCAACCCACAATTCATTTCTTATATAGGAGATATTATTTTGTACCAATAGATCTTCTCGTTCTTTTGAATAATAAAACATTAATGGATCAAAATGACTTTTAATTGTTCCATCATCATTAAATCTATATTCTAAATCATTCCACCTAATATCCCAATAAATGAATTCCACTTTATACTTCTTTAAAAGTTCTTTTCTAAGAGTGTCATTTGAACCATATAGTATCAATGCAGCGTCTAAATCTCTTTGAGGTAAGTCAATGAAAGGATCGTTTTGTTGAGCCCATCTATTCACCATAACTTTTCTTCCAGTTAATCCGTTAATAATGAAAGAACATTCCTTGCAAGATAGAATAACTGAATTTATACTAGAGTAATCTTCAAAATACTCTGCTGCATGTAAAAGATTTAAAGGTAAAGACTTCTTTGAAACTTCCATTCTAATATCATCCTTTTGCCAAGAAACAAAAGTAAGAGTGTTAAATAAAATCAATATCACACAGATAAAAAGTATTGAATATACAAATTTCTTTTGAAACTTTTCAGGAACTTTTGATTTAATAAAATTAAATCCTGTATACAATAGGAATGGAAAAAATATAATCAAAGACAAAAGTGAAAACTGCCTTACAGGATTAATATTTAATCCAAATAACTCAGTAATGAAGTAGGAAAAAACAATGAATAAAGAAATAATAATTCCCCTTCTTAAAATGATAAATTCTTTTTTCTTTGCAAAAAATATTGCAAACAAACCAGTAATTGAAAATAAGCTCAAAATAATCGTTCTTACAGATGTTAAGTTTAAAAATAATGATTGAAACGAAGTCCAAATAAAATTAAATTTTATATCAAATCTTGCAAAATCTGGAAAGTCCATGTGTATCCTATCATACATGCTGTGCATTCCATGAACAACAATTGGTTTATACCAAAAAGGAATTGCTAAAATGAATACAATAATAAAAATTAACAATAAATATTTTAGTTCATTCTTTTCAAATAGTTTGTTTTTGTTTCTAAAACAAGAAACTTTTTCCCAAACTAATAATAAAACAAGCAATATACTAACACCCATAAACGCTAAGTTATTAGACCATGCAAGTAAACCCCATATTAATCCAAAAACGATTACATTTGTTAAAGATTTATGTTTATTATAAGTAAAAAAACTTAACATCACTAATGGTGCAATTACCATAAATGCAAACTCAGTATATTTCATAATTATAGATATAGGTACCAATAATAAAGCCATAAATAATGCAAAATCATTTCTTCCTGAAAGACTTTTTCCATAGAAAAAGAAAATAATGAATGAAAAAAGAAACAATATAATTGAACCTACAAACATAGATTGAAATAAAGAAACTCCAAGTAAGGAAATACCTGTAATAAATAACGAATAAAGAGGAAAATATCCGACTGCACCTTCAAGCATAGATGAACTAGAGAAAAAAGAACCACCTTCTAAAAGGTGTTTAATTGCGCCTGCTTGAAAATAATAATCACCACCATAAAGCGGACTTGGAAGGGAATATGAACCTGAGAAAGCACTTACTAGTGTAAACATAGAAACCATTAAATATAATATAACAAGTATTAACGGTATATCGCTTGATCTTAATTTCATTTTAACAATTAATTTCTAATTTTGAAATCTTTCTTTGAATAAAATCATTATGGCTTTAACAGCGTCTTTCCAATTAATCTTTTTTCCTTCTTTTGCAGTCCTTGGAAAATAAGATATTGGTACTTCATGAATAATTATTTTTTTCTTTAGAATCTTTGCAGTTATTTCAGGTTCCCATGCAAAATCATCATTTTTGAATTGGTTAGTTTTGATTACTTCAGATCTATAACATTTATAACAAGTTGGTTCATCAGTGAGTTTTGCATTAAATAAAATGTTTGTAAAAAAAGTTATAGTTATACCACCAAAATAAGCTAAGAAAGATGCATTTGGATGTTTGCCTTTAAAGAATAAACTTTTTGATTCAGGTCTTTGACCTAAAATTCTTGAACCATAAACAACTTTTGCTCCATTTTCAAAAGGTTTGATTAAATCTTTATATTCGTCAGGATCATATTCTAAATCTGCATCTTGAACAATGATGATATCACCATTTGCAGCTTTAAAACCATCACGCATAGCTCCACCTTTACCTTGATTATGAGAATTATTTATGAATGTTACAGGAATTTTTGATTTTTTTACAAATTGTTCAATTTTCTTTGCAGTATTATCTTTTGATCCATCATTAGTGATAATTAACTCAAAAGGATAATTTATTTTTACTTTAGATATAAGATTTAAAACTTCTAGAATAGTTTTTTCTTCATTATAAACAGGCATTACAATGCTTATAAGTTTGATAGAATTTTTAGACATGAAGCTTTTAAGCAATTTGAAAGTATTTAATGATTTCCATAAAGAAGTTTATGACTATTAAGAGTTTTTAACTATCTTCGCAATGAAAAAACCCTGTGTGCCTGATTTATGAGGCCAAAAACGTTTTACTTTAGAAATATCTTTGTGATAAACTTCGCCAAATGCTTCACTTAAACCAGGACTGCCTGCATCAATATCTATTGTTTCAAGACGAATATCGTCGTATTCATTAAGAATCCAAGTTACATTTTCTTCATTTTCTTCAGGTTCAAGAGTGCAAGTAGAATAAACTAAAGTTCCACCTGGCTTTAATACTTTATAAGCAGATCTTAAAAGAGCTTTTTGTATTTTAGAACGATCTTTAACCCCTGTAATATTTCTATTCTCAAACCAATTACGATCATCAGCAAAATTACCAGAACAAGGAGCATCAAGAAGAACCTTATCAAAATAAAGATTTAAATCATCCACATATCTTGCATCTTTCTTATAAGTTATAACATTAGATACTGATAAACGCTCAAGATTATTTCTTAAAGATTCAAGACGATGAACTTCATTATCAAGAGCTATGATTACGCCTTGATTTTTCATCATTGCAGCCATTTGAGTCGTTTTTCCACCAGGAGCTGCAGACATATCAAGAACTGCATCTTCTGAGCTTGGATTAAGAACTTGAGCTGCCACTTGACTTGCAGCTTCTTGAAGATAATAATAACCTTGAAGATACTCTGGAGTTGATCCTAAAGAAAATTCTGAAGTATAAAAATAGCCATCTGTAAGAAATGGAATTTTTTCAAGTTTAACCTTTTTTGATTTAAGTCTGACTAAAACATCATGAGCGCCAGCCTTAACAGTATTAACTCTAAGTGAACGTTTAAGTTCTATTTCTTCTGGATCAAATGTTTCGCCAAGCTGCGCATAACGTTTTAAAAAAAAGTTCATAAAAATAAAAAAGCTAGAACTAGTTTATAAATATTAATGAAATAAGCAAGAAAAAGGCACAAGTAATAAAAATAAACAAGGTTTGATAATAATATGTTTGACGTATTTGGAATAGGAAACCCATTATTGGATGCAATAGTGAAAGTAGATGATAAACATCTTGTAGAATTAGATCTACGGAAAGGAACAATGCACTTAGTAGATAATCAAGTATCAAAAGAAACTCTTGAAAAGTTTAAAGATCATGAAATCACATTCATACCAGGCGGAGATGTTGTAAATACTATGTCTGGAATTGCGAACTTAGGTGGAAAAACAATCTTTTGTGGAAAAGTTGGAATTGACAAACATGGAATGATAATTGAACAAACCATGAATGATGATAATATAAAGCCAGTACTTGTGCAAGGAAACGTTCAAACAGGAACTTGCATTTCATTAGTAACACCTGATAATGAAAGAACTATGATCACTGATTTAGGCGCAGCAATTACATTCAAAGAAAAAGAATTAATTCTTGACGATGTTAAAAGAAGTAAACTAGTTTATGTTACTGGATATTTCTTAGAAGATGAAGTGTTACGGACAATATCCTTGCGAGTTTTAGAAGAAGCTAAGAAACATGGAAAGCTAATTGCAATAGATGTGTCTGACTCTGCATTAATAGAAAGAACAAATGGTAAAATCCAAGAAATAATTGAAAAATATGCTGATATAGTATTTGCAAATGAAGAAGAAGTAAAAGCACTAACAGGAAAATCAGAAGAAGAAGGATTAGAAGAATTATCAAAAGTTACAAAGATTGCAATTGTAAAGATTGGTAAAAAAGGCGCATTAGTAAAAGAAAATGATAAGGTTTTCAAAGTACCAGGATTCGAAGTAAAAGCAATCGATACAACTGGAGCTGGAGATAACTTTGCAGCAGGATTCTTATATGGAATTACTAATGGTTATACTTCAGAACAATCTGCAAGAATAGGCAATTATGTCGCATCAAGAGCAGTATTACAATATGGTGGTCGACTAAAAGATTCATTAAAAAAAGATATTAAAGCATTATTTGAATAAAATGAAAATTGGAATAATAGGAGGGACTGTACTTTTTGATACAAACTTATTAAATAAATCCATTAAAAAAAAAATTAAAACAGAATATGGAATTGTTGAAATTTTAAATCAAAAAGATATCTTCTTTATTCAACGTCATGGAAATAAAAATCATCCACCACACATGGTCAATTATAAGGCAAATATTATGGCCTTTAAGAAATTAGGCGTAACAAAAATTATTGCAATAAATTCTGTTGGAAGTTTAAATAAAAAATTATCCCCTGGTAAAATTATGATTCCAGATGACTACATAAATACTTTTGATGTAATGACTTTTTTTGATGAGGAACTTAAACATATAACACCCACGATGCACAATTCTCTTCGAGAAACAATTATTAAAATTGCTAAAAAAAGTAAAATAAAACTTATTAGTAAAGGAATTTATTTTAATTCTAAAGGTCCTCGATTTGAAACTAAATCAGAGATTAATATGTTTAAAAAGTTTGCAGAGATAATAGGAATGACTATGGCTAATGAAGCAACATTAGCTCAAGAATTAGATTTAGAATATGCTGCCATTTGCTCAATTGATAATTATGCACACGGACTAATTAATAAAAAACTCAATTATGAAACAATGCTTGAAATCTCAAAAAATAATTCTAATAAAATTATTAATTTAATAAATAAAGTCTTAGAGGAACTTAAATGTCAATTATAATAAAAAATTGTTTGCATGATAACAAACAAAAAGATATTTACATTGAAAATAATATAATTTCTGAAATTTCCAACAATATTAATGTTGAAGCAGAACATAAAATCGACGGAAAAAATAAAGCAATTATACCTTCATTTATGAATTCCCATAGTCATGCTGCAATGACTTTATTTAGAGGCTATGGTGATGATCTTAAACTAATGGACTGGTTACAAAATCGAATATGGCCTAACGAAGCTAAAATGACTGAGAAAATTGTTTATCAAGGTTCAAAACTCGCATGCCTTGAAATGATAAAATCAGGCACAACAATGTTTAATGATATGTATTGGCACTTTAAAGGAACCGCCAAAGCAGTTGAAGAAACAGGAATGAGAGCTGCGTTAAATGCAGTATTTATTGATCTCGCTGATAAAAATAAAGCCAATGAACAAATAAACATCAATAAAAAACTATATGAAGAATATAAAAATCATAAACAAATACAATTTAGTTTAGGGCCACATTCAATATACACTGTTTCAAAAGAATCGCTTATCTGGGCTAAAGAATTTGCAGAAAAACATAATTTAAAACTTCACATTCATGTTTCTGAAAATGAAGCTGAAGTAAAAGATTGTATTAAAGAACATGGAATGAGACCAATTGAGTACTTGAATGAAATTGGTTTTTTATCATCAAATGTTATTGCAGCACATACAGTATGGGTTAATAAAAAAGAAGTAGATATTCTTGCTAAAAACAATGTAAGCATAGCGTATAATCCAGTTTCTAATATGAAATTAGCAGTAAATAATGTTTTTCCTTATAAATTATTTAAACAAAATAAAGTCAATATTTGTTTAGGAACTGATAGTGCTGCTTCAAATAATAATTTAAGCATGTTTGATACAATGAAATTTGCATCTTTAATTCAAAAACATCACTACAATGACCCTACAGTGTTAAGAGCAAATGAATGTTTCAAAATGGCTACAAGAAATGGATTTAAATTCTTTGGATTAAATGCTGGTGAAATAAAAGAAGGCATGCTAGCGGATTTTAACTTAATTAAATTAAAAATGCCTGAAATGATTCCAAACCATAATTTAATCTCGAATGTAGTGTATGCTGCAAATGGTTCTTGTGTAAATACAACTGTTTGTAATGGTAAGATTTTAATGAATGATAGGGTTGTAAAAAATGAAGAAGAAATCGTGAATGAAGCAATACAAACTGCAAAAGAATTTCTTAATTAAATATCAACAGTTATAGTTCCATTTTTATCATCAATTAATTTAATTGTTTTATGTCCTTTTAATTTCTCTTTAATTTCTTCCCAAGTATGTTTTTTTCTAATAAGATTAAGTTCTTTAAGAATAGCATCTAGTTCTTGATACCTATGATATATGGCTTCGCCTTTTTCTTGATTCTCTTTTGCACTTACTTCTAAACCTTTAATTGTTCTTTTCTGTTGATTAACAATACGTTTAATTTTATCTAAAGCGCTATTTCTAGTGGATAATTGTGCATCAGTATGTGATGAAAGAATTTTTTTTGAAAATACTGAATCAATTGCCGTTGAAAAGGTTTCAAAAGATTTTGTTTCTTCAGATTCACAATTAGTTGATTCCAATTTAAAAGGAAATATTTCAGATTTACAAACAATAGGATTTAATGAAGATCCTTTCTTTATAAGATCTTGAAGGCTAGAAAATAATTTCTTAAGATCGGTCTTTGTAAATTTTTCTTTTGAATCATCAATTTTTGCAAGAGCACATAATTCTCGCGCATATAAACCGCCAAAGCCAAGACCTACAGCCAAAGATTTAACACCCATATTAAGTTCTGATTTTGAAATGATATCTGAGAATTCTTCAAAAGTAATTTTTGGAGTATTTGTTTGTCTTGGAGGAAGCTCATAAGGAATACCTCCTCTAACAGTTCTATCTTTCCATCTATGAGAATCAAAAGCACTAATAATCTTTCTTTCTGAATCACACAAAATCACATTCCCATTTTGAAATAATTCAACCATAAGATAATAAGTATCTTCTTTGGTTTCAATTTTAAATTCTAATATTCTTTCAAAATCAATTTGTTCTATAGATCGAATAACAGCGCCTGCAAGTCTTTTTCTAAGAAACATACAAAAGCCAGGAGGAGTTGTAGGAAACTGCTCTTTAAATTCTGTTAAATAAACTAAACTTGGCAAAGATATTTTTAGAAGGTTTTTCCCTTTACCTGAAACATGAGCAATAATAAGAAATTCTTTATCCATTTGAAATATTTTATCAATTCTAGAGTTTTCAAATATCTTTAACTCAGGTAAGATAAAATATAAATCCAATGATGATGTTTCATCCTTCATAGAGTATAAAAACGAATGTGATTATATAAATATTTATCATAATTAAGCATCATTATACAGAAAAGATAAAAGAATAGATTTATTCTACAGTTACACTTTTTGCGAGATTTCTAGGTTTATCAACATTACAACCTTTGATATCTGCAATATGATACGCAAGTAGTTGAAGCGGAATAGAATTAATTATAGGAGTTAATGAGTCTATTGTTTCAGGAACATAAATTACATGTTCTGCAAGACGTTTTATACCTTGATCTTCTTTTGAAGCTATCACAATTATTCTACCATTTCTAGATTTTACTTCTTCAAGGTTAGATAAAACTTTTTCATAAGTTTCTGCAGATTTATTTGCAATTAAAACAACAGGCATATCCTTATCGATTAAAGCGATAGGGCCATGTTTCATTTCAGCAGCAGGATATCCTTCCGCATGAATATAAGATATCTCTTTAAGCTTTAAAGCACCTTCAAGAGCAACAGGAAAATTAATATCTCTACCTAAATATAAGAAATGATTCGAGTATGTGAATTCTTTTGCAATTTTAAGAATTTCATCATTTAATTTAAGACAAGAATCTATTTTTTCTGGAAGAGCAATCATTTCTTTTAATATAACACTTGGATCAAACTTTTCAAATTTAAGTTTAGCAATGTAAATCCCCATAAGATGAAGAGCCATAACTTGACTTGTGAAAGCTTTAGTACTTGCAACACCAATCTCAGGTCCTGCATGCAAATAAATTCCACCTTCAACTTCTCTTGAGATAGTACTACCAACAACATTGACAATTCCAAGTGTGTTTGCACCTAGCTTCTTTGCTTCCCTAAGAGCAGCCAGAGTATCAGCAGTTTCACCAGACTGACTAAGAGCGATAACTAAGTCGCCATGTTTTACTACAGGATTTCGATATCTAAACTCGGAAGCATATTCAACATTAATAGGAATTTTTAAAAGCCTTTCAAAAAGATATTTTGCAACTTGACACGCATGCCAAGATGTGCCACACGCAACAAAAGTTATTCTTTCAAGAGACTTGTAATAAGTGTCAGGAAAACCCATGCCACCTAATTGTACATTCGAGAAATCAGATTTAATTCTTCCTCTAATAACATTCTTTAAAGTTTCAGATTGTTCAAATATTTCTTTAAGCATAAAATGTTTGAAACCTTTTTTCTCTAAAGCTTCAAGTTTCAGATTAACAGTTTCAATATCTCTGTCTTGACTTTTAAGATCTAAGTCTTTTATTTCATATTTCTCTTTTGATAAAGATATAAGATCACCATCTTTAAGATAAATAACACTATTTGTATATTCAATTATAGCAGAAACATCTGATGCTAAAAGTAACTCATTTTCTCCAACGCCCAAAACTAAAGGACTGCCCTTTCTTGCTGCAATTATTTTATTTTCATTAATTGATAAGACTACAAGGCCATAAGTTCCTTTAACTAAAGATAAAGCTTTTACAACCGCAGATTCTAAATCATCTGAGTAATACTTTTGAATAAGATTTGCTAAAACTTCTGAATCAGTTTCTGATTGAAAATTAAATCCTTCAGAAATTAATATTTCTTTTAATTCAAAGAAGTTTTCTATAATGCCATTATGAACTATGGATATTGATCCATCAGAAGATGAATGAGGGTGTGCATTAGTTTCTGAAACTCCACCATGAGTGGCCCATCTAGTATGACCAATTCCAATTGTCCCTGAAAGTTCTTTATCTTTTGTTTTTAATTCAAGATTAGATATCTCACCAACAGCACATAAAGTAGTCAAAGAACCATTTTTTATAGTGATGCCCGCAGAATCATAACCTCTATATTCAAGGCGTTTAAGCCCGCTTAAAAGCACTGGAAGAGCTTCTTTAGAACCAATGTAACCTACAATCCCGCACATCTTAGAAATTCCTCCTCACATAATCTTCAACTTTTGAAACATCCTTTGGCATTCCTAAATCAACATATTCATCTTGAAGAGTTTTAACTTTAACTTTGCCTTGTTTTACTAAATACATGATGGCATCAGGTAATTCATATTCACCTCTTGAAGATAAAGAAATATTTTTTAGTGCTTTGAATATTTCGGGCGTAAATTTGTATAAACCTGCATTAATAATATTGGTGGGTGGTGCATCTGGTTTTTCAATTATTTCAGTTAAAAACTCACCATCTGTTTTTAAAACTCCAAACTTTTCAGGATGGTCATGTTCTAAGCCATAAATATAAGAAAACTCATCATCAAGTTCTAAAGATTTTAAATCATTTATTGAGAAAAGATTATCACCGTTAATAACTGCAAAATTTCCTTGAATAAAAGGCTCAACAATCAATACTGCATGACCAGTTCCTTTAGCTTCTTTTTGATCCACTAAAATAACTTCAAAAGGAAAATCACTTTCATTAACAAAAGCTTCAACTTGTTCTTTTAGATAATTAACAACTAAAAATACTTTCTCAAAACCTAATTGTTCTAAATTCTTGAAAAAATAATATAAGAAAGGTTTGCCATTTATTTCTATTAAAGGCTTTGGAGTGTTTTTTGTTAAAGGTAAAAGACGTGTTCCTTTACCTGCTGCCAAAATTATAACTTGTTTCAAAATTTCACCTTATTAAATTTTGAGACATTCCAAAAAATCAGTTTTTTAAAATTCTTGTTATGTTTCATTTTGATTATTTTACAAAATTAAACTTTAAAAATATTTTATTTCTATATGTTTAATTATATCACCATTTAATAAAAAATAAAGATTATAGATTTATATATTTTTTCTATAAAATTCTTCTAAGAAAAAGTAATCCCTTCGTCTTGAACTTTAACTGCTAAAGCAAAAAAATAATCACTAAGACGATTAATATAACGATAAACTTCTTCACGAATATCTTTTTGTCTAAGATGGCCTGTTAAAGTTCTTTCAAGTTTTCTAGTTCTGACTCTTGCTTCATTAATTTCAATAGCTGCTAAATTACTAAATCTTTGAAAACCATCTAAAGATAAAGAAAAATCATTGATTTCTTGCTCTAATTCTTCTACATGAACATCAGAAATAGGATTTGTTACAAATCCCCCAATATCAGATTGAGAAATCTCACCACCTAATTGCCAAAGAAGAGTTTGAACATTATGAAGTCGATTCTTTTGTTCATGTAAACGCTCACTATAAAGTGAAAAAGCAATTAATTTGTCAATACAAGTTTGTAAAGAATCTATATCGCCATTCACTTCAATAAGACAATCATCCTTATTAACACGTGCACCATCAAGAGTACGTGTTTGACCAGTGTCTCCATATTTAGTGAATATTGGTGATAAGTTCTTTTCCATATTTAAACCTTATTTAACATCACAAGCGCCAGTAAAGCCACAGCTTTCTGAACATTGAGTACAACCACCGACTTTAATCATCTTACCCTTCTTACATTGAGGGCAAGTATCACCAAGATCAGAACCAAAGGTTTCTTCTTTTGACCTAGGTTTGACTTCTTCGTCTGATGACTCATCTTTAAGTTTTTCGCTAGTAATTTCTTTGTTTTTACCCTTTATATTATTTGCGGATTTCTCATTTTTCTTTTCAGTATCTGAAGAAGTTGAAAGTACTTGTTCGGATCTACAGTTATCCCTATAAATAGTTACACCTTTACAACCAAGCTCATAAGCTTGCTCATAAAGTTCCCTAGTTTGTTCCTTTGTAAAGTCCGCAGGAGCATTAGCAGTCTTACTAATAGACGAATCAGTCCATCTTTGAACTGCTGCTTGAACTTTAATATGTTCTAAAGGACCAAGAGACATAGCGCTAACAAAATAATCAGGTAAAGTACCATCTTCTTTTTTATAATCTTTTGCAAGAGGAATTAGTACTTTATGAAATCCTAATCTTGATTGTCTAAAAAATTCAAAAGCATAGTAAGGTTCAATCCCTGTTGAAGTTCCAAGCATAGTTCCAACAGTTCCAGTTGGAGCTTGAGTTGTAAATGAAACATTTCTCATACCATCCTTTAAGATAAGATCTCTTAATTCTTGAGGCATTTGTTTCATAAAGCCACTTTCAACAAATTTTTCTGCTTCAAATTTAGGAAACGAACCTTTTTCTTTTGCTAAACCAGACGAAGTTTTAATTACTTCAACCGTGATTGATTTGTAAATTTCATCGATTAATTTTAAACTTTCATCAGACCCATAAGTAATTCTTAATTTAATAAGAAGTTCACCAAGACCTAAAGTTCCACAACCAATTCTTCGTTCTTGTTTTTGATTGTGTTCATTTTCTTTGAAATGATACGGTGTTAAATCAATTACATTATCAAGGAATCTAACTAAATAATGAGCAGATTTCTTTAGTGTTTCCCAATCCATTTTGTAAAGAGGACCTACTTCATCTTCACCAATTTTAACTGCAAATGAAGCTAAATAAAGGTGGGCTAAATTACAAACTCCCCAACCAGGAAGACCTTGTTCTCCGCACGGATTAGTACAAATAATTTTATTGAAATAATAAGAATTACTTAACTTGTTATAACGCTCCATAAAAACTATGCCTGGCTCTGCACTTTCCCATGCAGCATCAGTAAGTTTATTCCAAAGAGCTTTTGCTTTAACAGTTTTATAAACTTTGACAGGATATCCTTTGTCAACCCAACCCCATATATCTCCATCCCACTCTTGGTCATAAATATCACTATAAGCTGGATGTTCATAATCAGGGAAAATTAAGTCCCAATCACCATCTTTCTTAACAGCATCCATAAATCTATCTGAAACCATGATTGAAATATTTGCATTTTCAATAGTTCCTGCTGTTTTCTTAGCGTCAATAAATTCTTCAATATCAGGATGCCAATCTCCTTGCATCAACATAAGAGCTCCTCTTCTTGAGCCACCCTGTTCAATTAAACCAGTTGCAAAAGAATAAAGCCCACCCCAAGATACAGATCCTGAAGATTTACCATGAACTCCTCTAACATAAGCATATCTAGGTCTTAATGTTGAAAGAGATATTCCAACTCCACCACCACGAGACATAATTTCAGTCATCTGGTAAAGTGTGTGTTTTACAATTGAAGTTCTTGAATCTTTAGGAGATGGAATCACATAACAATTATAGAGAGTAAGATTTGAAGTATAATGACCTGTTTCATCAGTATTCGCACCAGTCATAATCCTTCCTGCAGGTTGTATATGATTTTTATTTAGTGCATCCCAGAAATTCTTAAACCATGTGTCTCTAAGTTCAGGAGTTTTCTCTGCTGAAGCAATTGCTTTTGCTACACGCTTATATGCTGCATTAACACTTTCAATAGGTTTTTCACACATCCATTTACTTTGCTTAAACTCATAATTGATTTCTTTATCAGCATAAGCACCTGTAATCATGTGAAGTAAAAGTTTTTCATTTCTAAGCATTTTTCTAACAATACCTAAGTCTTTCTTTGGATATTTTGGATCTTCTTTTGAAATAGCCACAACCAAATCTCCTTCACCAATATCTTCTTTTTTAGCTTTGACAGAATATCGGTCTAAAAAGATTGCTCTTCCAAGTTCATCAAGTTGAACTGAATTATTTAGAACAATTCTTGCTTGTTTACTTAATGGCACACCAAGAGCTTTTAATTGCTCAGCTTCTTTGCAATCTTTAACTACTGGTTCTATTTCTCTTAATCTTCTTCGTTCATCTCTATAAAGAATAAATGTTTTTGCAGTTTTTGCATGACCATAATTAATTAAAGTTTTTTCAATTAAATCTTGAATATCTTCAACTTCAGGAACAGAATTATGATAAATTTTGTTAACTATTTTTGAAACATCGCCTGATAATTTCTTAGCTAATGCTTTATCAGTACCGCCCACAGCTTGTGCTGCTTTAAAAATTGCATACGCAACTTTTTCTTTACTGTATGGAACTATACGTCCATCTCTTTTTCTTATGAATTCTACAACTTGTTTATTTGATTTTTCTTCCAACTTAATTTCCTCTTGTTTTTTGTAATTTCTTCAACTCTTTTTCAAAAGCATCAAGATCTTGAAAAGACATATAGACACTGGCAAAACGAATGTATGCCACTTTATCTAGTTTTTTTAGTTTTTTCATCACCAATGAGCCTACTAAATGTGATTTTACTTCTGATTTTTCACCATTTCTTAATTGAGATTCTATTTCATCTAGCATAATATTAATTTGATCTACAGAAATAGGTCTTTTTTCACAAGCTCTAGTAAATCCAGCTCGTAACTTATTTCTATCAAAAGTTTCTCTTACACCATTTTTCTTTATGATAACTAAAGGATGTAACTCGACACGCTCATAAGTAGTAAATCGTTTAGAACATTTAGAACACTCACGTCTACGTCTTGTTATTTCCTCACCAGATTCTCTGGTTTCTACAACTTTTGTTGAATCAAAATCACAAAACGGACATTTCATATTATAGCCTACCTTTTATTAAATTATTAACTACTCTTTTGTGTCAACTGTGAAAAATGCCTAAACACTATATGTAGTGTGTTTGCAAGGAGAAACTTCCCACATGTAGTGTTTAGTGTTGCACTTCATATATAAATATTTGGGTTGTAAATACTATATTTACAAACATCAATAATCAGAAAGAACAAATGCAAAAGTATCATTGAAAAGGTTTAAATAAAGAGTTTGAATTCGAATAAACATGAAAGGAGTAAGCATTACAGATATAGGACTTGAAGAAGCAAGTAGCATAGAATTAAAAGACTATGGAATAAATAAATGTGAAACTTATGAAGGTATAACTGTCTTTGAAATAAAAGATGAAGAGGAACTCGCAAGAGTGACATACAAGACTCAAATTTCAAAAAGAATTCTAAAATACGCTGATAGAATTGAAATTAGTGCAGACTTAGAAAAAAGTGCTGAAAAAATATCTCAAGCAATAATTAAATATCCAGAATTAAAAAATAAAAAAATAAAACTTGAATGTGAACGAAATGGGGAACATGATTTTAATAGTGTGGATCTAGTTACAGAGACAAGTGAATTATTAAGATTAGAAGAATATAAAACTGGAAGTAAAGAATATGATCTTCAGATATATATCTATATATACAAAAATAATGCAACCATAGGAATTGACTTTTCAGGCCGAGACTTAAGTAAAAGAGATTATAGGGTATTTACAACTGCAAGTAGTATAAAGGGAAGCCTTGCATGCGCTCTCTTAAAGCTTTCAGGATATAAACCTGGAGAAAAAATACTAGACCCTTATTGCGAATCAGGAGTAATCCCTATAGAAGCAGCAATTTATGCATCGAAAAAATCAGTCAACTATTATAAAAAAGAGTTTGAATTCCTAAAAATAAATTCTGAATTATCAAACATATTTGAAGAAGAAGATTCAAAAGAAAAGAAAAAAATAAAAGAAATTTATTGTTATGATAAAAATCTAAAAAATATTAATAGTTCTAAAAAGAATGCTAAAATTGCAGGTATGGATAAAAACATTAACTTCTCTAAAACAGATATTGAATGGTTAGATACAAAATTTGACAAAGAAACAGTAGATAAAGTTATTACAAAAATCCCATCAGAATCAAAAAGACAAGGAGAAAAAATTATCACTAAATTATATGAAGAATTATTTTATCAAATTGATTATATCCTTAAAAAAAAAGGAGTGGCAATTATTTGCGTAATGAAAGATGAATTAGCAAAAAAAATTGCAGAAAAAAAACACTTAAAACTAAAAAGAGAAACAAGCTTCTATTCAGGAAAACAAGAATATAAAGTTCTAATATTTAACAAATAATTATTTAAGAATATTTTAATCCGTAAATACTATTTAAACTAGATTTTTAGTTTCAAAAAAGTATTTAAATAAAGAAGCCTCTAAATTATTATAAATTCTTTGAGGTGGAAAAAAGTGCAATGCGAAATGTGCGGAAAAGATGCCACATTAAATAGGTATAAAGTAGAAGGAACAATAGTTAATTTGTGTGATGCGTGCGAAAGACACGGAGAAAAAATCGAAGAACAACCAACCATACAAAGAAGAAATTTTACAAAACGAGAAGAATCTGAAATAATACAAATAATAAGAAAGGATTGGCCTTTAATTGTAAAGAATGCGCGTGAAAAAACAGGTATGAAACAAAAAGAAATGGCTCAAAAAATTGCTGAAAAAGAATCAGTAATACATAATATTGAATCAGGTCACATGAAACCAAGCATTTCACTTGCAAGAAAGTTAGAAAAATTTTTGCATATAAATTTAGTTGAATCATACAAAGAAGAAGGATTCAAAGCAAAAGAACATGGTGAAAGTGCAGGTATGACTCTTGGGGATATGATAAAAATAAAAAAAAGATGAATTGCCAGAATATTGTTGAAAAACAATAATAAAAGCTAAACTAACAGAAATATTTAAAACAATAGTCGACCTCATCTAGGTTAATGCAATTAACATTTCACACTTATTTAATCTTAACTTTAAGCTTATTAGGTTTATTTACAGGTATATTCTATTTCTTAACAATCATATCTCCTGATAAAAAAGTCTATAAAAAAAATAAAAACTATAGACCAATGGTTAGCATCATAATTCCTGTATGGAATGAAGGTTCAAGCAATGGCGAAAGACTAAGAAAAACTGTTGAATCATTGTTAAATTGTGACTATCCTAAAGATAAATTAGAAATAATAATAGTAAATGATGGATCAACAGATAATTCGCTATCAATTGCAAGAAGTTATGAAAAAGATGGTGTAAAAGTATTTACTCACAACAAATCTAAAGGCAAAACTAATGCAGTAAATATAGGCTTAAAAAACTCAAAAGGAGAATTTATTGCAGCTTTGGATGCAGATTCATTTATTGAAGCTGATGTATTAGATAAGCTGATTCCTTGTTTTAAAGACAAAAATGTTATGGCAACAGTACCCTCAATAAAAATATGGAAGCCTAAAAATATTTTGGAAAAAATACAATTCTTGGAACTTTTAAGTGGAGTTTTTATTAGACATGTTCAATCAGAACTTGGATCAATACCAATGGCACCAGGAGCATTTACCCTTGTGAGGAAAAGTTTTGCTGAACAATATGGTTTTTTAAATCCAAATACAATGGTTGAAGATTTAGAATTATCTTTAAGAATCCAAAGTAAAAAATATCTTATTGAAAATGTTGTTAATGCGAATGTATATACAAGCGGAGTAAAAACTCTAAAAGCATTTATTAGCCAAAGAGTAAGATGGTATTATGGATTTATTATACAAATTAGAAAGTACAAACATCTATTTAGCTCAGAATATGGTAATTTAGGATTGTTCATACTTCCAACAACAATAATATTTGCAATAGTTTCAATGTTTATTTTTACTTATGGAATTATGATGACTTTAATTAATACTGCAAATTGGATTAAAGATTTAATGTTAATCGGATTTGATTTTAAGAATTTCTTTGAAATAACAATTGATCCATTTTTTTACACGATAGATAACGTCACAGTATTACCAATAATAATGTTTTTTGCAATGCTTGGATTTATGTACTACATAAAAAAAGTATCAAACGAAAAACAGAACATATTTTGGCCATTTATCTTATTCTCATTAACATATTGGTTCTTAGGTTCACTTACATGGATTTTATCGATATATTATTATATTAGGAAAAAACCCATTAAATGGGGTCCAAACTATTTTAACTCATAAATTAAATTTAAAATGCAAAGAAAAAGATTAAACAAATCAAGATATTTAGCAGCTTTTTTTTTCACAGTAGCCATATTCTTATCAGGATTAATCGTGGGAAATCATGTTAGTGATATGAAACTACAAGCGTTATATAATTTACAAAATGAATTAAGAGTAGAATCACTTGGAAATGAATTAATGTTTCAGTTAGTAGAGAAAAATTTATGTGAAAACATTAATTTAACATCTTATACTGAAGAAATTTCAAAAATCGGACAGAAATTAACTTATATGGAATCATTATATGGATATGAAGATATTAAAGTTTGGTCTTTAAAAAGTTATTATTCATTATTGCTTGTTAGACATTTATTAATTACAGAAAAAGCAAAAGAAGAATGTAATAAAACAACACCAGTAGTTCTTTATTTCTACAGCAATAAGAATTGTGAAGATTGTGAAGACCAAGGATTAGTATTAACAAATATTCACAAAAACTATCCTTTATTTCATATTTACTCTTTTGAATATGCATTGAATAATGCTGCAGTTGATTTTCTAAAAGAAAAGTATGAAATTGATCCAAATAGACTTCCAACAATAGTTATAGATAACAAAATATTTTATGGATTTCAATCAAAAAAATTCTTACTTGAATACATGGATTTAGAAAAAAGATTAGAAGAAGATAAATTGATACATCCTGAATGGTATAAATGATTTAATACAAATCACTCATACAAAGGTTCTTTCCACCAATCATTAAATAAATCATAAGACCAAATTTCCACTGTATCTGAAGAATAAGTTTTTCTGAAATCAGGAGTATTTTTTATTAAAAATAAAATCCCTTCATCTTCTTGAGACCATACTAAACCATTACGCATGTCATCGGTTATAAGGATGAATGAGATGCTGTTTGTATCTAAATAAGATTTAAACAACGAAAGGTCTCGTGATTTAAGAATGTCGTTAGAAACGTTTGAAAACGCGTCTGAGCCTGAAAAACTAGTGAAGACTGATTCCTTATTAGAAAAATAATTAATCATGTGACCATAATCAGGATGAGATAAAATATTTGTTTGATTCTGAGAAGTAATTTTCAAAGAATCAAGAGATAAAAATAATTCATTAGTTGGATTAACTAATATTAATTGATTAACTTGAAGTGAAGTAGAAAATATTATACCACAAAATATCAAAAGCAAAGTAAAATGCTTAATTGTAACAATAACCCATTCACGTTTAGATAAGAACACGATAAGTATTGCGGAAAAGAAACAAAGAAGAATATTCAATGCGATCTTTCCTTGAACATTAAAAAGTGAAAATGAGAATATTAACAAAAAGAAAAACAAAATATGAACAAAGTATTTTTTATCAGACCAAGCCAAAAATAATCCTAACAATGCCATGAATAAATAGAAGAAAGAAATACCACTAATAACACCAAAAGAAGTAAAGAAAGTCGAAAAAGTAGCCTTAGTTAATGATAAAAATAAAAAATTGTTTGAAAAACTAAATAGCAGTAATGAGAGAACTGATGGAATAAATGTTATAATAGAAAAACGTAAATTAGAACTATAAAAATAATATGCTACAATGAATAAACAAGATAATAAATAAAAAGAGAAATCAGTAATAGATATTAACATTAATAATGGAATTGAAAAATAACTTTTTTTAAGATATGCAAATACGAATAGTAAAAATAAAAATAATACTAAAGAATAAGGTGTAAATATTGAAAAAACAAATAAGAAAATAGGAGATAGAATAAATAAAGCAGTTGCTATAAGGACTGTTAGTTCATCTTTAATTAATATTTTTGAATTTAAAAAGAAAAACACAGTAGATGCCAAACCTAATAAAATAGTAATTATCCAAGTTATAGAATCACCAAATAAACTAACTAAAAAAGACATAAAATAATGAAATGAAGAAATCTGAGATTCTTGAAAATTAAAATTATCGGATGATATTGATTTAATAATTCCTAAATGATAATATGATTCATCAGATGGAAAAACAGGAGTTCCACTCGAAAAACGAGCATAAATTGGCAAGAATAAAACTAATAGTGTAACAAGTATAATAATTGGCAAATATGTTTTACTTAAAGGAAATTTTTGTTTCATCTTAAACTACACGTAAGTTCATAAATCTTAATTGATTTATCATAAACTAAATTAAAACAATCATCATTGACATAATAAAGATTTTCTTCTGAACCAAAAAGACCAGAAAAATAAATGTAATTCACATTATATCTGGTTAATCTTCTTACAACTTCATTCTTAAGCCTGAGTGAAAAAATATCTTGAACTTGATCATATCTTGTTTGTGCATCTTCAACCATTAAAAAATCATCGTCAATTACATTTTTTCTTTCTGCAAAAAAAGTTATTAAATGTCCTTCTTGAACACGAGCCAAAACAGTTGAATTTACAGGAGTATTATCTTTAATCCAAAGCATAGCATCAATTTCACTTTGACTTGGAACGTCATCTAAAGAATTTGAAGCCACATAAATACTCGGAATTATTGCAGAAACTAAAAAAAGTAAGAACACAGCAGCTAAAAACCAGTTAGCAAGAGAAGGAACTTTTGTTTTCTTAATATATGAATAAGCATTCTTAATAGAATGTGAAGATAGTATTACTAAAAATAAACCTAAGAATAATAAACCCACTTTAAAAGCTAATAATTTTGCCCAAAGAAGAATTAATACAGATAGTGAAAGACTAATAATTAAGATTAAAGATTTCTTTTTTGATGTAAACATAACACTATATATAGTATATATTCCGAAAAATACAGGAACTAAACCTAGAAAATATAACGATTGAAATATGTTTAAGTCAAAAAAATAAGTTGTAAGAATTTGAAGAGGAATGTTTTGCCATATAACTAAAGGACCATGAATTGCAAATGCTGTTTTAAATACAATAAAATTAAACCATAAAGCTAAGAAAGATGCAAATAAAATTATTTCTTGTTCCTTTGCCATTGTTTCCAAAGACTCAACTTTTAACATTAAAAGATAAAGCAATAAACCAATCAGCACAAGAAATACCGAAGAATGTGTGAAAACAAACACCACAATTAAAATTAAAGATAAATTTAGATGTTTCTTTTTATTTAGATTCAATAAAGAATATATCACAAATAAAGTTAAAACTGCAACTAAAGAATAAGAAGATAAGGAATTTACTGATGAGAAAAATATAGGAATAAAACCTGAAAAAAAACTAGTCATTAAAGATATAAGATGATCTTTAGTAATATTAAATGAAATTAGATATATAGGAATAACTATTAACGCGAACAAGAGATTTGGAATTACTTTGATTGCAAAGTCAGAACCAAAAATATCAAAAAATGATACTAGATAATAGAATATAGGTGGAAACAAATGCGATCTTCCACCATAACTTAATTCATCATTAAATAAAGGAACACCTTCTTCGTTAATATTTTCAATTTGTCTTAAAGAATCATAAGAATCATAAGAAATATAAGGAGTTTGAAATGCTAAAAATAATCTTGATGTGAGCGTAACTAGAAAAATTAGAATTAAAATAGTTACTGCTATAGATTTCTTCATTTTAGAAAAAAAGTATGTTAAATTAAAAAAGTTTGTCCTAAAAGAACGATTTAATCGTCTTCAGGACTGTAAGAAGGAATTGCAGACTTACTAATAATCATGATATCGCCAGTACTTTTTACAAGTTGATGAGGCACGATAACACCTTTAGCAGCTCCTAAAACCTTATTTAGGAATGAATTTTTAGTAGCTTTAACTCTCCATCCAAATACCTTATTAGTTGTCAGGATCACTTCTTCAACATCACCAAAATAATCACCGCTATCAGTGAAAACTCTCATGTCATAAGTCTCAGTAATTTTTTTCATCTTAAGCATCATATACCACCTTTTAAAAGTTATAATATATTAACTATTCGACAGTTTATATAACTTTCGCTATCGTCATATCACTATCGAAAAATATATATACTAATAAGAGGAAATATTTTATATTATAATTGAGGTGAATTTATATGGCCGCTGGCATTGAAAATTTCATGATTGCTGTTTTAGTAGGAACATTATTTGCAATAGTATATGCATTAAGAGTTCTTGTACTGATGGAAAGAAGAGTAGCACGAATGGATCTTAACATCGAACAAATGACTAAAAGAGTCCTAAAGGAAGAGTTAGTTATCGAGAGTGCAGAGAAAAGAATCGAAACAGAAGAAAAGAAAATCGAAAAAGCACTTAAAGGCAGAAAAACTCGAAAAGGAAGAAAGTAATTTTCCTTTAATTTTTTTATAAACTTTTTTTATTTATTATTCTAATTCAATTAGTTCTTCAAATGTTAGACCGATTTCCTTTGCTAATTCTAAACTTATGACAAAAGACTTAGGAGTTTTCTGAAGATTAGAAGTTTTTAGAAAATAAGTACCTTGTCTGTCAAATTTCACTGCAACATAAGGATCACAACCAAATTTATCACAAAAGAATTCTAATTCATGAATTTCTTGTTCAGTAAAATACTTTTTCTTATCAGCAGTAACTTTGATTTCTAAAGCAATCTTTCTATTTTTTGAACCAACTAATATATCAGGACTTGGAAACTGTGAAGAGCCAGAACCTGCAACTCTAATTGCACCCCAGCTATTAGCCCAAAATTTGTGAATAAGTTCTCGTTCTGCAGCACTTCCTTTACTTTTTCGTCTAGCGTGTGAAATTCCCATGTAAGATGAATAGAAGTTTTTATTTAAATAAATTCTCGGTCCATGACCAGTGTAAAACCGTAATTAATATAAGTTTAAGAACAAATATTTAATTGATGAAGAATAATAAACCAATAATCTGTAATAAATGTAAGGAAAAAATTAAAAAAAAGAGCGATTTTAATCCATTATTATTTTTGGGAATAGATTTTGAAATATGTTGCAATAAATGCTATGCAAAAATACAAAGAACAACAGATAGTTTTTTTTATGGCCCATATCAAGTTAATTCATATCAAACAGTTCTAAAAAATGCAATTATAACAATAATAGCTATAATTATGGGCTTAATCATATTAAATGAAATTCTAGCAAATAGAATGATGATTAATGAATATACAATAATCCCAGCCATCATAGTAATAACCTTTGTTATATGGAGATGGTATAATGTTTTCAAAGCAATAGAAATTGAGAAAAAATTAAACGATTAAAATTAGAAAAGTATTAATACATAAAATTAAGGACTAAGAATATGGCGAAAAAAGTAATATCACTAGCAGCAATGGAAAAGATAATGAAAAAGACAGGGGCTAAAAGAGTATCGGAAGATGCAAAAGAAGCTTTACGAGACATATTAGAGAACTATGCAGAAGAATTATCTGAACGAGCATTAAAGTTAGCATTTCATACTGGAAGAAAAACAATTAAATCAGAAGATATAAAATTAGCTTCGAAATAATTTCTAAACAATTTTTGAAATTAACTAGTCTTTTAAAGTTTAATTCGCATCAAATCATAAGAACATTCTGCATTTGTAAAGAAATCTTTAATACTTGATTCTAGAACTGATATATCTTTATAACGCTGAGAAAAGTGTGTTATGATTAAACGTTTGACTTCTGCATTTGTCGCAATTAAACCCGCATCAGCAGTTGTTAAATGCTTATATTTTGCAGCATTCTCACTCATATCAGGAAGATAAACAGATTCAGAAATTAAAAGATCAGAGTTCTTTGCTAAATCTATTGCATTCTTATTTGGAATAGTATCAAACACAAAAGTTATTTTTCTACCTTTTTTTATAAAAGAAACATCGTCAGGCTCAATTAATTTACCATTGATAGTTACGGAGTTTCCATTTTGAATTTCTCTCATAATAGGACCTTGAGTTAAACCTACTTCTTTTGCTTTTGCAAGTTTTATTTTTCTTTTATCCTTTTCTACAAATGAATAAGCCACACAAGAAGTTGTATGTTGCATGTTTGCTGCTTGAATATAATAATCATCAGTTTCTTTGATTGTTGTGAGTTCTTCTGGATCAAGTTCAGTAATTCTTAAATCTAAGTTCTCTTGCTCAAAAATTACAGAATCTAAAAGATGTTGAATGCTTTTTTTAGTTCCTATTGGACCATAAATTTCAATTTTTGGAGGAACATCTTTATTTGATATTGTTTGTAAAAGACCAATTATACCGCCAACATGATCGCCATGCCAGTGAGTTATCAAAATAGTTGTAACTTTATTTCTATTAATGCCTGCAAGATTCATTTGTCTTTGAGTTCCTTCGCCACAATCTATCAAAATGCCTTCTGACTGATATGACATGTAAATTGCTTGGACATTACGGTCCTTTGTCGGCACCATACATGCCGTACCTAAAAAAGTTAGTTCCATTTTGTTTGATAAGAAGAGTTTGTTTATATTTGTTATTAAAAACAAAAACAGAACATATAAAAACTTACATAAATAGAAAAATATATGAAAAAAGATATAAATGAACTTACATAAATAGAAACAGAAATAAATAAAGAGAACAAAAAATAAAACCTACATAAATAGAATAAAATATGAAAAAAGAATAAATAATCCTACATAAATAGAAATTTAACCACAAACAATATAAACTCAAAAAAACAAACAATATAAACCAATAAACAGATCAAGAAAACTAATTCTTACATACATAGACAAACACAATAATATTTATAAAGGAATTCTTACATGAATAGAGTATACTTTGAGAGCACGACGAGACGACAAAAAAGAGAAATATAGAGATTACAATAGAATAAGTGCTCAAAGACTCGAAAAAGATCAAGATAAACTCAAATTACAACTTCTAATTGAAACATTAACTTCAAAGTACAATATAGATCCTAAAGAACTACTTTTGGAAGTAGAAAAAGATAGTCTAATTCCAACCAGCATATTCTCAGAAAAATTAAGCACATTAGAAACAGTCGTCAAATATCTAAAAGAAAATAACGGATTAAAAAATAAAAAAATCGCAGAGCTTGTCGGAAGAGATTCAAAATCAGTATGGCAAGCATATAATTCTTCAAAGAAAAAACAAGCAGAAAAAATCATTGTGAGCGATATAAAGCACACATTCCCAATTTCTATTCTTAAAAACAAGCAGCTCAGCGTTCTAGAAAACGTCGTCGCGTATCTCAAAGAACAAGGACTGCAAAACAAAGAGATTTCTGAGTTAATTAAACGTGACCAGAGAACTATTTGGACTGTGCTAAACAGAGCTAAAAATAAACGAGGAGGAAATGAAAACATTAGGTAATAAAATCGGACGCCTGGAAAAAGAATTCACACTCCTACATAGTTCTAAGAAGAATCTGTTAGCACAGAAAAGAAGAAAGGAAATCACCAAGAAAGATCATGATTTCCATAAAAAAATAAACAATAGTGAAAGTCACAAAAAAGCATACCATAAAGAAATTAGTGAGCAGATAAACACTGCAAAAATAGAAAGAGAAAGAAGAAGAGAAAGCAATAAAGAAAGAGAAAGAAAACCTGCAATTATTTTGATGATTGGATTAATAGTAATCTTAAGCACATTAGTAATTGCAAACTTTGAAGGAATAACGGGGTTTGCAACATTTACCAGAGAACAAACATTAGTCATAGAAATGAATGAAAGTTATGGACCTGGACAATATGAGATTGAATTAGATCTAGAAAATGCAACCAGCCTGAGAGTTAGTGGAATAGGCACAGGAGAGGGAAGAATAAAAGTCTTGCTTGAAATGAACGGAACAAATCTAACAGTATTAGATAGATATGTGAATGAAGAAGGAAGAAATAATTTAATTACAGGAATGGTTGTTGGAGATGAATTTACACTACTAGAAGATATGCTAGAAAATAATGCGAACGAAGAAGTAATAGAAGAAGAAAATATCACTGAAATAGTTGATAATATAGAAACTAATAATGAAACAATAGAAATTGTGGAAGAAAATAATACAAGCACAAATGCAACAACTAATGAAACAATTAATGAAAACATAAGTGCAAGTATAAATGAAAACATAACAAATAATACCAGCTCAAATATTACAGATATAAACATAACAATCCCTATTGAGCTAAATACTAGTGAAGAACTAAACATCACATTAAATGAAAGTATAAACTTGAGTTTAAACGATACAATAGAAATAGATAATGAACTAAATATTACATTAAATGAAAGTAACAATGAGTCTACAAACATAAGTACAAATGTGACGAGTAACACCACAAGCAAGGTTACAACCAATGTAACGACTAATACTAGTATGAATTTGACAGTTAATGCTACGACTAATATTACAAGTAATATTACAAGCAATTTAACAAGCAATATAAGTGCAAACATAAGTGAAAATATAACTAGTAATGCAAGCTCAAATATTACAGACATAAACATAACAATCCCTATTGAGCTAAATACTAGTGAAGAACTAAACATTACATTAAATGAAAGTATAATTGAAGAACTAAAAACGATATTTGAAGATGAATGTTTAGAAACATGTGTTGCAACAATATCCAATGCTAAACTAATAATCATAGTTGAAGACATGGACTTTACATTAACTCAGATTGTTTATACTAAAAAAATAGATAACAAACCCCCAGTACAAACTAAAAACTTAGAAAACATAAGCTTCTACAAAGAATATGAAATAAATGCAAGCGAATATTTTGCAGACCCTGACGGAGATGAACTAATCTATGATGTAAAAAGATTAGATGATATAAGAACAGTAATTATTGGAAATAGAATAATCTTTAGAACAAATACTACTGGAACATACGAAACTTATGTCTACGCAACAGATGGAGGAAGTTTAGTTAAGAGTAATACATTTACAATTAGAACTGGACTAGAAGAAAATGTGAGTTTAGTGACAGAAAAATCAATAAAAGAAAATGTAACTCAACTACAAGCAGAAATTGGTAAACCAGTTAAATGGATTAAAACAGTACAATTAGATAATATTACAGACACAATAATTAACTTACCTGAAAGTTCAAGAAATATAATTGTAAAAGACAACAACAACAAACAAGTAAAAGAAGAAAAAATTAGTGTTGTAGAAAATAAAACAAGAAGAACATTAATAGAATATGAAGTAGATAAAGAAATTGAATTAATCAAAAAGAAAATAGAAAAAGCAGATAAGAAAGATAATTCAAAAGAATCAGGAAAACTAAAATCAAGTCTCATCAAACTAAAAGTAAAAAAACAAGAAATAGTTAGTGGACAAAAACTAACAGATAAAGGAGAAGAAACTACAGGATCAAAAATACTAAATAGCATCAGAACAACTGTTGCAAACTCAGACTTAACTGGAAGAATAATACAAGAAATACCAGATGCAAAACTAGATCCAAGCATAAAACCAATTGAAGAAGCAACTATTATTCCAGAAGATAAAATAATCGTGATTGAAGATGAACTTCTTGAAGAAAACATTGTTGAAATTGTAGAAGAAATTATCGAAACAAATGAAACAATAGTAATTGAAGAAAATGTTAAAGAAATAGTAAATGAAACTGTAGAAAAAATTACTGATATAATTGAAGTAATAGAAGAAGAAAATATTACAACGATTAATTCAACAATTGATGTTGAACTAAATAGCACTTCAGAAATAAAAATTATTGAAGAAGAAAATAATACATTTCTAACAAATATTACAGAAACAAATAACACAACAAGAAACGCAACAATCCAAATAGAAAATAATACGAAAGAAATTATTGAAGAAATAATTAATGAAACTAATAAAACAAATGAAACTATAATAGTTGAAGAAATTATTGAAGAAGAAACGCTAATAGAAACGCCTGATATAACACAAGAAATAATTATTAGTGAAGAAGTGATAAATGAAACTGAAGACATAATAATTGGAGAAGAAAATAATTATAATTCACCAACAAATATTGAAGAAGGAATAGGAATTATAATTGAAGAAACAGCTGAAGAATATATCATAGAGTATGAAACGGAAGCTCCAGAAATTATAGAAGAAGAAATTAATGAATATAAGAAGAGAGTTACAATTAGTTCCACATTACACTACACAGAAATCTTATCCTACACAAACATAACACCATCACCAAAAGAAAGCATAGGATTACACTGGTTAGTAAACGGAAGCAGAATAGAAATGAAGAACATCACTTATGTGGATGCAAATGAAGATGGTCTGGTTGAAAAAATAGCATGGATCACACCACACTTATCAAACCAAACATTCGAAATTACAATCACAGTTCTGAATGTACAAAGTTACCCTCTAGTTGGAGCATATTGGACTGTTAGGTTAAATACTAGCGGACAAGCAGACTTAGAAATTACACCATTTAACTACACCACATTCTGGCCAGAACCAAACGACTTTGGAAACTTAGAACATGACTTAGAATTTGTTAACTTTAGTTGTGGAAATACAATGTTAAATGATCAACTATGGTTTACAACAAATGTGAGTTGTGCTGAATTAAATAATATTAGTTGTTATTATGAAAATGAGAGTAATAGAACAATTGCAAAGTATGATGAATTAATGCAAACAAATCTTTCAACTTGGATGGAATCAATAATTTTATTCAACTACACTTGTGATGAAAATGTTAGTTTATGGACTGATAGAGTAAAAACACCAGGAGCACACTATATTAACTTCACATTCGGGCCAAGCAGTGCACATGCACAAAACTGGGCTGTAAAGAGCGCCACATCTATAACCACTAACGTCACAGTCAATATTAGAAGACCAGGCGGAACAAATGTGATTACAGGAGGTTTCATGACTCTAAGCGGCACAAGCGGGGATACAGAAGAATGGCACAACACAACATGGACTTATGATTACTCCAAAGACTGCCAAGAAGAAGGAGACTATGAATTATATGTAGAAGTACTAAGTGAAGGAAATTCAGAAACTCAAAAAGACATAAGTGGACTTTCAGAAGCAATAACTATGTGGGTCGATCAATGTACAATTGCAGGACTTGGATATGCAGATTGTAGAGTTCATGTATCAAGTAAAAACACGAATGCAGACAAAGACTTTGGTACAAGACTAGATTTAATGAATAGTAATTGTAATATCACAAGTGTAACGCACGAAGGATCAGAGTACCATACAACAGAAGGACTAAATAGTTGTACTGGTGGAGAATGTGGAACTTGGATAGAAATATACCATGACGTTGGAACAAGCGACAATACAGACGATACTTACTTCGATATAAGATGTGATGATGGAGCTGATGATAACACTCCAATGATGATGGATTTAGCAGAAACATGCGGACCTTCAAGTTGTGGAGAAGCAACAGTAGGACTTGGAGGATATGATGATTGTTCAAATCCAACATGTACAGATGGGTACACTTACATTGGAGATGATAGTGTAGAATCACTTGGAGGATTCACACTCATAACTTATGAAATAGGAATCTTAGATACATGGGATTGGAATACTGTAACAACATACAATATAGATTGGGACTCAAGTCAAGAAGATTGTGACTGTTACAAAGGAGTAGGATATTGGAATATTGGTGGAGATGTAGTAACTTGTTGTGAAGATGATGGAAGTGAAAATAAAACAACAAGAAATGTAGATGAAAGTACAATAGATAATGGATATACAGATAATACAAGCGATGATGGATGTTGTGATACAAATGATAAATGTGTAGATACAAGTATTTGTTATATATCAGGCGATGTTAGCACAGACATAGATAGTGATGGAGATGAAGATTATTGTAATGCTGGAACATGGTTTGATTGTAATACAGACTCAGAATGTGCAATAGGAATATTCTGTAATGCAACTAATGATTGTGAAGTATCATACATAAACTTAAGTTATGAATTACCAACACCAACAACAAATACAATTCAAATTAACAATCAACAAATAATTAATGTAAGTGTTAGTTCATATGGAAGCACAGTAGACTCATGTACGCTAGAATGGAATGGTATAAATGAATCAATGGGGAAAATCGGAAGCGGAACAGAAGTAAGTTGCAATATTACAAAAACAACTATTGATGGAACAACTTATAATTACAAAGTCTTTGCAAATAATTCAGTTGGAATAATAAATAATACTGCTCTAAGAAGTTTCACAGAGAATAGTTTACCAACAATAACTTACCATAACATAACACCTGTTGCACCAGATACAACTGATGACTTAAATTGTTCATTTACACTTATAGATTCAGAAAATAATAGTTTAATTGCATATTATCAATGGTATAATGGTACAAATCAAACATTATCAGGATCAGTTCCAGTAACAAGTGGAATCATAGGCTCAACAATCCTAAGCGCAGAAAATACAAACAAAGATGAAAACTGGACTTGTGAAATAACACCTTATGACAACTATGAAAATGGAACTGCAAGTAATATATCTAGAATCATAAATAATAGTGTCGCATCGGTAACATTGTTAACGCCTACTGATGGACAAACATTAATAGAATATACTAATAGAACACCAAGACTTACTTGGACTGCAAGCGATCCAGACGGAGATAATATGAGTTACACTATATGGATATCTGAACAATCAGACTTTAGTACAATTAATCAAACAACAAGCGGAATTTCAGATATAAAATATACTATGAATGATCTTAAAGTGGACACAATATATTATTGGATAGTTGAAGCATTTGATGGAGTTTCAAGAGTAAATGCCACTTCCGAGTTCAACTTCACAATACAAAGTTACGAATCAATAACATTTGTAGTTGATACAGTAAACTTCCCTGAATTAGAAATTGGAGAAACAAACGATACAGACACAGATGCAATCACACCATTTAAGATTAGAAATACAGGAAACGTTTTTGTGAACTTAAGCATAAATGCAAGTGAACTATGGGATGGTGCGAGTGCAGCCATACCAAGTGTATACTATAGATTTAAGGCCGATGAAGTAAGTGGTGAAGAAGGAGCATTTACAACCGGAAGCAGCACTATGAGTTGGACTAACATGGTTTCAACAGCCACATCGTTCATTAAAGACTTGAACTTTGACTATGATACAGATGAAGCAGAAATTGATCTTTATCTGACAGTACCTCCACATGAAATTGCAGGTCAGAAAAATTCAACAATAAGTATAAGCACATAGATTTAAAGTCAATAATTAATCTTTTTTTTCATTAAATTAAATATATTTAAAAAAGAATTCAAATTAATAAAAATTAAAATGGTAACTAAAAAAGCAGATAAAAAAATTACTGAAATTAAAATAAAAGTTAAAAAGAGCTCTGCTGCTGTAAACAAAGTTATTGTTAAAAGAATTATTAAGATAGAAAAAGTAAAAACTAATGGTACAAAAGAAGATAAACTTCCAAGAACAGTATTCGCACAAGAAAGAGTTTTAATGGAAGATTGTGATGAAGCTAGAGAACTATACAATAAAGGCGTTTATGGAAAAGTACTAAGTGATAAACAACTTCAATTATCATTACAAGAGGCATTATATTTACTTGATAAAAATAAAATTGTGATTAGTGATGGAAGGAAGAAAAGTTTAACATTTGAAGAATTCTTAAAAAAAGCAACTAAAAAAGAACCAAATTTCTGGATAAGATTCTGTGTCTACAAAGATATGAGAAGTAGAGGCTACATAGTCAAAACAGCACTTAAATTTGGAGCTGACTTTAGAATCTATGATAGAGGAATTAAACCTGGTGAAGACCATGCAAGATGGATAGTATATCCTGTACATGAAGGAAGCACACTAACATGGTATGATTTCGCTGCTAAAAATAGAGTTGCGCACTCAACAAAAAAAAGATTAATGATGGGTGTTGTAGACGACGAAGGAGATGTAACTTACTGGGAAATCAAGTGGATGAGACCATAAGTTACAGATAAAATTCTATCTTTTAAAAAAATGAAAAAATCGTATTTAGTCTTAAATCTCTCAAAAGATTTAAAAATTGAGTTCTATTAAGAAAAGCATGCCGACAAAAGAAGAAGTTCTAAAGGTGTTAAGAGAACAAGGACCAATCATCCCAAACCAAATAAAAAGGTTAGTTGGAGGAGATACTGTTCTTATAGGTGCAATGCTCTCAGAATTCATTCATAATGGCATAGCAAAATACAGTCATCTAAAAGTTGGCAGTTCCCCAGTTTATTATACTAAAGGTCAAGAATCAAAGCTTCTAAACTTCAAGAAATATCTAAACCAAAAAGATCAAAGAACAGTGGACTTACTTCGCGAACATAAAATTCTAAAAGATTCAGACCAAGAAATGTTAATTAGAGTAAGTTCTAGAGAAATAAAAGATTTTGCAAAACAAATAGAAGTCACAATTAAAGGTGAAAAAGTTCTTTATTGGAAATGGTATTTAACATCAAAAGAAGAAGCAGAAACATTAATTCGAAAAGAATTGAACAAATGGGATAAACCAGTAAAAGAAGAAACAAACAGTAGTAAAGCTACTGAAGCACCAAAACCTAAAGTTTTGAGTGAACCAACAGTAGTTAAAACTGAACAAAAAGAAACACGAAATATAGAACAAGAAAAGCCAAAAGAAGTACGAGTTAAATCAGAACCAATACAAGTAAAAAAAGAACAAACAACAAGTATCCAAACAGAAAGAAAACCAGCTTTTGAACAAGAACAAACAAGAATGTCACAAGAAGCAGTTAGTAGTGATGATTTTTCAAAACAACTCCATGATTTTTTTAATAAAAAAGAAGTGAAAGTACTTGAAGAAAATATTATTAGAAAGAATTCAGAAATTGAACTTAAACTACTTATTCCTAGTGCAGTCGGAAATATAGAGTACTTTTGTAAAGCAAAAAATAAAAAGAAATGTAACGATGGAGATTTAAGTAGTGCATATCTAAAAGGTCAAATGACAAAACTTCCAGTAATGTTCATTACTACAGGTGATGTTACTAAGAAAGCCAAAGATATGTTAATGCATGAGTTTAAAGGATTAGTGTTAAAACAAATATAAAAAAATCAGGTTTTAAAAATGGGAACAGCAATAACTGAAATTCTAATAAAAAAAGAAATTAGTATAAAAGATTTACAAGGACAAATTCTAGCAGTTGATACATTTAACATGCTATACCAATTTATTTCTAGCATAAGACAATCAGATGGAACACCATTGACAGATTCTAAAGGCAGAATAACAAGTCACTTAATTGGATTATTTAACAGAGTAACAAAATTAATGACAGAAGGAATAAAATTCATCTTTGTATTTGATGGCGAAGTTCCAGACCTGAAGAAAGCAGAAAGAGAAAGAAGAAAATTAGCAAAACTTGAAGCTCAAGCGAAATATGACGCAGCAAAACAAGAAGAAAATATTGAAGAAATGAAAAAATATGCTTCAAGAACTTCAAAACTAACATCAAACATGGTAGATGAAGCAAAAGAATTGATTAGAGCACTTGGAATGCCAATAGTAGATGCACCAAGTGAAGGCGAAGCACAAGCAGCATATATAGTTTCAAAAGGAGAAGCATACGCAATAGTTAGCCAAGATGCAGACTCGCTTGTTTTTGGAGCACCAATAGTTATTAAAAATTTAACAATTGGCGGAAAGAAAAAAATGCCAGGAAGTTATGTGTATAAAAATATAAGTCCTGAAACATTAAGTTTAGCTGAGAACTTGAATAATTTGAAAATAACCAATGATCAATTAATAGTGCTTGCAATGCTTGTAGGAACTGATTATAATATTGGCGGAATAAAAGGAATAGGACCAAAGAAAGCTTTAAAACTACTAGAAACATATAAAGAAGATTATGAGAAAATATTTGAGGAAGCAAAGTGGAATGATAACTTTGACTTTGAATGGAAATTAGTATATGACACCATAAAAAATGTGAAAATTACTGACGATTATGATTTAACATTTGAAAAGATTGATACAGAAAAAATAATTGAAATATTAGTAGAAAAACATGACTTTTCAAAAGAAAGAGTTGATGGAACAATTGCAAAATTAATGAAAGGAATGCAACCAAAAACTCAGAAAGGACTTGGAGATTTCTTTTAAATTTAGAAATAAAAAAAGAGGATTAAGATTAATTGGAATAGTATGTTTAGATATTAAGAATACGCTGCTTCTAAAAATATGATGATATTAGGCAGAGTATTTATTTTATTATAAATTAGAAAATGAATTGGTTAATGTTTGCAATAGGAGCGGCAATATTCACTGCAGCTGCAGCACTAACTCAAAAAAAAGTTTTGAATAAAGAACATGCACTTGAATTCTCAACAGTACTTGCAATACTTAATTTTGCAATTGTGTTTGTTTTCTTACCACAAACAAATTTTGATATTGGATGGGATAAATACTTACTAATCTATGGAGTATCATGGTTTGCAGCAATAGCATATTTAATGGTTGCAAAAGCAGCAAGACATAGCGAAATATCAGCAGTATCACCAATAATGAATTTTGGACCTGCAATAACTGCAAGCATGGCATTCTTAGTTCTTGGAGAAAAGATTTCAGCTTTACAAGTTGCAGGAATAGGATTACTCATTTTAGGAATGTATGTTTTAGAAATAAAAAAAGACTTGAAAAACTTCTTAGATCCATTCAAAGAATTTGTAAAATCAAAATATAATCACTTCATAATATTCGCATTAATTCTATATGGTTTTACAAGCATAGCAGACAGATATATAATGACGCATGGAGTTGGAGTTGAAACATACCAATTCATAGTGCATGGTTTTGTACTTATGAATTATTTGCTAATCATAACAATTTTTTATGATGGAATAAAAGGCGTAATTAATGGATTTAAGAGCGCAGGTAAATGGATTCTATTGGTATCAATATTTACTGTAGCATATAGATATATGCAAGCAAAAGCTGTTTCTATGATGTATGTAGGGCTTGTTTCTGCAATTAAGAGACTATCAAATGTGGTAATCACTTTAGTTGGTGGAAAAATATATCATGAAAAGAACGTTCTGATAAAAGTCTTAGGGTGTATCATTATGATTTGGGGCGCAGTCTTTATAATAATCTAATTATAATCAAATAAAGTCTTTAATTTATATAAATTTAAAAAAGGAAATTACCTTCTAAAGAAAATGCTTGGTGCAAAAACAGAAATCAGAAATGCTGAAGAATTAAAATCCCATCTAATTAATAATGGATTAATGGATTTTAATAGAAGAAATAAAGTAGAAGATGGAATGATAATATTCCCCATTACCAAGTCATTTGAAAAAGAAAGAGTGATTATTTTTGAAGTTGATTTACCTACAAAAAATAAAAAAACTAGCTGGATAGATGAACTAAATAAAATATTAAGCGCTGAAGAATTAAAAGAAGTTAAGACTGCGCAAGACGTATTAGGTAATATAGCAGTAATTGAAATTCCTGAAAACTTAATTTTAAAAGAAAAAGAGATTGCAGAAGCACTATTAAAAACAAATAAACATGTTAAAACAGTACTAAAAAAAGCAGGCGAACATGATGGAATATTTAGAACACAAAAAATGCAGTGGCTTGCAGGCGAGAATACAAAAGAATCAATCTATTTAGAAAATAACGCCAAAATAAAAATAAATGTAGAAGAAGTATATTTCAGTCCAAGACTTAGCACTGAAAGAAAAAGAATAGCAGGGCAAGTAAAACCAGGCGAAGAAGTTCTTGTAATGTTTAGTGGAGCTGCACCATACCCTTGCGTATTATCAAAAAATACAGATGCAAAAAGAATAATTGGAATAGAACTAAATCCTGTTGGACACAAATATGGAATTGAAAATTTAAAATTAAATAAAATTCATAATGTAAGTTTAATTAATGGAGATGTAAATTCTGTTTTACCAAAAATGTATTCTGAAATTATAGGATTAAAATCAGCAATATTAGATGAAGAAATGAATGTTCGACTAGCACAAAATCCTAAAGTGTTTGAATTTCATTTATTTGAAGATGACCTTCCTAAAAATAAAAATAAACTTGAAGAATGGATTATAAAATTAAAAGAAAAAGGAATAGAAGTTATTATACACGCACCATTTAGAAAACCAAATGGTGAAAGTTTCAAATTTAATAAAAAAAACATTGAACATGAATTAAAAATAACTTCAATCATAGGAGAACTATGTAAACAATATGATGCTAAAGCAATAATACACCCAACAAATACTGATTCAAAAGAAAACGATGATGAAAATATATTAATACAAAATCTAAAAAAATTAAGAAACTATTATGATTATTTTTATTTTGAAAATGAAAATAAAGGAATGTTTGCAGAAACAAAACAAATAATTAGGATAGCAAAAAATGCAGGAATAAAAAATATTTGTATAGATCTTGCACATGCATACATCTACAACGATAGTAATGATAAAATTGAAGAACTAATAAAAGAAGTCCAAAAACAATTTAATACATATTTCCACATAGTAGATAATAATAAAAAAACACATAGTTGTAAAGTTGGAGCAGGTTTTGTTGATTTTGAAAGAATCATGCCTTATGTCACAAAAGGAATAGCTGAAGTTAGAAGCGAAGATGAAAAAAAAGCAACAGAGATGATCGAAAGTTATAATAAATTAATCGATATAATTCCACAATTTGATAGAATATGTATGCCACTACCAAAATCAGCTGAAGACTTTCTAGAAGCAGCATTTAGCGTATCAAAAAATGGAACTATAATTCATTTTTATGATTTTTTACATGAAACAGAATTTGATTTATGTGAAGAAAAAGTAAAGAATGCATGTGAGAAATCAGGAATAAAATATGAAATTATAAGTTTCAATAAATGCGGCCAATACAGCCCTGGTAAATTTAGAGTTTGCTTAGATTTCAAAATCATAAAATAATAACAATAATAAAAAATGATTCTTAAAAATATATGGAAGTTAAATTAAAATAGACAATAGAATAAAAGACGCGCTCCCTAGTTACTTCCGTTCTTCATCAGGACGAAGTCCCTCAGCGGGTGTTCACTCGGTCATCACGCGCAGACAAAATGAAAGGAAGACAGTTTATATACTTATTCTTTCTTAACTTTAATGAAACCTATAATTTGATGAGAAAAGAATAAGAACTAGTTTATATAATAAAAAATTATTAGAATTTTTAATAACTATCCATAGATAAGATAATTGAGCATATCAGTATCTTCATTCTTAATTTTTTTAACTGCTGCAATTAAATCTTCAGATTCAACTTTAGTTTTACCTTTACGAATAGCAAAATAACCTGCTTCAGTACAAACAGCTTTAATTTCAGCACCAGAGAAATTTTTCATAGATTTAACAAGTTTATCAACATCTAATTTTTTATCAATAGTCATATTTTTCGTATGAATTTTGAAGATTTCTTTCAAACCTTCTTCGCCAGGATTATCAACTTCAATTAAACGGTCTAATCTACCTGGTCTTACAATTGCAGGATCAAGAATATCCAGTCTGTTAGTACAACCAATAATTTTAACATTATCAAGAGGTTTAAAACCATCTAACTCAGCAAGTAACTGCATGAATGTTCTTTGAACTTCTCTTTCACCAGAAGTACCGACATCAATTCTTTTAGCAGCTAACGAATCTAATTCGTCAATAAAAATAATTGAAGGAGCACGTTCTCGTGCAATTTGAAATATTTCTTTAACAAGTTTCGCACCTTCACCAATGAACTTTTGAACAAGTTCAGAACCTACGATTTCAATAAACGTAGATTTAGTTGATGAAGCAACAGCTTTTGCAAGAAGAGTCTTTCCAGTTCCTGGAGGACCATGAAGTAAAATACCTTTTGGAGGATGAATACCTACCTTTTTGAATAATTCAGGTTTGTTTAATGGAAGCTCAATAACTTCTTTAATTTCTTCAATTTGTTTATCTAAACCACCAATTTCAGCCCAAGGAACGTTTGGATCATCCATTATAACAAACTGTTCAACATTAAATTTTTTAGACATTTCAACTTTATCTATAACAGTTAAATTCTTTTGTTCAAGAAGAACTGAATCACCGGAAGAAACACCCTTTAAATCATTTGAAATATCTACATAAAAACTATTTCCATTTGGTAATTTAACAACTGCTTGTTGATCATGAAGACTAATTAATTCACCAATAAGAAGAGCAGGAGATTTAAACCTATCAACTTCATTTTTTAATTGAGAAACTGTTTCTCGAAGTAATCTATTCTCCTCTTCCATATCATTTGAATCCATGGTATATGAGAACATAGCTTTATCTTTATTCATAATAAACAAAAAATGATGAGGGTTTTTTAAAGTTTTGGTATTATGATTAATTTTTTAGGAAATGAAGTTAAAATTTTATGCCCTGTTTTAGTAACTAAAACATCATCTTCAAATCTAATGCCAAAAGAAGAATAAATTCCAGGCTCAATAGTAATTACCATGCCTGCCTTTAAAATTTCTTTTGATTTTAAAGATACTCTTGGAGATTCATGAACATCAAGACCAAGACCATGACCTAAACTATGAATGAAAAATTTGTCAATGATGCCTAATTCCTTTCTAACAAAAGTTTCTAAGTCTGTGACCTTAACATTTGACTTAACTAAAGCAATTGCTTTCTTTTGAATTGAAAGTAAAAAACGATAAGTTTTTCTTTCTTGATCAGACGGTTTTCCAATATAAAACGTTCTTGTAATATCAGCACAATAACCTTTATATTTTAAACCCATATCAATAACTAAAAAACCATCCTTGATTTTAGAATTCGATGCGTAGTGTGGCTTTGAAGCGTTAATACCGGATGCAACAATAGGTTCAAAAGAAATTTCACAATCTAAATCAATAGCTCGTTTCTTAATGTATTTTCTAATATCATCTTCATATTTAAAGTTAAGACTCTTGAAGTTTTTTATTATTTCTTTTAGAACTTTTTCAGATAGTTTGCATGCATGAATAATATTTTTTATTTCATCAGAGGATTTTGTTAATCGGAGTTTTGAGAGAATATCTGAGACATCAACAGTTGAAGTTATTTTATCAAGTTTGATTTTAAAAGATGCTGGAACAAAAGGAAAATTTAAACCAATAGTTTTGAATTTTGTCAAAGATTCTTTTAATAATTTTAAAGGTGTTTTTGAACTAACTATAGTACAAGGAAGAGAAATATCTTCTAGAAGACTTGTGAAAATTATGGGTTTTCCAACATTTGGAATTAGGATGTAAGATTCACCAATAGCTTCTTTTAGAAAATAAAATGCATTCACATCATCAGATCTAAAAACACAAGCATCAATTTTATTTTTACTCAAATAAGTTTGAAATTTATCTAAAGACATTTTATTTAGGACCTCCAAAAATCAATGAACCAACACGAACCATATTGGCTCCTGATTCAATTGCAACAAGGAAATCATTACTCATACCCATCGATAGATACTTCATTTCAATATTTGGAATGTTTAATTCTTTTATTAAATCAAAGACTTTTTTCATCCGATCAAAATAAGGTTTTGCTTTGACACTTGATACATTAAGAACAATAGTCATTAAACCTAAAACTTTAATATTTGAAAGAGTGGAAAGCTCTTCTAATAAAGGAACTATTTCGTTTTTTGAAATTCCATGTTTGTTTGGATCATTTGAAATGTTTACCTGAACTAAAACAGCCATCACTTTATTTTTAGACTTACACACAGAATCAATTTTCTTAGCTAAAGCCAACGAATCTAATGATTGAATCATATCAAAAGTTTCAACCGCATCGCGCACTTTATTTCTTTGTAAATGACCAATAAGATGAAGTTTAACTTCGCCTTTAATTTCGAGTTTCTTTTCTTTAGCAACAGCAACCCTGCTTTCTGCAATATCAGTAACACCTAAAAATACTGCTTGATTAATTTCACGAATAGATGCATATTTAGTTACAGCGACTAATTTTGCCTTATGTAAAACTAAAGATTTAACTTTATCAAGACCATTTAAAAGACTCATAATAGCTTATTATGAAAAGAAGTATAAAAAGTTAACTTAGAATTAGCAAATAAACAAGTAAAATGAAGATAAAAAATGAGAAAAAATTAATTATGTTTTACTTAAAAATGGTTAGTTAGATTTTTAAAGATGAAGTAAATTCAAGATAAAATGGATAATTTGAAAGTAAATAGTTTAGTGAAGTTACAAACTTTATGTCTTCTCAATAAAGGACCAAAACATGGTTATGATATAATAAAAGAACTTACAAACTCCATGAATAGAAAAATAAGTGCAAGTCATGTTTACCCATTCCTAAAAGAATTAGAAGAAAACCAATTTATTAATTGTCAAAAAATAGAAGAAAGAGATAAAAAAAGATATTATTTAACAGATAAAGGCGATGAATTTATACAAATAGTTCTGAGCAAAATGACTCATGTTATGGATGCATTTTTAAGTAATAAAATAACTAGTTGTCATGGATGTGAATCAAAAATTTATGATGGTGAACATGTTGAAATTATAAATGAAATGAAAAAAACATTTTGTTGCAAACACTGCTCTGATGCATATAAACAAAATATTATTCTAAGACAAAGTGCGTGGCAAACCGAAGATCAAGTTCGAACTGCTTCAAGATTCTAAATTATCAATTCTAAGATAAATCAACTTAATTCTTTAATTTAAATTTTTAGTTTTATTAAAAAATTATCTTAATTAAAGCATTTAAGAAAAAAACTATATAAATGCGAGACCTTTTGCTAATACAATGATTAGACGTATTGAGAAAAAGAAAGAAAAAATGAAGAAAATTTGGATGGGAGCAATCACCATATTCTTAATGGTTATAAGTATGCTTGGAGTCATGATGTACAATGACGATGAAGGTTCTGATTTAGAATATAATGGAACTAAATTTAGCTATCAAAACAATGTTTTTTCAGCAAAGCTTGGCGGAAAAACACAAATCTTTGGAAATTTACCTCAAGAAATTGAAAATCTAACTGTTAGCGCAGGACTTAAAGAACAATTATCAAAACAAACAATATACTTAACATTTGATCCAAATTCAAGAGATCAAGATTTATCATACATGGATTTAATTAGAAAAGACTTTTCAGATAATCTAAACTCAATTGTTATCAATGGAATTACAGCTAACTCAAGCATATATCAATTACCTATCATTGATTGTTATTATGCAAGTAATTTAACTAGTGTTTTCAAATTCGAAGTAAGTAATGAAACTAGAATCGATATAGAGGGAGATTGTGTTATTCTAAAAGGAGAAAATATTGAACTGATTAAACTTAGAGATTACGTCTTATATACTTATTACGATGTAATTGTAAAATAAGCTTAGCAAAAAAGAAAGAGAAGAAAAAAAAAGAAAATGGCTGGAAAACTAGAAAAACAAGAAAAAGAAATGGAAAATAAAACAAGCAAACAATTAATTCAGTTTATCGTGTTTGTTTTAGTAATAGCAGCCATTGCTTATGCGGTCTATAAGTTTACAGCACCTGCAGACACTCATCAATATGATAAGTATAATGGCTATGACTTTATGTATGATGAAGAACAAAAACTGTGGTTTTCAACATTACAAATAGAAGAACAACCATTCATCATCCCATTTTACTTTCATCCAAAAGACTTAGAATACATACCGGTTCAGAAAGATATTGAAGATACATTATATCAAAAGAAACCAAAGAACGTAATCATAACTTTACCTTTTAATGATACATCAAGCATAGTAATTGCAGCAATAGAACTATCAAAAATTACAGGTGAAAGATTTAAGATTCTAGAGATTCCAACAAGTAGCGCTTTTAATGAATATCTACAAGGGTTTCCACTTGCAACATGCGATAATTCATCAGATGATACACTTGTTATTAACTTTGAAAAAAGTGAAACTAGCAGAATTAGAAGTGAAGGAAGATGTATTATACTTGAATACGCACAAAATGAAAGCATAAAAGTTGCAGATAATTTAGCATATCACATTCTAAAAATAATGTAAAACTTTGTGAGGGAAAAATATTATTTGATAATAATAATTTGAAATAAAAATGCCACACTACTATTCAGAAAAACAAACATCAGAACTTAATCTAACTAAAGTTACACTTAGAATATGTGGGGAAGAATTAGTTATGTTTTCAGGCTCGGGCGTATTTTCTAAAAAAAGACTTGATAAAGGAACAGAACTTTTACTTAAAGAAATGATTATTTCTAATGGACAAAAAGTACTAGACTTAGGTTGTGGAATGGGAGTTGTTGGAATATATGCAAAAAAGAAACATCCTGACATAGAACTTATGCTTGCAGATGTAAGTGAGCGAGCAATAAAGCTAACAAAAGAAAGTTTAAAATTACATGACATGAAAGCCAGAATGAAACGATCAGATGGTTTTGCAAAAATAAAAGAAACAGATTTTGATACAATACTTCTAAACCCTCCGCAAGTAGCAGGTAAAGAAACTTGTTTTAGACTACTAAAAGAGTCAAGTGAACATTTGATTAAAGGTGGAAGTTTACAGATTGTAGCGAGACATAACAAAGGTGGGAAAACTTATTCTGAGAAAATGAAAAACATATTTGGAAATATGAAAGAAATCGCAATAGGATCAGGATATAGAATTTATATGAGCATAAAAGAGTAAATAATAATAAATAAATACCTGAATAAATACCAGCATAATTCTATTCAAAATTAAAGTTAAACAATTTTAATTCTTCAACTTTATTGTTTTTTAAGAAAACCATTCTAATACCTAAACCTAATTTTAAAGATGAAGATAAAAGAGCCATATGCTCATCACCAGTGCCTGAAGAAAGATTAATTGCCACTTCTGAGCCTAATTTTTTATCATGAAGAGCTGCAACAATTTGATCAGAAATAATATCAGGAGATTGGTCTAAATTAAGTTGAATAAGTTCTACATTGTCTGCCTTTTGAAACTTCTCAACACCAAAAGCATTTGTAATAAGAATTACTTTATCCCATTGTTCGCCTGAAATAATACCATAGAGCTTAGCCCAGGAACCTTTTCCAGAAGATAACATTGCAAGTAGAGTTGTCATAGATAAGTATTTGAAAATTGGTTTTATAAATGTTTTGAGATAAAACTGGAAAAAAATGCTTATACATAACGATAAAATTGCTACTACGCCAAAAAAGTGACTTTTGAGCAAAATTAGAAATTTTTATAAAGGCAAAGTTTATATATATGCTATGAGTAATAAAATCAACATTCAAGGGTGGTTAAATGGCCGAAGATGAAAAAAAGTTTTCAAAACAATTAATAGGAAAAACAGTAGTCTCAAAGACAGGAAAGAAATTTGGAGAAGTAGGAGATATTATCTTTGAAACAAGCTCTGGAGAATTAATCCATATGATTCTTGCAAATCCAACATCATACACGGAAAAGCTAGAATTGGAAAAGTCAAAAGAAGGAGACATACTAATACCATTCAGTGCTGTTATCGCAATAGGCGATTTCTTAGTAGTAGCTGAAGAGGATATAATTTAAATCCCAATAATTTCATTTTTTTAAATTAATTAAAATAAATATAAAAGAGTAGAATTGTTAATGGTATTCAACAACTTTATAAAGAATTCTTCATTTTAATTTTATATGAATACAGCAATTTGGACTGAAAAATACAGACCTCAAACATTCTTAGAAGTTAAAGGACAAGATGATATAGTTAAACGAATAAAGGCATTTGTAGAACAAAGAAATATGCCACATCTAATGCTCGCAGGACCTGCAGGAACTGGAAAGACAACTTTATCCCTTGTAACTGCAAAAGAACTGTTCAAAGATAGCTGGAGAGAAAACCTTCTAGAATTAAATGCATCTGATGAAAGAGGAATAGATGTAATCAGAGTGAAAGTTAAAGATTTTGCAAGAACTAAAGCACTAGGAGATGTACCATTCAAAATTATTTATTTAGATGAGTGCGATGCTTTAACTAGAGAAGCACAGCAAGCACTTCGTCGAACTATGGAAAATTATACGCAAACTTGTAGATTTATTCTTTCATGTAACTATTCATCAAAAATTATTGATCCAATTCAATCAAGATGTACAGTATTTAGATTTAAACCATTACCAAAAGAAGCAATCTTAGGATTAATTGACTCAATTGCATCCAATGAAGGATTAACAATTGGTGCTGAAGCAAAAGAAGTACTATATGAAATAAGTGGTGGAGATTGTAGAAAGCTTGAGAATGTATTACAATCATCAGCTGCACTAAGTAAAGATATAACTACCGCTCTTCTGTACGAAATGGCAAGCATTGCAAGGCCTAAAGAGATTGCTAACATGCTTAGTCTATGTGTGGGAAAAGACTTCTTAAAAGCAAAATCTGAGCTTATTAAAACTATGTTAGAATATGGCTTATCAGGATTAGATGTAATTAAACAAATTCAAGCAGAAGTTTGGAAAATTGAAAATCTAGAAGATAAGAAAAAACTGGAAATGATAAAAGAATGTGGAGAAGCTGAATTTAGAATGATTGAAGGAAGCAGCGAATTCATACAACTTGAAGCATTACTGGCAAAATTTGTTCTAATAGCAAGTGAATAAGATATAATTAAATAGGTTATTGTTCTTTTTATGTTTATGTTAGTTTTAATTTATGGAAATTTAGGAAGTGGAAAATCAACCCTTGCTAAAAAATTTTGTAAGGAAGAAAACTTTATTCTAATTCGATTTGATGAAATGATGTTTAAGTATAAAGATAGAGTTTATTCTAAAGATGATGATTTTTTACTTGGAAAAGAAGATATACTCTTGGTTTATGAAGATATGCATAAACTTGCTTTAAAAGAATTGAAGAAAGGTAAAAGTGTGGTTTTAGAATCTTTGTATATGAAAGCACAAAGAGAAAAAGCTAGAAAAATTGCAAAAAATATTAGTGTGGATTTTAAAGTTGTAGAAGTGTATTGTGATGAAACAAAAATTAAAAAAAGATTGACACTAAGAAAAAAAGAAGATCCACAAACACCAGGATTTAAACTTTATTTAGAATATAAAAAATTATTAGATGTAGAAGATGATTGTATAAAAATTGATACTAGTTCTAAAAATGTAGCTGATTGTTATAAACAATTAGTTCAAGAAATAAAAAGAAAAGAATAAAAAAAATAAAGAAAAAATAAATTAATTTAGTTAATGTGTTTTACTAAGACATTAGTTGAAACTGATTCTTCATAACCATAGTCAATAGTAACATCAACAACTTTAACTTTATCAATTAATTCAAGAACAGGTTGAGTACATCTAACTTGTCTTTCACCAGCAGTTAATCGGATTTCTCCTCCATAACCGGTAGTTCCAACAGTAACTCCACCATTCATACCAGTACATGTTAAACCAGCCATACCAGCATCAACAGTAAGATATAACTTATTTTCATAAATAGGAGCATCATCACAACTAACACTTGCTCTTGAAAGTTTACCATTACCAATGTTCTTAACAGTTAAAGTAAAAGTTACTTTATCAGCGCCAGCAGTATACTCATCAAAACCTACAACTTGAATAGGTCCGCCTGAGTTCTGAACATTTTTAGCTCCAGAAACAACACACACATCAAGATTTTGTGAATCTAAAAGATCTTCTTTAATACATAAAGGTGCTGTAGCTTTAGTTTGATAATTGTAACAAACATCAACCATGAAAGGGAATGCATTGTTTCCTGAAAGAGAATTTTGGAAATTCAATTCACCAGTAGTTGGAATTGTAACATAAACAGGTGGTGAAGTAATAGCTGCACCAGAATCTGGATTGATTTCATTTCTTAAGATATCCTCTAAAGGATGAACTTGAGCAATAACAGCAGAAGTTACACCAAAATCAGCAGGATCAAATCCTTTAAGTGATAAAGTGATATCTTCTTTTGCAATTTCATATTCTCCTTCATTCTCTAACTTAATAGTTACTAAGAATGGATTTTCTCCGCCATCAGTTACTTCCGCAGGAGGTTCACCCTCAGCAAAAGCAATAATCAGGCCTGTAGTTCCGCCTAAAAAAGTTCTTTCATTTGAAGCAACTGTTCCGCCACTATTAGTACAGGACGCAAGTGCCAATAAAAGGACTAAAACGATAATTAATTCTTTTTTCATTTTGTTTTTTAAACCTCCGATATATAAAATAAATACGTGTGAATGTAAATGTTAAAAATTATTAGCCAGCTCTTTTTATCCTAACATCTCTTCTTTGACTTTCTGAGTACCCATACCAAAGTTCAATGATTAAAGGAGCTTTGTAAGCTGATTTTGCAGTGGCATATTCCATATCATAAGTGCAAGTAAATTGACCTCTACCATTAATCATTCTAATAACATAATTATCAGGCGAACATCTTAATTTGAAAGGACTACCTGACATACGAATATCACCAATGAAAACTATATCTAAATCTTGAGCACCAAGACGACCAGGATAATAAGGACTACATAACTCTAAATGTAATGGATTGATAACTTTACCATCACCAACATTAGCTACATCAATATTGAAAATAACACTTCTAGGTGTGCTTTCTTGACTAACGCCAGTAATTGCAACTGGACCACCTTGTGAACGAGACATTTGAACCGAACCTGGAACACAAGCTTTTGCTGTTTCAGAGTATGGATCAGGATCTATGCAAACAATAGGGGCTGCGTAAGTTGAATAAGCGTAACAAGTTGTGAAAAGGAAAGTTACATCTGTAGAATCAAGTCCTGCAGGCCAAGTTTTAATTTCACTAGGGAAAGATATAACAGTTGATTCTCCGCCTGGATAATTATAATTATCAGGAGCTAACAAGAAAGACTTACCATTAAATCTATCAAATGAAACCTGATCTAAAATCATTAACAAACCTCTACCATGATGAATAAAATTAAGACTGAAACCAGACAAATCCATGTTAAAAGCACCAGTTGACCAATCATAAGCAATATCTAATTCAGGAAGACCTTCACATTCGCTAGTTGTAAGAATATTACAGAAAGCATCAATTAAATTATCAAGACCAAAACCATCAGTACCAAGATAACCTCCGCCATCGTCGCCAAAAGTACAACCAATCAGACCAGATATTGATTCAAAATTAGTGAAAGAAAAACTACTAAAATCAAGTTGACAATGATCAAAAAAACCACCAAGTGTTCTTGGAATATTCATCCCATCTACATTAATAAGTGAAGGATCATAACCAGAAACATATAAACCTCCTCGAGTCCAGGAAGCACCAACATTTCTTAATACAACAGATATATCAAAACCATTATATTCAGGACCTTGCGCATTACCATAATAATATAATCTTGAAGGAGGAGCACCAGGTTCTACAATCATACGAATACCCTCTGAACCTTGATAATAATTTTCAGTTTTAGGGTTAGAATTTGGATTTTGTCCACCTATACCACTACAAGAAGAAAGGAGTAAAGATAATATTAAAAGACTAATTATAAATAGTTTCCTCGACATATACAGTATATCTTGCACTATGAATATATAAGTTTTTCTAAGATTTAGTAGTAAAAATGTTAAAAAAAGGCAAAATGCCTAAGTTTTGACAAACATAAACTAAACTTGTTGAATAAAAATAATTTAAGAAATTATACATTCTCATAACAATTGTTTGATGTTGAATTAAAAGCACAAGAACGAAATTTACAAGAATCATTTGAACAAGAATCTTCATCAGACCCGTAAGAAGAACAAGTAGTTCCACAAACAGTACAAATATCTGAAGAATAGCTCCAATAATGATCCGAAGGAGGATTAAAGTTACATGGATTATCATCACACTCTTCAAAAGAATAATAATCAATTCCCATACTACAATCCAAACATTTACTATGATCTAAAGACCAAAACCTTGAACCTGTAAACTCACAAGGATTATCATCACATTCAGACCTACTATAATCGTAAGTAATAACTGGTGGAGAAAGTATTTTTTTAACTTCTGAACAATCAAAACATTGAGTTTGATCTTTGGACCAATAAGTTTTTGCTTCTACTACCTCACAAGGATCAGTTTCACAAATACCTTCAATAACATAATCTTTTGCCTCATCAGTACCAGAACAAGAGTAACATGCACCTTTACCTAAACCAGGATCAAACCAAATACATTCACTTGGAAATCCGCAAGAATCTTTTTCACAAGAATCTTCATTATCATAAACCATGCATTTATTTGTATTTTTTTCAGGACAAGCATTACATCTATCTTTACCAGATGTAGTCCAATGACAATCAGAAGTTTTTACACTACAAACATTCGCACTACAATCTATTTCTCCATCATAAGAACCGCAATAAGATACTTTGTCACATTTTGAACAACAAACAAAGCTATCAGCACAATAATTAGTTTCTGTAATGCAATCACTAAAAGAAATTGTTCCAATAGAAGTATCTCCATTAATTAAAGTAGTATTATCAATACAAGACCAATCAGATTCTTTAAAAGCATCACCACATTCAAGATAACCTTTTGAGCAAGCTTCACATTTAGACACACAACCATTCCCAACAGGGTATTCATAAGGCTTACAATTTTGAATTTTTGAGATATTTCCAAAATAATGACCATCCCAAGTTCTAATAATTTCAACATCTTGAGATAAAATGTTTATATAATTAAAATCGATTTGAACATCTAAATTTGTTAGGTAATTTAAATTTTGATTGTAACCTTGATTATATTCACAAAGAAGATGTATTTCATTATCCTTAAATCTAAAAGCATAAGGATCATTAGCAGATCTACAAGTTAATTCTTCCCCACCTAAAGTAGCCTTTATATTAACTGTATCCCAAAGTGCTCTATTTGTTGACTGTGCATAACCACAATCTTGATCAGGAGATACAACAGATCCTTTACCAACATTTGATACAGTCATAAAGAAAACAGGTTTAAGATATTGTCCAAAATTTATTAATTCATAATGTAACTCGGTAATTGCAACTGGTGAGCCTTGACCTGAAGAATAAGTTTTATCTTGAACCTCGCAAGCTTTAGTTCTAATATCGTCAATAGTATAAGTATCAATACAAACTTCATCAGATAGAACTGTTCTATAAGGATAACAAATAGCAACATAAAGCTCAGTCCCAGGACTTTCTTTTTGTCCCTTAATTGTCTTTGCAGTAAGTCGTGGTAAATAATGGTAAATTGAGTCACCTTTAGGAAAAATAGGTGATTTTCCTTCAAGAGTTATTTTCTGCCAATCAGCAGCAAGACTGTTTAATGTTTGAATTGATTTTGTTCCATTAAAATAAAATTCATCAAACTCCCAAGTAATCAAAGCAGGTTTTGATGTATTAATTGAGAATGCACCTTTGTTTGAAATTAAAAGACCAACAGGAAACTCAGAATCTTCACGAACTTGATCAGGAGGTGAATTTCTTAAAAATTCAAAAACTAAACCATCTTTTCCTGAATTAAAATTTATATCTTTAACATTTGGATCATAATTATTACTGCCAGAGCCATTTTGACCAGCACCACATGCAGTAAGCATAAACATAGAGATAAATAGTATTAATAATAGTGATAGTTTTTTCATTATCGAACCCTCATTTGAGTGCCTTTCTTTAAAGTATAAGCATAATCAACATTAACAGCAACTGTTACAGTACGTTTATCCATAGTACTTCCAGATAAAAAACTATTCAGACCATTCTTTGCAACTAAATCACAAGAAACCGCATCTATTTTATAATCTAACAATCCGCCTGCGCCAAGAAAAGCAACTCCAAATGAATAAGTGTTTTCAATTGGATCGTGATAAATTGGATCATAAGTACAATTAATTAGTTCAGTATCTGAAGGAACAGTAACAGTTAATGAACGAATATAATTTAATTTTCCTTGAGGCCAAACATTCTCTAATTGAACGGTAAATAAATGAATAAAATTATTCTCATCATCTAAATCAGTAGGCATGTCTAAACCAATAGGTAGATTTTTCTTAGATAAACGAATAGCTATCGGACCATCAGAAGAACTTGCTTCTGCAACACGAGTTTTCAAATCTAAAAAATTGTAAATATCTTTTCCTTTCTTACCAATAACCACGTTATCAGTGTATACATAGGCAACTGTTGATGTTTGAGTAAAGAAAAATGAAATCTCAAAAAACATATTATGATACCCTGGTTTTATAGTACCATTTCCAAATCTACATCTTAACTCATCAGATCCTTCATAAATAATAGTTGACTTTGCAGGACTAACCATGCCAAAAATTTTAAGTTTATCTTTTTCAATATAACAAGAATGATAAGTTTGAACCGCTCCTTCAAAACTCTTTGCACTAATATCAGCCAAAACATCTATTTTTTTATTAGCATATAATGTCTCAGATAAAATACGAACATTAGTTAAATAAATACCTGGTTGTTCACCTTCATTATTTTCAGTTGTAGAACCATATGGATCATAAGCAATAGTATCATTAATTTTATTTTTAAAATTTTTAAATCCTGAATTAATTGAATCAGCTACTTGCTTTGCATTGCCCCAAACAAAATCTTTAGCGACATACAAACCACTCATAGTATCTGAGCCTTCAACATTAATATTAGGTGAAACATCACTTGCAAAAGCATCAGATGTTAATAATTGAATACATAAAAGTAATATAAATAATTTGAGAATTCCAGTGCCCCATTTATGAATCTTAGAATCAGGTTCAGAAGTATAAACTAAATACCAAGGCCAAACTGGAAAGAATATTAAGAGGCTAATTAAAGTTGTATTTCCTTTAGCAAAATAAGTCACTAATGGAGGAACAGCCAAAGCTGCTAACGATACAAAAATTATTGTCCAGGTTGTAGAAGATAAACCTGATTTGTAAATAAAAGTTACTGCAACAAAAGTCAAACCTAAATATAAAAGAATAATAGGAATAATTGAAGATGGATTTCGACCAAAATTAAATATAAAAGCATCTGCTGCATGTAAAAGTAAAGTTAAGAGTAAAAAAAAACCAATATTAGAAGTTGTACCAGATGATTCTCCAGATGACTTGACTGAATTAGCAGCACCTTTTGCCAAACCTTTAGCTTTTGAACCTAAAAATTTAGTAAGAGCAAAAGCTCCACCACCAACAATAGCCCCTACTTTTAGGGCTTTACCTAAACCTTTCTTTACTTTATCAGATTTAGATGAACCAGATGAACTAGGGGAATCAGATGAACCAGAACCGCTGCTTGTTTTAATATTACTTAAATCAATACCTGAAATGATTGATTCATAAGAAGATTTATCTGCACCTGCAGCTTCAAGTTCTGAAAGGATATTTTTTATTTCGGTTTTATCTTTATTTGCATTCTCTGCATACAATTTCGCCATGCTAGAATCTTCTTTTCTTTGGGAAGAAATATACTTTTCTTCATTATATTGTAAACTACTAACTGCTGGATATAAATCATTAATTAACTTAGAATGGTCTGCATTACTAGAAGTGTTCTCACCACCTTCTTGATCTTCGGACATGATAAAATTAATCCTCCTCTACTACAACTCGCAGTTCAGCTATATCAACAGAACTAGTAGGAATTAATTCAATAGAATTTGTTCCTGGTTTAATATAATCATCCAATACTTTTTCATATGATAGTTCATCAGTGCTAATATGTTTTCTAACACCATTAATGATATATTCTAATTTCTTTTCATCATCATTAACAAATCTAACTTCCATAGTTATATTATAGTCTTCATCAAGTTCATTAGTATAATTTCCATCAAAGAAAATATCTTCATCAACTTCAAAATAATAAACAGGATAAATCATTTCTTCAAGTCTTGTTGTGACAGAAACTCTATCAATAAGATATGAACCTTCTGAAACAATAAATTCTAATTCATTTTTATCTACCATAGCTTCGTCTTTATCAAGAGCAATAACCTGATAAACACCACAATCACCAAGACCAGAATAAGCTTCTTCACCATTAAAATAAATCTTTAAAGTTCCTGCATCTGCAAGGCTACAATCAGGATCAAATCTGAATTTAATTTCTTCAATATTCCTATATTCTGTTTCTGAAAGATAAAAGAATTGTCTGCTTCTACTATTTGTTAAATCTAAAACTTGACCAATAATACTAAGATCAGTTAATTCATAACGATTCGTTCTCCAGAACGCAAAACCAGGACTTGAAACTCTAAAAGTTAAAAGATTTTCATCATCTAAATAATCTTGCGGCAACATGATAGGGTTTGGTGTGCCCTTAGCGATTTTGCCATTAAATATTTCATAACCATTAAGGAAGACTTCAAGATTTCCTAAAGATTCTTTTACATTAAAAGATAAAGCCATATCAGTTGTTAATCTCTTTTTAATTTCAAAAGAAAGATTAAACTCTTTTGTGCCTGAAAGACCTTTTTGAACATAAATAGATTTAATTGTTTTAATATTAGTGCCAACATTTTCCGCATTTATCCTAAATGAAGGTAAATCATGTTCTCGATAATCAAATTTTAAGTAATCTAAACGACCAACACGTTCTTTAAGCAATAATGGATCATAGTCAATATCATCATCATCTGAACCAGAAGTATAATTTTCTTCACCTAAAAGTAGGGCTCTTTCCTCAGGAGGAAGTAATAAAATATATAGAACCATGATGACTCCAATAAGAATCAATAGAACAGCCGCACTACCCGCTGCTTTTCCTTTTTTGTTATACATGAGTTTAAATACTATAATTACAATATATAAATTTATTGGTTTTGTACGACGCTAAAAAAACATATAAACTAAGAACAATAACAAAGTAATATAAAACAAAAATACTTGATAATAACTAATAAAAAATGAAAATAATCAAAAGAGACCCAAAACAAGAGGAGATGCGCTTAAAAGTTGAGAACTCCGACGATATATGGGTCTTAAGTCAGATAATTGAACCTGAAGATTTGATTAGTGGTAGCACTGAAAGAAAAATTAAAATTGGTGATGCAGGAACTGATAGAAATGTCAAAATAGTCAAAAAATGGGTTACACTTACAATAAAAACAGAAAAAACAGAAATTGACGAAAATTATCTTCGAGTTTTAGGAGTTATAACAGATGGACCTGATGATATTGCAAGAGGCGAACATCATAGCTTCAAATTAGAACCTGAAACTGTTTTTAAAATTAAAAAAACAAAATGGCTGAATTATCAAATAGAAAAAATAAATGAAGCAACAAAATCAAATAATAAGAAAATCTTAATAATTGTGTTTGATCGTGAAGAAGCATATTTTGCTAAACTAAAAGGACAAGGATATCAAATAATGACAGAACTTAAAGGAGATGTTGCAAAAAAAGAATCACAACATGTATCTAAAGAAAATTTCTATAAAGAAATTATTAAGACACTTGATGAATATGAAAAAAAAGATCCATTTGATCATATAATTCTAGCAAGTCCTGGATTTTGGAAAGAAGAATTACAAAAAGTCTTACCTGAAGAATACAAAAAGAAAAGTGTGTTTGCAACCGTATCAGGTGCAAATGAAAGAGCGATAATTGAAACAATAAAACGACCCGAACTTAAAAAAGTATTAGAAGCAAGCAGGGCAGGAAATGAAATTAAAATTATTGATAAAATTCTACAAGCAATCTCAAAAGAAATAGCCTGTTATGGAATAAAAGAAACAAAAGAACAAATTAGGAATGGTGCTGTTGAAGAAATAGCAGTTAGTTATAATTTACTTCAAAAAAGTAGAGATGATGGTAGCTTTAAAGAAATTGAAAATATTATGAAGCAATGCGAAGCTAATTCAGGAAAAGTACATGTTATCAGCACAGAAGATGCAAAAAAAGTTTTAGACTCAATTGCAGGAATTGCAGGAATATTAAGATGGAAGAACTAATAAAAGACATTGCAGCTAAAAAAGAATTAGCAAGCTTAAGCAAAGAAACAATAAAAGAATTCTTAGAAACATATTTTAAACAAGAACCTAAAATTCAAAAGAAACTTGAAGATAAAAAATATAATAAGAAAAGTGAAGAATATAAAATTGCACTAAAAGAAGTTAGAAGAAAACTACGAGAAATATATGGTGTATTTGTCAAAGATAAAAAAAGAAGAGATAAATTATTACTAAACATAAATAAAGAAAATCAAAAAGAAACAATTCAAGAAATTCTAAAATTACATACTTCAACTGAAGAAAGATTAAGACATTATGATGAAGTATATGAACAAATATTTGCTATAACTGGAAAAGTTGATAGGATAATAGATTTAGCATGTGGATTAAACCCTGTAAGTTATTTTAAATTAGGAATTAAACCTAGTTACTTTGCATCAGATATGTCAAAAGAAGATATGAATTTCTTAGAAGCATTCTTTAGAAAAACTAGCGTGAATGGAACTGCTGAAAAAATAGATCTTGTTAGTGAAGTTGAAAAAGTAAATGATTTGAAAGGAGATGTTTGCTTTTTGTTTAAAGCATTAGATTCATTAGAAACAAGAAAAAGAAACATTTCAAGACAAATAATAGAAAGTGTGAATTGTAAGTGGATAGTTGTGAGTTTTCCTAAAACAAGCCTTGGCGGTGGAAAAACCATCTCAAAAAACAAAAGAAACTGGTTCTTAAATTACCTAAAATACACTGATTTTGGAGTTACAGAGTTTGAAACTGAGAATGAATTCTTTCTAGTTATAGAGAAGAAAACAAAAAAATAGCTGTTTTTGTTATTGACTAATTGTAAAAAATAGTAACATATATAAAGTAGTTATACGTTTTCAATATTAAAAAGGGGTAAAGGTAATCGAACAATGGGTGTAAGATTACTTTTTGGAGGTAAAATCAATGATAGTTAAAGAAGAATTCTTAAGCAAATTGAGAAGGTATTTCTCACTAAACCTGTATGAAGTAAAAGTTTGGACTGCATTATTATCAAGAGGAGTGAGTACAGCAGGAGAATTAAGCGATATTGCAAATGTTCCTAGAAGTAGAAGTTATGACGTTCTAGAAAGCCTAGAGAAAAAAGGTTTTGTTATAATGAAATTAGGAAAACCAATTAAATACTTAGCTGTTCCACCAAAAGAAGTTGTTGAAAGAGTGAAAAAGAATGTTAAAACAAAAGCAGATGAACAAGTTGCAAAACTTGAAAATCTAAAAACAACTGAAGTAATAAAGGAACTAAACTCATTACACACACAAGGAGTCGAATTAGTAGAACCAGCAGATTTATCAGGTTCACTTCGAGGAAGACACAACTTATATAATCATTTAGAGCTAACAATTAAGAACGCTGAAAAAACAGTAACTATGATGACAACTTCAAAAGGGCTAATGAGAAAAGTCGAAGGACTAATGCCAGTCTTTGAAGAAATTAAGAAACGAGGCGTTGAAATTAGAATTGCAGCACCATTAACAGAAGAATCAATGGATGCAGCAAAAGCACTAAAAGGTATTGCAGAAGTTAGACACACTGACAAAAATGCAAGATTCACAGTTGTAGACGGTCAAGAAGTAGTATTTATGGTAATGGACGATTCAGAAGTACATCCAACATATGATATTGGAATCTGGATAAACACACCATTCTTCGCAAAAGCACTAGAAGACCTATTCGACATCGCTTGGAAAGCACTAAAGCCAATTAAGGTTTAAATATTTATTTTATTTTTCTTTTTTTATTATTTATTTCTAAAATTCTAATAAACTTTATATATACATCAATAGTTAAATAGCTTGAAATGAATGTAGATAATATAATACCAAAGCTGCACAAGCTAGAAAGGAAAACTCTGCCTGAAATAAAGAACGGTGCAACAGTTGAGGAGTTAACTGAAAAAACCGGCTTAGCACACGTAGAAGTTATGAGAGCTGTACAATGGCTAAATAACAAAAAATGTGTTGAAATTAAAGAAGAATCAAAAGAGTTAATATTTCTAGATGAAAATGGAGAGATGTACAAAGAGAAAAGACTCCCAGAAAGACGTTTTATAGAAGCTACTGCAAAGAAAAGTAAAGTAAGTGAAATAGAAAAATTAGCTGAATTAGAAAAAGGCGAAATAAATATTTGCATAGGATCACTAAAAAAAAAAGCAGCCATCGATATTAAGAAAGATGGTGAAATGATGATTACTTTAACAGAAGCAGGTAAAAAATTATTAGGTAAAGAATTCTTTGAAGAGAAGTTTTTGAAAAAAGAATTTCCTCTTGAATTAAAAGATTTAGAACCTGAAGATAAATTTGCATTTGACAGTTTAATATCAAGAAAACAAATCTTACGAAAAGAACTAAAGAAAATCAAAACAATAAGTTTAACTCCAATTGGAAAAGAAGTTGCAAAAAAAGCAAATAATGGAAAAGAATATTCTGAAAGACTAACACCTAAGATGCTCAAAGATGGAAGTTGGAAAGGAAAAGAATTTCGAGCTTATGATGTAACAATAAACGTTCCAAAGAAAGAAAGAGGAAAAAGACATTTTGTAAGTCAAGCTATAGACTATGCGCGAAGCATCTGGCTAGAAATGGGCTTTAAAGAAATGGAAGGACCAATGATGCAAACATCATTTTGGAACTTCGACGCACTATTCACTGCACAAGATCACCCTGTACGGGAAATGCAAGATACATTTTACATTAAAACTCCAGCAAAAGGAAAACTACCAGCAAAAGAAATGGTTGACAAGGTTAAGAAAACACATGAGAATGGTTGGACAACAAAAAGTAAAGGCTGGCAATATGACTGGGACGAAGAAGATTCAAAAAAGAACGTTCTAAGAACACATACAACTTGTTTATCAGCAAGAACATTATCAAATCTAAAAAAAGAAAACCTGCCTGCAAAATTTTTCGCACTAGGAAAATGTTTTAGAAATGAAACATTAGATTGGTCACACTTATTTGAATTCAATCAAACAGAAGGAATAGTAATAGATAAAAATGCAAACTTCAGACATTTATTAGGATATTTGAAAAGCTTCTTTAAGAAAATGGGCTATGCAGATGCAAGATTTAGACCTGCATACTTCCCATACACTGAATTTAGTGTAGAAATAGATGTATTGCATCCAGTACATGGAACATGGTTCGAACTTGGTGGTGCAGGAATCTTTAGACCTGAAGTTGTAAAACCATTAATGGGGATAGATGTACCAGTACTTGCATGGGGACCTGGATTTGATAGAATAATCTTAGAGTTCTTCAAAATAAATGATATTAGAGACTTATACAAAAATGACCTTAAACAATTAAGGGAAATGAAAGATTGGGTGAGGAAATAAGATGCCGACAGTCACACTAAGTAAAAAAGCTGTAGAAGAGTTAATGGGAACAAGATTACCTCTCGAAGAATTAAAAGATAGAATTAGCATGCTTGGAACAGATCTTGATGGAATAAAAGGAGATGAAATTCAAGTAGAAATATTTCCAAACAGACCAGATATGTTATCAGAACAAGGATTCGCAAGAGCACTAGCAAGTTTTATAGGAAAGAAAACAGGACTTGCAGAATTCAAAGTAAACAAATCAAAATATGAAGTTAAAGTTGAAAAAGCAGTAAGCAAAGTTAGACCTCACACAGTATGTGCAGTAATTAAAAACTTAAAATTTGATGATGAAAAAATTCGAGAGATAATTCAAATTCAAGAAAAACTACATATTGGAATGGGAAGAAACAGAAAAAAACTTGCAATAGGAATGTATCCAATGGAAGCAATAAAATTTCCAATAACATATACTGCAAAAAAACCAAACGATATCAAATTCTTACCATTAGAAGCAAAAAGAGAAATGACTGGAATGCAGATTCTAAGCGGACATCCAACAGGAAGAGACTATGGACATTTATTAGAAGGATATAACTTATTTCCAATATTTATTGATGATGTAGGAGAAATCATGTCAATGCCACCAATTATAAATTCTGAAAAAACAGGAAAAATAGGTCTGTCAACAACAGATGTATTTATTGAATGTAGTGGATTTGATCTTAGAGTATTAAAACAATGTTTGAATATTCTAGTAACTGTGATGAGCGATATGGGTGGAGACATATATGAAGTAGCAGTAAAATACGAATCAAAAACAGAAATAACTCCTAATCTAAAACCTGTTGAATGGAATCTTGATTTAGACTATGTAAACAAAATAATTGGAATGAACTTTAGTAAAAAAGAAATTAAAGAACTATTAGAAAGAATGGGACATGAATACAAGAACAATAAAGTATTAGTTCCAGCATACAGAACAGACATCTTACACGAAATTGATTTAGCAGAAGACATAGCAATAGCTTATGGATATGACAATTTTAAACCAGAAATTCCAAATGTATCAACAATAGGACAAGAAAGTCAAATTGAAATACTAAAAAAGAAAGTTGCGAATATTTTAATTGGAAGTGGACTGATTGAAACAATCTCGTACCATCTAATAAGTAAAGAGAGTCATAATAACAAAATGAATTATGATTGCAAAGTTGTAGAACTATCTAATAGCTCAACAAGTGAATATAATACTATGAGAAGATGGATTGTACCAAGCATCATGCAAATATTATCAAGAAATACAAACAAAGAATATCCTCAAAACATATTTGAAATGGGTGTTGTATTCAAACCATCAAAAGCTCAAGAAACAGGCGTAGATGAACATGTCAATTTAGGAGTGGGACTTTGCGGACCAGAAATGGACTTTACAGCAATAAAACAAATCTTTGATACTATAATGGATGCTTTAGATTTAGAATATGAAACTGAAGAAATAGAACATAGTAGTTTTATTAAAGGAAGAACAGCTGCAATAAAAGTAAAAGGAAAAGAAATAGCGATCATGGGTGAAATACACCCTCAAACAACAACTAACTTTGGAATAGAAATGCCAATAGCAGCATTAGAAATGGATTTAATAATCATAAAAGAGGTATTATAATGAACAGAAAAAAACAAATCGTAGTATTAGGATCAAGTAAAGCAATTTGTACAAAAAAAGCCTATGATATAGCAGAAAAAGTAGGAGAAGAAATTGCAAAAAATAATTGTGTAACTATAACTGGCGGTGGACTTGGAGTCATGGAAGCAGCATTAAAAGGTGCAAAAAAACATGGCGGACAAACAGTAGCTATAATACCTTGGGAAAATATAAACAAAGCAAATGAATATGCAGACATTGTTATTGCAACAGGAATTGGTTGGAGTAGAGATGCAATTAATCTTAATTCATGCGATGGAGCAATAGTTGTTCATGGAGGGGCAGGAACACTAAACGAAGTAACTTATGGATACATTGCAAAAAAACCAATGGTTGCAATAGAAACAAGTGGTGGAATTGCAAAACAAATTGCTGGAAAACATTTAGATATAAGAAAAAGCGAAAAAGTAATTAGTGCAAAAACAGCTATAGAAGCAGTAAAAAAAGTTCTAGCAAAAATAGCAAAGAATGAAGCTGAAGGTTATCATATAACTTCTTTTGATAAAGAATTATTAATGATGGAAGATAAAGAAGACTGGGATATAATAATTAAAAAAAAGAAAAAAGAATTGAAAAAACAAGAATAAATAATTATTCCAATTAATCTTTTTTAACAACAGGTTCTGAGACTTCTTCTTTTTTCTCAGCAACAGGTTTTTCCGCTTTAACAGATGCAGCCTTAACTTTAGGTTTTGGTTCTGCTTCCTTTTTAGGAGCTGAAGCTTTTCCTTTTACAGGTGCTTCTTTTTTACTCTTTTGTTTAACCGGTTTTTCAGATTTTTTGGTTTTAGGCGTTGTTTCAATAATTTCAATTTTTAACTTTTTGAATTCTGAAACAACTTCTTCATGAGAAGCGCCTTTCTTTATCTTGATTACTTCCTTAGTAGGCTCTAAGTGTTTAACATTACACTTTCTTCGTCTAGTCTGACCGTCAATTAAAACTGTAAAACTATCTACAACTTCAACGATTACAGCTTTTAGACCTGAGTCTCTACCAGCTATTTTTACACATATCCTTCCTATTTCAAACATTTTTAAACCTCTTGATCCTAAGAAACAGTGTCTGTCACCAGTAACACTTAAGATCTTCTAGTTTCTTGAATGATTCGCTTCCTTGCACATGCACTGCATAAATATCCGCCATAAGGCCTTTCAGGTCTTTTTTTGGTTTTAGCTGTGTTATGAGCTTCAGAAGATCTCAGTCTAGGTATGCCTTTTAATTCATTACCGCATTCTGCACATTTGTGCACACTAGGTTTTCTAGCTATTCTGTGCACAACTCTTTTTGCACCTGGAGTAGTTTTGAAAACTTTTCTACGTGAATTTGATTTATCTTTTCCTTGTGGCATATTCAAAAACCTCTAGTTTTTGTATTTTTTTATGTACAAAACTAATCATTGCACATTTTTAAAAGGAACCCGAATCCATTTATAAAGTTTTAGCTAAGCTTCATAAGCTTTCTAATGCTTAAACTAAAGATTAATGAGAATATAATATAAGTCCAAATCCAATTTAAATTGAAATTAAGACCTATTTCTTTAAGTGGTCTAACCTTTTCATTATTGATTATAATATTCTTTAAAAGAGAGTCTTTAACAGGACTCTCAGGTTTTGCATAAGTACTATTTGAAATTGTAAGTGGAGCTGAAAATTTTCTATTATCAAATATAACTGATAAATCATATTCCCCTGCAGGACCATTTAATTTCCACGTAACTAAACCATCATCTGGAATATCTTGAGTAAGATTAGATAAAATACCTGATTCTGGGAAGGTTTCATTTGATAACACATCAATTTCTAATGTGGCTTGACCAAAAGTTCCTTCTTTAAATTCTGCACTAACAGAAAAATCTGTATCAGGCATAATAGGTAAGAATGCCATGTGTGCATTTAACCAACCGAAAATAATGATTATAGGTAAAAAAGTATAAAGAGTAGGTTTGAATGAATGTTTCATATATTGCATATTCTTATCCATAATTTTCTTTTGGATAGGCATAGCCTTAGAAGGATTAGAACTTAGTTTTTTAGCTTCTTTTTGCAAAGATTTCATCTCAGCCTTAAGAGACTTCATAAGTTTTTGATCAGTTGTGTATTTGTAAACAATAGTTATAACTAAAGTTAAAACAAAAGCTAAAATAAGAATAGCCCAAAAATGACCTAATTCTAAAAGTGGAGAAAAAATTGGATCTAGTATGCTTTCAAACATTCTATTTACCCATGAACTTTCTCATCATAGGGTTCATGTCCATCATGTGCTGTTGTGCAATTTCTTCATATAGTTTATACACAATCATCACAGTAAGTAAAATACCTGTTCCACTACCATAAGCACCTGTTAAATCAGCAATCGCAGCTAATAAACCAACAGCCATACCGCCCATGATTGTTAAAGGACCTATATATCTTTGTAGAAGTCTTTCTAAAACTCGCTGATCTTTTCTAAAACCAGGAATCTGAAGACCTGAAGCCATAATCTGTTTTGCTTGAGATCTTGCATCAAGACCTGCTGTTTGAACCCAAAAATAAGAGAACAAGACTGATCCTGCCATAAATATCAATAAATAAATGAGTGATTGTCCAACCATGCTAAGAGTGAATGATCCAGTAACAATATTTTGAATCATATTAGGAGCATAAAGTACTGATGCTAACCCTGAAACAGGACTGTTATTTACAAAAGTACCTAATATTGGATGACCCCAATTATCAAGTAAACGAGCAAATAATTGAACGTTAGCAAGTAAAGCTGCCACTAAAATAACAGGAATATTACTTGTATAAAAGAAATTTAACGGCCAACGCATACCATGACCTCTAACTCTACCAAAACTAAGAGGAATCTCAACTTTCATAGATTGAGTATATACCACAACCATAAAAACTAATACAGTTGCAATGATTGATGCAAGCATAATAGTTGCTGTTTGCGGATCTCCTTGACTTAATGATTGAAATAAAGCAGGAAGAGCTCCTGTAGCAATTGATGGATTGCTTGGACTTGGAAGTGGATTTAAAATTCTGATGAAAATAGTTTGAGAAACTCCTGCAGCAATAAATAAACTTATTCCTGAACCAAAGCCCCATTTACTAATAACTTCATCCATAAACATGATTAATATTCCGCCAAGGAATAACTGGAAGATTAAAACTCCCGTACCAATTCCTTCTAAAGGCGCAAGACCACCCATTTGAACATAGATAAAACCTTCTAAAAGAATAAAACCTACAGATAATAATTTTTGAATACCTTGAAACCGCTTTTTACCTTCAGTTGATGTTAAATCAAAATTAATGATTCCTGAACCGTTTAAAAGCTGTAATACGATAGATGCAGTAACTATAGGCCCTATACCTAAGCTAATAATACTTCCAAAGCTCGCACCAAGGATAATTGATAAGAATTCGAATTGTTGTAAAGCGTTAACTCCTAAACCATATAATGGGATAAGACCTAAAACAAAGAATAATAATAAAACGATTAAAGTCCATTTCAATTTCTCTTTAAAAGAAAGCTTTTTCTGCGTAGGTGATGCAACCTCGGGCAGATTATTTAATATAGTATCGAAAAAAGACATTTTAATTTGGTTAAAGTATTAAAAAAAAGACATAAGTCTTTAATTAATCTTTCTATTTCTTACTTTTTACTTCAGGCTTGCTTTTAGTTTCTTTAGTTTTTGGTACTTCTTTAACTTCTTCTTTAGTTTCTTTTTTAGATTTACTAAGAAGACCTGAAACTTTTCCACCAGCTTCTGTAATTTTAGCAATTGCAGATTCTGAAGCATGATTCACTGTAATTTCAAATTTCTGAGTGGTTTTTCCTATACCAAGTAATTTATCAAAACCTGCTTTTCTTAAATCAATTTTAACATCATTAAATTTTGCTAAATCACAAATATTAATTGTTTTAAGTGGTTTTTTTAATGAAGTAAATCCTTTACTTTTATAGTATGATTTATCAGTCCAGTAACTAGGTTTGTTAGCATCTCCTCTTTTACCGGATCCAGCTTTACCTCGACCGCCTCTGCTACCAGCGCCTCGATGTTTCTTTTTAGCTCCCCAACCGTGAGTGTGAGTTCCTCTGTTTCGTGATTGTTTAGGTCTTTGTCTATCCATTTTACAACATCTTCCTTACAAGATCATTCATTTTTTCTCCTCTGTAACCAAGAACACCGCCAACAGTAAATGGCTTTTTTGTTCCTTTTCGCTCAAAACCGCCTTTAGGAGGAGCAAGTTCAAAAAATGGTTTTAAATTACCATTTACATCTTTTTTTCCTCTAACAGATTCAAGTTCTTTTACAGTTTCATCAGATACTTCTCCGAATGTCACATAATCTTTAATTTTTCTAAACATACCTTTAGTAGTAGGATTATTGTCTAAAACTACACAAGTATGTTTTTTTCTAAGTCTTAACATAAATAATGTTTCTTTAATATCATGTCTGATTCCAATAAGACCCCTAATTAAAATAACAGCTACTTTTGATGATTTTGCAGCTTTAGCCGGAGCAGTTTTTGTTTCTTTAACTACAGGTTTGCTTTCGGTTTTAGTTTCTGGGGTTTTAGTTTCTTCGTTCATTTTTTATTTTCCTTGGATTTTGAATTGTTATTATTATATGTTTTTTTAACAGGTTTTCTTGTATCTTTTCTAGCTGTTTTAATAGCTCTTTTATCTTTTGGTAAACCTGAATCTTCAACAGCTGCATTTTCAAAATCTTCTTTTAATTTAGCATTTTTATCTGTGCCACTAATCATGTAAAGTTCTGAAATATGTTTTGTTTGAAATTTAACTTTAACAAGTTGTTTTAATGCTTTTTCTAAAGCGCTAACTAAGTTAATTTTATTTTTAGTTTGACCAAAAGTTTTTGACCAAATATCTGTAATTCCTGCTAATTCAAGAATTTTTGCGCATTCTTTTTCAATAACTAAACCAGTTCCTTTTGGAGCAGGCATAAGTTTTATGATAACGGATCCGCATTTTCCTTCAACCGCAAATGGAATTGTGTGAGGTTCGCTTGATCTTGATTCCCAAGAACCTGAACCACGAGTAATCATGAATACGTTAAGCTTTGCTTTTCTCATTGCTTTTTCTCTAGCAAGAACAGTTTCTTTAGCTTTACCACGACCAATACCTACATGACCATTTTTATCACCAATAACTGCAAGAGTAGTAAATCTTGGTTTATTACCTTCTTTGGTTTTCTTTTGAGTTTGTCTGAAAACTCTTCTTTGTCCACCACCAAATTTACCTTTAGCTTGACCTATTAGTAATAATTCAGTTTCGTAATCTAATAAAGTATCAGTAATTTCTTGTTCAAGAATTACTTTTCCTGAATTTAAAATTTCATCAATGTTAGTGATTTCTTTAGTTTGGACTTTAACTCCAAGTTCGGTTTTTGGTATCCAAGTTTTTTCTTCTTCCATTTTTTCGATTAAATTTTAGTTTTTATAGTTTCAAAGTCTTTTGAGACTTTTTCTGAAATATGTGAACCTGATAATCTGTCTTCAGGAGGGAAAACCACTTCTGAGACGGGAACAGATAAACCACTGTCAACAACACCTTTTAAGACTGCATAAAGTCTTGATCCTGGAATTGATGTTTGAAGGCCTAAGTCTAAGATTGCTTTTGTAATCTTTTTTTCTGAAGCTTTCTTTCCTAATAATAAACCAGTCAAATAAGCTGCAGGTAAACTTTTAGCTGAATGTTTCCATCCAAGTTTAGCAAGTTCTTTAGAACTGACTCCTAGGATGACTTTATCACTAGAAGGTTCGTAACTAACAATTTGTGCTGTTATGTATTTGTTGGATTTTCTAATAACTAATCTTTCAGTTCGACTTTTTAATAAAGCTAACCGCTTCTTATAATTAGTTTTACCTTCTCTTTTCCTTCTGAATGCTAATCTTGTTTTTCGGCTCATTTTACAATTAATTTATTATCTTCTAGGTATGTTTTCAGGTGTCTTTTACTTCTGAAAAAGTTACCTTTTGCTTTTGAATAAAGCATAGTGTAAGTTTCTTTTGTGATGACGCTTTTATCTTTTAAAAGCTTAATGAATGTTCTTTGAAGTCTGATTTTGTTTATCCAAACTTGTTTTGAATTAACTCTAGCATTTTTAGTTCCTTTTCTAGTTGAGGCTCCTTTTTGAAGTCCCTTTCGTCTTTGAACTTTTCTTGCTCTTACACGTACTTTTGAAGTACCTTTAATTTGCCTGCCTTTAATTGCCTTATCACCAACTAAACCTCTGATGTCGGTTTTCGTGATTGCTTCTTTAATATCTTCAAGTCTTTCAGGATCGAAAGATACTCTTTTCTTTGATATCTTAAGGACGCTTGCTGCAAGTTTTTTTTGAGTTTTAAGTTTCATTTTGTATCTTATTGTTTTTTAGTTAAAATTTTATCAAGCTTTTTTTTGTCTACATCTTCTGTTTCTTCAGTTTTTGCAGCTTCTTTTTCTTTAGCTTCTTTTTCCTTTGCTTCTTTTTCTTTTTTATCAGCTGCTGCTTTCTTTTCTTTATCTTTAACTTCTTTTTCTTTAGCAACTAATTCTTTCTTATCTTTTCTTTCTTTGAAAGAATCGTTAAGTGATTTTAATTTTTCATCTAATTTTAAATTTAATACTATGATGTTAAGTTTTTTTGCTTCTTCTAAAAGTAAAACTAGTTTTTTAGCGCCAACATTTGCCATGATAGCTCCTTGAGTTTTATTATCTAAAGCATTTAAATCTGTTATATTATTAATCATGATAGGTAAAAGACCTTTGATAAGTCCTTTCTCATCTTTTGCACTTTGATAACCGGATTTAACAACAGGGGCATAGCCTCTTTTATTTAATCGTCTTTTATTTTGAATACCTTTAGGTCTTCTCCATTTATCTTCTAACTTCTTCTTTTTATGTGAATCAGTTTGTACAAATTTTATTTTATTTTTTGATGAGTTCATTTTATATCTTTTTACCGTCTTTTTCAGTAATGTAAATACCGTCTTGAAATATTCTTCTATCAAAACCTGGTCTTTTTGTTAATTGTTCAATTGAAGCTGCGCCTTGACCTGCTAATTCTTTATCAATACTATCAACAACAATTAGAGTACCGTCGATTTTAACATTAACGCCTTCTTTGAAAGTAAGAGTTCTAGGAACTTTTTCTCCAATGAAGTTTTTAATTTCAATAACTTTTCCTTTTAATACTACAGTCATTGGAAAATGACCTGAACAAATTTTAAGTTTGTAAACGTGACCTTCTGTTACACCTTTGAAAGTGTTTGCAATATGAGCTTTAAAAGTATTAGTTAACTTTTTTGACTTCTTAGTTAATTTCTTTGAAGTTAATTTAATTGTTGATCCTTCTTTTGAAATAGTGATGATAGGACTAAACAAATTCTTTTTAACTTCGCCTTTTTGACCTTTAACTGAAATCATTCCTTTTTCTGATGAAAAATCAATTCCTTCAGGCAAATCCAAAGTTTCCACATATTGTTCTTGTGCCATCTTAATAACAGTAAGCGTAGAGCTTTCCTCCAAGCTTCTTTTCTTTAGCTTCCTTGTGAGTCATTAGTCCTTGGTTTGTTGAAATAACAATGAACCCAAAGTCTTTTGCTGGAAGATATCTTTTTTCAAATTTTTCATAATCTGGAAGTTTGATTTGATAATAAGGTCTTATTACATTTGTTTTGTTGATTTTCCCACAAAGTGAAATTTTTAATTCATTTCCGCTGCTTGTAGGTACTTCTTCAAAATCAGCAATATAACCTTCGTTTTTCATAATAGTTAAAATTTCACGAATTAGTTTTGAATTGTTATTAGTAACAACTACTTTTTTACCTAATTGTTCATAGTTTTGAATGAACGATAATACATTTGCTAGTGGATTGTTTAAACTCATTTTTGCACCTTTAACTAAATTTCTTGAATCCTAGCTCTAAAGCCACGTCTCTGAAACACTGTCTACATAAATTAAGACCATATTTTGATATGTGAGCACCAGTTCGCCCGCATCGTCTACATTTCTTAGTTAATTTTCCAAATTTTCTATCTTTAGGAAGATTATGTTTTTTGAACTTAATTCCTTTAGATTTATGTTCAATTTGTTTTAATACTTTGTTTGCATCTGATGTGGTCATTGTTGTTCACCTATTGAAATCTTAAATTCTTTTTGAAGAAACTCTGTTGCATCTTCTTGTGAAATTCTATGATTTTTTGCGATTTTAGTTTTCAAAAGTTTTCTTTTTTTAATTCTAAAACCAGGTCTTCCTAAAGTAACACTAGTTTGAAGTCCAATAATACCAATATCTGGATCATATTTTGCTTCTGGAATGTCAATATATTCGTGAATACCAAATGAAATGTTTCCTGAGTTATCAACACAGCTAGTTGAAAGTTTATTTTCTTTAGCTTTCAAAAGTCTAACTAAAAGTTTTTTAGCAGCATCTCTTCTGAGTGTGATTTTACAACCAATAGGAAGATTAGGTCTTAAACCCCAGCCAGCAATTCTCTTTTGAGTAATTGTTCTTACAGGTGTAATTCCAGTAATACTCTTAAGAAGTTTTTCAGCTTTCCTAAGTTTATTCTGATCTTTACCTGCACCTATGTTTAAGGTTACTTTCTCTATCCGAATTTCTTTCATTGAATTCATTTTACATTAATAATTGGTTTATCTTTTCCAATAACAAAAGCATAATTTTTCTTAGTTTCGAATTCTTCGTTTTCAACTTTAAATTTCAAAGTTAAACCATCAATTTCTACAACTTCTGCGATTTTCCCTACGTGTGATCCTTTAAACAAGATTACAGTAGCGCCTTTCTCAAAAGTTAAAACTTCTTTTATTTCTTGTTTTGGAATTGAAAATACCAAAGTATCTCCTGTTTTGTAAGCGTTTTTCTTAACGATTATAGTTCTACCATCAAGTGTTAATAATTGAATTTTATCTTTACCGATGATTTTTTTGTTAACTAACTTTGAAAGTTTAAATTCTGACTCTTTTTCTGAAAGAGGATGAATAAATAACTTATTTTGTTTATTAACGAGGATTGTGTAATGTTCTTTTTCTAACGGAATTGATAAAACATCAAAAATGCCAACTGGGTATCTGTAATCCTTTCTTCTTTTTCCATTAACTAAAATTTCTTGATCATGAAGTACTTTTTTAGCTTCTTTGTTAGTATTTGCCTTTCCAAGTAAATCTCTTAATACTACATTTATAGGAATTGACAAATCTTGTGAATGTGCACCTGGGTTTGGTCTTGTAGTAAAAACTACATTTTTTCTTTTAATTGGCCAGGTTCTTGGCGCGTTTTGTGCTTTTAAGTGATTCTTTGGCATTATTGTTCACCTTTTTTATCGTTTGAATTGTCAGTTTTTTCTTTTTCGTTCAAAACTTTAGTTTTTGGCACATCAGAATCGTTTGCTTCTGGACCTTTTAGTTTTTGAACTCTTTTTTTATCATCAAGATTTAATGATGTGATCATCAAGTTTGAAGGAGTAAATGCGATTTTAGCTTTTGAACCGTCTTTTTTAGTTAATTCAACTTTTTCAAGATAAACTTTACATCTTTTTGTGTCGACTGATTCAACTTTTTGTTCGTCACCCTTTCGACTTCCAACCATAATTTTAACTTTATCGCCAGTTCTAACTCTAACTGAACGAGTGTTGTGTTTTTTTCTAAGTTCGGCTGATAAATGAACTGAAAGAAAGTTGCCCTTTATATGAAGTGGAGCATTAAATACATACTTTCTTTGTTTACGAGCTTGAACGCTGCTATTCCATGTCTTTGAAAATTTGCTTTTCATTTTATACTATGATGCTTGCAATCTTTGATATACCAGGCCATCGCTCGCAAGCTTCTTTTGCAATTGGTCCTTTGAAAATTGTACCTTTTGGATTTCCTTTGACATCCTTAAGTACAACTGCTGCATTATCTTCATATTTAATTCGAGTACCATCAGGTCTTCTATACTCTTTTCTTTGTCTAACAATAACTGCGAATACAACTTGTTTTCTCATATCTGGTTTACCTTTTTTAACAGCTGCTTGAACAAGCATGCCAACTCCTGCGTTAGGAATTCTTCCTTTAACAGATTTTGACCATTTAACACTGATAATTTTTAGTAATTTAGCACCGGAGTTATCACATGTATCTACAAATGAGCCTACGTTTAATCCGTTAGTTATACTAGCTTTTATTGGTTTCATTTTTCTTCTTCTTTTCTTTTGATTATTTCTGTAACAATGAAATTTTTAGTTTTTGAAAGAGGTCTTGTTTCCATAACTCTAACAAAGTCGCCTTCTTTAGCGTTAATTTCATCAGGATTATGAGCTTTGATTTTTGTTTGTCTTTTCTCGTATCTTTCGTACTTAGGAACAAATCTTTTTCGACCCCATAAGATTGAGACTGTTTTTCTCATTTTATCAGAGACCACAGTACCTTCGAATGTTCTGCCTCTTGTACTTATGTTTTTGTTATCTTTCATTTTATACCTTCATTTTTATCCGATCAATCGGACGTTTCATGATTTTGTTGCCTTGAATTTCGACATCATTAATTTTAAATGTTGAAATGTTTTTGAGGATAATTTTGATTTCATCCTTGATTTTGATTTTGAATGTGCTCTTGGTTTCATCAACGATTAAACCTTTGAATCCCTCAAGCGATTTGTTTTTGCTTTCGATGATTTCTAATGTTTCTCCGATGAACTCTTCCTTGAGTATCTTCATCTGCCTTTTCTGACCTCGATTGTGTCGGAAACAAATCCCAACAAAGTCAATTCGTTTTTAATAGCTTTCAAATGATCACCTTGAAGTTCGATATTTCCGCCTTTTGCTGTTCCGCCACAAGCGAACTTATTTTTTAGCTTTTTTGCCAAATCTTTCATATCAATTTCGTGTTCATTAATGCCTTCGATAAGAGTATACTTCTTACCAAACTTTTTTTTTATTGTTTTAACCAGGATTTTCTGACTTTCCTTAGCAAGGTCTTCAAATGAAACTAAGTCCTTTGGTAAGCCTGTTACTGGATCTATATCACTCATTTTGTTTTTGAAGTGTTTTTATCTTTGCGATAGTTTTTTTAAACTGTTTAACTTGACTTGGATTTTTAATATTAGTACCAGTTGCTATTTGTGAGTTTAACTTAATTAATTCAAGTTTTGCATCTTGAAGTTTTTTTTCAAGTTGATCTGCAGTCAATCCAGCTAATTCTTTGTACTTCATTTTTTCTCTTTATTTTCGTCTTCTTTTGAAGCTTCTTGAGTTTTCAGGGGTTTTTCCTTTGACTCAACTTTGTCTTCTTTAACATCTTCTACAGTTTTAACTTGTTTTTTAGTTTCCTTAACTATTTCTGATTTTGATTCTGATTTTTTTTCAGTTTTAGTTGTTGTTTTAGTTGAAGTTTCTTTAGTTACTTCTGTTTTAGCTTTAGTTTTAATTTCTTCAGTGATAACTTCTGCTTCTGAACCTTTAACTTCTTCAATAACTTCTGTTACTTGTGGTAAAAGTGTAATTTTATCAGGAAGTTTGATTGTTCCAGGCATAATACTTACCTTAATACCAACAATTCCAGTTTTTAATTTTGCAACAGCGTATGCTTTTAATACACCTGAGACTGCAATATCCCCGCATTTTTTCAAATAACCTTGATAAAATCTCCATGTTTTTGCTCTGCTGCTAGGAATTTTTCCTGAAATAAGTATTTCAACACCATAAGCTCCAGCTGCAATAACTGTTGACATTGATTTATGACCTACACCTTTGAATCTTTGGGAACCAAATCTTTCAAGTGAGCCAGCAATCATTTCAGCAATAATATTTGCATCAAGACCGATGTCTTTTACTTCTTCAATTTCAATTTGTGGATTTTCAAGTTTAAACTCTTTTTTAAGAGCTGTAGTAATTTTTGCAATGTTTGATCCTGATCTACCAACAACAAGACCTGGTCTTGAAGTAGCAATGTGAATTTTCTCGCCAAGAGGAGTTTTTTGAACTTTAACGTCACTTAGACCTACACGTCCAACAATTTGTTTAATGAACTCTTTAATTTGAAATTCTTTTACATTATTTGCAACAAATTTACGTTCAATCATTTTGTATCTACCTTAGGTTGAGCTGTTTCGGTTGTTTCTTTAACTTCAGCTTTGCTTTCAGTTTTAGTTTCAACTTTAACTTCTTCTTTAACAACAGGTTTTGTTTCTGTTTCTGTCTCAACTGCCTTTTTAGGCTCTTGTTTTTTTGGAGTGGATTCATTCAAAGGTTTTGCCTTTGGTGTAACAGTAGCTTTGCTACTTTTTGTTTTGATAATCTCTTGAACTACTAATTCAACATGAGTTCTTTTCATAGCTCTTCTTCTTTGACGTCCCATGTGCCAAGGTGTTGAAGCCCTTTGAGCAGATATGTGAACAATCTTTAAGCTTGATCCTAAACCTTTGTCTGTAGCATTTGATTCTGCTGATTCAATTAATTTAAGTAAGTAAGTTGATGTTTTCACTGGAAACTTACCAGGACCTATTCCTGTTTTGTGCCCTGCACCATCTGTGAATCTAGTGTATGCAACAGCTCTTGTTTCTTCTTTAACTTCTGAAAGGAATCTTTTAGCAAAAGTAACTGATCTATTTCTTAGTTTTGCACAAACTTCAATTGCTTGTTTAGTTGAAAATGGTCCTTCAACTATAACTGCTCGAGCTGCGTTTTCTAAACTTCCTTGATATGAATATTTATAAGCCATTTTTATCTAACTGACATAGCCGAACTTGATCTTGTTGCACCAACTCCAGGTGCGCTATGTTTTGAATGTTTTCTTGTAAGTGAAAATTCACCTAATCGGTGTCCGATCATGTCTTCTTGCATTAAAATTGGGATAAATTCTTTACCATTATGAATTAAGATTGTTTTTCCAATCATAGTGGGTAAAACAATTATAGTTCTAAGGTGTGTTTTAACTCTGTCTTTTTCTTGAATTTTATTCATGAATTTTTTCTCTTCATCAGTAAATCCACGTTTAATTTTTCTTCTTGCATCTACAGGGAATAATCCAGCTAACTCATTAAGTGAAAGTAGTTTAAGTTCCTCAACTGTTTTTCCTCGATAAAAAAATTCTTTTGCCATTCAATTCACCTATCTATTTCTTCCTGTATGTCGTGGTCTAATCATACCAACCTTTCTTCCAGGTGGCGCATTTCTTGGAGCGATAGTTGGTCTTCCTTTTCTTGAAGATCTTGCTCCTCCTAATGGATGATCGACTGCATTCATTGAAGCTGCTGAAACAATTGGCCAGTATTTGCCTTTTGCTTTCATTGCTTTAAATTTGATACCTGCTTTCATGAAAGGTTTGTCAACTCTTCCTGAACCAGCAATTACACCGACTGTTGCGAAACAATCAGGGTTTACTTCCTTTTGTTTTCCTGAAGGAAGTTTAATTATGACTCTTGATTTTGTTTTTGATAATAATCTTGCAGTTGTACCTGAAGATCTAACAAGTTTTCCACCATCTCCTGGTTTAAGTTCAATATTAAATATTGGAGCTCCTGGGGGAATTTTTGATAAAGGTAAAATGTTTCCTGCTTTAATAGTAACTTCAGGACCTTTTTCTAATACATCACCAACTTTAATTCCTTCTGCTGCAACAAGTAAGTTTTCTTTCTTATCTGTATATTTAATTACTGCTAAAGGTGCTGTGTGACCTGTTGAGTTAATAATATCTATAACTGTGCCTTTATTTGATTTTAAGTTTGAAACTTCGCCCGCATATCTAAAACTAGATACTTTGTAAGTTGGACTTCCTTTTCCACGTTTTTGTTGAGTTAAGCTTTTTCCCATTTTATAATCACATTAATCCTAATTTTGTTGCTAAATCAATAGCAGGTGTTTCATCTGAAAATTTAACATAAGCTTTTTTCTTACCTTGAGGTAAAATTGTTGTGTTAATTTTGATAACTTTAACTTTGAAAAGAGTTTCAAGTTCTTCTTTAATTTCAGGTTTTTTTGCTTTTCTATCAACAATGAATACTAGCTTGTTCTCAGATTCCATTAATCTGATAGATTTTTCTGTTGATAAAGGATATTTTACTTTCATTTTTTCTTCTCGCTAGTTTTAGTAATTTTTTCTTCTTGTACTTTGTAATCGGAAGTGAAAATTTTTGATTCTTCAAAAAATTTAATTGCTGATTCAGTGAATAAAGTCATTCTACCTGGAACTCCACCTGGAGCAAGTAAATCAACATTTAACTCTGATACACTAGTTATATCAACGCCAGGAAGATTTCCTGCAGCTCGAACTAGTTCTTTACTTGGTTTATCAGTAACAATTAAAACACCAATAGTGTCTTTTTTCTTAGATCTTAAAAGTTCATCAGCAAAACCAATTGCTTCAAGGTTTTGAACTAATTCTTTAGTTTGTTTTAATGAAGAGATTTTATCTTCAATGATAAAAGGAAAATTATCAGGTGTTTGGTGATTTCTGAATTTAACTAGATCTAAGTTCATAGTTGCTGAGATTGAAGATAAAATTGCTTTTCTTCTTTCTTTTCTGTTAATTCCTTCATCCCAAATTTTATCAGCTTTAGGAGGATGTGCTCTTCTTCCGCCAACAGTTCCTGGTGCAAATGCTCCAACCCACATCATTCTAGTTCCTCTTCTAGAAAGAATCTTTCTAGGAACTCTTGAAATACCTGCGCCGTATGAACCTCTGTATTTTTTTCTTCTTCTTGATAATTCGGAAGAAGATCTTTTTCCAGCTCTTGGATCTGCGCCGTAAGGTTGAATTTTACTTTTTTGAATAGATAAGAATGCTCTTTTTATTAAGTCCTTTCTTAAAGGTTCGACAAACTGTCTAGGTAAAGTGATAGTTCCTGTTTCAGTTTTGCTTAAGTTTAATATTTTGAGTTTCATTGTATAGCCAGTTTATGTTTTGTTGATTTTGCTCTTTTAGGTTTAGTCATGATTAATAGTCTTTTTTTAGGACCTGCAACTGAACCGTGTATAAGAATAAATGTTGATTTAATATTTCCATATTTATGAAAGTCTACACCATATTTTTCAACTTCGTTTGAAATTTCTAAAACTTGTTTGTTATATTCAACTCTTTGATGGTAACCTGTTTGACCTGCGTGAGGTACTTTCCAAGAAATATGTTGTTGTCTAACCCATGGACCTAATGAACCAGGGTTTCTAATACTTTTTTCTGATTTGTGACTTCTTCTACCAATTCCAAATCTTTTCATAGGACCTTGGAAACCTTTTCCTTTAGTTATACCATGAACATCAACAAAGTTGTTAGGACCAAAAACAGAATCAAAAGCAAACTCCTTATCAGCATTTTCTTTTAAGTAAGTTACTTTTTCAGTATTAGTACCGCCTAAAGCGATTTCAAAAATTTCAGGTTTCTTTTTTCCAAATCCTGCTTTTTTAGGTTGAGTATAAACAGTTACAGTAATATTATCATATAAGTCTGGATTAATTGAATCTAAATCTGCTTTATTTTCTTTTCCAGTTGTAGTTTTTCTTAGAAGTTCTTTTTCAGTTTTAAAAAAAATTTCCTTTATAAGGACAGTTGCTGCGTTTTCTTTTTGATAAAAACGAGCAGAAGCGAATCTCATTGGTGGGCATTCAAGAATTGTTACTGGAACACTCATTAATTCACCTTTAAGATGAGAATTTTTATTTTCATTAACAGCCATTATATGAGTCATACCGACTTTATAACCTGCGAATGCTGAAGGTTTAACATCTTTTGAAACAAACCAAGATCTAACTCTTGCGTACATTCTTGTAGCACGTTTTCGTCTCCAAAACTGTAAACTTCCTTTTCTTGGGCGTCTTATTGTTGGCATTTATGTTTCCTCATTTAATTTGCCTTGAAAAATGTTGTTCTCAGAAATCGTGTAATACGAGTACTGAAAAAGGTTCTTCCCCAGGCATTGACTATAAATCCAAATTATTATTAACTTGAACTTTCATTACGAAATTCTAGTTCGTTTATAAAGATTGTGATTGTAAAATGACGAAATAAGTGAAATCATACCTATTTGTCTTGACTTATATTCTTTTTTGTGTCAGACGCCACTTTAATTTGCTTTTTTGAATCTTTTTTCGCTTTAGCGTTTTTAGATTTTACAACTTTTTTATTCTTTGCAGCATCTTTAGATTTAAATATAGTATACATTAAAGGATTTTTCACTCTACGACAAAATTCATCAGGTGTACAAACCCTCATATCTTTGTAATAAGCCTTATTATCGCAATTAGGTGGTGGAGGTACTTTTTTATTTTTATTTAGTTCTTTATACCTTAATTGACCATTTATGTAGACTTGGCGTAATTCCTCAACATTTAGTTTATTCCATTCATCAAGACGTGTTCTGATTTCAGCCATATTCCAACCTACATTAAGTAAAAAGTTAGATAATACAAATATAGCTCTTTTTTTACCATCTTCAATACCTTTTAGTATATTCTTTATACATGGAGGAAATAATTCTTCAGAAATAGCCTCGGAAATCTCATCATACTCTTTTTGCTCTCTTTCTTTTTTGAAATTGTGCTCTTCTTCTACTTCAACATTAAAATCATACGCTTGAAGAACTAAAGTGTCTGTTTGATTTTTAGGAGCATCTTTATCTAAGAATTTTGATAAAATTTTGACATTATCTGGCTTTGCACTCTCTTTATTAAAAGTTAGAATATCACTTAAAGGAATAGGAACAGATACTAATTGCGATTTTTCATGAAATGAAAAAGGCATTCTGAATAAATGCCGAGATGAAATAAGAAGAGTATCTAATTCAATTATAGCAAATGGGTTAAATTGAGAAATATAATCTTTTTTAGGATTTACCTTACTAGGGCTACAATTACAAAGAGACTTTAATATTTTTTTCTCTATTATTTTAGAACATTTAGGACAAACAAGATAATTTTTTTCTTCAGTTGATTTAATAGAATAGCCACACACACAATCAAAACTTGCAATATGAACTTTATCTGCTTTAATTCTAACTTTACAATTCTTACAAGATGTTTGAACTAATTCCTCTTTTTTATCAGGAAATAGTTCATGTAATTTAGATAATGATATTTCATAACCATCAAATGAAATAATATCTCCTTTTACTTCAATGAATTTTCTGATATAATCTAAAAGATACTTTGCAATACGCATGGGAGCTTCAGGAAATAATTTTTTTGTATCTTTACCACCTATTTTGTCAGGGAATGCTTCAAAAGGAACTGCTATGTGAAAACCTTTGTTTCCAGAGAACTTTGCAGAAATAGATACTATATTGTGTGCTTGTAAAGCTTTAACAACTAAATGAGCTGTTAATTTAGAAAAATCCCAATTAGGACAATCAATGTCTAAAACTAAATCCCAACCTTTTCTTAGTTCATCAAGATCAATTGGTTTAAGATTTGTGCCTAATTGAAGAGGGTTATACCATCTTTCTTCAGAACAATGAAAAGAAGTTGTGCCTCTTTTTGCATGAGCAAGAATATCGCTGTTATAATTCAAAGTATCAGGACGTTTACCAAAACGATCATTATAACGAACTGCAACCTCTCTATCTTCAGCTACACGAAGTATTTCATTCTGAATATCTTCTCGCTTATAGAATTTTAAAGTTGTACTTATGAACATAGTTATATAGAATGGGTTGCTTATTTAAATGTTTAATTTATATCTAAAGTGGATATTAGAACATAAGCGAAAGAGTTAATAAGATTGTTCTTTTAAAATAATAAAATGAATATACTATATGTATTAATAAAAGTTTCTCACGGAAAATTAAAAGTTGTTAGTTCAAAACTTAGAAGTTATGAAGAAATAATTGAAGTTCATGAAATATACGGCAGATATGATATTATTGCTAAAGTTGTTTTAGAAAATGAAGGTGAAATGAGAAAATTTATGCAAAATAAACTTCTAATAACAGAAGGAATGATTGGAACAGAAACACTTGTTGTTCTAAAAGAAGAATAAATTAAATATATTTTGAGTCTATAACTTCTCTTATCTTTTTAGATTTTTTATTACCAACTAAATCAACAGTTGTTAGATCTAATTCAGAAGCGGATAAAATTTTAGAAGGCGAACCAAATTTTTCCAAAAGAGGTTTTGCTAAAGTTGTTCCAATACCTGGTAAAGAACTAATAAAATATTCTTGTTGTTCTTTAAGAGATAAAGGTTTAGAAGAATGCATTTGAAATTCTTTTTTATCAAGATTTAATTCCCTTTTTGCAAGAAGTTTAATGTACTCTGCAGAATCAATAGGATTTTTAGTGAAAATTATAGGTATCTTAAAAGCAGTTGTCAAAGTTGAAATCATACCTCTAATCGCATTTTGATTGATGTTTCTTTGCGAATAAATATCTTCATCACCTTCAATCATAATTATTGGTTTTAAGAATTGAGTTAAATCTTTTGCTTGGTGTAATATTCTACCATCAATAATTGAATCAACAAAATCTTTTTTAGTTTTGAATTCAATAACCACATCATCGGAAATTCTATAATCTCCAACAGATAAAGATTTTAAATCTAAAATAACATTATCATCAGAAAGACGTTTCATAACACGAGACCCTTTTTCTCTATAATCAACAACAACTTTAAGTTCTGGTTCATTATTTTTAGCATAAGAATCTAAATTTGAATTCTTTTCTTTATTAGCATTAACAACTAAATTAGAAAATTTATTTTTTAATTTAATTAAATTAGCGTGCATTTTCTTTTCTTTATGAAAAGCAGACCATCTATAAGCCTCATCACGTGTTTTTCTAGTCATTAAAATGAAAACTTTTCCCTTTTCCAACCTACCTGTTCTTCCTCTTCTTTGAATGGTTCTAATAGCAGAGGGTACAGGCTCATAAAAAATAACTAAATCGACTTGAGGAATATCAAGACCTTCTTCACCAACTGAAGTGCTTATTAAACAATTAAAATCACCATTCGAAAATTCATCAATAATTTGTTTTTGTTCTTTTTGAGAAAGTCCTTTACCGTCAGATTTTCCTTGACCTATAAACATTTTTGAAGAAATATTTTGTTTTTCAAGTAAAGATTGAATAGTAGACGAACCACTTCTATATTGGGTGAAAATAATTATTTTGACATTTGGATTCTTAGTTTTTTCGTTTACAACAATATCTTCTAAAGCTTTAATTTTAGGATGAATTATACCTTTAGAAATCATGGTTTCAACTTTCATTTTAGCTAAAGTGAATTCAGTATCAGAAACAAGATTTTTTACAGCTTTAACTGTTGTAGTTTTTGCTTGATCTTCAAGCTTTTCTAAATATTTTTGAAGAGGTTCTAAGCCTTGAGATTCCAATAATTCAAGACCATGTTGGATTTTCATAATCTCAGCAAGAAGACTTATAGATTTTAATATTTCAAAAGATTTTTCACCTGAAGAAATGAGACCTCTGAGTTCTGCTTGGATTGTAAGAAGAGCAGTTTTAGTAAGACTAGAATAATCGCCTGAAAAATAACCTAAATCCTTTACTTCACGAACCTTTCGTTTTATAGCAGTCTCAAGATGAACTTTTACTTCTCCAAAATTTTCAGGAAAATCAACTTCAAACCATTTAACTTCGACATCTTGAACATGAGGTTTAATATCAGGATCAGTTTCAGTTCTAATTTCTATGTTTTGAACGAATAAATTCGTACAAACTTCTTCAACTTTAGACATCTCAGAACCAGGAGATGCTGTCAAAGCTAAGATTCTAGAATGATCAGCTTTCTTCTCATATTGTTTTGCAACAAATACATACGCATAGTCTTTTACTGCTCTATGTGCTTCATCAACAACCAATAAACTTACTTTATTTAAAGATAATCTATTAGAAAGAATATCATTTTCCAATCCTTGGGGAGTTGAAATGATAATTTTTGCTTTTTCAAATAATTCAACACGTTTTTCAGGTTTTACAAAACCAGTAAATAATACTATTTCTTCTTCTTTCAGATTAAAATGTTTTTTGAAGGTTTTAAGATGCTGTTCTACAAGAGGTCTTGTAGGAGCTAAAATAAGAATTTTTGAATTAGAATAAAGAGATAATCTGTGTGCTGCGAGGAGAAGTGCAATTACAGTTTTTCCAAGACCTGTTGGTAAAACAACCAAAGTATTATCTTTAGAAGCAGATTTAAAGATTGATTCTTGATATGATCTTGGTTTAAAGTCTTTTATCATAAATTTTCCTCATAAAACTTTATTACTTTCACGAAGAAGAGAAATTGCTCCTAACTTTAAAAGTATTATCCAAGAATGTCCAGTGTAAATAAAATTTAATAAAAAAAGATTGCACAACGAACTTAATCGTTGGCAAGATTAAACTATAAGAATTATTTTCTACCTCTAGCCATGATAGCACGTGAGATATCGCCATCTTTATCAACAAAGTAAAGATAACCTGATTCTTTTTTAGCAGCTACTTTTGCTACTTTTTCAGCTTTTTGTTTTCCTTTTTTTCCGCCACCACGCGACATTACAGCTCGTGATACATCACCATCTTTATCAACGAAATATAGGTAACCTGATTCTTTTTTAACACCAGCTTTTGCAACTTTTTCAGCCATTTTTAACATACCCCTCATAGCGAAGAATAAGCTCCTCGTCTATAAAAAAACTAATTATTTACTTATATTTTGATTAGAGTTTATTTAAATTTTTCGAAATTTTTCGACGTGAAACCTTAATTCTGGGCATAAAAATGCTTGTTAAGCCATTTTTTGAGAAATTTTCCAAAGAATAATCCAACTAAAAAAAGCACTAAAATCCATAAATTAAAGCCTACAACTATCATATATCCTATTACAAAAGCTAAAGATAAAAATGTGTATGGAAAATCTAAACCTGTAAATCTATATGCAGTAGATGTTATTACACCAAATAAAAAAATAACTATTAATTTTAAAATAAAACTTTTAACAATTAAAGAAAATACTATACCTAAAACTAAGAATAATAAAAGAAATAATTCAAAACCGATCGGTAAAACCATGTTATTTTTGTTTAATTTGTAAATATATTTAAATTATTACTGAATTCTAAATTAGGATGATAATATTTAAAATGTTGGGTTTTTTAGATTTTTTAAGCCTAATTGCAATGGTTTTATTAGTAAATGGAGCAATTCCGTGGCGAGTTGGGATGATTTTTGCAGCATACTTATTGATAAAAGGTTTTGCATTCAAAGGAGATTTCGCAAGTGTTGTAGATATGACTATTGGAGTTTACATTATATTAATACCTGTTTTTTCAGTAAAATTTTTCACAATCATATTTGCAATTTATCTTGGACAAAAAGCATTTGTTAGCCTTTTCTAAAAATTTCCATCAATTATTCTTGAGAAAAAGAAAAAGATGATCGCTCCTAAAACAGCTGCCAATAATAAAAGCCAAAAACTGTTTAAAATTGTTATTAAGAAATAAATTAATCCTATATAACATATTAATGAAGCAAAAATAAAAACATATAATTGTCTTGAAAAGAAAAATATTGTAAATCCTGGAGTTGAACCATCACCTAATTTCATACCTGAAATTGTTGGAATTGGAAGCATAGAAAAAAATGCGAACAATAAATTTAATTTTACAAATAATAATAAAAGGTATGAAGGAAATTGTAAATAAATTAATCCTACAAGCATTGCAACACCAATATTTCCTACAACACCCCAAATAGATAAAGTTGAAATTTCTCTCATATTAGTACCATATCTAAAATGACCTAAACGTAATTTCTTATCATGTTTATAATATACTGAATTTGGAAATAAGAAAGGAATAAAACCAAATGAAATAAAGGATAATAATAAACCAATTAACACACCAGGAAGCCACCAATGAAATTTCATAGTATAACCTCTATCTATCGCAGCCATTTTTTGAAGAGTAAATTGAATTAGCATTGCAGAAATAATTATTATTGTAGAAAAAAACCAATTGGTAAAACCTAATATCGCATTAAATGTATCTCCACCCCACATTCTAAAAGATAAAATGAAACCAAAAATAATTGCTGTTAAAAAAAGTTGCCTTTGTTCACTAACACTATATTTGAAGTAAACTTTAGAATGTGCAATTAGGTTGTTAAACATAATGTGAAGATTACAAAACACAATTTAAATAATTTATTATTTTAAAGAAAGATTAGATTGTTCTAATTTCTTGAAATATTTTTTCATACCAGCCTCATGACCAGCACCAATTATAACCATTATTTTTTTATCAGGATTTTTATTTATTAAATGAAATAATTTTTTAGCCATAAATTTATCTCTATCATCAATTAAAGCAGAATAAAGACCAGGATATGAATCTTTAACTTGAGTTATTAAAGTTGAAATTAAATCTTGAGAAGGTATTTTGTTTAAATCAAACTTGATTTTAGGTCCTTTTTTAAATACTAAACCCATAAATAAATCTTTGAATAATCTTAATTTTTCTTTAAACGAAAATTTTCTAGAAAAATTTCTAAGAGTAATTTGAATATCTTGATCTATTAAAGCAAGTAATTTATCATTTGTTTTAGCAAGTTTAATTCCTTGAATCATATCAGATCCAGGCTCCATACCAACAATTGAACCTAATTTCTTTTGAATAAATCTACCAATTATAAGAAAAAAGAAACCAGTAACACCAATTTTTGGAATTAAAGATAAAGACATGGATGATTTTTGTTTAGAATTTTGTTTGTTTTGATTAGAAAATATGCTGTGAAAACGTTTAACATCGAGTTCAACTGCTATTATATCAGGATTAAATTCTTTAAATGTAGTATTAATTTTAGAAACTGATAACTTAGAAATGTGAGATGTTCCTATTATCTTTAAATTTGGGTTCATAATAAAAGTAAAATGAATTTATTTAAAAAATTAGTTTTTAAGATTTAGATTCTTAGTAGCTAAACCAAAAAGACTTGAAAGTGTTTCACTAAAGAACTCTGTATTTGCCCAAATACCAACATCATAATTCGGATGAACAGTATTATCGTCCATTAACATAAACATTACTTGTTTATCATCAATAATACAAAATCTTCCTTTACCTGTATAATCAATCACTTTAGCAAATTTTTCCATGTTTTTAAGTAAATCTTTAGTTTTAGAAGTTAAAGCAGTTGCAATTTTTATTGAAACTCCTCTTTTATTTGCTTTTTCAAATGATTTTGAAAGTAAAGATAATTTTCTTAAGGCACCTTCTTCAGATGTAACAAGTAAAACTGATTTTTCTGCACTTTTAATCATCATATCTAAATGTGAATAAAGTCTATCTCTGCCTTTTAATGATGCAGTAATTTCAGCAGGATCAACAAGTGATACTCCTTCTGTATGAAGTGTATTTAATTCAGTTAATAAATCTGATTCTTTAAGTTTATTAAGACTAGATAATTGAGATGTAGTATCATCTTGGATTTTTTTCTTAACTCTTTCCAAGACTTCTTCTGGAGGAACTGCTAAGTATTTTATAGGTTTTCCAATTTTCATTATGATAAAACCTTTTTTTTCAAGGCTTTCTAGAACGTCATAACTTCTACTTCTTGGAACATTTGCAATATCACTTAATTCACCTGCAGTACTTACACCTCGTGAAAGTAAAGCGGTCCAAATTTTAGCTTCATAAGTATTCAAACCAAAATCTTTGATTTTTTTTAAAAATTCATTTTGAACGAGCATCTTTAGTTTATCTCCTTTAACCGAAGTTATCATTTTGGTAAGATGCTTGTTTTTATAAACCTTATGTTTTTTTTGTTATTGTTCAGTAGTTAATTTTAATATAATTTATTATTTTTAAAAGAAAAAATCATCTTAAAAATAATTATTTGTCGTCGATAGATAGGGTGTGACCCCTTGATTTCCACTGGAAGATTATTTTAAGAGAAAATGGGTGTTTGTATTTTTATGTTTAATATAATTTTTAGTATAAAGTTTATGTTTTTAGTATAAAGTTGATCATAAAATTTTGTTAATAAAATAAATCATATATCCCTCTCACCCCTTGATTTCCTTAACTGAGTAGAATTAATTATTTGAACTTTGTATATTTTTAAGTTTAGTTTTTTTATTTTAATTATTGTTCTATATTATTTTTTGTTCTTATCATTTGTTATTTATTAAAATTTAGAAAATATCTTTTCTCCTCTTAATTATTTTTTAATTTTGATTCTTTTCACTTTTTTCTCCTTTAACCTCATTTAACTTCATTTAATTTTATTTAACTTAAATTATACATTTCATTCAAGTTTTCTTCTTGTTCATGATTATTTTGTTTAATATTTTTATTTTCTTCTTATTTTATTTTTATTTATGTTTCTTCACCATTTTCTTCTTTCTAAAACAATTCTTTTCCTTTTTTCTTTCTCTTCTTATTTCTCTTTTTCACATTTTTATTTTATTAATATTTATTTTCTTCTTCTTTCTTATTATTTTATTTATCTTTATTTATCATTATTTATTCTCTTCTTCTTTTTTCTTTATTATTATTATATAATATATATATATATATTATTTCTATATAGAAAATATATATATAATATATATAATGAAAAAAAGTTGAATAAAAATATATGTTGGAAAATATAGTTTGAAAACACATAATTAATTTGTCGAGAATAAAATGAAGAAAAAAGGAATAAAAAAATAAAAATAAACAAACAACTTGAATTTTATTGAACATATCTCCAAGAGAAATGAGGGTGTGTGTGTAGTATATGATTAATAATATATTTAGTGGTGACATAAGATTTATAAACCTATGTTTCATTTGGAGATAAATGTCAAAAAATAAATTAGGAAAATTCTTTGAAACATACCTTGAGAAAGATTCATTATTCTTAGATAAAGGCGCATTACAAGCTTCATACATGCCAGGAGAAATTCAACATAGAGATGATCAAATTGAACAAATTGCAGGAATTTTAGCTCCAGTATTGAAATTAGATGTACCTTCAAATTTATTTATTTATGGGAAGACAGGAACTGGTAAAACTTTAACAGTAAAATATATTTCAGATCAAATGTTAAGTTTAGCAAAAGAAAAAAAATTACCTGTAGAAATATTATATTTAAATTGTAAATTAAAAAAAATTGCAGATACAGAATACAGGTTAATTGCAGAACTTGCAAGACATTTTGGAAAGGCAATACCTGCAACAGGACTTCCAACAGATGAAGTATACAACATATTCTATAAAGCAGTAGATGAAAAAAAAAGAAATATTATTATTGTTTTAGATGAAATAGATGAATTAATTCGAAAAACAGGAAATGATTTAATATATAATTTAACAAGAATAAATACTTCACTTGTAAATTCAAAAGTTTCTCTAATTGGAATAAGTAATGTGTTGACATTTGTGAATGTATTAGATCCAAGAGTGAAATCTTCTTTAAGTGAAGAAGAAATAGTATTTCCACCATATAATGCAATACAAATTCAAAATATATTACGTTCAAGAGTTGAAAATGCGTTTGTAGAAAATGTAGTTGAATCAGGAGTTGTTGAAAAATGTGCTGCTTATGCTGCAAGAGATCATGGTGATGCACGAAGAGCGCTTGAACTAATGAGAGTTGCAGGAGAACTTGCTGAAAGAAAGAATCAAAAAACTGTGATGATAGAAAATATTGATGATGCAGAAGATAAAATCGAAAAAGACAGAGTATTAGAAATAATCAAAAGTCAACCTAAACAATTTCAAATAACATTATATGCTATTATGAAACATAAACCTAAAAATTCTAAAGATAAAATTTTCACAGGAGATATTTATGATAAGTATAAAGATATATGTTCAAGAGTTGGACTTAGACCTTTAACTCAAAGAAGAGTATCTGATATAATTGCAGAATTTGATATGCTTGGAATAATAAATTGTAGAGTATTATCAAAAGGAAGATATGGTAGAACAAGAGAAATAACACCATCAATACCTGAAAGTATGGAAATAAAAGCTTTAGAAATACTTGAAGAAGATTTGGAAATTAAAGGAAAAAATGAGTTATTCTGAAAAAATAGCTGCATTACTTGAGCAAGGAATTTTACCTGATGAAAAATTGCTTAAGGAAGCAGAAGAAGAAATGAATAAAACCACTTCTAATGAAGTGCAAACTTCAAACAATAAGGTAGATTTATCTACAACCCAAAATGAATCTGAATCTAAAGAAACTGAAGCAAACAATAGTAAAAGTGTTGATACGACAGAATCAAATGATTCTGAAGCTCAGAAAGAAAATTTTTCTGAAGCGCCAGAACCTGAAGGTCATGTTTCAGGAAAAGTTAAAATAGTGTATAACTATGATAAAAAGCCAAAAAAAAGAACATATGCTGACTTTGTAAAATATTTTAATAATAGATTTAAATCGTTAGAAAAACTGATTAAATTAAGACCTGAATTACAAGGTTTAATGTCAATAAATAAATTAAAATTTAAATCAGATAATGAACAAGTTTCAATAATTGGAATGATTAAATCAAAAGCTGAAACTAAGAATGGACACATAATATTAACTGTTGAAGATTTAACAGGAGAAGTAAATGTTTTGATAAGTAAAAATAATGATGAATTATTACCTATTGGAAAAGATTTAGTGTTAGATGAAGTGGTTGGATTTGCTGGTTCTGCAGGAAATAATATAATTTTTGCAAGAGATTTAGTTTTTCCAGATGTTCCTTTAAGTAAAGAATTAAAAAAAGCTCCTGAAGAAGTTTATGCAGTGTTTATTAGTGATTTACATTTTGGTTCTAAAGAATTTTTACAAGGTGATTTTGAAAAATTTATTTCTTGGATGCAAGGATCATTAGGCTCTGAAGAACAAAAAAACATTATTAAAAAAACCAAATATTTATTTTTAGCAGGAGATTTAGTTGAAGGAGTTGGAGTTTATCCAGGTCAAGAAAATGATTTAATTTTAACTGATATAAAAGATCAATATAAAGAATTAGTTAAATATCTTAAAAAAATTCCTAATCATATAAAAATAATTATCAGTCCTGGAAATCATGATGCAGGAAGAATTGCAGAACCACAAGCAGCATTATGTAATGATTTTACTGAGTCTTTATCTGAATTAGATAATGCGATTTTAGTAAGTAATCCAGCAACATTAAATATTGAAAGTTCTAAAATTTTTTCAGGTTTAGATGTGTTAGTATATCATGGTTATTCTTTAATTTATTATGCAGATAATGTTCCAACTTTAAGAAATGCGGGCGGTCAAAAAAGAGTTGATTTAATTATGAAATTTCTTTTACAAAAAAGACATTTAGCACCAACTCATGAAGCTATAATGTATGTTCCAGATGATGAAGAAGATCCTTTAGTAATAAATAAAATTCCTGATATTTTTGTAACAGGACATATACATAGAGCAATGGCTTCTCAATACAGAAATATTTCATTGTTAAACACTTCTTGTTGGGGTGACATAACTGAAGATCAAGAGAAACGTGGATTAGAACCTCAACCTGCAAGAGCTTTAGCTTTAAATTTACAAACAAGAAAAGTAAAAATAGTTAATTTTTATTCAAGAAACATTGAACGAAAAGATGATTTAGAAGAGGAAAAATTAGATGGTTAGTTGTTCAAAAGACATGCAAAAATATTTTGACAGTCTAAAAAATGGTTGTATGAAAGAGTTTAAAGTAGCTACTGAAGCCAGGAAAAAAAATTATGATCCACAACCTTTTGTAGAAACAACTCTTGCTGCAACAATGGCTGAAAGAGTTATTGGTCTTATTAGTGTTGTAGCTCCTCAAATAAAAAATACTGGCGCAGAAGCTAGAATTGAAGAACTAGAAAATAAATATGGGGTTTTAGATATACGAGTTGCAATGTATATAGCTGAAGATGTAGCAAAACAAAAATTCTGTAAATTCAAAGATGAAAAAGAAGCAATAGAAGTTGGAATAAGAACAGGATTTACATATGTAACATTAGGTGTTGTAAGTAGTCCATTAGAAGGATTCACACATCTTGATTTTAAAGATAGAAATGATGGTCAAGGAAAATATATGTGTATTTATTATTCTGGTCCAATAAGAAATGCTGGCGGAACAGCAGCTGCATGGTCTGTTGTAATTGCAGATTATTTAAGAGTTAAATTTGGCTATAAACCTTATGATCCAAATGAAAAGGAAATAAAAAGATGTCATGCAGAATTAGAAGATTATCATGAATGGATTACAAATTTACAATACTTTCCATCAAAAGAAGAATCAGAATTTATGATGAAAAATATTCCGATAGAAATATCAGGCGATCCATCAGAAAAATATGAAGTTTCAAATGTTAATTATAAAGATCTACCAAGAGTAAATACTAATAAATTAAGAAGTGGTTTTTGTTTACTTCATTCTAGTTGTTTGCCATTAAAAGCTCCAAAAGTATGGGCTAAAGTTAGTAATTGGAAAGAAGAAATGGGAATGGAACACTGGGGTTTTTTAGAAGAGTTTGTTAAACTTCAGAAAAAGATGAAATCTAAAGGTAAAAAATCAAGTGATGATGGAAAAGTAGCACCTGATTTCACTTATATTAAAGATTTGGTGGCAGGAAGACCTGTATATGCTCATCCTATGGCTAAAGGTGGTTTTAGGCTACGTTATGGACGATCAAGAGTTTCAGGTTACTCAGGACAATCAGTACATCCTGCAACAATGCAAATATTAAATGGATATTTGGCAACAGGAACACAATTAAAAGTTGAAAGACCTGGAAAAGCTGCAGCATATACAGTATGTAATGATTTAGATGGTCCTATTGTAAAATTAAAAAGTGGAGAAGTAATCTTTTTAGAAACAGAAGAACTAGCAATTAAACATAGAAAAGAAATTGAAACAATATTATTTTTAGGTGATTTCTTAATTTGTTATGGGGATTTTTTTGATAGAGCACACCCATTAGTTCCTGCAGGATATTGTCCTGAATGGTGGATACTCGAACTTGAAAAATCTATTGTTAATATGTTTGGAACATTTGATTATGAAAAAGTTTCAGAAATAATAAATATTTCAGAAGCAAATATGAAAAAATTATTTGATTATCCAATGAGGGCAAAATTATCATTTAATGCATCAAAATCTTTATCTGAAACATTCAATATACCTTTACATCCAAGATATATATATTATTGGGATTGTACAGAAAAAGAAGATTTTAAACTATTTTTAGAATGGTTTAAATTAGCTGAAATTAAAGAAAATAAAATAGTAATTAAAAATTCTGAATCAAAGAAAGTTTTAGAAGAAATAGGTATTCCACACACTTTAGTAAATAAAGAATTTGTTGTAATTGAAGGTGATGTTGCAAAAGCTGTAGAATACCAACTTTGTTTAGATGATAAATCTAAATTAGATATTGCTCTTGTAGAATTACAAAAAGAAGAATCAACAATTTTAGATTCTATAAATTTAATCAGTAAATTAAAACTTAGAGATAAAGGTGGAACTTTTGTTGGAGCTAGAATGGGCAGACCTGAAAAAGCAAAGATGAGAGAAATGACTGGCGGTCCTCATGGATTATTTCCAACAGGATTAGAAGGCGGAAGACTAAAATCATTTCAATCATGTTTAGATGCAGGAAAAGTAACTGCTGATTTTGGAATTTATTATTGTGAATCTTGCAAAGAAGAATCATTATTTCCAAATTGTGATTGTGGTAAAAAAGCTAAAAAAATGAATTTTAGTAAATCACAAGGATATACTGAAGAAGATTTACCTGATGCTACAAGTTTCAAAAATAAAACAATAGAAATCAAACCATTATTTGATAAATGTCTTAAACATCTTAAAACAAATATTTATCCAGATTTAATCAAAGGACCAAAAGGAACATTTAATCCACAACATGTTACAGAACATTTAATGAAAGCAATTCTTAGAGCAAAACATGGAATAAAAGTAAACAAAGATGGAACAACAAGATATGATGCATCAGAACTTCCAATAACACATTTCAAACCAAGAGAATTATTTGTAAGTGTAGAAAAATTAAAAGAATTAGGTTATGAAAAAGATATTCATAATAAAGAATTAGTTAATGATAATCAAGTATTAGAAATAAAACCACAAGATGTAATTTTACCATGTTCTCATGTTTCACCAAATGAAAAAGCAGATGAAATATTATTTCGAACAACAAAGTTTATTGATGAAATGTTAACTAAAATGTATGGTTTAAAACCATTTTATAATCTTAAAACAAAAGCAGATTTAGTAGGACAATTCATAGTGGGTTTGGCACCACATACTTCAGCAGGAATACTTGGTAGAATAATTGGATTTTCAAAAACACAAGCATTTTTTGCACATCCATTATATCATGCAGCAATGAGAAGGGATGTGGATGGGGATGAATCGTGCATGTTTTTATTAATGGATTGTTTCTTGAATTTCTCAAATAAATTTTTACCATCATCAAGAGGAAGTACTATGGATGCACCATTGGTATTAACTTACATATTAAATCCTACAGAAGTGGATGATATGGCATTTAACGTGGATATTGTGTTCAAGTATCCTTTAGAATTATATGAAGGAGCTCAAAAACATATTATGCCATGGGATGTAAAAATTAAACAAGTAGGACAATTTTTGAATACTCCACTTCAATATGAAGGATATGGATATACACACGAAACAACAAATCTTAACAAAGGAGTATTATGTTCTGCGTATAAATTATTACCAAGTATGAGGGAAAAGTTAGAAGGACAAATGGATCTTGCTGTTAAGATAAGAGCAGTTGATCAATCAGATGTTGCAAGACTTGTGATTGAAAAACATTTTATTAGAGATATCAAAGGAAATTTAAGAAAATTTTCCAGTCAAAAATTTAGATGTGTGGAATGTAATGAGAAATTTAGAAGACCACCACTCATAGGAAAATGTACTGCTTGCGGAGGAAAAATAATATTTACGATTTCAGAAGGATCAGTTGTTAAATACTTAGAACCAAGTATTAGTCTTGCAGAAAAATATCAACCTGGAAAATATTTAATTCAAACATTAGAATTAACTAAACGAAGGATTGAAGATATGTTTGGAAGAGATGCAGAAAGACAAGAAGGTCTTGGTAAATGGTTTGATGGATAATTTTTTTAATAAGAATTAATTGTTTAATATAATTTGAGCAAAAGGAACATTTGCAATTTTCATTGTTTCTTCAACATAACCAATTTTTTTAAGTAAAGTAACAATTTTTTCTCCTACAACATTTAAGTGACTTGCTTTTTTAATAAAATTTAATGTTGTTTCTTCATCCATTTCTTCACCTTTATAAAAATCAGAAGTTAAATCTAAAATTTTATTTCCTTCAACAATCTCTTTATTGATTATTTCTTTATCTACAACAGAAATAATGTTTCCAGAGTTTTCAGAATCATGTATTTTAACGATAAACATTTTTAAAATTTTGAATAGAAACTTGCTTTTGCACCACATGCTTGACATTTAAGAATATAAGTTGTACCTTCTTTACTAAGTTTTGAATCAGGTTTACCACATTCTTTACAAATAACAAATGTTTCAGCATACTCGTTAATTTTTTCATTAATTTTTGAAGCAGAAATTTTAGCACCAAAAATAATTGAATCTTTTCTTAATTCTCCAGGTGTTGCTAATTCCTTAAGAACAAATCTTAGAATATGTTGAGGTTTTCTACGAAGAGTTTTTGAAATTTCTCCAAAGTTATTAACAACAGTTTTGTTACCTTCAATATGTCCTTTAACTTTCGGGATGTTAAACCTTTCAGTTTCTATAGATACATCAGGCATCTGTTCTTTTCCTCTTTTAAGCATTTCCTCATAATTCATAATATTTAGGAAAGGATGTCGTTATTTAAATCTTTTCTAAGAAATTATTTTAAAATAGGTAAAATAACTATTTTCTTTCAGAAAAGTTTTTAAAATGTGCAAGTCAAAAATAAGTAAATGGTAGTAGAAGCAATACTTAATCCTTTCAAAGCGGAAAAAACTCCTTGGAAAATGATTTTATTAGGTTTCTTTTACTGTTCTATATCTATATTAATTGCATTAACAATTTTTAGAAGTCAATCCAGTATGATAATGGTTTTTCTTACAGTCATGGCATGTTTTCCATTAGTATATAATACTATAAAGATGGAAGAAAAAAAAGATTTAGGAGATTTAAAGGAAAAAACTCTTTTAAAAGAACATTCAAAAGCGTTAATGGTATTCATGGCTTTATTTTTAGGTGTTGCACTTGCTTGTACTTTATGGTATGTTGTTTTACCAACAGACACAGTTTCAATATTATTTCAAACACAATCAGATACAATATCAAGCATTAATTCAAAAGTAACAGGACATCAAATCGCGCTTGGAAGTCATTTTTTATCTATATTCTTAAACAATATTTACGTGTTAATTTTATGTATAGTTTTATCATTTGTATATGGTTCAGGTGCAATATTTATTCTTACATGGAACGCTTCAGTGATAGGTGTTGCAATGGGTAATTTTATACGTTCAAATTTAGCATATTATTCTACATTGATAGGCTTTGAAAAAGTAGGACAATATTTTCAAGTTATATCGATAGGTTTACTCAAATATGTAATTCATGGTATACCAGAAATATTAGCTTATTTTGTTGCAGGCCTTGCAGGTGGAATAATTTCTGTTGCTGTAATTAGACATGATTTTGGAACAAGAAAATTTGATCATATAATTTTAGATGCAGCAGATTTATTATTATTAAGTCTATTCTTATTATTTATTGCAGGATTATTAGAAGTGTTTGTAACGCCATTAATATTTTAATTTTTAGAAATAAGTTTCTTATAATGATTTAACAATACCCGGTTTAATTTCAAAGATTTCACCTTCTTCAATTAATTGAGTTATAGTATTATTTGTAAGATTAGAATCAATTTGTTTTAGAATATCATCAATTCTAACCCCTGATCCAGAGTCAAGTTTAATGATTTTGTTAATTATTTGCTCAGCTAAAGATAATATTTTTTTATTTTCTGTTTCTTTATTGCTTGGCATTATTTTTTCTTTTTCTTCTTGAACAGTTTCAATGTTTTGAACTGGTTTTTCTTCTTGAATAATATTTTCTGGAGAAATTCTTTTTACATTTTTTAACTCAAGTAAACGAAGTTGAGCCCATTTAGGATTTTGAATTTGTTTTACTATTTCAGGAAAAATAAATTTTTGTTCATTAAATTCTCTTGGTCTTCCAACTACTAAAACCAATACACCTGTATTAATATGAGGAAAACCTTTTCCTTCAAAATCACGTAATTGAATTGAGGCAGAACCATCATCAATTATGAGCCCTTTATTTTCATTATTAATAACAACACCAATAATATTTATTCTAGAAATACGACCAAGAGCAGTTTCAAGATAATTTGCTTCCCAACCTTCACGTTTTATATATCTTCCATTAACAACATCTAAGATTTTACATTTAATTGCAGTTTCTCTTTTAATTGCCATTTTTTAAATTTAAATTCTCGAAATTAAACCATGTCTTGGGCTAAAAACATCTCCTGAACGTTTTAATTTTTCAATAACTTCTTCAACTTTTTTTGCATCAACATTTTTAATTTCAGCTTCTCTAATTATATCTTCAACAGGAATGGTTTTTCCAATAACTTTTTCTAAAGCATTAATGATTTCTTTTACAACAGAAATATGTGAACGTTCACTAGCACTGATTCCAGTAGTAATTCTATCAATATCAATTTTTCCTGTTTCAGGATCCATACCAATTTGTGTTAAACAGAAGTGAACTAATTCAATAGCTTTTTTTGCATCTGCTTTCGTAACTTTTGGCGATAACCTAGTTCTAGCACAGGCTTCAGAGAGTCTTACTAAACCTTCAAGCTGTCTTGGTGAAACTGGAATTGCAACAATACCATCATCTCCAGATGAAGAATTTCTCATAGTCACATAATAATCTTTAATTTCATTCAAAGCGGCAGGAGTTAATTCAGGATTGCAATTTTGTCTTGCGTAAGATACAAATTTTTTAACTAAATCAGTTTCAATTATAACTTTATTTGCATCAGGTTCTCTATGAATTGCTAAAATGAATTTTGCTAAACGTTCATCATTTACTTTATCAGGTAAGTCTCTAATTGGGAAAATTAAATCGAAACGATTGATAAGAGAAGTTGGAAGTTCAATTTGTTTTGCTAATAATTCATAAGGATCAAAACGACCAAATTTTGGGTTTGCAGCTGCAAGAACAGTTGTTTCAGCTCTTAATGTTGCTTGAATATTTGCTTTGGAAATAGTAATTGTTTGTTGCTCTAAAGCTTCGTGCATAGCACTTCTATCATCAGGGCTCATTTTATCTAACTCATCAATACAACAAAGACCACGATTAGCTAAAACTAATGCTCCTGCCTCTAAGGCGTATCCTCGAAGGAATTCATCTTTTACAACGCTTGCTGTAAGTCCTGCTGCTGATGCTCCTTTACCGCTAACAAATCTTGATTTTGGAGCTATTTTACTTGCACGCATAAGAAGTTGCGATTTACCAGCTCCAGGATCTCCGATAAGAAGAATGTGCATATCTCCTCTATTGATTGAACCTTCTTTACTAACCTTTCTAACTCCACCCATTAATTGAAGAAGAATTGCTTCTTTAACTTTATCATGACCATAAATATTTGGCGCGATTGAATTAACAAGTTTTTCAAACACTTTCGGATCTTTACTTAATTCATCAATTTCTTTAAGTTCTTCATCAGAAATTTTAATATCAATAAAGTCTTCTTGCATAGGTTCAACATAATTAGAATCAAGCATTAAATCATATCTTGTAGAAATACCACCTGATACAAGTGTTATAGGAATTTCTTTAATTTCACCAACAACTAAAATTTTAGTTCCAGGGTTGGTTCTTTTATCAGAAATTGGCGAGACTAAATCACGTTTTAAGAACATATTAACTCTTTTAGGTTGTTCTCCACCATGAAGATCTTCAGGTGCTTCTTCTAAAACAATTTTTTGTGCATCAACAAGTTCTTTACCAAGTAATCTAAATTTTCCTTTACGTCCACAAGAACATCTACTAGGTTCTTTAAATTTAGTATCGATTTGTAGAATGTTAATTATATTACCACAACTTGGACATTCAAATTGTGCGCTAGTAACTTGAGGACGAACATCTGATTTTTGTCTAACAATACCTTGAAGTTGAATAAATTTGCCAATATGTTTACTCCTAATATTTCTAACCATTACATGGTGAGCTTCAGGAATATTTTTAACACGAATATTGAAGTTTTTTACACTTTCTTCTCCAATAACTTTTTTTGCTGCAAGTTCTCCAACTTTAAGAATATCTTCTGGAGTTTCCAAAAGCATTTCAGCAAGTTCAGGATTAAATTTAGATAGTTCAGTAAAATCAATTACTAAAAACTCTAAATCTTTTTGTATATTTTCTAAAAGGTCATTGTGATAATTACCTTCTAAAAACTCCTGAAACTTGTTGATTTGTTCAGTGACGTCCATCATAAACTAATTTATTTAACCTTTTTTAAGGTCTCAACAAGTTTATCAAGTGCTTGATGAACTTCTTTTTCAGACTTTGTACCTGTACATACAACTTTACCATTACTAAATAATAGGAATGTTGCTTTTGCTTCCATTAGTTTAAAAACTAATCCTGGAAATTGTTCTGGTTCATATTCTGTGTTGTCAAGTTTCATAGCTAGAACGTTAAGATTCAAATCCATACCAATACTTCCGCTTGCAACGATGTTTTGAATATTGATAACTGGTTTGATAGTGATGTTAATATCAATTTTTTTAAGACTTTCAATGATTTTTTGAATAGATTCTTCTACTTTTTGAATGCTTCTAGCACCAGTACATACAACTTTTCCTGAGCTGAAAATTAAAGCAGATGTTTTTGGTTCTTTAATTCTAATAACTAGTCCTGGAAATTGTTCAGGGTTATATTCTGTGTTACTTAAAACAGCAGCCATTTTCTCAAGCGGAATATCATGCTCAAGACTTGTAGAAACAACAATGTTAACAACTTCAATACTTATTTTAGATTTTTCAAGTTTAGCATTGCTTTTTGATTTCTCAACTTTAGTAGTGCTTTTTGATTTCTCAACTTTAGTAGTGCTCTTAGATTTTTCCATTTTAAATCCCCCGAATCTCTTAATAGAGAGTGTATTTTATTCAAAAATCGATTGTTGATTTTTGTTTTTCAAAACTCTTTCTAAAGAGTGTTTTATTCAAAAATCAAGCTTTAATTTTTGTATTTCAAAATTTTGTTTAAAAACGATTTATAAACCTTTATTTTGTTTGTTTATAAAGGAGAAGGGTTGTCTTATTTATAAAGGCTTTCGTTTTCTAAAATATGCTTTAGAAACTGCATACCCCCTTGATTTCCTATGGAACTGTCGACGACAAAATAGTTTTTAGTTATTTTTTGCAAATAAGGTTTAGTTTTTAAAGGGAAACACAAAGCAGTAAACTGCTTGTGCGCTAAAAATAAGATTTTTGAGCGAAAGAAAAATATGCTCAAAAAAGCTTCCTTTTTTGGCATGTTTAAAACTAAAAAATTTAGTTTTAATTTAAATAAAAATTTTGATCAAAAATCATCCTAAATCTATTTAATGTTAGTAATCATAAAATTCATCTAAAAACTCATTAATTAGCTTTAAATAATAATTCATATTATTAAATTTTAAAGATGAAGATATACTTAGAACAAAGCAGAAAAATAATTGAAAAAAAGTTTGAAGGAAAAGTAAATGTTTTACTTAAAAATTTGAAAATAGCTTCAGACACAGTTCTAATAGTTTGTAATGGAGAATTAATTACAGAAGAAGATACATTAAAAGATACAGACGAAGTAAAAATCTTAAGTGTAGTATCAGGTGGATAAATGAAATGTGTTAAATGTGAATCAAAAGCAGTATTTTTAGATCCTTGTTTATGTAAAGAGCACTTCATAAAAAACTTTGAAAAAAAAGTTGCAGATACAATAAAACAATTTTCTTTAGTAAAAAAAGATGATAAAATAGTAGTTGCATGTTCTGGTGGAAAAGATTCTACAACAATATTATATTTATTAAAAAAATTTCATGGAAATGTAACTGCGCTTGCTATTGACGAAGGTATTGCTGGTTATAGAAATGAAACGCTTGTTGATTTGAAAAACTTTTGTAAGTTACACAAGGTAAAATTACAAGTTGTAAGTTTTGAAAATAAATTCGGATCAAAATTAGATTTTATGTTAAAAGATGGAGGAAATCCTTGTACTGTATGTGGAACCTTTAGAAGATTTTTACTAAATAAACACTCAAAAGAATATAATAAAATTGCAACAGGACATAACATGGATGATGAAGCTCAAGCAGTGCTAATGAATTTAACAAAAGCAAATACTGACTTACTTGGACACTCAGTTCCAATCACACTTCCAGTAAAAGGATTTACTCAGAAAATAAAACCATTATACTTTTGCTTGGAAAAAGAAATTGCAGCTTATGCCTTGCTTATGGGTTTTGATGTAGGCTTTACTGAATGCCCATATATAGATAGAGCATATAGACAAAAAATAAGAGATGAATTAAATCAATACGAACAAGAACATAAAGGAACAAAGAAAAACATATTATTGAAACATTTAGATGTATTGAAGAATTTAAAATTTGAAAAAAGAGAATTTCAACACTGTAATAAATGTGGCGAACCATCAAAACATACTGTATGTAAAACTTGTCAATTAGCGGAAAATATAAAATCTAACTTAGTTAAGTAAATAAAATGTTTATAGATGTAGCATTGCCAAAAGGTGATGAAAAGGAATTTGTAAAACAAGCAAAAAAGCTTGGAACAGAAGGATTAATCTTTCTATACGAGAAATTAGATAAGGGTGTTTTGGATGAAGTTAAATCTTTGGAGACATCTAAATTTAAGATTTATACAGCTTTGATGTCCGGTTCTAATCCTGAAAAGAAAAAAGCAGATTACTTGTTTTCAACAGGAGCAAGAAATCATTTTGAATCAAAAAGAGTAGATTGCATATATGAAGTGGAAAAAGGAACTAAGAAAGACAGTTATCATTATAGACATTCAGGATTAAATCAAGTATTAGCAAAATTACTTTTTGAGAAGAAAATAAACTTATGTTTTAGTTTTAACTTGGTTTTGACAGCACGAAATAAGCCTTCAGTGATGGGGAAAATGATGCAAAATGCTGTTTTATGTAATAAATATAAATGTAAATCTCAAGCATATAGTTTTGCAAGAAAACCCTCTCAGTTAAGAGGACGATATGATTTAGAATCATTCGGGCGAGTTCTAGGATTAAAATAACTTCTTTTAGACGATACTAATTAGAAAAATATAAATACTATAAGAGTAAAAAAGATAGGTATGGTTATTAAAAGGGGTGTATTTTTCTTAGTATTATTCTTATTCTTATTATCTGTGAGTGTGAGCGCTGCTTCAACAATTACTTGTGATGAAGAATATAATTTAATTATTGGACAAGGAGACACAGCTAAAAAAAATTGCACTGTTTCTTCTAGTCAAACTATTGATGTTAAAAAAGAATGGTCTGAAGATGATATGGCTCCTGATATTGCAGATTATTATGCTGGAAATTTAACTATAAAAGAAGGAGTGAAGTTATGGTTTATAAATAGTTTATCCCCTGCATCAAGCAGTTATCATAAAGGCGGTAAAGGTGCCACAGGTAAAGATGAAGGTAGTAATATACCAGGAAGAGGCGCATCCCAATCAATTTTAGGTGGTGCTGGTGGTGATGGCGCCAAAGGAGACGAAACAAATAGAGGTTCAGGAGGTGCTGGCGGCGGTGGTGGTGCTGGTGCAGCTATGTTCTATAAAGGAGGTTTTGGAGGTGCGGGTGGTGCTGGAAGTAATGAAGATGGGTGTAATAGTCCTGGTTCTGGCGGTTCAGGAGGCGAACCAACAAACGCAGGTGCAAATTTAGAAATTCATGTTAAAAATTTAATTATGGAGACAAAATCAGAGATTTCAGTCTCAGGTCAAAGAAGTGGCGCAGGAACTGCAGGCACAAGTGGTTGTAGAGGTGGTGGTGGCGGTGCTGGTGCTGGAGGATCTGGAGCTGGTCGAATTACACTTTATGTAGGGGTTAAATATACTTGTGAATCAAATGATTGCATTATTTCTGCAGCAGGTGGTTTTGGTGGAAATTCTGGTTCTGGCGGAGATGATGATCTTAGAAAAGATAATATGGATGGTAGCGGTAGTGGTTCTGGTGGTGGAGGAAACTGCGGCGAAATTATAACTTATATAAAATTAAGCGATACTTTTACAACTAATATAACACCCGGATCTCCTGGTTTAGTAAGCACTAATAATGGTGCTGTAGGTGTGCAAGGAGCTGATGGAAATTGTGCGTCTACTGTTCAGAATGAAATATTAAAAGAAACAACAAGTCCATTTTTTGAAGGAGTAGAATTAGCAATTTATTGTAATGATGAAGAAGATAATGATAATGACGGATTATTTGATATGCAAGATGATGACTGTTGGAAAACACCCACTGAAGGGATTTGTGGGGATAATGCAGGACCTTATCAAGGTGAAACTCAAGAAGAAACTTTTTCAAATTTACCTATACCTCTTGCTTCAGCAATAAATGGTGTTGACGGTTGTTGTGGTGATGATGAATTATATTTTGAAGATTATTGTAAAGGTCCAAAAACAACCTGCACCGATTTTAGTTTTGATAATTGCCCTATGGATTTAAATTGTGTTCAAGATGTTGAACATAATAAGTGTGTATCTTTTTTAGAAACTGATTCTTGCAAGGGTGAAAATTTTAATTGTGTTAATTATGAAGGCTCAGGAGGTTGTGCTGATGAACTTGATGATTTGTGTGAAGGTGAAAGTCTACCACCTGGAGACTATCCTTGTCCTCCTGGTACAGGATCGGCATGTATTGAGTGTTTTAGTGAAATTATTGATTGTGATGGTTTAAATGAAGGAGAATGCACTTATGTAAATGAATGTAGTTGGGAGCCTTCACCTCCTGGAGAAACCATAATTCTTAATTGTAGTGATTTAAATAAAATTAATTGTGATTCTTCAGATGGAGTATGTGATTGGGTTGATGTTTCAGAATTATCGCCTGACGAGAAAAAACAAGATTTATTCTATATAGATGCTGATTTAAACTATTTCTGCAGTCATGATTATGATAATTCCACTTTAGATGAACCTCAAATAATTGATGTAAAAGATGTAAACGCAGGATGGAAATGGTGGGATTCTAAACTTAATAGACCTTTAACTATACACACTATAGACCATTCAATGTATTCAGATAACACGTTCACAAATGAAATAATGAGTAATGGTGAAAATTGGTCTATTTGTAATGCTTCATGTGAAGGGGATTGTGGTGAAGGTATTATTGGTAATTTAGATTCAATAACTGCGCCTGGTGGATACACTATGAATGAAATGTGTCCTTATGTTCCGATTGATTCTACTCAAACAAATTTTTTTGGAAGTGGTTATGGAGTTGAGGATTGTATTTGGACATTAGATAATGATGTTATTGTAGATGTATGTTGTGTTTCTGATCAGTATGATAATGATGAGTTATATGTATATAATAAAGGTACAGTTGAGTATATCAATTATTTAGAAATTAATGGTGAACCCGCAAATTATTTAGATTTATTTCTTTTAAATGAAGATCCTATAAATGGTTTTCCTGAAAGATGTTTTTCTTGTTATGATGCTAATGGTGAATTGCCTGGAACTTCAGGTCAAGGATCAAATACTGATCCTGTATTCGTATTAAAAGACTATTTTAATTTTGGTTCTTTCATGGGAGATTATACTGAGTCTTGTGAAGATAATCAAGGTACATTATGTGTTGAGAACATAGGAACTGAAGGATATTTTTGTAATGCTGGTTATTATGAAATAGCAGCAAAAGATTTAGATCCTTTACAAGTTTGTTGTTTTTCTGAATCAGAAATTGGTTCTCCTGAAGATGTTTGTTCTCAAGAAAGTGGAAACGAGGTTTTAAGTTGTGCTGAACAAGGAGGGCAATTAATCCCTGATGAGCCAGATGTTGTAACTTGCTCAGCAGAAATAGCTTCTAATGATAATCTTGATAACTTTATTTGTTGTAGAGGTGGAATTAGGTGGATTCCTGAAGTAATAGCATTTGATTATTCAAGAGATATATGTTATGGTGAATACGGAAATTCTTTCTTTGGAGAATGTTGTTATGATACTGTTTCTTGTAAAAATGTTTTTGATTCAACAGTTATTTCAGATTTTGATAATAGTAATTTTTTTACATCCGGGTCTGCGTTACATACAATCAAAAGTTTTGATTATTATACAGGAAATCAACCTGGTGAAGAAGGTGAATTATATGATAGAGTTATAGTTCTAACTCCATCTAATTTAGAAATTTCAATAAACAATTTAAGAAAATTAAATTTAAGTGAATTTGACACTTTAAATTTTGATATAGGATTTTCAGGCATGGATTTCCCCAATAATATAAGTTTAAATTTTGAGTCTTTATCCAATGCTTGCAATTTTAATATTTTTGATTATATAATATATAATTTTTCACAACATAGTAATTTTGAATTACCAATTTTATCAAATGTTTGGTATAGAATATCAATACCTTTAGATTCTTGTCCAAAAGAAGTGTTGAAAAATTTAATGATAACCACTACAGGAATTGAGCCAAATAAACCTCCTGCCGTTTTCTTAGATAATTTCTTTTTATCAAATAGTTCAATTGAAGGGTTTGGCATAAAAAATGATAATTATTATTGTGAAGCTCTTTCAGGTCAATGGTTATCAAGTTTAAATCCAGATGCGGATGATTATGATGCTTCTAAATTTGAAACTTGGGGTCCTAACATGTATGCTTGTAATGCGCAATTAAGTTATGGGTGGACAGGAAAACAATGTTGTGGTTCTTTAACAGAGCAAGATAATTATGGTGAGTATTATGAAGATTTAAATGCAGGTTGTTTTGGCGGATTCACAGTTCAAAATGGTGAACGTTTATCTGATGTGTTAGGTAATCCAAGTAAAAAACCATATAATAGTTTAATTTATTATGATAATGATTTTTGGACTTGTAATAATGAATCATTTGATGAATTACAAACTTCTTGGCTTGGTGTAGGGGGTAGTCCACTTTTAATTCAAAATGAAACTAAAGCTTTAAGTTTTGAAATAAAAGGCGATTGGATGTGTTATTATAATGGTTGGATGAATTTAACTGAAGCACAAAATAGTGATATGCCAATGCAAATACTCGTTGCAACTATGAAAGAAAAAGGAGAACAAAATGGAGGAAATTATACTTTATTTTGTGGTAATCAAAGTGTATTAAATAATGCAACTGGCAGATACAATGAGTTTTTTAATGCAGGAGAAAATCCACTTAACAAATATTGTTCATTAAGAGCAAGTGATGAAGTTTGGATTGGAGCTTTAGTTAATCATGTTGAAATAAATGACTTTTTGAATAAAACAGTAAAAGCATTTTTCTTCCCAGATCACAATCTTTCACAAACAAATTTTGAATGCAATGATTTTGGAGGTTTAGGATTTTCAAATCAAGAATTTTATAGACCTTGTCCAAATCAAAGTGATTGGACAAATATAAGTTATAATAAACCATTAGGAATATTAATATTTAACATGGCGGATATGGAAAGTAATGGGGTTCCAAGCAATGCAGGGTTTTTTGAAGTTTTATGGATAAAACTATCAAATTTCTTTGAAAGTATATTTGGTTCAGTTCAAGAACAAAGACCTCCAACTCCAATTCCCGCTTCACCAGAAGCTGATGATATAAGCTTTAATCAATTATACATAGATAATTTTATTACTTCAGATAATAAAAACAAAACTATTATTGGTATGATTGAAACAGTTGATTATGTTAATGGTGGGGAAGTTCCTGTTATGATCATACAATTTAATGGTTATGATAATGTAACTGATTTAAGAGATTTAGTTGAAGCTTGGATTGAGGAAACAGATAATAGTGCAATACAATTAGATTATAATTTAACTAATGATGGTAAAACACAATTCATTGAATTAATAGGAGCTCAAATAAATAATCTTGATTGGAGATATTTAACTGCACAATTTAAAACATCAGGCGAATTCACATCTGTCACAGGAAATTCTGGAGCTGCAGGTAATAATGGTCAACAGACTTAATTAAATAATTATATAAACAAGTAGTTCTATAGTTTATTAAAATGAGAGATGCTAAATTTGCCGGATTATTCTATGAAAAACTTGAATCTAGTTTGAATCAACAAATAACAAAATGTTTCTTAGATGAAAGAGGCCCTGGTGCTTTACCATCAGAAGCTAAAAATCAAAACATAAAAGCGATTATAGCACCTCATGCTGGTTATTCATACTCTGGTCCTTGTGCTGCTTGGTCATATAAAGATTTAGGTGAAATGGAAATGCCTGATTTATTTATTTTAATTGGACCAAGTCATACATCCAATCAATCAGGATACTCAAATGAGACCTTTGTAACGCCTTTCGGGTTTACTCGAGTAGATCAACAGTTCGCACGAGAACTAGGCGAAAAAGGCTCTATAAAGCAGAATGAAGCAATACATGTTGATGAACATTCTTTAGAAGTTCAAATTCCTTTCTTACAATTCATTTACAAGAAGCAAATTGAAAAAATTAAAATTTTACCAATGCTAATTGGAGAAGATACTGATTTGAGTAAATTAGCTTTAGATTTGAAAGAAACAATAGTTGACACAGGAAAGAAAGTTGTATTTATTATTAGTTCAGATTTTACTCATTATGGACGAGATTATCATTATGCACCTTTCTCAGATAATATAAAACAAAGAATATATGATTTAGATGGAAAAGCAATTGATCATATAAAAAATCAAGATGAAAAAGAATTCTCAAAATATGTTTATGATACAATGATGACTCTTTGTGGTGCTTTACCTATTTCTTTACTTTTAAAAACAGTCAATGCTAAAGATGTAAAGTTAAATCAGTATTATGTTTCAGGAGATTTAGCTAATAATTATAAGAATAGTGTTAGTTATGCAAGTTTGACTTTTAGATAAAACCTAAAAATTTCTTTTTCTTAGGATTTTTTTCTTTATCTATTTTTTTCTTTAAATGATCAATCATTTGTTGTTGATTACTGAATCTTAATTTCCATCCGAGTTTGCGTTCTTTTAGAATTTTACTTGTCCAGTCTGCAAATATATTATTTTTTTCAATATGTTCATTAAATTCTTTATCTGAAATATGTTCAAGTAAAGATACAAGGTGTTTTTTGTTTTTAATACAATACCCACCAACTTTTAAGTAACAATCTTCAGGTAAATAAACTCTATTTGTTTTTCCACTCATAAAAGTTTTACTGAACAATTTAGTTCTTGAAAGTTTATTAATTATAAATACTAAAGCAATTAATATGGCTAAAAATAAACCTAACGCTAAAAGTTCATTTAATGATTCTAAAAATGAGAATTCAAACAAAAATGACTTTTTTAATAATTCTGATGAAATGATAAATGGATTATATCTAATTAATTGTTTAATAGTGTGAGACATTGATTCTATTGGTAAGATGAAGTTTGATAAAAGCAATAATATGCTACCAATTGATATGGATAACATAGTATTTGATTCTTGGGTTTTTGCAATGTATCCTATAATCATACCTATTAAAATGAATACAGTTATCGTAAAAATAATTATTAATGCTGAGACCCAAAAGTTATCTAAAATGGTGTTTTCGATAAAGAAATAAGACAATATTAGTATGATTAATACTTGTACAAACATGATGATAAAACTAGTTATGAATGTTGTAAGAATAAAGAAATTTTCTTTTGTAGGTGTTATGAAGTTTCTAAAGAATGCTTTAGAATGTTTTTCCATCATAATTAAATTACTTGAAATCATAATTCCAATAAACATTATAATTAAAGTTAAGATGTAAGGAAACATGAAGATAAGTTGATTGGTTTCAGAAACAATAGGTTTAATTTCTGTTTTAATTGGACTTACAATATCTCCTGCATCAACAATATCAATACTTTCTAAATTAGCATTTGTTTTTTCAAGTTTTCCTTTAAGTTCGTCAAGATTATTTCTTATACTTGAAAGAGAAGATTTTATTTCATTAAGTTTTGAAATGACTTCCACGTTTTTAGTTTTTTGTTCAGATAATTTAGCTTTTAGATTATCAACTTTTTCAGTTGCATTAGAAACTAAATTTGTGAATTCTTCATAATTAATATCTGTTGAATTATCGATCCGATTAATATCTTCTTTTAGTTCATTAAGTTCATCTTTGAAAGTTGTCGCATTACCAACTTCATCTGCAAAATCAAGTCCTTCAACAATTGCTGAATTTCCTTTACTCCATAAACTATCTGCATTTGTTTTCAGTAATTTTCCTTGAGAATTTATATCTTCAAGATTAATATCGCCACCTTGAAAATCAATATCTGAAGATTTATCTTTAGCTTCTCCAACATTGCCTGAAATAATATCTATACTAGATTTAAGAGTTATACTTGATAAGATATAATCATCAACATCTTTTTTAGTTGAAGTAATTTTTGTTAACAAAACTTGTGTTAAATCTTTACTTAATTCTTCAGTTTTAATATTGAATTTTTCCGAAACAAAACCAATTATTTGATAAACAAAATTGGTTCTAGAATAATCTACATAAAATTTGATATTGTTTTTATCTTGATTTCCTATTTCAAAACCTGATTGGAATACTATGCATGTATGACTTGCACCTTCTTTAATTTTTGAAATACAATCTTCTTCTGTTTCATGAGTTAAAATATTATAATTTTTATCTCTTAATTCATCCATGAATGATTCAATAAGAGAATTATTTCCATCAGGAGAATAATATCCAACAGTTAATTCAAATGATGTTGGTTTATTTAATGCTAAAGCAACAAGTAAAATAATTAGAAGCGGTCCTAAAATAACTATAACTGCTGAAGTTTTAGTTCTAATTAAAAGTTTCAAGTTTTTAATTATAGTTTTACTGAATTTCATAATTTTCCCTCTAGAAAATCATGGCTTTCCAAAAACTTTTTAGTTTTAGTAAATTTCATTTTTTATTTTTTTTATCTTCTTCTTTAGATAAATTAATGAAAATTTTATCTAAGTTAGGTCTTCCAATTTTTAAGTCAATTACTTGTTCTTTTGTTTTTTCAAGGATTGGAAATAATTGATGGAAAACTTTTTGAGGATTTTCAGTATAAATAACTAATTCTGAACCTCTAATTTCAGTTTTTTCAATGTATTTTTTTGCAAGTTTATCTAAAATTGGTTTATAGTTTCCTGGATAAGATTCAAGACAAATTTCTTGAATTTTTGAATATTTATTTTTAATAGCATCAGGACTTCCAACTTCAATAACTTTTTTATCTTTTATAATTGCAATTCGAGTACATAGCTGTTCAAGTTCTGCTAAATGGTGACTTGCTAAAATAATCGTTGTTCCTTTTTTATTTATTTTTCTTATTAAGTCCCAAATATGATCTCTAAGAATTGGATCTAAGTCTGCAGTTGGTTCGTCAAGAACTAAAACTTTTGGATCATGAATTAGTGAGCATGCAATATCAAGCCTTCTTTCCATACCACCAGATAAATTTTTTGCAAGTAAGTTTTCATAATTTTTAAGATCCATTAAATTTAGTAAAGTGTCAATATTTGATTCAAGCGCATCTTTTGATAAATTATATAGTGAACCAAAATAGTTTAGATTTTCTCTTAAAGTTAATTGTTTATAGAAAGATGGTTGTTGTGAAGCATAACCATAAAGACGTTTTATTTCTTGTTGTTTCTTAAAAACAGAACGAAAAGTCATAGCTTTTTGGAAATCCAATAAATGTTCAAATCTGAATAATACATCTCCTTGATCAGGTTTTACAAAACCAATAATAGTATTTAGAAGAGTTGTTTTACCTGAACCGCTAGCACCTATAATTCCAAATATTTCTCCTTTTTTAATTTCAAAACTAATATTATCTAGAATGATTCTATCATCATATCTTTTCACAAGATTTTGAATTTTAAAAATAGGTTCAGTCATTTTTGAATTTTGTAATTGTCATAAGGTTATAATCCAACCCCTAAGACATTTCTTGAGTTATTTTTTTTATTAGACAATAAAACACCTCTTTTTATGTCTTGCTGAGCTCTATTTATTTAAAAATTAAGAGTATATAAATCTTCTTAAAACAAAATAATTTTTTATTAACATTTTTTTTTAAAATGTTTCAGGTTTTGATTTTGATTTTTTTTAAGTTTACGTTTTTTGAAATTCCTTCTAAAACACCATTAATTTTATAAATAAATAATCTGTTCTATTATATGTAGGATAGTAATTAGCTATCGGTTGTTTGTCAACTGAGGAAAGTCCGCCCACAATAAAAGGTCACTTCTGTTATGGAAGACTCTTAATAAGAGTGGCTACGGCTCAGAAACGATACCGCTCATAAATGCTTAAGGATGATGTGGTGAAGCAATAGGTGACTGTTGTGAGAACCTGCTGACGAGTTTATGTTGTTGGATGAAACGGCAAGTCCTGACTTGTGCAAGTCAAAATGGCGCTAAGTAGAATGCTAATAAAAACTGTCTGTTTAACAGAGTTTTACATAAGGCGGCTTATCGCTATTCTACAACACAATTTTTAAGAGGATTAAAATGGGTAGAAAAGATAAAGTAAGTATGCCTTCATCAGGTGCAGGTATTACAAGATATTTTGATGATTATAAATCAAAAATAGAATTTAAACCAGAATGGATTATAGTTTTAGTGATTTTAGTTATCATCATAGAAATAATCCTTCATATGAGTTAAATTATAGGTGAAAAAAAATGTTTCCAGGTATGAATCCACGTCAAATGAAGCAGATGATGAAAAAAGTTGGTATGCAACAAGATGAACTTGATGTTGTCCAAGTAGTTTTCAAACTGCGAGATAGAGAATTAGTAATTGATAATCCAAGTGTTTCAAAAATAAACATGATGGGACAAGAAACATTTCAAGTTGGTGGCGAAGTTAGAGAACAATCTTTAGACACTATGCCTGATATATCTGAAGAAGATATTCAAACTGTTGTTGATCAAACACAATGTAGTGTTGAAGAAGCAAAAAAAGCACTTGATGAATCTGAAGGAGATTTAGCAGTTGCAATAATGAGTTTGAAGGCATAATTTTAACAAAATCTTATGTGCTCGATAAGTTTATATATTCACAAATCTATATGATGATACAATGGAAGAGTTTCAAAGTTTAATTGAATATGCTAAGAAAAGAATCAGGATAGCAGATCACATGCTAATTATGACTTATCCATTGGTAAAAGATCCTAAAATTTTATTATCTGTCATGGATAATGTTTTTTTATCATTATCAAGTTCAATAAATTCAATTGTTACTTATGAACGTTTGTTTAAACGAATACCTGTTTCAAACGATAATTTTGATTCAAGGTTTGCAGTTTTTCGTTCAAAAATAGTTGATCGATATAAAATTAATAAAGAATATATTACTTTAATTCAAGAAGTAAATTCAATCCTTAAAGAGCATAAGAAAAGTCCTGTTGAGTTTTCAAGACAAAATAAGTTTGTTATTTGTTCGGAAAATTATAGACTAAAAACAATAGGTGTGCCTGATTTGAAGAAAACAATTATAAAAACAAAGTTATTTATCTCAGAAATTGAGAGGTTGGTGAGCAAAAATGCAGGAATATTTAAATGATGCAAAAGAAGAATTAAAACGATTAGATCATTCAATTTATGTTAGTTTGAAATATACTAGAACTGTTGATGTATTCATGAATATTATTTCCAGTATGGTTGATGCTTATGATTGTATGCTTGATGCAGTTTTAGAGTTTGCAAGAGAAAAGAATTTAATTATTGATATTCCTTCTTCTCCAAGGGAAAAAGGGGAATTAATCAAAGAAACATTTGATGATGAAGTTATTCGTGATAATGTGAATCTTTATTTTCTTTTAAGAAAACTTTCAAAATCAGTTCCTGAGCGAGCAAATGAATATAGGCGAAATGTAACTATGACTGCATATATAGATAATCGTAAAGAAATAGTAAATATTGACATCGCAACTGAATATTATCATTTTCAAAGAGAATTTTTAGATTATATTCATAGTTTAATTGTTAATAGTACCGATAATTCTGATTAATTTTTTTCACTTTCTAATTTTTATTTATAGAGAAAGATTTAAATATGAAACACACTTAACCATAGTTAAGATGGTGTCCCCTATAAAAAAAACTCAAATTCTAAATGATTTATTGGATGGTAAAACAAGTAATGTATCAAATAAAGTTTTGAATCTAATAATACGAGAAAATGTACTTTCTTTACTTATGGTAGAGAAGCCAGGAAAAGAAATTTTACTTAAAGAAAAATATCTAAATAATAATTCTATTAAGCAAGAATTAGTTAGAATACATGAAGAAATTTTATCAGATACAAATTTAAGACAAACATTTGGTCCTGGTACATTTCAAGGTTTACAAGGAAAATTAAATTGTATAATTTTAACAAAAAGAGTAATTGAAGAGAAATTAAATTGGAGTTTGTTTGATGTAGTACAAAAAATAAACTACCGAGTTTTATATAAATATAAATTAAGATGTACAAAAAGTTGTTTTACACATTTATATCAATTAATAATGAACTGCTATCCTGACGCAGAATTAAAACCATATTACTTTAAGAAAGCGTCAAATATTTGGTTAAATAAAGCTGGTGACTTAAATAAAGAATTAATAACTGAAGCAATGAGAGAATTCATTTCAGTTTTAACCAATTCTAAAGGAAAGTATAAGTATAAATTAAAAGAAATGCCGCGATGGGTTAACTATAAATTATTTAGACTACCAATACTTCCTTATGAAACAAATCTAAGCTATTTACTTAGCTCATGTTTTGGAAACAGTCACATAAAAGCAATAATGTTTACTTATCCTGAAATGAAATTAAAACCATATTATTTTTCAAACGTTCCAAATAAATATTGGTCAGGAGATAAAGGAAAAGTACACGCAAAAGAATTAATGACTGAGCTTATGACAATTCTTACTAATCCAAAAGGAAAATATAAATTGTCAAATGATGAAGTAAAAGATATATTCAAATTCAAAACTTACGGAAAACCTCTTTTGCCATACAAAAAGAATTTAAGAGGCATGCTTCAAACAGTATTTAAGAACTCGCCATCTGCACCATTTAAGTTGTTGATGGAGGACACAGATGACAAATAATAGTGATGATGCTTTCGAATTTCGAAAACAAGGAATTGATGAAAAAAATGAAGAGCGATTTAGAGTAAAACTTGACGCTGGTTTGTCTGAAGAAGTGGTGAGACGAATTTCTAAAGAAAAAGATGAACCTGAATGGATGCTTCAACATCGATTATCTTGTCTAAAAATGTTCTATGAAATGAAGATGCCAGAGTGGGGTCCAAATTTAGATAAATTAGATTTAAACAAAATAACTTATTATCTTAGTTCTGATGCAAAAAAGAATTCTAGATCATGGGATGATGTTCCTGAAGATATAAAAGAAACTTTTGAAAAATTAGGGATACCCAAAGCTGAAAGAGAATCGTTAGCAGGTGTTGGTGCGCAATATGAATCTGAAGTAGTATATCATAATATACAAAAAGAATTATCTGATAAAGGTGTTATTTTTGAAGATTGTGATATTGCAATAAAAAAACACCCAAAAATTTTCAAAGAATATTTTATGAAAGGAGTATCTCCAAGATTGCACAAATTTGCAGCATTACACGGAGCTGTATGGAGTGGAGGAACTTTTTTATATGTTCCAAAAGGTGTAAAAATAAAATTGCCACTTCAAGCATATTTTAGAATGAATGCAGAAACAGCAGGACAATTTGAACATACTTTAATTGTTATAGAAGAAGGAGCAGAAGCACAATATATAGAAGGATGCAGTGCACCACAATATACTCAGAATTCTTTACATGCAGGTTGTGTTGAAATTGTTGTTAAAAAAGATGGGCGAATGAGATATAGTTCTGTTGAGAATTGGAGTAAGAATACTTATAATCTAAATACGAAACGAGCGCTTGTCGATGAAAATGGTGTTATGGAATGGATTGGAGGAAACATGGGTAGCGGAGTTACAATGCTATATCCAACAACAATTCTTAGAGGAAAAGGAGCTAGCGCAGAACATTTAGGAATAGCTTATGCGGGCGCTGGACAAAATCAAGATGTAGGCTCAAAAGTATATCATTTAGCACCTAATACAAGTTCGATGATAGTTTCTAAAAGCATAAGTAAAGATGGTGGCGTTGCAAGCTATAGAGGTCACCTTGAAATATCAAAAGAAGCAGTAAATTCAAAATCAGTAGTTCAATGTGATGCATTGATGATGGATAATAAATCAAAATCAGACACAGTACCATATATTCAAGTAAAAAATAAAGATGTAGATTTAGGACATGAAGCAACAGTTGGAAAAATCAGTCAAGAACAAATATTCTATTTAATGAGTAGAGGTCTATCTGAAGAACAAGCAACTAAAATGATAGTAACTGGTTTTATTGAACCAATAGTAAAAGAATTACCATTAGAATATGCAATTGAAATGAATAAATTAATTGAATTAGAAATGGAAGGATCATTAGGTTAGAGAAATGATAACAGAATTATGTTCAAATAAAAAGCGACAGAACGCAAACGATGCAGCTCCAAGAATTATAGATAAAGAAGGATCAAAATTACTTCGATATGGTCTTGGAATAAGTATAAATTTAGGATTGTTGAATTTTGAATCAATGGATGTAGATGAAACTACTTTGAAAATATCTTATCCAAAGTCAGTTGTTGTTGAGGAGAAAAATTATTCTTATGAAGAAATTGCTTGCGGTAATGAAATCGAAATTGCTAATTTGAAAAAAACTACAAAAGAAATTTGTATTAATATTCCAAATAATTTTTTAAGCGAAGAACCAATAGTAATTCACACTAATACTTTTGGAAATGAGTTTTTGAAAATTAAAATAATCATTGGAAGTAATTCTAAGGTAAAAATTATAGATTATAAAGAAAGCGGTGCTTTAGGTTATGTTGGAAGAACAACTTTTATTGACGTAGCAAAAAATACAACACTTAATTATTTTTCAATACAAAATCATGGATTAAAAAAGTCAAGTTATGAAAAAAAGATTTGTACTGTAAAAAGAGATTCAACATTAAATTTAAATGAATTTTTACTTGGATCAAAAAATGCAGTCAGTGAACAAATATCAATTTTGCAAGAAGAAGGAGCAAGTGCAAATTTACAAAATTATTTTTTTTCAAATGAAAATCAAGAATTTGATCAATTAGCAGAAGCAATACATAAAGCTCCAAGAACAAATTCTGATTTGAAAGCTAAAGGAGTAACTCAAAATAATTCAAAATCTTTATACAGAGGAAACATTCATATAACAGAGAATGCACATAATTCTACAGGATTTCAAAAAGCAGAAATATTAATGGTTGATAAATTAAGCCAAGCTGATGCAATACCTCAATTATTAATTGATAATAATGAAGTTGCTTGCAGTCATGCAGTAGCAATTGGTCGAATAGACGAAGAAAAACTATTTTACTTTATGAGTCGAGGAATAAGTGAAGAAGATGCAAAGAAAGCCATTATTCAAGGAATGTTTGAACCTGAAATTGAAGCAATAGAAATAAAAAAATATCAAGATATAATTTATAAAAAATTAACCGAGAAAACAAAATGATTTTTAACCAAGAAAAAATAATTAAAGATTTTCCGATCTTAAAGAGTAAAAAACATGATGAATTAATTTATTTAGATAATGCTGCAACAACGCAAAAACCAAAACAAGTAATTGATGCGGAAAAAGAATTCTATGAAAATTCAAATGCAAATATACACCGAGGAGTTTTTGCATTAAGCCAAAAAGCTACTGAGAAATATGAACTTGCGAGAGAAACAGTTGCAAAGTTTATAGGTTCTAAAAGAGAAGAAATTGTTTTTACATCAGGAGCAACCGATTCTTTGAATAAACTTGCACTTATGCTTGGAGAAGATTTAGTTTTAGGCGATGAAATAATAATTTCAGAGATGGAACATCATAGTAATGTTTTACCATGGCAAAAATTAGCAAAAGATAAGGGTTTAATTTTGAAATATATCAAATTAAATTCTGAATCGGATTTAGATTTAGAAGATTATAAAAAATTATTATCAGAAAAAACAAAAATAGTATCAATAACACACTCTTCAAATGTAATTGGAACTATTAATCCAATTGAAGAAATATTTGAATTAGCAAAAAATAAATCAAATGCAATAACTATTCTTGATGCAGCTCAAAGTATAGCTCATATTAAGATAGATGTAAAAATTTTGAATGCAGATTTTTTAGTTTTCTCAGGACATAAAATATATGGTCCAACAGGAATTGGTGTGCTTTATGGAAAAGAAGATTTATTAAATAATTTAACACCAGTAATTTTAGGCGGTGGAATTGTAACAGATGTTACAAAGACAAGTTATACTTTAGAAAAATCACCTTATAAATTTGAAGCAGGAACTCCAAACATTGCAGGAGCTATAGGTCTTGCTGCAGCACTTGATTATTTAGATGGTGTTAGTTTTGAAAATTTAATATCTCATGAAAAAGAAATAATTGATTTGTTTTTAGAACAGAGTAAATTAGTAAGTGGTTTTAAGTTATATGGATCAAAAATTAATCAAACAAGTGTTTTTTCATTTAATATAGAGGGAAGACATTCGCATGATATAGCGTCAATGCTTGATCAATCAGGAATAGCAGTTAGAGAAGGATATCATTGTGCAAAAATTTTATTAAATTCGCTAGGAATAAATTCCACTGTAAGAGTATCATTTTCAATATATAATAGAAAAGAAGAAGTAAGTGTATTTTTTGATGAATTAAGAAATGCAATTGAATTATTATCGTAGGAGAAATCAAAATGGCTTTAGAAGTAAAAGATTTACATGTAAGTGTTGAAGGAAAGAAAATCCTAAATGGGATAAATCTTCGAATAGAAGATGGAGAAGTAATTGCAATTATGGGTCCAAATGGAAGTGGTAAAAGTACGTTATCGTATACCTTAATGGGGCATCCTAAATATAAAATAGAAAAAGGACAAATACTTCTTAATGGAGAAGATTTAACAAATGCTCCAACAGATGAGAGAGCAAAAAAAGGTTTATTTTTATCATTTCAATATCCAGAAGAAGTACCTGGAGTTACAACTATAAATTTTTTACGAACAGCAGTAAATGCGCAATTAGACGAACCTATGAAAATACCTGAGTTTAGAAAAATACTAAATGAAAATTGTGAATTGCTAGCAATAAAACCTGAAATGCTTAGACGATACTTAAATCAAGGATTTTCAGGCGGAGAAAAAAAGAAGATGGAAATTTTACAATTATTAATGTTAAATCCATCGATTGCAATTTTAGATGAAACAGATTCAGGACTTGACATAGATGCAATGAAAATAGTTGCAAATGGAATTAATCATTACTCTGCAAAATCAGAAAATAAAGAAAGAGGAGTTTTACTTATCACACATTATCAAAGATTGCTTGATTATGTTAAACCATCAAAGATTCATATTTTAATGGATGGACAAATAAAATATTCAGGTGGATTTGAACTTGCAAAAAAGTTAGAAGAAAAAGGTTATGATTGGATAAATAAATAAATCATTAATGAAATAATATATTGGTGTTAAAAGATATAATTATGATTTAAGAATGAAAATAAACAATTTATTCTTTTAACTATTAGGAAAATTAAAAAACATTAAATTAAATTATAATTATCGAGGTTAAAAAATGAATGTAAAAGTAATGAATCAAAAGCTATCTGAAATCAAATCCGATTTACTAGTAGTACCTATGTTTAAAGACGAGAAAACTTTCAAAGGTTTAAATGCAAAACTAGATTTGCAAATAAATAATAGAATTAAATCAAAAAAATTCGAAGGAAACCTCAAACAAATGTTTTTCTTATCAAGTCTTGATGAAATAAAATCAGAAACAGTTTTATTTTGTGGTTTAGGCGATAAAAAAGAATTCGTAAAAAATAATTTAAGAAAGTTTTCAGCAGTAGTTGCAAAGAAAGCAGAAGAAATGAAATGTAAATCTGTATGTTATGATCTTAGTAATTTAAAGCTTGATCTAAGTGAAGATTTAATTTCACAAATCATAATTGAAGGTGCAATTTTAGGAACTTACAAATTTAAAATTTACAAAACCGATGCAAAAGAAAGAGTCAGATATGTAGATAGTTTACTTTTGAATGTTAATAATACTTCATTAAGTCAGAAAGGAGCAAAAAAAGGACAACTACTTGCTGAAACAAGCAATTATGTTAGAACTTTAGTAAACACACCTCCTGTAGATATGTATCCTGAGAAATTAGCTGCAGAAGCTAAAAAGATTGCAACACAAAATAAGATTCAAATTAAAATTCTAGATAAAAAAGAATTAACTAAGAAAAAAATGAATGCAATACTTGCAGTTGGAAGAGGAAGTATAAAAGAACCAAGAATGATTATGCTTCAAACAAATCCAAAAGCAAAAAGAAGTATTGCACTTGTAGGAAAAGGAGTCACGTTTGATAGTGGCGGATTAGATATTAAACCATGGCCACACATGAAAGATATGAAATGTGATATGGCAGGAGCTGCAACTGTTTTAGGAGCAGTGGCTTACGCTGCAAAAATGAAATTACCAATAAATGTTATTGGAGTTTTAGGTGCGGTAGAAAATATGCCAGGACCAGATTCATATAAAGGTGGAGATGTAATCAAATCTTACATGGGTAAAACTTTGGAAGTAGAACATACAGATGCAGAAGGAAGAATAGTTTTAGCAGATGCAGTAGCTTATGCAGAAGAACAAAAACCAGATGCGATTGTAGATATAGCAACTCTTACAGGCGCTAGTGTTGTATGTTTAGGATTTGCAGCAGCACCATTTGTTTCAAATAATGATAAAATTAAAAGTGCACTTTTAGAAGCATCAAAACAATCTGATGAAATAATTTGGGAACTACCATTATTACAAGAATACAGAGATGCAGTAAAAGGTGTTTTAGCAGATGTTAAAAACTTAGGAAGTCCTGATAGAGCAGCTGGAACTATAACTGGTGCTACATTTGTTGAAGCGTTTGTTAAAAAAACTCCATGGGCGCATATAGACATTGGTGGAATGGGTTGGTTTTCAGAAGAAAAAGAATATGTTCTAAAAGGTGGAACAGGATTTGGACTAAGATTATTTGCAAGCCTAGTTGAGAATTGGAAGTAAAATAATTAAATTATTTTTATTTTTTTAATTTGTTTTTTATATGTAATAAAAAAAGGTGACAAGAAAAAATGGCTGGACTAAAGTTTATACAACCGCAAGAAATTGAAGTTTTACTAATTTTACCTGCAATAAGACGAGAATTAGCAATTGAAATGAAGAAACTCGGATTCGAACAAAAGAAAATTGCAAAGATATTATGTGTTACTGAAGCTGCCATTAGTCAATATATTAAAAATAAAAGAGCAAATAAAGTAAATTTTTCTATTGAAGCAAAAGAAGCTATAGCTAAATCTGCAAAGAAAATTAAAAATGAAAAAATAATGTTATATGAAATTCAGAACTTATTGAAGTTGATGAAAGAATTGAAAATTACTTGCAATTTACATAAAGATTTGTCAACAGTTGCACATAATTGTGTATTATGTCAGAAAGAGTAATTTTACACTAATTTAGTTTCTTTTTTGAAAAGCTTTTAAAATAACATTTGTTTATAATTCTTATAATGGCAGAAAAATTAGAAATATATTCTTTAGATGGAACATTAGATGCTGTTCAAGATAGAAAAATTTTCTACAAAGAAATAGAACAAGAATATCGAAAAACTGGCAAAATTACACGAAAAGTTAAATCTATAAGAATACTAGTTATGAATTCTAAAGGGAAAATATATGTCCAATTAAGAAGTAATGAAAAAGAAAGAAATCCAGGTCTTTACGATAAAACAATAGGTGGACATTTAAAAATTGGTCATACATGGGATTTAACTGTAGTAAAAGAATGTCATGAAGAATTAGGTTTTCCAGCAGTAGTATTAACTGATGATGAGTTTAGAGCAGCTTACAAAACAACTGATTTAAGAATTATAGGTTTACTTAGAAAATTAGAGCACATGGAAAATTTTGTTTCAATAAATAATTTGAATGGTGAACGATTTGAACAACCTTTCATAACAACATTCTATTTAGGTTATTATGATGGACCAATTAATTTTTGCGATGGTGAATCAACAGGTATAAGAGTATATACAGTTGAAGAACTAAAAGCTGAGATTAAAAAAACACCTGAATTATTCACTGATGATCTTAAGTTTATGATAGACAGATTTCAAAAAGACTTAGTTTCAGTTAAAGATAACACTCCAAATGTTGTCAAAGGATATTAATTTAATAATTTCATTATTTCTAAGCTCATTAAATCACAAACTTTTTAATTAATTCATTCAATTTTATTTCTATGAAAGAAACTTGGAACTTAAACGATATTCTTAAAGGAAAAGAACCTGATGTTATCATTGAAGATATAAAAGCAGAAGTTGAAAAATTTAAAGCTTTTAGAGAAGAATTAAAACCTTCACTTAGTGTTACTAGATTAAAAGAATTATTATTTGAAAAAGAAAAAATAATAGTAATGTCCACCAGAGTGCAAGTATATTATTATTTGAAGTTCTATGAAAAAACTGATGATTCAAAGACGCTTGGAAAATTATCTTTCTTAAATCAATTAATGACTGAGATGGGTAATGACATGCAATTTTTTTCATTATGGTTTATGGAGTTAAGTGATGACGATGCTAATAAATATTTGAACGCGTCAGAATTATCTGCTTATAATTATTATTTTGTTCAAATAAGAGAATTAAAACCATTCACAAAAGATGAAGCAACAGAAAAAATAATCAATCTTAAATCAATAACTGGAAGAGGTGCTTTTTCTTCACTTTATGAAATTTTTACAGGTACATTCAAGTATGATTTTGATGGAAAAAAAGATTTACCTCAAGAAGAGGTTACAACTTATTATGAATCAAATGATCCTAAACTTCGAGAAGGTGCTTATAATTTAATTTTAAATAAGTATGGAAAAGAAAGCACTATCATTTCTGAGATTTACAAGAACATAGTTTTAGACTGGCATAATGAAGAAGTTGAAATTAGAGGTTTTAAAGAACCAATTAGTAAACGAAACATGAACAATGATATAGATGATGTAACTGTTGCAGCAATGCTTAATGTAATTAAAAAAAATGTTTCAATCTTTAAGGATTATTTCAAAATTAAATATGATATGATAAAAGGTCAAGGACAAGATTATCCTTTCTCAAGATATCATCTCTATGCACATTATGAAACAGGAGAAGAAACAAAATATTCTTATGAAGATAGTAAAGAATTAGTTTTGAATACTTATCGAGAGTTTGATGAAAGATTTTATACTGCAGCAAAAGAAATATTTGATGCAAAGCATGTACATTCACACCCGCAAGCAAATAAACGTGGCGGAGCATTTTGTTTCTCAATAGATAATGAGATGACACCATATATAATGCTTAATCATTCTGATACATTAACAGATTTATTTACTATGATGCATGAGTTTGGTCATGGAATACATGGAGTGTTATCAAAGAAACAAATCAATGTTCTTTATGACACATCACTTGCAATGGCAGAGACAGCTTCTATTTTTGGAGAAATGACACTTGCAAATAAGATGCTTGAGAAAATAACTGATCCTGAAGAAAAAAAGAGATTGTTATTACAACAAATAGATAGACAATATGCAACTATTGGAAGACAAGCATACTTCATATTTTTTGAACAATTTGCACATGAGAATATTAAGAAAGGAATTACAAAAGAAGAATTAGATAAGAAGTATGTTGAACTTTTAGAAGAACAATTTGGTGATATGGAAATTCCAAAAGAATTTAGCCATGAATGGAATTACATACCACACATTCACAATTCACCTTTCTATTGTTATGCTTATGCGTGGGGAAATTTAATGGTCTTAGCTCTATATGCACAGTATAAAGAAAAAGGAAAAGAATTTATAGACAAATATGTAGAGATACTATCAGAGGGTGGCGGAAAAAGTCCTGCTGACCTTTTGTCAATGGTTGGAATCGATCCAAGTGATGAGACATTTTGGCAAGGTGGATTTGATATAATAAAAGAGGAATTAAATCAACTTAAGAAATTAATCTAATGATACCACTGAACACTACAATAAATGCAAGTATAGAGTTTGGTTCTATGACAACACAGTCTATAGTTCAAACGGTAAAACCTTTAGCATTTATCATTGTTGCAATTGCAATATATGCAGTGTTCATATTTAATTTTTATAGATTTTTAGCAGAAAGAGATATTCTAAAATTAAAGTTATCAAAAACTTATGAATTCAAAGAATCTTTCTTTCATAAATTTTTTAGGGTTACGTTATATCTTATAGAACACGTATTTTTAGTTCCTGTAATTGTATTTTTTTGGTTTGTAGTACTCGCGGCTTTACTTTTATTTTTAAGTAAGAATTCACCATCTGAAGTATTGTTGATTTCGATGGCAATTATAGGTGCGGTTAGAGTTACAGCATATTATAATCAAGATTTATCAAGAGATTTATCAAAAATGATACCGTTTGCATTACTTGGTGTTGTGATAATTGATCTAAGTTATGTATCAATAGCTTCGAGCATGTCTCTTGGAAAAGAATTACTTTTATTTTTGGATAAGTTTTTGTTTTACTTTTTATTTATAGTCGCACTTGAACTTTTAATGAGAATAATTAGAGTTTTTAAACAATTATTAAGACCAAAATGGAAACAACATGCAGAGTCCATGACTGAGAAAGCAAGAACTAATTATTATAGAGAACAATAAACTATGATATATTTTTAATTCTAGAATTTAATAAAAATAAATATTAAAAAAATATAAATTATTTTGATTTTTAGTCGTTATCTACTCTTGGTGCGAGAATGAATGATAACTGAACTTTATTCAAAACCTTGTATTCCATTTTTAGTGGATAATCGCTGCTAAGTTGGAGAACAACTTTATCAGAAAGTTTTGAACCTTGAATCATTTTTTTTAAGTACTCAATTGAGAATTTTGACTTAGCAAGTTCATCGCAAATGATTTTAGTATCATCATCTGAAGTGATTTTAATATTTGCTTTGCTTAAATCGCCCGCTGCACTAACATTAAGTTCTTGGTTTTCAACTACAAAAGTTACACTTTCACCAATAATGTCAGCATCTTCAATTGCTTCATTGATTATACTTGAATTAGTTGTGATTGTAGCTTTGAATTTTAAGTCAGGAACTTTTTGTTGTTTTTCTTCAATATCAATAATTGGTAATGAGAACGTTCTAGTTGATGTGCTTTTGAAAGTAATCTTAAATTTGTTTTCTTCAATTTCAAGTGTAACAGCATCATTAGTTTTAGCTCGTCTTAATACTTGTTTGAAATCGTTTAGATTAATTGATAAAGATACATCTTCTTTGACGTCATACTCGATAAAAGCACTGCTTAAGAGCTTGTAAATGACCATTGCGACATTAGCTGGATCCATAGCGATAAGTTCGATTGCATCTGGTGTTATCTTAAAAGTGCCCTCTGTGACAAGGTCTGATATTATACTAATACTGTCCTTAAGAAATTTTGGTTCTGATAGAGTTAATTTCATGAATTTGTTCCTCCAATTTATGGAATTTCCAAAACCGACGGTTTTGTTAATTTTGTATATTAAACAAATGACCTCAGATTTATAAAGATTATCTTTCAAAACCGAAGTCTTTGCTCATTCTTCAAAAAATGTACTTGTTCTTCCTTATATCCCTCTTGGATGGCTATTTCTTTCATAGCTTGCATTTTTGGTAAATCTCCATGAACTGGAATTATATTTTCAGGATTAATAATTCTAAAAATTTCACGTTGGTCCTCAGCAGAAGCATGTCCTGATACATGCACATCAGTATGAACAGTAACATGTTTTCTTTTTAGTGCATCTTCTAAGACTTTTCTATTTTCAAAATTTATTGGAACAGGAATAATTTGACATGAAAAAATAACTATATCTTCAGGTTTGAAGTTAAAGTGATTTTCATAAACTATTCTTGAAAGAGTGGCTTTTGGTTCGCCTTGATGTCCTGTTAGTATGAATAGATGTTTTTCTGGGTTTGGAATTGAAGATAAGTATCTTCTTACTTTTGCACCATATTTTACAACCATTGAATCATTAAATTTGGCAAGACCTGCATTTTCTGAAGCCATTAAGTACTTTGATAATGAGCGACCTAAAAATACAACTTTTCGACCCATTTTTTCACCAATTTCTTTAATTGATTTAAGTCTTGCAATGTGACTGGAAAAAGTTGTTACAAAAATGCTTTTCCCTTTATTATCTTGGTCAAGCAGAATTTCTTTTAATTTTTGTTTAGCAACAAGTTCTGAAGGTGTCCAATCAGGATTGTCCGAATATAAGCAATCAACAATGTATGCTTTTGGTTTTAATTCTTTTAATCTTTTAATATTAGTTTTTGCTCCATAAGTTGGAGTTTTATCAATTTTGTAATCATTACCGTATAAAACAACTCCTTCTTTTGTGTGGATTGCAATCATTACTGTTTCAGGTGTTGAGTGAGTAACATTAATAAATTCAATTTCAATATTGTCTGAAATTCTAAAAATGCTATTTTCTTCTTTTTTTATAAGTTCGTTTTTTATATTGATTCTATCATCTCTAATTGTTGATTTAACAACTTCAATAGAGAAAGGTGTTGCGTAAACAGGGCAATCAAATTTTTTTGCTAAGAATGGGACTGCGCCAATATGATCTAAATGTGCATGACCAATACAAATTGCAATCACGTTTTTTCTTTCTTCTTTGGTAAGAGTTCTGATGTCTGGAACTGCACCAACATTCATCAAGGTTTTAGTGGACATATCCACTATATCATCTCTGTCCGCAGTGTGGGTGTGTTCGATGTATTTTTCCATGTGAAGACCCATGTCTAAGATAACAATTTCATCATCGATTTTGACTGCAGTACAATTCCGTCCTATTTCACTATACCCTCCTACAGGTATGATTTCTATGGTCATAATTTTTGTGAGGAGTCTCTTTATAAAAAGCTTTTGAGATTATTTTGTCTCATAAAAGTCTTGAGACAGTCTCATTTTTGTCTCACAATAGTCTTAAAAAAGTTCCATTGGAAATGAAGGGGTGTCTTTTTTTACTGTTTTCCTCGTGAAAAGCAGTTCTCCATTGGAAATGGAGGGGTGTCTCATTTTTGTCTCAAATTAGTCTCATAAAAGTCTTTTTAATGTCTCAAAGACTGCAAAGATATATAAATCTAAGACTTGTTCAATAAACTATGGGGGATGACTTATCGACGACAAAAAAGTATGATTCTAAAAATGACATACATGAAGATATGCAATCCTTAAAAAACCAAACAAAAGAAAATTCTGCTGATATTAACTTCTTATTGGAACAAAATCAAGAATTAAAGGACATGATTGGTAATTTGACTGAAAATCTAAGTCAAGTACTATCAAAACGACAAGCACCCATAGATTCTGCTGTTTTGAAGCGAGTAAGAAAGAATAAACGTGAAATCATCAAGAATAGGGTTGTAGAGTTGATATCGGCTAAAAAATACAGTGTTTCTGATATTAAGGAAATAGTTGTTGATAAAGAACAATATTGCTCAAAAGCGACTTTCTATAGATATATAGATGAAATGAAAGAAAGTTTTGAAGAAATAAATTTGCAAGGAAGAAATATAACTATTCCGAAAATATCATTGAAATCTGAAAAAATAAGAAATTTCTATTAGTGATTGGTTTATCTATTTGTAAATAAACTAACACGTTTGAATTATCAATATTTTATTGTTTGTAGAATGAAATATGAGGGAGTAGGGGTTCGAACCCTAGTAGGCACTAAGCCAATGGATTTTGAGTCCATCCCGTTTGACCACTCCGGCACTCCCTCGTGATAAACTGAGAAACAAGTTTTGTTTTATAAAATTAATGTCAAAACTAGATATTAAAAAATTAAAAGAAATAATGTTTGAAGTTTTTATTTAATTTAAACTTTTAAGTTTGCTTTCAATGTCTGCGAGCTTAGTTTCTAGTTTGTTAAGCTCTGAAGGTTCAGGCATAATATCTGCAAGTTTTTTTTTAGTTTTTGTTGAAGATGTTTTTACTTTAGGTTTATTTTTTGTTTTCTTTTTTTGTTCTTCAATAAACGATGTGATGATTTCAACAGGTAAGTGGTCTTTTGTTTGATCAAATAAAAGATTAATTTCTTTAAATATAATTTTTAACTCTTTACTTAATTCAAATCTTTTTTCTCTAATGTCAATTATTCTTTGCTGGATTTTTAAATTTTCAATAACTTCTTTAGAAGATTCTAATATTTCTTTTCTAAAGTTATTTGGGTTTTCTATCTGTTTGAATAATTGTGTTTTAACCATAGTTTATGCCTTTTTACTTTGTGCTAGCTCGTTTTCAATTCCTGAAACTTTTTCTTTTACTATTTCTAAATTTGCACTCCAATTATTAAGTTCTTCTTCTTCTTGTGATTTAAGTTCAGTAATTTTGCCAATGATTTCCTCTGCTTTTCCGATTTTATCTTTAACTAAGTTTACTGTTTTTAGAACTTGGTCATATTCCTCAATTTTTACAAATATTTGATTATCCATTTATTTTTACCTCTCGAATAAGGTTTTGTCAATTTCCATCAATTTTTCCTGAATGGAATCAAGATCATCATAGCTGTTCTTGTATTGTTGTGTCAAACTCTTTGATAATAAATCAGAGTCTGAGAATTGTTCTTTTGTTTTAGTAATAGTTTCTTGACTATTGAATATGTTTTCAAAAATTTTAATACAATTATTCATTTCAAGATACTTAGGCCCTTTAGATTTAATTTCTGAATTATCTTTTGGGATGCTTAATATTTCTTCAGTTATTGGAGTTTCAATTTCTTTATGCTCTTCTAAAGTAGGTATTTCTTCTCCTAATTCACCTATTTTTAAATCTTCATCTGAAAAATCAGGTAATGCAAAATCAAAATCATCTTCTGTTTTTTCATCTTTTTTTAATGGTACTTTTTCTTCTGAAATAATTGGTTCTGTTCCTGCATTAGTATCTAATTTAAATTCCGGTTCATTTTGAGCAGTCATAGGTAATGGTTCTTCTGCTTCAATTGGATCTTGACTTAAGTTATCAAAACTATTAGACTCTACTGTGCTGTTTAATTTATTTTCTTCTGGTAAAGTTGAAATTGATTCTGTTTTATTTGTAGGCTCGCTTCCAGGCGGCGGTAGAGGAATATCATTTAATAATGTATTATTCTCTATATTAGAAGTTTCAGTCTTTTTTTTCTTTTTTAAAATATCTAAAAAACCCATGCTCACCACTTTTCCCCTTTAAAGTTATAACTTAAATTTTTTACTGACTATTAAAACATTTCTTATTATTTTGAAATGGTAACACTTACTTTTATCCTCTAAGTTTTGACCTTTTTCGTGGTTTTTTCGGTGAATTCATGAAAGTTCATATTAAATGTAAAATTAAGACATGTTTATGCATGTAAATATTTTTTTGAAACAATTAATTTTAGTTTTAATTTTTTTGACTCTAATAATTTTTAGTCAAAAATTAGTTTTAGCACAAGAATTAATTCCAATTACTGAAGAAGAAATAGAATTAACAATAAATATTGGGACTTTTGATAATAAAATTACTGGAAATTTAATTTATGAATCTAGCACTTTTAGAGCTCTTTCTAAGCTTGAATACTTCATAATTGCGGTGCTTTTAATATTAATTTTAATATTGATTTTTTGGAGATTTAATTCGATAAATTTATATAACTAAAGTAAATAATCTTACACATCGAAATTGAAATGTTCATTGAACTTTTTAGTCGATAAGTTCCAAGAGCCATGTTTATGAAATTGGAAAACTTTTCAAGGTTTTTTAATACATAAATCTTTGGAGGTATATTTATGAAAACTCACGAAATAAAAGAAAAAATAGATGAAGGATATATTCAAGCAAATGTTATGTTTGAAGTAGTAGGAAAACCAAAAGCGCATATTGAAGGTGCAATAACAAGATATATGAAAAAATTACGTGAAGAAGAGGATGTAATTATTTTAAATGAAGATATTGATGTCGCAGAAGAATTAGAAGGCGAAAAAGATATGTGGACAATAATTGCTGAAGTAGAATTGCTAGCAAAAGGATTAGAAAAATTAACTTGGATTTCTTATAACTTTATGCCTGCATCAATTGAAATAATGTCCCCTGATAAATTAACATTTAAGGCTCAAAATTTAACAAACTGGTTAAATGATGGTTTAGCAAAAAACCATGAAGTTGCCATAGTTTCTCAACGTATTGGTCAACAAAATAAACTGATGGTACAAAACATAAATGTTTTACTTAGAAATTCAATTTTAATTTGTATAGATAATAAAATGACCCTTGTAAAAGATTTTGAAAAAAAGATCGGAATAATTGAAAAAGATTTACAACCAGTTTTAGATGCTATGCTTAAAGAAAAAACAATAAAAAAAGAGGGAGACAATTACGTACGACAATGAGTGAAGTAAAAAAACAATTAGAAGCATTATTATTTTCTAGTGGAAAGGCTATGGAAGTGACTGATTTAATGGCAGTAACTGGTTTTGACAAAAGAAAAGTAAAAAAAGAGTTGGCCGAATTAAAGAAAGATTATGAATCAAGAGATTCAAGTTTGATGTTGATGGAGGAAGGCAATTCTTGGAAATTGAATATACGTGAAAATTATGTTTCTTTAGTTACAAAAATTATTTCAGATACTGAATTAAGTCGCGGAGTTCTTGAAACATTAGGTGTTGTTGCATGGAAAGCCCCAGTACTACAATCTGAAGTAATACACATTCGTTCTGCATCAGCTTATGATCAAATAAAAGAACTGGTGGAACTTAGTTTTATTAAAAAAGAAAAAGAAGGCCGTTCATATATTTTGAAATTAACTGAAAAGTTTTTTGAGTATTTTGATGTTCCCGGTGATAAAGGTATAAAAGATGCTCTAGGCGATATAAAACAGCCTGAACCTGTAAAACCAATTGAAAAATTAGATAATTTAGATGTTGTAAATATAGGTGAAGTTAAAACAGAAGAAGAATCAAAACTAGATCAAGCAAAAAAAGAATTAGAAAATCAGTTTGATATAGTTTCCGCAGAAGAAGATAGAGCTTCAATTCCTGAAATTGATAATGATTTTTTAAGCAAAATTAATGATAAAATAGATAATATATCAAAACGAAATGATGCACATGAATCTGACGAATTGTTTCAACGAACTGACATGTATGGCGAACAATTAGATGAAATAAGAGCTGAAAATCGAGAGAATGAAGCAGAAAATGCATCTGAAGGAGTTCAAGAATCTCAAGTTGAAGAATCAAATGGTGAACAAGTCGAGTCTGAAGCAGATAAAATGTCTGATATAGTGAAAGAAATTGCAGAAGAGAGAAGTGAAGAATTAGATAAAATCAATAAAGGTGAAGGATCAGATTTTCAAGTTCCTAATTCAGAAAATTCAGCAAGTGATGAAGAAAATAGTGAGACAAACAACAGCGAAGCAGTTGATGTGACAGAATCAAAAAATTCTGAAACTAAAGAATAAAATGATTTTTCTAGTAAAATGTCCGAAATGTGGCCATGAAATGAAGTGTGCTCCAAGAGGAAATATAACTGAATCAATAAAAAAATGTGTTTATTGTGGTCGTTCTTTTAAGATACATTCAAATATCAATAAAAGTCGTATTGTAAAGAAAGTTTGAAAATCGTTTAAAAATAGCTGTTTCTCGAGTAAAAAATCGTAAAACTTATAAACTATTTAATCCTAATTTTATCATAATATTTAATATAAACTAATAGGAGATTTCTTAGGATAAAATGAGCGAAGAAAACGTTGAAAAACCAGTCGAAAAACCAGAAGAACATATTGTTCCACAAGTAATTGAAGATGAGATGAAAAGATCTTATCTGAGCTATGCGATGTCAGTAATTGTTGGCAGAGCATTACCTGATGTGAGAGATGGATTAAAACCAGTTCATAGACGTATATTATACGCAATGAATGATATGGGTATGAGACATACTAGTTCATACAAGAAATGCGCTAGAATCGTAGGGGAAGTACTTGGTAAGTATCATCCACATGGTGACACTGCAGTATATGATTCATTAGTTAGGATGGCTCAACCTTTCTCATTAAGATATATGTTAGTTGATGGTCAGGGAAACTTCGGAAGTATTGATGGTGATAATGCGGCTGCAATGCGTTATACAGAAGCAAAAATGCAGAAAATCACTGATGAAATGCTTCAAGATATAGATAAAAATACTGTTGACTTTGTAGAAAACTTTGATGGATCATTAAAAGAACCATCAGTATTACCTTCTAAATTACCAAATTTATTGATAAATGGAAGTTCTGGAATTGCAGTTGGAATGGCAACAAATATTCCGCCACACAACTTAAAAGAAATTGCAAGTGGAGTAATTGCACTCATTGATAACCCTGAAATTGAACCAATGGAGTTATTAGAAATTATACCTGGTCCAGATTTTCCAACCGCAGGAATTATTGCTGGAAGAAGTGGAATTATTTCCGCGTATAATACTGGTCGAGGGAAAGTTCGAGTAAAGGCTGTTATTGAACGAGAAGAACATAATGATAGGGAAAGACTAATAGTCAAAGAAATTCCTTATATGGTTAATAAATCGCTCTTAGTAGAAGAAATAGCAAGATGTGTACAAGAAAAAAGAATTGAAGGTATATCTGATCTTAGAGATGAGAGTGGAAAAGAAGGAATTAGAATTGTAATTGAATTAAAACGAAACGCTACATCAGAAGTTACTTTAAATCAATTATTCAAACATACAAGATTACAAACAACTTTTGGAATTATCATGGTTACAATAGTTAATAATGAACCAAAAACTTTAGGATTAAAATCAATTTTAGAACATCATATTGAGCATAGAAAAGAAGTAATTAGAAGAAGAACTCAATTTGAATTAGACAAGTCTGAGAAAAGAGCTCATATATTAGAAGGTTTGATGATAGCATTGAAAAATGTTGATGCTGTAATTAAGTTAATTAGGGCTTCAGATTCTGCAGAAAAAGCTAAACTTGGTTTAGTTGAAACTTTTAGTTTATCAGAAACACAAGCAAGTGCAATTCTAGATTTAAAGTTGCAAAAATTAGCAAAATTAGAAACTGGTCAAATAGAAGATGAACAAAAAAGAATATTAAAATTAATTGAAGAGTTAAATTCAATTCTTGATAGTAAAGAGAGAATACTTCAAATAATTAAAGATGATCTTACAGAAATAATTGAAAAGTATTCTGACGAACGAAGAACAAAAATCACTGAAGCAGAAGAAGACTTTGAAATTGAAGATTTAATTGAAGAAGAAGATATGGTTGTAACATTAACTCATACAGGTTATATTAAGAGATTACCACTTGAAACTTACAAAGTTCAACACAGAGGTGGAAAAGGAGTTATTGCAACAGGAACTAAAGATGAAGATTTTGTAGAAAAATTATTCATTGCAAATACTCATTCTTATTTATTAGTATTTACTGATAAAGGAAAAGTACATTGGTTGAAAACTTACAAAGTTCCAGAAGCTAGCAGACAATCAAAAGGAAGACCAATTGTAAATATGGTTGAAGTATCAGAAGGAGAAAATGTTCTTTCAGTAATACCAGTAAAAGATTTTACAAAAGGAAACTACTTGATTACAACAACAAGAAATGGAATTGTTAAGAAAACATCATTAGAAGAATATTCAAGACCAAGAAAAGGTGGAATAATTGCTTTAAAGATGGATGAAGGCGATGAAGTTATTAGTGTTGTATTAACAGATGGACAAAAAAACTTAATCTTAGCAACTAAAAAAGGAAATGCAATCAGATTTGATGAAGCAGATGTTAGAACTGTAGGTAGAGCAAGTAGAGGAGTTAGAGGAATAACTCTAAATCCTGGCGATACTGTTGTAGGAACTATAATTGCAGAAGAAGATAAAAAAGTTTTAACAATTACTGAACATGGATATGGAAAACAAACTCCGATTCCAGACTACAGATTTATTAGGCGTGGTGGAAAAGGAGTAATTAACATAAAAACTTCAGAACGAAACGGCGAAGTAGTTGCAGTAAGATCAGTTGATGATGATGATGAACTAATGTTTATCAGTAAAGGTGGAATTGTAATTAGAACCCCAGCATCAGGAATTTCTACAATTGGAAGAAATACTCAAGGAGTTAGAATTATGAGATTATCTGAAGGTGATGTGGTTATGGCATCAGCTAAAATTGTAACTGATAATGATGAGCCTGTAGTTGAAGGTGAAGATCAAGAAGAAACTAATTCTGTTAGTGAAACTTCAAAACCTGAGACAGAAACTATATCTGAAGAACAAGGTGAAGAAGAACCATCTGATTCAGAAGATATAAGTGAACCAAAAACAGAATAAATGAATTAGTTTATTTTTTATTTTATTTTTTTCTCTATTTTCTTAGTTTTTCCTAGTTATTTTAAATAATTTTAAATATTAGTTTCTCAAATCTATGTATTATGAAGATTACAAAAGAAAGATTACAGGAAAAAGGTTGGTCTGAAGAAGAAATTGAAAAGACTATGAAAATTCTTCATCATGCTAAAAGTAATCCACATCCACACATTCATAAATTAAACAAAGCAGTCTATTGGATTGCATTCAGTCTTACAATAATTGGAAATATTGCATTCTCTTTATTCTTATTACCTTTATTATTAACAACTTCAGGATTAACTTTGTTTTTTATTATTTTAGTGGTTGCTTTTTCTTTTGGAGTGTTAATGAGTGTAATTATAAAAGATTTAGAAGATTTACAAAGACATCATCATTTAGCAATGTTTTTATCAATTCCAATAGTTGGAATAATAAATTTTGTAGTAATTGTTGCAATGGCAAATAAAATAACTGCACTTGCAAATGCGAAAGTTGCAGGTGAATTTTTCACTATGCATCAAAATCCATACATTATTGGTTTAATTTATCTTGTAGGTTTTTTAATACCTTATATTTATCTAGTTTTTGAGGAACGATGGAAATGAATCTGAGAGATTGGACAAAACAATACGTAAAAAATAAGGATTTGATTCTAAGAAAACTTGTAGATTTCGAAGAAGGTGAAGAATCAATAATATTTCATTTTAAAGATAAGGATGTGGAATATTTAATTGATGAAAATCTTGGACCAAAAACAATTTCATTTATTTCTAGAAAAGGTCAAAAGATGGTTGTATGTATTGCAAATAAAAAAAATTTAGATTTTTTAACAACTAAATGGAATAAATTAAAAGTTGTATCTGATTTAAGTTTAGTATTTGCAGATGTAAATAATACTAATAAATGGGTTATTAATCCTTTTGTTCATAGCAGAATTTGTGATGAAGACGCATTAAAAAAAGGATTAAAATCAATGTATGACAATACTTTCTAATGATTATTATTTAAATCGGATAAAATAACTATTTTTGACAAATAGTTTTAAAAATAGCATAACTTTAGTTCTATTATGGAAGAGAAACTTGATAGCGGCTCAGTAATTGTTAATAAAATACTTAATGGAGGATATGAAAAAGGTATAATAACTACTTTTTATGGTCCTGCAGGAAGTGGTAAGACAAATATGTGTCTAATGGCTATGAGTGCATTTCTAGGTGATAAAAAAATAATCTACATTGATACTGAAGGATCATTTTCTGTTGATAGATTAAGCCAAATAACACCTCAATATGAAGAAATTATCAAACGCACAGTTTTTTTTAATCCAACAAATTTCGAAGAACAAAAAAACTTTTTCTCTCAAATAAAAGATTTATTTGATGATAGTGTAGGTTTAGTTGTATTTGATAGTGTTGCTATGCTCTATAGACTTGAGATTGGGAAAAATAAAGATGTATATAATGTAAATAGAGAAT
>CAYOEA010000003.1:0-102928 GCA_964402995.1 uncultured Methanosarcinales archaeon
TGATGGCTATGGTATTTTAACTGATTCTCATCGTTATTGTGATGCAAATCCGGTATACATTAATGATACTCACGATTGTGATGATACTAAAGCTTCAAATTGGGATCAAGCAAGATGGGTTATCAAACTTAAAGGCACAGGTCCTGCTATCGCTATTGTTGACCAACATGGAATTATAGGTTTCTCTGGCAATGCAACTACTAATGCTGCTATTGATGAGAATGCTCTTCCTACATCTTTTAAAATTAGAGATTCTGATGGAAATGTTGTTAGTGTAATCACTCAAGATGGAGACTTTTACTTAGAAGGAAGTCTTAATGATATTTATGATGTTATTCCTTCAGGTGACTTTGATATTCGTAATCAAACTGGAGTCATGGGTTCATTTACTGATGATGGAAATGCAAATTTCTGGTGTGCCATGGATGATTTAGCTAATTCACCTAAGCCTTTAATTTAAGACAAAGGTTTTTATACTTCTCATTAAACTAATTAATCTATGAGTTTTAGAAAAATCTCTGTTGTTCTTCCTTGCAGAAATGAAGAAAAAACAATTGGTATTTGTATTGATAAAATAAAGCTAGCTCTAAAGAATTATAATTATGAAATTATTGTATCTGATTCATCTATTGATAATTCTGCATCAATTGCAAAAAAGAAAGGTGCAATTCTAATCAAACATAAGAAAGTTGGTTATGGTAATGCTTACCTTGAAGGTTTCAAAAAGATATCAGGTGATGTTGTTATTTTAGGTGATGCTGATAATACTTATGATTTCTCTGAGATTCCAAAACTTCTTACAAACTTAAAAAATGATAATCTTGTTTTAGGAAAACGTAAATACATAAAAAAAGGTGCAATGCCAACGCTTCATAGATATTTTGGAAACCCTATTCTTTCAGCCACACTTAGTCTTTTATTTAATTCAAAAGTTAAAGATTCTCATTCTGGTTTTAGAGCAATTACAACTTTAAATCTAAAGAAATTAAATTTACACACTGCAGGCATGGAGTTTGCTTCTGAAATGATTATTAAGGCATTAAAGACTAAATTAAAAATAACTGAAGTTCCAATTCATTATTATCCTCGCTTAGGCATTTCAAAACTTAATTCTTTTCGAGATGGTTGGAGACATCTTAGATTCATGTTATTATACAGTCCAGCTTATCTATTCTTTTTACCAGGAATACTTCTTTTTTTTACGGGTTTATTCGGTTTAAGTATTTCAGCTATTTCAAACTCTGCTTCAATTTATACTTCTATTATTAGTAGTCTTATTCTAACTTTAGGTTTTCAATTAGTTTTCTTAACTTTATTTGCTAAAATTTACTTGTATGCAGTCTTAAAAGAAGATAACAAATTTCTTGCATGGCTTACAAACATCTTATCTATTGAGCGTGGCATGCTCATTGGCGGCTTAATTTCAATAATAGGTCTGATTGTAGGCTTATATCAAATAATTAATTTTATGTCTTCAAATGCAGTTATTAGACCACAATCTTTAATCTTTGTTTCAACAATTATAATCATTGGAATTCAATTAGTTTTCAACGTATTTTATTTAAGTGTTTTAGGTATAGAGAAAAGATAAAATGAAACTGAAAATTGCAATATTACAAAATTATTTAGACAACATTGGTGGCGCAGAAAAAGTAGGTTTAACTCTTGCTAGAGAATTTAATGCTCCAATTTATTCCACTAATATTAATTTTGATGCAATAAAAAAACAAGGTTTTAATCTTATTCCAAAAAGTATTGGTAAGGTTCCATTAAATCCTCCTTTCAGGCAACAACTTACAAATGTTAGGTTTAGAAATCTTAATCTTAAAGATAAATTTGATCATTTTATTATTAGTGGTGATTGGAACATTTCTGCTGCAATAAAAAATTCACCTTCAACCTGGTATGCTCATTCTCCAATAAGGGAGTTATGGGATTTAAGATCGTTTACAAGAAATAAACTTCCTGCTTGGCAAAAGCCAATTTTTTCATCTTGGTCTGCAATTAATAGGAGAATAAATCTAAAACAAGTATCAAAAATTAATAACATTGTTGCGAATTCTGTTAATGTCCAATCAAGAATTAAAACTTATCTGAAAAAGGATTCAACTATTATTAATCCTCCTATTGAAACTAAATTTTTTAAAACAGGTCCTTACAAAAATTATTGGTTATCTGTTAACCGTTTAACCTCTCACAAACGTATTGAAATGCAAATTAGGGCTTTTAGAAATCTTCCTGATGAAAACCTAATAATTGTTGGTTCTTATGAAGAGTCTGATTATTTCAAAGGTTATGTTGATTATATAAAAAGAATCGCTCCAAATAATGTAACTATTCTTCATCAAGTTAAATCAAATGATTTGATTAAACTTTATTCCGAGTGCAAAGGTTATATTACAACTGCGATGAATGAGGATTTTGGCATGACTCCTATCGAAGCTATGGCTAGTGGAAAGGCAGTTATTGCTCCAAATGAAGGCGGATTTAAAGAGACAATAGTTAATGGCGAAACTGGTTTTCTAATTGATGATATTAATTCTTTAAAATTGGCAGCTAAAATAAAGTCTGAGTCTTCCAGTCTTGAAAACTTTAAAAAAGCTTGTTTAAAGCAATCTAAGAAGTTTAGCGTGAATAATTTTATGTCTAAAATTAAAAAAGAAATAGGCTATTAATGCTTCATTCAAGAAAAGATTTATATACCCTTATTTCAATATCTTTTGTTAGAGGTGTAGAATGGATATATCATTGATTATAGGGATTGCAATTGTTACTGGTATTATCGTATTAGTATTTGGCTTTAGATCAGGTAAAATTTCATTCAAAGTTCTAGCTTCTATTTATTTAATCTGTACTATCATATTTCTTGGATTTACTCTTTTTATAGTTAAAGATGCTTTAGATTTTAGAGATGGACTGAATGATGATAAAAGTTTATTCTTAATTGTTGATGAAGGTTATTTAATTGGTTCTTTTGAACTTATGCCTTTATCTGACGCTACTGTAAATTCTGCAAATATTGTATTCGAAAAGAATTTCATTATTCAAAAATCAAGATTTGATACTGGGGATTTAGAAAATCTTTCTGATGGTTACTATAAATTGTTTATTATTCATGAATCATTATTTGAATTAAATTTAACTGAGCAAGTATCTTTAGGTAGTTACGATGTTTCTGTAGCTGAACTTTTAACTCTCTTAAGATCCGAAAATATTAGTTCTAGTTTTATGAATTTATCTGCTTTTAAACTTAACAAGTCTATAGATTCAATTCAACCACCTGTTGTTTCAGAATTAAGAAGCAGTTTAGCTATTGATCTTTTTTCTGCAACTTCTCTTGGCGAAGATCCTACTGCATTATTAACTGAATTCAAATATGAAAAAGTTGATATTTATCCTAATTCATCATTATTCAAAATTCTTAGGGCTATTCCTGAGGAATTTTTCGACAGCTTAATAAAAGTTTTTAAGGGGGCTTAAAATGGGTATATTCGGTAAATTATTCCATAAAAAAGACAATTTTGATTTTGATCCTGGCAGTGATAGTTTGGGCGGGGAAGGTTTAGGCGGTGATGGTCTAGGTTTAGATATGAGTGATTCTTCTAAAGGTCCAAGTCTTGGTTTGGATAGTGCTTCAGATGATAGTTTAGGTTTAAATCAAGGTGCAAATGATCCTGCTTTAGGTGGAACTGATCCTAATAGTCCAAGTGATGGTTTTGATCCAAAGTTACAAGATCCTTTTGCTAAACAAAATCCTCAGCCTCATAATGGTGCTGATTCTTACGATTCTCAAAATAGTGATTCTTCAAGTCAAGGACCAAATAACTCTATTAGCGGTCATGAGTTTGAACTTTTATCTTCTAAACTTGATACTATTAAAGCAGAACTTGATGCCATGTCTCAGCGTATGAAAAAAATGGAAATGTATATTGATCATCAGGATAATGATAAAAAGAGGCCTATGTGGTGAAATTTAGTCTAAAAGCGATGGAAAAACATATTGAGGAAAATCTTGATGTTAAACATACAGTTATGGTTATACTGTTAGTCATCATAGATCAAGTCTCAAAACTCTTAATTCATTTATACAAACCCTTTGTAGACTGGAATTTTTTCGCAATAACTTTTGTAAAAAATACTGGCGCTCTTTGGGGTTCTTTTAAAGATTCAAATCTCACTTTTATTTGGATTTCAATTCTCGCAATCGGACTGCTCATCTATCTTTACGACCAAATACCTCATAAAGGTATAAACTTTTACTATCTTATTTTAGCAGGTATTATTGGTAACTTTGCAGATAGAGTTTTTAGAGGTTTTGTTGTAGATTTTTTAAACTTCAAACTTTGGCCTGTATTTAACTTTGCAGATGCATTTATTGTTATTGGAGTTATAGGTTTAATCTACTTTTTATGGAATGATAAACCTGATGAAAAGAAATCTAAAAAATAAGATTAATAATTACTTCTTTAGTTTTTTTTAATTAAGAATTAAGTTAAAAGAATTACTAAGTGTTAAATTCATCAATCTCTTCAAGTGCTTCCATGTATCCTTGTTTTTTTAACCATGATACTTGATTTGGTCTGTACTTAAAAATAATATCTGCTTTTTCTGCGCCGCCAAATTCCCAAGGTTCAATTAGAACAATATCTCCTTCTCTTACCCAAAGTCTTCTTTTTAATCTTCCAGGTATTCGACAGATTCTAGTTTTTCCATCAAGACATCTTACTAAACATCGGCTTCCACCTAGTCTTTTTTCAAGAACTCCAATACTTTGTTCTCCTCTTGGAAGCTTTACTCTACTAATCTCTTCTTCCGCGGTTAGTGGTGTTCTTACATAAGCTCCCATATAACTACGAAGAAAGAGTGTCCTTTTAAATATCTTACGAAAAATTCTTAAACTTCAGCCTCGTAACATCATTATGGATTTGAATTTACCTAAAGCTAGAACTGTTAAGAAAAACGCTGGTTTTTTCAAAAGATTACTTGCATTAGTATTAGATTTATTAATTCTAAATTTTGTTATCTTTTCTTCCTTTGAAAAGATTTTCTTAAAATATATTGATACCAATCTTTCAACTGTTGAATTAATAACTTACTTTCAGTCCGCTGAAACTTCAGTTTTAGTAACAACTATTTTTTTCATGGCACTTTTATCTTTATTTTATTTCACTTTATTTGAACTTAAAATTGGTCAGACTCTTGGTATGATGATATTAAAAATTCGTGTTGAAGGAGAGTTATCTTTTTGGAAATGCGCTTTAAGAAATATTTTTGTCTTTCCATTTTTTCCTTTTTACATCTTATGGATTGTAGATCCTATTCATCTTGCAATTCGTGGAACTAGATTCACTGAGCTTATAACTAAAACAAATACAGTAGAGGAAATTCATATTTAGAATGAAAATAAAACCAAAATCAAAAACTACTCAAACTTCAAAAATAAAAGTTTCACTTACAATTCTTATCGTATTATTCATATTAGCATGGATTATTGCATCAGTTATTTCTTTATTTACAGAAGAACAAGCTTTTGCTAATGTTGCTTTAATTCCTATTAATGGTGTTATTATGCCTGATGATTCTGGTGATATGTTTTCTTCATCTTCAGTTTCTGCTTCATGGCTTGTAACTCAAATTGATGCTGCAAACAAAGATGAAAGAATTAAAGCTGTGATATTCCAAATTAATAGTAATGGTGGAGCTGCTGTTGCTAGTGAAGAAGTAGTTTTAGCAATTAATCGTCTTAACAAAACTTCTGTCGCTTTAATTCGTGATGTGGGTGCTTCTGGCGCTTATTGGATTGCAGCTGCAACTGATACTATTTTTTCAAGTAGTATTTCAATTGTTGGAAGTGTCGGTGTTTTATCTTCGGGTCTTGAATTTTCAGGTTTATTAGATGATTACAATGTTACACATAATCGTTTAGTTGCAGGTGAATTCAAAGATATGGGCAGTCCTCTAAAAGAAATGACTTATCAAGAAGAAAGAATTTTACAATCAAAAATTGACAAAATTCATGAACATTTTTTGAACAGTGTCGCAGAATTAAGATCTTTAAATGAATCTGTAAAAGAAGAAATTTCTTCAGCAATGATTTACATAGGTTCTGAAGGTTTAGAATTAGGACTAGTTGACTATATAGGAACTAAAATAGATGTAGTTAATTTCTTAGAAAAAAAATTAAATATTAGTGTTTCTATTAAAGAGTATCATCAGCAAGAATCATTTTTTAATGCTTTATCAAAACTTACAAACCAAAAGAGTTTTTCATTAGAAGCTGCATCACAAAACTTTGCACTTGAACAATCTCCTAAAGTATTCACATAAAACATATAACCTCCATTTGATATTCATGTCAGATAACAAAAAAACTGCTCAGCCTAAAATTTCTCTAAAAGAAGTTAAGGAAGCAGTTTTAAAGGAAAAAGCAAAAAAGAAATGCGTTGCCTGTGGTGATGTGGCCTTGCTTTGTATGCGAGGCTTACCTGATAATACTTATTGTAAACCATGCGCTAAAGATTATTTTAAACTTCTATCTTATCTTGATAAACTTAAGAAGTAGTTTATTTTTATCTTGAATATTTTAAGAAATAATTTATCTAGATGAACGGTATATTTTTCCGACTTTTAATTCCATAAACAAATAAGTAATTCCAAAAGATTCCTTTTCTTCTTATTACTCTTACTGAAAATCCTGATTCATTAAACATTTCTTGTATTTTTTCTTCTGTTGTAAGCCATTCTACATTTGGAATTATTTTGAAGAAATCAACATATTCAACAAATAAGATTTTTCCTTTTTCAGGTAATATATCTGCCATGTCTGATAATATTTTTTTTAAGTTTTGTATGTATCCCATCATTCCAACTGAGAAAATCATATCAACATATTTTATGTCAGGATGTACTCTGCTTACATGGTGTGTATCATGAATTAATTTAATATGTCCAAATCCTTTTCTTTTTGCTCTGCCACGTAATATTGCTAAACTTTTTTCACTTAAATCTGTTGCATAGATTTTTCCTCGTGGTCCAACTGCTTTTGCTAAGTGTAAGGTTAAAGTTCCAACTCCAGCCCCATAATCTAAGATTTTTTTATTTTCTAAATCTTTAAACACAGTCATAATTTCTTTTCTAATTGTTTTTGGTAATGTCAAATTCTCTAGCATTAAATTGAAGTATGCAAAGAAATTATTTATTTTTACAATCACATCAGGATCATAATAAAATAATAGTAAGAAATAAATTGGGATTCCAAAGATTATAAATGATAATCCTATTTTAATAATTCTTATTGCACCTTCTGCATGTAATCCCCAATATACCATTAAGGCCATTAATATAACTACAACAATAATTGGTCCTACTTTCCCAAATATAACTTTAAATGGTCTGTCTAAATGAGGTTTTTTATATCTTAAAACTACTACGCTAAGTAATGTTGCACTATAAACTATTAATACTAACGGAAGTAATATTTCAAGCAAGGTTTCGTAAGATCCTGACCCAACCAATATTAGTATACTTGTTAGAACTGTTTGAAATAGTATTGCGATATGTGGTGTTTTATTTTTAGGATGAATCTTTGCACATTGACCTATGAATAACTTATCTTTTGCAAGTGCAAGTATTAGCCTTGGAGCTGATACTATCCACCCTGCTACACTTCCAATTATTGATAAATAAACTAAAATGGTGAAGACTTGTTTTCCTATTGATCCATAATATAATAATGATAAATCTGTAAGTGGTGCTTTTGATAATGCAAAAGTGCTCCATTGAATATTTCCAAGAGAGGTTATTACAAATAATAAACTAATTATTGAAATTGCTATTGTTCCATAAAGTAATGCATTTGGAATTACTTTTTTTGGATTTTTTGTTTCTTCTGCCAGGAATGTTGCCGTTTCCCATCCAAAGAATGTTTCTGCTATAAAAAAAATTGCAATAAAAATTGTTGGTATCGCAAAAGGCATAAACGGTTCAAAATTTCCTGGATTCATACTAAATAATCCTGGAATTATGAGTCCTAAAACTGATACCAGTGTTATTATTGCAAACGCTGTTAGCATAACTGCGCTTGTTTTCATTCCAGTATATGCCATATAATTAAACGCTAAAACGAATAATAAACTTATTACAACTTTGTACATTCCAGGCATTCCAGGGTTTAGATATCTTATGGCACCTACTATAAGCATTGCAATGGTGATATTTCCTGCAATTAAAGTCATCCATCCTAATACAAATGAAGTAAAATTACCATAAGCTTGTTTACAATATTCATATATTCCGCCTGATGTTGGAAACATACTTGCTAGCTCTCCAAAACAAGATGCGATATAGATTGATATTAATGCCAGTATAAACCATGAGATTATTGAAGCTGGACCTGCTATTTTTGCACCTAGTGCTGGCAAGAAAAATATTCCAGTTCCCATGATTGAATTTATAGTAATTAGAAGTATTACTGGGAAGCTAAGTGTACTCTTTAATTCTGCTTGCGCTGGCATACGATGTGATTTAATTCTTCTAGTATATAAAGACTTATTTTTATTGTCAAGTAGTACATCTTATGTTTGAGCGATTTTGTTTTTTATTTCTAAATAAATTTTTAAACAAATAAAACAATAAAATCTTCATGACAGATGAATTAATTGATATTATTGATGAACATAATAAATTAACTGGTGAAACAATAATGAAATCTGTAGCTCATGCTAAAGGTATTTGGCATAGAGGTGCTCATATATTTATTTATAACAATCAAGGTGAAGTATTGATGCAATTAAGAGTTAAAGATAAGGAAATGTGGCCTGCTGTTTGGGATATATCTGCTGCAGGGCACGTGTCTGCTGGTGAAAAAGTAATTACTTCTGCTCTTCGTGAAATGTCTGAAGAAGTTGGAATCAATGTATCTGAAAATGATTTGGAGCTTTTTGATACTAGAAAAGAAGAAGTTATTTTTAAAGATATGATTAGCAAAGAATGGATTTATTCTTATCTCTACTGTTTTAATGGTGATATTTCAAATCTAAAACTTCAAGAAGAAGAAGTTGAAGAAATAAAATTTATTCCTATTGATTCTTTAAAAAAAGATATTAAAAAAAATTCTGAGAATTATGCTCCTCGAGGTTCTTATTGGTTTGACATGATAAATGAAATAAAAAAACGTTTAGTATAAAAATTTTTAAAAGAGAAAAAGGTCCATTAATTATGAAAGTAGTTTTTGTTGATGCAATGTATGAAGGAGTAGTTCATATTCCAAAGGATATCTTAGCTAAGCTTCCTGAAAAAATTATGCTTTTTATGACTGCACAGCTTCTTGATCAAAAACCAGATTTAGTAAAACAACTTCAAGATTCAGGAAAAAAGGTCTTTCTAACAAAACCAAGACATACTATTCATGATGGTCAAATTCTAGGTTGCAATACTGTTTTCTTAGAAGGTGACTTTGATGCGTTCTTCTACATTGGTGATGGAATGTTTCATCCGCAAGCACTTATGATGAAGAATGATAAAGATATTCACATTTTTAATCATGCAATGCAAGAATATAAACTTTTAACAAAAGAAGATTCTCTTATTTATAGAAAAAGAATTGCTATTGCTCAGGCATCTTTTATTGGTGCAAGAAATATTGCCGTTCTTGTAACAACTAAGCCTGGTCAAAATAAATTTGTTTGGTTTAAAAAAGTAGAAAAAGATTATCCTGATAAAAACTTCTATTATTTAGTTAATAATAATATTGAGTTTGATAGATTAAAAGATTTTCCAATGTTTGACTTATTCATTAACACTGCATGTGAACGAATTGCCTATGATGATTATGATAAGTTCGATAAACCTGTAATAAATTTTGAAGATTTACCTAAGTAAATTTGATTCTAAAAAAGTTTCTTTTTGTATTTGAAGTTTTATCTAAATAAATTAAATCTTTAATTCTAAAAAGTAAAAACTAGTTCTTTAGAAATTTTATAGAAACACACAACAATTTTTTGTTGGTGCGCCAAAAATGATTTTTTGTGCGAAAGTGTAAAGAAAAAAATGAAATTAATTTTACTTGCTTGCGTCAGCTTGTCTTTCAAGTTCTAACTTTTTTGAAATTGCGTTTGATGTTGATTGTAATCCATACGCTGCAATAATTTCATCTGCTAGTGCTTGTTCAGCTGATTTTTTAGATTTAAATGCTTTGTGAAATGCGCCTTGAGTCATCATTTTAAGTACTGTATCAATTCTTCTTTGTGGTGCACATTCTACTGCTTTAGGATATCTTGCTCCACCATATTCAATTGAAACAATTTCTTCTCTTGGTGCTGCATTCTCAATTGCTTTTACAAATACTTCAATAGGATTTGTTCCTGTTTTGTGCTCAACAATCTCGAAAGTTTTTTTTACTAGATTGTAAACTGTTGCTGATTTTCCTGTACATGGGCCACTAGAAATTTTGTGTTTTTTACCTTTATGACCTGGAACCATCATTCTATTGATTAATCTTTCAACTATGAAGATTTTTGACTTGTGAAATCTGTTACCCGCATATCTTGCTCCTGTTTTTGGAACTACAACTGCATCTAGGTTGATATATCTTGCAAGTCCTGGATCCTGTACTTTAATTGCTGTACAATCCCATTTGTTAAATGCTAATACTGAACTCATAGTGCCAAAAGAATTAGAGTTTGTTTATAAAGATTACTATTGGATTTAAACTGCTTTATAAGCATAAACCATATTATTAAAATTTAGACGATAAATCTTGCGCCATTTTATCTAGTTTTTCTTTTCTGATGGTTGGTTGTTCTTCTGTTTGATACAATAGTTGATACATTTGATTATCATTTATAGCAATATTTTTTGCTTTTGGATTTTGTTTTCTTACTTGTAATTTAACATAATTTTCTGCAAGTTTAGAATTTATTGCTTCGAATGCCGATATAACTCTACTTTCATAGAATTTTGCGAATATATTTATTTTAGGTATAACTTTATCGTCAATATAGACTTTATCTTCTTCATCTATTACAAATAAATCTTTTATCAAATTATTTTCTTTTTCAGTTACTATTTTGTCTTTATATTTTTGTTTTGTATTTGAAATCTGATCAACTTCTAAATTAAAACCTTCTTTTTCTGCAAATTCTAACACTGCGTTGATATTAATGAGGTATTTAATTTTATTTTTCTTTTGTATTCCTATAACTTGTTTTGTATGTTTATAAACTAATTTTCTTCTAATTGTTGAATGTGTTAGTCCGCTCATAATTTCAACTTCTTTAACGCTTAACCAAGAATCAGAATCTTCCATCATTTGTCCTACGTGTTTTCCTGTGGTGCTTATATCTGATCCATCAAAATTAATTTTATATTCTTTGTTAAATTCTATAATTTCTATTAGTGCAATTCTTCTTTTTATTTCATCTTGCTTTGCTTTGTTTCTATTATATGTCTCTTTTTTCTTATTTTGATTTTTCCTATCTAAGGAATTATAGGTGTTTATAGTTTCTGGAGAATAAAAATAATGGTAATTTTTCCCTTGCTTTATTTTAATTGTATGTTCATAAAAAAAGTGTAGATAATGTTTGTGGATTGATGTTTCTGAAATTTCTATTTCTGCTGAAAGTTCTGGTGTGCTTAACCAGTTATTTTCTTTTAGAAGGTTTATTAGTTCTAGACCTGATAGTTCTCCATTAAATAACCTTACGCTTTCAGGCAAGTTTTCTGTTTTGTAGAATTGTTCTTTATCGATGAGTTGTATCTGGGCAATTTTATTTTGTCTTTCTTCTTGTCTGTTTTTTATTTCTAATTCTTTTTTCTCTTGGTAAATTTTTGCATTTTGTTCTATTTTTTCAGCTCTATTTTCTAAACCCATTGAAACTAATTGTGTTTTAGCTTTAGTTAATGCATTATGATATCCATTAAAATAAAAATTTAGTCTACCATGTTGTTTAGGGTGACTTTTCGCAAATATTGGAGAGGTCACATTTTCTCCTTTGATTATTAAATTTACAAATTCGTCCAAGTTCCCGTTTTTTCCTTTAGGACTATCTGCTCTAGTATATTCTTTATAATCTAATTTTGCAGCTTTAAAGACTCCTTTATATGATTTAAACCAATAATCGCATTGATTAACGAAACTTCTATCAACATCGTATTGTTGATGTCTATAACTTACATCTTCGCCTTTTTTAATTTTAGATTTAAGTTGTCTTACAAGTTTTTGTTTTCTTTTTTTCTTTTCTTCATTACTTAAACCAGTTGACTTTCTGTTATTTTTATCATTTAATTTTCTAACATTAGTTGATAAATTGTATTTCTTTTTTTCAAATAATCTATCTGCTAGTTCTTCTCTTACCTGATTAAAATCTTTAAAATCTTTATTTTTGATTAGAAGATATATTCTGCTATGTAGCCAACTATATTCTGAATTTATAATTTCGTGTGTACTTAGGTGCATTCCACTTTCTGCAAGTTCTTCAAGTTTGTCAAATATTACTTCTTTTCTTTCTTCTATACTTGGCTTACTCATAGAGAGTGGAAATCTTCATTTTTTAAAAAGTTAAGGTGTTTTTTGGTATAAAAATTTATAAACCATGCCTTTTTCTTTCTCGTTGATGGCAAAGAAGAAAGAAACACAACAATTAGTACCTCAAGTTAATATTGGACTTGTTGGTCACGTTGATCATGGTAAAACAACTCTTACTGAGCAATTATCTGGTAAATGGACTGACACTCATTCTGAAGAATTAAAACGTGGAATTACAATTAGACTTGGATACGCTGATACTACTTTTGTTAAAACTAAAGATGGTTCTTCTACTCTGAAAAGAGCTCAAGATGAGAAAAAAGATTTTGAAACTTTAAGAATGGTTTCTATTGTTGATGCTCCTGGTCACGAAAGTTTGATGGCAACTATGCTTTCAGGCGCGAGAATTATGGATGGTGCACTTTTAATGGTTGCAGCAAACGAACAATGTCCTCAACCTCAAACTCGTGAACATTTAATGGGTCTTCAAATTGCTGGTATTAAGAATGTTATTATTGTTCAAAATAAAATTGATTTAGTTACTGAAGATCGTGCTATGAGAAATTATGCGCAGATTAAAGATTTCTTAAAAGGTACTGATTATGAAGATGCACCTATTGTTCCTATTAGCGCTCATAAAGGTGTTAATATTGATTTACTAATCGATACTATTCAAGAAGTTATTCCTACTCCAAAAAGAGACGATAAAGCAGAACCATTAATGTTTATTGCTAGAAGTTTCGATATTAATAAACCTGGTTCAAAGCCTAAAGATTTAAAGGGCGGTGTTCTTGGTGGAGCTTTACTTCAAGGTTCTTTTAAGGTTGGTGATAGAATTGAAATCAAACCTGGAAGAGTTGTCGAAGAAGCAAATAAACCTGTTGCAAAACCAGTTTTTGCTAAGATTTCTTCATGTATGACTGGTGGTCATGCTGTTGACGCTGTTAAACCTGGCGGTTCTATCGCAATTATGACTACTCTTGATTCAAGTGTTGTTAGTTCTGATAGACTTGTAGGAAACCTTGTTGGTATTCCTGGAAAACTTCCACCTGTATGGTATAATTTAACTCTTGAAACTCATCTTTTAGACAAAGTTATTGGTAGTGAAGATGAAGTTGATGTAGGTTCTGTTCGTATGAATGAAATTTTCATGTTGAATGTTAATAGTTCCGCTACTGTTGGTTTCGTTGAGCAAATTTCTAAAAATCAATGTACTTGTAGATTAAAAAAACCTATTTGTGCAGAAATTGGAAGTAGAGTTGTTATTAGTAGACGAGTTGGTAATCGTTTCAGACTTATTGGTTATGGTATAATTAAAGAAAATTAATTTATTAAAAATTAAATTTGAGTTAATATCCCAACAAACAAATCTATTTGTTTTTTGTTATCATTAAAGAAAACTAATTTAAACAATAACTTTTTTATTTATTCTAATTAAAATTTAATAATTTTTACGAGGTGTAATTTATGGTTGATGTAAGTGCTGTTTTTGACAGTGTTAAAGAACAAGTTATGTTTTATGTTCCAAAGCTTTTATACGCAATAATTGTTTTAGTTATTGGTTTATTTATTATTCGTGGTATAAGAAAACTAGTGTTAAAATTCTTTGAGAAAAAAGATTTTGATCCTTCTGTTGAAACTTTCCTTGCAAGTTTAATTACTATAACTTTGAAGATATTATTAGTTATTTCAGTTATATCTATGCTTGGAATTCAAATGACTTCATTTGTAGCAATTATTGGAGCTGCAGGTTTAGCTGTTGGTTTATCTCTTCAAGGAAGTCTTGCAAATTTTGCTGGTGGAGTTTTAATTTTAAGCTTCAAACCTTTCAAAGTAGGGGATTACATCGATGGTGCTGGTCATTCTGGAACTGTTAGTCAAATTCAAATTTTCAATACAGTACTTAAGACTCCTGATAATAAAACTATCATCATTCCAAATGGTGGTCTTTCAAATGCTAGTATTGTGAATTATTCCATGGAAAAAAAGAGACGGGTCGATTTAAGTTTTGGAATTTCTTATGATGATGATCTTAAGAAAGCTAAAAAAGTATTACAAAAAATTGTTGATGCTGATAAACGAATCTTAAGAACGCCTGAGTCTTTTATTAGACTTGGTGAACTTGGAGATAGTTCTGTTAATATTACTCTAAGACTATGGGTTAAGGCAGAAGATTACTGGGATGTTTCCTTTGACATGAAAGAAAGTGTTAAGTTTAGTTTTGATAAAAACAAAATATCTTTCCCATATCCTCAAATGGATGTGCACATGAAAAAGAAGTAATTGAATTAAATTCTTTTTTTTTATTCTTTTATTTTTAGTAGAATACTCTAATTTGGAGTATTTTTTTAACTTTTTTCTCGTCAAAACTTTTTTATACTCTAGTACTCATTAATTTTATATGCGAAAGGGTCAATTAACGATGTTTGTCATTATAGGTATAGTGATGTTTGCTTCAGTTACTTACTTGCTTTATGCTTATAGAGGCGCTTTACCTGATATTAATTCTGCATCTGATTTTAATTCTGAGTCTGAAGAAGTTAAGTTATTTGTTGAATCTTGTCTTGAAAATATTGCAAAAGAAAGTTTAGAGTCAATGGGTTATAATGTTTTTAATAATCCTATTTTTGATAGAGTTATAATTTCTGAATATTTAGAAGGGAAAATTTCTTCAAAATTGTATAAATGTATTGATGACTTTTCAATTTTTGAAAATAAAGGAATGAATATTTCTAATAATACTTACACTGTTACTGCAATAGTTGGAGATAGAGCTACAACTATAAAATTAGATTTCCCTATAACTATTGTGACTAGTTCTTCAGAATTTAAATTGAATAGTTTTTCTACTAAAGTTGATTTTAATTATGCTGGCAGAAGACAAGTTGTTTTAAGTTTAATTAATATTTTCTCTCCATTATTTATACAATCTTTTTTAACTCAAAATTTGGGTTTACCTGCTAACATTTTACCTAATAATATTCCTGGAATTTCAAATGTAGGTCAAGTTTCACCTGTTTCACAGCAGGGTGCTATGCGTTTATCTGAATTAGTTGAGTCTGCTCGTGACGCTGGTTTTACTTTTAATTTAGCTTATGGTTCTTCAGGTCAAACAACTTTATTTATGAATTTTCCAGCAGGCAATAATCAACCTGCATTAACTCATACATCTATTTTACCTCAGAATGATTTTGTTCAAGAAGAAATATTTACTTTAGATCAAATTCCTCCTGTTACTTATTCAGGATCGCCTATAACTTTTAATATGCAATCCGATCCTGGTATTACTTATGAAGAATACTCAGATTATTTAACTATTGATTCAAATGGACAAGTAACTATTTCGGGAGATATTCCAACAGGAAAAACAAGAGTACTTATCAAAGCAATAAATTCTGATGGGGAGGCAGACTACGTTTATGTTATCATCAATCATTAAAAAAAATGTTTTGAAAACTTTATTATTGATCTTAGTTCTACTCTTTTTAGTTGGTGTTGTGTCTGCTCAAAGTCAAGAAGCTATGTGTCTTGAACCAAATGCTATTTCTCCGCCTCAAGTTTTATCTTGTTTAGAGCAGGGTTTAACTCAACTTTCTATGATTCTTGATGTTAAGCTTGCAGAAGTTTTAGGTTTCTCGCCTGAAGAAATGCTTAACTATATGTCTCAAGATTCTGATTTACTTAGAGCTTTGAAAGTTAATCCTTCACTTTTAGATGATGATATTATTTATCAAAATTTTGATTCAAGACTTATTGCAACTCCTTCGCTAGTAAATGATTTCAAAGGAATAAAGTCTTATTGGTTTAGTTTATTTGATGTTACAGAAACTAATTGTAATATCACTTTTTATAATGGTTCTAAAATTATGTTTTCAAATAAATTAGGATTTTCAGATATTAATAATGTTGCAGGTGTAGTTCTTGATGATTCTTGTTTTGCAACTATTCCAAATAGTATCATTGTGAAAAAAGGAACTTTTGATTTGGAAGAAGATGATCTAAGAATAATTAATGGCGAACTTGTAGTTCCTGAAGGTCTAGAGGTGGATATTTATTCTAGAAATACTCAAATATTTTATCAAGACATTCTTTACGAATCTGCAGATTATATGAATTCTTCTTTCAAAGGTAATACGACTTCTTTCTCAGGTGAATTAGTTATTTTAAATACTACTTCTGATGAAATTAAATATGTTGTTGATGGAGGCATAACTTTTAACACTGATAAAATTAAACTTAAAAAAGAATCAATTATTAAACTTTACAAAGACAATGGTTATTATCTTAAAATTAATTCTCCTGTAGATTATGAACTTGCGTTGGATTGTTCATCTAGAAAGAATTGTGTTATGATTAAACCTGATCCTTTAAGTGATATTTACGCATTATATTCGGACATAATTAATGATTCAACAGATGCAAAGCAATATGTTGATGAAAAAATAAAGGAATATAAATTAACTCATTTTGGTCAAACAACAGAGGGTGCTAATGATTTGATTCTTATTGAAATAAATTCTCTTCGTAGTATTAATTCTGCTGGTGGTAATCTTTTAGAGTATATCGTAAAACGTACTGCTCCGCCTCCAGTGTTTCCTGATGGAACATCTATTGAGTCTGATAGTCAAAGACAGGTTCGTGAATTTTTAATTTCGGTTTATGATAACTTAAGGTTTGGCAGGAATCCTGTTCCTATTTTAAATGATCATGAATCTGATATTTTAATTGCTATTTTTGATGAAACTCAAGATTTAAATGATGCAATCGAACCAGTAAATAAATTACTTGTTGAACTTTATAATTTAAACACTGATTCAAATAGTATAAAGGATTATATTAAAAATAAAAACTTAACTTTTCAAGATGTTTTAATTGTTCATGCTGTAAAAGATAATATTTCCATTCTTGATGTTAATAATTCTATTAATACTCTTATAGCTCATTTTGGTCTGGGTAGTTCTTCTGGTGGGAAAATTTTCCTAAATAAAGAAGGAAAAGCTCAGGCAGTTTTAGAGAAATCCGCTTTTGATCTTGAAGGTAATCCTTCATATGTGAAGATGAATTTATTTTCTGATTATGAAACTTCTTCGGGTGAGACTCATGAATTAAAGTATGAATATGGTGAGTTATCTATGTGTAGTGATTGTGTTACTTATGGTTTATACACTCCGCGTGATGAAAATTTTCCTGATGGTATTTTATATGCTGATTCTGATAGGCTTGCAGAAATCGTAACAGAAATATTTAACAGTCATTTAGCAAGTATTGCGAAAACTAACCTAGGCACTCATTATGGGTCTGAATGGTATATTTATGATTCAAGTAAGAAACTTATACGTGATTATGCTAATCGTGGAACAAAACTCAAACGAACGAGTTGTATTGGCTATGCTCTTGAAACTTTGAATGTTTACTATTCTGAAGTTGGTGGGTCTGAATTATCTTTATGGAAAAAGGTTAAGTCTAGGTCATTTGAAATTTGTAAGGATCATCCAACTAATGTGTTGGTGACTAAAGAAACAGGTGTATTAACTAATGGTTTATTGGCTATTTGTTTAGCTCAAGAATTAGAAAAAGTTGGCTGGGAAGTTTATGCTTATGCAAATTCTAAACAATCTTATAAACCGGATTATGATACTGTTAAAAGAAACGCTTTAAAATTTAAAAAAATGCATCCTGGAACTACTAATGCTACTCGTGTTCCAGTTGTAGGTTTTATTGATGTTATAGACGAATCTCATCCGTTTGGGAATTATGCTTTTGGTGCGACTAGGGCTGGCGGTCATGTGTGGAATATTATTGGAGGAAGTTCTAAACATTATGAAATATATGAAGTTCATTATGATCGATCTCCTTCTGATCAATATCTTTTTGAATCGCCTTTGAATGATCGATGGGACGTTGATCATACTTTGGATAAATTTGCGAATTCTTGGGGTTTTTTAGTAGCCCCTCCTAAAACTTAAATTTAGTTATAAGAATTAAAAAATTATTTCCACTCTTTTACATCTACTCGTTCATCAGTTATCCATTTCTTAACCATATTATCGTTAAAGAGTTTCCCAAGGTATAAATCTCTTGATCCAATTATTGGTCTTGAAATATTAGCATCTTCATTAACAACGCCGTAAGGTTGCATGTATGATGAATGTATGAATCGTAAGTCATCTCCTTTTTTTAATAAAAAACCTGTGTGGCAGCTAAGTCCTAAAACATATATTCCGTCTGCTTCTTCCCCGAATTTTTCATCTAGTTTATCTCCCATTTGTTTTATTGTTCTATGGGCTGCTCTTGTTTGATCTTTTCCTGATAAATAATTAATTATTTCTGATGATGGATTTCTTGCAAGTACGTATCTATCAAAATTCATTCCTGCGTCTTGTAATGTTGTAGATACAAAATATCCGCATGCAATCATTCCTTTGGTTCCATCAACATTCATTATATTCATCGGATGTTCAGAAGTTCCATTAAAATCCCACTTTGTTCCAGTCCATGTTGGAAAGATTTCATCTAACATTGTTTTTTCTAAATATGCTCTTGCACTATCTATTACTGCTGCTTTGTCGCTGGCATTTGCGGAATTATATATATCTAAGAATTTTTCTCTATCATTATCAATCCTTGTAATTAATGAGTCGTATTTCTTCGCTTCATTTATCTGTTTTATTTTTGCATTTCTAAATGCTTTAGTATTGGTTCTTGGATCATTTGATCTGATTGATATTTTTCCATTTGCATTAGGTGTTGATTGATGTGGTATCTTTAGTGCATTCAATTCTGCTTGTGTATAATGAATTTGGTTTTGAGGATAGTTCACATTTTTAGTTGTATTTGTAACTATTTCTGTTTGAGGGTTTGAACTTGAAACTATTTTTTCTAAGCTATCTTGGGCAAATGTAGTTGCTGCTGCCACTAATATTAGTGCTGTTGCGGCTACGTGTTTTAGTTTCATTTCTTTGTATCCTCGTTAATTATTTTGCCTTGTAAATTTGTCCTGGTTGCATTTTTAGTTTTGCGTAGTGTCCTGCTTCTTTGTGTTTTTCTAATGATGGTAATCTTTTTGCTTCGCTAAATGCAAATGCTTCTTCATAACTTATAGTTCCATTTTTGTCACTGTCTGCTTCGAGATTTATTTTTGCATTCATTAAATCTCTTCCAAATTGACTATCTCTACTTCTCATTGAGAAGGTTGTGGAATCTGTTGCAGTATAAGCGTCTATACCTTGTTTTGCTAGTTCTGCACCTAATTTTCCTGAATAACAAAAGTCAAGCACTGCGTCCACATTCTCGCTAGGAATTTGTTTTAATAATTGAACTAATTCTTCAGGGTAGATTCTTTCATACATTCCCCATTCTTCTGTTGGGCTTATTTCAAAATAGATATCGCCTTTTGCATAATCTTTTGTTCCGTGTCCAGTCATGTAAACAAAGATTTCATCTCTATTTTGAGTTTCATTTTTTAATTTGTTAATTTTTTCAATTAGTGATTCTTTTGTTGCTATTTCAGATGCAATTTCTGTTCCTTTCTCATCTTTTAGTTTTGCTATTAAATCTGAATCTTTTTTCTCAGTAAAGTCTGGTTTTCCATCAAAATAAACCAAGTCTATATTTTCTGCTTTGAATCCTTGTTCTCTTAGTGAATTGTATATATTTGCAATGGAGATTAAATATGTGTTTTTTGTTCCTCCTCCAACTGCCGAATCAACAATTTGAAAGTCTTTATAGCTATCTGCACAGAATAAAAGTGCGTGTTTGTTTACTTTATTTGGATTTGTTTCACTTGTTTTTTCTGTAGGTGCTGTTGGGTTAAGTTGATCTATTTCTTGGGTTTTAGCGTCTACACTCGCAATTCCTGATCCTAGCAAAGCTAATGTAAGTGCTGCTTCTTTCCAATGTTGTTTTACTGTATTAACTAGTCCCATATTAACCTCTTAGTCTGCAAATAGAATTTAGAATATATAAATGTTTCGTTTTTTAACCACTCTCAAGTGACAAACGAGTTATTTTTGCATTTTATAGTTTAAAAACTAGTTTATATTGTTTTAATGTTTTAGAAATAAAAAATATAAAAATAAAAAAATAAGTTAAAATTTGACATAGTCAAATTCTAAAATTAGTTTGGATCCGACCTTATTAAAGGGCGGAATTTATTCTACGATTTCAACAAGTTTTAGATTAAACTTTAAAGTTTTTCCTGCAAGTGGATGGTTTAAGTCTAGCTTAGCCATTTCTTTTCCAACTTCTGCAACTCTTACTGGCATCTGTTGTCCATCTGGTGTGCCCATAAGTAACATCATACCTGCTTTGATTTCTTGTTCTTTAGGTAATCTGTCAAGTGGAATTTCTTTAATCATTTCTTCTTTAGGTTGACCATACGCATCTGCTGGTGGAATTGTGACGTCTTTTTCGTCTCCTTTTTCCATTCCAATAATTGCATTATCAAATCCTTTGATAACCATTCCTGATCCTGCTTCAAATTCTAATGGTTTTCCGTGAGCTTCGGAGCTATCAAAAACTGTTCCGTCTTCAAATGTTCCTTTATATTCGACTTTTACTTTGTCTCCTTTTTTAACTGCCATTTTATTTACCTCTTGAAAATACAATTCAAAATCATTTTTTTTGATTTTGTAATATTATTTTCCTCAAACAATTACAATCTTATGTTACAATTGCTTTTCATTTGTTATTCTCATTTCTTTTATAAAGTTTATTTATGTCTTTTTTTTCAGAAAATTTATATACCTCAATTTTATTTATAGAGAATAAGAGGTGTAATTTATTGGTATTAGAACATTTATTTCCAGAATCTTGGATTGAGAAAAAATTCTTCTATGCATTTTTATTAGGTGCAGTTTATTCTTTAATAGGAATTTTTCTTGCAAGACTTTTATTCGGTGGAAATTCTGGTATTGCTTCAGTAATATTTGCATCACTTTTACTAATTCCTTCACTTCGTAAACTTTTTTCTGCTGAAGAAAAAAGAGAAGAAAAAGAAAAGAAGTTTTCTCTAAAACATCTTTATAGGGATAATAAAAATTTAATTCATGCTTACGTTGGAATTTTTATAGGTGTTTATGTAGCTTATTATCTTGTTGCATTTATTAGCTTACAATATGGTTTTAATATTATTTCTTTATTTAGAGAACAATTATTTTTGGATCCTGCTATTGGTGGTCGTGCTTCTTTTAGTGCGCCTTTGTTTTGGAGTATTTTGCAAAATAATTGGTGGGTTTTACTTGCATGTTTCTTACTATCTTTAATTTCTGGTAATGGCGCAACTTTTTTCATTGTTTGGAATGCGTCTGCTTGGGCTGCAATATTTGGAATTCGAGCAGTTGCGGCTGCTGCAGTTCTTGGAAAAAGTGCTTTAATGGTTGGTTTAACTATGGAATTAATTACACTTCCTCACACGCTTCTTGAAGGTGGTGCTTATATTTTGGCAGGCATAGCGGGAGCTATTATTAGTTCTGATGTTATTTCAAAAGCTAAAAATTTAAAATCATTTTTACTAACGTTTATTTTAATTGCAATTGGTGTTTGTTTCTTTGATTTTATTTTCAGACAATTTGCAACAGGTATATTTCTGATTATACTTAGAATTGTAGTATTTATTGTACTATTGTACTTCTTGAAACACAGCTTTTCTGATAAAAAGCACATTGAAGTTTTTATGTATAATTATTGGTTATTCGTTCTTGCATTGGGTGTATTCATAATTGGGGCGCTTATTGAAGTGTTTGTTCTTTCAAACTCTACAATGTTGAATAATTATTATTCTGCTTCTTCTTCTTTTTTTATCTAGCTTTTGTGTAAGTGCATTTTTTCTTTGTTTTTCTCACTTCTTCGCCAAGTATATAAACGAGTGTGCTTTTCTTTTACACAAGCGATTATGTTTTAGAACATTAGTTTCTAAAATTTCAATTTTAATATCGCGGAGGAATAAAATGACAAATGAAAATTTAATACATGTTACAAATGAAAATTTCGAATCAGATATAATGAGTCCTAACTCTTTAGTTATTGTTGACTTCTGGGCAGAATGGTGCGGTCCTTGTAAAATGATGGGTCCTGTATTTGCAGAAACTGCAAAAGATTACAATGGAAAATTATTATTCGCAAAACTTAACACTGAAACAGAACCTGAACTTGCAGCAAAGTTTAACATTATGGGAATTCCTAGTTTAGTTATTCTTAAAGGTGGAAAAGAAGTTGATAGAATTGTTGGTTTCATGCCTAAGGAAGCTCTTAAGCAAAAAATCGATGCAATTTTAGCAACAATTTAATTTTAGCTATGTAAGACTTTATGTCTTACTGCCGCTAGGTGTCAACGGCTATCCGTTGTGTCAAAGGAAGCTCTTAAGCAAAAAATCGATGCAATTTTAGCAACATTATAATAACACAATATTTTTTTATAATTATTTTTTTTAAAATCAAATCATGTTTTTAGAGGTATAAAATGACTGTTACAATTGAAATATTTACAAGTCCAACTTGTCCACATTGTCCACCTGCAAAAAAATTAGCTTTGCAAGTTGCAAAAGAAAGAGCAGATGATAATGTTAAAGTAGTTGAGACTAGCATAATGACTAAAGAAGGATCGGAAAAAGCTCAGTCTTTAGGTGTTTTTGGAGTTCCTGCAATTTTCGTTAAAGGTCCAAAATTTGATCGAATGGGATTTCGTGGTCTTCCTCCAAAACAAAAGCTTCTTGATTCAATAGACATTGGTCTTGGTAAAAAAGAGTGGAAAGAATCAAAGTCTTTACTTCAATCAATCAAAGAAAAATTACCCAAAGTTAAGTGGTAATTTTAAAATATTTTTAATCTATAAACATAAACTTATTAAATACCTCTACACATTGTTTTTGTTATTGGGGTATTATTTAATTCACATTTAAAAATACATTATTATAGGAGGCATTCAAAACCTGAATTGGTTTTGAGTCTCTAAAACAAAAATTTGTTTTAAGAGGAATATAAAATGGTAAAAACTATATGGGATGAAGCACTTTCACAATTCAATCGAGCAGCAGATGTTTTAAAACTTAATGATGGCGCAAGAGCGTTACTTACTAATCCGAAAAGAATTTTTCAAGTATCAATTCCTATCAGAATGGACGATGGTTCTTTGAAAGTTTTCCAAGGTTACAGAGTTCAATTTAATGATTACAGAGGTCCAACAAAAGGCGGTATTAGATATCATCCTGATGTAACTCTTGATGAAGTTAAAGCACTTTCATTTTGGATGACTTGGAAAAACACAGTTTCTGACGTTCCTTTTGGCGGTGGAAAAGGTGGAATTATTTGTAATCCTAAAGAAATGAGTCAAGGCGAACTTGAAAGATTAAGCAGAGGATATATTACTGCGATGCATAAATACATTGGTCCAAAGCAAGATATTCCTGCGCCAGATGTTTATACAAATCCTCAGATTATGGCTTGGATGGTTGATGAATATCATAAAATCGAAGGATATAATGTCTTTGGCATGATTACTGGAAAACCTCTTGAACTTGGTGGTTCAGAAGGTCGAACAGAAGCTACTGCTCAAGGTGGAGTTTATGTTTTAACTGAAGCTCTAAACAAATTAAATATGTCTAATCCAAGTATTGCAATCCAAGGTTTTGGAAATGCTGGTCAAATTGCAGCAAAACTTCTAAGCGCAGAAGGTTATAAAATTGTTGCAGTCTCAGACTCAAAAGGCGGAATCTATAACTCTGACGGACTTGATATTAGTGCAGTTACTGCTCATAAAATTAAAACAAGATCAGTTATTGGTTTTGCAGGCTCAAAAGATATTTCAAACGAATCTCTTTTAGAACTTGATATTAATGTTTTAGTTCCTGCAGCTCTTGAAGGTGTTATTACAAGTGCTAATGCGGATAATATCAAAGCAAAAATAATTCTTGAACTTGCAAATGGTCCTGTAAGTGCGAAAGCACGAGAAATGCTTTTCAAAAAAGATCAAATCTCAATTCCTGATATTTTATCGAATTCAGGCGGAGTTTCTGTGAGTTATTTTGAATGGGTTCAAAACAATATGGGTTATTATTGGAAAGAATCTGAAGTATTAGAAAAACTTAAAGAAAAAATGATTAAAGCATTTGATAACGTTTATTCTGCATCAAAAGAATTTGATGTTGATATGGGTACAGCAGCTTATGTATTTGCAATTAGACAAATGGAAAAAAACCTTGAAATTAGAGGTTGTCTAAACAATAATTAAAATTATTGACATTTGAATGATTTAAAATAAACAATAATTAAAATTATTGACATTTGAATGAGTTCAAATAAATAACAATTAAAACTGGTGAATAAAATGACTTATGACGTAATTATTATTGGTGCTGGCGCAGCTGGCATGACTTCAGGAATTTATACTGCAAGAAAAAATCTTAAAACTTTAATTGTAAGTATTGGTGTTGGTGGTCAAACAGCGATTCCAAGTAAAATTGAAAACTACCCTGGCTTTGATGAAGTTAATGGTTTTGAACTTATGGCTAAATTTCAAATGCAAGCTATGAAATGGGGCGCAGAAATGATTACTGGTAAAGTTCAATCTTTAGATAAAAAGGAAGATGGTACTTTCTTATTAAAACTTGCAAATGAAGAAGAATATTCTGCAAAAGCAGTTATCTTAGCATTTGGTAAAACTCCAAATAATTTAGGTGTTCCAGGCGAAGATAAATTTATGGGTAAAGGAGTTTCAGTTTGTGTTACTTGTGATGGTCCACTTTTTAGAAACAAATCTATTGTTATTGTTGGTGGTGGAAATTCTGCTTTAGGTGGAGTTCAAGAAATGGCTGGTATTGCCAAAAAGATTTATTTAGTTCATCGAAGAAATGAATTTAGGGCTGATGAAATTGAAGTAAAGAGAACTAAAGCTTTAGAAAACGTTGAGTTTGTTTTAAGTTCTGTTCCAACAGAAGTTAAAGGCGATCAATTTGTACAAGCACTTTCAGTAAAAAATCTTAACACTGAAGAAGTAAGAGATTTAGAAGTTGATGGTGTTTTCATCGAAATCGGTTTCAAAGTTGATAGTAATTTCCTTGGTGAATTAGTAAAAAGAAATGAGCGAAATGAAATCATCATTGATAATAACAATCTTACAAGTCAAGCTGGTGTTTTTGCAGCAGGAGATGTAACTAACGTCCAATTTAAACAAACAGTAATTAGTGCTGGTGAAGGTGCAAAAGCAGCTCTTTCAGCTTACCATTATCTTTCTGGTGCAAAAGGAACTGTTAGCGTAGATTGGGATAAGTAGGATTTATAATTTATTTATTTTTTATTTAGATTCGTAAGACTTTACGTCTTATTGAGATTTTCTCAATATTCAGAATTTTTTAATTTCTGTTTTACTTAAACAGGACATCAACGAGCGTACTGGTTGTTTTAGAATAAACCTTTTATTTCTTCATTACAATTCTTACATTTATTTTTTTCAATTCCTTCAGTTTTAATATTAAATCCCATTCTTTTAATTAACATACAATCGCATTTTGGACAATAAGTATTTTCATATTTTTGAGTCATTACATTTCCTAAGTAAACATGTTTCAATCCTGCTGTTTTTGCAATGTCGTAAGCATTCATTAAACTAGTAATTGGTGTTACTGGAACTGTTTGCATTTCATAGTCTGGGTGAAATGCTGAAAAATGAAGTGGAGTATTTTCTCCTAAGTTCTCTTTTATCCAATTCGTTGCTTTTTTTATTTCTTCAGGTTCGTCATTTTCTCCAGGAATAATTAAGAAAGTTATTTCAAGCCAAACTCCTTCCTTTTTAATAGTTTTTAATGATTTTAAGACTGGATCTAATTTTGATCCCGTTATTCTTTTGTAAAATAAATCACTCATACTTTTTAGATCAATATTTATTCCGTCAAGATATTTGCATAATTCAATTAATGGTTCTTCATTGATGTAACCGTTTGATACCATTATGTTTTTTATTCCTGCTTTTTTAGCAAGTTTTGCAGTTTCAATCATGTATTCGTAGAATATTACTGGCTCATTATAGGTATATGCTATTTCTTGACAAGCTTGTTCTTTTGCAATATTCACTATTTCTTGAGGATTCTTTTCTCTAGATATTACTTCTCCAAAAGGCTTTGCTTGACTTGTAAAATAATTTTGACAGTGTTTGCATTTCATATTGCAACCAACAGTTCCAAAGCTTAATGCAAGACTTCCAGGTAGAAAATGAAACAGTGGTTTTTTTTCAATTGGATCAATTGATAATCCACCTGCTGCTTTTCCATATACTAAGGAATATAATTTTCCATCAATGTTTTCTCTAACTCCGCAGATTCCAATTTGTTTTTCTGAAAGTTTACAATTATGAGGACAAAGTTTACAAATTACTTTTGTATCTTCAATTTGCTCATAATACATTGCTTCTTTCATTCTTATTATTATTTTTTTACTTAGTTTTATATTTTTTCTTCTATTAAGCTTATTTTAGAGAAACTTTTATAAACCAATTCCAAATACTCATATTATTTTTGTTTTAGGACTGATATAAGTCCTTTAAGAGGTTTAATAATGGAACAACAATCAAGACCAATCGATGCTTTGAACAATGCTCGTCATAAGAGCGTTATTGTAGAATTAAAAAACGGTAGACAATATATTGGAAAGTTAATCGCTTTCGACATTCACATTAATACAGTACTTCAAGATGCTGAAGAATTCGTTGACGGTCAACTTAAACGAAAACTTGGCAATGTATTTATCCGAGGAGATACTATCACAATCGTATCACCGCAATGAGGTTTATAAAAAATGTCTAAAGGAACCCCATCCATGGGAAAAAAGTCAGGAAAATCAGGCGGACACATTAAATGTAGACGCTGTGGCGAAGGTAGTTATCACGCTCGAAGAAAAATTTGTAGCTCCTGTGGGTTTGGTAACTCTGCTAAGAAAAGATCTTATACTTGGCAGAAAAAATAATTTATATATTATTTATTTTTCTTTTTAATTAATTAAATCAACTATTTAACAATCAAAATGCGCGGGGTTGCCGGAGTGGTCAAACGGGACAGGCTTAGGACCTGTTGGCTTAGTGTCTACGCAGGTTCGAACCCTGCATCTCGCATTATTTATTTCTAATCTTTTACTTTGAACTTAACTTGTGTTGGGTTCGAACAAAGTTCGGTAAAAACTGTTAGTTTTTATGCATCAAAAATATTTTATTTTTGTATTGTGAATCCTGCATCTTGCATTATTTATTTCTAATTTTTTACTTCGAACTTAATTCAAAATTCATCATACTTTTTTACTCATATTTTTTCACTCTCAAACCCTTTATTTACACAAAAAAGGCAGGGGTATTTTTGCATGATATTACCTTTTTATTTTTATTATGGAAAAACATTGTTTTGTCGTCGACAAACACTATTTTGTTTTTTTTATCCTTAGAATTCTTTTTCACTATCTTATCGTCGACAGCTTTTTCATTTTTCGAAAGTATGATGTTTTCTTACTCTTGTTTTAAGTCAGTTCATTTATAAATAAACTTCGAAGCTTTTATAAATCTATACCTGTTTTAATTGTTTGTTACTCAGGTGGAGCGACTGCTTGAAACCTTTGAATTCGGAGGTTTGAGCACTTTTCACTATCTTTAACCTTTGATTTTTGTCGGAGTTATCGAAAAGTTTATAAAGAAATTCCATCTATATCAGCTTCACATTTAGTAATAAATGTATCCTGTAATATGCAGGGGCATAATTTATGGTTTGGGAAACTAAATCATTAAGCGTAAACCCTGTGTGTATATATATAGGAAGAAATAATATTGAAAACCTAAACACTTGGAGGTGTTTAAATGAACGTAAAAAAAGCAATTAAAAGAATTGTTGCACTTGGTAGTGGCTTGACCATGATCGGAGCAACAATAATGGGTGCATCAGCACTTTCCCTTGACGACTATCCGTCGCCATTTGTTAACAACGGCGTATTTGACGGTAAAATCGTTATTGGAGCAAACGCAAACCCTGCGGATGTTCTTGGAGCAATTGACATTTCAGCTAGCTTACAAGCAGCTGCAACAACTATGGTTTCAACATCTGGTACTGGAGCAAATGTTGTAGTTCCTGGTGGAATTCAGTTAGATGGTGGATCAGGAGATTACTTAATCTATGCTGAAAATGCAAACGGTCAAGATAACCTTGATGATGATGACTTAGCTTTAGTATTAGCAACTGGAAACGTTAAAGACGATGACGGTGAAACTAGAACTGGCGCAGATTTAGCTGAAGATGACTCAGATTATGACCAAGAAATTAGCATTGGATCATTTGATGTAGCTTTCAGTTTAGCTGGAAAAGAAGATAACCCTTCAGTTAACATTGAACCTGCTGGTGTTGCATATAGCTTAGTTGTAGACTTTGATAATAAAATGGATTTTGTTGCAATGAATGATGGGGAAACTATCGAAATTGCAGGTAAAACATTTACTGTTGGAACTGATACTGATATAGATACTTTAATCTTATTCGGATCTGATACAACTACTTACCTAGAATTAAACAGCCCTGTTATGATCGATACAGCTGGAGAAAGCTATTCAATTGAAATTGTTGGTGCAGACTCAGATGGTTCAGATAATACTGTTATTATTGATGTTGATGGTGTAAGAAAAACTATGGAAGAAGGAGATACAACTACTGTTAACGGACTTGATGTTTACATTAAGGACTTATTCGTAACTAACATCCCTACTCTAAGTGCTTCTGCAAACATTTTCGTTGGTAGTGAAGAATATCTTTTAGAAACTGGAAAAACAATCAAAGTTAATGATGAAAAGTTAGAAGGATATAAATTCACTTTAACTGGTACAAATATGTCTACTGTAGAAAAATTTACTTTTGCATTTACACCTAGTGATCTTGATGATGACGATGGTTTCGATGATGAAGATAAATATCTAAAAGCTGGCGAAGTAATGGTTGATCCTTTATTCGATACTTTTAAGTTAGACTTTGCAAGTATGTCACAAGATTTAATGGACACTGCAAAAGTACCTTTCAACATTGACGCATCTGGAGATGAAGCTACAGTTACTTTCACTAACTATGATGGTGATGAAGTAACTTTCGATGCATATAACGTTGACGTATCAACTAGTAAGTTCTATAATAATAGTGGTGATGAATTCGCTGTAGGAGTATCTACTCTATCAGAAGATCATTATTTCTTATGTAATGATGGAACTACTGGAGATATTGTAACTTCATTATTTGTTGTTGATGATATTGACTTAGCTGATAACGAAACTACAATTGTTAACCTAATGACTGGTGCAGAAAAAGTGTATGATTTATTAGATAAAATCGATGATTGTGAATTAAGTATTGCAACTATTGGAGCAACTACAATTGGTTTATCTGGTGGAAATACTGGTAGTGCTATTGTTTTAGAAGGTGGCACAACTGCAACTTTTACTACAACTAGCGTTGTTTTACAAGAAGTAATTCCTAGTGGCGAAGATGTAGCTACTGCAGGTAATGTAACAATTACTATGGGCGTAGATTCAGATAAGGACTATGAAATGACTGACGCAGATACTGCATTTGTTGAGTTAAACAATGACGCAGATGACACAGAAGCATTATCTGCATACGGTTCTTACTACACTTTAGACGAAGATGGTCTTGACTTTTTAGCTTACTTCCCTAATGAAGAAGAAGTTGAATACAATGTATTCTTTGCACCTGTAGCGTCAAAAGCAGTTGTTCCTGGCGGACAAGATGGCGATGCATATGTTGTTAACCCTATTGCTGTAGGAATTGCAGTATTAGACGTAGACGCACCAGCAGTTGGTTCAACTCCAATGATTGTTGTAGGTGGTCCATGTGCTAATTCAGTTGCTTCAGAACTAATGGGTAATCCAGCAGTTTGTGGTGAAGGATTCGAAATGGGCAAAGGAATCATCAAATACTTTGATGACAACCAAGCAATTCTAGTAGCTGGTTATGAAGCTGTAGAAACTCAAGGAGCATCAAGAGTTTTAGCTGATTACGAAGACTACTCAGAGTTAACAGGAACTGAAGTTTCAGTTATTGTTCCAACACTATCTAGTATTAGTGTAGAATCAACTAACTAAGTAACAGTAAGTAGCAATACTTAACCAATTTTTTTACTTTTTTTTTTTTTTTCAATAAAATTCTTTTTAATTTTATGCGCCAAAATAATCTTTCTTATTTTGAGTGTTTGATTAAAACTTTTTTCTGTTTTAAACATAATATAACTTCTATGCCCTATTCTAAATTCAACTTTCTCAATTAGAAATATTTATATAATCATAACTCGCTTTTTTATAATATGATTAAGCGTTTGAGTGTTCTATTTTTATTCTTATTAGTAGTTTTATCTTCGTCTGTCTTTGCTTTTGATGAAATTTATGATAATTATGTTTATACAGTTGATAGTTTTGAGCTTGAGGATAGTATTTTTTATGTTTCTTATTTATCGCCTGCTGAAGATAAAATTATTTTTGTTAAAGATAGTGGTGAAATGTATTGGATTAAGAATGGTTCTTGTCAGGAAACTGAATTTTATCAATATTGTTTTTATGGAACTAAGTTAGATTATTATGATTATGGTCGTCTTATGCCAAATTCTATATATTGGGAGTCTGCAATTCACATTGTTATTAATTCAAAGAAACCTTCTGTTTCAATTTCAAGAACTTTTCCAACTGAAATAAACAAAGATGAAGATGCTTTAGTTAGATTAACTATAACTAATAATGGTGAACTTGCTGTTTCTAACTTAGTAATAACTGAGCCTATACCTTCTAATGCTGTTGTTTCAATGGCTCAAGCAGACATTTCTGGTAATACGCTCACCAAAACTTACGAGTATATTGCTCCTGGAAAGGTTGTATCTTTTATCTATAGATTGGAACCTCTTGATTATGATCGTATAAATTTTGGACTTGCAGAAGCAAATTATATTTATGAAGATTCTTCTTTTGTTGCAAAAACAACTAAGGATCACATAAAAATTAATATGCCTTATTCATCAACATCTTCTCTCGATAAATCATCAGTTGATGTTAATGGTGAATTTACTTATACTTATTCTGTTACTAATGAGGATTGGAGTGACTCTTTATATGTGGACTTTGAGCTTTTAACTCCTAGGGCTTTTGAAATTCTTTCTGTAACTCGTACTCTTGACAGGGCTAATATTATTCGAAAATCATTCCATATTAAACCTGGTGAAACTGAAAGTTTCGCTGTTACTATGAAATCTTTTAAAGAAAAAACTTTTACTATTTATGAAAATACTCATTATACTATTCATGAAGATGAACTTGATAATCATAAAAACTTTTCAATCTCAGTTTCTGCTTCTGATTTAAAATCAACTCTTACTATTTCTAAAACAGAAGTTATTGAAGGCGAGTCATTTCTTGTTACAGCACAATTAGCTAATCCTTCTAAAACTGATTACTTAGATATTTCTGGTGTCATTAATATAACTGGATTTGGTGAATTTAATTTTACTGTGCCGTATATTGATTCTGGTGCGAAAATCGAATTTTTTAAGCAACTCTTTGACGTTGTTGAAGTTGATGATCCTTATACTGTTACTGTATCTTTAGATGGTAATTATTCTTCGCACGATGGTTTACCTGTATTGTTATCAAATTCTAAAAATCTAGCTGTTAAACCTTTTATTGAAGATCTTATTATCACTAAAACTTTTTCAACTTCTAATGCTTTCCTTGGTGATATTGTTACTGTATCTGTTAAGGCTAAGAATCCAACTAATAGACCTTTAACTTTCAGATTTGAAGACGAATATGAACCTTTGGCTATTGACTCTGGTATTTCTTCTAGAGACATTGTTATTGAGTCTGGTGATGAATTAAATATATATACTTACAAATTGATTGTTCCTTCAATCACTAAGTCTGGTATTTACACTATGGTTACTAAAGTTTATCTTGAAAATTCTCCTTTTAAAATCAACAATTATAATATTACTATTGGTGATCCTGTTGAAATTACTGATGATGTTATAATTGAAGATTCTGATGATGTTGATGATGTGGTTGTTGTTGAGAAAAAAAGCGGTCTTAAAGCTTTCATTGACGATATAGTTGACTTCGTTGTCAATATTTTCAAATAGTTTTTTTTTGAAAAGTCAACACTTTCTTGTTGTAATTTTCAAATAGTTTTTTTCCTCTGAAAATAATGGCTCAAAAAATTTTCTTATTTATTTTGGAGTTTTTTGATTGTCAATGTTTTCAAATAGTTTTTTTTTTGAAAGTCAATTAGAATGTTTTTTTTGGGTAGTTTTCAAATAACTGTTGCTTTGTAGATGTTATGTTTATCTCTTACTATTCTTAATCTTACTTCGTCGCCAATTTTTAAATATCCATTTACTGTTATACATCTATCTTCTGATACACACAGCCATTCAGTATTATATTTTCCTGGCATGATTACTTTTGCATTTATTGCTTTGCCTTTTTTGTATGGTTTTGGTATTTTTTCATCTTCTTGTATATCGAAGTCTTCTTTTGTATTTATGAGTCTGACGTCATATTTTTTTTCATTTTCTTTTAATAATTCCATAAACCATTCCATACTTTTTGATTTTGTTGGGTTTCGTCCTTTTTTATATTCTAGAAAGTTTTGAAATCCAAATCGTGGCATTTTTGTTAGTTGTTTACAGAATTCTATTAGCGTTCCAATTTCCGAATCATTGTATCCTGGAATTATTAGTGGTGCTATTAATATTTCAAATTTTGTTTGTGCATAATTAATCATTTCTTTTAATTTTGGTGTATCATATGCTCCGCCTGCAAGTTTTGTTGCAGTAACTTTATTTGCTGTATTCATTGAGATATTTATTCTATCTAATCCTGCTGTTGATAATTCATCAATTAGTTCTTTTGTTAATAGTAATCCATTACTATTCATAGAAACTATTTTTACGCCTTTTACTGCCTTTAAGTCTTTCACCAATTCAGTAATCCTTGAATACATTAAAGGCTCTCCTTGGGGGTTTATTGAGGCTTCTATTGGGTGTTTTTTGATTTGTGCAACTTTTTTGAATTCTGAGACTAAATATCCTTCTTCAATTACAAATTCATTTGTTTTTCTTGATATTTTTCCTGCATCAACTGAGCAATACACGCAGTTTAGGTTGCAACTGCTATGTGGCTTTACTTCTATTAAGCTTGTATTTCTATCTACAATTCCAAATTCATTAGTTCCTATTAGTGGGATTCCTGTTTCTTGGTGTATGTATATTACATCTTTATCGTTTTCTGTTTTTAGATTTGCAAGTCCTGTGTGTAGAATTCTGTTAAATTTATTTGTTACTGTTTTCTCGCTGGCATCTACTTCAATTGTTCCATTTTTGATAGTGTATTTTCCAATTCTTTCTAGCTCTTCTTTGTTAATGTCAAAATGATAGTATTTTAGAAATCTAGCTTTAACTATTGTTGTTAATTCTTCGAATTTTATATCTTCATATTCTATCTTGATCATTACGTCTGTTGTTAATCTCTTCTTTCTTTAAAATGTTCTTAAAGATAAACTTTATAAATAAAACACTACTACTGAGTAGTACAATGGCAATTGATGAAAAATTACAGCAGCTATGGGCTGATTTAGAAATCTTAAAAATACATGTTAATGATGAAGATGTAAATGCTGACACTTATATTGGTGAATCTAATGGTTCGAAACTTGCTTTATGTCAATATGTTGCGGATAATCAAGACTTAATTAGTGACGTGGTTAAAGAATTTAAACAAATAACTGTTCCTGAATTAAAATCAGTTTATGAAGAGCATAAGGATGATCATGGTTTACTTTTAGATGAAAAAGTAGTTCTTGGTAGAAAAAGAGAGACTTATAATTTAGCTCTTGAAGTTCTTGATGCTGCTGTGAGTAAAGAAGATATAACTAAACTTACTCCAAAAGCTATTGGTTCTTTAGCTGATGCTGTTGGTTATGTTGGATTGTTTACAGATATTTCTGGTTATAAACCATTAAATCAAGAAGCTCTAAAAGAATTAGATCTTTAATTTTAATTTTAGTATTTTTCTTTTTCTATTTTTTCAAAAAGCTTTTAAAGCTTACATTAATTCATTTAATTCATGAGTGAAGTCAAAATTACTTACGAAACTTTATTTGACCTTCTTAGACGAGAAAAGTCTCGCGAAGAGTTACAAGAATTAGATTCAACTTTTTATTCTGATGTTATTGATTACTTAACTACTAAAAGTTCTTTAATGAAATCTGAAGATGCTCAATCCGGTTTATTTGGTGCATCTGAGTCTGAGAAAATTCGTATTCAAGTTCAAAATATAAAAAAAATAGTTAAAGAACTTTATGATAGACGTATTGTTAAAATTATTCGTCTAGCAATTAATCGTTCAAAAGTTGGCGCAACTATTGCACATGTTGAGAGTATGCTTCCTGAGGAAAAGTCTTTTTTTGATAATGCTTTTAATTTATTAAATTCAACTCGAGATTCTGTTTTATCAAAAATATTGTACTTTGGACAAAATGGTCAAAGAGTACCTCAAGCTCCTGCTCCTTCAATGAGTTCTACTGCGGGTGGCGCTTCTAGTTTGGCTTCAAGCTCTGTGCAAACATCTGATTCTGTTCCAAAATCTGTTGAACCTGTCGTTGAATCCCAACCTGAAACTTCAAGTTCTACTCCTGTCCAGACTCCTAATCTTGAGCAAAATCAAACAACTAATCCAACACCTAATCCAACTCCCACTCAAGAAACTACTCAAGCTAATCCTGATTCTCCAGCTCCTGCAGCTGCTGATCCTTATGATGAATTGGTTTCTGTTAGATTTAAAGCTCCAATTCCTAAATTCATCGGAAAACGCTTAGAATCTTATGGTCCTTTTCAAGCAGGCGATGAGGCAAAATTACCTAGAATACTCGCAAATATACTTTTGAAGAAGAATGCTGTTGACGAGATTTAAAAACAATACGTAAGCTTTATAAATCATTGTCTTTTTCTTCACATATAAAACTAAGTATAATTAACGGTGAAAAAATGAAATTGAGGAATTCTAAATTCCGATGTTCAGAATTTTCCGGAGAACAATTATGAAAGTCCCAAAAGAAATGAACAGGCACTGTCCAAAATGCAACAAGCATACTGGTCATAAAGTTACAGTAGCAAAAAAACGAGCAAAAGGTGCAACTCATCCTCTATCAAAAGGTTCAAAGAGTAGAACTCAATTAAGAGGTAGATGGAAAGGAACTGGTAACCTTGGAAAATATAGTAAACCTCCTAAACCAAAAATGGTTGGGAAAAAGTTAAGTAAAAAAACCGATTTTAGATATACTTGTAAAGGCTGTGGTAAAACTCACATGCAAAAAACTGGTATTAGAGCAAGAAAAGTCGAAATGATTTAATTAATTCTTATTTATTTTTATCAATATTTTATTCTTATTTTGTTTATTATCTAGATAGAAATATATTTAAACTCTAATTCTTAAGCTTTAGTTATGGGAATATTTGGCGGAGAATCAAAAGCAGAAACAATCGCAAGATTAACTGAAGAGATGGCTGTGCTTAAGCAAGAAGCAATCGCGTTTAAGAGTAAAATTGAAGGATTAGAATCTGATTTTGAGTTGGAGAAAACTCGCACTATTCAACAGAATGATGAATTAAGAATTCTAACAAATGAAAACGAAGAATTAAAATATTCATTAGGTCATGCTCAAAATGCTGTTCTTGATATAAAAAAATCTTTGCCTGAATTACTCGCTGCAAAAAAAGAGCTTGATGTTATTAAAGAAAAACAGCGTAATTTTGAAAAAATAACTCGAGAAATATTAATTGATGAAAAGACTCTTGCAAAACTAATATTAAAACTTCGACGTGTTGTTTCTGACTTATTTATTGACTTTGAAACTTATGTTAAAAAACATGATTATCCAGGATTAAATCGTGATTCGACTAAAGGTATTTATGAAAATAAACTTATGGGTACATTCCGTGAGAATGAAAAATATTCAAGAGAACAAAAAGGAAAAGCACATCATTTTTTTTATAACTCTGCAAAGATATTGCTTTTAATAAGAAATCTATTAACACAAGCAGAAAACTATTGTTCAAATGAGATTGGTTTTGATAAAAAACAACGAGAAATAGATCATATTATTGATACTAATATTGTTAAGAAATATAATTTATTTGACACTCTTCATGATAAAGAAATTGAATATGGAATAGATAGAGGTCATTCTAGGCTACCATTCAGAACTCATAAAGATTTTAACCTTGTATTAAAAGAAGCTTTAGGCGAAGATTCTTATTTAATTAAAAAGCTTAAAGATCAAACAGTTAATGAAAAAGATATTGAGTCTATGAATGTTCAATTAAGCATGTTGTTTGCTAAGATTTTTGATTTATTATTAATGCTTACAAATAATTTTGATGATAAAGTTTTATCTGCTGAAGCTAATGATTTTACACCTTTTGCATCTAAACAAATAAAACGAATTAAAGTTATGTCTTATCTTTTAATAAAGACTGTTCGTAATATTGACGAGATTTCTAGCATTATTAAACACCAAGCTGTTTTTCTTAAGCAATTGGAACAACATTTTTCTTTAGTTCTTGAACATGAGAATGTTAGAAAATTCATTAAAAATTAATTTATAATCATATTTTTCTACTTTAACTGAATAAATTCGTCTTTTGTCGTGTTTTTCTTCGACGTTGATTGATAATATTTATAAATGATTTCTTATTCTTTAACAATCATAGATAGTGAGGTATTAATATGAAGACTAATTCAGAATCAAAATTCGTGAAAATCAGATGTTCAAAATGTAAAAATGAACAAATCATTTTTGGTAAAGCGAGTTCAAAAGTTGAGTGCTTAGTTTGCGGCGAAATTCTAGCTGATACTAGTGGCGGAAAATCAATTATCAAGTCCAGAGTTTTAGAGGTACTTGAATAATGCTTTTTAAAAAATCAGGTTTACCTGAATCCGATGAACTAGTATTATGTACAGTAACTAAAGTTCATCAAAACGCAGTTTTTTGTAGCTTAGATGAGTACAATGACTCAGGTATGATTCATATATCAGAGATTAGTCCTGGTAGAATCAGAAATATTCGTGATTACGTTAAAGAAGGCAAAAAAGTTGTTTGTCTTGTATTAAAAGTTGACACTTTCAAAGGTCATATTGATCTTTCTTTAAGAAGAGTTAATGATAATCAGAAAAGACGAAAATTAGATTCCATTAAGCAAGAGCAGAAAGCTGAAAAAATCATTGAAATGTTTGCAGCTGAAATTAAGCAACCTTTCAAAGAAATGTACGCTAAAATTTCAACTCCTATTTTTGAGTCTTATGAAATGGTTCACATGGCTTTCGTTGAAGTTGTTGAGCATAATCTTGATTTAACAACTTTAGGTATAGATAAAACTATTGCAAAACCTTTATCCATCATTGTTAAAGATAAAATTAAACCTAAACAAGTTGAAGTTTCAGGAAGTTTCTCACTTACTATGTTTGAAGAAAACGGTATTGATATTGTTAAGAAAGCTTTCTTAGATGCTCAAGCAGTTGATAAAAAAGTTGAACTTAAATATGAAGGTGGCGGACGATATAATCTTAGAGTTATTGCTAAGGAATACAAAGAAGCTGAAGATATTCTTAAGAAAGCTAGAGAAGTTGTTATTACTGCAATTGAAGCTAATAACGGCGAAATTAAATTCGAAAGGATTGAGAAATGAGTCACATACTTAAATGTCTTAAATGTCAGTCTTATGGCTTAGGGGATAAATGTTCTTGTAGTGGTAAAAGGGTTAATCCTAAACCTCCTAAATACAGTCCTGAAGATAAGTACGGGTCTTACAGACGTAAAGCTAAATATTCAAACTAAAATGACTGAAGACTGGATTATCACTAAAAAAAAGAATTTAAAATTTAAGAGTCCTGTTTTCATAGAAGGTCTTCCTGGTTTAGGCAATGTTGGTAAAATTGTTGCAGACTTTATGGTTGAAGAATTAAAAGCAACTAAAGTTGTTGATGTTTTCTCGTACACTCTTCCAAACTCAGTTTTTGTTAATGAAGAAAACTTAGTTGATCTTCCAAAGATTGAAATTTATCATAAAAAATTAGGCAAGCAAGATTTTCTTTTCTTAACTGGTGATATTCAACCTACTGATGAATATTCTTCATACACTTTTTGTGAAACTATTCTTGATTTATGTGAAGAATTTAAGTGTAAAGAAATTTTAACTCTTGGTGGTATTGGTCTTGAAGATGTTCCTGAAAAACCTAAAGTTTATTGTACTGGTAATAATAAAAAGTTCATTGAGTCTTTCAAAGAATTCAAAGCAAATACTAAAGTTTATGGCCGTGTTGGTCCTATTATTGGTGTTTCAGGTTTGCTTGTTGGTCTTAGTGCAAAAAGAAATATTAAATCAGTTGCTCTTTTAGCTGAAACATTCGGACACCCTATGTATATTGGGATTAAAGGTGCAAAATCTCTTCTTAATCTTCTAAATAAAAAGTATGGTTTTGATTTATCTCTTCGAAAAATTAACCGTGATATTAGAAAAATAGATGAAGAAGATGGTAAAGATAGAAAAGCACAAGCAGGACAATTCTTACAATCTAAAGATGCTTCTTACATTGGATAAATAAATTTCTTATTTTTAGTTCAGATGATAAACTTTATATATTCTAATTCCTAAATTAATTTATGAATAAAAAATCATTTATTATTCGTTCAATCATGATCTTTGTTATTTTATGGATATTGATGTCTGTGATTGTAGTTTTAATTCAGCTTAATGTTGCAGATTATCTTTTCTTTGGATTTCCATTAAAATATTCTGCTTCTTTAGGGGAAGTTCCTCAGGGTTCACCTTCTAGTTTTTTCTATCCTTTAAATTTAGCAGTTGATATTATTGCATGGCTAACTGTATCTGTCGCTTTAACTTATGCGAGTTTCAAAATTAAGAAGTAATTAAATGTTAGATTAACTATTTTCATCTTAGAAATATTTTTATAAGTTCTATATTATTTTATTCTTCATGTCAGTTAATTTTAAGGCTAATATTTGGAAATTTTACTTGTTTAAAGTATTTACTAGCTTTGCACTTTTCGTTCCAATTATGGTTCTTTTCTGGCAGGATAATGGCTTGTCTTTCACTGAGATTATGCTTTTACAATCAGTATTTTCTATTTCAGTTGTTTTATTTGAAATTCCTAGCGGTTATTTCGCAGATATTTTTGGTCGAAAGAACGCACTTATATTGGCATCACTTGCTTTTCCTGTAGCTATATTTCTTTACGCTATCAGTCATTCTTTTTGGATCTTTTTACTTGGAGAAATATCTATGGCTTTTGCTCTTTCAATGATTTCAGGAGCTGATGCTGCATTTTTATTTGATACTCTAAAAGAAGTTGGAAGAGAAAATGAATACACAAAATTTTGGGGTAATGCTACTGCTATTAGGTTTATCACAATTGCAGTATCAAATGTTGTTGGTGGTTTTTTAGGTCAAATTGATTTTAGATTAACTTTCTACGCTGTTTTGCCTTTTGCTTTTTGTCTGCTTCCTTTGTCTAGAAGTATGATTGAGCCTGCAAGGTATAAACTAGTTATAAAAAAAAATTACGCATTTACTCTGATAAAAATTATCAAAACTCATCTTATTGATAATTTAAAGATTCGTTGGCTTATTATTTATTCATCAATCATATACTTATTTTTTCAGTCGGCTCTTTGGTTTTACCAACCTTACATGTCTTTAAGTGGTCTTGAAATAATTCATTTTGGTTTAATCTTTGCAAGTTTTCAAATAGTTGCTGCAATAAGTTCAAAATATGCTTCTAGAATTGAGAAATTTTTTGGTAGAAAAACATCTTTGATTTTGCTTATGTTTATTGTTGCAACTTCAAATATTCTTCTTGGTAGTTTTGTATTTACTTTTAGTTTCTTATTTGCATTTCTTCATCAATTTGTAAGAGGTTTTAAATTAGTTGTAATTAGTAATTATATTAACTCTTTAGTAAAATCTGATGTTAGGGCAACAGTTCTTTCAGGTGAGCGTTTCATTGAGAATATTTTCTTTGCAATATTTATTCCTTTTATTGGTTGGTTTGCAGATGTGTACACTCTTCTTCAAGCATTTCTCTTAATGGGAATATCTGTATTTGTAATTGGTGGTGTAATACTTATATTTATGCATAGAAACAAGTTATTTTGAAATTATACTCAATTATTTTTTTTAAGAAAATTTATAAATATTATTCTTAATGTTTATTTATGGTGAGTCAACAGCTTATTGAGTGGGTAAAAAATAAACTTGATACAGGTCATTCTTCTCAGCAAATGTATAATTATTTAATTAAAAAGGGTTATAGTCAACAAGATGCTGGCGATACAGTCATGAATGCGTCAAAATCTAACTTTATTTCACCTTCTCCCAATAATTCTCCCAAGGTTGTTGAGAATAATAATTCTAAAAAAATATCTAAAAAGTTATTAACTATTGTCGCAATAGTTCTAATAGTTTTGATTTTAGTTATAGGTATAGTTTATATTTTTGAATCATATATTAAAAAAAGTTTTGACTCCGAATATACTAATATGCAAAGCTCTGATATGGATTCGCTTGAAATAGAATCTACATTTGCTGATTATATTTCTTTTAGTGTATCTGGCAATTTAGATAATTATTTTTCAATAATTTATTATGGAGATTCTATTCTAAATGAATTGAATGATTATGAGGCAATTATGCCTGGCGTTATTGATAATATCAAATTGACCATTCAATCAGCTGTGTCTGATTTACAATATTCTATAATCAATATATCCATTGAGAATGACAATGCCTTGATTACAGTTAATGCTACTAAAAATGGGCGAGAGAAGTCTGACAGTTATATTTTCTTAATAAAAGTAGATGGTGAATGGAAAGTGAATCTTTTTGGTTGGAATCATGCACCTGATATTTCTGCTAAGAATATTAGTGAATGTAATTTACATTGTGAATCTGAATCTCTTTGGTCAAGCGGTAATAAATATGATCTTACAACTAAGGAATGTTTTTGTTGGTATGAACCACCTGCCGTTGAAGATTTATCAAGTTTATTTTTGACTGAGTGTGAACAAAAAGAAGATAATTTCAAAGATTCATGTTATTTATCTAATGCTAAATTTCTGAAAGATGAATCTTATTGTAAGTTAGTTAGTTCAATGAATCGTGAATCTTGTTATATAGATTTGGCAAAATTAAAAAATGATGCTGCTGTTTGTGATAATTTATGGGATGATACTGTTTGCTTAAATTCTTTAAATTAGAAATTATTTTAGTTTTAAATCCAATACTTTTTTAAACTCCTTTTCTTAAATTTACTTCATGATTAAGAATAGCACTAAAAACACAATTATTGCTTCTAAAACAAAGCTATGCAAGTCTCTGTGGGCTATGGCAAGTGGTCTTATGTTTACAAGCCCCATTAAAGATAAAGGTTTAGTGTTTTTCATGCCTAAATTTGAATCAGTCTCGTTTCATATGTGCTTTGTTTTCTATTCAATTGATGTAATCTTCCTCGACGATAAAATGAAAGTTGTTGAATTAAAAGAAAATTTCAAACCTTTTACATTCTATAAAACAAAGAAAAGTGTTAAATATGCTGTTGAAGTATCAAAAGGTACTATTAAAAAATCAAAAACAAAATTAAGAGATTTGGTGGTATTTTAAATGAAAATTGTTGGTTTAGATTTACTAGGTTGCTTGGATGGCAAAACTGGTTTTTGCTTTCTTTCAGATAGTATTGAATCCATACAAGAAATTGATAATGTTTCTTTACAATCCAAAATTGTCGAATTAAATCCTGATATTGTTGTTATTGGTTCGCCTCTTTCATTCCCTGAAAAAGGTAATTGGAGACTTGCAGAAGAAGAACTTGCTAAGAGAAATATTAAGTTTGTAGCTCCAAGAGGACTTCTTGCCATGGAGCAACTTGTAATGCGTGGTATGGCATTAAAAGAACAATTTCAAGCAAAAGGATTCTTAGTTATTGAAACTTCAACTGGAGCTTTCTATGACTTACTTAAAATTCCTAGATCAAATAATTATCTTGAGATTAAACGTTTCTTAAAAGTTTATGATTTAGTTATTCCAAGAAACGAATATCGTCAATGTGAAATTGATGCTGTAACTGCAGCTTTTGTTGGCAGACTCTTTTTAGAAACAAAAGTAGAATTCATTGGAGATGATGAAGAAGGACAAATTGTTCTGCCAAAGTTTTAATTAGATTTCAATCAAATATTTTTCTAACTCTAAAAACTGTTGCACTAATTACCACAACGCTCACTTAAGTATACTCCCTCACATTCTTTTCTTTATGAAAACTAATGGGGTGTTTATATGGCGAGATCTATAGGGCGAGCAATTTTAGCAAAATCTGTTGTTCTTACAGCTGCAATTCTAACTTATTCTTTTTATCCTGATCTTAGAAAAGTAGAATATAATCTTTTCGAAAAAAAGCAATATATAGAGGAAGGTTTCTTTCCAAATCCTGCAATCTTAAAAGTTGATTGGAAGGCAAATGATGATGGGAAAATAGAATCCTACATCATCAATTCTGAATCTGAAAAAGAAGTTTCTTTAATGTATGATATGCATCCAAAAACGTGGTCTATGCTTAATTCAATTGAGTCTAGAATTGCTCAAGGTCAAGTTTCTGATTCATTAGTTGATAGACTTTATTCTTTATACAAGTCATCTGATAAAAAACTCAATCCAGATGATTCTTTCTTTTCAAAAGTTTCAAAATATATCGGGGTGGAAAAATGAATAAAACAATCTTTGGCGAACAATTATTAAGTATTAATTTAAGTGAAACAGAACGCGCTCATCTAAAAAATCTTGCGCAAGGATCGGGTATTGATTCAATTGATGATAAATTTAAAGATGCAAAAATTATTCAATCTCAAGCCAGAAATACTTCTAAAAAAAATTATATTTTTTCTAGAACGGGTCCTAATTTCGTAAATAAAATTTTATTTAACTTTGGAGTTATATCTCCAAAAAACGATTTAAAAAAAAGACTTTCTGAGCAGTTAAAACTTCGAGATATTGTATCTAAAAAACTTTCAGTTGCAAATAATTATATGGTTGAATTGACTGAAACAGTTTCTGCAAATAATTCTAGAATTTCTGCTTATTCAAGTCTGGCCATGGATGTTGGTAATACTATTTTCGATTTACAACAATCTTATGATTCAATTCAAGAAAAGCTTTCTTCAGATACCTCAGCTAATTCATCTAATTTATCATCAAAAGTAAATTCTATTGAACAAAAAATATTTGAAAATCAAAGAGCTGCAAAAGAGTATATTCATTCAAGAGATTTATTGGCTGATTATAATGAAGATATGTCAATTTATCTAGATAGTATTAAATCTGGTGTAATTAGGGTTGAAGGTTTTAAGTTCAAATTAGATTCTACAATTCAATCAATTAATATTGCTGTTAAATCCGATTATAGCCATGAAGAAATGATTGATACTTTAGAGGATGTTTCTTCTTCTTTACAAAATGCAGGCAGTCTTTTGAATAATGTTTTAACCAAAAATGTTGGCGAGAATGAAGCTTTATCAAAATTAAATACTGTTACATCTTCAATGTCTAATAAGAATCGATCTTTGTATAAAAAGATTGGTTCGTATGGAGATGAAATTCTTTCAAGTGTTGATGAATCTTATCACGATATGATGGGGCAAATAAATATGCAAAGACAAAAAGCAGGTAATTGATTTTTTCTTTTTCTTTTATTATTAATGGAGGTATTCTTTATGTCTTATGATGTGTCAATTGACTCTTATATGGTTAAGTCTCGCAAAGATTCTTTAGTTAGGGACTTATCTGATAAGTATTTTGGTTTAAAGGATTCTTTAGAATCTTATTTTCCTTCAAATTACAAAGTATATCTTAATTCTTTTGCAGAAAACCTTGTAACTCAAAAACTTTATTTTGAGAAATTAACATCTGAAAAGAAATTGAGTCCTTTATCTTCAGCTTCTAATTCTTTTTTATTAGCTTATTCTTTTATTCTTTCTAATAATAGGTTTGAGAATATTTCTGTTTCTTCAAAATCAAATATTAATTTTAATTCAAATATTTCTTCTTTTCAAAAAATTTTAGTTGATGATTTCAAACAATTTTCTTCTTATAATAATTCTGATTCTTTAGTGTTAAACTATTTTTCATCAATCTCTGCTAAGGCTCATGATTTCTTAACTTCATCTGATAATTCCGATCTTTACTTATCGCTTATATCTTCGTCTAATAAAAATTTCTCAAATCTTTCAACAGGTTCAATTATTGGAAATAAAGAATTTGTATCAACTATTGATGAAACTTTAAAACTTCTTTTTTTATACGACTTACATTCTAAGTCTCACCCTCATATTTTACGCTATGGTGATTTTAATCAACGTATTATGGGTTTTGGTTTGCCTGGTTGCGGTAAGTCTCACACTCTTGAAGTTATGATCTCGCAAGCAAAAGACATGTCTAAAAAATATTCTAAACCTTTAATTGTTAGAGATATTTCAAATTCTCTTAAATCAAAGTATTTTTCTGAGAGTGCAAATAATATTAGTCGTTTATTTTCTCAAGTTTCAAAAGGCGATGCAATTTATTTTTTAACTGCTGATGATATTGATACAGTAGTTTTTGGCAGGTCTGATAATGAAAGTTCTGAGAATATTTCTGTTCTGGGTGAATTAATTAATCAGATTCAAGGTGTTTCTTCAAATAATCTTGGAAATTATATTTTAGTTGCTACAACTAATCGTCCTGATGTTTTAGATGATGCTCTTTTTAGACGTTTTCAAAAAAAAGTTTTAGTAAATGGTCCTGAAACAATAAAAGATTATTCTGATCTTTTAAAATTAAAACTCAATTCTTATGTTGCTGATGGTTTAGTTAAAATAACCAACTGGGATTATTTTGGGAAACAATTTTATAGACAAAAATCTTCAGGTAGTGTTGTTTCTGATTTCGCATCTTCTATTTCAAATATTATTTTAAGTTCTTCCTTTTCAGAAGAGCTTTATTCTTTATCTGCAGATGTTGTCTCAAAGCGTTTAAAGGATTCATATTCTAAAGTTTCAGAGTCTAAATTAAAACAATCTCTTGATACTTTTTTAGAAAATATTAAACAGTAAACTTTATATAGCATCTTCGCAGATATAATTATAGACTTAGAGGTGTTATATACATGAAAATTAATCTTAGAAAAAAACCACAAAATCCTATTATTATTGAAGGTTTCCCAGGCTTTGGTCTTGTTGGAACTATTGTTACCGAATTTCTTCTTGAGCATTTAAAATGTGAACAGATTGGTGAATTCGTTTATGATCAACTTCCTGCTATGGCTGCAATTCACAAAGGAAAACTTGTAAATCCTATGGCTGTTCATTATTCTAAAAAACATAACATTGTGATTTTACAAACTATTCTTAATCCTAAGGGTCAAGAGTGGGCTATTGGTAATGCGGTTTTAGAAATGGCTAATTCTTTGAAAGCTAAGAAGATTATTAGCATCGAAGGTGTTGGTTCTCCAAGAACTCTTGCTGCTACTAAAAAAGAACCTCAAGTTTATTATTATGGTGATGAAAAACTTAGAACTAAAGTTGGACTAAAACCTATTGATGAAAGTATTATTGTTGGTGTAACTTCAACTATTATGCTTAACGCTAAAAACTCAGTTTGTTTGTTTGCAGAAACTAAATCTGCTCTTCCTGATGCGAATGCAGCTTCAAGAGTTATCAAAGCATTAGATAAGTATTTAGGACTTAAAGTTAATCCAAAACCTTTAATCAAACAAGCTCAAGACTTTGAAGGAAAACTAAAAGGTTTAATTCAGCAATCTACAAAAACAACAACTGAGTCTGATAGAAAATATATGAGTTATCTAGGATAACTCTATTATTCTTTTTTTTATCTTTTTTTTTAAATTAAAAAATTCTAAAAAATAAATTAAAAGTTTGCAGCCAATCTGATTCCTGCTCTTTGTTTGCTAACGTATGTTTCTAACCAAAACTGATGGTTCTTCGTAATATCATATCTCGCAATTGCTTGTAGTTGAGGTTTTTTCCCTTGTTCAACTGTGATTGATCCTCCTCCTCTAATTCTATCATTGCCATAGCCTATTGTTGCAGATGCTTTTGTGTGTGTATTTTTGTTTTTACAATTTACGTTGAACATTGCTTCTACATCTACACTTATTTTTCCAGCGTTTAGAGTTGCATATACTTGTGAACTTATATCGTTCAAATATCCTGTTTTATCTTTAAATGCGCCAATTGCAGCAACACCATATAATTCTTTACCGAACATTTTCTGTTTCATTATTCCAAGGTTTATTCCTTTCATATCAACCCCTTCTTTTGAAACTCCCATTGGCAATGCAACTAATAATTTAGTATTAGTTCCTATGCTGGGAAATGCTTTTGCAATGTATGTTCCGTTTATTTTACCTGTCTGTCTGTCTATGTTTAGATAGTGATCTAATTGAGTTAATCTTGGCCCAGGTTGACCATTAAAGAAATCTCCTTGTGCAATCACATCAATTGATCCACTTACCATTATTGTTGCGGCTGCTCCTATGATTATATTTTTGGTAATTTTGTTCATTTTATTTTCACCTTCTTTTTATTTTTGTAGCTCTCGCTAAATCTTATTTTATTCTCAATCAATAATGATTGTTTTAAGTTGTTTTGAGCTTAATATGTGCGTTTATCTATTTGTTATCACTAGAAAAGAGTAATTACTATTTAAATGTTGGGGGTGGTGGGTACCACCTCAATTGGATAATTATTTAAATCATGAGTTATACTATTATGTTTATGCATGAAGAAACTTTAATGGGGCTAGGTTTAAGTTTGAATGAAGCAAGAGTTTATGAATCCATGCTTTCTTTAGGTGAAGTTAATGTCAATACTATTTCTATTAAATCAAAAGTTCATAGACGAAATGTTTATGATTCTTTAAATAAACTAATGGAGCGTGGCTTAGTAACTCAATTTGTCTTAGCCGGTGAAAAGAACTTTTGTGCTACTGATCCCAGAAGATTAACTACTATTCTAAAAGATAAACAAGATAAATTAGATAATACTTTACTTGATCTAACAAAAAAGTTCCTTGGAATAAAGCAAGAAGAGCAAGCATTAATTTATCGTGGAATTCAAGGATATAAAAACTATTTGCAAGATATATTGGATGTGAAAGAAGACATTTTTGCGATAGGTGCAAAAGGTGGGTGGTATGATCCGCGATTAGAAACTTACCGACTAAGATTCTATAAAGAATTAAAACGACTTAAACTAAATGCTTATCATTTATTTGATCATGAAATGAGGGACCATGTAAAAAAAGATGTTGTTAGTCCTGTAAAAGAACATTTGAGTCAATCAAGATTTTTACCGCCAGAAGCATCAACTAATTCTGCGATAGATTTCTTTGGAGATAGAATAGTCATGTACACTGGATTAGATGTTCATCATGTTGACGATAACGTTGTAGTTTTTGTTTTAATAAGCAAACAACTTGCAGAGAGTATGAGAAAATGGTTCTGGGTAATGTGGAGCGCTTGCAAAGAATAATTATTGATCTAAATGTTCAATTATGTTCATAGTTTTATTCTCTCTTCAAAAAAACTTTCCCAAATCTTTTTGTTTTGGTTTTGCTCTTATTATTCTTTTCTTTTCTTTTGCTTCTTTTGGATTTAATGATTCTACTTCAAGTTCTCCATATACTCCATCATATCCTGGATTCACTTTTAGTTTTCCTTGTCTATTTTTAATTATTAGTTCTGCAATTTTTGGGTGTACTTCTTCTGAAAGCCTTTCCTGGCTTGTCTTTAAAAGTATGTCATATTCTGATCCGAATCTTTTTCTTAGTTTATCATAATCTGTCCATACTGCTTTTGTACTCATGGCTTTTCCTTTCATTGCAGATATAATTTCTGAAAGAGGCAACATTGAATAATATGGTTTTGCATTTTTTAGTTTATATCCTTGGGGTCTGTCTGCGAGTTCTTCAACTCTATGTGCAACTCCTAGTGTTAGTTCTTTTCTACATTCAGGACAGAAATTCTTCATTTTAATTGATTGCGCAGGACTAGTCATTATATTGCAATTTCTATGTCCATCAAAATGATATTTTCCATACGCAGGATCTACTTCTATTGTTCCAGAAAGTCCATTTCCGGTTCTTATTGCTTTTAGTAGATTTTTATAATTAAATTTTTTTAAATCAAAAATTGTTGCTTCTCTTCCAATTCTCCAAGGCCAAAAACTGTGCGAATCTGAAAATGATACTATTTGTTTTTTGTCTAATTGCGATAGTCTCCAATTCATTGCAGGATCACTTGATATTCCAGTTTCAATTGCATGAACATGCTTTTCTTGATCTTTAAAACATTCTTTCATAGAATCAAATCCACTTTTTGATCCAAACATTCCAAACCAAGGAGTCCATATATGTGCTGGTATTACTTCTATGTCTTTAGATATTTTTCTAAGTTCATATACAAACATATCTGATGGAATTTTAAAGATTGGTCTGCCATCATAATCAATTCTTCCATGTGTTAGTAAGTATTCTGTAATTTGTGAAACAACTTCTAAATTTGGCGCTAGAATTACATGATGTACTCGCCTGCCTTTATCTTCATCTGTGTAAATTAATGATATTTCTGTTTGTAATGCAAATGGGAAGTTAGTCTTTGTTCTTAAGATTCCACTTTCATCTTCGCTTAAATGTTTCTTTATTTCTTTTGACCATTTTGGATGTGTAAAATCTCCCGTTCCCAGGAGTCCAAGACCCTTGATTCTGGCCCACTTCTCAAGGTTTGCTATATCTAATGCTGTCGAGCACGCACGCGAGTATTTAGAATGAATATGGAGGTCTGCTATTATGTTCATAAATCATGTTTTGAAGTCTTACATTTATATAGTTTTTCAGATTGATACTAATTTTTTTTATCGAAATCTTTTTATTATTCTTGCTTTTTATTTTCTCTATGCATGAAATAGAAGTTAAAATTCTTGAAATAAATAAAGATGAAGTCATTTCTAAACTTGAAAGTTTAGGTGCTAAGAAAATATTTGAAGGTATTGTGGCTGGTGGTGCTCTTGACTTTCCAGATAAACGTATAGTAAAGAAAGATGAACTTTTAAGATTACGTCGTGAGAATAGTGTTATAAAACTTGTTTATAAAGAAAAAAGTCCGATTGAAGGTGTTAGTTCTTGTAATGAGTTTGAAGTTGAAGTTTCTGATTTTGATAAAACTCTAAAAATATTTAATTTAATCGGGGTTGATTTTATTGCTAAGAATTCTAAGCTTAGAACTTCTTATACTCTTGATGGTGTAAGATTTGAGATTGATGAAATACAAGGTGATGACCCTTATATTCCCACATTCTTAGAATTGGAAGTTGATGGTGATGTAGATAAAATATTTGTTTATGCTGAAAAATTAGGTTTTAAAAAAGAAGATTGTTTAGATTGGCACGGTTGGAAATTAAAAGAACATTATTTAGCAAATCCACATTCAAAGAAGTAATTTTAAATATTCAATTCTGGTTTTTGCTTTTGGAATTTCGCTTTCTATTTGTACTTTTGCAAGTAATTTATCATATTTTTCTATCATTTTTTCTTTGGTCTTTGCTTTTCGTCTATTTGCTTGCCATTCATCATCAAACAAGACTGCCATTGCATCTGCTGTTCTTATTATAACAACTTCTAATTTATCTTTTTGACCTCTGCATTTTAAGCCATGTTTTGCAACACATTCTACAATTAGTTTTTTTCTTTTTTCTTCTAAATCTTTATCTTCCAAAAACTTTGCAACAATTTTTGAACCAAGTTCTTGATGATTTTCTTTGTCAATATTTTTTGCAACATCATGTGTTTCTGCAACAATTTCTAAAACTAGTAAATCTGCATTTTCATGTTTTCCAATCTCTAAAGCAAACTTTTTTACCAAACTTACATGAGTTCTTAGAAACTTTCCTTGTTTATTGTCTGTATTAGTTTCTATTTTATAATATGGTTCTGCAAACTTTTCTGCTTCTAGAATTAGGTTCATATTATTTATAATAAAAAAGAAATTTAAAAATCTTTTTATGTTAATGAGTTTATTATTTTTAGACCTATGTATAAATTATGCGTCTATTTCGTGTTTCTTTTTTTGTTCTAGACAGTCCGAATATAATTATTCCATTAATTGGATAATTTTGTGCTTATTTAAAAGTATTTTTGCAAACCTTTTTAAGTCTCTTTTCACCTCTTTATTTATGGCATCTAATCCTATATTCATCAAAGATAACGAAGTTTATTCTAAGTCTGATTTCATTGTTCCTGCAAGTCACGCAGAAGATATCGAATCTATCATGATTCCAAGTGGTATTATTTCTAATCGTATTGAAAAAATGGCTTTTGATATTCATGAAGATTATCATAATAAAGATCTTGTTTTTCTTTGTGTTCTTCAAGGTGCAAGGAGTTTTTTTGATGATTTAACTAAATTTTATGATCGTTTTCAAAGGGAAGAAAAAAATTCTATTCCTTTCTTATCTAACGATATTGCTGTTAGTAGTTATGAAGGTACTAAAAGTACTGGGAAGATTAAAATTATAGCTCATAATAGTTTAGATAATATTCGAGGACGAGATGTTGTGGTTGTAGAAGATATTGTTGATTCTGCTAGAACTATGCTTGGATATACTGATGAAGCAGGTGTTAAATATGAAGGTTTACTTGATCATTTAACAGACAATTATAATCCTAAATCTGTTAGCGTTGCATCTTTAGTTTCTAAACGAACTAATTTGAATATAACTGGATATATGCCTGATTATGCTGGATTCTCAATCCCTAACAAATTCATTGTTGGTTGTGGAATGGATTATAATGAGCAACTTAGAAAACTTCCACATATTTGTATTATTAGTCCATTAGGTATTGAGAAATATAAATAAGTTGTCGCATAAATAATTATTTTATTTTTAATGTAATTTTTTCTTTACAAGTCCTATTAAAAAGAATGATGTTAATCCTACTAACAGCATTACCCATAAAATAACTGTGTTTTCTGTATGTGTTAGTCTCATGTGTTTTGCTGCAATTAATCCACCACCCACTACAATTAAGATCATAGAAATTAACTTGTTAATCATTAATTTGTCTTTTATTCTTATTTCATGATATCCAAACCAACTTAAAATTGTTGCAAGCACTGTTCCAATTAAGATTACTTTTCCAGCTAAAGAATTTATGAATATTAAAACTACTACGCCTACAAATAACATTATTGGTATAATTAATTTTATTCTATGTAGAATTTTTTTAGGATTGTTGTGTGGGTCATGAAAAATGTTTTCAATTCCTTCTGCTTCAACTAATTTATCCCAAAAGTTTTTTTTAATAGCCATATAAAGTATATTTTAGAATTTTACTATTTAAAGTTTTTGTTTACTCATTATTATTTCTTTTATCCAAGATTCCCAAGAACATTTATAAAAAAATCCATACTATTCAATGATTATGTCCTTTAATTCGATGATACCAGTAGAAGAATCAGACTTTTATCTAGAGTATGCTTTTCGAACTGCAAAAAGATATGCTTCGATTAAAAAGCAGGCTGTAAGGGGAGATCAAGTTAAAAAAGCTAAGAACTATGAAGTTGCACTTATGTCTTCCGTGGCTAAAACTTTAAAGGAAAAACTTGATAATATTATTTATTCATTTCCTAATTTTGATAATCTTTCAGAATTCTATGAAGAACTTGTTAGAATCAATCTTGATTATGTTAAATTAAAAGAATCACTTGGAGCTCTTAATTGGGCAAAAAACCAAATGAATACTTTTGCAAACGAATATAAAAAAAAGCTTTCAACTACTGGCGATATTGATAAAATCAAAGGTATTGGTAAAGAATTTTTAGGTAGAATTTCATCTATTTTTCGTCAAATAAAAAAGAAAATGGCGTATTTAGAAGTTGTAAGACTCACTATGCGTGATTTTCCAGTTATTAATGAAGAATCTTTCACTGTTGCACTTGCGGGTTTTCCTAATGTTGGAAAAAGTACTCTTCTAAGTAAAATTACTGACTCAACACCTGAAATCAAAGTTTATGCTTTTACAACTAAAAAACTAAATGTTGGATATTGTAAAGATGGTGTTCATAAAATGCAATTAATTGATACTCCTGGAACTCTTAATCGAATTGATAAGATGAATCAAATAGAGCGTGTAGCTTATCTTGCAATTAAGTATTGTGCTGATATAGTTGTATTTGTTTATGATTTAACTGAAGGTTATTCTTTGGAAGATCAAGAAAAACTTTTCAAAAGAGTAAGTGAATTTGATAAGCCTATGCTAGTCTACTTAAGTAAAGCTGATATTTTACCAAAAAAATTAGTTGAAGATTTTGCAAAAAAGGTTGATGGCATATCCGATGCTGAAGTTCTAAGATTAAAAATTATTGAACAAAGAAGAATTCTTTTAAAATAAATCTGATATTCTCTTTTTCTATTAAATTAATTATTAAATAAATATTTTTAGAATTAAATTATGAACAATTAGAATTTAAAAAAATAAATAGAAAAAATTTAAGCAACTACTTTCTTATGTGGGTTGTCTGCAATTACCACTTTACAACTACATGGTATTTTGTGTTTAATTCTAGACATTGCTTTTTTCCCTGAAGCTAAGAATTGTTTGTCAACAAATGCTTGAAAGATTGTTTGTCCTTTTTTTACTTGAGCTGCAAGTCCGATTGGTTTTCCAAATGAACATTTCATTCCTGTACTCATACGGTCTGCTCCTGCTCCTGAAGCTAAAGGATTTTCTCTTAAAATGTGGTGTGGATAAACTAATAATTTTAATTTATAACCTTTTTTTCCACATTCTTTTTCAAGTAATCTGTTACTTGTTAATCTTGATGATTCTAATGCATTATGTCTAAGCTGGATGCTTGAGTCAACTTTTAAGGATACAACATAGTCGAAGTTTCCTCTTAAATCGCCCATCTCGAACTTGACTACTTTATTATTAGGAACTGCTCTTACGAATGATTGAGTTCTATACTTAGATTTTCTAGTATATGGTCTCTCTACTCTTCTATTTGCAATTGCTTTTCTAAGTTTTGCCATTTTTAAGACTCCGTTTAAAATATCCTTAAATCTAAGGATTTTTGTTATTGTACTCAGAAACAATGAACTGTTTATATATCTTACTGTTTTTCATGGTTTATAAATTGCCTTATTTTACTAGAGTTTAGCCTCTATATCGCGTTTTTTTCTTTAATTTAAATCCATCCATCTACTGCAGCTTTTATTTTATTATATTAAAAGAAATTAAAAAATTTAAATAAAAATTATTTATTTAGTCTTATTTCGTACAATATGGTACGCAATCCGTGGTGCACATTTCTGCTAACGGGTCATTTCTACATGCTGATCCGCATTCAAAGAATGTTCCATTAATTAATTCGCATTCTCCTTTGCCAATATATTCGCACTCATTAAAATCTGGAACCCATTTTGTACCTTCAATTAGATGGCATAATTCATTTAATGATATAAGACCGTTACTTTCTAAGCATGTTGGTTCTTCCATTTCTTCACAGAATTTTTCAGTACATGCTCCAATGATTCCATTTTCTACTGTGCATATATTGCAACCATCAAAGTAGCTCTTACAGGTTTCTAAGTTTATTTCTTCTGGTTCTGTAGGACATTCGCCTCTAAAATAAGCCCATTCTTCACATTCTTGACCATTGCTTATTGTGCAAACTCCATATTGTCCATCATCTCCATCTTTAATATCTAATGTTCCGCCATTTTCTATGCAGAATGTTGATGCAGGGTTTGCAATTTGTACATTATCATCTTTAGTTTCTTCGCATGCAGTCATACTTAGAACTAATAGTCCGATCAAAACAATCATTATTTTTTTTTGCGAGAATCCTCTGGATCCTTGCAAATTCAAAAAATTCTTTTTTGTATTTTTCATATTCTCACCATTCAGGTTTATTATATTAATTAAAGATTAACTCGTTTATATTATTTTTTATTGATTTAGAAAGATTTATTCATTTGTAATAGTTAATAATAAAAAAATAAAAAAGAAAATTTATACTAAAATTAGTATGAAGGATTCTTACTTGCTCTGAACTTAAGAACTTTCTTAGCAGGAATTTTGATAGCTGCGCCTGTTTGAGGGTTAACTCCTTTTCTTGCTTTCATTTTTACAATTTTGAAAGTTCCAAATCCAACAAGACCAACGTCTTCTTTCTTTACTGCTTTCATAACTGATGAAAGTACTGCGTTAAGTGATGCTTCTGCATCTGTCTTTGTAAATCCTGTTTTTTTTGATACTGCTTCTATTAGTTGTGCTTTATTCATTTTAAACATTCACCCTTTCAGTTTTTTTTCTTTAAACTCTCATGCTTTGAGTTTCATTTTTTTACTAAGAAATAACTCCTTCTTAAAGTTTATGGTTCTGTAGTAGCAGTGTTGTTGGTGTTTAAGCTTATTTTAATTTATTTATATTTAGAACCATTGTTGTTTAGAAACTAAAAATTATTTACCAAATATATCTTTTGCTTCATTGTATAATAGTTGGATTTTATTGACAAAACTTAATTCTGCAGGTGTGACTGGTCTAATCTGATAATCTCTATAGCTCTTATCGGTTTTTGCTACATTAAACAATGTTTTCTCAAATATTTCAATCTCTCTTTGACCAAATATTGTTTCTGAGAATTCTTCTCTAATATAGTTCATATTGTCTCTAAGTTGTTCGTTCCACTTTCTTTCATTTGATAATCCTGTTACAACTTCATTAACTGCTGTTTGCATTCCCCAGTAAACTCCATCTCTATTTGGATCATTAAATAAAACTCCGCAACCTGTTCCTCTTTCAACATTTAATGCTTTTAGAATATCTACGCTTCCGCCATTATTCGGTGCTGTAACTATTGCTCCTGCTGCAACCGCTTGTGCTATGTATAATCCGAATGGTTCTCTTCTGCTGTTTCCAACAATGACATCTGCTTGAGAATATAATTTGTTATTTTCTTGTTTATCAAATGTGTTATATGCAACTCTTCCTTTGTATTTATTTGCAAGATGTTCTGCTTTTGTTTTTAAGTGTTCATGATTTGTTGCAGGGTCTGCATTTATTGCTACTTGAACATTTTCATTTTTATCTAATAATTCTTCAAGCGCGTTTAAGAAATCTTCAGCTCCTTTTTGTTGGTTTTCAAGTCTAGAAGTCCAACCTACTAAGATGTATTCTTTTCCAACTTTTAATTCGTTATTTTTTTGGAACTCAACTTTATTTTTATTTTTAGCTGCTAGAATATCTATTGTTTCAGGGCCGAATTTTTGATCTAAATAATCTTGATTCTCTGGTAACTCGTCAGGTGCTATTGCGTTAGGTATAACTTCGGTTTGTCCTGTGTGATATTTAATTGTTATTTCATTTAATGTATTCCAGTATTCAAAATATTCTCCTCTATGATCTTTATCTGGATTGATACTCAAATCTTCTGGGTGGTATTTGTAGTTTACAATTTCTTCTAAAATTGTTTTTCCTACGCTAATTAATGCGTCTGCATTTTTTATTGCTGTTGCGTGTGAATCAATTTTTGTTCTAGTGTTAGGATCTTTCCAAAATATTCTTCTTGCTTTATCTTGTTCGCTAAAATCAAAGTGACCAAAGTCATGTATTGATAATATATTCGTATAAAAATTATGTAATCTATGAACATAGATTTGTTTTCTTGCTTTTGCGTATGCAGCCATAACTCCTACTGCCTGATCGTGTCCATGAATTAATGTGTGGCCATTATTCGCTTGAATTAATTCTTTTAATCTTGCAGTTCCTAAATCTTGCATTGCTGCAAATGTTATTTCTGCTTCTGAATAAATATTTGTTAAATGGTTGAAATGTTTTGATGTTAGTAAGTGTACGTTTCCATTTGGATTGTTGTAATTATGTTTTACATAGTCTTCATATTCAACTCCTGCAACTTTAAATGCTAATGTTTGGAATAATTTTTTATAATTTGCTCCTAAATAATGAGTATCTAAGCCGTTTAGTATTTGTTGAATTAATGAAACTTTGGTGATATCTCCCATTCCTCCACCTGATTGTCTTCTTACAATCATATGTTTTGGACCTAGTTCTACAGGTAGTCCATATGCTTCAGGTGATATGTTGATAATTGGTAATTGTTTTTTTTGTGCCATCTTATATTTTTTTTAACTTTAAACTTTATTTTATTGTCTATAATAATGTTGGAAAATGAATCTAGTTTTTAAATATTAACAAAATTATCACTTTTTAGTGACAATTATTTTTTCTGCATTAATTTTATAAAGTATGCAGTTTTAAATTTGCTTTATGAAATTAATTATTAGATTTATTCCTTTATTGCTTGTACTAATCTTATCTGCGAGCTTTATTTCTGCAGAATCTCCAAGTGATGTTAATCTTGATTATTTGGTGAAAGATTATGCTGGTGTACTCTCTCAAGTTGAGTTTCAAGAAATTTCAGGATACTTAAATTCATTTTATGAATCTAACACTGCACAATTTGCAGTTGTAATAGTTAATTCTTTAGATGGGCAAGATATTGACTCTTTTGCTTTAGAACTTGCTCAAGGAAATCTTGGCGATTCTGAGACAAACAATGGTCTTTTACTTTTAATCTCAATTGAAGATAGAAAATATCGTTTTGAAGTTGGTAGGGGAATTGAGCCTTATTTAAACGATGCAAAAGTTGGTCGAATTGGAAGGGACATTATTGCTCCTGCTTTCAAAGAAGGCAATTATGCTGGCGGAATAAAATCTTCAATTTTACAAATTGGTACTGAGCTTGGTGTTGAAGTTTCTAATTCAATGCCTCCTCCAATTACTGGTTCAACTAATGTATCTTCTTGGTTTAATCCTTATTGGATTTTTGTATTCATATTTTTCATTTTACCTATGATTCAACGTCTCTTTCAAAAAAAGGGTAAAGGTAAAAATGGCAAAGGTAAAGGTAATGATAATTTATTTATGGCTGCATTACTAGCTTCCTCAATGATGCGTGGCGGAGGTCGTGGCGGATTTGGTGGTAGTGGTGGTTTTGGTGGCTTTGGCGGCGGAGGCTTCGGTGGAGGCGGCGCTGGCGGAGGATGGTAAATGAAATGTTTTAATATATTCAAATTTAAATCGTGTAAAAACAAAGGTTTTGATGAAAAGAATTTACGTTGCCCTAGATGCAAAGTAATCATGAAAAAGATTCAAAAAGAAGATGTCATTATTGATGTTTGTGAAACTTGTAATGGTATGTGGCTTGATGATCACGAAATAGAAAAGCTTGCAGCTATTGCAAATAGATCTACAAAATCAAAGACTAAGGCAAAGTCAAAGTCAAAGTCAAAAAATAAAACTAAAAAATAAACTTAGAGGGTGAATAAATATGGCAAAGAAAAATATTAATTATAAGCCATGGATTATTGCAGGTATTGTAGTAATTACTTTGCTTGTGATTGTTAGTTGGGTTGCTGGTATGTATAATGGTCTTGTTTTAACAGATGAAACTGTTGATGAAAAATGGGCTAATGTTCAGTCAGCTTATCAAAGACGTGCAGACTTAATCCCTAATTTAATTGCAACTGTTGAAGGTTACAAAGATTATGAACAAGAAACTTTAACTCAGATTACTGAATTAAGAAGTCAAGCTGGTCAAGCAAAAGTTAATATTGATTCGGCAACAAGTCCTGCTCAGTTAGAAGCTAGTATGGGTGAGATGAATTCTGCTCTTTCAAGATTATTGGTAATTGTTGAAAATTATCCTGATCTTAAAGCAAGTGAGAACTTCTTATCATTACAAGATGAGCTTGCAGGAACTGAAAACAGAATTAAAGTTGAACGTGACATTTACAATGGGGCTGTTAAGGCTTATAATGTGAAGGTTAGATCATTCCCAACAAATATTGTTGCAAATATGAACGGTTTTGAAAAAGACGATGAAATGTTTGAAGCAGATGCTGGAAGTGATGTAGCACCTAAAGTTGACTTCAATTAGAAATTAATTAAATAATTTATTTTTTTTACTTTTTTTATTTTATTCTTTTAAGCGTTCAAGTTTAATTACACTTGCAGGACATTGATCTGATGCCATCTGAATTCTCATATCATATTCTATTTCCTTAACAAATAATTCATCTTCTCTTTCAGTATTTTCTTTAAGATTACATTTAGCATCTTTTGCCATTTCCCAGTTATCAGGATCTAAGTTTACACAAGTACAACAACCTGAACAGTTTTTTCTATCGTATATTATTTTTACTTTTGTCATTTGAACACCTTTAAATATGGAAGTCCCAAAAAAATACTTTTTTTTGTTACTTTTGTCACGAAATTTAAGTTCCTTCCATCTATTAATAAATATATCGAATAACTAAATAACTATTTAAATAAAGCTTCATAATTGTTTGATATGTCAGAAAAACCTGCATTTATCGAAGTTAAAGCTCGTACTCGTGAAGAGTGGATTAAAGATCCTACTTCTTACATTCTTATTCGTCCAAATAGAGCTACTGCCAAAATCGAGGTTCGTATTATGAGTTATGAACAAACTATTAAAGCAGATTATGTGGGTGATTTTCCTGAGGATGTTTATTATAAAATAATTAATGATGGTCACATTTCTAGTCTTCAACACGCAGCTTATCTTGGTTCTGAACTTCAAAAAGTATTTATTGCTATTAAGTCTGGTAAAGATTATGTTCAAGATGATAATTTGAAATTCTGAAGTCTGATTTCTCAACATTTATTTAATAACAAGCTTTAAAAATAAATCCTAGTTCTTATTGCTTGCTGAGGACGCATATAACTGTGATTTGAGAGAAAAGCTCAATACCTGAAAAGGGATCCTCTGGGAGATAAAAAAATGGATTTTAAAGTAAATATTGGAGAACCGAAAACTGCAAAGACTCACAAGAAAGAAATTTCCGGTGATGAAGCAGATGTATTCTTAAGTAAAAAAATTGGTGACAAAATAGATGGTGGAAAAGTTGGTTTTCCTGGTTACGAATTTGAAATTACAGGCGGTTCTGACTCAAGTGGCTTTCCTATGAGAAAAGACGTAACTGTTGGTGTTAGAAAAAAGATTCTAATTGCTAATGGTGTAGGTACTAATCATAAGCGAAAAGGTATGAGAATTAGAAAAACAGTTGCAAGTAATATTGTTCATGCTAAAACTGCTCAAATTAACTTAAAAGTTTTGAAAGCTGGTAAGGAACCTTTAACTCCTGTTGAAGCTGCTCCTACTGAAGAAGCAAAAACTGAATAAGTTTATTCTTAATTTTTTTTAATTTATTATTTTATTTTCTAGAATTTCAATGCTTCAACTGATCGTTGCATATTTTTTTCTTCAATCACAAATATTGTATCTGTCCAACAACTCATTGTTTCAACTATATTTATTCCTTTTTCAGAAAGTAGATTTGTTAAGTAAACTATGTATCCTGGAACTTCTTCTAAGTTTTCTTTTGTTCGAAGCACTATTTCAACAAGTCCTGTTGTAATCTTAATAATTCGAAGTTTGAACATTTTCTTAATGTCCTTTTCATATTCTTGACTTGTAATTATTGTTGTTGCGCTTATTCCATCTACAATATGTATTACTTCTCTGTCTCCTCGAATCTTTTTTTGTAACTCTAATAGATTATTATTATAGTATCCATTCTCAATTATGCAAACCATCATTTTTGTTTTAATCTCGATTTTAGTATCTGCTAGCAACTTCTTTAGATCTTTTTCATAACTTTGTTTCTTTGTTAGTTTTCGCTCCATTCTTCGAAGAGCAATAAGTATCGCATCAAAATCCCCTTTCTTTAATTCTGTTTCTAAAATGATTTTTCGTGATAGTTTAGAATAATTTATCAAATCTTTTTTTAAAGAATCCTTTATACTTGGATGCTCGTTTACGTACTGTTCTGTAATTGAAGTGATGTTCATAGTTATATTTAATCTTTTGATTATATAAATGTTCTGTTTCGGACATAATTGTTTATTTTGTCCTTTTTAGGACGCTATATTTAAAAGTAAAAAAGCAGAACTATACTTTGTGATAAAAATGATTACATACAGACGAAATTAAACTAAAGCATTTCTCTTCGGGGCTAATGCTCTGAAAACTATCGTGATTTGAAAAAATCACTTACAAATTTTTTGTTTTAAACTAGATTGAAAACTAAAACTAAATGGTGATATAAATGGAATTAAAATTAAATGGAACTAAAATCATTCCTCTTAAAGATTGGTTTGATGATAAAAAAATAATTATTGAGTCGGGGCATATTTATACTAGTGAAGAACCTGGTATTGAACATTTTATGGGTTTAAAATTTGGTAAACAGTTAATGGATAATTTACTACAGTTTGGATTTCCAACTGCGTCTTGGTTATTTGTTGATGATTACAATCCTAAATTTGAAGCTAAGAATGAAATTTTAGATATTGAAGGTTTTGTTTCAAAAATAAACTCTCAGGGTACTACCATTGATAAAGTTATCATGGAATCTTCTTTGACTGATATTGCTAAAGATGTAATTGATGGTTTAGCAAGTGGTGGCTTTACTTCAAAAAATGGTCCACTAACTACTTTAAATAAAAAAGTGAGTTATGGTAAAGCTGTTCTTTATGATGAAGAAACTAATCATTATGCTTGTTCAGTATTGGATGCTGCTTTTTATTTAGTTAAGGCAAAAGAATCTGCTATTTCAATAACTGTTTTACCTGCGCAATATAAGTCTCAACAAAAACTCACTAATATTTTATTAACAAAATTAGATAAAGTGGGTTTTAAAACTAATAAGGAAGATACTTTACAAGTTTATTTTAGTGTTCCTCAAGAAAGTTACATGTATCCTGAGATTGAACCTGTTGTTAAAGATTCATTTCCAGTAACTAGCATAATTAATGGTTTATCTGAAAAAAATTCTTTTGCAAATAAATTAACTAATTATTCGTTGAAAGTTATGGGTCCTAAATATGAGTTTCATGTTGTGATTTAAAATGGCAAAATTAAAAACAATAGGTTTACTTGGTGGGCTTGGTCCTGAAGCGGGATCAAGAGTTTACTCTCTTATAATTAAATCCGCGCAAGAAAAACTTAATGCAGTTCAAGATACTGATTACCCTCCTGTAATAATGTATTCTGCAGGAATTGATGGTTTTGATGAAACGGGGATTGTTAATCAAAATATGGTTTTATCAAAGTTAATTGATGGTGTTAAACTTTTAGAAAATGCTGGCGCTGATTTCATAATAATTGCTTGTAATACGGTTCATTTATTTATCAACACACTTCGTTCAACAGTTTCAATTCCTGTGCTTAGTATTGTTGAAGAAACTGTTAAAGCTGTATCTTTGCATGATGGAACTTTGGCGCTTCTTGGCTCTCAAACAACTTTGGAAACTGGGCTTTATTCAAACGCATTTGAATCTGCGGGTATTGATCACTTAGTTCCAAAACAAGATCATTTTCCAAAACTTACAAGTGTGATTTTGGATGTTATGGGTGGATCTATTTCAACATCTTCCTTTGATGGGGTTTTAGAATTAGTATCTGATTTGAAAGCTGATGGGGCTACTGCTTTAGTTTTAGCCTGCACTGAATTGCCTTTAGCTCTTTCAAGCAAGAATTTGCAAATGCCTGTTTTTGACACTACTAAGATTTTAGCTGATGCAGCAGTTGATTTTGCTTTGAAATAATTTTTTTCTTTTTTATTTATTAACATGGCCAATTCTTGATTTGTTCCATGTGTGATCAAAAAATTGTTTGTAATATTTGTAATTTCTTTCTGACTTTACTAGTATCGCTGTTGGTGTTCCTTCTCCCCAAATTGTAGTTAATACGTGCCCTTTGAAAATTAGTATTCCTACTGGGAAAAAATCTTTTGTATATCTGAATTCTGATTTTGGTTGATTAAAACTTTTAAAAACTATTTTTTTCTCTTTTTCGTGCGCTATGAATCTTACAAAAACTCCTTTCTCTGCTCTTCTTAAATGATAGTCTCGATAAAATCCTGATACTTCTTTTTGTTTTAATGGTTCGTCTAATAAATGAAATACTCTGTATGTTTCTCCTTTTTTCATTGTGTCTAGAACGTATTGGTATGCACTTCTCATTCCTTTTAATCCTTCAAATAGTGTTGCTTCTTGTTTTTCTTCTGTGTTTTTTCTTCTATGTTCTATTAGTGGTATTATTTCTTCTCTAATCTTTTTTTTCTGTTCTGTTATTTCTAATTCTTTTTCTTCTAGTATTCGAATTAAATTTATTGGTTCTGTTGCTTGAAAATGTTTATAATTTCCTTTTATTACTTGACTTACTAATCCTTTTTCTTTTAATTTATCTAATACTAAATACACTTTCGAATCTGCAACTTTTGATTTCTCTATTATGGGTCCTACTGTAGAACTTTCTAATTCCAATAGTGCAAAATATACTTTTATTTCTGATTCATTTAATCCTAATTGATTTAATGCTTCGTATGGATCTTTCATTTTATTCTACTTCTTTTGCAATACTCCATAAAAACTTTAATTGTTTTTTGTAATCTTCTGCTGTTTGTTTATTTCTTATTATTATTGCGATGAGTGGTTTTGTTTGTAATTGTATTAATGTAACTTCACCAAGAACTTGTATTGCTGTCATTGACTCATAAGGCAAGGTTCTTATTTCTGCGTTGTCTTCTTTTATTTCTGCTAAGTTTTTCTTCGCACTTGGATTTATAATCTTTTTAACTTTTAGTTTGAGTTCTTTTCTTTTTTTGAAAACATAAAATCTTAATAAATCAATATATTCTTTTGAATATGAATCCCATTTCACAATTCCATTCACAATAACTTCTTTTGTTCTATCTTTTTTTGCTTCTGCAAATAATATTTCATATGCTGTTTTTTGTCCTTTTACTCCTAAGAATACTTCTACATTTGTTTCTTCTTGCATTTCTTCATATCTTTTTTGCAGTTCGGGTAATGTTTTTTCATAATTTATTTTTTGTTTATTTACATTATCTATTTTCGCATTCAGATAATCTATAACTCTTTTAGGTGGTGATGCTGTGAAATATTTTGTTTTCTCTTCTTTTATGCTACTTACTAATCCTTTTTCTTCTAGTGATTCTAATATTTCATATATTCTTCCACTATTCAGTTTTGCTTCTGATAATATTTCTGAAACTTTACTTTTACCTCTTTCAACTAGTGCTAAATAGACTTTTGATTCTGAACTTGTTAGTCCTATTTGTTGTAGTATTTCTATCATTTAATCTTATTTATCCTCTATTCTATATAAATATTTTGATTAACTCCCCACGTCGTGTGGGGTTATCTTTATATTTGTTTCTTGGTTACTTCTTATTAGGGGGAACCTAAACTTTATAAAACCTCTCCCTCTGGAGGGGGCAAGGTTTATATATATCGAACCACTATCTAGTGGTAACAAAAACAAAGTTAAACTCAATAAAAAGAGGAAATTAAAATGGAATTATTTGGAACAAAAATATTTGATTCACAATTAAAAATAAAACCAATTGAAGATATTGTACAGGATGCTAAAAATAAAAAAATAGATTTACTTACAATTCCTGGAAATGAGGCCACTGCTTATTTACAAAGGTTGAAAAATAGATTAGAGGATGGTAATAGAAGTTTTTACGATATTGAAATGGGAAAATTAATTGGTATAAGCTTGAGTGTTAGGGAAGGGAGTATTCAAAAAGAAAATGATTTGTTTATTTCTTTATCAGGATTTCCATTGGCAGATTATCTTCAATCAAATCTTTTAATTACTGAGCAATACTTTGAAGTTTTCAAAAAAGATATTCTATCAGAAATAACTAATTTTGAAAATTTATCTTTAGCAAATCCAATAGTAAAATCTATATCTTTTGATAGAAATTATCTTAATTCATTAATTCCTGAAGATGAAAAAATTATTTACAATGATTTAGGAAATTTATTTGAGAAAAAAACTGTTTTTGATAAAAAAAATGTTATAATTAAACGATACAAATATTTTGATTCTTTTGTTTATGACTTAAAAAAACCAGGGATTGTGCGAGAAACTCATAATTATAACTCTAATAATGGGGAATCTGAAGTCAAATTTGGTGGTAGTCTTTACGCTTTAGATTGGACTTCAAAAGAAGATTCTTTTAAGCTATTATCACAATTATCTAGTGAAATAATTTCTTTTCCAAAAAGTAAAATCGAAATTTCAAAAACAGAAGAAATGCTTCGTTTCAGTTATGATTTAGTTACAGAAATTAATGATCTTAGATATGAAATTAGTGAGAATAATATTAGCCCTAATCAAGCAAAGACCAATTTAATTAATTTAAACAAAGGAGTCAATGAAATAAATTCTTACAAAGGTTTTGGAGCAGATTTTATCAAAGAACAATTTCAAACACTTTTAAAAGAAAGAGGCGATGATTAGAATGGAATTATTCAACCAAACTTTAACTCCAAAAGAACCTATAGTTAATCCTTTCCAATTTGAAGGTGATTTTAAAATAAAAAAACCTGCCGATTATTTTACTTTTTTAAATCGTCATTTAAAAGATAAATTTGAAATCCCCTCTTATGATGGTGGGGATAATGGTACTTATACTCCTTGGCCACATAGTGATTTAAAGTATTTTATTGATTATTTATCTCAGTATTTTACTGAAGTTTTATCTGTTGATTCTCCTTTAAAACTGGGAGCTCATGGTTTTCCTTTAGTTAGTGATGTTAACAAATTAATTGATTTTGCAGAAAACTCAAATGAAGCTCATAGGTCAAGACTTACAAAAAATAAACAGACTATTGCAAAATCTTTGGATTTCTTAGTTGAGGGTGAAGATATTAAAGAACCTGAGTTATTAGAATTAAACCCTTTATTTAATTATTTTGAGACTTGGCTTTCGCATTGTGGTCGTCCTTCTGATACTAGTGGGCCTACTGAAATTAAACTTAGCGAGAAAAAAGATTGGTTTAATGTTAAACGTTTATTTGATGAAACAGCGAATTATAGCCCATTCAAAAATCATAAAACTACCATATATAACTTTGATGCAAAAGTAATCTCTGAAGATTTATATGATATTAAACAAGATTTTATTATTCTAAAAGATAATAATTTTTCTCTTAAGCCTTATTATCGCCATAGGAATGGACGAGAGTTCTATTTTAGTCTAAATCCATTCTCAAATAGTTATATATCAACTAATTATTTTTTAGATCTACTTCCTAAAGCAAAATTAAGTAATGGTAAATTTAGGATAAAATCCGGTATTGAACAAGTTGAGTTCGCATATTTGTTGGCAAAAAATGCTAATGAAATTAGTTCTGACTTGAAGAAAGATGGAAATCCTGACAAGAAATATTTTGATAGATTTAAAGAATTAAAACCAGAGTTTGACAAATTACATTCTTTCAAAACACCTTTTGGAGATGTTGCAAGACAAGTATTCCATGCAGAGGTGAAGTCTTATGACTAAACTTTTTAATAAAAAACTTGCAGAAGTAATAAAGCAAGACCTTGTTAAATTTGACTCTCCTTTTGAAGTTACATCAGAGAGTTCTTATTTTAAACGTTTAAGTTCTTTCTTCGCAAATATCCCTTCTGAATTTGATTATGTTGGTTATCCTCGTCATGTAGGGAGTGATTTATCAACTTTATTCAACTTAGTAAAACAATATTGGTCTGAAATAAAAGAACCTGATGAAGTCTTAACAATTGAACATCATGGTTTTCCAAGTACAAATAAAATTAAACAAATAATTGACTTATTAGATGATCAAAATAATTATCATGAACAGACTGTTGAATCAAACAAAAGTTTAATTCTAGATTCTCTTGAAGAAATGGTTTGTTCTAATAAACTAGCAAAAAGAATTGTATTAGAAGATCCTAAGAAAAAAAATAAAGATTTATCTTGGTTTTATGACTGCAAAAAAACTCATAATAAAGTAAGAACTTTTATTGAACTTAGTGAAACTAAAGATTGGTTTACTATTGGAAGAAAGTTTTTTGATTCTAATACGAAAGAGTGTAAAAATTATGATGGTTATTTTTACAAATTATCTTTAAAGCTTATTGATAATAATATTTATTCCGTTCCTTCTGCTATTATGCTTATGAAAGGAAAGCCTGGTGGTATTTTTTCTTCCAGTATTCCTTCTTATTATAATCATAATACTATCTTAAAACTTTTACCTAAGTTAGAATTAGTTGATGGTAAATATGATTTAAAATCTGAGTATGAGAAAATTACTTTTGTAAATAAAACTATTGATTCTATTTCTTGTTTTAAGAAAAAGATTAGTTCTTCAAAAAAACCTTCTAGTGATCTTTATGATAAAATAGATTCTTTGCATTCTGATATACAAAAAGTTCAAAGTCTAAAAGGTCCAGGCGGAAAAGTTGCAAGGGATATTTATGAAAAATTTAAATTGGGGTACAAAAAATGACTGATCCAAAAGATATAATAAAACTTCCAAAAATTACTGAGTACATAAATCATACACCTACTGCTTTTGTTGGCAGAGAATTTACTGTTGAAGATATTTCCATGGCAGGCATTGTTGCAGGTCTTAATGTTTTGCTTCTTGGTGAGCGGGGTCTTGGTAAAACTCAACTTATGCGTGGTTTGAATAATAAATTATTCAATGGTCAAGGAACTTCAATTAGAGCACATCCTGATTTACGTGTCAAAGATGTTTATGAAGAATTTAGCATTGATGATTTTAAAACAAGTACTAATGGCCTTGTTGATAATTTATTCACAGAAATTGATGAAATAAACCGTGCACCTACTATGGTTCAAAATGAATTGTTTCATATTTGTGATGGTTATATTATGTTTAAAGGGAAAAAAGTTCCTTTAGGCAAGGGCTTTCATTCCGTCATTGCTTCAGCTAACTTAGGTTATGCTGGAACTTTCGAAATGGATGATGCTTTACGAGACAGGTTTCATGTAACTATTGATGTTAATGAGTACCCTACTACTGACAATGATAACTTGGAGTTCTTGATTAATGCATTTGATCCAAGGCCTAAAGATGATGGTTTCTCTGACTTTTCGACAAATGTCCTAAAGCTAAATCGGGAAGTCAGGCACCAGAAATTTAAACCTGAAGCTTATGTCACTTTGCTTTACTTAACTAGTGCATTGGATTATTGCAACCGATCTAAGAATAACTCCAAGTTATCAGTCATCAAAGACATTCCTAACCTTTGCGATTCTTGTAATCGTCTTGGTTCTGCATGTGGTTATATTAAACCTGGTTCAAAAAGAACTCTTGCAGCAACTAAGTCTCTTGCAGCTTCAATGCGTTTAATTGCTGACTTAGATTCAACTGAAAAAAATCCTGTTTCTTATGAAGATGTTTTAGAAGCTTTTTCTTTTGTAGCTCCTTATAGTGGGATGTTTAATTCTAATTGGGTTTCAAAATCTTATCATTCAAGTGATGTTCAGGCAGCTAATGAGGTGAAAAGAACTATTCGGGCTGATGTTGATTCTCATATTGATTACATGGCTGATGGTTTATCTGAAGCGATGTCTGGAAATCTTAAAGAGCGAACAACTAAACATTTTACTGATCATTGGAATTTTTATAACAGTATGATTAAGTCTATTAACAAAGATGCAAAAGCTAACGGTTCTTGGTTTGAAAAAAAATCTCAAGGAACTCTAAGGGAAGGTATTGATCATCCTGCATATCATATTCTTAAATGAGGAATTAGGATGGACTTGGAAACCAGACTTACTCATCTTAAAAATCAATTAGGTTTAATAGGTGGCAGTCTAGAAATTTTACCTGGAACAAAAGCATCTCCTGTTTCTGCTTGGATTAACATGCTTCAGTGGAATGTAACTCTAAAAGTTCATGATAAGTGGGCTCCAGAAAAAGACAAGACTTTGAGAAAGTATATCTCATCTTATGGTCTTGATCCTCATGATTCAAAATATTTAATTCTTGCTGATATTATAAGACATGAGGCAAGACATTGGAATCTTGATAGAGGTTGTCCTTGTGACTTGGATTATGATTTTAAAATTAATACTTCTATTTCAAATGTTTTAGAAGATAATGGTTTTAAACCTGATAAAAAAATGAAGGGCGATCATCCTTTGACAGCTCACATCTCAAATATGTTTGATGATATAGTAATTAATACTTCAAATAAATTTATTCATAAACCATACATTGGTTTGCCTATTTTTTTTTATGAACAAGGAAAAGATGGTGGTTATGGTAAAATATTTGATTTTTTTGTTAAAGCTAATCTTGAGTCTTTTGGCGAAAAAGAAGATTTTGCTCTTGTAAATAAATTCTTAAGAAAAGATGTTAATGTTTCTAGTCTAATTAAAAAATGGGGTATTACTAAAAATCTAGAACAAAATGTTTCTATTCTCTCGAATAAATCTAATTGGCCAAAACTTGCAGAAACTTTTACAACTCATCTTTTACCTTATATTGAAAAAAATCAAAAACAATTTCCAAATCTTTCTTATGTTAGATCTTTTCCTGATTCAAAGATCAGTCCTGAAGCTGCATCTGATCAATATGATGATGGTGGCAGAATTCCTGGAAACGTTGACCGAGTAGAATTCCTTGATAAACTGTATGAAGGAATTGCAGAAAGAATCGCTGTTTGTTCTGATACTCAAAGATCTAAGTCTTATCCTTTAATGGATTTTGGAGCTGAACCTTTCGACTTTAATAAACATCGTTTGTCTGATATTGATACTTCAAGAGTTTATGTGGATACTGAGTCACCTTTCAAAAAGCCAATAACTTTCTCTCATAAACGTTATACTCATGATATTGTTTTACCTGTTTATGAAACTAAAACTGGTTATACTGATACTTGTATTATGGTTGATGATTCTGGTTCTATGATGGGAGCGGGAAAACAAGAAACTATTCCTTGGGGTGATGACTCTGAATATCATTATGCTATGTTAGGTTTTTATGGTTTGATGAATTATGCAAAAGATCTAGGTATAGCGCCTCTTGTTTCTTGGAATTTAGTAAGATTCTCTGATACAACCAAGACATCGGGATGGGTTGATTATTCTTCTCTTGATACATTTAAACGTCAAGCTTTAGATGAAGTTTGTGGTGGTGGAACTACGCTTGATATGAAAGTTGTTAGAAAAGTTTTAAACCGTGATCCTTGTAATATTATTTTGATGTCTGATGATGGTATTTGGAACTGGGGTAAAATTAAAGATGAATTTTTAGATCTTGCAAAACCGCATAAGCTAGCTTATCTTGGCATGGGTAAGTATACAAATGGTATGGGTGAAGATATTCGAGCTGCAGGCCATATTTACAAACATATTGAAAATAAATCTGATCTTAGAAATCTTATGCTTTCTTTTGTTGGCGATGAATATAAGATGAGGTCTAAGTCTACTTAAATTTTTCAGTGAAGTTTTTATATTAATTCGTCTTTCTATCATTATGATTTACGAAGCAGCTGAGGATTCGTTCCTTTTACAAAAAACAATCAAGCCTTACGCAGAAAAAGCAGCGTCATGTTTGGATGTTGGTACTGGCTCTGGTGTTCAAGCTGTTGAATTAAGAAAACATTGTAATAACGTCTTGGCTGTTGATATTAACCCTGAAGTAATCCAATTCTGTAAAAAAGAATTTCTAAACATCGAGTTTCGTTTGTCTGACTTATTTGAAAACATCGAAGAAACGTTTGATCTTATAACATTCAATCCTCCTTATCTTCCAAACGAAGCTAAAGATCCTGATATTGCTCTTGATGGCGGACCTGAGGGTTGGGAACTTATAAAGAAATTCCTTGAAGTTGCAAAAAGTCACCTTAACAAGAACGGAACTATTCTTCTACTGTTCTCTTCATTCTCAAAGACTGATAAGGTTTTAGAAATATTAAAAAAAGAAAATTATTCTTTTAAAGAGATTGCAAAAACTCACATTCACTTTGAAGATTTATTTGTTTATGAATTGAAAATTTAATTAGTCTTTTTTGTTTTTTATTTCAAAAACTATTTAAACAACATTCCTCGCGTTTACTTTATGAGTAAAGAATTCTTAGCTAAGGGTAAGCGTGGGCAGGTATATGTTTACAAATCTTCTGTAGATGGTAAAGATGTTTGTGTTAAAGAGTTAAACCCTGATACTAAAGCTATGGGCGTCTTAGAAAACGAAGCTAGATTTTTAAAACTTGCAAATACTCACGGTATTGGTCCAAAATTGCTTGCCGAAGCCCATGATAAAGTTGTTATGGAATTTGTTCAAGGTGAGCGTATTCTTGATTTTCTTGAGCGGTCTCCTAAAACAGGTATTGTTAAAGTCTTAAAAGATTCTTTAAATCAAGCTCGAACTTTAGATGAGATTGGTGTTAATAAATTTGAACTTACTAATCCTTATAAGCATATAATTGTTAATAAGGATAAACCTGTTATGATTGATTTTGAACGTTGTAAAAATACTCGAAAACCAAAGAACGTAACTCAATTAATTCAATTCTTCACTTCTGGTAAAGTTTCTAGAATTCTAAAAGAAAAAAATATGGTTCTTGATGCTGATGAACTTAGGGATCTTGCAAAGAAGTATAAAGAAACTTATGATAAAAAACTATTTTCTGAGATTAAATCAGAGATTAAGTAATTCTGATATTGTATTCATGCAATTATTAAATTTGAAATAACTTAATTTAGAAATAATTAAAAAAAAAGAAAAGAAAAAAATTTAGTTTAGAACTCTTAGAACGCCCATTGTGTTTTCTTTACAATCTAAGCACACATATTGATAAGTTCCTGCTTCTTCAACTTCTAAGTCGACATAAACATCAATTCCTGCTGTTGTGGTGATGTCTAGCGCTGGAATTGAGAATGTGTAAGGTTCTTCGTCCATGAAGACTAATCTTACTAATTCGTTTTTATCAATTTCTATTGTGCTTGGTTCGAAAACTTGTCTGTCCATTCTAATTTCTATTGTTTTCATTGACTTGTATTCTACTTCTGCATTTGTGTCTGTTGGAATGTCTGTAGTGTCAACATTGTTTGTATCTTCTACAGTTTCACTTCCACAAGCAGTCACAATTAGCATTAGTGCCAATACTGCAATAATTAATAGTTTTTTCATCTTAGTTGTCCCAAGTGTATGTTGGTGGTTGATTTTTATCACATACTACTATTTTGATTTTGTTTGTTGTAACTAAGTTTCCATCATCAGCTGTGATTGTTATTTGGTCTTCTTTCATCCAATCTGATCCTTCACAGTATTCTGAATCTTCTTCAACTAGGTATTTTAGTTCGTGTGGAACTGTTTTATATCCAATAATTGTTTTTCCCATTGTTGAAATAAAACCATCAACTTCGATTTCAATTTTGTCTCCTTCACGGTCTACTGAATCAATTTCTAAGTTTATTGTATCTCCTTCTGAGATTTCAACTAGTTCATTACTTGTTAAAACAATAGTGTTTCCATTTAGTTCCATTTCATATTCTACTTTTGGAGCTGTGTTTGTTTGTACAACTACAATTTCAAATTGTTCCTTAACTGAGCTGTCACCATCTGAAACAATTACATAACTATCAAATGTTCCTGTATCTCCGATTTCAGTTTGCCATTTTCCATACTTGTCTAATGGTTCGCCGTATTCGTATGATAGTTTGTCGTCTTCAGCATCTTCTGCTTTAACTACAACTTTGACTAAGTCTCCTTCTTTAACTTCGATATCTACAACTGAATCCATATCAATTTCTGGAGCTCTGTTTAAGTTTTCAATTATAACTTTGACAGTTTCTTTTGTTACTCTTTCTCCGTCATCTGCTTTAATTGTTACTTTGTAAGTTCCTTCATCTTCGTAATCAGTTTCTTTTGTGTATGAAGTCATCCAGCCTGAGTATGTTACAATTACTTCTTGACCTTCAGGATCTTTAATGTCACAGTTTAATCTTACTGTGTCTGTTTCTTTAAATGAGAATTCAGGACACTTCATGATTGGTGCTTTATTTGTTGGTTTAACAACAACTAGAAGTTTTTCTGTAGTTGACAGTTTTCCGTCGCTTGCTACAACTGTTACTTCATAGTTTCCAGCATCTCCTTCTTCTGTTTGCCATTCGCCATCTTTATCAAACGGTTCTGAGAATGTGTATTTGATTACATCGCCATCAGGATCGTAAGCGTCTGGTTTAATTGTAATTAGATTTCCTTCAACTTTTTCAATTTTAATTTTTGCGTCAGTTAAAGTTGTTTCTTCTTTAGTGTCAGTTTCCGCATCGTTATCTGCTTCTGCTGTGTTGTTATCTTCAAAATCGATTAAGGTAATTTTAGTATCCTCATCGCCAATTTGAATTACTTCACCTGTAATAGCATCTCCTTCTGTTGGCTGCAGGTATGTACAACCTGTTGCTGCAAGAAGTAAAATCGCCATTAAAATTATCACATATGATTTTTTTAACATTTTACCACCCATTTATATAAATAAATATACTATTTATTGATGGAACTCAACTATATAAAGGTTTCTATTAGCGAGTGAATACAGTTTGTGTTGCTTTTTCAGTAACATATTTAAACCACGTAGTCTATTATCGATAAAAACTAATTTTATAGGGTGATATTTTATGGCTGAAATTAAACGGATTGTACCTTTATCTTTAGGTATTATTCAAGCAACAATCGGATTTTTTATGGGTTTTTTGGTTCTTTTAGGTATGTTCATATTAAGTCTAACTGTTCCAACAGCTCCAACGCTTTATTGGACTGCAATACTAATTCCTGTATTTTACGCAATAGTAAGTTTCTTTGCAGGTTTACTGTTGGCAGTATTCTTTAACTGGTCTGCAGACTGGTTTGGTGGTTTAAAACTTCATTTATTGATTAAACTTCCAAAAGAAAAAGTTGCAGAATTAAAACCTGTTAAAAGAGTTACAAAAAAGAAGTAATTTTTTTTAATTTTTTTTTTTTTTATCATTCAAATATTATTTCTCCATCAAGATAAACTCCTTTGTCTAGTTTTGTAGGTCTCCATTTGTCTATGATCAATTCTGCGTCCATCCACTTTGCTAGTTCTTCTGGATTTCCTATTGTTGCAGAAAGGCCTATCATTTGCATTTTAGGTAATATCTTTCTCATGATTGTCATTATGATTTCAAGTGTTGGTCCTCTGCCTGCATCATTCAATAAATGTATTTCATCAAGCACCAAAACTTTAACTTGATTTAGCCAATGTGCTTTATGTCTAATTAATGAATCTAATTTTTCGCTCGTGGTAATTATCACATCATATTTTTCTAAAAAAGAATCTGCACTATCAATTTCGCCTGAACTTATTGCAATCTTCATATAATTATCATATCGTTTAACAAACTCTTTGAACTTCTCGCTTGCAAGTGCTCTTAGTGGAACTACATATATTGCTTTTCCTTTATCATGAAATACTGTATTTAGAATTGCAAGTTCTCCAACTAATGTTTTTCCGCTAGCTGTTGGAGTGCAAACTAATAAGTTTTTATCTTTAAATAATCCTGCTTTGATACTTTTTGATTGTGAAGGTCTAAGTTCTTCAAATCCTCTTTTTTCTAGAACTGAATATACTTTTGCAGGTATTTTTTTTTTAAGTGATTCTAACTTCATAAATTTTCCTCTGTAAATTTACTTGTATCAAAATATTTAGTATTTTTATGTTTCATAAATTTTCCTCTGTAAATTTACTTGTATCAAAATATTTAGTATTTTTATGTTTCATAAATTTTCCTCTGTAAATTTAAGTGCATTAAAATATTTAGTATTTTTATGCTTCATAAATTAAAGAAAGAAAAAGATATTACAAAAACTTTTTGGTTTTTGAACTTTTTTTAGTTCAAGAATAAAAGTTACAAAACTTTGTGGTTTTTGAATCAACGAAAAAAGTTATTTTTCGTGATACAAGAACTTGAGTTCTTGTTATTCCAAAAAGCTTTGCTTTTTATCATTTAAAAAATTATTGTAAAATTATTTTAGGGGTTTATAACCTGATATTATTTTTCTGTTAATAACTCCTCGCCCCATGCCGATTATTGGAACCATTGGAACTACAGTTATTTTTCTAGCTACTTGTGTTCCAAGTTTTAAAGAATCATAATCAGTATGGTTGTGATTTGGGACTGAGTTTGTTCCATTTATTTGACTTCTATGATATAAAGTTTTACCATCTTCAATTTCTGTTTCTATACCATTTCCTAGATTGTTTTCTATATTTCCTGTTCCATTAAATTCTTCAGTCTCATGTTTCACTACATCTCGATTTTTTATTGTTGTAGGTCTTTGTGCATATTTATTTTTTCTTTTTAATCTTTTATGTTTAAAGTTTTCAACTGCTGTTGTATAAGCTTTTGTATGGTTTTCTTGAGTTATAATTACTTGATTAAATAATTGGTAATTATTTCTTGATGGTACAATTCCTTTTTGCCAGTCAATATTTTTTTCTTCTTCCAAGATTGTTTTAATTTCGTCTTGAGTAATTCTCATTGTAGGAAAATAATTTATTTCTGTTTTTGTTTCTGATGTTTGATGTCCATGAAATTCCATTGTATTTGTAAAATAGTATTCTTCCTCTATTCCTTGCATCATGAATTCTTCTGAATTTTCATCTGTAAGTTCGCTCATATCTGTAGAATTAATTTGTTGTTCTAATTTTTGTAATTCTTGTGTTTCTGTTAAAATCATTATTTATTCCCCTCGTAATAAATTTATTTTAAAATATTTCATTATCTGGTCTTGAATATAAAGCTATTGCTTTTTTAGATATTTATATTGTGAGTTGGGTTGAAAATATATTTAGAACTAATCTTTAGGTAATAAATAAGAAAGAAAAAAATTGTAGAAATTAATTCTACATTGGTAGTATTCTCGCCGACCTTAATTAAGCTCGAGCAAGATAAGCTTCTGTTAATCGAAATTTATAATACTCTACATTGGTGGCATTCCGCCCATACCGCCCATTCCTGGTGGCATTCCTCCCATTCCACCTGGAGGCATTCCACCATCTCCGCCGCCATTACTCATTGAGGCACTTGAGATAACATCATCAATTCTAAGTATCATGCTTGCAACTTCTGATGCGCTACTTAATGCTTGAGTTTTAATTTTCAAAGGTTCAATTACTCCTTCTCCCCATGCGTCCATAACTTTGCCTGTGAAGACATTTATTCCTGCCCATTTTTGGCCGCTATCATGTGCTGCTTTTAATTCTGTTAAAACGTCAATTGGATCAAGTCCTGCATTCTCTGCAAGAGTTCTTGGAATTACTTCCATTGCATCTGCAAATCCTTTTACTGCTAATTGTTCTCGTCCGCTTAAACTTTCCGAATACTTTCTAATTTCTTTTGCAAGTTCGATTTCAGGCGCGCCTGCTCCTCCAACTGCTTTTTTATTTTTTAGTGTTGCAGAAATATCTCCTATTGCATCTTCCATTGCTCTTTTAACTTCGTCTACAATATGTTCTGTTCCGCCTTTTACTAGAATCGTTACTGCTTTTGGATTATTGCATTCTCGAATATATACCATTGACTCATCGCCAATTTTTATTTCTTCTACTTTTCCTGCAATCCCTAAATCTTTTTGTTCTAAATCGTCAAGGTTTGATACAATGCTTGCGCCTGTTGCTTTTGTTAACAAGTCCATGTCGCTTTTCTTTACTCTTCTTGATGCAAAAATTCCTTTCTTTGCTAAGAAGTGTTGTGCTACATCATCAATTCCTTTTTGACAGAAAATTACGTTTGCTCCTGAACTAACAATTTTGTCAACCATTTTTCGAAGCATGTTTTCTTCCATGTCTAAGAATGCTTGCATTTTGTCAGGATCCGAAATACTTATTTTTGCATCTGTTTCTGTGCTTTTGATTTCAATTGCACAGTCAACTAGTGCTATTTTTGCTGCTTCAACAATTTTTGGCATATTTGAATTTACTCTTTCTTTATCGATTACAACTCCTTCGATAAGTTCTGTATCTTCAACTCTTCCGCCAACTTTTTTCTCAAATTTTACATTTGCAGTGTCAAGGTCTCCGTCAATGTTTACCTTGTTCATCGCTTTAACTGTGATATCTGCTAAGTGTTCTTTTGAATGTTCAGTCCCTTTTCCAGTCATTGCAGTTATTGCGATGTGTGTTAATGTTTTAACATCTCCTTCAGTTATATCTTCTGCAATTTTATTTAGGATTTCCTGACCTTTTTCTGCTGCTAGTCTGTATCCTTTTGAAATGATTGTTGGATGAATTTCCATATCTAATAATTCTTCAGCTTTTTTTAGAAGCTCTCCTGCAAGTACAACTGCTGTTGTTGTTCCATCGCCAATCTCATGTTCTTGAGTTTTAGCAATTTCAACAATCATTTTTGCACTGGGATGTTCGATATTCATTTCTTCAAGGATTGTAACTCCATCATTTGTTACAGTTACATCTCCCATTCCATCTACTAGCATTTTATCCATGCCTTTTGGTCCTAGTGTTGTTCTTACTGTTTCAGCGACTAATTTTGCTGCAGAAATATTTAATCTTTGAGCATCTCGCCCAGTAGTTCTCTTTGAATCTTCTGGTAATATAAAAATTGGTTGCATATTATTTGTCATTTTAAATTTTCACCCTCTAAATTGAATTAATATTATTATACTTTTTCGAATTGACTTTTATTTATAAACTTAATTGACATCTGTCCAGTGTTTCTTGTTTTTCACAAGCTTTTTAATGTTGCTTTCGTAAAGAGTATTAATTTGAATTATTCAAAAATGCTTGGGAATGTGCGGCGTTCTGTCGCTAGAGGTGTTTCAAAACTTGTTTCTACTTCATCTAGTTCATCTGATATTTCTTCAAAATTGACTGACAAAATCATGGATGATATTACTGGAGCAATCACTCTTATTGAAAACGATAAGTTATTTGCAAAACCTTATGCTCTTCTTTCTGAAATTCAAACTAATGAATTAATTCAAAATGTTTCTGTGAGTTTAATTACTGCAAAAACTTATTTGTCAACTGCAGGCGCTAATTCTGCATATGTTTATGGAATTTTAGGTTCTGCAATTCTTTATTCTCGAAGTATTTATCCTGATTATGATATTTCAAAATTTGATCCTGATGATTCGTCTGCTTGGGTTGGGAGTTTATTTTAAACAACTAACCATCTTGTAGTCACTACGAAGTGTCAACAAATAGAAAACTTTATAAACTAATTATTTTATTTGATGAATATATGTTTGAAGATATGGATTTAATTCAATTAGGAGAAAAAATTCCCAAAATAAAACCTTCTGATAATTTGTACGTCTTTGTTCATACATTTTATACTTCTAAAGATCCTGAATATACTAAAGCAATTACTGAATTATTTCATTCAACAAAAGATCCTATTTTAACTTTAGATGATGCATTAATTCTAGGTGTAACTAATATAGGTAATGATAATGGCTTGAAACGATATGAGTCTTTAAATCCTCAAGGTCCAAGATATTTCTTACCAAATTCAACTCATCATGCTATGCCTCATATTGGTTGGGATGCAACAGTTGATGTAATTAATCTTATTAATCCTGATAATATTACTATTGCTGGTTGTACTCTGCAAGAAGATGATGGTAAGTATTCTCAATGTGTTGGAACAACTTATAATTCATTAACTAGACGTTTACCTAATACTAATATTACTATTGCAAAGAATTTGTGTCATATTGATGACACTGATTTATCAAAAGCTTTTATGTATGTTCCATTAGGTGAATTGATGAAATACTTTGATAAATAAGCACCTTGATTATTTTAGAAATTTATTTATAGTACTCTTACTAAATTTAGTTTATGAAACTGAAAAATGTAAAACATTTTGATGCTCATAAATTTCTGGAGGATAATTTATGAAAATAACTATAACTGGTGATTTAGGTTCTGGAAAATCCACTGTTGCAAAAATTCTAGCAAAAAAACTTGGCGTCAAACGTTATTCGGTCGGTGACTTTATGGGTGAGATTGCAATAGAAAAAGGAATGTCTTTAATGGAACTTTCAAGAATTGCAGAAACTGATCCTGCTGTTGATGCGACACTTGATAATCATCAAATTAAATTTGGTAAAAAAAACGATAATTTTATTTTAGATTCAAGGCTTGGCTGGCACTTTATTCCTGATTCTTTCAAAGTTTACATTGATTGTGACTTAAACATAGCTGCAGTAAGAGTATTTGGCGATCCTAGACCTGATGAAAAAGAAAATAAAACTTTGGATGCAACTAAAAGAAATATGGTCTTAAGAACTGAATCTGAAAGAAAAAGATATCATGAATACTATGGTGTTGATCCTTATAGAAAATCAAATTACGACTTTGTTGTAGATTCAACTAATATTTCTGCGCAGCATGTAGCTGATAGAATAGTACTTGCAATTGAAGAAAAAAAACTTAAATAAATTCACTGGTCACAGGTCATGTTGCCGATTTCTTTTTTAACTAAACTCTTTCTTTCATTTTTATGAAGTTTTATGCTTTAGATTTTCATTAACTTTATAATTAAAAGGTATTCACAGAAATTGATGAAAGACATTATAATCAAAGGTGCACGAGAGCACAACTTGAAAAATATAAGCCTAAATCTTCCTAGAGATAAGTTTATTGTAATTACTGGTCTTTCAGGAAGTGGTAAGTCTTCTCTTGCTTTTGATACACTTTATGCAGAAGGGCAAAGACGTTACGTTGAATCTCTTAGTGCTTATGCAAGACAATTCTTAGGCTTAATGAGTAAACCTGATGTTGATTCTATTGAGGGTCTTAGTCCTGCAATCTCTATTGAGCAAAAAACGACTAGTAAGAATCCTCGTTCAACTGTTGGCACTGTCACAGAAATTTATGATTATTTAAGACTTCTTTTCGCTCGTGTTGGAACTGCTCATTGTCCAACTCATAATACTCCTATTGAATCTCAATCGCCTCAAAGAATTGCGCAGCAAATATCTTCTGACTTTGAAGGTGTACTTACTGTGATGGCGCCTATTGTGCGTCAAAAGAAAGGAACTTATGAAAAACTTATTGAAGATTTAAACGCCGAAGGTTACGTAAGAGTTCGTGTAAACAAAAAGATTCAACGTAGCGATGAAAAAGTTAAACTTGAACGTTACAAAAAACATGATATTGATGCGGTTATTGACCGAGTTAATGCAAAAGACAAAACTCGTCTTGCAGAAGCAATTGAAAACGCAATTCCAAAAGGTGATGGTTTAGTTATTATTTTAGATTCAAATGAAAAAGAACATCTTTACTCTAGTAAAATGGCTTGTACAAAGTGTGGATTTTCTATTGAAGAACTTCAACCAAGAATGTTCTCATTCAATAGTCCTTTTGGAGCGTGCGAATCTTGCCATGGTCTTGGAATTAAAATGGATTTTGATCCTGATTTAGTTATTCCTGATAAAACAAAATGTATTGCAGATGGTGCTGTCATGGTTTATCGAAATGCTATTGATGGTTGGAGAGGACAATACTTAGGTGCTGTTGCAAAACATTATGGCTTTGATGTTTTTACTCCGATAGAAGACTTAAGTGAAGAACAGTATAATGCTTTAATGCATGGTTCTGATGATAAAATTAAATTTAATATGTCTATGAGAGGTGGTGAAGCTAATTGGTCTAGCAGTGGAAACTGGGAAGGTCTTTTACCACAATGTGAACGTCTTTTTCATCAAACTGAATCTGATTATAGACGAAGAGAACTTGAAAAATTTATGCGTATTTCTTCTTGTCCATCTTGCAAAGGAAAACGTCTTAGCAAACAAGCTCTTGCTGTAAAAATAAAAAATAAATCTATTATTGATATTACTGACTTATCCATAAAGCAAAGTTTACAATTTTTCAAAGACTTAGTTTTAGACGATAAAAAAACAAAGATTGCAAAACAAATTTTAAAAGAATTAAATGATCGTATTGGTTTTTTAGATAAAGTTGGTTTAGCTTATCTTAATCTTTCAAGAAGTGCTGGCTCTTTATCTGGTGGTGAAGCTCAGCGTATTAGACTTGCAACTCAAATAGGTTCAAATTTAATGGGTGTATTATATATTCTTGATGAACCATCTATTGGTTTACATCAACGTGATAATAAGAAACTTATTGATACGCTTCATAGACTAAGAGATATTGGAAATACGCTTATTGTTGTAGAGCATGATGAAGATACAATTCGAAACGCAGATTATGTTGTTGACATGGGTCCTGGTGCAGGTCTTCATGGTGGAAAAATAATTTCTAAAGGAACTCCAAAACATATTGAAAACGATCCAAAATCTTTAACAGGACAATATCTTTCAGGCAAAAAAAAGATTGCTGTTCCAAAAATAAGACGTACATCTGATAAATTCATTGAACTTCAAGGTTGTAGTCATAATAATCTAAAAAACATCATTGCAAGATTTCCAACAGGAGTTTTAACTGCTGTAACTGGTGTTTCTGGAAGTGGAAAATCAACTCTTATTTATGAAATATTGTATAAAGCTTTAATGAATAAAATTAATGGTTCAAGAAAAAAAGCAGGCGATCATGATGCGTTATTATTAAATACTGAAATCGACAAAGTAATTGTTATTGATCAAGCACCTATTGGTAAAACTCCAAGATCTAATCCTGTAACTTATACCAAAGTATTTGATGATATTAGAAGCATTTTTGCAAGTACTAAAGAATCAAAACTTCGCGGTTATAAACCTGGAAGATTCTCATTTAATGTTAAAGGTGGGCGATGTGAAGCTTGTCAAGGAGATGGTTTAATTAAAATTGAAATGAACTTTTTACCTGATGTTTATGTTGAATGTGAAGAATGCAAAGGTGCAAGATATAACCACGAAACTTTAGAAGTAAAGTATAAAGGAAAATCAATTGCAGATGTTCTAAACTTAAGTGTGGAAGAAGCTTTTGAACTATTTCAAAATGTTCCTTCAATAAAAAATAAGCTTGAAACACTTGTTCGTGTAGGTTTAGAATATATTAAACTTGGTCAAAGTTCAACAACTCTTTCTGGCGGTGAAGCTCAAAGAATAAAACTAACTCGAGAACTTGCAAAACGTGCAACTGGAAAAACAGTTTATTTACTTGACGAACCAACAACTGGACTTCACTTTCACGATGTAAAAAAACTAATCAAAGTATTCAATGACTTAGTAGATAAAGGAAATACTATGATTGTAATTGAACATAATCTTGATGTAATTAAATCTGCAGATCATGTTTTAGACTTAGGTCCTGAAGGCGGAGATGAAGGTGGACTAATAGTTGCAGAAGGTACACCTGAAGAAATAATAAAAGTAAAAAAAAGTTATACAGGACAATTCTTAAAAGAAATGTTGTAAATGAATCATTATTTTTATTTAGCTAATTCATAAATTTCAATAATTTCTTTTTTATTAAATTTTTTAAATTTACCAATTGTTTCTGCTTTGTTTAAAAGATTCATAGCCATTTTTTCATATCGATCATCAGTAATCTTTGCTTCACTCATTCTTATTGGCATCCCTATTTGTTTGTAGAATTCTTCTAGTTTTTCTATTCCAAGCATTGATGCTTTTTCATCATCTTTTTCTACTATGCCCATTACATCTCTTGCCCAGTCTGAAAACAATTCTGTATCATCTTTATACACTGTTTTCATCCATGCTGGAAATATTATTGATAATCCAGCTCCATGTGCAATATTATATTCTGCAGATAGTTCGTGTTCTATTTGGTGGCTTGTCCATTCGCCTCCTCTTCCAGTGTTTAACCATCCATTGTGTGCTATCATGCCAGCTAACATTAGTTCTGCTCTATAATCATAATTATCAGGTTCACCAATTACCTTTAATCCTATTTCCATTATACTTCTCATATGTGCTAAACATAGTTCATCAGTAACCACTACGTTATCAACATTCACAAAGTATCTTTCAAAAACGTGTGCTAACATATCTGAAATTCCACATGCTGTTTGATAGTCTGGTAAACTCATAGTTAGTTCTGGGTTTAATATTGAAAATATAGGTCTTAATGCTTCACTTCCAAAAGCTAATTTTCTTCCAGTTTTTATATTTGTAATTACAGTATTTGCACTTGATTCGCTTCCTGCAGCTGGTATTGTTAGTACTGTGGCAACAGGGATTGCTTCTTCGCATACTGCTTTGGATTCATAAAAATCCCATACATCGCCATTGTAGACTGTGCCTGCAGCAATTCCTTTTGCTGAATCTATTACTGATCCTCCACCTACTGCTAAGATTAGATCAACATCTTCTTTCTTACAAATTTCAATTCCTTTTTTAACAAGTTCTAATTGTGGATTTGGAACTACTCCTCCAAGTGCAACATAATTTGCTCCTGCTTTAGTTATTTGTTCAACTATTTTATCATATAAACCATCTTTTTTTATACGATCACTTCCGTAATGTAGTAATATTTTAGAAGCTCCAAATAAGTCAATTTCTTCTGATAGTTTTTGTTCTGAGTCTTTTCCGAATATAATTTTAGTCCGATTTTCGTAAGTGAAGTTTTTCATAAATTTTAAGAAATAATTAACATTTTTAAATTCTCTTATGAATTTTTTTAAATTAAATTCAACATTCTTAAGAAAATATCTGATCTTTTAATCATAATTGTGCTAAATTATATGTGAACTTTGTTATTAACTTTTTATTTGGCATGTCTTGATACATCATTCTTTTTATTCCTTCAATTCCTTCTTGTTCTTTGACCATTTGCATAAACGTTCCTGCTATTGCATGCACTTCTTGTTCTGGTAGAGAATAGAATCCTTCATCAGACATTAGTCTAACAAATTCATTTTCTGTTAAGTTTTCTATTGTAGGATTTTGAATTATATTATTGTGATCTGCTGCGTTCATAACTGCAAATCCTTCTCTAATAAATCTTGGCGGTCTACCTAATATTGACCCTATAACATGACTTGCTTCGTGTGCACTATCCCATTGAATTGAAGTAATGTATCCATTAGAAAATGCCCCTGTTTGTTTCTTTCCAAAAACTTCTTTTGATTCTTGACTTGTTAATTTAAAATAATCTGTTCTAGGAACTACTATTCCATATTCTGCTTGTTTTAATCCAAAGAATTCATTGAATTTTTTTATTTTTTCAAAGTTTGGGATTGAGTTCTCACTAAAATAATAGTTGAAGTGTTCTGTTTCTATTTTCAAATCTAAGTTAAGCTTTAGTTTCATTTATTTATCCTTCATTCTGGTTATGAGAATCATCCTATTCGCAATCACAATCTCTAAATTTTTCACTATCTTCATGCCAATAACACTTCTTTGGATTTGCATAACCTGGACAACATTCTTTATTAATATCTTCACTATCTTGGTCACAATTACATTCATTCTCTTTCCACTGTAATACGCATACCTCGACTATGTAACTGTCGTAAGCTGGTTTTTTCCCTTTGAATAAATCCATTACTACATCATTTATTTTTTTTGTTTCCCCTTTTTCTACTTTGGTTATTTGATAGTCTGGTGTTCCTAGTATTTTTCCATCCATTTCATTCATCTTTGTTCTATTTTTTATTTAACCGCCACCTGGACAGTGAGATCCCATGTGACTGCAAGCTTCCACATCATATTCGCAATCATAATTATCATCTTTATAACAATGATCGTCACAACTGCATTCTTGGGTTTTACATTGTAATATGCATATATCAATTATGCAACTATTGTAGTCTGGTTTTTTTCCTTGAAATAAGTCTATTACTACATCGTTTATTCTTTTTGTATCCCTTTTTTCTACTTTGGTTATTTGATAGTCTGGGGTTCCTAGTATTTTTCCATCCATTTCATTCACCTTTTTTCGCTTTATCAACCATTGTCACTAATTTATCTTTAATAAATTCTTGAGTTATATTGCATTGATATTGATTTGGTTTAAACAAATCATCTGACTTTGCAGGACATCCACCCTTACAATCATACTTTGCCACACATTTTCCACAATATGCTATATTATTTGCGGATCTACTTCTTAGTTGGAGTAATTTATCTTTGTCAATATCAAATTGATTTGTACCTTTATTATATTTTCCATAAAAAAATATTTTTGATGTTGAGTCACTTGTTTTTGTGGCTTCATAACATGATGATACAAATCCTTGTGGTGTTATTGAAAATGTGTCTTGTAATGCTCCACAAAAATATAAACTTGGTTTTCCAAAATTATTTTCTGCAGTATACAAATTTATTCCAATCTGTTCAGCTCTTTTTTGTGCTTCTAGAAATTTTTTAACATATAATTCTGCTTGCGGTTCTGTTTGATTACTTTCCGTGCATCTTCCACACTCACTTAGTGGTTCAACATGAACTCTGTTACTCATTTTAAGTCCTTTAAAAAAGTCCATCATTTCAGGAAGCATATCTGCACTTGCTTTTGTAATTGTAGGTCTATATGCAAATTTTATTCCTTGTTTGTGTATTTCTTTAAAGTTTGACAATGCCCAATCATAAGAACTAGTTCCGTTTCTCGTTGGTCTTTGTGATTCTTGAATTTCTCTTGGTCCATCAAATGAGAATGTTAATCCTGGTTTATTTTCTAAAACCCATTTTAATTGTTCATCGTTCATACAACCATTTGTAACTGTTGAGAATGTTATTCGTAAATCGTTTGCTTTTCCTAAATGTTTTGCATAATTTGTTATTTCATTTATGAAATCTATTCTCAGAGTTGGTTCTCCTCCTCCATGTAACGAGATTCTTACTCTTTTTTCTTTTTGTTCAATTGCATTTTTAACTGCTAAATCTATTCCCGCTCTTGCAATATTAATATCTAAATTTAGTGCTTCACTCCCTGCTGATGCATAGCAATATACACATACTAAGTTGCATAAGGATGTTGGAAATAAAGTTACATTTGTTGGTTTGAAAATACTATTTGCTTCTGGAAATGTTCTGATTATTGGACTTTCAGTAACTAAACCCCAACTTGTTAGTTGTGTGAGAAATTCTTGATTTTCTTCAATCACTAAGTCGCTTAGTTCTTTTCCCTCTTTTATTTCTACAAGAAAATTGTTTTTTTCTTCGTCTACAGTAAACACTTTTCCTTGTAAAGGTGCATAGATAATAATATCAGAATCAGTCTTTATTTGAAACATGTCCTTTTCAAGGAATAGTTGTTTCATGATAATTTAAATAGTGAGATATTTTTAAAGGTTTAGAAAAAGTTTTTTTTTTAATCATTTAATTTATATATTTCAAGCTTATTCTTATATTATGTTAAATTTATCATCCACTCCATCAAGCCCTGGTTGTTATATTTTCAAAAATCATAAAGGTATTATTATCTATATAGGCAAGGCTAAGAATCTAAAAAAAAGAGTCAATTCTTATTTCAATAAAACTCATGTTGATGAGAAAACAAATATCTTAGTTTCACAAATTGATTCTGCAGATTTTATTGCAACTGATACTGAAGTCGAAAGTTTAATTCTGGAGAATAATCTTATTAAAAAACATCAACCAAAATATAATATTGACTTAAAAGATTCTAAGCGTTATGCTTATCTTAGAATTGCTGCTGAAGAATCTCCAAGACTTCTGCTTGCAAGAAATAGAATTGCGAAGGGCGAATACTTTGGTCCTTTTACTTCAGCTGCAACAAGAGATTATGTTAAACAATATTTAACTAAAGCTTTCAAACTTCGAACTTGTAATCGTCTTCCAAAAAAAGCTTGTCTTAGATTTCATATTAATCTTTGTTCTGCTCCGTGCATCAATAATATTTCAAAAACAAACTATGATAACAATGTTCAATCTGTTCGTCAAATCCTAAAAGGACACACTGATGAAGTTTCAAAAAGAATTGCAACTGCCATGTCTGCAGAGTCAAAGAAATTAAATTTTGAACGTGCACTTGATCTTAGAAATCAACTTGATGCAATTAATTATCTTGGCGAACGTCAGAAAATGGAAACAAAAAGAAAATATGATGAAGATATAATTAATTTCAAAGTAAAAAACAATCGTGTATATCTAATGTTATTTAATATCTACAAAGGCATTCTTGAAAATAAACAAGAGTTTGAATTTGATGCTGAATCTGAATTCCTTGAAAAGTTTATTACTCAATTTTACGATGATGCACCTGTTCCTAAAGAAATAATTCTAACTAAATCTTTGCCTCAATCAATAGTTGACTTTTTATCATTAAAAAGAAATTCAAAAGTGAAAATCGTTGTTCCAAAAATTGGCGAGAAAAAACAACTATTAACTTTAGTTGAGAAAAACATTGATATATCTTTTTTTGGTGAAGAAAAGAAACTTGAGGATCTAAAAACAAAACTTAGACTAAATGAAATCCCTCGAGTAATTGAGTGTTTTGATATTTCACATCTTTCAGGAACTAATACTGTCGCTTCAATGGTTCAATTCAGAAATGGCAAACCTGATAAATCAAATTATAGAAAATTTAAAATTCGCACAGTCGATGGTGTTGATGATTTCAAATCTCTCGCAGAAGTTGTTTATAGAAGATACTCCCGATTATTAAAAGAACAATCTGCATTCCCAGATCTTATTGTAATTGATGGTGGTAAAGGGCAGCTCTCTTCGACTCTGGAAGTCTTAAAAAAATTAAACCTAAAAATCCCGATAATTTCTCTTGCAAAGCGTCTTGAAGAAGTTTTTGTTCCAGGACTTTCATTCCCAATTATTTTAAACGAAAAATCTGATGCAATCAAACTCTTGCAACAATTAAGAGATGAAGCTCATAGATTTGCAATCACATTTAATAGAAAACTAAGAAGTAAATCTTTATTTGATTAAAGTTTGATTAAATTTATATAGATTAACTTACAGTTATATTATTTATGAATCTTGAAGAACTTAAACAAATTTTGTTTAAAACTTGGGGGAAGGATACTTGTTACCCTCCGCAAGAAGATGAATGGAGTCCTAATAATCCTGCATTTGGTCAATGTTATACCACTGCGATGATTGTTAATGATTATTTTGGCGGTAAGATTCTAAAAGTAAGATATGAAGATGGCATGGGTCATTTTTGGAATTTAATTGATGGTGAAGAAGTTGATTTAACAAAATCACAATTCAAAGAAGGGGAAGTTATTCCAACTCCTCGTGCTTACCCAAGAAATGAAATTGGTCAAAAACCAGGCTATGATGAAATTAATAGAAGGTATAAAATTCTAAAAAAACGTGTAGATGCTTTTCTAAAAATATGATGTTTCTTACAAAAACTTTAAGTACTAATAAGCTGAAGAGTTATTATGTTTGATTTTAAGAAAGCTACAAAAAATGATTTCTCAGAAATAATTGGTGTTATGAAAAATGCTAGTTATTTAGATTTTGCTTATAAGAATAAAACTGTTGAGGAAGTGGCAGAAATAATTTCTAACTCTGAAGATACTTATCTTATTTGCTTTGAGAAAGAATCTAAAAACTCTAAACACATCGTTGGTTATTTTATTTTTGGCTCTGTAAAAAATAATCTTTTAGAAGCTAGAGAAAAGTTTGAGATAAGAGAAGATTATGCTTATCATCTAGGTATTGGTGTCCATTCTGATTACCGTGAGAAGGGTATTGGTCAAAGATTAACTCAGTATGCATTTACTCAAGCAAAGAAAAAGTTTAGCGGTATGTATGCTGACGTAAGTTCTGATAATATTCCTTCTTTAAAATTACAATTAAGCGCTGGATTTGAAAAAATTGCTGAATATAAAACTGAAAAAAGATCTAACAAAACAAAGAACATATTGTTTTTGAAACACTTCTAGAAGTAAAAACCATCTATCACTGGACATTCTTTGACAATCTATTTAAAGAAAAACCCATATTTATTTTTCATGACTAAGAAGCATGTACCTGAAGAGTTTGCTTTCAAACTACATTCTAAATTTAAACCTGCTGGTTCTCAACCTGCCGCAATTAAAAGTTTAATTAAAGGTCTAAAAGAAAAAAATTCTTTTCAAACTCTTCTTGGAGTTACTGGTTCAGGTAAAACTTTTACTATGGCTAATGTCATTGAAAAACATAATAAAGCAACTTTAGTTTTTGCTCATAACAAAACTCTTGCAGCTCAATTATATAATGAATTAAAAGAATTCTTTCCAGAAAATCGTGTTGAATATTTTGTTTCTTATTATGATTATTATCAACCTGAGTCTTATATTCCTTCAAAAGATCAGTATATAGAAAAAGATTCTCAAATTAATCCTAAGATAGAACAGATGCGTCTTTCAGCAACTGCATCTCTTCTTTCGCGATCGGATACTATTGTTGTTGCATCTGTATCTTGCATTTATTCTGTTGGTAACCCGAAACATTTTAGACGTCTTGGTCTTGAAGTAAAAAAGTCTCAATCCATTAAACGTAATGATATTATCAAAGGTTTAGTTAATATTCTTTTTGAAAGAAACGATACTGAACTTATGCCTGGTAGATTTCGTGTAAAAGGAGATACCATAGATTTTATTCCTGGTTACTTCAATAATATTATACGTATTGAAATGTTTGGTGATGAAATAGAGCGTATTTTGGAAGTTGATAAGAACACTGGCAAAGTTCTTGAAGAACATAAATACTTTTTTATTTATCCTGCTAAACATTTTGTTATTCCTGAAAATGAAATTGATAGAGCTCTTGTTGCAATTAAATCTGAACTTGAAGATACTCTTCCTAAGATGGATTTGCTTGAGTCTCACAGATTAAAACAAAGAACATTATATGACCTTGAAATGATTCAAGAAACTGGTTCTTGTAAAGGTATTGAGAATTATTCTTTTCATTTTGAAAATCGAAAAATAGGTAAACGTCCTTTTTGTCTTTTAGATTATTTTCCTGATGATTTTCTTATTATGATTGATGAGTCACATCAGACACTTCCTCAGGTTAGAGCTATGTATAAAGGGGATCGTTCTCGTAAAAAGTCATTAATTGATTATGGTTTTAGGCTTCCTAGTGCGTATGATAATCGTCCTTTAAAGTTTGAAGAATTTGAAGCTGAATTCTTAAAATCTAAATCTGTTGTTTTTGTTTCAGCAACTCCAAGCGAATATGAATTAACACATTCTTCTCAAATTATTGAACAAGTTATTCGTCCAACTGGTTTAATTGATCCTAAAGTTTTTATTAAGCCTATCCCTGGACAAATTGATGATTTAAAGCGTGAAATTAAAGCTGTTATCTCAAAAGGAAATCGTGCTCTTGTAACAACTATCACTAAAAAACTTGCAGAAGAAATGTCTGATTATTTGGCTGGGCAAGGAATTAAAACTCGTTATCTTCATTCTGAAATTGATACTATTGAGCGAAGTGAAATTATTCGTCAATTAAGAAAAGGTGATTTTGATGTTTTGGTTGGAATTAATCTTTTACGTGAAGGTCTTGATATTCCTGAAGTTGGTTTCATTGGTATTCTTGATGCTGATAAGGAAGGATTTTTGCGTGACAAACGAAGTCTTATTCAGATTATTGGACGTGCTGCAAGAAATGTAGATTCTAAAGTAGTTCTTTATGCAGATGTCATAACTGATTCTATTCGTTCTGCAATTAAAGAAACAGAGCGTAGACGTAATATACAAATTGCTTATAATACTAAGCATAACATCATTCCAAAAACTATTATTAAACCAGTTAAAGATCAGGAAGTTTTTGTTAGGGATGTTAAGCATATTCCAAAATCTAATATTCCTAAGATGGTTGCAAATTTAGAAAAAGAAATGAATGTTGCTGCTGATAAACTTGATTTTGAAATTGCTATTATTCTTCGTAATCAAATTGAAAACTTAAAGAAAAGATTAAGTGAAAAAGAAATTAAAAATAATAAAACGCACAACAGTTAAACTGTTGGCACGCTAAAAATACGTGTTTTTTAGTGAAATAAAAGATAAAAATAAATTATTTTGTTTATTTCTAGTAACTGCTTCTTCTTGGTCCGTCTCTTCGATCTCCGCCTCTAGATCCGCCTCTAGATCCTCCTCTTCGATCTCCGCCTCTTCGATCTCCACCAAAGCCTCTACCATATGATTCTCCTCTTGGAGGATCTTTATGTTTGATAAGTGCTCTTTCAAATTTTGGTAGCGGTTCTAATTCGACATTAATATCTGTGTCTCTTAAAACTCTGTCAAAGTTTTCGTGATCTCTTGGAGATAGAACGCTAATTGCCATTCCTTCTTTTCCAGCTCTAGCTGTTCGACCAATTCTGTGAATATATTCTTTTGATTCTTTTGGAATGTCGTAATTATAAACGTGTGATACGCCTTTAATATCAAGACCTCTTGCTGCAACATTTGTAGCTACTAAAACATACACTTTTTGTTTGTGAAAGTTAGTCATTATTTGACCTCTTTTCGCTTGTGTAAGTCCGCCGTGAATTGCTTGTGCTTGAATTTTGTTCGCTTTTAAGTTTGCAGCTACAAAATCTGTGTTTTGTCTTGTGTTACAAAATACCATTACTAATCCTTCTTGTTCTGATTGTAGTAAATGTACTAACAATGAAAACTTTGCATTATCTCTTACGTCGTAATAGATTTGCTTTAGTTTTGTAGGATCAACTGCGTTTTCTGCTGATACTCTAACAGGGTCGTTCATGTATTTTTTGATTATGTAGTCAATGTCTGGTGTGATTGTTGCTGAGAACATTAAGCTTTGTCTTTCTGGTGGGCAAGCGCTCATGATTTTTCTAACATCATCAATGAATCCCATGTCTACCATTAAATCTGCTTCGTCTAAAACGAATGTTTTAACTCTTGAGAAATCGATTGTTCCTCTGTCCATGTGATCTAGAATTCTTCCTGGAGTTCCAACAACAATATCTGCATGTCTTAAATCATCCATTTGTGGATTGATTGATACACCACCATATACTTCTACAATTTTTAATTTTTTGTGATGTGAGAAGTCTCTTAGTGCGTCAGTAATTTGTTGTGCTAACTCTCTTGTTGGGGCTAATACTAATGCTTGTATTCCGCCTTTTCTTTCAGTGTTTTGAATTATTCCAACACCGAATGCTAAAGTTTTTCCTGATCCTGTTGCAGATCCTGCAACAACATCTTTTCCTTCTAATACTGCAGGAATACTTTTTTCTTGTATTTCTGTTGGTTCAGTAAATCTTTGTTTCTCTATTGATTTTAAGATATCATCGCAGATACCTAATTCTTTAAATTTATTCATTTTAGTTTCTTAAGAAAAAGTAATTAATTCGTAGTGCGTGATGGGATATATTAGATTTAAATATAAAAATGATTTGAATTTGTTCAAATTAGTTTTCTTGCTTTGTTAAATTTTCGTGATATTTATTAAGCAAATCGCGATCGTCACTTGTCGAGTAATTCTTCTTCTTTAGCCTCGTTTTATGTAATTTTTTTAACTTAGTGGTTTGAATTACTTTATAAACTTTTATAAATATTCAAGCTTAATTTGATTATGTACTATTTATTGAGGTGTATTTATGAAACTTAAAATTTTAGTGATTTTTAGTTCATAAATTTCCGGAGGAAAACTATGAAAAAACAAACAATCGCATTTTTTGAAATCAAAGATTCTGAATCTTCTTATATTAAAAAAAAACTAAAATCTTTCAACTTACTTTTTTTTGATGACATAATTAATAATGTTAATATATCTAAATTCAAGAATGTTGATATGATTTCTACGTTCATTTATTCTAGAGTATCAAAGGATACTATGACTAAGCTTCCGAACCTTAAAGTCATTGCCTCGCGTTCTACTGGCTTTGATCATATTGATTTGGTTGCTGCTAAGAAAAAAAATATTTCAGTTCTTAATGTTCCTTTTTATGGTGAGAACACAGTTGCGGAACATACTTTTGCACTTATTCTTTCTCTTTCAAGACATGTTCATAAGTCTTATGTTAGAACCTTAAAAGATGACTTTTCAATTGATGGTCTCACTGGTTTTGATTTGAAAGGTAAGACTATGGGTCTTATAGGTGGTGGCCGTATCGGTATGCATGTTGCAAAGATTGCCAGAGGCTTTGGTATGAAAGTTTTAGTTTTTGATTTGCGTCATGATACTTTTTTACAAGAAGTAATTGGTTTTGAATATGTTGAGATGGATTATCTTCTAAAAAACTCTGATGTTATTTCTCTCCATGTACCTTACAATAAACATACTAATCATTTAATTAATAAGGAATCTCTTTCAAAAATGAAAAAGTCCGCTGTTTTGATTAATACTGCGAGAGGCGGTCTTATTGATACTGATGCTCTTTATCATGCACTTTCAAAAAAGCAACTTGCAGGTGCTGGTCTTGATGTTATTGAAGGTGAAGAATATCTAAAGGAAGAACATGCACTTCTTCATAATTCTTCTAATCCTGATAAGTGGCGTTCTATTGTTAGGGATAATAAGATCTTCAAACTTGATAATGTTGTTTTTACACCGCATAACGCATTCAATTCAAAAGAAGCTCTATTAAGAATTCTTGATACTTCACTTGATAACTTATTATCTTGTCAAGATGGAACATGTCAAAATTTAGTAAATTGATTTTATTTTTTTTAGAATTATTTTTATGATTTATTTATTTAAGCGCTAGGTCTGCTTCTTTTTTACTTAGCTTTCTACTTCTTCCAATATGTAGTCCCTCTAAGTCTAGTTTTCCAATTCTTGTTCTTTCAAGTGTTAATACTTTATATCCTAATTCACTAAATATTTTTTTTACTATATGTTTTCTTCCTTCATGGATTGTGATTTCAACAATATTTTCTTCTATTCTTTCAACTTTACTAGCTTTTGTTATTCTGCCTTCAATTTCCATTCCGACTTCGATCTTTTTAAGTTCTCTATATGAAATTGTTTTTCCCAGTCTTGCTAAATATGTTTTTTTAGTTTCATTACTTGGGTGTGCTACTTGGTTTGCAAAATCTCCATCATTTGTTAAGATAATAAGTCCTGTTGTATTAAAGTCTAGTCTTCCTACTGGAAACACTCTTTCTTTAATTTTAATATATTCCATGATTGTTGGATAGAATGGATCAGTTAGTGCAGTTACGCATCTTGGCGGTTTGTAGAATGCATAGTATACTTTTTTTTCTTTTTTGATTGGGTTTCCTTCTACAATTATGTCATCCTCAATAGTTGCTTTATCTCCTATTGTGATTACTGTTCCATTAACACTGACTAATCCTTTCTCAATTAATTCTTCAGCTTTTCTTCTAGAACAATATCCGTTGTTGCTTAAGATTTTCTGTACCCGTTCTTCCATATTAACATTTAGTTATTTGCTTTTGTTTATATTATTTCTTATTGAAAATTATATTTATATCTAAATCAGAAAATATTAAAACTCATCCTTCAATTATTTCATTATGAGTTTTTTAATGAATCGTAACACATCTCCTGAATCTATGAAGATTCGTTTTGGAATTATGTCTATTCTATTTGTTGTAGCGGTTGTTTATTATTTAACCAGTTTTGGTATTAGTTTTTCTTTTACTGTTGAATTAGAACGAACTTTACTTGCAATTATAGTTGGTATATTTATAGCTCTTATTCATTCAGCAATTTTTCTTAGAAAACTTCTTTAGAAATGCTTCTTTTTAGTATAATATGTGTGCAATAATTTATGTGCTTTTTTTCCGCCTGGAACACCTAAATAATCTTTATATAACTTGAGTGCTGTTGGATTTTTATGTGATTTTCTTATCTTTTTTGATTTATCTTCTTTGTTTAGTGCTTTTGCTCTTTTCATTAATGTTATATCGTCATGTGGTCTTGGTTGTCCGCCTCCACCTATGCATCCGCCATAACAAGCCATTATTTCAATAAAGTGGTATGGTGAGGTTCCTGCTTTGATGTCTTCCATAATCTTACGAGCTTCGCCTAATGTATGTACAACTCCAATCTTAATTTCTTTACCTGCAAGTTTTAGTGTTGCTTCTTTTACATGATCCATTCCCTGTACTTGTTTATATTCAATTTCTTTCAAATCTTTTCCACTGATAAAGTCTGCTGCTGTTCTTATTGCAGCTTCCATAACTCCGCCTGTTCTTCCAAATATTGCACCTGCGCCAGTACTTTCTCCAAGTGGATGATCAAAATCTGTATTATGTAAATTTACAAAATCCACATTTAGTTGTTTTAAGAGTTTTGCAATTTCAACTGTTGTTAGTACATAATCTGCTTCTCCTGTAAACTCTGGTCTTTTAATTTCATATTTTTTTGCAGTACATGGCATTATATCTACTAATATTATATCTTCTGGTTTTTTCTTAATTTTTTTTGCAAAATAAGTTTTTACTAGTGATGAAAGCATTGCTTGCGGACTTCTACAACTTGACATATGTCCTAGTTCTTCAAAGAAAAATTGTTCTCCAAATTTAACCCATGCCGGACAACAAGTTGTTATCATTGGTAAATTTTTATTCGCTTTAAATCTTTTAACAAATTCTGTTGCTTCTTCTATTATAGTTAAGTCTGCTCCAAGGTCTGTGTCAAATACGTAATCAAAGCCTATTTGTTTTAGTGCACTAACCATTTTTCCCGTAACAGGAGTTCCTGCTGGCATTCCAAAGCATTCTCCAAGTGTTGCTCTTATTGATGGAGCTGTTTGTGCAACTAGTATTTTACCAGAATTTAGTGCATCAATTACTGGTTGTATTTCACTTATTTCTGACAGTGCACCTGTTGGACATGCGATTACACATTGTCCGCAGTTTATGCAGTTTGATGTTGACATATTCTTGCCTTGTGGCGGCATAACTTTGGTATTAAAACCTCTATTCTGAAGACCAATTGCATAAACTGTTTGTTGTTCATTACAAACTCTTATACATTTTTCACAAAGTATACATTTATTATTATCTCTTCTTATTGAGCTTGATGTTTCATCTACGATTGAAATTCTTTTATCTCCTTCGTATCTTATTTTATTAACCATCATATCTTTTGAATATGTTTGTAATTTACAATCTAAATTTCGAACACATATAGTGCAATTCAAATCATGATTTGCTAATAGTAATTCAAGATTAATTCTTCTTGCTTCTAGAATTTTTGGAGTGTGAGTTTTTACTTTCATTCCTGGCATAATTGGAGTTGTACAACTTGAAAGAAGAGATCTTGCTCCTTCTACTTCTACAACGCAAAGTCTACATGCGCCTATTGGGTGTAATTTGTCATCGTGGCATAAGTGAGGTATTTCTATTCCTTGTCTTTTGCAAAGTTGAATTATAGTTTCTCCTTTCTTTGCATTAACTTCTTTTCCATTTATTGTTGCTTTGAATATTTTGACCATTTTATTTCTCAATTATAATTGCTTTTGTTGGGCAGACTTTATAGCATATCCCGCAGTGTATACATTTGCTTTGATCTATTGTATGTTGTTGTTTTATTTTTCCACTAATACATTGAACTGGGCATTTTTTTGCACAAAGTCCACAACCAGTGCAACTTTCCGTAATAAAATACGTTGGTTTTTTATTTTTTATTTTATCATCATATTCATTTCCAAAATGCTTGATTGTTGTAAGTACTGGGTTTGGAGCTGATTGTCCAAGTCCGCATAATGAATTTTCTTGTATATATTTTGCAAGTACTTTAAGATTATCTAAGTCTTCTTGTTTTGCTTTATGTTTACTTATTTTTTGTAATAATTCATACATTCGATATGTTCCTTCTCTACAAGGAGTGCATTTTCCACAGCTTTCTGATTTTGTAAATTCAACAAAGAAGTTTGCAATTTCAACCATGTTATCATCTTCATCAAGAATTAGCATTCCGCCTGATCCCATAATACTTCCTGCAGCTGTGATGCTTTCGTAGTCTACAGTTACTTCTTTTATTTTATCTGCTGGTATGCATCCGCCTGATGGTCCGCCTGTTAAAACTGCTTTAAGTTTTTTATTATTTCTAATCCCGCCACCAATTTTATAGACTATATCATGTAGACTTATTCCCATTGGAACTTCTACTACTCCGGTATGTTTTATTTTTCCAGTTAAACAAAGAACTGCAGTTCCAGGAGATTTTTCTGTTCCGTATTGTTTGAAACTTTCAGGCCCTTCTCTTAATATGTGTGATACGTAAGCATAAGTTTTTACATTATTGATATTTGTTGGTTTTCCATAAACTCCATTTTGTGCTGGAAATGGTGGCTTTGGTCTTGGCATTCCTCTTTTTCCTTCAAGAGAACTTATTAATGCTGTTTCTTCTCCACAGATAAATGCTCCTGCTCCTTCAAATATTTCTATATCAAAATTAAATCCTTTTATTCCGCAAATATTTTTCCCTAAAAATCCTTCTTTTTTAGCTTCATTAATTGCATTTGTTAATGTTTTTATTGAGTCTGGATATTCTGCTCTAACATAGATGTGAGCTTTTTCTGATCCTACTGCCCAGGCGGCAATAGTCATTCCTTCTATTACTGCAAATGGATCTCCTTCCATAAGTGTTCTATCCATAAAACTTCCAGGGTCACCTTCATCTGCGTTTGCAATTAGAATTCTTTCTCCTTCTTCTCTTGCTATGAAACTCCATTTCATTCCTGTGTTAAATCCTGCTCCTCCTCTTCCTCGAAGATTTGATTCTTTAACCATTGCAATTACTTCTTCTGGTTTCATTACAAGTGCGAGTTTTAATCCTTCAAAACCGCCTGTTCCTAAGTAGTGTTTTATTTTATATGGATCAATTTGACCTGTTCTTCGCATTACATATCTTGTTTGGTATTTATAGAAATCTATGTCTTCAACATAAGCTTGATGTCCATCTTCTTCATGTTCAAAGATTAATCTTTTTAGAATTGTTCCTTTTTTTGCAGAGTTTACAATATCTTTTGCATCTTCTGCTGTAACTTTAGTATATAGAATTTCTTTTTTATTTTGACCAACAACAACTAATGGTCCTACTTCGCACATTCCATGACATCCTGTGTGTTCGACTGTTACGTCAAGTTTTGCAGCTTTCACTTCTTTTTTTAAATTCTTAAATATTGAGTCTGACTTTTGTGATCTACAGCTTCCGCCACCGCAAACGGTTATTTTATTTGCTTTCAAAATTTCACCGCTGTAAAATTTTGATGTCTCAAAAAAAGTTCTTTTTTGCAGACTTTCATGCTTTCACCTTTTTGCTTTTTTTGTATTCTGCTAATATATCTTTTACTTCTTCTTTCTTGACCTTTGAGTATATTTTTCCGTTTACTGTCATAACTGGTGCGCTTGCACATAATCCTAAACATCTTACTATTTCAAGTGTGAATAAGCCATCTTCGCTTGTTTCGCTTGGAACTATGTCTGCTTGTTTTTTTATTTCATTTAATAGCTCAACGCTACCTCTGACATGGCATGCTGTTCCTTCGCAAACACTTATGATATATTTTGCTGGTTGTTCTAATTTAAATTGTGAATAGAATGTTGCAACTCCATATATGTGGACTGCTGGAATTTTTAGTCTTCTTGAAACCTTTACTAGTTCTGCTCTTGGTAAGTATCCATGTTTCTCTTGTATTTTTTGAAGTTCTACTACTACGTTTGCTTTATTACAACTAGAACCATTTTGACTACACCCTTCCATGTTTTATTTATTCGTCTCTGTTCTATATAAATATTATCATTAACAATAGTTCATTTTATGTGTTTATTCTTAAACAATTTTTCCCGAAAATATTATAAACTAATACTCTTAAAATTAGTCTATGTCTGAATTTGTTTGTCTTAAAAAACAAGAATATGGAATTGGTTTTATTCAAGAGAATATTGAAACTTTAGTTTATTCTGCTTTATGTTTTCTTTTACCGTTTTTAGTTGGACATCCTCAGTTGGTTGTTGGTATCGGTGTTAATGTAGCTCTAGTTTTGGCAGCTCTTAATGTTCGAACTTACAAACTTATTCCAATCATTATTTTTCCATCGCTTGGAGTTTTAGCTCAAGGTCTTATTTTTGGGCCATTCACTTTTTTCTTAGTTTTTATGATTCCTTTTGTTTGGATTGGAAATTTCATATTAGTATATTTAATTAAACGTATTCATCTTGGTGCTAATAAGAATAAGTGGCTTTCATTGGGCATCGCAGCTGTGCTTAAAATGGCATTTTTATTCGCTGCAGCGTATGTATTAGTTCAATTTTCTGTTATCCCAGTTATTTTCTTAACTGCAATGGGTTTAATGCAACTTTATACTGCTCTTGCTGGTGGCGCTATTGCTTTTGGTCTTCATTTTGCTAAGAAAAAATTAGTTTGAATAATTTATTTTATTCTTTATTTCATTAAATGTTATAATTTAATCTTTTTGTATTCATAAATCAAAAGATTTAAATATGAACTACACTACTCCAAAGTGGTAAACACTTATTTAATTTATAAAATGGAAGATAATTCAGAATTTAGTGAAAATCCAATTATCAAATCAAGGTCTGAATTAGTTGACCATTTACAAAATAAACTTCCTTTAGGTATTGGTTTTGAAGGTTTTAATCCTGAAAAACATTACTGGACTAGTTCTCATTCAAATGTTCAAACAGGCGGACTTTTAGCATCTCAAATTAATTCTATCGTAGATCATAATAATTTTGATGTTACTGCTGAAACGAGATCTTCTCTTGATTCGAATTCTGACCCTATTATCGATATTAAATCTGCCAACCTTTTAGGTTATCTTTTAATAACTGCATTAAGGCCTTTTGGAGAAAAATTATGGAATGATTCGTTTGCTGTATATCAAGGACCAAGAAAGGGTTTTTCTCAAGAGGCAGAAATTTTTGATAAATTAAATGCTGCTGGAATTCCAACTCCTATATCTCTTCAAAGTTTAATTAGTTCAAGTAATTTAAACAAATCTTTGCCTTTAGTTTCATTAACTGTATATGATCCTAATTTGAGAAACACAGTTGATATTCTAAAACTTTCAAATCCTCAAAAAACAAATCAAATATTAACAGATGGTGCTGAATTGTTGTATCGTACGCATGAAGCGGGTGTTATTATGGCTGACCCTTGGTGGGGTAATATTGCTGAATCTGACAAGGTATTAAAAATAATTAATTTTGATTTTAAAGCAAATCCTAAAATGCTTGCTCAAAATCCTAGTCTTGCGAAAATGCATGATTTATCAGGTTTAGTTGTTTCTGGCGCTCATAGATCTTATTCAACAGATGAAGAGGTTGTATCTGCAATGCTTAGTACTTATCCTGTTACTGCATCTGATGTGAGAAATTTAGGTCAAATTGTTGATTATGATAGAAAACATCTTTCAGGTTCTTTTGTGGGACCAACTAGAAACGCAATCTTCCAAGATCCCGTCTATGGCCTTGATCAAAGCAGAGTTCTAAAGATAAAAGAAGAATTATACAAACAAGCTTCTTAATAGTATTTTCTTATTAAAGCGACCAAAAACTTTAAATATCCACAATCTTTTCTATTCTTATATTCTTACATCATTTTCAGACAAAAAAAATAAAGGGAGCTAAATTGGAAACCAAACTAATCAAAAAGGGAGATTTCATCCAAGTTGACTACACTGGTAAGCTTACGGATGAGGGTACAGTATTTGATACCACACTTAACGATGTTGCATTAAACAACGGTCTAAATCCGAGTGCAAAATATAAACCAGTAATTATTTGTGTTGGTGATGGTTATATTTTACAAACTTTAGAAGAAAGTCTTATTGGTAAAGAAGTTGGAAAACACACCTTTAATCTTCCTGCTGAAGCTGCTTTTGGTAAAAAGAATGCAAAGCTCTTAAAATTAATTCCCATCAAAGTTTTTAAAAAACAAAACATCATGCCTCACGTTGGTTTAGAAGTTAATATTGACAATGCTTTTGGAATTGTTAGAACTGTTAGTGGCGGTCGTGTAATTGTTGATTTTAATCATCCATTATCAAGTAAGAATGTAACTTATGAAGTTGACGTTAAAAAAATCGTTACTGATGATAAAGACAAACTTGATGCTATACTTTCAATTTCAGGAGTTCATTATGACTCTGTAACTGTAAAAGATGGTGAAGCAATGATTGTCTTAGAACAGGAAGTTCCTGATCAATTTAAAACACTAATTGAAGGGCAAGCAAAAATTAAAACTACTATCAAATCATTTGATTATGTTGTGAAAACACGCAGTAGTAAAACTACTGGTGCACCAAAACAAAATGTTTTGAGTGAAGCAAAGCCAGCAAGTGCTAAACCAGTTAATCAGGTTAACACTGTAAAACAATAAATTTAAATAGCTTAAAAAGCCAATAAATCCCATTTACATGGGGAGGTTACTATGGACTCAGATTTTACTGAAAAAAAAATAAATGCTCTAGATGCTGAATTAGAAGAAATTCTATCAAAGCAAAAAGCTAAAATTAAAGTTGTTGGTGCAGGTGGCGCTGGTAATAATACTATTAACCGAATTGCAGAAGTTGGTATTGTTGGTACAGAAACTATTGCTATAAACACTGATGCTCAAGATTTATTATATACTACTGCTGATAAAAAAATCTTAATTGGTAAAGATTTAACAAAAGGTCTTGGTGCAGGTTCAGTTCCGAAAGTCGGAGAAGACTCTGCTAGAGAATCTGAACATGAAATCAAAAGCGCAATTGCAGGCGCAGACTTAGTATTCATTACTTGTGGTCTTGGTGGTGGAACTGGTACGGGAAGTGTTCCAGTTGTCGCAGAGATTGCAAAAAAATTAGGCGCATTAACAGTTGGTGTTGTAACAATTCCTTTTCAAATGGAAGGTAATAGACGTTATGAAAATGCACTTTATGGTCTTGAAAGACTTGAAAAAACTGTTGATACTCTGATTGTTATTCCAAACGATAAATTACTTGAATTAGCACCTGAACTTCCTCTTCATACTGCATTCAAAGTAGCTGATGAAATACTTACAAACTCTGTAAAAGGAGTTGCGGAATTAATTACTAAAGCGGGTTTAGTTAACTTAGACTTTGCTGATATTAGAGCTGTAATGGGAAAAGGTGGAGTTGCTTTAATTGGTGTTGGAGAATCTGACACAGAAAATAGAGCAGAAGAAGCTGTTGATAAAGCAATCAATAACCCTTTACTTGATGTTGATGTATCAGGCGCTAACGGCGCATTAATTAATGTCTCAGGTGGAAATGATATGACTCTTGCGGAAGCAAAGAGAGTTGTTGAAGAGATTTCAAATAAACTTGATGAAGATGCAAGAATTATTTGGGGAGCTCAGATTTCCGATGATCTTGACGGCATGATTAAAGTTATGCTTATTGTAACTGGTGTCAAAAGCACACAGATAATTGGAGGAAAAAACCGAAAACCAAGTTCAACTGAGAAAAAAGAAATCGAAGATGAATTGGGAATCGAGTTTGTAGATTAAAAATGGGAAATATTTCACGCTTTAAAAGTTATGTAGCTCACTGTTGGAGAGTTTTACTAATTACAAAGAAACCTGATAAGGAGGAGTACAAAGTAGTTGTCAAAGCCTCAGGTCTAGGTATTGCAATCATTGGTTTGATTGGATTTATCTTGCACTTGATTAATCAACTACTATTTTAACAATTAAAATGGCAAAAGACGAAGAACAATTAAAATCCGCAGCACCGCAACTTAAAATTAAAGGTGCGTTAACTGCAGAAGAAATAGAAGCTAAAGATAAAGATATGCAAGCTGAAGTTGATGCTGATAAAGAAGAAATCAAAGAAACAATTGATGCTGAAAAACCTGAAACTCTAATTTTTGCTGTTAGAACAACTGCAAACAGAGAAGATCAAGTTATGTCTTTCTTAGCTAGCAATGCAGATCGAAAAAAATTAGATGTTTTTGCAGTAATTAGACCTCATGGTATGAGAGGTTATATTTTTGTAGAAGCTGGTGATCGAGCTAGTGCAGAACAAGCAGCTTATGGAATTCCATATTCAAGAGGTTTACTTCCTAGTGTAGTTGATTATAAAGAAATCGAACACATGTTAGAACAAGTTAAAAAGGATATAAACATTCAGAAAAACGATATCGCAGAAATCATCAGCGGTCCTTTCAAACGTGAAAAATGTAAAATTACACGTGTAGATAAGCAGAAAGGAGAAGTCGTTGTAGAACTTCTAGAAGCAGCAGTCCCAATTCCGATAACTGTTAAAATTGACGCAGTAAAAGTTATTAGAAGAGAAGACCTCGAAGAATAAATCTTTTATCTTTTTCTTATTTTTTTATTTTTTTTTATTTTATTTTTTCTTAAAGAATATAATTATTTCTACAGTTATTTGTTTCACATGTTTATAATTTAGAATTATTTTGTTTTGTTTGAATTATTATTTAAACTTCAAAATCAGAATTATTTTGTTTTGTTTGAATTATTATTTAAACTTCAAAATCAGAATTATTT
>CAYOEA010000003.1:103028-139579 GCA_964402995.1 uncultured Methanosarcinales archaeon
TGTTTTGTTTGAATTATTATTTAAACTTCAAAATCAAAATGATTTTGTCTTCTTATATTCAATTTTCATTTCATCAAGTAGTGTAACTATTCTTTCTTTTTCTTGTCCTAGTCCTTTCCAATCTAGTATAACTAATTCTGCTTTTGGACTTGTTTTCTCTATTGCTTGAATTATCATTTCTTTAGTTAGATTTTGTAGATTGTATTTTGGACATACATGTCCTACTGCAACATTTGAGTTTAATTGTACTTTTGCAAAACTTGGCGTATGATGTAATCCCCCTATGCCGATTGCAGTTTGGTATTTTGGAATTTTCATTTTTAGTAATTCTATTATTGTTTCTGCTATTGCTTGTCCTGCTGATTCATTTTGCCATTCTTCTAGTGCTGATCCTATTTCTATAAACATTGATGGGCAACTCATATCTGGTCCATGATGCGTGCATTCTTGTATTGCTTCGTAGTGCATATTCTCTGCTTTTCTAACAAGAATTTTCAATCCTTCTTTTAACCATGCTGCAGGACTCATTGCAAGTGTTTTTGGTGATCCGCCATAGTCTGCACCACCCCAATTTCCTTGTGTGTGTACGCTTAAACTGTGAACTCCTGATTTAGAAACATGTTTTGTTGCAAAGATTGCAAAGTCGATCCCTAATTCTTCATCTATATTTTCCATGTATATTGATTCTGTTTCAATCAGGTGTAAACTAACTTGATGTGAGCCAATCTCTGGCTTAACCATTTTTTGTAAATGATTATGTATGTTTATACTCGCTTCATCTTGAGTATTACACAGTATTGCGATTTTCATTTTATTTTGCTTCATCTAATATTTTTTTTAATTTTGTAAATCCATCTTTGTTATTTTGCCAGTAAAGTAAATTTATTGCTTCATCAAATTCAACCCATTTATATTCTGTATGTTCTTTACATGGATTTTTATCTATATCTATTATAATATTTGAATTAATTTCTACTGCGAAAACATATTCACTTAATATTATTTTTTCTGTATCTGAAACTTTTTTTTCAAAAAAACTTGTTATTTTGTCTTCAAATTGGAAGAAGTGAAATTTATCAATTATTCTTTTAGTCTCATTTATGCCTATTTCTTCAAATAATTCTCTTTTGATTCCTTGCATAACATTTTCTTCACTTTCAAGTCCGCCAGATACTCCTTGCCAAAATCCGCCTTTTTCTTCTGTTCTTTTTAGCAATAAATACTCTGTTGTATCTTGGTTCTTTCTGAAAATTATTATTTGTAATTGTATCGGGAGTCTCATTTTATTTAATCTAACAATAAGTTTTATAAAAATTTACTGATATACTTTATTTATGAAATACAAATTAGTTTGTTTTGATTTGGATGGAACTCTTCTTGATATTCCTCCTCCTGGTTATTCTTGGCCTATGATTCATGATTATCTTAATATTCCTAAGTCTTTGACTAAACCTGCTATGAACGATTTTTATGCTGGGAAAATTTCTTATCATGAATGGTGTCATTATGATATTAGTTTAATGATTGATGCTGGTGCAACAAGAGATAAGATATTGGATGTTTTCAAAGGAACTTTACCTCATAAAGGCGCTATTGAAACAATTCGGACTTTAAAATCTGCAGGTATTAAATTTGCAATTATTTCCGGTTCTATACAATTATTAATTGAATTTTTACCTAATAAAGATTTATTTGATGATATTCTAATTAACGTTTTAGAATTTGATAAAAAAGGAAATCTGACTGGAGTTATTCCTACTAAATATGATCAAGCAGGTAAAGCTGATGGTTTAAGATTTATTGCAGAGCGTGAAGGTTTAAATCTTTCTGAATGTGTTTTTGTCGGTGATAATGATAATGATATTGAGATTGCAAAAACTGCAGGTTTATCTTTTGCTTTCAATTCAAAATCTGAAGAATTAGATTCTGTATCTTCTGTTGTAATAAAAGATATTGATCTTCGTTCTATCTTGCCTCATATTCTAAAAGATTAATTTTATTGTTTAGAATTAGTTGAATAAATAAAATAAAAAAATAAAAGAAATAAATTATTTTTGCTTACTTTTTCTTTTCACATAGTTTTCCACAGTGGTTATCAAGTCCTAATGGTCCTGATCCTGTGAATAACAATGCTAAAGTTCCGCCAAGTGGGACGAGTGCAGTTGCAAAAGTTCCATTAAGATGCGCAGTTAGTAATGCTACAAGCATAATAACTGATAGTAATAATGCACTTTGTCTAGTAAATAGTCCTAATATTAACATTAGTCCTCCAACTAGTTCTACAATTCCAACTACCCATGCAAAGAATAGTGCTATTGGTATTCCTAAGGATTCAAAAAATCCTGCAACATTCGGTATTCCCATAACGAATATTTTCATTATTCCTCCTACTAAAAATAGGATTCCTAATGTTAATCTAAGTGGCAGTGTTGCCCATTTTGTGTTCTTTTCGAACCATTTTATCATACACATAAGTATCACCTAAACTTAACTATTGTTAAGTCCTTTTTAAATTTTATTGTTAAAAAATGTACTTTTCATCATTTATCATCAAAATTTCGGAGAATTTTTTAATTTCTTGCGTTTAATTTATTTTATGAAAGAAACTTTTATAAACAATCTTTGAGTCTTTACTTCTAAACTGGTCGCTTGCGAGTAGATTGGGCAAATTCTTCGCGCTCAATGAAACACAGGTATCCAACACAAAAACAAAATTGTTTATGTGCGAGTATGAACTTAGGAATTTCAAAATCTTAATTTATACTATGAATAAATCATAAGGTGAAAACAAAATGGCACCTTCAGAAATTGTTAATTTCTGAGAACCATTTATGAGGAAAATAAAAAATGGCAAAACAAAAAACAATTGTTTTTTGAATGCCTTTAAGGTGAAAACAAAATGGCAAAACAAAAAGTTGAAGTATTAATCGAAGGCTGTAAAGCTACAGCTGCACCACCATTAGGACCTGCTTTAGGACCTTTAGGTGTAAACATTGGACAAATTGTCGCTGACATTAACAAAAAAACTGCATCTTTCAAAGGAATGCAAGTTCCAGTAACAGTTGAAGTTGATGATAAAACAAAAGAATATACAATTTCAATCGGAACTCCTCCAGCATCTGCTTTAATCAAACAAGAAGCAGGTTTAAAAAAAGGATCCGGTAAACCTCAAGCTGAATTCGTAGCAGATTTAGTTATCGAGCAAGTAATGAAAATTGCTCAGATGAAAGAAGATGCTCTTTTAGGAAAAGATCTAAAGATGAAAGTTAAAGAAATCATGGGAACTTGTAATTCTATGGGTGTTAAAGTTGAAGGTGTTAAAGCTATTGAAGCAATCAAAAGAGTTAACGCTGGCGAATTTGACAAAAAGATTTTATCAGGTAAGACTGAACTTTCAGCTGAAGAAATGGCTGTTCTAGATGCAGAAAAGAAGAAGATGGCTGAAGAAAACGCAAAGCTTCACGAAGAACAAGAAGCTAAAGCAAAAGGAATCTTAGAAAAAATCACTTCAAAAACTCGAAAAGAGAAAATAAGCAAACTTGAAGAAGAAGAAGTTCCTATGGATGTAATCTTAAAGCTTTTACCTGACGAAGACAAAGAAAAGAAGGAATAGAGCTAAACAATTTTTTTATGATTTTTTTTTTTTTTGTGATCAAAACTTTTTTTCTGTTTTAAGCATACAAAAAATTATATTAGTTTTTTGAGTATTTAATTTAAATTATATTTAAACTCAATAGAAATTTAAAGTTTCTAGTGTGTCAATAATTATATTATTGAGCATGCCAACAATTTCTCTGTTGAGTATTTTTAAACTTTAATCTAATTTCTGTTCATTTATTATAGTAATCTTTATAAATGCAACTTTTTTTCTTCACATCATGGTCAAAAGAATCGGAAGTATAATGCGAAAGAGCAGACAAAAGCTCACCAAATCAATTAGAGAGAAGAGTAAACTTAATATTGCTAAATACCTTCAAACTTTTGAAGATGGTGAAAGTGTGGCTCTAAAAGTAGACTCAGCATACCAAAGAGGAATGTACAACTTACGATTTCACGGTAAAACTGGAGTTGTTGTAGGAAAACAAGGAAATTGCTTCAAAGTTAAAATCAAAGATTTTGCTAAGGAGAAAACTTTAATCGTACATCCTGTACATCTTAAAAAAATTACTAATTAGAGGTCTAAAAAAATGTCTAAGCCTGAAATTCTAGAAAAAGTACCAATGAATATTGTAGCTTTAAAATCTGAGCTGGCAGCAATTAAGAAAAGAGATGGTGAACTTACTTTTAGAGGTAATAAAACTGAAGAATATCTTAATGATTTTGCTCGTCTTTCAAAAAAAGATGCATTAGAATTGGAAAAAAAGCTTAATGACTTAGAAATTGCAAGACTGAAAAATAATTTTGTTCAAAAGATCATTGATCTTTTACCTGCTTCTTTAGCGGAACTAAAAGTTGTTCTTCAAGGTTCAACTTTAACTGTTAGCAACGCTGATCAGGAAAAAATTATGGTTGTTGTTAAGGAATATCTTAAATAAGCCCGATTTTTTGCTTTAAACAATAAGTTTATAAATATCTAGTCTAAAAACTACACTGGGGGATTAAAAATGATGAACAAAAAAGAAGAAGAAGCTATAGTTCTTGACTTCTTACCAAATGGTTACATGTCAGACACTAGACCTAGTCATATGAAAACTCCTATTGCTCAAGCTGTAGGTAAAGAAAATTTCACCATTTTAGAGATTGTTCCAAAAAAAGGTGTGTTCTTACAACCATTAGAAGAAGCTTATATTGGTGAAGCAAAAAGAGAAAAGATTCATCATATTAATGGTAAAATTTCTTATACTAAACTTACTCACACTGCTAAGGCTGAACTTGTGCATGCAATTATATCTCTTATTGGTAACCATGAAGCTAAATTCCTTGAGTTTTTTAATAAAGCTCAACCTTTAAGCACTAGAATGCATGTTTTAGAATTGTTACCTGGTCTTGGAAAGAAGCATATGTGGGAAATAGTCGAAGAACGTAGAGGCGAACCATTTACTAGCTTTGACAATTTAAAGGCTCGTGTGAAGCTTATGCCTGACCCTAAGAAGGTAATTGCTAAACGGATTATGTTAGAAATTACTGGCGATGAAAAACATTTATTGTTTGTCGATAAATAAATTTTTTATTTAATATTATTCTAATTTTTTTATTTATCCTATTAATCAGTAATTACACTTGTTTTTATACTACTTAATTCTTTAAGTCATTTATGCATAATATTTTCTACGCAGCTAAGAATTATAGTAAGAGTCATCATCAATTGGCTATGCTTTCAATTGTTGGTTTTCTGGCTGCATTTTCCAGGGGTATATTTATTTCTTACATTCCTGCTTATATCAATTCTTATGTTGCGAGTTTTTTTCTTGTAGGTGTTATTTATGCGCTTCCTAAATTTGTTGCATTGTTTGTTGATTTAAGTATTAGTTCTTTATTTAGAACATTTCAGAAAAAATTCATTATTTTATTTGCATTCTTATTATTTATCATTGTTGGATTTACTTTCTTTTTAGTTGATGGATTTTTAGGTGTTATTTTAGGTCTTTTATTATATGGTCTTGCTAGTGACCTTTACTATGTTCCTTTATATGCTAAGATGATGGCAAGTTCAAAGCGATCAGAGGATTCTCATGATAATGCCATCTTTAAGAGTTTTTCATCTCTTGGTTGGACAATTGGTCCTTTAGTTGGTGGATTTATCGTTGGTTCTTTATTTTCTGGAGATATCTTTGTTTTCTTCTCACTTATTTGCTTTTTATCTTTCTTAATAGTTTTATCTTTAATTAAGTCCGAACCTATCGAACATATTCCTAAAATTTCTTTTAAGGATGGTGTTAAAGCTCTTTTTAATTTAAACAAAAAAGTAAAAGTTCCTATTGCTGTTTCAACTTTTATTTCTTTTTGGGATGGTTCTATGTGGATGGCAATTCCTTTATTTGTTCTTCACAATGGTCTTGGTTCTCAGTATTCTGGTTTAATGTTGATGTTGTTTACTCTTCCGTATCTTCTTTTTAGAGTTCCTGCAGGAGTTTATGAGGATAGACATAGTAAATCATCTATTCTATTTCCCTTGCTTTTATTGGGCGCTGTTTGCTTTATGTTGATTCCTGTAGTTAATACTGTTTTTATGATTGTTTTATTGTTCTTAATATCTGTCACGGGTGCTATTATGTCTCCTGCTTGCGGTGGTTTAATTGTTGATCATTCTTCTAAAAAAGAGCGTGACTCTGCAGCTTCATTGGAGGTTTTTATTGAGAATTTTGTCTTTTTAATTGTTAGAGTATTAGGCGGTCTTGTTTTATTCTTATTTAGCTTTAATGGGATGTTTTTATTTGTAGCTTTATCTACTTTAGTTGTCGCTTTTTTAGTCAAGAGATTTTATTCGAAATTAGAAAATAACATAGTTACCACTTCCGAGTAGCGAATAATCGAAACATTTAAATACTAATTTTCCCCTTTTTAGTGTATGTCGGATGAATTTGAGTTTAATTTGGAAGATTTTGGGCCTAGTGGTAGTAAATTTGAGGCTATGCGTAATCTTTATCCTGAAGGTGGATCTCCTTCTGAACTGATTTATTTAGCTGGTATTGCGAAGTTAGAGGAGTACTCAAGACGAATTCGTATGGGTGATTTATCTAATAAAGAAATCTCCGATATTTTAACTGATGCTAATAACGTTAATATTAAAATGCATGATGATGCTTGTGCTTCATCTACTAATATGATGAGGATTGCTGATCATGATGTTTATCGGCAAACTATTGTTAGGGCTGGTTCTATTTTTCTTGAACTTACTCTTGCTGCAAATAGTTCTGAGCGGAATTTATTGAGTATTTTAATGGGTGGAGCAAAGCCTACTCCTGATCCTAAAACTCTTAGTTTTGAAGAGCGTGCTAGTAACTTGGTTGAAAAAATTGCACCAAAATTATCTGCTGATTATTGGGGTAGTTCATCTTTCTTGGATTCAAAAAATGTTGGAACTTTAATTCGAAACTCTGAAGGTGGTGGTTATGCTTTTTCAACTGCGTATCTTGTTTGGGAAGATAAAACTGGCGAATTGCAATTAAAAGAATTAGTTAATACTAGGGATTCTACTAATCATATAGATATTACTTCAAAACTTGAAGAAACAAAAGATGGATTTAAAATTGGTTTGGAAAATACTGGTTCTTATGGTGGTGAGGCATGGGATAAAGCCTTGTCTCTTGATAAAAAATTTATGAACCTTGCAGGTGATGATTATTCATCTTTAACACTTGAAGAGAAACTCTTGGGGGAGGGTTTTTCTAATCTTCACGCTAATTTTATTTCTAACGAATTAATGGACTCTTTAGAAGTATCTAGTGGTTCAACTGTTGATGTTGCAAGTAAAAATGCGGTTTATTATTTAACTGATATTCTTGGAAATAAAAAAGCAATTAAATTTTATGAAGATAAAAAAAGTGCAGATATGCAGGCAGCTGTTAATTATTTTTTTTCAGCAGATGAAGTCTTAAAGCAATTCGTTGGAGGATCTGATCTGCGTGAATCAATTCCTTTTGAATTAGATGGCAAAAAACTTTATGCAGTAGTTGAAAATGATGTTAGAGAAAACGCTTTATTTAATGAATTGGATATTAACTTAGATTCTTCAAATGCGAAAAAACAATACTTTGGTAATTGGATGAATAAACTTGCAACTCTTCATGTTAGGGGAACTGCTATTATGAATATGATTGGAAATCATGACTCTTCTCAAAGTTTAATGCGTGATGAAGAAGTTGAGCGTTTTGATGATTTGTATGATGCTGAATCAAATGAGTTTTTATCTGATGCTCATAAAATAACTGGTGAATTGCACTTAGATTTTATCAACCAGGATTTAAAACTCCCAAACCGTATTGGTCAATATATTGTTGATTGGGGAAATGCTGGCAGGGGTAATCCTTATGTTGATTTAGCGGTTGTATTAAATGATCCTAGAACTAATCTTTCCGAAGATGAAAAGCAGTTATATGTTTCTCAATACTTGAAAGGTCGTAAATCTATTGCAAAAGGAACTATTGCTCAAAGAGAATTTGACTTGGATGTTGAAATGAAAAAATATTCTGCTGCAGAGTTCTTAGTAACTTCTGTTTTAGATGCTCATTACAAATCTAAAAACTCAAAAGACCTTTCAATAGAGGATGCTATAACTTCAAATCTTGTTTCTGTTAAAAGAAAAGTGTACCAAACTAAGTTTAAACAAATTAGCAAGATGCATCCTAATGGTGTTGAAGTAGTCTATATGGCTGCTTAAATATTTATTTTGTTTTATTCTAGATTAAGTATTGCTATTGATGAATCTGCCGAGTGTGTTGCAATGAGTATTTGTAGCGATTCTGCTGCAACTATTCCAGTTTCTTTTTGATTGTTTAGGGTATTGAATATTTCTGTTCTTAATTTGCCATAATTCTCGAATCTTGAATGCAAATCTCTTTTCTTTAAATTGGAAAATGATTCTGTAAAGAACTTATTTGTTTTTTCAAGCAATTCTAAATTGTGTTTGCTATACTTTTTTTTCTGATCTAAATTATCGTACAACATGTAATATGTTCTTGCAACATTCCATAGTGAGAATGCTATTTGGTGGTAAGGGAAATGTTTGTTACCTAATAATTTTTGTTTAACAATTGTTCTAATTATTAGGTCCCTGTATTTCAGCACATTATTTCTGTACTGACTTAGTTCTTCTTTTGATTCATATTTCTGATCTTTTATATCTTGTAAAACAATTTCTTGCATTACTTTTATTGTATGAATTATTTTCTGAACAAAGCTTTCAATCTCATCTCCTTCTTCCTTGTAGATTCCTTTTATTGTGCATCCTGTTTGATTTATGTCTACTACTTCGAATCCAAATAAGTAGTTGCTTGTTTTCTCAAGCATTTGAACAACTTTCATATCTTTGAATGAAATTTTTATTTCTTGGTATCCTGCCCTGTACATTCCGCCAAGTATTCCTCTGTAGGTGTGAAAGTCGTTCTTTTTTATTTCGAGGGAAGTTGTTTTTATCGGGGGTTTATAGTCTTTTGTGCTAATGACTAATTTGTTTTCTTCTTCGTTTATGCTTATCCTATCTCCTGCAGATAGTCTATTCTCATCCAGCCATTTCTTTGGAACATAGATGGTGCACCCACCTTCTCCTTGCTTAATGAGTTTTCTTTCCATGGTTTGATTAATTTCTCAAAAACTTTTTTTGAGTTTTGTTTCCTGCTAGTTTATTCTTTTATTAACCCCTATTTAAACTTTTCTAAAATTGATATCATTAATATCAATGATATGAGAAAGATATTAATTAACCATATTACTTACTATCTAGTAGCGAATAAAATATTTGTTCGGAGGGGAAAAAATGGCATATAATATTGAAACAAATGGCAACGGCATTTACAGTGCTGGTGGAATTAATCATGTATTAGTGGAAGTTGATCATCCAGAAGGAAGCGCGATGGAAAGTTTAAATGGAACTTATCTTGCTTCAGTTTTTGATTCTTACTTTCCTGAATCCGTTCTAAGAGTGGATTCTCGTTATGATTGGAATAATGGGGGAAATAAACAAATTGGATTTCAGATGAATCAACCGCGACTTTTGCGAAGTGTGGCTTTAACTCTGTGTGATAATTTAACTTTTGGTCTTAAATCAAGATCTGATCAATTCACTTTAGAATCTGAAATTGAAAGACATTTTGCAATTAAAATCAAAGATAAAAAACAACGAAAATAAAATTATGAATATTATTGGAGGACAAAAAAATGACTAAAAATTTAAGAGAAGAATTTGAGAATAAAGAAAAAGAAGATCAAAGTGCAAGTCAAGAACTTTCTGACTTTGTTGAAAATAAAATAAATGAATTTCCACAATATAGTTCTTGGCAATCTGGTGGTTTAATGAGACTAAATGTTGTTGATACAGATCATCTTGATGATGTTGAAGCATTTATATTAAACAAAGGATATTCAAAACCTAGTGCAGGAATAGAAGAAAGTTATGATTTTGGAATTGTAAAAAATGGTCAAATGATTAATGATGGATTCACTGTTACTAGAAGTGGAACTGCTAGTGGGTATGAAGATTCTTCAAAAAATTATAACACTATTAAAATATTAAATTCTACTATTGATAAAGTAGTTATTGGTGTTAAAGGGCATGAGGCTTTAGACATTCTTAGTATAGATATAAATCTAGAATCTATGTCTAGTCTTGAATCTTATGATTTGGCTTCAGAAGCTGCACAAGTAGAACAAGAAAGACTTAGAAAAGAAGCAACACAAACTGAAGATTTTGAAGAAAAGCTTAAGCTTTATGAGTCTGATGTTAGCAAAGATATTCGTAATAGTTATAGAACTTCAAATGAAGTTTACGAAGTCGATGGTAAAAAGTTTGGTTTGATTACAGTTGCATCTTATGATAGAGATTGTGATGCAAGTGTTCAATCATTACACTTTTTCGTTTTAGAAGAAGGTGCTGATAAAGCAAATGATGCTGGTGTGTTAAATCTTAGTTATGATACTAGCTATAAATGGTCAAGTAAATTTTTCAGTGTAGATGCACATAAAACAGTTGGAGATTTAGAAATAAAAGATAAATTTCTAAAAATTCCTGTTGACGTTGAAGTCATAGGAAGCTTTAATGCTGGATCTCCTGGAAATGGCCATAAAAGTAATCTTGGAAAGAATTCTATCACTCTAGATTACAAGCTAAGAGACTGATTTTTTCCAAACACAAAAGAAACTTTTGTTTCTTAAGACGCTCCTAATTTCCCTTAGGAGCGTTTTCTTTATTTATAATAATGGTGAATTAAAATGGATTTTGAAAAATTTGTAAATGAACAAATAGAACTGGTTGAAGCCAGACATCAAAGAGATCATCCTTTACTTGGAAGATCAAATGTATCTCACAAATTAATTGACAAAGATAAATCAGTTGCAGCTTTTGTTTTATATGAACATATTGATACTGACAGATGCACTCCTCATGGTAGTGGTTGGCTTGGAGATCAATATAGAAACTCTATTTGGTTAGTTAAAGGCGAATTAGATGCACATAGAATTTATGAAGATCATGCATGGCTTAAACAGTCTGGTGCAAGTGGAAGACAATGTGATATTCGACTTCATGAATTATCCGAAGGTGGAATTGTGGCATCGCTTTACCGTAGTTTTAATGGCGATATGCTTATGAAAAAATCAATTATTGAGTTTGATGGTACTATAAACGATTTACCTTCTAAGAGTGCTTTGAAGCCTTCAAATTCTTCTGGATATAAACTCTAAACGGTATAAAAAATGACAATCGAAAAAATGTTAAGTGAAGATTTACCCATGCCACAATCTGATTCGTGGAAAAATAATGTGAATCGTTTTATTGAAAACAATGATATTGGAAGAACTGTATTTGATAGTTTTTATTTATCAAAAACTAAAGAAGGAGAATCTCCAACTGAAGATAATACTGGTATGATTTTAGTTAGAGCTCTGCTTGCTGACTTAGATGGTAATCGATCCAAAGAAAGCAAATATGTTTTCTTACAATCTTTTTATGGCGAGGGAGATTTATCAACCATTGATATAGTTAAACTTCCAGAAGGCTATCATAAGGATATAATTGATACTTATCTTGATAATATTCTAACTCCTGATATTAGTTTAGATTTAATGCCTAGAGATAAAGGTGAGACTTCAAGATTTTTTGCAGCAGGAGGTCATGTTGAAACTGATAATGAAATGATTGAATTTACTGATCATAGTCAAGATTATGGTAATAACATTTCTACTTATTGCTCAAATGACATTGCAGCTTATTTAGTTTTTCAGTCTAGTCTTTCAGAGCCTGTATCTATGGGTAATAATATTATTAATGGGGGAAAATTCATCAATAAAAATCTTGATATGATGATTAATCATAAAAAGACTCCTGAGTTTTACAATCAGTTAATTGATATGCATATTTTAGAAAAAATTCGAAATGGTATTGAAGTTACTCGTGTTGATACTGGAGCTATCGCCATGACTAAAGCTTATGATCGTTCAATTACTTATGGCGTTGATCCAATTCAGGCTATTGTTGAAGAACATTCAGGTGGTATTGGTAGGGATATTTTACTTTTATCAACTGTAGAAAATATGAAATTAAAGAATAAATAATTTTTATTTTTTTAAATTTAATTTTAAAATCTTTAGAAGTTTAATTTTAATAAAAAAAAGAAATAAAAAAATTGGAAAACTAGTGTCTTCCTTTGTTTGCATTTAATGATGGTCTTATTTTTTCTGCACCGATTCCTTTCTTTCGAAGTCCTCGTGATTTACGTCCAGCACTTGTTAATCCTCTTTGTGCTTTTCCTTTTGAAAATAGTGTCCATCCTAGAATCTTATCATTTACAATGCTTGGGCTGTATCTATCTGCAATGATTACTTCGTACCATGCTGATAAACCATCTTGTCCAACTTTGTAACTGTTGATTATTTCGCAGTTAGTATATTTTTGTGCTACTCTTTCTTCTGCGATTTGCTGATAGTTTTTATTGACTATTTTTTTTCTTCGCATGTGTTTTGGTCTTCTTCCGCCTTTGAATTGAGGTCTTTGCCTTCCTCCTCTTGAAACTCTTTGTCTAATGACTAAGATTCCTTCTTTAGCTCGGTAACCTAAACTTCTTGCTTTGTCTAGTCTTGTTGGTCTCTTAATTCTTACTGTGGAAAGTTCTGTTCTCCATAGAATTAATCGTTCTTTATTTAATGCATTTAGAGTTGTTTTTGGTTTTTTCCAAAGTTCTCGAATACGTTTGTATATTCCCATTTTAATGTTCCTCCATTATTTGTTCGCACGATGCTCGTTTTTTAGATGTGCGCAAAGATTCGGGCGAGTTAAGCCTACATTTCCTTGTTTTTTTAGTTTAGAAACAGATTTCTATTTATAAAGATTACTTTATATTGTGCTCATCATCCCATTTACCAACAACTTTTTATATGATTTACACTTTTCTACTTGTATTATGATTCAAAAAGGCGATTATATTCATTGTTAGTCGAGCTTATTCTAGTTTAAACTTTTTTAACAAAACAAAACAGCTTAGAAATTCTTCTAATTTTTTAAGTTTCAATTCTTTTCAAGAATCAAAACCATTAAAAATAAGACTATTCTCCAAATTAAAATCAGTATGGCGGTATTGGTGCAATCTGGTAGCATGCAGGACTGTGGATCCTTCGATCCGGGTTCAAATCCCGGGTACCGCCCTCTTTTTTAAAAAAAGAGGATGTACCAAAAATTCTCAATTTTTGAGTACCGCCCTTCTATTTATTCTATACGCAAATATTCATCATCGTTAATAGTCAGCAAATTATTCAAATAAATTCTTTTATGCTGATGTGAAGGTTTAAATCTTTTAGTTAGCGGAGAAATAAAAAATGAATAAAACAAACATAAATAAAAAACAAGAAGAACAAAAGCAAAACTTTTCAACTAGTTTACAGACTAATATTTTAGATTCTGCTAATTCTATTCATTGTTAGACCTTATGTTTCTTCGGATTTGGATAATTTAGTAAAAATATATCAATCTGCTTTTGCTGAACCTCCTTGGAATGAAAATTGGAGCTTTGATGAGGTTGTTGAAGATCTAAATCTTGGTTTGAACAGCGAAGGTTCTATTGTTCTAGTTGCAGAATACGAAAATCAATTACTTGGTTTTACTTGGGGTTATAATTTGCCTTTAGAAAAATTTTCTTTTTTAGAAAGTTTAGTTTCTTCAAATTCATCTTATATGGATGAAATAGCAGTTATGCCTTTTGCAAGAATTAAAAACATTGGTTCAACTCTTTGTCAAGAATATTTCAAATCTGTAAGTGACGCAGGTCTTGATTCTGTTGTTTTAAGAACTGACATTAGAAACGAAGCATCTATGGCTTTATTCAAGAAAAATGGTTTTACACCTGTAGTAAATTCTTCAGAATCAGTTTATGATCCTATTGAAGAAAAACGAATTTATCTTGAAAAAGTTTTGGAGGTGACAAAATGAATGCAATATCTCTTGCAAGGGAATTAATTAAAATTCCCTCTCCTTCTGGGAGTGAATCAAAACTAGGTTTTTTCTTGAAAGAAATTCTTGAAAAATATTTTCAAGTTAGAATTCAAAAAGTAGGTTCTAGTTTTAACTTACTTGCATTTATTGGAAAACCTGATTTTTTGTTTACAACACACATAGATACTGTACCTTGTAATATTGATTTCAAAGAAGATTCTTTATCTCTTTATGGGCGAGGTGCAGTTGATACTAAAGGTTTAATCGCTTCAATGATTTTTGCTGCAATCAGGGCAAAAGAATCTGGACTTTCTAATTTTGGGATATTATTTGATGTTGGAGAAGAATCTGATTTTTGCGGAATAAAAAAAGCTGTTAATTTAGTTAAACCACAATTCGTAGTAGTTGGTGAACCTACTAATTTCAAATTAGTTATTGGTCAAAAAGGTCTTCTTGGCTTAAAGATAAACTCATTTGGTAAATCTTGTCACGGATCAAATCCTTCAAATGGAATTTGTGCAATATCTAAATTGGTGGATTTTTTAGCTGATCTAAAAAAATTAGCTTTACCAATTAATAACTCTGGTTCGAATGTATTGAACATTGGTTTAATTAATGGTGGGTTTGCAATTAATGTTGTTCCAGATTATGCGAGTTGTAGTTTAGAGTTTAGAACTACTGTTGATAATAAGGTCATATTAGATTTAATAAAATCTTTAGTTAAGAAATTTAATTTAGAATTTGAAGTATTATCTAATTTTAATCCTGTTTTTGCTTCAGAATCTAGATTTATTAAACAACTTAGTTTTGAACAAAAATTTAACTCTGCATTTTCAGAGATTTATTTTTGGTCTGGTATTTGTCCTGTTATCGAATTTGGACCTGGTAATCCTGAATTTGCACACACTGATGTTGAAATGATCTTGAAAAAAGACATTTTAAGAGGAGTTGATGAATACTTCTCATTAATAGAAACTTATAAAAAGTCATACAACTGACTTTAATAAGGTAATATAATATGAAACTGAGAAGTTCAAAGAACTTTGATGTTCATAAATGTCCGGAGGATAATTTATGAAACTTATGAATGCAAGGGGCGTGCGTGATTTTGCTCCTGAAGATAAAATAATTAGGAATGATTTAGTTGACAAGCTAAAGACTGTTTTTGAGCGATATGGTTTTTCTCCTTTAGAAACTCCTCTTATTGAACGTCTTGAAGTTCTTACTGCAAAAGCAGGCGGAAATGATGAAGCTGATGTTGCTAAAGAAATGTTTACTTTCAAAGATCAAGGTGAGCGAGATTTAGGTCTTCGATTTGAATTAACTCTTTCTTTCTCTAGATTTATTGGTATGAATCCTAGTATGAAGATGCCTTTCAAAAGATATGAATTAGGTCCTGTCTTTAGAGATGGTCCGATTAAACTTGGAAGGTACAGACAGTTCTGGCAATGTGATGTTGATGTTGTTGGCGCAAGATCTGGTGTTGTTGATGCTGAATTAATCGCATTATCTCTTGATGTTTTTGAGGCTCTTGGTCTTGATGCTTATTTGAATGTTAATAATAGAAAAATCTTAAAAGGAATTATTGAATTCGCAGGAATTGATATTTCAATGGCGGACTCGGTTATTATTTCAATCGATAAATTGGATAAAATCGGAACTGATGGTGTAAGACGAGAACTTGAAGGTAAAGGTCTTGACGATGGTCAAGTTGCAAAAGCTTTGAGTGTGTTCAATACTATTGGTTCAACAGAAGAAAAACTTGCAACTCTAAAAAGTATTTTAACATCTGATATTGGTAAAGAAGGTTTAGCTGAAATGGAAGAAACTCTTTCTTATCTTTCTGATAAACAAAAAGAAAAAGTTAATTTTAATATTTCTTTAGCCAGAGGTCTTGGTTATTATACTGGAACTATTTTTGAAGGTTATATGAAAAAATCTAAAGTTACTTCCTCAATTTGTGGTGGTGGACGTTATGATGAGATGATTTCAAAACTTCTTGATTCTAAAAAAGAATATCCTTGTGTTGGTATTTCTTTTGGTTTAGATGTTATTTCTGATGTCTTAAAAGAAAATGAATCTGAATCAAAAAAGACTGTAACTAAAGTTTTCATTATTCCAATTAAAACTCCTAAGGAATGTTTTGAAATTACAAAACAACTTCGTGATGCTGGAATTAATGCTGATATGGATCTTTCAGGCAGAGGTATTTCTAAAAATCTTGATTTTGCAAATGTGATGCGAATTCCTTATGTTGTTTTTGCTGGTCAAAATGAATTGCAAGAAGGTAAAGTCAAACTTAAAAACATGCTTTCTGGTGATGAAGAATTGCTTTCAGTTAGCGATTTGATTAAAAAGATGAAATCTTTTTAATTATTCCAGAAATTTTGATTTCTGTTATAATTAAGGCGCTGAAATAATTTAATTATTTTTTTATTCACTCATTTTCTCACATATCTTTTTATATATTTCTTAATTTCCTTTCTTATGGAAAGTGATTTTTTAGATTCATTTATTGATGTATTCAAAGATTGTCATGTGCCTCAGCTACCTATGACTATATCTTATGATGGTGGTCCTTTTCATTATAAATTTCAGATTCCTGTTGCATCTTCTGAGAATTTAGGTTTCTTTCAACGTTATTTAGCTAAACGTGATATTCAAAGAGGAGTTATTAATTCTGTTCAAAGAACCTCTGTTTCAGAAAATGAATTTGGTAACAATATTGATTTTCATCTTTCTCTTAGAGAAGGTATTGAAGCATTTTATGGGCATTATTCTTCTCAAAGATTTGTGCCTTTCTTAGAAGAAAACTCTGTTGCAACTTCTGAGCGTGATTCTATTCTAAAAGAATTTTCTTTTGCAGATGATTTTTGGGAATATGCTTTTATTGTTGAATATCATGATAATAGGCGTGGCAATGGTGATTGGGATGCTTTTAGAATCTTAATGCCTGGGCTTTCTTCTAATGAGATTGATGCTCGTCTTCCTAAATATCTTTTTAGTCAATCAAAATATTCTAAAGATAATGTTCCTAATGGTCTTTCTGGTTTGATAAAACGAGGTCGTGATGAAACATTTTGGAATGTTGTTAAAGATAGAACTAGAGCTTATGTTTCTGAAGAAAATTATTTTTTAGCTAAGGTTGCATCTCACCGAGAAGCTTCAGCTGATTTGGACTATGCTGGTTTTATGAGGAAAAAAGGAATAACTAATGTTGATAGAGCTCATTATAATTTTGCAAGAAATTTTCATAAACCAGTTATTTTATTTGTAGCTGATGAAAATAAACTTCCTTCAATTAATCTTAAAGATACTAAAATTGATTGGGGTTATTTATCAATTATTTATCCTGTGTTTAATGAGAATTTTGCCCTTCCTGATTTTTTAGGTTCAACCGGTGCATATATTGGAAATGATCCAAAAGTTTTGATGCAAAAATTAAAAAATGTTTCTGAAGCTTATCTTTCCGGGGCTTTGCAATTTCGTGAAACTTTTGACTAATCCAAAACTGTTTTAAATCCTGCTTTTCCACCAATTTCTATTAAATTAAGTTTGAATCACAAAATAGTAACTTTTATATACTAATAACAGTGATTACTATACTAGAAAACAATGACTGTAGTACAAGAACAACCCCATGATAAGATTTTCAACCTTCTGTTTAATGAAGACGAGCTTACTTGGCAGAATATTATTTACGATCTTATTCGTTCTGAGGAGATGAATCCTTGGGATATCAATATCACTACTATTTCTCAAAAGTTTATTGGCCGTCTTAAAGAGCTTAAAGAGATGGATTTTAGAATTAGTGGTAAAGTTGTATTGGCTTCTGCTATGCTTCTTAGAATGAAAACAAACAGGCTTATGGATGAAGATATGCTTGCATTTGATAATCTTGTTCATGGCATTGAAGACTATGATGATTCTATGGACCTTCTTGATGAATTATCTAATGGTTATCAAGAAAAAGAAGTAACTCCTCCATTAAGACCTAGAACTCCTCAGCCTAGAAAGAGAAAGGTTTCCGTTTTCGATCTTGTTGAAGCTCTTGAAAAAGCTTTAAACGTTCAGAATCGAAGAAAGAAATACTTAACTCCTGATGTTAAAATGGTTGCTCCAAAAAAGGGCAAAGAATTAACTGTTATTATGAGTGATGTTTATGATAAAATTTTAACTCATTTTGGCGCTCAACCAAAATCTAAAACTAAATCTAATGTTAGACTTTCTTTTGAAGATTTGATTCCTTCCGATACTAAGGAAGATAGAGTTTATACTTTTATTCCTCTTTTACACTTAGAAAATCAAGCTAAAGTTAATATGGATCAACAAGAACATTTTGGTGATATCTTTATTGACCTTGTAAAAAAGAAGTAATCTCCTCACTAACACAACAATCTTTTTAAACGATTTCTCATTCTATTTATTTATGGCAACTATTCTTTTAGGTTTTAACAATAACCCAAACATTGGACTGTACGCTTTTGTTACTGATAAGTTTGCGCTTGTAGGTCGAGAACTTGATGATATTACAGTTGCAGAAATACAGCGTGTATTAGATGTTCCTGTTCACAGAGTAAGTATTGCAGGCACTTCACTTATAGGTGTATTTCTTACAGGTAATTCTGACATGGTTTATGTTCCTGGTATTGCTTTTGAAAATGAACTTGAAGACTTAAAGAAGCTAGGTATTGATTACACTGTTTTTAATACTGATTTAACTTGCTTAGGAAATAATATTATCCTTAACAAACATGGAGCAATTATGAGTTCTCAATTTTCAAATCAAGATGTCATTAAATTTAAGAAATTAGTTCCTAAATTAAAAGTTGAAGTGTCTGATATTGCCGATACTAACACTCCTGGTGCTTGTATAGCAATTAACGGTAATTTAGCTTTAATCCATAGAGATATTAGTCCTGCTCAATCAGATCTTCTTGAATCAACTCTTAAATTAGAATTGGTTCCAACTACTATTAACCTTGGTGTGCCTTATATTAAGTCAGGTATTCTTTGTAATGATAAAGGTCTTATTATTGGAGAAGCTTCAGGTCCTGCAGAAATTACTTACGCTGAAAGTGGACTTGGTTATATATTGTAAAAATGGTTTATAACCCAAAAATGAGAATTATTGCAGGAACATCAAATCCTGCTCTTTCAAACAAGATTTCTAAATTTCTAAAAAAACCTTTAACAAAAACTAACATAAAAACTTTTGCTGATGGTGAAATTTATGTTAAAATAGAAGAAGATGTTCGAGGCGATGATGTTTTTATTATTCAATCAACTGTTTCTAACGATTCAATTATGGAATTATTAATTATAATTGATGCTGTAAAACGAGCTTCTGCTAGAAAAATAATTGTAGTTTTGCCTTATTATGGTTATGCACGTCAAGATAGAAAAGCAGATGCGAGAGAATCTATAACTGCAAAGCTTGTTGCAAATCTTATTACAACTGCTGGCGCAGATAGAGTTCTTGGTATGGATATTCATGCTCCTCAGATTCAAGGCTTTTTTGATATAGTATTTGATGATATATGGGCATTTCCAATCTTTGTAGATTATTTTAAAAGAAAAAAACTAACTAATTTGGTTGTTGTCTCGCCTGATTCTGGCGGGATAAAGCGAGCTGTTTTCTTAGGTAAACGTCTTAAATCTCCTGTTGCTTTGATTGATAAGCGTAGAGAGAAGCATAATCAAGTTGCTGAAATGAATATAGTTGGAGAAGTTAAAGGAAAAAACGCGATTATATATGATGATATTATTGATACTGGCGGAACTATTTGTAAAGCTGCCTCTGCCTTAAAGGCTGCAGGTGCAAGAAAAATTTATTTATGTTGTACTCATCCTGTTTTATCAGGTGATGCTCTTTCAAAACTTAACGCTTCTGATGCAGTTGAAGTTTTAGTTACAGATACTATTCCTTTAAAGCCTATTGGTAAGGTTAAGATTTTATCATTAAGTAGCCTTATTGGACAAGCTATGAAGAATTTGTACGAGAACAAATCAATTAGTATATTAAAAAAAGAAATAGATAAAAGTGTGTGGAAAAAATGGATCAAGAAAGATTAATGGAATTACAAATGATGGAACAACAGATTGAGAGTCTCAATCAAAACCTTTCTACTATTGAAAATAATATTCAAGATGTTAAAGGAATTATCGATTCTATGGGTGAATTTTCAAAATTAAACAAAGGAGATAAAATATTAGTTTCTTTGTCAAATGGTATTTTTGTAAATGCAACTTTAGAAGACCCTACTGCGTTAAAAGTTAATGTCGGAAAGAACACTGTCGTCGATAAAACCGTTGACCAAGTTAAGAATATGATGTCTGATCAATTAGTTGAACTTGAAACTTATCAGAAAGAAACTGAGAAGTATTATGCAGAATTAGTTCAAAGAGTTGAATTATCTCATCAAGAACTTATTGCTCACGGCGAAGTTAAAGCTAATTAATTATTTTTTTTCTTATTTTCTTATTTTTTTAACCTATTTTCCACCTTAAAATAACATTATTTATAAAGACCTCTTAATATCCAGTGCATATCGCATAGGAAACATTAATTAATTATTTCAAAAGATTACTTCTTTTTTAATATATATTTAATAACTTATGTGGTGAGTAGAGACGCTCATTTAGCGACTCAAAAGGTGAATACAAAATGAAAGGAAAAGTAAAATTTTTCAATGAATCCAAAGGTTTCGGATTTATTGCTTCCGATGAAGACGGAAAAGAATACTTTGTCCACGTTTCAGGCTTGAAAGCAGGCGCATCAATTAAAGATGAAGATGCAGTTACTTTCGATGTTGAAGACGGAGACAGAGGTCCAAAAGCAACAAATGTTGAATTAGCTAGCGAGTAAACTTATATTCTCACGATTATATGGTTATCAGTTAATTTTAAACTATTTTTTATTTTTTTTATTTTTTTCAATTCTAAAATTTTAATACAATTTCTAATTAAACTATTTTTTATTTCAACAGAATAATTTTTTATTCTGTGTGCTAGTAGGTTTGCTACTAGGTATTTTTATTTTTTTTAATTCTAAAATTTTAATACAATTTCTAATTAAACTATTTTTTATTTTTAGAATGCCAACATTATTTCTAATTATATTTATTTTAAACTATTTAAAACTAAGAATTATCTATTTAATTATAATTTCTTTAGATTTAATTCCATACTCTTGTTGTATTTCTTTAAATCTATCTCTATCTTCTTCACATATTATAGTTAAGCTATATCCTGCTAAATCTTTTCTTCCAGTTCGACCAATTCGGTGAATATAAAACTCATTTCTATTTGGAACATCATAATTAACTACAACATCTACGCTATCGATGTGTAAACCTCTTGCTGCAACGTCAGTTGTAACTAACATTTTAGTTCTTTCTTTTCTAAAAGCTCTAAGTCTTCCTTCTCGTTCTTTCTGTTCTATTGAACCATGAAGTGGTTTTGCATCTACGCCGTTATCTTTTAAGAATTTTGCAATGTTATCTGTTTTTATTTTTGTATTACAAAAAATCATTGCTTGTTTGAATTTCTTTTTTTTCAAGAATTTTAATAGTGCTTCATTTTTTTCTAGTATACCGCAGAAAATATGTTCTTGCTTAATCTTTGTGGGAATTTTTTCCCCAACTGCTAATAATTCATATTCGCCAATTTCTCTATCTATAAAACTTTGAACTTTACCAGTAATTGTTGCAGAAGCTAATATTGTTTGTGCATCTCTGCTAATTCTACTTTGTATATAACCACATTCATCATAAAATCCATCGTCAAATAATTGATCACTTTCATCAAAAACAATAAATTTTACTTCGCCTACTTTTACACTCTTTTCATTTATGTGTTGAATTAGTCTTCCTGGTGTTGCAACAATTATTTGGTTTTTTCTTCCTGTAGTTCTTCGATCACCATATATTTCTCGTCCACCATATAATATTCCAACTTTCATATTTAATAAATCACAAATTTTCTTTACTTCTTTTCCAACTTGTATGCATAATTCTCTTGTTGGTAAAATAACTAGCATTTGAATTCCTTGTCGACTGTTAAGTCTACCAATGCTTGCAATTGTGTAAGCCAATGTCTTTCCACTTCCTGTTCGTGAAGTAAAAACAATATTTTTGTTTTGAAGAATTAATGGTATGACTTGTTCTTGTACTTCCATTGGTTTTGTAAACTCTAGACTTTCAAGTACTTCGATAATATTTCTCTTCAGTCCTAAATCAGCAAAACTAACCATGTTATACTCTGAGAACTAGGATTATTATAAAAATGTTGTTTAAAAAGACTGTGACTTGGAAATTTAATCAATTATATTCTCTTGAATTAGAAATTTTTTAATTAATTCATACATTTTTTCATATCCTTCTGAATTTGGATGTAACCCATCATCTAATAATTTTAAATAGTTTAATTTTGAGAACTTTTTAAACATATCAAAGAAGGGGATGTTATTATTTTTACAAATTTTTTTTATTGAATCATTAAATAATTCAATTCTTTTATTTGTGAATGTTGTATTCTCATAATTTAGTGTGATTGACTCATCAACTGGCGTTAATCCAATAAACAAAATTTCATTAGTATAGGTTTTTGCTTTGTCAATTAATGTTTGAATATTCTTATTAAAAACAGTAATTTCTATTTGAGGAATTTTTTTATCACCTAGAAGTCTTGAGTCATTAATTCCAATAGAAAATATTATAACTTGTCTATCTCGATCTCGAATAAATTTAACTCTGGCTTTTGCTTCTGTATTAAATCGTTCTAAAAGATCTGTACTCGTATTTCCACTAATTCCTAGATTATAAAGACAATTATAATAATCTTTAGTCTCAAAATATTTTTTTAGTCTACCGCACCAGCCTCTATTAAGACCATCTCCTCTTCCAAAAGTTATACTGGCTCCAAAAATAGATATACCATACATATTATTAACTAGAAATTAATGTAATATAAATGTTTTGAACTATTCTAAAACTCTTTTATCAAGCTAAGACATCTGTTCTTCAAAACTCCTTTGTTTACAATTAAGTCTTGATTAGTTGGTCTTCCTTCTTCAAACTCTTTTCCTAATGCAATTAAGTCTTCTCCTTCTGCTCCATAAACAACTTTTCCAATGTGTGTTTCGTTTATTACATCCATTGTTTTTGCGTCAGGCTCTTCTACACTATAAATTGCACATTCTTCAAGTGTTGTTCCATTCATTGCTTCTAGTGCTTTTGCAATTGCAACTACACTTGCTTTTATTTGTGAATTGTGTGGAACACTAGCTCTGCTAACTTCATAATTGTCTTTTAGAACCATTGCTGCTTCGCAAGTTTCATTTTCTTTTGCGATATCAATTGTTGTTTGCATAAAATATTCGTCGTTCATAGAATATTTGATTTCGACATGATATAAAAAGCTTATCTTTTAGAACTGGTAAAATATTCTAATAAGCTTTTTTTATGCCAAAAATTAGTTTTTATTTCTGAGTATGATATAAAAAGCTTATATTTCAGAATTAAGAACTAAGTCTTTATAATCATAATATTGTTAGAATTTAATATAAATAAAAAAATAATAATTAAAAAAATTGCTGATTTAGCAGCAGCACTTATCTTTTGACTCTTTTTTATCTTCAGACTCTTCTTTATCTTCTGATTTGTCTTCAGATTCTTCATCTTCGTCTTCTTCTTGATCTAATTCTTCAAGTTTGTTTTCGAATTCGTCTTCAGAGATAACTTTTTTCTCGATTAATAAGTCGATTAGTGCATTAAGCATGAAATTGTTTTGGTAAACTACTTCGTCAGTATTTAAGCTAGTATCTTCGCATCCGCAATCGCTTCCGCATTCTTCTTTATTTTCTCCCATTTTATATACCTCGAATATATTTTTTATTTAAGTGAAGTTGGCTCCTTTTTAAATATTCCCTCTTATAAGCAAAAAGAATATAAACTATCATCTTAGAACTCAAGTTTATGGTAGATAAAAAAAGATTACTAGTTGTTGAAATATTCAGAACTTTACTTTATTGCACAAAATCAAAGTTTTTATTTATCTTCAAAAAAGGGGTGTTCTTTTGGTAGAATTTAACCCTGATGGTAGTTTAAAATTACCTGGAAAAATGGCTGTTCAAGAGGACGAGAACAAAAAACGTATGCAATTTCAAAAATGCATAACTATTAAGCGTGAAGTTGTTAATTTTACTGCTCCAAAAAAATGTGTTTTAAGAATAATTCTTTCTGATGCATTTCCTAATAATCGTTTTGTTGATACAATTTATGGTTATTTCAAACAGCGTGCATCTGTTCCAAACAAGATTAATAAGATCTCAGATAAAGAATTTGAGGTGGAAATAGGAACTGATTTTAGACGTTGTACTGATTGTAATTCTTTAATTAATGAATACAGAGAATTCCTTTATGGTAACATCATTGAGAAAAAAGGAAGTTGCACTTTCGAAGGTCATATGAGGAATTTTTCTTACGAAGATTATTTCGATTAGAATGACCTTTGCTCAAAAAATGTTTTAGTTTTTTGATTGTGAAGGTCATATGAGAAACTTCTCCTACGAAGATTATTTCGATTAGAAAAAATCTTTGCTCAAAAATCTTATTCTTTATTTTTGATTGTGAAGATTATTTCGACTAGAATGGCCTTCGCTCAAAAAATGTTTTAGTTTTTACTTAGAAATTAAAAATAATAAAAATAAAAAAGAAATTTAACTTAATAGTTTTCTTCAAAGATTTCGAAGTATGCTTTTGGATGTAAACATGCCGGGCATTTCTCTGGTACATTTTTGCCTTCATGTAAGTATCCGCAGTTTCTGCACTTCCAAATGATTTTATCTTCTCTTACAAAAACTCTTCCTTCTTCTAAATTTTCGTAAAGTTTTCTATATCTTTCTTCGTGTGCTTTTTCTACTTCTGCAATCTTTTTGAATGCTACTGCAATTGCTCTAAATCCTTCTTTTGTTGCTATTTCTGCAAACTTTGGATATAATTTTGTCCACTCTTCATTTTCACCTTGTGCTGATGCTTTTAGGTTTTCTAATGTGGTTCCAATTTTTCCTGCAGGATATGTTGCTGTTATGCTTACATCTCTTCCTTCTAAAAATTTAAAGAATCGTTTTGCATGTTCTTTTTCATTCATTGCAGTTTCTGTAAAGATTGCTGATATTTGCTCTAGTCCTTCTTTCTTGGCCTGTTTTGCAAAATAATCATATCTCATTCTTGCTTGCGACTCACCCGCAAAAGCCTTTAACAAGTTTTGTTCTGTTTTTGTTCCTTTAAGCGATTTCATGAATATGCCTCCGAAAATATTTTATTTTGATAATACACTGTCAATTTCTGATTTTATATTATTTAAATCCTTTGTTTAGAAATTGCTAGATTGCACCTAACAAATATATTATTGCAGCGGCAATTGATCCTATAAATATAACTCTAAATCCTTCTTTTGCAACTTTTTCTGTTGGTTTAATAATAGTTATCATTCCGATTAACATACAGCCTATAACATAATATTTTATGGCTGGTGTTTGAAAATCTGAAATAAAATGACTTAATACAAATATTATTGTTGCAACAATTGCAGTTGTTCTTTGTCCAAATTTTACTGCGAATGTTTTATCTCCTACTTTTTTATCAGAGCTATAATCTGTGAGTGTAGAATAAATATGAACTGCTGCAATACACAATGACATAAAATAAGCTTTTAGTGGCATAAATAAGATGCTTTTTCCATGACTAAATCCTAGTGCTGCTACTGCTAGTATTATTAATCCATTTGATATTGAATCTATTGGTGGTTTTTCTTTTAGTCTTATTGGTGGTGCGGAGTAATAATAAATAATAAACACTAAAACACACATTGCAACGATGTTTGAAATATTAAATGTTAAAATTGAACTTAAAAGTAGAAGTCCTATCATAATATAACTTATTTTTTTTATAAAGGGGTGATTTTTCTTTTCTAATTTTATTCCTTCAATTAATTTTTTCCTTGGATTTATTTTGTCTGATTCATAATCATATACATCGTTAATTCCATATAGAAGAATACATCCTGGAAAACTTAGAAGTATTATTTGAACTATTCCTATGAAGTCTAAACTGGCGCCTGATACTACTATTCCAAATAAGAATACTAACGGTCCAAGTATCCAACCTGCAGGTCTGCTTGTTTTAACTAGTAATTGTAATTTGTTCATTTTAGATTGCTTGTAGTACAAAATATCTGAGAACTGTTGACAGTATCAAGTAAATAACTATTGGAAGAACATATCTTATCAAATAAAATGTATTCCTTTCTTTTTGTTTTAAGTAATAAATAATACTCGGCATGCATAAACAAATCATTGCAATTGCAAATCCTATGTTCATATTGATAAAATTATCCTGCACGTCTATTTTTAAAGTTCCAACGCCCATAATTATTTCATCTCCGCTTAATTCAGCAAGTCGTAATTGGATAGCTATCACTATATTTTTTATTGCTTCCATAACTGCAAATATCATTCCCATTATGCTTGCAATGACTATATTTGTTTTTAAGAATTTTTTATGATCTTGACTTATTTTTCTAAATAGGTATGCTGAAATCATGCCAATAATTAATGTTTGAATTGCAATTGTAAAATAAACTAGAGTCGGATTTATATACATAAATGTTTGAATTAAGGGTATTGTTGTAAGGGCACTAATACCTAATGGTGAAACGATAAAACTCAACATCAATAATTCATATATTTTATCTGTTTTTATGCTAACAAAAATTGCAACTCCAAATGCAATTGAAATTATTAAATTAATATAATCTCCTTTCCATATTGACCAAATAAAAACTGCAACTAATCCAATTACAAATATTCCTATAACAATCCAAAATAGTGTTCTGAATAAATCATTTTGTTTGCTTAAGAAACTATGTTTTGATTCGAATTCTTTTGCAACAATACTTATTGCTGTATCAACTTCTAAGAATTTATATCCTTTAGAATGTAATTCTTCTCTTATAACTTCTTTATGAATGCTTTTTTGCATTTCATTTCTGATAAGTTGCTGTAAATTTTCATCTTTATTAGTTGACATTTATCTTACTTTTATTTTTCATATTAAAAATATTTCGTCCTTTTCATTAATAAAATAGTTCTACTAATCTTCTTCAAAATTCTTGTTTGTCCTCTATGATTCAGATTAAGCTTTATAAATGTCGTACAGTTCCCTTAAATATGCGGGTAGTTCATGACTTAATTCATCCAGTTGATGATGATGGTTTTCCATCTTTAGCTGAATTAGTAATTGATCTTAGAAATAATCAATTGTCTGATGTGTCCCTTGATGAAAGAAAACAGTTAGAGAGACGATTTATCAAATCTTATTGGCATGCACAAAATTTTCATAAAGAAAATGGTCATAAACGAAGAGAGATAAATCTTTTAACAGGTGAACTTTTTGATTTCTTTACACATTCTGCACAATTAACTTCTATGATGATTAATATTAATGCGTCAATTGATGTTCTGACAACTGCACCTCTTCATGATATGGGCGATGTTAGTCTGGATAAATCTTTATCTAAAAAAGTTCACAATATTTTTGGAGATGTTATTGGTAACTTATATGATTTAGTAACTACTATTTCTTCTTCAAAACCTGGAAATGCTATTGAGAAAAAAGATGAAAAAGATATTTCTTTAATTGATTCATTAAAAGCTATGATTATTGAACCTGATGTTACTCTTCTAAAACTTTGTGATAGACATCATAATTTTCTTAGTTTTGATACTTATTCTTGGGATCAAAAAGTTAGAATATATTCTCAGACAAAAGAAACTTTATATCCTATTGCGCGTCTTGTTGATACAAAATTAGCTTATTATCTTAGAGAAGAACTTGAAAAACATAAAAATGCAATGAATCCATTTGGACGTTATCAAGATTTTGTCGCTTTACAGATTGCAGATGATTTAATTGAACAATTTAATCACTTCAGACAAGAACATACAGGTACTATTTGTGCTTATGTTGCTAAAGATAAAGGTATGGACCCAACTAATTTTACTTTAGAGGGCGAAGACCTTGATACTATTTTAAAGAATGGTAAAGTTAATGAGCGATTTGCTAATAATGGATTTCCTCCTATGTGGCGTTTAATACAATATAATCAAATCAGATCTTGGATTAATAAGAAAAAAGATGAACATAATAGAGAATTACAAGTAAATCAAAACTCTGATATTTTAAGTCGGACAATGTTTCTTTTACATGAAAAAGATCCTTCTGCTTCATTTCCAAATAAACCTGATGAAATGCCGCAAGAATACATTGATAATTTCTTTAAAAGACCAACAAAGCTTGATGTTGATAAAGTAAGCGAGGTTCTTGTTCCTGAGATTAAAGAAGAAACTATAAGTTTTCTAAATGATTATTTAAACGAAACTAAAAACGTTGATTTGGGATATACTTCCATGGCTGAAGATTTTAATGTGGCTTTTGGTTCTTTAATATCTGATTTAATTGTTCAAAATAAATCTGTATCTATTCGTGCAAAGAAAGTTCAAGAATATTTTGAAGAAAAGCAAAAAGTTCATACTGATTTTGATCAAGCAGCTGCAGATAACTTTATTAAAAAAGGTTTTTATATGTTTGATAGTGGCGAGTATCAAACTGTAAGTGGTGATACAGTTAATTATTACAGTGTGAAAACTAGTCAAGAAATAACTCGTATTGATTTCTTAAAAGATATAAGTGAGGCAGTTGATATTCGCGAGCCTATGTATTGTTTTAGTAAAGAAATGCATGATTCTATTGGTCTTCGTTTAATTTATGATTTGAATGGTCAGGCAATGCAAGTTCGAGATAATGCTATTGCTCAAGATAAGTCTGGCGAAGTTAGTGTGAATTGGAAATTAGAAACTCCAACTTATGATATGAATACTTTTGTTGTTGTAGATGTTATTTCAACAAATAAATAGAATTATTTTTTATTTTGATTCTTTTTAGCTTCTTTATTTTTCTTCCACATTCCTCTTTCACCTTTCCAGTTGATTAGAGGTTTTAAGTGTTTGATTACTTTGACACTTTCCTTTTGTGCTTCCATAACTTCGTAAATATTTTTGTATGCCATTGGCGCTTCATCAAGTGTGCCTTCGCTAACTGTGCCTTTTATTCCTTCCATGCTTTTCTTAAATTCTTCCATGGATAATTTTTTTGTTGCATCTCTTCTTCCTAAAACTCTTCCTGCTCCATGACTCGAACTGTGCATGAAATCTGCATTTCCAAGTCCTTCTACTAAGAAGCATCCATCTTTCATATTTGCAGGAATTACTCCTCGCTCATCTTTTTCTGCAGGGGTTGCTCCTTTTCTATGAACATAGAGTCCTTCGGAATTCTTTATTGCATGATTGTGATTTTTATTTACCCAAATTTCAAACTCTAATTCTTCTCCTAATGCTTTTGAAAGTCCAATCACAGTTTTTTTAATTAATTCTTTTCTGTTTAGAAGTGCGAAGTCAAGTCCAAAGTCTAATACATTCAAATACTCTTGTCCTAATTCGCTGTTTACATCAAGAGGGTGTGTCGATTCATAGTTTGCATCTTTGCCTGCACTTTTTTTCATATATTTCTCTGCAACTTTATATCCGATTCCTCGGCTTCCACTGTGAACTGTCACCCATAATTCATTCTCTTCATCCACTCCCATTTCAACAAAGTGATTTCCATCTCCTAGTGATCCAATATGTCTTGCTGCTGCATTCATAATAAAGTCAAGTATTTGTTTGTGGTGTGCTCCTTTTGCAAATTTTCTAACTAAATCTTTGAATTCTTTATATGTTTCTTCTGTTAGATTATCTTTGTGTTTTTGAATCTCGCCCATTCCCATCGGGATTTGTTCTTTTACTTTATCAAAAATTAAATCTAAGTTTTCTTTTACTTTTTTAACTAGGTCTATGCCTTTAATGTGTGCACTTGTCATTCCACATCCTATATCAAAACCAACCCATGCTGGCACTACTGCATCTTTAGTTACAAGTACTGCTCCTATTGGTGCTGCGTATCCTTTATGTGCATCAGGCATTAGTGCTGCTTTGACGACGAAGTCCTGACTATAACATTCTTCAAATTGTCTTAATGTTTCATCACAAGGTTTGACTGCGAAGTTTTGAATCTCTTTTTCTGCTTTCATTATATAGAATTAATGTGACTTCTTATTTAAAGTTAATCGATTATATTAAGACTGATTTTATCATTTATTTAAGCTACGAAAAGTTTATATACTTTTAAACAAGATTATTATTATGAATAAAATATATCCAATTATACTCATAATTGTTGCAACTATTTTTTCTTTCTTTAATGCATTTGGCGTTTCTTTAATTATGCCTTCACCTGCATTATATGCGCAAATAATTCTTTTAATTTTTGCGATTGTAATAATTGTAATGTTAATTAAGAACAAATTAAATTGGTGGCTATTGCTTATTTTTTCAGCAATTCACGTTTTAATTGCAATAATGCAATTATTATTAGATCCTGCGCCAATATTGTCTGTAATTGAAATAATATTGTATATTACTCTTTTATTTCTTTACAAGAAGGCTTAATTAATTTACTTTCAACGAAACTTGTTTCGTGTGCCAAAAGTATTTTAGCTTTTGAGCATTATTTTTTTTTTAATTCATTTCTAAATTCTTCTACTTGTGTTTCATCAATTTCTGGAAATAGTCCTGTCTGACCACAATCTCTACAATGGTCTGGTATTGTCATTGTAATATCCATTCCTGCAGGTGGTATTCCTATATTTGTGCTTCCGCATTTAATGCATATTTTTACAAATCTTTTTTTAATTCCCATTTTATTCTTGCTCACTTTTCATATCTGAAGCAATTTGTTTGATGATCATTAACCATTCCTACTGCTTGCATATATGCATAAATTATTGTTGAACCTACAAAATTCATTCCACGTTTTTTTAGATCTTTAGAAATTTCATCTGATTTTTCTGTTTTTGCAGGAAGCTCATTCATTGATTTAAAATGATTAATTTGTATTTTATTATCAACAAATTCCCATAAATATTTATCAAAACTGTCAAACTCTTTTTGTATCTGAATAAATGCTTTCGCATTTTGTATGGCTGATTTTATTTTCAATCTATTTCGAATTATTCCTGAGTTTTCAAGTAAAGATTCAATTTTTGCATCATCGTATTTTGCAATCTTTGTATAATCAAATCCATCAAATGCAAGTCTATAATTTTCTCTTTTGTTCAAAACAGTACTCCATGATAGTCCTGCTTGCGCTCCTTCAAGTATTAAGAATTCAAATAATTCTTTGTCATCATGAACTGGCACACCCCATTCTTCATCATGATATTTTACATATAGTTCATTCTTCAAATCCGCCCAATCACATCGTTTCATATTATTTAATTGAACTTAAGTTTTTAAAAATCATGTGGTTAGTCATTTCTCAACTGATGTTTATTCTTATATTTCTGGTAAAAAAGAATAATTGTTTGTATTTGAGAACATTCATTATGAAATTGAGAAAAATTACCAATCATTCTTATCTAACTAGTAATCTTTATAAAGTCTTTATATCTCTTATTTTACTATGTTTAAATTCCTAAAAGATAAGCTAAAAGGTGTCGTCGACTCTATTAAGAAAGGCATTGAAGATGAAGTAGAAACAGAAGAAGTTGAAGTAGAAGAAGTAGTAGAGACTAAAGTCGAGAAAAAACCTGCTAAAAAAGAAGTCAAGAAAGAAGATAAAAAGATCGAGAATAAAACAGAAAAGAAAGAAAAGAAAAAAGAATCTTCAAAATCTGCTAAACAAGAAAAAACTGTTTCTAAGCCTAAAAAAGAAACTATCAAAGGAGTAAAAATAACTTATTTTGTTCATGGAACTACAACTGATAACGAACAAAAACTTGCAACTGGTTGGGCTCAAGGAGAATTATCTGAATTAGGAATAACTCAGGCTAAAGAATTAGGAATTTTAGTAAAAGATAAAACATTTGACGTTGTATTCTGTTCTGATTTAAAACGAGCTATTGATTCTGCAAACTTTGGTTTTAAAGACAAATATGAAATCATTCAAGATGAAAGAATTCGTGAAGCTGATTACGGTGATTTTACTGAAAAACCTGCTGATGATTTTAAATCTGATGTGAAAGATTATGTTAACAAACCTTTTCCAAAAGGTGAATCTTATTTGCATGTAGAACAACGTATTGCAAAATTCTTAAATTATTTATTAAAAAATTATAAAGGAAAACATGTTGCTATTGTTGCGCATCAAGCACCTCAATTAGCAATTGAAGTTCTTCTTGATAATAAATCTTGGGATCAGGCAATTGGTGATGATTGGAGACCTAAGAAAAAATGGCAAGCTGGTTGGGAATATTCTATTGAAAAAGAAGTTGAAGTAATTCCTGAAGATAATCTTCCTAAAGAAGAGAAAAAGGGTTTTCTTAAACGTTTATTTGGTAAGAATGAAGAAGTCAAGACTGAAGACAAAGATGAAGCTGAATCTGACGTCAAAGAATCTGATGATGAATTAGTTGAAGAAAAAGTTGAAGCTGAATCTAAACTAAAAGAAGACATTAAATCTGAGTCAGAAAAAGTTGAAGTTGAAAATTCTAGATCAGAAGTAGAACCTAAGTCTGAACCTAAAACAGAACCTGAAGTAGAAGAACCTGTTGAAGAGAAAAAGGGTTTTTTCAAACGTCTTACTGAAACTATTACTAAATTTAATTTATCTGAAAGCAAATTCGAAGATTTATTTTGGGAATTAGAATTAACTCTATTAGAAAATAATGTTGCTGTTGAAGTTATTGAAAAAATTAAAGGAGATTTAAAAGAAGAACTTTGCACTGGTAAGGTTTCAAGAAAAGGCATTGAAGCTGTTATTAAAGATTCATTAAGAAACTCTATAGCTGAAGTTTTAGAAGTTGAAACTTTTGATTTCGATAAAAAAATTACTGAGAAAAAACCTTACATCATCGCATTTATTGGTGTTAATGGTTCTGGTAAAACTACTAACATGGCAAAGATTGCTAAACGTATTCAAGATTCTGGCAAATCAATTGTATTTGCAGCAGCTGATACTTTTCGTGCAGCTGCAATTCAACAACTTGAAGAACATGCAAATAATCTTGGCATTAAAATGATCAAACATGATTACAACGCAGATCCCGCAGCTGTAGCTTTTGATGCTATCGAACATGCAAAAGCAAAAGGTATTGATGTTGTTATGATTGATACTGCAGGAAGATTACATTCAAATTCTAATCTTATGGAAGAATTAAAAAAACTGATTCGTGTAAATAAACCTGACATGAAAATTTTTGTAGGGGAATCTATTACAGGTAATGATTGTGTCGAGCAAGCAAGAGCATACAATAATATGGTTGGAATTGATGCTATTGTTCTTTCAAAAGCTGATGTTGATGAGAAGGGTGGAGCTGCAATTTCAGTTTCTTACATTACTAAAAAACCAATTATCTTTATTGGAACTGGTCAAACTTATGACGACTTAAAAAAATTCGATAAAGACTTAGTTCTTCAGAGCTTAGATTTAGAATAACTTATGTGATTTTCCAAATCTTTTTATATTATTAATTTTAATTTATTATTATGAAGAAGATTCCTTTCTGTCATTATTGTAATAAGCCAATAAGTAAATCTGATAATTATGCGATATTTCTTGGCACCAGACATATTTTTAAATATTTAATGGCACATAAACTTTGTCTTAATAACTATTTGAAAACTCACCCTCAAATTCATGATGTTAATATTTTAAATCATAAAAGAAATTTGACTTATTTCTTGGTTGTGTTAATTTCATTCTCTATTTATGCTATTTATTTTATTTCTCAAAAAAGTTTAGTCTTTTCACTCATTAATATGAAATTTTATCTTGCATTATTTGTTTTCTTTTTAGGTTTAGCATTGGTTGCAATTCCAAGATTATATTTTAAGATCAAGTATGATTTATGATCATTAGAATTAATTTATTATTTCATTTATTATTTTTAATTGTGCGGTGAGCCTTGTTTAATCAAAACTTTTTTATATTGATTAGTATTTTTCTTTCTTACAATGATCCTGGTAAGCGCATGCTTGGTAGGTTTAAATTGCCGATATAACGGTAAATCTTCTTCTAACAATTTTATTTTAGATTTAGTTAAAGAAGGGAGAGCTATACCAATTTGCCCAGAACAACTTGGTGGTCTAAGCACCCCAAGAGTTCCAGCTGAGCAAATTGGACAACGAATATTTGGAAAAGATGGTTCTGATTTAACAATAGATTTTCAAAGAGGAGTGATTGAAGCTTTGAAATTTGCACTTTTAATTAATTGTAAGAAAGCTATTCTTAAATCTAAATCTCCAACTTGTGGAACTTGTAAAGTTTATGATGGAACTTTTTCAAATACACTTGTAGATGGAGATGGGATGTTTGCTTCGGCATTAAAAAATGCTGGAATTGAAGTTTTATCTGAAAAAGATATATAATTTTTTTTTATTTTTCAATTATTTTGATCATAACAACCCTGTTTCTCGGTCCATCAAACTCACAAAAATATATTCCTTGCCATGTTCCAAGTAAAAGTTTTCCATTCTCAATTATTGCTTGTTGACTTATTCCTATTAAACTTGTTTTTAGATGAGCATCACTATTACCTTCTGCATGCCTATATTCTCTATGCTGCGCCATTTCATCAAGTTTCATCAATAGGTCTCTTTGTACGTCTGGATCTGCATTCTCATTAACTGTGATGCCTGCAGTTGTATGCATTGATTGCACAACAACTATTCCTTCTTTTACATCTTTTACTGCTTCATTTATTTTTGCAGTGATGTCTATCATTTCATTCTTTGCACTTGTCTCTATTCTTAATTCTTGTATCATTTTGTTATAATGCTTGGTATTGGTTTATAGAAATGTTCTTTGTATGCAACCCATGTATCATATTGTTTTATCGTATCTGAAAATAAATTCTTTAGTTCCTTTACAATTACATGAAATTCTCTATGATTTTGTACTGCTATGTAAATTATCAAATCCCATGTTCCTAGCATTTTCATTGATCCTACAATTGAGTTTTGGTCCATAATGTAACTTTCCATTTTATACTCATTCTTTTTATCAAATAAATTTAAGTTCATGGTGAATGTGTAAAATTGATATCCTATTCTTGAGAGCTCTATCATAGTTGTAAATTCATTTATGATTCCATCTGCAATCATCTTTTTTACTCTATATCTTACCGTGTCTGAACTTACTCCAATTTTTGTTCCTATCTCATAATATGCTTTCCTACAATTATTGGATATCTCTTTTAAAATTTGTTTATCTGTTTCATCAATTCTGATTTCTTTTTGAACTATTCTTTTTTCAATTTTTATTTTTTCTTTTCCAATTAGCATTGGTGCATTGTGAATATTGAATCTTCTTATTGTTTCTAATTTACTTTTTTCTATTATCAGCTTTGGAAACTCTGATACTATATTCATTATTATTTCGTCAAACTCTATAACTGTTTTTGCAATTATTGCTGTTTCAAAGTCCCATCTGTCAGTGTATTCTATTAGTCTTATTACTGATTCATTTTCTTTCATAAAGTCTATAAATCTTTTTCTTTCTGTTTGATCTTTTTCTTCTACTAATAAGAACACATGAAATACGTGATAGCCTAATGCTTCATATTTTATTGTTACATTATATCCTTTTATTATTCCTTCTTTTTCTAGTCTTTTTACTCTATAGTCTACTCCATCTCTTGATAGTCTTGTTTTCTTTGCAATGCTTGTTAGTGCTGTTCGAGAATTGTGTAGTAGCATTGAGACTATTTGTTTGTCTTTTGCATCTAATCTTGTTGGTAATCTTTCTTTTCCGTAATCAAAACGACCTTTATACATACTAACATCGTTTATTGCTTAACTTATATATAAATATTTAGCAAAAAACGTGAGATTGACTAGTTAAATTCATATATATCTTTATCTTATATTATTTTTAGGTGGTAAAAATGGAAAATGGGTTAAATAGAAATTTTTTGAGTTTAGATGGGCATGTTGTTTCAAACTATGAGCTTAATACAGTATTATCTCATTTAGATGATGTTGTTGGACATAACGAATGGAGATGATGCATACAAGAAATTAAATTAATTTTTCTTTTTTTAGTTAAATTTGGAGGTATAAAAATGAATGAATACGGAACTAAATTAAATAAAAAACAAGTGCATGATTTTTTTGATCCTTCTGATACTTATATATCTGATTATGATGATAAGGATAAAGGAATTTCAATGCCTTACACTTATTATGAAGTGATGGTTAGTCATTGGGGTTGATTAATTCAATTATTTTTTATTATTTTTTTTCTAATTATTAATTCTTTTATGGTTCATTACATTTAAAGGATACCTTGTGCTTTAGCACAATGGTTTACCAGTTTCT
>CAYOEA010000004.1:0-48182 GCA_964402995.1 uncultured Methanosarcinales archaeon
ACAGGAACAAGCCACGCAAACTGCAGCCACAGCAGCCAAACAGGAACAGGAAGCACACACACAAACTGCAGCCACAACAGCGAAACAGGAAGCGCACACACAAACTGCAGCCATAGTAATTCAGATTTCAATAGCAACCCATCACATAACGATTCAATTACTGTAACAAACACAGAAGATTAGACTTAGAAATAATTTAATTCAAAACGATCTCATTAAGAAATAAATCATATAAACAATGAATTTAGAAATAATTATTTTAATAATATCAATAATCACCTTAGGAATTATAACTAGTTTATCGGATATAACCAATAAAAAAATATCAAATAACATCCTAGGAATATTTTTAATTATCGGAATCATACTTAATTCTACAAATGCAACTAGAGAATTTTTAACAAATTATTACACTAATTTATCCTTCGCACTCTTTGTAGGATTTTTATTATGGTACATAAATTTCTGGAATGCAGGAGATGGAAAACTATTCACAGTTTTTGTATCATTAATTCCAATATCATTAGTTTACAAACAAAACTTTTTCTTATATTCATTTGACGCAATTATTTACACATTCGTACCGATATTTTTCGTATTTCTAGTTATACTGTTGATGCAATCAAAAAAACAAGATTTTATTTTTGCTCTCAAAAACGGGTTCAAACTTAAATTGATATTAAATATATTGCTAGCATTTTTCGCATTTGAATGGATTATTATGTTCATAAATAATACAGGGTTGAAAATTAACATATTCACAGGAGCAGTATTTTTATTCTTAATATTTAATTTTCTAGAACGAGTATTTTCATTAAAATTAATGAGGATATTTTATGTTATTAGCGCACTTAGAATCGTTTTTGATTTTAATAATATAATGAACTGGAGTTTTTTGATAGGATTTATTTATCAAGTAACAATATTTATCATATTTAATTATTTCATACTGTCTTTAGCGTATTTCAAATACGGACAACACATACAAATAAAAGATCTTAAACCAGGAATGAACTTATGCGAAAAAATAATTCAAAAAGGAGATGGATATACTGTAACAGCTGACATAAAAATTAGTTTATTTATGTTCTTAGAAAGTACAAAAGATAAACAAAGCAAAATTAAATTAAAACCTGAAGGATTAACTAATAAAAATATAAAAGATATAAAAGAATGGAATAAAAAAGGATTAATAGATGTTGATTCATTGTTAATACAAAAAAGAATTCCTTATGCACCATTCCAGTTAATAGGAATCATATTATTTCTAATAGCAACATACGCAGGCTTTAATTATATTGGATAAAATAAACTAATAAATTTAATTAAAATAACTTACAGTTGTAGATTAGAAAAACTTAATTAATTCTTAATTCTTTTTTAGAATAAATAAACCATCGCCCTCAAAGATAACACTAAAATCTTTGGAATAGAATAAACTAAATAATGTGTCTTGCGAAGATATAGACATTCCTGTTGTTAAATCAAAAGTTCCTTTTTCAAAATCTCTTGAATCAAAAAAAATATATTCACTAGACCAAGAATCACTAACATGTTGTCGTAGAAGAGTGCTGTCTGAGTTAACAAAATAAGGATAAAAATGATAAGAAGGTTTAACCAAAGTTGTAGAAGGTAAAGATTCAATTACTTTATGCACTTTAGTTATAGAATTAAACTTACTTAATGAATTCAAATTAATTTCTCTAGGAACATAACACTCAGGATAAATAGTTTCATTTGATTCTACAAAAGGTTTTACTGAAAATGAAATAAACATTATGAAAGAAAAAACCAAAAGAAGAATAACTATTTTTTTAGAATCAATATTAAATTTACGTTTCAAGAAATTTATTGAAAATATAAGACTAACAAAAAGAATTGGAATTATTAATGAATTATGATGACCAAAAACGCAACGTTGAAAAGGATCACTACTCAAAAGATTAATAGCCCAAAAAGGCAATGCCACAAAAGAAAATAAACTTAGTAAAGGCAAAAACAAAAGAAACTTTAAAGAAAAAGAACTATATCTAAATATTGAATCAAAACCTATTTGTTCAATAATTAAAGAAGGATTTGTAATTGCGGAGCGTATTATTTCTGATGGAGAATCACCCAAATAAGAATAACGAATTGTATAAGCATAAGAGCCTTCATCTGCAAAAGGAAGCGAACCAATAGAAGGCATAATAACAAGAATTAATAACAAAAATAAAGCAAAAGAAGAAATAAATAATCTCAAGCCATGTTTTTTGCTTATCTTGAAAAATATGTAGATTGAAAGTGGAATTACTACTAAAAATGCAGTCTCTTTAATGATTAAAGTGAAAAAAATGAATGTGTAGAATAAATTGTAATTCTTTTCAAAAAGATAATATATTGAGAATAATAACAAAGGAATTCCAAAAACAACTGCATGAACTTCTTCTAAATTTAAGCCAAAAATAACAGGGTGGAGAAGATAAATTAATGCAATTAAAAAAGCTAATTTATCAGATGCTAATTTCTTTTGTGCAATTCGGAATAATGGGAACGCAGCAATAGCTAAAGCTAAAGTTTGAAGAATGATTAATGTATAAGATGAGCTAAAAAGAAAATAGAACGGCATTAAAAATAGTTGAAATAATACAAAGTGATCCGCAAGCCAATTAATATTGTATTCACGACTATAAAAAAAGTTTCCATTTAGAGTATTATGATGAGCTTCTTGTAAAATTGCTAAATCTCTTCCAGTATTAAAAGAATAATGATTAAGAATGTTAATAGATGAAAATATTAAAATAAATAAGAATATAGATACTAAAAGATACCTTTGATACTTGTTTATATTCTTAAAACAAGAAAAAAAACCTTGTTTAATATTGACCATTTTAAGTAAATTAATTGACATTTATATAAAAATTTCCTAAAAAAAGTTTAAAAAAAGAAGAAATAGACCACAAAACTATAAAAAAGACTAGAATTATTGATTAGTGTAAAAGGTAAAGATAAAAACAAAATTAAGAACAAAAAAGAATAAAAATTTGAATAAAAATATGAATAAAAAAACAAAAAAGTCAAAAATCAAGAATAAAAGCCATTTATTTAAAAAAATCGCAATGTTGATTATTGTAGTATTATTATTTTATTTAATTCTAAAAATCATTATATCCGACCAATATAAAGATATAACTTTTACCTCAGTAGGTGTTTATGCTAAGAGTAATAATCCTATTTTAGGATATGAACTAAGGTCTGGATTAGATACAAGACCTAAAGAATTAAGACAAAATGAATCTATCAAAAAACAAAGTATAGATTGGTATTTGCAAACAAATAAACAGGGAATAAGAGGAGAAGAATTTAATATTGAGAAAGAACAAAATGAAAAAAGAATTGTAGTTGTTGGAGACTCAATAAGCTTAGGATTAGGAGTTGATAATCATGAAACATTTTCATACTATTTAGAACAAAAACTTAATGAAATATCAACTAAGTCAAAAGAACCAAAAAAACATTATAGAGTTATAAATTTTGGACGATCAGGATATAATACCATTCAAGAAGTTGAGTTAATAAAAACAAAAGTTTTAGATTATAAACCTGACCTAATTATATTACAGTTTTTTTATAATGATTTTTCATGGAATGAACCACTACTAAACGCCATGCTTACTCAAAAAGAAGAAAAAGAAGTTAGAAATTTTGTAAAAAGAAATGTCCCACTTACATGTAAAATAAAAATGAAATTAGAAGAACTGGTATTTATTGATATATTTATGAAAACTAAATACCCAGGTAGAATTACAATACAACAATTAATTGATGAAACAAATAAACTATTTGAAAATAAATGTAACTGGGCATTATTTGAAAGTCAAATGGAAAAATTATCAAAAATTGCAAAAAATGAAGATATACCAATTTTATTTGTAACAGCACCCTATATTTTTGAAGTAGAAAATAACCTTTTTGGAGATTTTCGAGAAAGAATAAATGATATTGCCAAAAAAAAAGGATTTATAACAATAGACTTATTAGAAGTATATAATCAAACAACAACAGATAAACTTCATTATGAATCAAATATTGAAGAAATACATCCAGGATCATACGGGCACAAACTAATATCAAATAGAATTTATGATGAACTTTTAAAATCCGCGCTAATTTAAAAAATTAGAACATAAAAAATTAAAATGTTAAGAAAAAATGTGCTTAAGTTTATGAAACAAAACTACCAAGTAATCTTAATCCTATTAGTTTATTTTATGATCTCAGTTTATGCGCAGCACGAAATATACCATTCTATAAATTCCCACAGAGATACAGGAATATATTTAGATGTTATGCATAAAAGTCTAGAAGGAAACTTCTTTTTTACAATAGAAACTGCGATGTCATATTTAGGAGATCACTTTGAATTTGCATTAATATTCTTATTACCATTTTATTTTATATTCAAAAGTCCCATGGTTATATTTGTTGCTCAAACAATCTTGTTTACGATAGGAGGAATACTAGTATATATCTATTCTAAAGAAACAATAAAAACTAAGATTATGAATTATGTTTTTTTAATTACATACTTATTATCGCCAATTGTTTTAACAACAAATCTTAGAGATTTTCATGCAGTAGCAATTGCAGTTCCTTTAGTTCTTGGAATTTTATATACAATAAAAAAAGAAAATTGGAAATGGTATTATTTTCTAACAATATTATTGATGCTTGTAAAAGAAAACATGACTTTAATTGCAATGGTTATAGGAGTATACTTATTCTTTAAAAAAAAAAGAAAACATGCAGTAAATACACTAATAATAGGTGTTGTATCATTCATAATAATTGTCAACATATTGATTCCAGCATTTAATACAGGAGAATATTTTGGTGAAGAAAATACTTATTTATATTTTGAAAGAAACTATGGTTATCTTGGATCAAGCGCGAGTGAAGCTGTTAAAACATTAATCACACAACCTGTTTATGCATTAACTTATTTACCATTTGAAGAAAAGATTACCTACGTATTTAACGCATTAAGATTTAATCATTTTTTACCATTATTAAATCCTCTAACTCTACTTGCAGCACCTACAATAGGTCAAAATGTACTCAACACATTTGTTATATCGACAGAATGTTTTACTTATCACACAAATTCTATGATCATACCATTTTTCATAATATCATCAATATTAGGATTTGCATTCCTTGAAAGAAAAATAAAATATCGATGGTTATTAAGAATCATAATTTTAATTATTCTTGTCAATGTAATTATAAATTCAATTACTGCAATATATCCATTTTTCACAGAAGAAGTAGGAACACAAAAACCAAACATGTTCATACAAAATCCTGAATGTTATAAAAATCATTTTCAAAAGAATGATTTCCACGTACAATTAACAAAAGAAGAGTTAAAAGAATTCTACTCAATAATAGATAACATACAACCGCGAGAAAGTATTAAAGGAACATTTTATATTTATCCAATTGTATATACAAAACAATATTTACCTTTAAGATTAAAAAGCGATACTTGGAATTCGGATTATATCATAGTAGATTTAAAAGATAAAGAATTTCTACTTGGAATCGAGATGAGCGTATTTAAATTTAAAGAAATATTACTTGAGAAAGGTTACACAATAATATGGGAAAAGAAAAACCTAATAGTGTTAAAACGTTAGCATCTAAATCAAAACAAAGTACAAATAGAACTAAAGTTTTGATAATTATAGCTTTAATAATTCTAACAATATTAGTCAAATTACCAATAGTTAATACTCCTTACATGGATGATGCAGCATTTTGGTATGTGTCAAAAGCAATGTTAATTCAAGAACAAAATTTAGATCCGATTTTTAGAGGAAAAGGATTGCCAAGCGCATTAGAAGAAATAGATGCTAGAAAACATCCGTGGCTTCAAAATTATATTTCAGACTTTACACACCCGCCAATGTTTTATGAAATACTGGCAACGAGTTATATGCTATTTGGTTACTCAGTACAAGTATCACACATCATAATAATATTTCTTAGTAGTCTGGGAATAGTTTTTGCATATTTACTTGGAAAAGAACTATATGGAAATAAAGCAGGATTATTTGCTGCAATTGGATTATTATTTACGCCAATTGTATTTACACAAATAGGAAGAATATATCCTGAAATCTTATTGATGAGTTTTAGTTTAATGGCATTTTACTTTATGCTAAAAGAAAATAAACTCATGTATATAATTACAGGTGGAGTCTTAGTATTATTAAAAGAACAAGGAATAATAGCAATATTAGCAATTTTGTTTTATATCTTAATTAAAGAAATAAGTGATGAACAATTATTTGGGAAATGGAATAAAGAGACTAAAAAGAAGATTATTGGAACAATAAGTAAACTATTAACTTATGCAATACCTTTATTCATATTAATTGGATGGTACATTTATCATTATATCAAAACAGGATTATTATTGTACGCGGATAATTATTCAAAACAAGCAATAGGATTTGAAATAATACAAAACATTTTATTTTATGTAAAATTTATATTAATAGATCAATACAGATTCATTCTAACAATAATAATAATTCTAGCAATAGTTTGGAAAAAATACGAAATTAGAAAAATAGAAGTTTCAATGTGGTTAATGGTCTTAGGATATGTATTGCTAATGGCATGGTCAAATCAGGGATATCTAAGACACATAGTTCCAGCAATACCTATCTTGTTTTTAATGGGTGGAGGAATGATACAGAAAATCAGAAAAGAAAAACTAATAATTCTTGGAATTGGAATATTAGTGGTTGTATTGTCGGTTAGTATTTACCATACACCTACGGATTATAATTATGAAGAAAATATGAGATATAAAGATTTAGTTGATTTACAAATTCAAACAGTAGATTTTATTCAAACAGATTATTCAAACAGATTAGTTTGGGTTGACTTATTTACTTATCTAGATATGGGATACCCTTACATGGGATATGTTGAAGAATCAATGAATATAGGCCTTATACCTACAGATTATTTAAAATTTCCAGAAGCAAAGAAAAGCTTTACAGACAATTTTGCTAAAGGAGATTTAGTAGTTGAAAATTCACTTTACACGTATGAAAAAAGAAATGATTATGTGGTAATAAGAAATTTAGATTTAAAACTCATTGAAACATTTGAGAAGAATCAAGATTTCATAAAAATATATGAAGTAAATTAAAACTAATTAGACTATCAAAATCTTATTCAATAATTCTAAAAAAAGGATTTACCTCATTATCTGATTTGAAGTTTTCTAAAGGAACAAGTTCTAAATATGGATATAAATCACTTGGATTGAAATCATTATCGAGAATCACATCATAAGAGTATAAAATCTTACAATCAGAATCAATATCTGGAATAAAGGAAATTGGATAAACATCATAATTTAGAATAAAACGGAAATAATGTTGATTCGCAAAAATAGTACAATCATTATCAACATCAAGATCTGATAAAACTAGGAATTCTTCTTGAAGAGAATCTAAGGTAAACATGTAAGAAGAAAACTTGAAAGGTAAATAAAGTAAAAATATAATCAATACTATAAGGAAAAATAATTGTGCACGTTTATTCTTAATAATTGAAAGTAAGAAATCAAAACCATAAGAAAAGAAAAGAGCCACAGGTATAAAGAAAATAATTGTGTATCTCTCAGCCCAGCCAATATTAAAATGACCCATTCCATGTAATGAATAAACAAAAAAGAACAAAAGGAAAAATCCTGACGAAAACCAAGCAAGAGGTTTATTCTTTTTGAATAAAGACCAAGCACCAATTAAAGACAGAATAGTCACAAATAAAGGATTAATTAAATCTTCAAAAAAGAATTTTAAGTTTCTAGGAACATTATCTTGGAAAAAAGTTAAAGTTTGAGAATCTGAGGAAGTAATACCATTGAAATTATTTGCATTAAAAGTATAAACAATATGAGGTAAATAAAAAGAAGCACAGACAACACCTAGTAAAAGGATTATTATCGAAAGAGATTTTGCCTTTTTATTTTTGGTAATAAGTTTCCATGTTTTTTTGAAATTTTTATCATAAAGGTAAATAAACCACAAAGTCAAAGGTATAAAAAAGACTGCTTCAAATCTGAATTGAACAACAATAATTAAAGTTATAGCTGTTAAAGCTAATAGATTAAAAGAATTTTTCTTAATATAAAGATAAGAGAATATGAATAATAAAAGTATGAAGAAAAGAGATGATATTTCTGAAGTCATACTGCCTGAAAACTTTAAATGAACAGGAATAACTGCTAATAAAAGAGAAGCAATTAATGCTAATGATTCTTTCTTTGAAACTATATATACAAAAATAAACATGAGAAAAATGGATAACGCTCCTAAGACCGAATTAACAAAGAATAGAGCATTATATCCTGGATTAAACAAATAGGTAAAAGAAAGAACAAAAGACCAACCAGGGGCCCATATAGGCGGAATACAATCATCACACACACCCGCTTGAGGATCTAAACACTCGCAAAAAGTTTGTTGCGAGTATAAAGTATTTGAAACTTCTTTATAGGAATACTCATCATTGAAATGTTGATGAATATGATCAATATAAAAAAGCCTAAGAGCTAAAGCCACAATGAAAATCGCAATTAATATGAATAAAGTTTTCTTTGAGACTTTTGGAAAATTAAGTTTTTTTCTAGATAAATAGAGAAAAACAAAAAAGAAAGCAAACACTATAGCCAATAAAAAATAATAATTATTTATTACAAAACTGTAAAAATCCATCACGCCTCAACTAAAATAAAAGAATCACTCAATATATAGTTTTCTATGTTTTATCTTAAGTTTTCAAGAAAAGATATATAAAACCAGGAATTACTTTGAACTATAATGATTAATCTTCCTGCAGAATGGATAGTGAACTTAGCATCAAGTCTTCTGTTTATTATACTAACAGGATATATTATTTGGAAAAAAAAAGAGATAGCAAAACATCTTCCTAAAGTTAAAAGAAAAACAATTCTCTTGCTCACAATTTTAGTTGTTGCAGCAATTATAGTATCTGCAGTATTCATACCACATCATTTTAAATGGTTTACAGATGAACCTGACGCACTTGAAAGAGGGAAAAGAATAATTGTCGCCCAAGAAGAACCAACAAGATTTATTCATCCAGTAGGTTGGTCTGTTGAGTTGAGTTACTTGTTTTTAATGTTTGGACTATCAGCAAACAACGCACTATTTTTTAATAGTATATTATATGGCCTAGGAATAATAGGAGTATTTCTAATTGGATACTGGCTGACAAGAAAAGAAGAAATAGGATTATTTGCAGGATTAATTTATGCAAGCGTGCCAACAATATTAAGCTACTCAGGAACTGCAATAAATAATATCTCATCAAATTTTTGGCTTGTATTTGCAATAGCATTAATCATTTTATCATATAGAACAAAAAGTAAAGAGATAGATATTCTTGCTATCATCTTAATAGGTATTGCAAGTATTTTTAGAACAGAAAACTACTTTTTATTTGCATATTATCTAATAGGAGCATTTATTTTTAAGAAAGATAAAAAAGCAGTATTAAGATTAGTGCAAATTGGATTACTCATATTTATTCTAACAGTTCCAAACTTAGTTAATAATATGGGATTGTATTTGAACAATGATTTGGCGGCAGGAAACACAGGTCATGGAGAACAAACATGGGGATTGGATAACTTTGAAAGAAACAAAGAAACATTTCAAGGATTAGTTACAGGCAGCTTACACCCATATTTAATTACAATTACTTATCTTGTAGGAATAATTATCGGCCTATGGAAAAGAAGAAAAGAAACACTCTTTTTGCTTGCATGGATGATACCTTTATTATTAGCATTCACACAATATTTTCACGCACCACCAAGGTTTCTTATAGGAATATACCCAATTATCGCAGTATTTTCTGCAATTACAATCAATCATGTTCTTGAAGAAATAGGAATAAACAAGAGAAAAAAACAAAGAGGTTTTAGCAGAGGGTTTTTAACAAATTTAATTGTTTTATTAATAATAATTATTGCAGTGCCAGGAATAAAAGCACTTGCAGATAATCCATGGCCAGCACATACATTAGCAACTTATACGCCTGCATATTTAGAAGATAATTATGAAGATTGCATAATAGTTGCACAACATGAAACAAGTATAAGAGCGACAACCAATCTTAAAACAATAAAATCCTCAGAATTTGTTAGAATGCAAAGACAGACAGAAGGGCAGTGTTACTTATACTTTGAAGACATGTACTGCGATGGAACATTTGGACACGCAGAAGAATGTCAAATAATAAAAAAATATTACAAAGCAGAATTAATAGAAACATTCAAAGAAGAAACTGACAAAACAAAAAACGAATTGAAAATCTATAAGTTAGAATCTTGGAAATAATAAAAAATAATAAGATTTGAAAATTAGAAATAATCTTGAATTAAGAATTCTTTAAACAAAAACTCAAAAGCTTCAAAAGATAAATATCTTGAAATAATAATTCTAGGCATAGCAAAACCAGATTCTTTACAAGATTTAAATTCAGTAGTAAGAGCAGATGAATAACCTGCATTTTTTGTCAAATCTGCAATCTCTTGATTAAAACCACCATAAGGATAAACAAAAGAAGAAACATCTGTTTTTAGTTTTGACTCAAGAATCTTTTTTGATTCAGATAATTCAAACTTTATATCTTCATTTGAAAGGGAAGTTAAGTTTTTATGTGAAAATGAATGTGAACCAATAAAATGATTTTCTGCTATTAAAGTTTGGATATTTGACCAAGAAAGAAAATTTGAATAAGTTTCACTTGGAGGTATATTTTCACCATCAATCCAATTAATTGTGATGAAAAAGTTTGCTTTAATATCTAATTTGTTTAGAATTGGAAGAACAACTGAATGCACAGATTCTCTGCCATCATCAAAAGTAATTGCGATTTGTTTATTTTTATTATTGTTTAGTTTCTTAAAATCAAGTTTGTCAATGGTTAAAAATTTGAACTCTAATTTTTTAAGAAAAGATAATTGTTTTTCAAAAGAACTCTTTGAAACACACCACGCAGAGTTTACATCACCAATATCATGATAACAAAGAATAGGAATTTGAACCGATGATATATATTCTTTGATTTTTGATTTTAGAATTTCAGCTGCTAAATTGTTTTTTAGAGCTTCATAAGATTTAATCATAAAATAATAAATCTCAAAAGTATTAAAATCAACAAATTTGGTTTCAATATCAGGATGTCTTTCGATAATTTTTGAATAACGCTTAAGACTAAAAAGAGCAGTGTCAACAGCGCTCGAAGCAAAAACTAAATTGTCATTATTAGTAGCAGCACAGTGTCTCTCAAGTTCAACAGCGCAGTTTAAATTAATAGAGTTATATTCTAGAGACTTAATCATAGAAGCCTGGGCTTGAAGCGGTTGCTTTAATTTGAAATACGAAGAACTCATTTCATAATGCATAGTAGATAATAACTCAGAGTCTTTTGTAAGATTCATGCCTTTTCTTAAAGTTTGAATTGCACGATAATATAATCTAATATTAAGATATTCTCTTGCAAGTTCCAAATAAGCTTTGGCGTTTTTTGGTTCTCTAAGAACTTTTTTTCGAGTAATATTAACGTAAAAAAAACGTTTCTTCCTAGACCGTTTAGGATCAAGTTGAGCATAATGGTGAACTGGAACGGATAGCTTTTCAAGCTTAATAGTTAATTCATTTATTGAAGGCTCAACCATTTCATGAACCGCACCTGTAAATTCAATCTTAGGATTGTTTGGAAACAAACGAGCTTTTTCACTAATCCAATAAAAAGGCATATCCCTCGACATATCACTGTATGTATCACTAGTATCTTCAGAATTTTTGAAACTCTTATATGGATCCTTGGAAAAAACATAGTTTTTTGTCTCAATAAGAAATGCGACATTCTTTTTTTCCATAGCTTGTTTTATTGCCACATGATCCTTTAAAGATAAACATTCATCCGGATCTAAAAATAAAATCCAATCGCCAGTAGCGTTTTTAAGAGAAAGATTTCTAGGTTTACTAAAATCATCATCCCATTCTTGATGAATAACTTTTGCACCAAAATCTTTCGCGATTTGTATAGTATTGTCAGTACTACCAGTATCAACTAAAATTATCTCATCAACCAGACCTTTAACACTATCTAAACAATCTTTTAAGAAAAAATCTTCATCTTTTGCAATCATACAAAGACTTAATTTTTGAGACATAAACACTAAAAAAGGAATTAGCTTTAAAAAGGTAACTAGATAACATAATTATGATAAGTTAATAATATCATTAAAAGCATGTGTTTAAGACGAGAATGGGAGTTAATTTAAGAATAAATTTACCGAAAAGTATTTAATTCTTCAACCATTCTGAAAAAACAAGGGGGATCGTTATAAAATGAGTGAAAATAGCATATTAGACAACATTGAAATTCATAAAGACTTTGCAATAATCTCAGTCAATCCAAAATTATATCCATTAAGCGTAATCTATTCGGCAGCATACTGGTTATTAGATAGAGTTCACATAATAGTTGATGGAGACCCAGAAACAGAAATCCTAATTGAAATAAGACCAAAAAAAGACGAAGAATTAGATTTGAAAGAAATTGGTTATGAATTTAATGACGAGCTAATAAACTATTCAGTGTATACTGTGCAAGCAACAAGAAATCAAAAATTAAGAGAAAGAATAATTGATAATGCGCTTGCAAACATTGAACCAGTTAAAACAGGAAATATGAATCAAGGAAATGTAAGATGCGATGTTCCAAATCAAAATCAAGCACCAGATCCTACAAGATTTAACCGGCCAAATGATGAGCAAGATATTTCTCGAGTTGCAAGCTACAGAAATAGACGAGAAGACTTTCTAAAACAATAAAATGGATTCTCTAACATTTGAGAAGGATAAATGTACAATTAAACTAAATGATAGGTTTTATTCTAAAGAAGTTATAGAAATAGCTATAAACTCAAGTAAAGAAAATATAAAACTAACAAAAGAAGGTATGATTGAAATAAAAGGTAAGAAGAAAGCAGAGTTAGAATTAAAAGCTCGAGACTTTTGCGATAAACTATTATCAATCATACAAGAAAATTAATCAAATATAACATAAAATGGCTTTAACAATATTTAACCAAGAATCAGGAAGAACAATCTCAAATAATGATTATGTTGTAAATTATTATCACACACACAAATATGATAATGAGCACATATTAGTTACAGTCAATCATGGGGGTTGGGTAGTTCTTGACAAAAGAGAATTTGACCTTCTCAGATTTAATAGATTAAATGAAGATAAACAATTAAAAAGCTTACTTGAAGAAAAAGGACTAATTCTAACATCTAATAATAAAAATTTTATTTTGAAAGCAACTAAGAATAAATATCATCATACAAACAGAGGAACAAGCTTACACATATTAGTTCCGACACTTAGATGCAATTTAAAATGTATTTACTGTCATGCCAAATCAGTATCACCAGATAAAAAAGGACATGATATGACAATAGAAACTGCAAAAAAAACAGTTGACTTTATTTTCCAAACAACCTCCAGCGTAATAACAATAGAGTATCAAGGTGGAGAACCAACTCTAAACATGGAAATTGTAAAATACATACGAGAATATGCAGAAGAAATTAATAAAATTCACAAAAAAGAAATCAGGTTTGTAATTGTTACAAACTTCACAACATTAACGCCTGAAATATTAGATTACTTTGTTGAAAAGAAAATTGATTTATGCACTTCATTAGATGGACCAAAAGAATTACATAATCATAATAGAGGGTACGTTGGAAATCCTGCAAGTACTTACGATAAAGTAATTGAGTCAATAAAATACTGTCAATCAAAAGGAGTTGCTATGGGCGCACTTCCAAGCATCACAAGAGAATCATTAAATTATCCGATAGAGATCATAGAAGAATATAGACGTTTGGGATTTGATAGTTTAATGTCAAGAAATCTAAACTTCATGGGATTTGCAAAAGAATTATGGAGTAAGATTGGATATTCACCAGAAGAATACTTGGAATTCTTTGAAAAACAAGTAGACTATATGTTGGAATTAAATAAAAAAGGAACAGTATTTGTAGATATGAAAATAAAGTTTATTCTGCAAAGATTATTATCAGTAGAACCTAGAACATTCACTTGCTTTGGAGCACCATGTGGAGCAATTGTAGGCCAAATAGCTTATGACCAAGAAGGAAATATATTTACTTGCGACGAAGCAAGATCAGATGACATGTTTAAGATTGGAAATGTTCGCACTCACACCTATAAAGATATCATAAAAAATTCTGCTTGTAAAATAGTGGATATCACATCAGGATTATCAACGATGTGCGATAACTGCCACTGGCAACCATACTGTGGAACATGCATTGTAGCAGTAAAAGGAGCACAAGGAAATGTTGTAACAAAACTTGCATGGGACCATGAATGTAAAATCAGAATGGGACAATTAGAATATATCATGAAAAAAATAATCTTTGATAAAGATGCAAGAGAAATATTTCAACATTGGGCATACCCAAAGAAATTTCCATTTCCATTCAAACATAGACAAACAAAAGAAATTGATCCTAATCAACAAAGAATATTAGAATCAGTAAGCCAAACTAAAAGATCATAGATCTTTTTGATCATCGGTTTAAAAAAAAACCTCAGAGACGATTATAAAATTAGAATTATAATATGAAGTTGAAATAAAATGGTAGACATGGTTGATATAAAAGTCGGATACACTTGTAATAATGACTGCTTTCATTGCGTAATTGCAGATAAAAGAAGAGGATTAATACGAGAAGGTAAAAGTACTGATAGAACTATCGAAGAAATAATGGATCACATTAAAGATGCGATCAACCAAAAAGCAGAGACAGTTGTATTAACAGGTGGAGAAATAACCATTAGACGAGAATTCTTTCAAATACTTGATTTTGCAGCAAAAAATGTATCTCACATAAATTTACAAACAAATGGTCGAATGTTTTTCTATGATGAATATGTAAACAAAGTAATATCATATCCAAATGTAAATGCAACAATAGCAATACATTCATGCAAACCAAAAGTTCATGAATGGATAACAGGCGCAAAGGGTAGTTTTGAACAAACAATTCAAGGAATAAAGAATTTGATTAAAGCAGGAATGAAAAACCGTATCGGTGGAAAAATAGTGATTTCAAAATTAAATATGGATCACATATCAGATATAGTTCAAATGTGCAATGACATAGGATTAAAATCAATTAACATCGCATTCCCACATGCAATGGGAAATGCAAAATTAAATTTTTATGATTGTATACCAAAATATTCTGAGATTGCAGACGAAATAATAAAAACAACAAAATTAAGCATTAAATTAGGGATGCATATTGACTGGGAAGCCATACCATTATGTTTTCTAAAAGGATATGAAACATTTGCATCCGAACTTATAATGGTAGAACACGCAGTTCTAAAAGATTTAACTCATACAGATCAAAATTATACAAAAGCCAGACAAACAACTGCAAAAAGAAAAGGACCACAATGTAAAGAATGTAGATGTAATAATATATGCGAAGGTGTATGGGATGATTATGAAGAAGGATATGATGTTTCAGAATTAAAACCATATCCAATGAAGGGACCTAATGATTATATTGCTGATCCAAGAGAATTTGAAAGTTTTAAACTAAGACAAGTACCTTTGTTTAAAAGAAACATAAACACAATAGTTTCAAACAAAATCTAGAAATTAATTATTTTATTCTAATTATTTATTTCTTCTTTAATTTACAAATAAAAAATAACCAAGGATCTTTCTTTCCATGTTTTGTAAGAGCAAAATCTTTCAAAACATTAAAATTAAAACTAATATCATTCCAAATATGACGATTACCAATTGTTTTAACCATTGTAATAATTATAACTCCATCATCTTTTAATAAATCTGAAAGAAGAAGTATGAGTTTGTGAGGATTAAAATAATAAATAACCTCGCTTAAAACTATAACATCAAATTTCTTGTCAGTTTTAAAATCAAAAATCCCAGAAACATGTAAATTAGTGTTTTGAATGGATAAGTCTTTAACTAAGACTTTTGCTTTAGAAATCGCAACATCAGAAATATCCATTCCTGTGTAGTTAGCAAAAGAAAGATGCTTCATTAAAGTCCCATTTCCACAACCAATATCTAAAATCTCAGAATTAGGTTTAAAATCATCAATTAACTTAGCAATGTAAGTATATCTAACTTGTTCAGTTAAAGAATCTAAGCAATCCCATAAACCTACTTTAAACTGATTATCCCACTCAGATTTAGTAATTTGTATAATCATATAAATTAATAATGCGCAAAAGTTTATAAAGATTTTTTATTCTCCAAATATATATGAGCGATAAAACTATACTTCCTTTATTAAATGGAAAAACAAGCGATACAAACCATCATTTATTCAAGGAAGATATTCTTGAAAATGAAACTAGTGAGTTTGAAGTATCTGATGTAATCGCACAACCACAAGCTGCAACTTCAGTATGGCCTTCTGATAGCGATATCCAAATTGAACGAGCATCTTTTGAAGGAGAATTCTTAACAGTAGAAGTAAACAATTTATCATTTGAAAAAATAGGTTTAACAGCTATTGGAGCTAAATATACCCCTGATAATAATGAGAACATAGGATTCGTTCCATCAAGCCAGGTATTAAGTCCTGGAGTAAACATTATAAAAATTCCAGTTGTAAGAAATCCGTATAAATTTGTAATAAGAACAAATAGGAAAACTGGTTCTGGAACAACACGAGATTCCTTAAACTGGTGAAGTAAAACTTCTAAAATTACTCAAATACTATTCTAGTAATAAATATTTATAAACCAGCAAACATTTTTCTTGAAAGTTAAGATGTTATACCTTCCAAAACCAAATTCATGTCACTTACAATGGCACATAACTGAGAAATGCAACTTCAAATGTACTCATTGCTATCTAAATGAAGAATATATTAAACAAGAACTATCAACAGAAGAATGTTATAGAGTTGTAGATCAATTCGTAGATTATTGTATAAAGACAGATATAAAACAACACAGAAATTTAACATTAACAGGTGGAGAACCAATCTTAAAGAAAGACTGGTGGAAAATTCTAGAGTATATTAGCAATTACAAAAAAAAAGGTTTAATTGATAGATTTTACATCATGACAAACGGTTCAACCGTGAATGATGAAATTATGAAAAGATACAAAGATTTAGGCGTAAACTACATGCAAGTAAGCGTAGAAGGTATGGAAGAAATAAATGACCAAATACGTGGAAAAGGTAATTTTAAGAAAGCAATTGAAGGATCAAAAAGCATACTTAGAAATGGTATACCATTATCATTCTCATTAACATTAACTAAAAAAAATATACTCGAAGTTGAACCATTAGCAAGATATGCAGCAAGCCTAGGAATTGGTGGAATGGGTGTAGGAAGAATAACCCCAATAGGAATGGGAGAGCAAATGAAAAAACTAATGCTCACACCACAAGAAACAAAAGAATGGTTTGAAGAATGCGAACGAATAAATCAAAGATTAAAAGATGATGGAATACAGTTCTCAGTTGACTATCATTGCTCTGATGGAATGTATAAACAAATAAGACCAGGCTCAACAGATGGAGCAACAACACATGGATGCTCTGCACCTTTTGATGTTTTTACCTTGCTTCCAAATGGAGATGTAGTGCCATGCAGAAGATTACCAATAGTTGTTGGAAATATTCGAGAAAAAAGCTTCTTAGAAATTCACTATACAAGTAATGAATTATGGAACTTAAAAAACTGGGAAAACAAATCAGATATATGTAAAAAATGTGACTCTGCGACACTGTGTAGAGGAGGCGGAAAATGTATTGCTTATGGATGGTTTGGAACACCTTATGCGCCAGATCCTGATTGTTGGCAAGCATTTGGAAAAGATTTATCACATGAAAAATTTGAAAAGAATCCTAATTCAGACAAAATAACTTATTTTAAAAGATACATAAATAACCTTAGATTTGATTTACCATTAATACCAGATTCTGAAAAGAAGAAAAAAATAAGACCAATCAAATTAGACAAAATAGACAAAGTAAAAGATTCAGAAGTGGATGTGCTAGTTTTCGAACTTGAAGAAAGAGATTTAAATCCAGATTCAGGAAAAAAGATAAAAAAATACTTAGAAGGATTAGATAAAAAAGGAATAAAATACAGATTAGGACACGCATTACCACCATGCATATTTGACATGGAAACTACAAAACAATTTAATCATCAAACTCATAATGTGCCTGCGAGTTGCAGTGAATGTCCAAGTATGTTTCACATTAAAGATAAAAAAATAATATTTTGTAATGAACGTGAAGGACCAGACTACAAATTCATGAATAATGTAGATCAAATAAGAGAATTTTTCTATTTAATGAAAGATTATGATAAACCAAAAGAATTCGATAAATGTAAAACATGCGTACATAAAATGAGAGGCACATGTTTTTATTTGAAAAATTGCCGATTAGAACCAAAAGGAAAATCAGGATTAGAAAAAGTAAAAGTCACATCATGCGGTTGTTAAATTAAACTTTTATTGAGATAAAAAAATGGTTAATCTACTAATAAACTACGAATGTACTGAAAAGTGTAGTTTTTGCTTTCAAAAAGAAGTATCATTTGATAAAATGATGAGTCTTGAAGATTTTGAAAAAGCAATTAATTGGTTTGATAGGCTTGAAGTATTCAAAAAAAATAGAAGAGTATCGATATTAGGCGGAGAGCCAACAATTAATCCAAAACTTAAAGACATGCTTTTACTTTTAAAGAAAAAAGGAATAAAAGCAGTTATCTTTTCTAACTTTATTTTTAATAAAAGAAAAATAAGCATGTTTGAGGAAGTAAAAGATATCATACTTGGATTTGTTGGAACATATAATCCTGAAAGTTTTTACCATAAAGATGAGCGAAAACTTGCAGATGAAAATATTACAAAATTGAAAGAGTTAGGATTTGATGTAAAATTAAGTTATAATATAAGTAAAGATAATTTAGATTATCAATACATATTTGACGCTTGTAAAAAATTTGATATGAAAAAACTAAGATTCTCAACTGCACTACCAAATCCAAATCACACAAATAATTTTCTAAAAGTTGAAGACTTAAAAAAATATGGAACAAAAATAAAAGAATTTGTTAAAGAAGCTAAAAAAAGAAAAATAGAACTAGATTTAGATTGCACATTTCCATTTTGTATTCTAGGAAATGATAAAGAAATAATTGATTTCTTAAGCTATGTTAAAGGAAACACTATTTGTAAAACCGCATTTGATGTAAACCCTGACTTATCATTATATTTTTGTTTACCAAGAGCAAAATCAACAACTATCAAAAATTTATTAGATTATAATAATCTAAAAGAAATAAATGATATATGGAAATTAAACAATGAAGAAGTTAGAAAAAGAAAATATTTGTTTGCAAAATGTAAAACTTGCAAATATCTAATAAGAAATATTTGTCAAGGCGGATGCTTAGAACTTAAAGATAAATATTCAGAAGTAGAAAATTAAAGCCTAAGAGTAAAGTTAAAAGCTCATGAAAACATATAAATAGTAAAGAAGTGTTTTTTCTAAGATGAAAGATTTTGAGAAATTTCTAAATAAGAATTACTTAATAATACTAATAGTAATATTAGCAAGTTTTCTTTATCTTTATGACCTTGATGCTAAAACATTAAATGTTGATGAAGCAGAAATATATTTGGCAGCAACAAATATTGGCGAACATGGAATACCGCTTGGACAATATAATGATTTAACATTTTATGAAAACGCTTACTTGTATAAATCAAAAACAAACGATACAAAATATGAATTTGCCTCAACTAATTATTACAATACAAATAAAATTCTAAAAAAAGGATGGATTACTTATTATCTAACAGCATTTGCAAGTATATTTGGAAATAGTGAAGAATTGCTCAGATTGCCATTTGCATTAATAGCAATTCTTGTTGTCATTGTTTTATTTATTCTAACAAAAGAAATGTTTAACAGAAAAACAGCGCTTATTACAACACTAATATTCGTGTTAAGTCCTAGAATTTTAGAATACGGTAGAATGATAAGATATTATTCACCAATGCTCTTATTTACTTTACTTGTAGCGCTTGTTTTTTGGAGGGCATACCATAGAAAAGACTTGAAATATTATATTTTGAGCGGAATATGTATTGGACTTTTGTTTCACACAAATATCCTAACTAGTTTTAGTTTAGGAATTTCAATAGGAGCATATCATATAATTATAACAAAAAGAAAAACAGGTTTTAATGAAATATTAGCAATTGCTGTTTCTGGCTTAATAACTTTACCATGGTTATTTGGAACAGGTTTTTTTTGGAACATAGCAAGAGAACCAATAAGCAAAATTAATGTGATAGAGTTTCCAATGTCCACATTCATTAATATAACAAGTCAAGGAATGCTTAAACCAATAATGTGGTTAACATTCATTGTTGTGATTGTAATGTTAGTATATAATTATAGAATTAAATATAATAAAAATAAAAAAATAAACAAGAATATAAACAAAAATACTAAGAGTAACAAAAAAATAAGCAATAAAACATTAGTTGATAGAATTAAAAAATTCTTAGATGTAGAAGATACACAAAAATTATACTATGTGGTGTTTATATTTTTAGGACTAATAATACTGCCAACAATATTATCACCTACAAGTTCATATGAAAAAAAACTATTTATTAGCACAATACCATTTATCTTAATGTTGATTGGATTTTTGTTTAATAAAATATTGGATCAAATAAAAAATAAATATTTGAGTGTAATAATTGTCGTATTAATTGTATTTGTTAGCATATTTAATGCCAGCGCATACATGGATGGGCAAGACCCTCTTAAAATAAAAGAACCTTATATTGATAGTGATAGAATTCATTATCAAGAGTTAAATTTAATACTGAATAATTGGTATGAGAATGGGACTGAAATTTATAATAATGAAAATCATTTCTCAACAACATTTTATACAGGAAAAGAAACTCAAAAAATTTGGCCAATAAAAAAAAGTTATCTTGATGCAAACAATAAAGACTTTATCTTAATTATAAGCGAGCCAATAGATTCACAATGTAAATTCTTTTTTCAATATCTTAACACAGACCAATATTGTGAAAATAATAAGAACTATTTAGATTTAATAAAAAATTGTGAAGAACAAACACTAAAAGACAAAACTAAAGTTTATTTTTGCAAAAGTAAGAAACAATTAGAATTTAATAATTATTTAGGATTAAGTACAAATGATTTTCCTAAAAACAATCCGCCTGATTTTATTTGGAATCAAGAACCATTTCCAGTAAAGATTGAATTGAACCATTTTGGAGAAGAAATCATTTCAAAAGTAAAAATAATCTATACTGGAGAATTTGCAACAGAAGCATTTGATAAGGACCAGATAGAAAAAGAATTCATAGAGAACGTGAAAGGAGTTAAGTTAGAAAATGATGGATTTGTTATAACAAGCAAATTATATGATTTAGGATTATTAGAATATAATAGAAAACTTTTGAATAAACAAAAACTTCTTAATGCTAGTATCAAAATTTGTTATCCATATAAAACAAGTATAAGAGTTGAGATTTGTAAAGATAGAAAAGAAATATGTAATATAAGTAACAGTGCAGCGCCCTTAATTGCAAGCAATATACAATTTGATAAACTAAAATTAATGTTTGCACTTGATAATAAAGCAGAAGGAATAATAGGATCATATAATGAATGCAATAGTAGCACCCCTTCAAAACAAATAAAAGTTCAAAGCACGAGTTTTATATGCGAAGCAAATAAAATGAACTTTGAGTGTCAAGGAATAAGCGACAAGATAGAACTTAGTAAGGTATTAAATATAAACATAAATTATGATTATCAACAAGAATTCAAAAAATCAATAATGATAAGAAGTAAAGAAAAAAATGAAAACGACTACCAAAACTATCTTAAAAATAAGTAGCATAATTATAGCATTAATACTGATCATAATCTTAATTATTAGTTCTAAAAATAAGGTTTTTATTCCTGAAAGTTTAATCTTGGACTCTGGAGAATTTGAAATAATGACTGAAGAGAATTTTATCTCATGTCAAATAGACTGCACATTAAACGATGGAATATTTCATGAAGAATGTCTTGGCTTTAATGGATGCGAAGGAACAGATTATTATAAAGATAAAGCATACTGTGAACAAGATTTAGATTGCGTGACTGATTTAGGTTGCTGTCTTAATATTTGTGATGATAACATTGAAACTTGCCACAATATAAGATACTGTCAAACATCAAATAAACAATATGTAGATGCACATAAATTCAGTTGTGAAATGAACGGAATTACATGCACATTATCAAGTGAATGTAGAGAGATGAATAATGCGAAGTGCGTTCATAATAAATGTAGAATTATAGATTAAGATTAATTATGCTAAAAAATATTATTTTCTATTCTTTAGAAGGATTACAAGAAGTTGTTAAAGCAATACCATAATCTCCAAAAGGAAGAGCAACTTCAAACAAAAGATTCTTTGTTTCATTTGGACCAATAATGAATTCTTCTGTTATAGGATCATCATCAGGAAAAGATAATTTTAAAGAACAAACTAAAGTTTTATCAAAACTATTTAAAGCAGTTAAAGATAAAGAATCAAATTCTAAATCAGTTTCATCTGCATGTATAATTTTTACATTACTAAGAGAAACATCATAAGATGAACATGCAACTAATGAAAATAGTAATAAACACAAAACTAAAACTAAACTAATTCTTTTCATAAATAAAAGTAAAGAAATTAAGATATAAAAATGTTCCCTATAAATCAATATTAATAAGATAATTAGCTAAAAAAACGAATAATTCAAATTTAAACTCAAAAATAAACGCTATTTCATTTTTGGAAAGTTAAATCATTCGAAAAAACGAATAATTTAAATTTGTAGAAGAAGAATAAACTCACATATGAGGTTTGAGACTAAGATAATTCTAATAATAAGCTTAATATTAGTATTAAGTTCCAGCGTTACAGCATTAGGTGTTGGGCCAGTGTATACTAACCTTGAATTTGAACCAAATTTTGAAAAAGAATATACTTTCTCAATATATAATGATGAAAATGATGCGTTTAAAGCAATAATAAAAATTGAAGGAGAGCTTGCAAGTTATATTAGTATTAATACAACCGAAGAAATATTTGAAGAGACAGACTCTAATAAAAAAGTAAAACTTTCTTTAAATCTGCCAAGAGATATGGTGCCTGGAAAATATAATTCTGAAATTACTATTACAAGAAATATGGCACCAAAAGGGATGATAGGATTACAAACTATAGTATCGCATAAATTAAAATTAACCGTTCCTGCACATGGAAAATATATCTCTGAGGACATAGTTGAAGGAAAAGATAATATTAGTTTAGAAATAACAAATATAGGATTAAAGACTATCACTCAAGTAAATTTTATCAATACTATTTATGATGAAGAAAATAAATGGGTGCAGGAAAATAGTATTACAGAATTTGTATCTGATGAAATATTCACTATTTTAATACCTAAAGAGCAAAGTCCAGGAATATACACCCACGAATTATACATCAAATATGATGAACTTGAGAAGAATAATAGTTTTAAGATTACAATTGGAGAATTAAAAGTTGAGATACTTGATTCAAAATTAGAAAATTCTAAGTTAAATGAAATTAATGAATTAAAAACAGAATTAATTGCAGATTGGAATCAAGAATTAAAAAATTTACGAATTGAAGGAATATTAAAACAAAATGGCAAAATTGTAGAGTTAATGTCAGATATAAAAACTAACGAATTTGATTTCTATAAACAAACAATACAAAGTATATATCTTAATGCTGAAAAACTAGCTAAAGGGGAATATGATTTAGAACTAACTGTATTTCAAGGCGAAAACATACTTGGATCAAATACCTTCACAGTAGTATTAAAAGAAGAAGAAATCACAATTAAACAAAAATCAAACTTAATTACAATAATACTAATACCAATAATTCTAATAATCTTAGCAGCGTTTATTTATATTGAATCTAAGAAAATTATAGCTAAAAAAAAGAAAAGTATAAGAGAAAAACATCAAAAAGAACAAGAAGAGCTAAACAGAAAAACTAAAGAAAGTAAGAAGAAAGTGAAGAATAAGAAAAATAAGAAGACATCAAAGGAAAAAATAGTTATAAAAAAGAAAAAAAATGATAAGAGTAAAATTAAGAAAGTAAATACTAAAAAAACATTGAAACAAGCAAAAAATAAACCGATATCAAAAAATATCAAAACAAGCAGAAAAGCAGGAAGCAGAATAAAAAAGAAACCAAGTAAAAATATAATTAATAAGAAAACTATAGCTATAAATAAACAAAAAAAACAAAGAACACCGAAAAAGACAAGAAGATAAAAATAAGAAAATAAGTAAAAAGACGACAAAAAACAATAAAAACACCATTAATAAGGGGAAAAAATAGGAAACTTTAAATAGTAAAAACCTTAAAAAATAGAATTAAAATCTTAATTGAAAACTAAAATGACAGGCGAAATATCAAAACATACAATAACAGTCCTAGTCATTCTTACAGTAATAATATCATTTTTAGGAACGTGGACTGTAATGAATGCTGTCAGTGAAGTACCTACTGACAATGGAGATGGAGTCAATAATGCTAACCCGGCAAACTTAGCTGGAAAAGTATCCTTAAATGTGGAACCTAACGAACCTGTTGCTATAGGCTCTGGTCAAGTTAGTTTGGGAATAAATTAATAATAATAATCTATGAGGTATAAAAAAAATGGAAGAACATAACAAAACATTAGCACTTTTACTTGTTGCGGCAATCGTTGTATCATTAGGAGGTACAATTGTAAGCTTAAACAAATTAGGACAATTTGAAATAAGTTCAGTAACTGGACAAGTTACACAAGGAACAGCAACAATCAATGTATCATCAACATCAACAATCAACTTAACAGATACAAGCATTGATTTTGGAACTGGAGCATTAACCACTGGGGTACAAAATTGTACGATGTATTCAAACGGAACATATCCAACTACAGGAATGGAACCTGACACTTGTGGAACTTGGGACTGGGGCGTAGCTGACTATATTGTTATTCAAAATGTAGGAAGTTTGGACGTAACAGTTGAATTAGGATCAGACGTTGCAGCAGCAGCATTTATTGGTGGAACATCACCAGCAGCAGGATATATGTGTTATGACCCATCAGATTGTTGTTCTGGAGCTTTACAAGATACATGGTTAGACTTTACTGGAGCAGGCGGACAACCGTGTGCAATAGGATTAGATACAACTGATAACGAAGTTTACATGTATGCTTATGTAAGAGTTGGAACAGAAACTTCAGGTCAGAAGACTGCAACTTTAACATTCGCAATTGCATAAACTGAAATCATAATTTTTTTATTTTCTTATTTTTATTTTTTTAATACAATTTAAAATAAAATGATAAAACAATTCTTAATTTTAATCTTAATTACGCTTGTTGTAAGTAGCTTTGCCACTGCAATGGGTTTTGGAGAGACAGAAAAGGCATTCCACATATTTGAGCCAGGATTTACAAAAACTTACACTTATTATCTAATCCCGACTGTATCAATACCTATGAATTACACTCTAGAGCAAAAAGGACCACTTGCAGAGTATATACATGTAGAACCTGCCAATATGAAGTTTTATGATATTAAACTTGGAGAAAGACCTGTAATCACTGCCAGAGTAGATTTTCCTGCAAGTATGAATCCAAATTCCATCGAACCAGGACTATATGATTCACTTATATATATGGAAGAAGAGACAGGAATTGGGGAAGGAAACTTTAAATTAAAAACAGGCGCAAACATACACCTCAAAACACTAGTATTATTTGATGGGAAATACTTATCAGAACCAAAATTAGAAGTTGAAAGTGTTAATGAATACAAACCAATAAACGCAAAATTATATTTCTTTAATTATGGAAGAGAAAGAATAAACTCAGTTTATGCAAAAATAGATGTATATAATCAAAATGATGAATTAAAACTAAGTTTTCAAACAAATAGTATTTCTGCAGACTATACAGAAGAAGAAAAAGAAGTTAAAGGACAATCAAATGAAGGACTTGCAAGTGGAACATATAAAGTAAAAGCTACAGTTTATGCTGATGAAGAAATAAAAGAAACTGATTACGTAAAATTAAAAGTAGGAAATATGAGAGTTGACGTGAATAGTTACACAAATAAACTTGAAAAAAATAATATAAACTTATTTGAAATAGAAGTTCAAAGTTTTTGGAATGATCCATTAGATGATGTATATGGAATTGTAACTATTAATGGAAAGGACGTAAAAACACCAACAACAGGACTTAATCCATGGGGAAGAACAACAATCTCAGCATATATTGATACTAGAGAAATGCAAGAAGAAGAGCAAGATTTAACAATTAAACTTTATCAAGATGGAACACTAATAACAACAAAAGAAGGAACTATAAACCTAGTTGATAAAATAGAAGGAGAAAATACACCCTCTAACACGGCTGGGTTTTCAATAACTGATGAAAAAAAGAGCACATTAGATCCTATGACTTTAATGATAATTTTTGGAGCTATAATAATAGTTCTAGCTATCTTTAACGTAGTATTAATGATGAGAAAAAAGAAAAAATGAAATTATCAAAACTAATAATGATACTAGCAATCATAATATTGCTAACAATAGGAATAAGCACAATAATATATTCAAATTACAAAGTAAAAGATGTAATGACCCTTGAAATGAGCACAGGAATTAGATTTGGCGGCATAGGAGTTACAAAAGATACAGACGGCTTAAGATTTGGAATGGCACCACCAGGAAGTAATCTGTCAAGATCAGTAAAGATTACTAACCCTTACGATAAATCAATCAAAGTAAGTATTGGATTCTACGGTGAAATGGAGAATATGACTCGAGCAGAGCCAAATGACTTATTATTAGGTCCAAATGAAGGCAAAGATGTCATGTTCATCACATATTTACCACCAGGTGAAGAAGAGATAAATTTCACTGGATATACTAAGATTTTCTTTCTACGACCATAATTTTTATATACTCGAGAGTAGATTAAAAGTTAGAGTAAATGAATAGAGATAGTTTCATTAAGTTTTTATTAATGCTTTTCCTAGTGTTAACAGTAACACAAGTAAGCTATTTGTATATTGGAACACAACATATAGAGTACAAAATTCTAACAGCAGGAAATGCTGTATATAATGCTGAAGTTTCTATTGGAATTTGCGTAGATAAAGTTCCAACCATAATTAATACAACTTGCCCAACAAATATATCAGGAGGGCAAAATATTACTTGTAATTTTACCGCAAATATAGATTGGAATGTAACCTTCTTTAATAGCGATACAGGCGTACCGTTTCATATGATAAATGATTCAACAGGGGAATTCAGAATTACAACTTTTGAAGGAGAAGCAGATAATCACTGTCATTTACTTGGAAATTATGAATTCTTTTTATGGGCTGACACAGATAATACTTGCGGGGAAGATGTTAATTTTTATATTTACCCCTTAGAAATATATGAAGAAAATGATGCACCAATATTTAATAAAACAATTCCTAGCATGACAATCTCAGCCGGAACAGACGTGGGATTATTTGATTTAAATAATTATTTCTATGAACGTGATTGTGGACAAGAATTAACATACAGTGCATCAGCAGGAAGCCAAATATTTATAGTAATAGTTGGTACTGGAACATTTCTTGCACATTCTGATGTGTGTGGAATTAGTGAACAATTCACGTTTACTGCTATTGATCCATACAATTTAACAACCACTAGCAATATTGTAACAATCGATACTACTTGCGAAGATGGACCAGAAGCAGCAGCCGCAGACAGCGGAGGAAGTGGGGGAAGTGGAGCTGGAAGTTTTTTACCAACCATTTTATGCACTTCATTATGGGAATGTACAGATTGGAATGAATGTAGCAAAAAAGGAGTACAAATAAAAAACTGCTATGATGCTGGAGGATGTTCAGACAAAATATACACTTATTATCAAAATTGTACTTACCATGATCCTAATGATTGTATTGAAGAGTGGGAATGTACTGCATGGGACGAATGTAGATATGATAATACTCAAACAAGAACTTGTACTGAATTAAGCGCATGTAACACAGAAAACAATCAACCCGCAATAATACAAGATTGTACCTATATCCCAACATGTAATGACGGAATACAAAATCAAGGAGAAATAGGAATAGACTGCGGAGGACCATGTTTACCATGTGATACAATATATAGTCCCACACCTATTGAAAAAAAGATAATCCTTTCAACAGCGATGTTATTGGCTGCGTTCCTAATATTATCACTATTATTAGTCTATAAATATTTTCATAAAAGCGTTAATATATTCATATTGAGAATGATTCTAGGATTTATTGAAAAAAAGAAAAAGAAAATCCTACTAACAAAAGATAAAGCAAAGAAAATTCTTGATGAATTAACAAAAATACAAAGAACAATTAAAAATGATAATCTAAAAAAGAAAGCAGCAGAATTAGGCATAGTAGGAAGAAAATTTATTGTTGCAATAACAGGAATGGACTTAACTTTCACTAAAGAAACACTTATACTTAAACTTGAAAAGAAAAATAAAATTAAAGATGTCATGTCTAAAGTTGTATTATCCTTATTCTATAGATTTAGATTCTTAGAAACTACTAAAGGAAAAGTATTCAAAAGTGATTTACTAATTACAATTGAGGAAATTAGAGAATTAATAAGAATGGTTAGTAATGTTGAAATAATTAATAAAGGAGTTGAAGTGAAAGAATTAGCCATAAAAAATAAAGACTCAGCGTCAGTTGTTATTAAAAAGCAAATATACAATACTTACATTAGTATGCATTTTGATAAATTAGAAGTAAGTAAGTTAAAATATACTGAATTAATGAAAGAATATGAAGATTTAGAAGATAGAGAAAAAGATTATTTCTACGATGACTTAGTAAGAATGTTTAATGAGATAAAATATCTAGTTAGCATTTCTAAATAAGACTTATTTGTTTATTTATTTATTTGAAAACTTAATTCTTTATTAAGATTATTTCTCAATGCAACTTAGACTAAAACCAATGCAAAATAAGTTGATGTAATTTTAATTCTATCAAATTTACTTTCAACAGTGATTAAGTAAATAATTAATAAGCTCCAGAACCAAAACATTCAACCAGAGAATTATCAAGTCTAATTCCACAAACAAAATCATTGTCAGCATGAACATAAGAATAAGCATCATCTGAAACAAAAGAAGGATTATTAGAAAACATACCAAATCCGTTAGAAGTGCTCGCCCAACAAATAATTTTTGAATCACTAGATCTTAATGCACAAATATAATGAATTCCACTCGATGTCTCCACTCCACCTGAGAATCTACCTGAAGCCTCACCTATACTAACATCTGAATAAGTAACACCTTGATCAGCAAAAATATCAGACCTACTAACTTTATTTCCACGACAAATAAGTTCAGAATCTGAAGAACGAATACCACAAACTGCATCGTTATCAGCATTAATTGTCAAGAAAGAAGAAGTATCATTAGTCAAAGTAGGAATATACATATTATTATCACCAAAACCAAAACCCATTTGACCATATCTATTATTTCCCCAACAAAGAACACGAGAATCACTAGAACGAATACCGCAAGAATGATAATTACCAGTACTAACAGTTGAGAACGATTCATTACTTGGAATCAACATTGGAATTTTCGAAAAACCTTGACCCTCTCCATTACCTAATGAACCTTGATAACCGCTTCCCCAACAAAGAACACGAGAATCATTAGAACGAACACCACAAGTTGCACCACCCATACTAATAGATGAATAAGCGCTATCGTCACTAGTTAAAGTAGGAATTAAATTATTTGAATCTCTATCACCATCACCCATACGTCCAAAACGCCCATAACCCCAACAAAGAACACGAGAATCACTCTCACGAATACCACAAGCAGATGTAGCAGTTACACTAATACTAGAATAAGCATCTACATCGCTAGTTAGAACAGGAATATCACTACTTACTTCGCCACCATTACCTAAACGACCATAAGAACCGCCACCCCAACACATGACACGAGAATCGCTCTCACGAATACCGCAAAAATTACCTGAGTTACCATCAATCATACTAAAAATAATTTCACCAGTATTATCTGGAGGAGGTGGGATATCACAAGTGAATAAACAATTGTTTTCAAAATCTCTTGTTACAACACTACCATCATCACAAGTAAAAGTATCAAAATAACAACCGATAGTATAAGTTGGGACTAAAGCATCCTGATTATAACCATTACCAATGTGTCCAGCATGACCACTTCCCCAACAAGATATGTGGCCATCAATATTTAATCCACAAGAATGATACCAGTTAGCACTAACATCAGAATAAGAAGAATTGTCAGAAGTTAAAGTTGGCGTATTATAATGATTATCAAGAGTACCATCACCAAGTAATCCCTTATCAGAAGTGCCCCAGCATAAAACACGACCATCACTCTCACGAACACCACAAGAATGATGCCAAGAAGCAACAACATCAACATATGCAGAATCATCATTAATACCTACTGCATGATATTGATCACTACCCCAACAATGAATACGAGAATCGTTAGAACGAATACCGCAAGAATGATGAGTCCCTGCACTAACAAGAGAATAAGAAGAAGTATCAGTAGTCAAAGTAGGAACTAAATTACTTCCATAACCACCATCACCTAATTTACCAAAAGGTCCACGACCCCAACAAAGAACACGAGAATCATTCTCACGAATAGCGCAAGAATGTTGATTGCCAACACTAAGATCCGAGAAAGAAGAAGTATCACTGATTAAAACAGGAACAACACTATTGGATTCATTACCAGTACCTAAATGACCACCAGCACCATCACCCCAACACAAAATACGACCATCATTTCTAAGTGCACAAACAAAACCATTTCCAGTACCAATACTCAAATAAGAAGAATTATCATCAATTAAAGTAGGATAACGTGTTGTTCCACCCCAACAAAGAATATGACCATCAACTTCACGAATACCACAAGAGATAGAAGAATATGCATAACCTGCACTAACACTAGAATAAGCAGAAGTATCAGCTGTTAAAACAGGGTTTGGACTAGCAGCAACAAACCCATTACCTAAACTATAAGCGGAACCAGATCCCCAACACATAACACGAGAATCACTAGAACGAATAGCACAAGAATGATGCATACCAACACTAAGACTTCCTTCTTCAAAAGTATAACTTTCAGCAATAGGACCATTGCCCATAACTACAACAGTTTCTTCTTCATCAGAACCGATATTATTATCACCACCATCAACGCCACCATTATCAGTGTCATTATCACCAATATCATCACCAGAATCAACATCAGAATCAACATCAGAATCAACATCAGAATCAACATCAGAATCAACATCACCCTGACCAAAATCTTCAATAACTAAAGTAGTTTTAATCTGATAAACATCATCAGTCGCCCACTGAAAAGTTCTAACATCAAGCTTGTAAGCCCAAACATAAACGTCATACTCACCAGGAACTAAATTAGTAACTTGGTTTAAAGTTTCATAAGAAAGAATTCCAGTAACATTAGGATGAGTACTATAAGCCACAGTCCAAAAATTAGTTTGCTGACCAAAACCATTAGAAACTTTATCACTAGTTTCCATATCGCCAAGATAAATGTTTTTATAACCAGCCCAAATACCCTCAGGAAAAACTGCAAAAAATTCAACATCTTGATTTACAGAATTTAAAACTACAGGAGAAATCTGAACATCATCATTAGAAATAATTATAGTTGCATCACCAACAGGAGCGCCAGGAAAGGGCGGCAACTCAACATCACAAGCAGTAAAAGTAAAAACTAATATTAACAAAATTGATAATAATAATTTATTCAATAAACCCATCCTCTTAATCAGTTATTAGAATAAAGAATATAAAAAGTTATTGATTAAAAAAAAATGATGATTTAGAAAACTTAATTTTTTCTTTTGATTAAATCTTCCGATTTTTAGTTATAAATCTGTTCCAAATTAAGAATTAACTCACAAATTGTATTATGAAATTACTATCAATTTATTAATAATTTAAATGACAAAATTTATATAGTGAAAACGTAAGTTATATAATTAAGATAAATTAGCACACTTATGCAACTTAGCTAAGTAAGATAAGTAAACTAAGTAACATAACTTATTAAAATGGTAAATATCAACATAAAAATACCAGAAGAAGTACATAAAAAAATAAAAGTTAAAGCAGTATTAGATGACAGTACACTAAAAGATCAAGTTATAACAATTCTAAATAAAAAATTCTCAAATAAAAAAAAATCCTGAAATGACAAACATCAATATAGAAATCCCGGATGAACTGCATAAAAATATCAAACTAGAAGCAGTCATGAAAGGAGTTACAATTAAAGAACTTATAATTAATACACTAAAAGAAGAGGGCAAAAAATGAACGCTAAAACAATACTGGGAATATTAGTATTTGTTTTAGTAATAGCTACAATCGCCCAATCAATACAATTTGATCAAAACCCATGGCTCACAAATGCGAATAACGATAATATAACAACAACAAGAACATCAGATAATATATATTGTAAATGGACTGCCCCTCTTGACGCGATAAGTGCAGATTTATTTTGGTACAAAGATAATGGAAGCGGGTTTGTTCCATATGCAAATATCACAGGAATAGATCCACACCCAGGAGAAGTTTATTGGCCAAGTATAGATCATTATTTTTTAACAGAAGAAGATAATTGGAAGTGTACAGTCATTATTTACAACTCAACTAACACAAGCATAAATGATACAGGGTCATCAGAAATATATGTAGGATACGATCCAAATGTATACACATCGCAAAATGAACTTGGCCCATATATTCAATTAGACAGTTCTTATGATTTTGTTGAAGATAGAATTTATTATGCGATTTGGAATACAACAGTGCCAGATAGTGTAGATGATAACTACGAAGTTAGTGGAACAATGTGCACCGAAACAGAACAATCAACCCAAGGAGAAGCAACTTGTTATCCGGATAATGAAGATTTAGGATTAGATAAAAATATCTCATGGGATGTAAATTTAATATACTCATATAGACACAGCAGAGGAACACAAGAACACACAATAACATATACTATACTACCAGTTAATGATGCGCCAGAATTTAATGTGAGCGATATTACTAAAAATCAAACAGAAGGGTGGCACACACCAAATGCAACAATAATTTTTGTAGATGAAGAAGGAAACCCAGTCTATAAAGAAAACGTAAGCATAGAAGTTGATGATGTAAGATTTAATAGTTTTTGCGATTATGAAATAAATGGTAATCAACTTGAATTTGATTGTAATTCAACAGAATTAGATGTGGGAAATTATTCAATAAATATAACTTTAACAGATAATCCACCATTAGATAACGGGTTTGGATTAGTTCCTGCAACGTCAGTGAAAAAGAATTTTGTACTAAGAATAACTAGAGTAAATCTTTTGCCAAATATAACAAGCATTAGCAATGATACAGCATATCAAGGAGATATGTATAGTTTAATCATAAACATTACAGACTATTTTGATAATACAACATTTAACGTAACCACAGTTCCAGGAGAATGCACAGTAGACAACCCATGGACAAACTTTAATGTCGCATCATTTGTTACAGGAAGTGGCGACAATACCACAACTTATGGAATGGCTAATTGGACTGGAATCTTAACAAACTCACACATCGCATGTAGAAATTTGACCATAAGAGTAGAGGATCAAACAGGAGGAATGACCACTGAAAATGTTTACCTACCTATAATAAACGTTAACGATCCACCAAGAATAGAAAACTACAGCAACGGAATAAACATAATGAATTTGACCGCTTATTATTTAGCAGATTTTTATTATGAAATAAATGTTACCGACTTAGATTTACTTGTTGCAAACACAGAAGGAATAGATAATTTTACTGAAGCATTAACATTTTCTTCAAGTACAGAATGGTTTAATGAACACATTGATTCAAATACAGGAATAATAAATTTTAGCGATATTAATCAAACACCAGACAATTACACTTTAATAATAACCGTATCGGATAATTATGAATTACCAGTAACAGATTGGGTGGAAATTAACTTTGAAATAAAACCAAATAACATGCCCTCATTTACAAGAGAATTTTTCTTTAATGATAGTTGTTACGAATATGATGAACTAAATTATCCAAGTAGTTGTTATTTTAATTTAAGTAATTATATCTTTGATTTAGATTATCCACTAGATAATATAACTAATATATCAGACGATTCAGATTTCTTTAATTTTACAAACGAAGGAATAATAGAATTTAATGCCACGCAAGAACTAGTTGGAATACATGAATTCAACATTACAGCAAGAGATAGTAGAGGAGCCACGAACACAACTTTAATGACTCTATATATTAGAAATACAAATAATAAACCAAATATAACTTATATTTACGAACCAACAGGAGCAAATGGATTGTATTATAATAAAACATTACAAAATGAACTAGCAATAGAAGTATATGATTTAGATGAAAATTTAAATGTTACAGACAATGTTAGCGATTTAAGATATAACTATGAAAGTTTAAGTTTTACATGGGTTGATAATGAACTAGGACAAAATTTATCAGAATATGTTAGCATAATTAATAGAACCCTAATTATTAACACAACAAAATTAGTCAATGGAAGTTTACTTGCAACTGGATCATACAGCATCAACATAACAGTAACAGATAATTATTATATCTGGACAGGCGGACAAAACAATTCAGAAACAGATATGTACATTTTTAATTTTAATGTGAGTGCACAATCAGACAAACCAGAAATAACAGCAGTATACCCTTATGGAGTATTAATATTTGGAGAATATGGCAATGTAGACGACTGGTTAAATATTAGCGACGACACATATAACACACATCTAAGAATACGTGAAACAGAGAGTATATTTTTTAACGTGACAGTTAATGATTCAAATTCAGAGTCACTAAGTTACAACTGGTATTACGATAATGAACTACTCTTAAATAACACTATTAAAAATTTTAATTCTACAGTAAATATACATGCAGGAAACAAATCCTTAACATATGAGTTTGGATACTTTGAAGCAATGAATGTAAATGAAACAGATCATGAATTAAGATTAGAAATTATAGATGGAGACGATGCAACTGAAACAGATGAATTCACTTGGTTAATTGAAGTAGTGGATTTTAATAGACCTATAGAATTTAGAGATATTGATGATATAGATATAAACGGAGTTGTAACTAAAACAGGATTCCAATTATTCGAATGTGACAACCGAATGGGAATGTATGATCCAGATGCAGATCCAAATGGAGATGGAACTATAAACTGCAGTGAAGTGGGATTAGTCCCATACGCGCCAAGATATATATTTGACAACAATACAGGATCAAATGATGAACAAGTATCATACTGTCAAGGAAAAGTAACTATAGATGTATCAAATCCATTCACTAACGCAACAGGTGCAGTATCAGGAATAATGGGACATGGAATATATGGAGACCCAATAGAAAATGGAACTTGTTATATTAGACTAAATATAAGTGATGGAAAAACTTCAGCTACCAGCAATTTAATAACAGTTAATGTGATAGTTCAAGATGAAGCAGAATCGCCTGAATCAAACATACAACAAACTAGCGGAACCAGAACAATAACTAAAACTGAAACAGTAAACGTACCAATACCGCAAGAAAGAGATAAACCAGTATATATTGATATTGTAATGCCAGAAATGGTAACAGTTTATGAAAACAATTCAATCCTAATTCCATTAAAAGTTACAAATACTTGGAACGATACAGTATACGGAGTAAACTTAAGTTATGAAGTAAATGACAGTTTAAATTACACTATAACATTTGGAAAAAATTCATGGTTCAAAATAGAGCCAGGACAAATAATAAACACATCAATAACAGTAGATGGATACAGAGTTGGAGGAGTTTATGAAATAACAATTTTTGGAAACGTAGAGGATCCAGAATATAGAGATTCCGCAAAGATTTATTTAAATTCAGTAGAACAAACATCATCAGGAGCACAACTAAGAACACTAGTTAGATTCGCAAGAGATTTACTGAAAAAGAATAAAGAATGTCAAGAATTAGGCGAAATACTTACAGAAGCAGAAAAAGATGTTGCAGCAGGAAATGTACTTGAAGCATTGGGAAGATTAGATTCAGTAGTTAATGGTTGTAAATATTTAATTAGTAAAGAGCAAATTATAGAGTCACCAAAAAGCATAAGAGATTTACATTTAAACATAAAACCAGAATATTTAACTTATGCAGGAATAATATCTGCAATTATATTCTTCACAATAGGATCTGTGTCACTAGTAAGAAACTTGAAACGAAAAGAAGAAGAATAAAATTATGACCATTTATTTTTTATTTAGTTATTAAAATAAATTCTTTAACAACTTATAAATAAAATCACATCAATAAAAATCTAGTTAAAAATTTAGAACATCAACAATATTTATTCTGAGTCGGACTTATTAATTAAATCATAAAGCACCATTAAGCGTTCATAATAGGCAATTTTTTCATCTGCAGTTAAGAATTGGTACTTTGACATGGCAGACTTGTAAAGCATTGCAGCACTAGGAACATCATCATTATCCAAGCTTAAGTAAATTTTTTCAATAAGACTATTCAAATCAATATGACTTTCTAAAGCCTCATCAATAGGAACTAAGGAAGTTGGCTGGTTAGATACATCAATTGTTTCTTCAATTTTAGTTTTAACTTTGTTCTTAGATGCACCTTGTCTCAGCAATAAAGATCTTAAATAATCATGTAATTTTGTTTTAATACTTTTAAGTAAAATAACATTAACAGATTTTTCTACAAAACTAGGAATTAATAAATAATCAAGATAACCTTTAAACTCAGTTAATAAAACTCTTAATTCATCTTCAGTATACTTAACATCTGCATACTCAAACAAAAATATTTTATCTACAAAGTTAAAAAAATCCGATCGAATAGTATATGGAAGATACATATTTTTTAATTCTTCAAATAATTCATCTTTTGTAAATTCATAATCAATTTTTAGATAACGCTTAAGAAACTTTTTAACAGTTTTATAGACTTCTTCTTCAGTAATCCAATTCTTAGAAAGGAAATAATTAACATCTCTTATGGTGTCTTTTCTTAACAGTACTTTTGAATCTAGCTCACCTATTTTTCCCTCTTCCATGTATGAATTATATGAACAACAGCTATTTAAAATATTCGTTTTCAAGAATAATTATCAGACATATAAAATACTTAAAAAAAATGTGTTACTCTTTGAAAGTAAGTGAAAAAGTTTTTTATATGAACAGTGTAATAAAGGTAATATGAGAGCAATTTCTAGCAAAAAAGTACACGAAAATAGAGAATTAGATAAAGCAATAAAAGATATAAATACAAAGATCGATGCAACAAAAGTAGAAATAAGAAAGATTTTAATCGGACAAGAAGAAGTACTAAATTCGTTATTTGAAGCAATACTTGCAAATGGCCACGTACTTGTAGAAGGTATTCCAGGAACAGGAAAAACATTACTTGTAAGAACACTATCAAAAGTATCAGGAAGTATGTTTTCAAGAATTCAGTTCACACCAGACTTATTACCAACAGATATTCTTGGAATTACAACTTATGAAGAAGGAAAAGGATTCTATACAGTAAAAGGTCCAATATTCTCAAATTTCGTATTAGCGGATGAGATTAACAGATCACCACCAAAAGTACAGTCAGCATTATTAGAAGGAATGCAGGAAAGACAAGTAACAATTGGTAAAGAAACATTCAAATTGCCACACCCATTCATGGTAATGGCAACGCAAAACCCACTAGAACAGCTAGGAACATATAAACTTCCAGAAGCGCAAGTAGATCGGTTTTTATATAAAATCATAGTAAAATATCCTAGCCCAGAAGAAGAATTAAAAATTCTAAATACAAACATGACCACTCATAAGTTTGATGACTTTAACTTACTGCCAAAATTATCTCCTGCAGATATAATACATGCTCAAGAAATTGTTAAAAAAGTTTATTCAGATACCAAAATAGAGAAATATATTATAAGAATTGTAGACGCAACAAGATATCCACAAAAATATAATGTTGAAACAGGAAAATTCATTGAATATGGAGCATCTCCTCGTTCGAGCATCAGTTTGTTCATAGCATCAAAGGCAAGAGCTGTAATGCATAAACGATCTTATGTCACTCAACAAGATGTAAAAGAAGTTGCGAGAAATGTATTAAGGCACAGAATATTAATCAATTTCGAAGGAGAAGCAGAAAATATTACTTCAGATATGATTGTTGATGAACTACTCAAAAAAGTACCTATTCTATAACTAAAATGGCAATAACAAAAAATATTCCCTTTTTTGGAATTCTTAAAAATAGGGGGTTCTAATTTTGTCAATAAAAGAGCTAAAACTAGATCTTCTAGGTAAAATAAAGAATCCAGATTTTCAAGTCCGAAGGAGAATGCTCTCTAGAATTTTAGAAGGAGAATTTGCTGCAAGTACAAAAGGACAAGGAATAGAATTTACAGGATATAGAAAATATACTTATGGAGATGATGCAAGCCAAATAGACTGGCCTGCAAGTTTAAGAGCAAAAAACACTATGATTAGAGAGTTTGAACAGTATAGAAACTTTCAAATCTTTGTTATGTTAGATGTATCAGATAGTATGATATTCTCTTCAACAGAACAATTAAAATGTGAATATGCTGCAGAAATGGCATTCTCAATAGTATATTCAGTGGTTAACTCAGGAAACAAAATAGGATTATCCATGTTTAATGATAAACTAATCACAAAGAGAATACCAAGTTCAGGAACAAAGAATTATTACCAAATACTACAAGATTTAACAAATCCAAAAAATTATGGTGGACAATTCGATATGAAGAAACCACTAAACCAAGCAAGAGCACTGTTATTTGATAAAAGTTTAATAATAATTCTATCAGACTTTATTGGAGTAAAAGAGAAATGGAACAATTACATAGGAATGTTAACACAAGAATATGAAGTATTAGGAGTTATGATAAGAGACCCTAGAGATTTTGAAATACCAAAAGATGCAGGACAATATTTAGTTGAAGATCCATTTACAGGAGAAAAACTAAGAATTGATGCAACACAATATGCAGAATTATACAAAAAGAAAGCTGCCGAAGAAGAAGCAGATATAGAAAGAAAGTTTCTTACTTCAAACGCAGGATTTATTAAAGTTAGAACAGATGAAGACTTCATAAACCCATTAATGAAATATGTGAATTTTAGAGCAAGAATGTTGGCTAAACGACAACAATAGGCGCAAATAATAAATAAAACATTAACTAAATAATAAATACATCACAATAAAACTGCTAACACACATCAAAAGATAAGCTTTTGAACGAAATAAAAAACAATGATGGAAGTAACTTTCAAAAACCCAGAGATTCTCTGGATGCTACTAACAATTCCAATAGTAATAGTTATGCATTTTTGGCTAATGAAACATTCAAAAATGAAAGCAATGAAGTTTGCAAACTTCAATACACTAAAAAGAATAACAGGGAAAAAACTTATTACAAAAAATTGGATGTTATTAATATCAAGAGTTATAATTTTATTCTGCGTTATAATGGGAGTAACTGGATCAGTATTGTGGTACGATGGTGAAAGTAACAGTAATGACTTTGTAATTGCAATAGATACAAGTGCATCAATGAGTACTCAAGATTTAGAACCTTCAAGATTAGAAGTCGCAAAAAGACATGCTATAAGTTTCATGGATGTATTAAAAACAGATGCACATATAGGGCTAATTACATTCTCAGGAATAACGTTTGTAAATCAACCAATGACCAAAAGTACTTTTGAGATAAAAGAAAAAATAAAAGAAATAGAATTAATGGAAGCAGGAGGAACAGACCTGCCAGGAGCAATAATAACTGCAACTAATTTAATGACCAATGGTGAAAAAGGAAAAACTCTAATTCTATTAAGTGATGGAAGTAGCACAGTTGGAGCATTCTTAGACGAATCAATAAAACAAGCAATTGAATATGCCCAAAATAAACACGTTATAATAAATACTATAGGAACAGGAACAGATACAGAGCAACCAATAGGATACCTGCCAGAAACATATAATATTACAAGCGTATACAATGAAGAAACATTAGCAAGAATAAGTGATTTGACAAATGGAAAATATTACCAAGGAGCAAATAATCAACAAATAATAGATGCATTTAATGAAATCGCACAAGATTCAAAAAGAGCAAAAATTGACTTTGACATGACATTTATATTAATGCTAATTGCAATGGTATTACTATTTATCGAATGGGGAATGGTAAATACAAGATTTAAAAAACTACCATAAAAAAAATTAATTGAAAGATCCATAGAGGAAGAAAAAAGATGTATAAAATAATAATTGCAATAGTTGCAGCATACTTTGTAACTCAAATAAGTAAAACCATCATCAGTTATAATGAAACTGGAAAGTGGGACTGGGCAGGACTAATATTTGAAAATGGAGGAATGCCATCAACACACACATCAGTAGTAAGCGCACTATCATTCGGGTTATTATTCCAAATAGGAATAACTTATGAAACAATAATTGCAGTTGTATTCTCATTAATAGTAGCAAATGATGCTATGAAAGTAAGACGAGAAACAGGCGAAGAAGCAAAAGTGATAAACACAATCATAGATAAAGAAAATATACTCCACAAACATCTAATTACAAGAATTGGACATACACCAATGCAAGTACTGATCGGAGCAATAGTGGGCATAGTATGCGCATTAGCAGTATATATGATTTAAATCTGGTTCTAAGGAAACTTTTTTAAATAAAAGCTGATTTTTCTAGTCTAAAAACGTCTCTGTAACAAAAAAGAAAACCTTTTTTGGAACACAGCATTAAAACATGCCTCTGTAGCATAGTAGCTATTGCGTGAGACTTGTAACAAAAATCAAAGACTTTTGGGACATCCCAAAAACTCTGTTTTTGACATGTAATCTCAAGGTCGTGGGTGCAACTCCCATCAGAGGCTTATTTTTATAACCCTCTGGGTCGTTTGCAATGCTCAAGAATAAACATTCTTGGCACATAAACTTAAAAAGAAGTTTAATGCTCCCATCAGAGGCTTATTTTTATAACCCTCTGGGTCGTTTGCAATGCTCAAGAATAAACATTCTTGGCACATAAACTTAAAAAGAAGTTTAATGCTCCCATCAGAGGCTTACCATTCAAAGGCCCATTTTAAGGGCTCATTACACACAAAATCAACATTGCCTCCGTGGCTTAGTGGCTATAGCGGCTGCCTAGTAAGCAGCAGGTCGTGAGTTCGACTCTCACCGGAGGCTTTTTTTCTTTTTAACTACATCAAATCCGATTAAGAATATTCTGCAAATAATCATCAGAACTAAGAAATATCTTTGGAATATTGACTCCTTTTTTATTATTGATAAACTTATCACGAAGTAAACCTAAAGGTGTTTGAGAATATACTTCAAAATGTAACATACAAAGATGACCATTTTCTTTTAAAGAATTAATATATGATGGTGAAGTTTCATTAATTAAATCAGGATTAAGAACTTGAGCAACAGTTCCAAGAGGATGACCTTTAGAAATTTCTTGACCTTCTTTTACAGAAACCGATTCTAACTCAGCATAGTTAAGAATTAAGCCATCATAAGAATGAACAAGAACAAAATATGTTTTATTCCAATAAGCAGTATCAGAAGGATCAGTAAATATACCTATATGAATAACAACGCCTGATTCACAAGCAATTACTTCACTCCCTTTTGGAGCATAAATATCAGTTCCTGTATGATATCTATCACCTCGATCAGCCCAAAATCTTCCAAAGCTATGCAATGGAGGTAATTCTTTTTTGTAACTATTAGGAACAGGCCATTTCAATTCAACTTTTGAATATTTCATAATCCATTTACAAAACACCGTTATAAAAATATTACTAAATTAATCAAAAGGTCGTAAGTTCAAATACTCAAAAATATAAACAATTTTTTTGCCAAGTTAAGTAATTTTATTTAACTGTTCAGATCGACTTAAAAAAAATAGGATTAGTCTGCACAAAAAGCTTTATATACTTCGACAATCTAAAGTTATAAGCATGAAAAATAAAATAGCATATTTTACTATGATTGTATTAGCAGCATTCTCTTTTATATTAGTTCCAGTAGATTATTCTTCTATGACAGGAAATTTAGTTTTTATTGCAAAAGATGTTGATGCTTACAAGTATACCGCTCAAGCAACAGAAATTGTAGAACAAGAATATAAACTTCAAAAAGATAATTACGTTGAAGAAATTATTGTTGAAGAAACTGTTATTGAGAAAGTAAAAGAAATTGCGAGTGATAGAAAAATGTCAGATTTAATTAAAGAATGTTGTACATTTACTAATTCTAAAGGTAATGAAGTTATTTGTTATGCGCCAGGAAATCTTGGTTGCAGTTCTTGTTTAACTAAATGTTGAGTTGTTTGTATCGGAAGCGACTGTATCGGAAGCGACACATTTATATATGAAATAATTAATTCTAATAAAGTATGATGCGTGGACACTTAAAACCATTAACTCTAAAAGCGCTTGAATCAGGTTGCTTGACAGGCTACGATATTGCAAAGTTTGTCGAGGAAAAAACAGGTAAAAAACCAAGCTCAGGTTCACTATATCCTTTGATTGATTCTATGGAAAAAGAAAATTTAATCAATTCTAAAGAAGATGGAAACAAAAAGATTCTTTGTTTAACAAAAGAAGGTAAAAAAGAAGCAAAAAGAGTTGATAATATAAAACAATTAATGCTTAAAAAACTAGAAGAAAGCATGAAAATGTTTGAAAGCATACATAATTGCGAAACAATTGAATTACACAGACAAGTTTTAAAAAGAATGAAAGCAGACAAAATGGATTTAATTATATTTCCCGAATTAGAAAAATTAAAACATACAATCTTAACAATTTCACTAAACGAATCAAATATTGCTAAAAAGAAAAAAATGGCTGCAATAATTAAAAAAGCAAATACTGAACTTAAAAAAATTAAAAATGGAAAATAAAAATACTAAAAAGAAAGGCGAAATCATAATTGAACTTAAAGATGTGTGGAAAACATACACTATGGGTGATGTGAAAGTACATGCTCTTAGAGGAATAAATCTTAAAATCAAAAAAGGAGAATTTGTATCAATCATGGGACCTTCAGGAAGCGGAAAAAGCACCGCCATGAATATGATTGGTTGCCTTGATATTCCAACAACAGGACAAATATACCTTTCAGGAAAAGACATTTCTAAATTAACAGAATCTACACTTGCACAAATTAGAGGTAAGAAAATTGGATTTATATTCCAAAAATTCAATTTATTAAATTCGTTAACTGCAAAAGAGAATGTGATGATTCCTATGAGGTTTCAAGATGCAAACCCTGGAAAAATTGATTCAAAAGCAGAAGAATTACTGGATCTAGTTGAATTAAGAGACCGAATGAATCACAAACCAAATGAACTTAGTGGCGGTCAACAACAAAGAGTTGCGATTGCAAGATCATTATCAAACGATCCAGAAGTAATTTTAGCAGACGAACCAACAGGAAACTTAGATAGTAATACAGGAGTTAAAGTTTTAGACTTCTTAAAAAAATTACACAAAGAAAAAGGAACAACAATCATATTAGTAACACACGATGAATCTGTCGCAAAACAAGCAGACAGAGTTGAATATTTAAGTGACGGACAAATCGTTAAGAATTACAAAAAATAATGCTCAGAGACAATATATCTCTGGCACACTCAATAATTAAAATTATTGGCAGCGCAAAACAAATATTTTGCAGCCACAGAATTAAAACAATTCTGACAAATTAAAATAAATAAAACAATTGAAACAAGGTGAAAAAAAGATGAAAAAAGGATTAATAATATTCGGAATATTACTGATGCTAGTTTTAGCAATTACAGTACAGGCTAGTCCAAACGCGTATTTATCAGCAACACTAAAAAATTACGAACCACAACCAGCAGAGCCTGGAAAATATGTGAAAGTATTCGTAAAACTTGAAAACTCAGGAACTGAATCAGCGGAAAATGTGATGATTGAATTCATGCCAAACTACCCATTCAGTCTAGATCCAGGAAAAAACACAGAAAAACAAATTGGAATTTTAGGATCAAAATCATTTCAAGTTGTAGAATATAATGTTAAAGTTAATGCAAATGCAATTGAAGGAACACATAAATTCAAAGTTAGATATTCTATGGATTCAGAAAATGTTGGAAATTGGATTGAAAAAGAACTTGATATTAGTATTCAAACAGGAGATGCAGTCTTAACAATTGAAGATGTTAAAACAGAACCTTCAGAAATTGCACAAGGAGAAACTGGAAAGATTAGCTTAAAAATTTCAAACTTAGCAGATTCATTATTATCAGATGTTAGAGTTAAAATTGATTTAACAAGTGAAATAATGCCATTTGCACCTATGAATTCACCAGTAGAAAAAGATCTTTATCAAATGAAAGCAGGAGAAAGTAAAACTTTTGAATTCAACATTATTGCGTATCCAAATGCAGCAGCAGGAGTTTACAAAATACCAGTTGAAATAAAGTATAAAGATAATATTGGAACTGCATATACAAAAGAAGAACTAGTTGGAGTAATTATAAACAGCCAACCAGATATTCAAATTGTCGTTGATAGTACTACTTTACTTGAAGAAACAAGAACAGGAACAATCATTCTAAAGATAATCAACAAAGGATTAAGTGATGTGAAACTTATGAACTTACAAGTTGCAGAAACTGATGACTTTGAATTATTATCATCAACAACACAAGAATATATTGGAAACTTAGATTCTGACGACTTTGAAACTGTAGAATTTAAATTGAAACTTACAACTGAAAACGAAGTAAGTGTACCAATAAATCTTGAATATAGGGATAATAATAATAAATTATATAGTCAAGATATGAATGTACAACTTCGAATCCACAGCGCTAGCGAACTAGGTCAAGAAAAGAGCAGCAACATATGGATTATTGCAGTAATTGTAGTTCTAATTATAGGATATGTAATCTACAGACGAAGAAAAAACAAAAAGAGAAAACACTGAACATAGAGAATAAAAGAGGAACTAAAAAACTATGTTATCAGATTTAATCAGAATGAGTCTAAGGAGCCTGCAAAGGCGAAGACTCAGATCCTGGTTAACCATGTTAGGAATTTTTATTGGAATACTAGCAGTGGTAACTTTAATAAGTTTAGGCCAAGGGCTAGAAGAAGTGGTCATTGGCCAGTTTAGTATTGCAGGAGCAGATGCAATACTGGTTCAAGCAAAAGGGGTACAAATGGGCCCACCAGGCACAGGCGTTGTTAATCCACTTTCAGAAGAAGATTTGAAAGCCACAAACAGAGTTAGTGGTGTGGACTATACTGTTGGAAGAATAATAAAATCTGCAAGAGTAGAATTTAATGATGAAACAGAAATGATTCTTATTGTATCAGCATCAGAAGATGCAAACAGATTCGCAAATCTTGAAACAACAAAAGGTCGACTTCTAAAGTCAAGCGATAGAAAGAAAGTTGTTGTAGGATCAGAATTTGAAAGTGAAGATAGATTTGGAAAACCGATAGTTATTGGAAGTAGATTAATTATTTCAGGAGAAGAATTTGAAGTTGTAGGAATTCTAAAGAAAAAAGGCAGTTTTGTTACAGATACAACAATCAATATGCCAACTGAAGACATGCAAGAATTATTTGATACAGAAGATTATAGCGCAATAGGAGTTAAAATAAAACAAGGCGCAGATGTACAAGAAGTTAAATCAGACTTAGAAAAAGAATTAAGAAAAAGTAGAGATGTAAAAATTGATGAAGAAGATTTCTCAGTAGAAACAAGCGAAAGTGCACTTGAAGGATTAACATCAACCCTATTCGGAGTTCAATTATTTGTATATATAATAGCAGTAATTTCCATAATTGTTGGAGGAATTGGAATCATGAATACCATGTATACATCAGTTCTAGAAAGAACAAGAGATATAGGAATCATGAAAGCAATAGGTGCAAAAAACAGAACTATATTCACATTATTTTTTATTGAATCAGGACTGCTTGGTCTTGTTGGAGGGGGGGCAGGAGTAATAATTGGCAGCTTAGTTGCAAAAGGTGCAGCATTTGCAGGAAGAGTCGCACTTGGAACAGATTTATTACAAGCACAAATATCACCAATGCTAATAATTGGAGCATTATTATTTTCATTCGTCATAGGAATTGTATCAGGAATAGTTCCTGCGATGAAAGCATCAAAAATGAGCCCGGTAGATGCACTTAGAGGGTAAAGAAAAAATGAACAAAACAAAAATTAAACAATTTTTGACATTTATTTAGGAAAAACAAAATGAATAAAGATTCACTAAACTATGCATTGAACAGTTTGAGAGGCAGAACTACTAGAACTTTTCTTACAACACTCTCAATAGTTATAGGAATAATGGCTATTTTTACTTTGATAAGTTTTGGACAAGGACTTAGTTCATACGTTGGAGATCTTGCAGATGAAATGGGCGTAGACAAAGTTATGATACAACCAAAAAGCAATAGTGCAATACCTGAAGATGGACTCACGAAAGAAGATTTGGAATTTATAGATAAAATAAAAGGAGTAAGTGTTACTGCAGGAATGATGCTTGATGCTGTAAAAGTAGAGCAAGATAAAAATTCTGAAGATAAATATACTTACCTTGCAGGAATACCAACAACCACAGAAGCAAACGAATTAATTTCTCAACTGATGACTGTAGAAGTTGAAGAAGGTAGAGATCTAAAAAAAGGAGACAAATTAAAAGTTGTGCTTGGAAGTTTATATGCAGAAGAAGGAGGAATATTTGATAAAAGAATTGAAGTGGGACAGAAAATTATTGTAAATGATAAAAAAGTTGAAGTATTAGGGTTTTATGAAGAAATTGGAAATCCTCAAGATGACTCCCAAGTGTATATATCACTTGAAGGATTTAGAGAATTGATCGATGTGGAAATTGATTCTTACGGAATGATTGCAGTAAGCACAGAAAAAGGAACAGAACCTGCAGAACTTGCAACAAGAATAAAAGAAAAATTAAGAAAATTTAGAGATGTAGAAAAAGGTGAAGAAGATTTCTCAGTAAATACATTCGAAGAAATGATAGAACAATTCAGTACAATCATTAATGTTCTAAATATGATCTTAGTAATGATTGCATTAATCTCAGTATTTATATCCGCAATTAACATTATGAACACTATGTATACCTCAGTACTTGAAAGAACAAAAGATATAGGAATAATGAAAGCAATAGGTGCAAAGAACAAAGACATCTTATCAATATTTTTATTTGAGTCAGGAGTATTAGGATTACTTGGAGGAGGCATAGGAGTATTACTAGGGTACTTAATATCAAGTGCAGGAGGACAAATAGCTGCTGCATCAGGATACGCATTATTACAGCCAGCATTCCCTCCAGAGTTAATTATAGGATGCTTATTATTCTCAACAGTGGTTGGAGCAATTGCGGGAATGGCACCAGCAATACAAGCCTCAAAACAAAAACCAGTCGACTCGCTTCGCTATGAGTAGACTCGTTTTTGATCATTGAAAATAAAAACAATTTTCAATAAAACAAAAGCCTGTTGACTCGCTTCGCTATGAGTAGACTCGTTTTTGATCATTGAAAATAAAAACAATTT
>CAYOEA010000004.1:48282-69457 GCA_964402995.1 uncultured Methanosarcinales archaeon
TCAATAAAACAGAAACCAGTTGATTCATTAAGATATAAATTAATAATTTCTAAATATGTTAAGAATTAGTTCTAATTATTATGTATTGAAACTTATAATCTTGTAAAATCTTTCATTATTAGAAGTGTTGATTACTTTCATGTAAAAAGTATCAAGTACGAAATCACAAGTAATACCTATAGTAAGACCGCAAGAACTTGACTCCATAAAATAAACATCTACTTTAGGATCTTCAATTAAATCTGCCAGGAAAGACATACCTTCATTAGAACCAAAATTAAATAATGCAACAACTTGAATATCAGGTGATACAAAATTAATCATTTGGATATCATTCCAATTTGGCACAATAAGCCAATCATCAGGTCCTATATCATAAGCAAAAGATAAATCATTCGGAGAGTTCATAGGTGTTTTAGGCATTAATATTAAGTAAATAAAAGATGCAATAATTAAAATTGCAACTAAATGTTTAGTTGATAGATGTTTTTTAACTAAAATATATAATTGAAATAAACCAAAAGCTGCAACAATAGAAATAATTACCATTGAAGGTAAAATGTAACGTTGCATATCTTTCTGGAAAAATAATAAATGAAAAGTAATCATTAAAGTTGAATAAACTAATAAAGATAATAAACCAGAATATTTTGTTGAGAATAAATTTAATTTATCAAATTTATCAAATTTGTTTGTTTTAAATAAATAAATGATTGCAAATATAAGACCAATAAGTAAAAATATCGGACCTGCTGCAAACTCATGAATTAAATTTGGGATATCTTCTATAGCATAATCAATATCAAAAGTTGAACCTGTAACTAATAAAGGATCATTAACTTCACCTAATTTGTATATGAAGCCTGTACTTACACAAAGAACTAAAATTATGAAAATAGATAAAGGAATTATTAGTTTTTTTAAAGATAAAAGTTTTGGAAAAGGTTTATTGTAAATTATAACACTAATTGCAAAAACTATGAATAAAACAATATTTTCAGACTTAGCCATTGCTGCAAAACAAATTGTTGGAACAAATAAGAACAAATATTTATTTTGTCTGTCTCCAAGATATTTAGTCATAAAGAGAAACGTTAAAGCAATGATAAAAATATTGAATATGGCAACTTCGGCAGTTGTTGAATAAGCGATTAAAGGTCTGATAAATATTACTAAGAGTGAAGCTAAAATCGATATTTTCTCGTTATTAAATATATTTTGAGCAATAAGAAATACTATAATTGTCAATAAAAATGTGAGAATAAAATTGAATGCTATAACTAAATCAGGTTCTAAACCAAAAGCTAAGAAAGGAATTTGTAATGAGAATGGATAAGCACCAACATGAAAGGGTGCACTTTCAAATAAACAATCATTAAAACTTCCAATAACACAAGTAGCATAATCAAACTCCATGAACATAGATTTTGATGAAGCCATATATTCAGTACCACCACTTCTTACAGGATCATGGAAAGGAGAGAATAATAAAAGAAGTATTAATTGTAAAAATAATATCCCTATCAAAAATAGTTTTGTTTTTCTTGAAATAGATTTGAAAAAATCTCTTAGTTTGAAGAATTTAAAGAATGTAAAAAGAAGAATAACAAATCCAATTAAAAGCGCATAAGGTTCCATGGTATAGAAAAATTTAGTATAAAAAACCATATCAAGCCTGTTTTCAACAAAAGACTTGAACTTATATAATAATGCTAAAATAATTATATAGATGGAGATTTTCTTAATATTAAAATAAGGAGGATTCCAAAGCATAATCAATGTATAAATTATTAATTTAAAAAACTATTCAAAAAAAGAAATAGAATTATCTTTCTAAAGCTAAATTATGTGCTTTGATGTAATTACCGATAAAGTTGCTCCAATCAGTAAGATCTGCTAAATTCTTAGCAACAAGTTTATTTTTAACTCTATCACTATGTGAAAGATTTGCAAATTTAAACATCATTTTAAAGAGATCATCTACGATTTGTTCTTCAGTTCTATTAAACCGCTTTAAGACTTCAATTCCTTTAAGTCCTTCAACTGGGCACCTAGGTTCAATAAATCTTCCAAAACCAGCCAAATCAGTTGTTATTGCAGATACACCTAAAGCTGCAGCTTCAACAGGAGTATAACCCCAAGGTTCATAATAACTAGGAAAAATTCCCAGATGACTTCCTGCAAGAGCATCATAATAAGGAAGATTAAGCATACCATCAGCACCAGTCAAATAAACTGGATTAAGAATAGCTTTAACAGGGTCATCTTCTTTATTATCTAAACCTTGATTTCTTAATTCTTTCATAACAAAATCAGTGTGTGGATCAAATAAATCATGAGTGCTAATAGGAGGATTACCTTGTCTTTTGAAAACAGACATATCCCTATCAAGATTTTTCATGAAATCTTTAGTGAAAATGTTCTTTGCAGAAAGAGGTTTTCCGCTAATAATGTCAGTTACAATTCTATTGAGAATAGAATTTGAATTAGACTGAACATAGGTTTTAATGTGCTTGAAATAATTTTTGTTCTCAAGAACCTCTAAATTAATATTGTTAATAGCCATAGGAATCCAAAAGAAAACAGAAATAGTCTTTTTTGAACCAGATTCTTTCAAAGTAGCGTTTAACTTTCCAAGAGCCTTAATCATAACATCAAGACCTTTATTCTTGTATTCATACCTGCCAGCAATAAAAAAATTTAGATTATTCTCAGTATTAAATTTATAATAAGGCGTAAAGTAGAAAGATAAAAATTCATTAATTATTTCTTTTGAAAGAACATGTTTAATTGAAGTTTCTTCAATAGTTGGGAAATTTTTGATAGTAAGACCGTTATTTAAAATGACATCAGGTTTTCTTCCAAGAATAGTTTCTGCTTCAATAGCAGTAATTTCTGAAACAGTTGTAAACACATCAGCCTCTTGAGCAGATGCACGTTCAGCTAAATATTTATCTTGAACATCTAATTCATAAGCCTTAGCTCCAGGATCAAGATCATCAAGCATATTGTATAAGTCTTCACCATGGCCTGCAATACTTCTACCAAGCATGGTTGCATGAGTTGTAAATACAGTTTTAATCTTAGAATTGTCAAGTTTTAACTTCAGAATGCCAAAGCCAGCTAGCCACTCATGAAATTGTGCAACAGCAGGTTTTCCGTCAATATGTTTTTCAACTTCAGATAAAAGCATACCAACAGCCCAAGACCAAAGAATAGGTTCTTCAAAATCCCATCTAGAATGTAAGGAATCAATACCAAATCCTTCCCATAACTGTTTTTTAATATCGTCTTTTTGAGGAACAAGCCCTTTGAAATCAATTAAAATAGTATTTGGTGAGCTATCAATATTCCAAGTTCCATAATGACAAGTAATACCATGTTTTTCTAACTCTGTAAATGCTAGTGCTAATTCTTGAGGTGGAGCTTTTTTTGAAAGTTCAAGTTTTGCTCTATCAGCAAAATAAGGACCAATCATAAAGAAGTTTTCATAGTTCTTAACCATAAATGGAGCTTTACTTCTAACAACAGTATAAATACCGCCGACTTTATTACAAATTTCCCACGAACTTTCAAATAAATAATTAGCGTTAGCTTTCATGTTAAGATAAGAGCAAGTGAATAATTATTCCAATAATTAAACCTAAAACCAAACCATAAATAAAATCTCGAGCTAAAAGTCTCTTGAAATCACCCATGAATGATTGCTCATTTTCCTCCTCTATATTGTCCTTTAAAGTATCTAATAAATCTTGTTTTGAAACTGCTTTTCGCATTTCATTTGCTAAATCTTCTTGATGAAGAATATCTCTAACCCAATTTGCAAAATGATTGCCACCTGCGATATGGTAACTAAAATCATCATCAGAAAGAAGAGAAATTAATCTACCTAAGTCAGTAATATTTTCTGCAGCCATACCGTTTGCAGCGTAAAAGCGTTTATTCTTAGGAAGTCTAATTTTTTACCCACCTCTATTTTTTGCCCCTAAGCAAAATAAATATAAAATTAATAAATTAAATTATTAAATTATGAAATTGTATTATCATGAAATTAATCGACTACTAGGATTTTCAATTGCAGTTGCTTGAGCAAGTGGTTTTTCTTCCAAAATATTTTCTTGAGTTGATTTTGAAGAAATATTATTAAGCCTGCCAGTCATATCATTTAAGATATTCATGAAATTGATAAATGCCTCATAAGGAGTCTCATAAGGATTGAAATACTTATGCACGTCACCGTCGCTAAACCACTTTGTACACATATAATAAAAATGATCTGAAGTTGTAAGTTTTCTCCAATCTTCTTTTAACTTTTCATCGCCAGAAGCCATAACTTTACCCTCAAACTTGTAAAGTTCGTCAATAGCTGAATCTTGAATCTTATTACCAACCCAAGCACTTAAATCACGCTCAACATCAGCCCAAGACATAAAATTATGAACGTCAACTTCATCTTTAACTTCTCTATTAAGAGCTTGCGAAGGAGTTACAAAACCAATATTGTTTGAAAGCATAACTTCTGGAAGCTTATCTAAAAACTTGAAAATACCAGTATCTTCCCATTGATGCTCTCCAAAAGTTTCATAATCCATGAACAAATTAACTGTTTCTCCAGGACTTTCCTGAACCCAGTTTAAGAATTTCTCAGTAGTTAAAGGATAATCTTCCCATGATTGTTGACTGAATCTAAAAGCAATATCATCACTTAACTTGTAATTCTTCATTAAAAGTTTGATATTATTTGTTGTTTTTGGACTGTAAAGATAATTTGGTGATCTCCAACCAAGAATGTGGTCTGCACCTTCTGAAATAATTCCTTTAAAACCCATACCTTCAACATTATTTGCAAGTTCATTATTGAATATAAGTTCAGTATTTCTAAAGACTGTTGGTTCAACATCAAATAGTTCTTTCATTTTGTCCTTATGCATTTGAACTTGATGTTTAAACTCGTCTTTTGAATAAATATAAGATAAAGAATGATAATAAGTTTCAGATAAGAATTCAACACAACCAGTCGCTGCTAACTCTTTGAATAAATCAAGCACTTCTGGAGCATACTTTTCGAATTGTTCAATTGCAGTTCCAGTAATACTAAATGCAACTTTAAAATTGCCATTATGACGTTTGATTAAATCTAAAAGAAGAATGTTAGTTGGAATATAACATTTTTTTGCAACTTTCTGCATAACTTCCTTATTCTTCTTGTCATCAAAGTAATCTGATCGTTTACCAATATCAAAAAGACCGTACCGTCTCATTCGAAAGGGTTGATGAACTTGAAAATAAAAACATAGATCCATTTTGTATACCTAATTGAGGAGCTCCTCATATATTTTTACGCATTTTTCAGCTGGAATATCCCAATTGAATTTGTTAACTTCCATAGAACCATGGTGTTTAAGTTCATGATGAAGTGATCGATAATTTATGACTGAATAAATTTTGTTAGCTAAATCTTCAACATCCCAAAAATCAACTTTTAAGACATGATTAATAACTTCACTAACACCTGATTGTCTTGAAATAATAACTGGAGTTCCAACTTTCATTGATTCAAGTGGAGTAATTCCAAATGGTTCACTTACAGATGGCATAACATAAACATCAGCCATTTGATAAGCACGACTTACATCATCTCCTCGAAGGAAACCTGCGAAAAGGACTTTGTTTGCAATGCCAAGTTCTGCAGCTAATTCTACAATTTGACCATCCATATCGCCGCTACCTGCAAATATGATTTTAACATCAGGATCATGGTCAATAACAATTTTTGCAGCTTTCATGAAATATTCAGGTCCTTTTTGAAGTGTAACTCTTCCAAGGAAAAGTACAACCTTATCATGCGAACTAATCTTGAATTTCTTTGTTTTTTGAAATTCTACTGCGTTATGTACAACTTGAATCTTATCAGGTGAAATGCCATAATGTTTTGTAAGCATGCCTTTTGTATAGTTACTAACAGCAGCTATTTTGTCAGCTTCATTAAAACCATGACGTTCAAGGTCATATACATATTGATTAACTCCATTTCCGCCAGAACGGTCAAATGAAGTTGCGTGAATGTGAACAACAAGAGGTTTTCCTGAAATCTTTTTTGCTTCAATTCCTGCTTGATAAGTCATCCAGTCATGAGCGTGAATTATGTCAAAATCTCCTTCAGCAGCAATTAGTTTTACACGTTCTGCAAATCGTAAAACTTCTTCATATACATTGCCACCATAAAGGTCTTTTGCACTTGATGAATCATCATCTTTTTCAGATGATTTAGTAGTATAATCTTTACGAGCTTTATTGTAAGCTTTTGAATCCATATAAGGTGTTAATATTGAATCAACAGTTTTAATTCTGAATGATTCTTTATCAAAAAGTTTGTCTGCAACTAGTAAGTTAACATACTCCCCTTTCATACCTTTTGGGCCTGTCGGCATTACAAATGTAACATCAACATGGTTATGATTTAGACCTTTAGTCAGACCATAACAAGCAGTGCCTAATCCCCCTGAAAATACTGGTGGAAACTCCCAGCCAAGCATTAATACTTTCATCTCAAACCTCTTTTTCCCGGGGAAAAAATTATGATATTTCAAACCCCAGACATAACATGTTTGTCGTCATATATTTATATAACTTGCTATAGATAGTCAATTAGTTAATTAAGTAATTAACAATCAAAGTTAATTAAGTTGTTTAGTAAATTAGATAATGGGAAAGTTTATATACTCGTCGACAAAATAACTACCTAGATGGAGTACTCAGCTATTTTAACAGACTCAAGATGGGCAATAATTAAAGAATTGTCTAAGAAAGAACTAAGTCCAAGTGAAATTGCTAAAAAGACACATACAAGCGTTGCAAATATCAGCCAACAAATAAGACTTCTAGAAGCTTATGGAATCGTAAAAAAGAAACGAAAAATAAGCGATAATAAGTCAGGCAAACCAAGAACAACTTATGGAATTGCAAAAGACATAGTTGAAACAACAATTATTAGCCCAACACAATGTGAAAGGAAAAACTTTGATCTAAACTTTCTACAAAAAGCAATACTAAATAGTTGGGCCTATTTGAAACAAGGAAATGATGATTTCTTCTTAAGATTCATAGTGCCAACAGATGATATAATAAACAAATGTTTAGCAATAGGATTAGTCAAAGAAAACGGTGAAAGTTTCGAATTATTATTACTAACAAAAGAAGAACACCTAAAAGAAATAAGAGACAAATATAGCAATCAAGAAATAAGCAATTCAGAAGGAGAAAAGAAAAAGATAATATGTTGGACACACACAACAGACGAAATCGAAACAGGACTTAAAGTAAATGAACATCACTTCGTAGAATTAACAAAAGATATAAAGCCGTTAATGGATAAAAAAGAATACTTAAGAAGAATAGACGAAATTAAGATTAAATAAAATGCTCAAAAAGAAAAATCTTTTTGGCACACACAAAACTAAAGTTTTGTTTTGAAACATAAAATGCAAAAAGAACAAAAAACACTGGACAATTTGAAGGAAGAAGAGTTAAAAGAACTTATGAGACTTTCAAGAGATGGAGTTATAGAAAAAGAACTAACAGCCTCATTAGAAAAGTTTAAAAACCCTAAAACCGTTTGTCCTGTTTGTAACACAGCAATTAAAGATGGAGAGGGTTTGACATTAATCTTTGGGGATAAAGATTTAAAGAAAAAAGCAACATTCGATGCAAAAGACTGCCTTGAATACTTTTTGTCAAAAATAATGTAAAAATGAGTTTAGCAGAAATAAAACGATTTGTAGAGAAAAGAAAATACAACTTAACAGACGTATTACAAGTAGGCAGAGAAGAAATAGACTTATCAAGACAACACCAAATATATGGTGCAATAAAAGAACTCGAAAACATTCTAAAAACAATAGAGTACCATCAAGAACAAGAAACAAATGCCAGTTATGCAATCGACTTAAGCGGAGAACAAGGAACAAGCGTAATAGAGAGAATGAGCTTGAAACTAAAGAAAAGCATGAGAATAAGTCGAGAAGATATACCTAGACCATAGATATGGTTTGAACAATGTGAATTCTTTAATTTATGTTTTAACTTATAATAATAAATATTCTTAATTTAATATTAATATGATTCTATTAGAAATGTGTTTCTACTTGTTTCTCATAAATTAAAACCATGAAAAAATAAATTGGAGTTGCAATAAGAACAACTACGCCAAGAATTATCTTGAATAAAAGTACTAAATCTAATTGTGCAATGTATGAACCTGCTAATGTAAAGACTAATAGTGGAAGTGCTAAAACAACTCCTAAGAATGAAAAGTAAATTGATCTTTGCTCTTGAGTAAGAAGTTTCTTTGCAAAGAATCCTTGAGCCATACCCATAATAGAAGCGCCAACAATAGAGAATGCGGAAGCCACGATAATCACATAGAAATTAGGATTAAAAGAAAGTGAAAGTGGAAGCATAGCAGTCAATAAAGTTCCAAAAACAAGCATAGGAGATACTCCAATGTGATGTTTAAGCTTTTGAGTGAACCAAGGACCAATAAGTGAGAATAAAGCAGCAACTCCAAAAACAATAGCCACATTTAGAAAACCACCAAAATAAGAATCCTTGAAATGATTGAATATGAAAATACCATAAAAAGAATTACCAAGCATTTGAACAAGACCAGTTATTAAAGATGCAAGCGTTAAAAGTAAAACAGCTTTGTTTTTAAAAAAGAAGCCAGAATGAACTTTTGACGCTGCAATAAATCTAGGAATAAACTGTTGCATAGATATTGACTTTACAAAATCTTTTTGTTTAACATAAGATAAAATTAAGCCTGAAAGAATAAATGCAAGCGCAGTAAGTTCAAATGAAATTAAGTAACCATAAATCTTAACACTAATATCATTTCCAAATAAAGAGAATGTGACAGCTTCACCCATAATGGGGAATAAATCAATAATGTAACCTGAAGCAATCATAGCAACAATAGTAATCAAAATGCCATATTTAGAAATATTAAGAAGAAACTTAGTAGTGTGTTCTCTCTTAGTATTTTTAGATAGAAATCTAGTGTAAATTTCTCCATGAGCCACCACACCAATTCCACCAACGAGGAAAGCGATTGCATATAGAGCAGGAGATTTTAATACAACTGCAAATGACATGAATAAGAAAGAAAAACCAAAAAGCATACCAGATCTACTAATAAAAGACTTCTTTAAATCTTGAATCTTTGAAAACTCACTAAGGAAAGAAGCAAAGATAAGAGATAAAATCATTCTTAGACCATTGAATAATCCAATTAAGAAAAATGACGCTCCTGAGAATGAAAATAAAATGTTAATGAAAGGATGAGATACAAAACCATAACCAACACGGTCAAAAATCTCCTTAAAGCTAATCATAGAAACAATTTTCTTATGAGAATCAACTTTAGCATTCTTAACTTGAGGAACAGCTTTTTGAATCATCAAATCAATATCAGATTCTAAAAGACCTTTTCGAGACATGATATCTCTAATCTCACTAGCAGAATAATTGTTTTCTAGTAATTCCTTGGTTTTTAAAAAAAGATCTTGATCCATAAGTATGAATACAACTCAAAACCCTATTTAAATTTATTGATAAAGAAGGTTTTGAGAATTACAGAGTTTTCACTCGGTAATACAATCAAAAATCTATAAAAAAGATTTTTGAGCATTAGAGAATTCTCACTCGCAAATACAACAAAAACCCTAAAAACATGTTTTTGAGAATTACAGAGTTTTCACTCGGTAATTATACACAAATTTTTTAAACAAATACAACTAAAAAAAGGTGTATGAAAGTAATGTTTGGACTTCGTAAAATTCTAGGAGATGAAAAAAGCGGTTCTATAAAGAAAAAATGGGGCGTCGATACTAAGAGCACTTTAGTTGCACCACCGACTATTTGCGACCTAGAAAATAACGGACAAAAACATATAGTATTTGGAACAAAACAAGGGAAAATATATTCATTAGATAGACAATCAAATATAAAATGGACATTTGACGCAAAAGAACAAGTAGATGATGTCGAATTAATGTTTCTAGATGTAGATAGTGCAAATAGCATAGAATCAACACCACACGTATTTGACTTAAATGGTGACGGAAAAAAAGAAATTCTCTTTGGGTGTGAAACTGGAATGGTATACGCACTTAGTCATGATGGAAAATTAATGTGGAACTTTAAAACAGGAGATGCTGTTAGAGGCGGAATTATTGTTAAAGACGTAAATGGAGATGGAAAGCCGGAAGTCATATTCGGATCATCAGACAAAAATGTCTATGTCTTAAATGCAAAAGGACAATTAATGTATAAAATAGATGTAGGGGAAGAAATTGAATCAACACCTGAAGTATACAAAGGAATGATAATTTTTGGAACGAGAAATGGAAACGTTAAATGTTTCAATTTAGAAGGACGAGAAATCTGGAACTATAAAACAAAAGATAAAGTTATAGCACAACCTGTAATTGGAAAAATACATGGAGATGAACAAGACTTTGTAATAATAGGCTCACAAGACCACAACATGTATGCATTCACAATGAATGGAGAGCTTGAATGGGAATTTAAAACAGGTGGCGCAATATATTCAAAAGCAGCATTAGCAGATATAAATAATGATAGAAAACTAGAAATAGTATTTGGTTCATGTGATAACAAAATATATGCAATAGATTCTTATGGAGAAGAAATCTGGACTTACGAGACAGACTTTTGGATTGTAGCACCAGTAATCATAACTGACATAGATAATGATGGAAAATTAGAAATTATTGCAGGTTCTTATGATCATAACTTATACGTATTAGATGCAAGAGGAAATTACTTATTAAATTATGTGCCTGGATTATCAGGAATAATGCAACAAACAGGATCATATTCAGACATTACAACATCAGAAGCAGGAGCCATAGTAGGGAAAAAAATATGGCAATACCAAACAGAAGGAGTCATTGTAGGCTGTGCAATCATAGATGATGACAAAGAAATAATAATTAATACTGAAAAAGGAGAAGTAGACACATTGAGCTACGAAAAAAGAGGTTAAAATGGATCCAATTAAAAGAGTTAAAACATATATCGATGGACTAGATGATGCGATGGAAGGAGGAATTCCTGAAAACCATATAGTGTTATTAAGTGGACCTGCAGGTTCTATGAAATCATCAGTTGCATTTAATATACTATATAATGAAGCGAGAGCTGGAAAAACAGGAGTATATATCTCACTGGAACAAAGCTATGATTCATTATATCAACACTTTGCAAATATGGGGATTGATTTGAGTAAAATAAATATGCTTCCTGTAAAAGAATTAACAAGAATTGGTGAAGTTATACATTCAGCAAATAATTCTGATAAAGGATCACTAATAGTGGTTGACCTTGGAACAATTAGAAAAGAAATCAAAGACATAAAGATGCTTAATAATAAGAGCTGGTTAAATGTAATTAAGAACATACTTAAAAAAATTAAAACCGAAACTCAGTGTTCATTATTTGTAATGGACTCATTATCAGCACTATACACTCTTTCAAGATTTGATGATCCTAGAGTAGATTTGTATAACATATTCGAATTTATGAGAGACTTAGGCCTTACAGCATTTTTAATATCAGAAATGCCACTAGATGGAAGCAAGTACTCAGAATATGAAATAGAGGATTTCTTATCAGATGGAATAATACACGTAAGATTAACGCCATTTAGAAGAAATATAGTTAGAGAAATTTCTGTTGTAAAAATGAGAGCTACGAATTGTAATAACGATGTATACTCATTAGAATTCAAAGATGGCAAATTCAAAGCGTTATACGGTGGACAAAACCCATTACTATGATTCGAAAAGCAATAATATTTACTTTTATATTTTTGATTATAAGTAGTTATGCGAGTGCAATGACTGCATATATAGATTGGCCTCAAACAAACCCGGGATATGGTGACTTTGGAGCAGGTGTATATTTTGAAGGATATGTGGATGAAGGAACACCAGATTATACCTTTGCATGGACATTTTGCACCGGTTGTGTTCCTGAAAATTCAAACCTAGAAGATCCAGGATTAGTAGAATTTCCTTTACCAGGAGAATATACTGTAAATTATGTTGCAACTGATAGTACGATGAACTCAATTTCTGATGTTATAACTATAATTAATAGACTTGGAGCAATAGATTATCCAAATAATAATAGTTATTGGGGAGCAAACGAATCAATTCCATTTGACGGCATTGGATATAAAGGCGATCCTCTTGCAACATACACTTATGATTGGGACTTTGGAGATATAGCAGTAAATACAATTTATGCAGCTAAAAGAAATATGGAAGATCCAACAAATGTAGAATACACACTTAATGGAAGTTACGAAGTATCATTAACAGTTACAGATTTAACAAGCGGAATTAATGAGACAAAAAATATTACTCTAAAGATAGTTTTACCAATAGGAACAAATTTTACATGTACAACCGATGCTGATATATGCGCAACAGATGAAATAGAATTAGTTAGATTATTTAGACTACACAATAGCCATTTAAGAGGACCAGACGACCCTGATAAAGAATTTTATGATTATCCAATCTGTTGTAAAACAAAAACTATTTTGACATCAGAAACAAGCGATCTAAACTCGCCAGCAATATTCTTATCCATGGAATCAGATACTGAAGCTGAAACAGGCGGAAGTTCAATTGAAGAAAAAATAATCAAAAGCGGAATTAAACATTATGAATTAATAAGTCCTTATGGAGCAGCACCTACATGTGAAACAAAATTTTTAGGATTAAATGATAAATGTAAAAATTATAAACAAGAATGTATATATGAATTTTATCCAGAAGAAGGCGGAGAGCCAAGCCATGTATCAAACTGCACAAATGAAACAGAGGAAAATAGCTATAAAGAAAATACTTGGGCTATGTGTTGCGTCATCGCAGAAGACTGTACAAATAATCTTGATGATAATCTAAATATATGGTTTGACTGTAATGATGATATATGCAATCAACCAGGATATGAAAAACCATGTGGAACAAGCGATAGATTATTACACAACCCAAGCTGCAGTTGGATGAATGATTTATGTAATGAAACAGGTTGTAATTTTACAGACTACTCTCATCCTTACTGGGATGATACACATAACACTTATGGATTCGAATTACCTGACGCATCATATCCAAATTGTAAAATATATTTTAATCAAGTAAGCAGCCTTTGGGTTACAGAAGGATGTGGTCCTGGAACCACTCAATCAGACATAGTTGTACCTCAAGAAGCAATAGATGCAATACCAGGAATAAATTCTAACCCTGAAACATTACCATTAACTACAACAGCAGAAGAAGCATATTTCAGATGTAGATTCTTTTTTTGTAGTGCAGGAGAAAATGAAGGACAAAGACCACTTCCTGTATTTGTGGACGATATGATAGAAGATGGAAACGATACAAGACATTGTTGCAGAATAGGAACTTATTGGGATCCTGCAAGCGGATCATGTATTGAATTTAATGAGTGTTATAATAAAGATGATTTTACTGATTCAAAACCATGTCAAGCAGATTTTTTAACAGAAAAAGCAACTTGGTTGACACATAATTATGGAAACTTTGGAGTATTAAATCCTCCTGAAGACTGTGTGAGAGATGACTTAATTGCAACTGATATAATGATTGATACTATATGTTGTCCTGTGTGGGCCTTTAATGAGAATACCTATTCTATGACTGACATAGAATATTTTATGCACCCGTAAGTTCTAAGTAATAGTTAAAGACACAAAAGCTTTTTTAAGGTAGAAATATTTTTCTAGAGTAAATTGATAAAAGCACAAATAATAGCAGGAAAATTTGGAGAAATAATAGCGAGACAAAAATCAGACCAAGAAATAGAACTTGGAGAATTATTAATAGCAGAATCAAAAACAAATAGTAGTAAAACTACTATTGCACCAAAAGGAGAACTTTTGAGTGAATCCAAAGTATTAATGCAAGTATATGACTTAGTATATGGAAGTCAAATATCACAGCAAAACCTAGAATTAATCTCAGGAATGAAATTAGAAGAAGAAACAGATTTAGATTTCTTAGAACCAAAACTTAGAAACTATAAACTAGCAATGCTAAAAAACTTAATTTCTATAAATGGAAAACATGCCCATAGCTCAAAAAGTTTACCTGATTTTTTCACAGAAGTTAGAGAAATTAAAGCTGAAGACTTAAGTTTCTTAACAAAACCAAAAGATCCAATGAATGTTGGAAGGTTACGATCTGGAACAAAAGATTTAGGCATATCATTATTTTTACCAGGAACAAACGTATTTAGTCATCACGTACTTATAACAGGAACAACAGGAAAAGGAAAAAGTGTTCTGATGAGCAATCTAATTTGGGATACAATAGATAAAAAATATGTATCAATGCTAGTATTAGATCCTCACGACGAGTATTATGGTCGAACCAAAGTTGGAATGAAAGACCATCCGAGTAAAAAAACTGTTTATTACACTTCAAAAAATGTTCCACCAGGACAAAGAACGTTAAAAATAAATTTACATGCAGTAAAGCCAGAACACATAAATTTCATGGATTTCTCAGGACCACAAAAGGATGCAATGAATGCATATTATAGACAATATAAACAAGAATGGATTGAATCATTGTTAAATGAACAACCATTAAATGTTGATTTTAACGAAGCAACTATTGGCGTATTAAAAAGAAGAATGATGAGCATATTAGATTTAGATTTTGATGGTGAACAAATTTATTGTAACGGAATATTTAGTACAAGTGCGGGCGAGACAACTATAGGCGATATTTGCGAAGAGCTTGAAAAAGGAGGAACAGTAATAGTAGATACCTCAAACTTTTCAGGACAAGCAGAATTACTAATAGGATCTCTTGTAACAAGTGAAGCACTTAGAAGATATAAAAAATATAAAGTTACAGGCGAACTTGATACAAAACCAGTCATAAGTGTTGTACTTGAAGAAGCACCAAGAGTCTTAGGAAAAGAAGTGCTTGAGAAAGGCAGCAATATTTTTTCTACAATTGCAAGAGAAGGACGTAAGTTTAGAATTGGAATTGTTGCAATTACACAAATGCCAAGTTTAATACCACGAGTAATACTTGCAAATATGAATACAAAAATTATACTTGGAACAGAAATGAATACAGAAAGACAAGCAATAATTGAAAGTGCCAGTCAGGACTTATCTGCAGATGGAAGAGCAATTGCATCACTTGACAAAGGAGAAGCAATTATTAGTTCAAACTTTGCAAGATTTGCATTACCAATAAAAGTTCCATTCTTTGATGAAGAAGTTAAGAAGATTTTGGTTAAGACTAAAAGTATTCCACAAGGGTTTGGAGGAGTAAATTTAGGATGAAAAATAGTTTTGAAGAAATACATGACTTAATAGAAGCAGACTACAAATGTAGTGAGTGGGCTAAAAACTGTGATTTCAAAAAACGAATGAAAGAATTCTTAGATGAAGTAAAAGAAGTAGAAGTTGAATTAAAAAATGATGATCTTACTAAACTGAAAGATGAAATGGGAGATGTTCTTTGGGATTTAATCTATGCAATATATACAGGAGAAAAAGAAGGACTGTTCAAATCAGAAGAAATATTCTCAGGCGTTATTGAAAAAATAAAAAGAAGAAAACCTTGGGCATTAGAAGGACGGGAAGTAAGTAAAGAAGAAGAACTGAAGGTTTGGAAAGAAGTTAAAGTTAAAGAAAAAAATGGAGAGTATGATCTTTTAAGATGAAATTCTCACACATAGCAGATTGTCACATCGGAGCTTGGAGAGATCCTAAACTTAAAGATTTGAGTATGAAAGCATTTAATCAAGCTATTGACAAATCAATATCGGAAAAAGTTGATTTCATCTTAATTGCAGGAGATTTATTTAATACTTCTATGCCAGGAATTGATTATCTAAAAGAAACTACTAGACGATTAAAAGGGTTAAAAGAATTAGACATCCCAGTTTATATCATACCAGGAAGTCATGATCAAAGTCCAAGCGGAAAAACGATGCTTGATGTACTTGAAGAAGCAGGACTAATTGAAAATGTTGTGAAAGGAGATGTTATTGATAATAAACTAAGATTGAAATTTACTATCGATAAAAAAACAGGGGCAAAAATAACTGGCCTTCTTGGAAGACGAGGAATGCTTGAACGAAAGTACTATGAAAACTTAGACTTAAGTAATTTGGAAGCAGAACAAGGAACAAAAATATTCATGTTTCACACTGCACTAACTGAACTCAAACCAAAAGAACTTGAAAAAATGGATTCTAATCCAATAAGTTTCTTACCAAAAGGATTTGATTATTATGCAGGAGGACATGTACACATTGTGCGAAACGAAACACTTGAAGGATACAAACATGTAGTATATCCAGGCCCTACATTTCCTGCAAGTTTCTCAGAGTTGGAGAAGTTAGGTTGTGGTTCGTTTTATATCTACAATCATGGAAAACCAGAATATATACCAATAGAAGTTGTAAAAATTGCAGCGATAAAAATTGATGCAGAACATAAAACACCAGAAGAAATTTCAGAACTAATAGAACAAACAACAAAAGATGTTGATTATACAAACACAATTGTACTAGTTCGTATTAAAGGAAAATTAAAGAGTGGAAAACCAAGTGAAGTGAATTTGAAAAATAGTTTTTCAAAGTTATATTCTCAAGGAGCATATTTTGTAATGAAGAATACTTCAAAACTTACAAGTCAAGAATTTGAAGAAATAAGAGTAGATAGTTCATCAGTAAATGAAATTGAAGAAGCAGCGATAAAAGAACACTTAGGACAAATTAAAGTACACTTTTCCGACAAAGAAGAAGAAGTTGCACGTGAAATGATAAAGATGTTATCAGAAGAAAAACACGAAGGAGAAAAAGTGTATGAATATAATGAACGAATCGCACTTGAGATAAAAAAGATTATGGATATAAAATGATAGCGCCAAAACTAAAACTAGGAGATGAAATAAGAATAATTACACCTGCAAGATCTGCAAGTATGAATTGGTTACATCCACTTATAGAAACTGCAAAAGAAAAACTTGAGTCTATGGGTTTTAAAATTAGTTTTGGAGATTACGTAGAAGAAATAGATGAATTTAATTCAAGTCCAAGATATATGCGAATAGATGATTTACATGATGCATTTAGCGATCCAAATGTTAAAGCAATATTGACTGTTATTGGAGGATATAATTCAAATCAGCTTCTTGAATTTATAGATTATGAATTAATTAGAAATAATCCAAAAATTTTATGCGGATATTCAGACATTACAGCATTACAAAATGCAATATATGCAAAAACAGACATGATAACATATTCTGGACCAGCATTCTTTAATTTTGCAATGGAAAAAGGATTTGAATACAATGAAGAATATTTTAAAAAATGTTTAATGAATGAAGATTCGTTTGAAATAAAACCTTCAAAAAAAATTAGTGAAGATTTATGGGGCGCAGATCAAAAAAATAGGACGTTTACAGAAAATAAAGGATGGACTATTGTAAATGAAGGAAGTGCTGAAGGAAAAATAATAGGCGGAAACATATCAACACTAGCATTACTACAAGGAACTGAATATTGGCCAGACATAAAGAATTGCGTTTTATTTTTAGAAGAATGTGACGAATCAACTGAAGATGATATATACAGACAAATAGAATCACTAAGTCAACAAACAGATTTCGAAACAGTAAAAGCAATAGTATTTGGAAGAATTGAAACAGCATGTAAAGTAAAACAAGAAAAACTAATTAAGATTATAAAAAATAATTCTAGAATGAGTCGAATACCAGTTGTACTAGATGTGGACTTTGGACATACAAACCCAATGATAACATTTCCTATTGGCGGAACAGTTAAACTTGAATTGAAAAAAGAAAGCGAGAGTACAATCGAGATTATTGAACATTAATTTTAAATTAAATTTACGAAAATAAAGGACCTTGTGCACCAACAGATAAACGTCTATATTCAACTTGAGTTTCTGAAACTTTCTTGAAAGCAAAACTTGAAACTCTAAAAAGATTTTTTTCAGGAACAGAAAGATACAAGTCATCACTAGTTAAATTCATCCCAGGTTCCCAAAACTTTGCCTCTTCTTCATCTGGAGTGTTTCCAACCTTTGCCATAGACAGTCTAAGAAAACCACCAATTGCTAATTGATCCAATAAAGACTCAACTTGAGAGGTAGTAGTTCCGGCAAGATCAGTGTAAATTCTATCAAAAGGCTCATTCTCAGCTAAACCTAAACCATCAAAAGAAGCAGGAAGAATTTTAACTTTAGATTCTAAACCTAAAGAATAAACGTTCTTTCTTGCAATATCAAGTAAATCAGGATCAATCTCAGTTGAATAAACTTGGGAATTTTCACCTGCAGCATGTTGAACAATAACTGCATTATAAGCTGAGCCTGCACCAATCTCCAAAATCTTCTGACCATCTTTTAAATTTAAAGAGCAAGCAGTGTAAAGAGCAATATGAGCGCTTGGAATAGTTTTACCATTAGCAATAATATTTTCTTCGAAAGTATAGGGAGTTATATTTTGATCTTTTACATTTTGTGGATTATTATCCCAATCAAAAAACTCAGTTCTATCAAATTCTTCAATAGCTTCAAGAGCTTTAAGATTCATATCAGAATTGTCCTTTACTAAATTTAGAAATCTGACCATATTTTCGTGAGATTGTGGAATGTGTTTTATAAGGCCTTTCCTATCTCTATCGCCAAGAAATGTTAGTTCAGCCCTAAGATCATCATACTCTTTATCAAAAGCAAGATAATCATATTTAGGCTTAACTTTTCGAACCATAGATATAAAGAAATTAAAGTTATTTAAAAAGCTAATAGGAAATTAGACAATAATAAAGAAATAATAAAGAAATTATTCGAACTTATTCAATGCTTCAACGAGTTTAGTGGTTTTATCCCAAGTCATTTGAAGACGTTTATTTGCCTCCATAACAAGAGTTTGAATGTATTCATTAGAAACTAAAGTTTCTCCTCCCTTAGCAATAATAGTATCTATTTTTTCAGTACTCATAAGTTCTATTATGTAACGAGTATCAATTTCAAACAAACCACTTCTCTTAAAACCAATTTCCCTAGCTGCTCTAAGAAGTTTTGAAGCATCTTTTAATTCTCTTGTAACAACATGAATAATTGCAGGTTCTTGTCTAAACCAAACAGCATCTTCAATATCCTCATCAATATTTTTAACAGCGTCAGAAACTTCTTCTGTGCTTGCCAAATCATGAGTTCTAAAAACAAAGATCGAATCAAGTTTTTTACCAGATGCAGGAACAGTTAAAAGAATAACTCTTCCAGAACAAGAACTAGTAGTATAATAGTTCTTCATTGAATTAAATTTATTTACAAGTGGTTCAATTGGTTTATCAACAGAACCCTTATCACTACGATCGCCTTTTGCCATACGGACCATAGCAGTATCTTTTTGAAAATCAAAACCCATAATTATCTCAACTCCATCAATTCTTTTTCTAATTCTTCAATAGATTCAATATACACAACATTCAAACCAGAAGTGACTTCAGGATGAATAAGCGCAGAAATCCACTTTTTAAAAATAATAATTTTTTTAACTTTAAACCATTTAGCATAACAAAGTTCAGCCATAGTGCCGGGCGATAAACCAATCATCAATAAAACATCTGAATTCTCACAAAAAGCCTCAGGCTGATTTCTCCAAGTACCACAACTAATAGTTTCATCAACTAGTTTAGTATCAAGCCAATTATAACCAAGCTCTTCATCATGATCAGGCATCAACCCTACAACTTTTTTTCCGCCAAGATCTCGATATATCAAACCAAGATTAACAGGTGCTGCAGTTGGCTCAGGAACAACTAATAATTCATCATCTGTTTTCGCTAAGAACTCTGCCAATTGATGAATAAAATGAGAATAGTTATGTTCTGCAAATTTATTAATATCTAAAAAGCGACCAACTTGAGTAGGACCAATAATGCCAATTCGCATACTATAACCATCCCGCTTTTTTAAATATGAAAAATAATATTCCACTAAAAACAATCAACCCTGCAAGAATTATTATGAATGCGTAAGGATTATTTGCTAAAGGCACTGGAACGTTCATACCAAATAAACCAGTAATGAAAGTTGGAACCATGATAAGAACAGTGAGTGAAGTTAATAGTTTAATGAAATTGTTAAGTTTCTTAGTTGAAACAACGGATTGAAAATTAAATAAATTAGTTATGACTTCACGTTGAATCTTTTCAGTATCTAATATCTGAAGTTTTTCATAATAAAGATCCGCAAAATTATCTAAGTCTTCTTTTGTGAATTTTTTATAATAAGATTTTCTAAGACCGGCCAATACTTCTAAGTTTGCAAGGATAGCTTGATTAAATCTTGTAAGAGTTACATTGTTATTGTAAAGACCCATAAGCTGTTTATCGGAAATGTTACCTCCTTTTGCTTCAAGAATATCGGTAAGATTTGTAATTCGATCAATTGAATGCATAAATGAATCATTAATTTTATCAAGGAAATAATAAAGCATGTTTGTAATAGATTCTTTGAATAAAAATTTGAGTTTACCTTTTCGCATAAGAGAAGCAATACCTGCCATGCTTGGAGTAGTTTGACGTTCAACTGTAATAAAAAGATTATTTATCACAAATAAGTTAATCGTACTAGTTTCAATCTCGCCATTATTAGTGCATGGAACCTGATAAGTAAGTTCTAAGTATCTTCCTTGCTCAAGTCTGGAACGCTCCTCGAAATCGAAGAACTCTTCGAACTCTTCCTCAGGAATATTTGCAAACTTAGAAAGCTCTTTAATTTTCTCAGGATCTTTATCTAAAAAACGAATCCAAGTAATTTTACGTTTGTCAATATTTTCTAAACTATCAGTAGACGCAACTTTGTTTTCATCAAGATAGAATATTTCCATAATTTTCACCGTAAATTATGTACTTAGAAAAATGTTATTTCTAAGTTCCATAATTTTCTCCACAAATTATGTACTTAGAAAAATGTTATTTCTAAGTTCCATAATGTTCTCCACAAATTATGTACTTAGAAAAATGTTATTTCTAAGTTCCATAATGTTCT
>CAYOEA010000004.1:69557-78628 GCA_964402995.1 uncultured Methanosarcinales archaeon
CCACAAATTATGTACTTAGAAAAATGTTATTTCTAAGTTCCATAAGAATAGACAAAGCTCATTTGTTTAAAAAGATTTAGGGTTTAAGAAAAAAAGAATGCTCAGCAACATAATTGCTGGCACACAGAATAAAAAAATTCTGTTAAAAGAAAATTAATGTAACTGTTTATGGCTTAAATCTAAGCATAGTTCTTGGGAAAGGAATACAATCCTTAATGTTTTCAGTTCCAGTAATCCATGCAATGACTCTTTCAGTACCTACACCATAACCTGAGTGTGGAACTCCACCATATTTTCTTAAGTCAAAGTACCAATCATAGTTTGAAGTATCTTCTCCTTCAGCCTCAAGACGCGCTTTCATATCTTCAACATCCATACTACGCTGTGAACCGCCAATAATTTCAGTTCCAACACCAGGAGCAAGCATATCAAAACAAAGAGCTTCATCTTTAAATTCAGAATCTCTAGGTTTATAGAAAGCCATAGCTTCAACAGGATAATGAGTAACTACTACAGGCGTATCAAAGTGCTGCATTAAAGCATGTTCTTCAACAGTTCTAAGATCTTTTCCAAAAGGAGTATCAATTCCATCTTTTTCCTTGATGATTTTTAGAGCTTCACGATACTTGATTGTTGGCCAATCCTTCTTAGTTAGTTCAATAAGTTTTTCTGGATCTTGACCTAAAAGTTCAAGTTCTTTTTTACAAACAACAGCTGTTTTTGCAATGCAATACTTTAGCTCTTTTTTTGCAAACTCACTAACTTCCGTTAAATCAAACCATGCAGCTTCCATTTCAGCCATCCAAAACTCAGATAAGTGTCTTGAAGTTTTTGACTTCTCAGCCCTAAAAGTAGGTCCAAAGTTGTAAATCTTTTCTAAAGCATGAATTCCTGCTTCAGAATATAGTTGCCAAGACTGCGAAAGATAAGTGATATCTTGATAGTACTTTACTTCGAAAAGAGTACTTCCACCTTCACACTGACTAGGTTGTAAAATTGGTGCATCAAATCGAATAAACTTTTCTTCCTGGAAAAATGTTTCTCTAGCTTGAACATAAGCACTTCGAACTTTAAGAATCGCAGATAGCGATCTCATTCTAATACTTAAATGTCTAACATCAAGCAGAAATTCAGGACTTTGATCTTTTGTAATTGGAAAAGTATCACAGTGCCCAACAATTTCAAAACCAGTTGCAGAAATTTCATAACCACTAGGTGCGCGCTCATCTTTCTTGATAGCGCCAGTAATAGTCATAGCTGTCTCTACTTGAATCTTATCAAGTTCATCCCATAAGTCTTCAAATTTATCCTTCTTGAAAACACATTGAACAATTTCACTTGAGTCTCGAAGAACAACAAACTTAATTTTATTTGAACCACGCTCTCTATAAACCCAGCCTCTAATTGAAACTTCACCTTCACCTTTATCCATTGCTTCTTGAATTGAAATGTATGTCATAATATTCACCTTCCATAATTATTTTTTATGGTTTTTATAAAATTAATGCTTAAATAACAAAGATTGAACTAAAAATAAGTTCAATCTTTGAAATCTAAGTTTAATTCCGAGTAAGCTTAAAGAAGAGATATTCCCTTCTTAGAGCACTCTTTCATTGTACTTTCTGGCCAAATACTTGCTTGAACTTCACCAATGTGTGCTTTTCTTAAAAGCAACATGCAAAGTCTTGACTGACCAATTCCGCCACCAATAGTTTGTGGAAGTTCTCCTGACAATAAGCGTTTATGCCAATCAAGTTCTAACTTATCCATTGAATCGCTGATTTCTAATTGTCTCATTAGAGATTTTTTATCTACTCTAATGCCCATTGAAGAAAGTTCAAATTCTCTCTTTAATACTGGGTGCCAAACAATTATATCTCCGTTTAAACCAAATTTCCCATCAGTGTATTCAGTGGACCAATCATCATAATCAGGCGCTCGAACATCATGAACTTTTCCATCACTAAGTTTTGATCCAATTCCAATTATGAAAACTGAACCATACTTCTTTGCAAGTTCAAATTCTCTTTCCTTCGGACTTAAATCAGGATAGGCTTTCAAAGCATCTTCTGCATGAATAAAAGTAATCGAATCCGGTAAAAAAGATTTTATTTTATACTTTTCTTCAACCATTAACTCTGTTTGTTTTAAAACAGAATAAATACTTTGAACGGTTTTCTTCAAATAATCAATGGAACGCTCGTCCCAATCAATTATTTTTTCCCAATCCCACTGATCAACATAAACTGAATGAATTGCATCTAAATCTTCTTCGTCAGGACGAATTGCATCCATGTCTGTATAAAGACCTTCACCAGATACAAAACCATAATCCTTCAGAGCTGCTCGCTTCCACTTTGCTAGTGAGAAAACTAGTTCAAACTGAGGTCCTGGAATTGCTAGTATTTGAAAACTTGCTTTCCTTTCAGTTCCTGATAAATCATCGTTTACACCAGTTCCTTTTTTTACAAATCTTGGCGCTGAAACTCTTTGTAATGAAAGTTCTTTTGAAAGTTCTAATTGGAAACAATCTTTAATTTCCTTTATTGCTTTCTCTGTTGTACGCAAGTCCATAATAGACTTATAACCATCCATAATCTTGTATATCATCTTATTTTCCTCCAAAACTATTTTGTTTAGTTTTGTTCTAATGAGTTATTTTTAGAAAAGAAAACAAAAAAGAGAATTTACTATACTCAAAGAATAGTAATCTTTAATTTAAACTCGAAATAGAAATAGTCTAGCAATTAAATCTAGTTAGAATAAACAGTCTACAGTCATGTTTCTTCATCCATAGGCTTCTTGTTTTTATCATTTCGTCACTGGTTAAGAATAACTCATATAAAAATGTTTTGGTAGGTGTGAAAAGGGGAAGGGGAAGAAAATATGATAAAGATACATCAACTTTATAATATAAACAAAATTAAAAAAAATGATAAAAGTAATTTAAACTAATAAAATGAAAGCGCTAATTTATTTATGTCCACCGTACCAAGTAGGAACTGTTCCATCATTAGGATTGGGATACTTAAAGGCTGTACTGAATAAATTAAATCATGAATCAAAAGTATTTGATGCAAATAAACAATTATTAGAAACGAATAAACAATTATTTGAAAAACTTAATGAAGGTGAAAAAAGATTTTTATCTAAAGAAAAATTTCTTGTTTATACATACAACTTAAAAAAAGTTTTATCATATTTATATCCTGCATTCATAGAACCAGATGATTTAGAACTTCTAAAAGAAATAAGTGCAGATGTTAGAAAAAGATTTGATGAATTGATGATAGAAAAACCTGATGTAGTCTGTTTCTCATTAATAATGTCAAATGTACCTTATACAGCATTACTAGCTAAAAAAATAAAAGAAAAAACGAATATTAAAGTTATATTTGGAGGGCCTGTTTGCAATTATGATAATGCAAGAATATTTCTAAAATTAGGTTTATGTGATTATGTAGTAACAGGCGAAGGTGAAATAAGTTTTGAGAAACTAATAAATTCTCTTGAAGGAAAGATCCCAATTAATGAAGTTACAAACATATCTTATTGGAATAAAAAGGATATTGAAAATAAACCTGAAACAAAATTAATTAGTAAATTACAAAACATTCCATTAGCAGATTTAGGTCAGAATGTAGAAGATATAATGCCAATAATGGCAAGCAGAGGATGCACTAAAAAATGTAACTTTTGTGCAGAAACAAATCAATGGAAATACTATCGAACAAGAAATGTTGATTCAGTAATAGCTGAAATGGAAAAGAGAATTAAAGAAAATAAAACAACATTTTTCTTTTTTTGTGATAGCCTAATAAATGGATCAAAAGAATGGCTAGAAGAATTTTGTGATAAAGTAACTCCGCTTAAAATAATTTGGAATGGATCATTTAGATGTGAAAACTTAAGTTTTGAATTACTACAGAAACTTAAAGACTCAGGTTGTGATGATTTAGAATTTGGAGTTGAAAATTTTAATCAAGAAATATTAGACTCCATGAATAAAGGAACTAATAAAGAAGAAATGATGCAAATTCTAAAAGACACACACAAAATAGGAATGGGCTCGACAATGAATATAATGTTTGGATATCCTGGAGAAACACAAGAATTATTTTTTAAAAATTTAGATTATGTATTTGAATTAATGAATGAAGTAAAAGGTTTTTTCTTAATAAATTCGCAATTTTTTAGAATTTTTCCAGGAAGTAAAATGATGAAAGATTCAAAAGAATTCAAAATAAAACTTCTTGGTAATAATGACACATTACCCCCTCAACTAGCATTCATACAAAAAGAATATAATGATTTCTTTGTAGAATGGAAAGGCAGTTTTAATCCAACTCCAATAGAACTTTTTGAAAGAACAGCATTAATGGAAGATTTGCTTCAAATAACTAAAATTAAAAGATATTTCAAAAAACAAGAACATAAAATAGACAACTATAATTTCGAAGAAAAAATAACTCAACTAATAAAAAATGTAAAACAAGAAGGAAATCAAGAAGAACTATTTTTAGAATTCGATTTAAAAGAAGAGTTATTAGTTGAAAGAACAGGACAAAAGATTCATGAATTAATAAACCTATTAGAAGAAAAAAACATACCATTCTCAATAACAAAAACATTACCACCATGTATTTTTGGAGAAGAACAAAAAAGAATAAATGCTAAATGTCAACAATGTATAAATCCGATAATTGAAGTTGATGAAAAAATAAAACTGTGTACAAGAAAAATAAAAGAAAAGTTTCAAGAAACAAAAATTATTGATTCAAAATACTTTGATAAAAATAAAATAAAAATAAAAAGCGAAGCATGTAACTTTTGCACATATCGAAAAAAAGGCGAATGCGAATATATCTACTGTTAAATTAAAAAAAAGATTAAAAAAATTATTTCTTAGAAGAAATGTTTAATTCATCTAATTGTTCTAGACTTACAGTTGAAGGTGCATCTAAAGTAACATCACGAGCATCCTTATTTTTTGGAAACGCGATAATTTCTCTAATGCTAGGTTCATTCATAAGTAACATTAACAATCTATCAACACCTAAAGCAATTCCGCCATGAGGAGGGACACCATAAGTAAAAGCTTCAAGCATATGTGAGAATTCTCCAGCTTGTTCTTTTGAAAAACCAATTAAATCAAATATTTTCTGTTGGATTTTTGCATCATGAATTCTAATACTTCCACCGCCAACTTCCATACCATTTAAAACAAGGTCATGTTGATAACTTCTAACTTTACCAGGATCAGATTCAAGGAATTCTAAATCATCTTCATGAGGCATGGTGAACATATGATGACATGGACCCCATTCTTTGCCTGCGCCATGGAAGAAATCTTCTTCTGATTGTTTTACAAATAAAGGAAAGTTAATTACAAAGCAAAAACCTAATTCATCAGGATCTTCCTTGTTCTTTCTAATATCAGGACTATCAACGCCATACTCTTTCATGACATCGTCATAGTTTAGTCTTGGGAAAGGAACTTGAGTGATTTTTTTATTTGGATATAATTCCTTAACAAGATCAACCATTAATGATTCTATAAGTTTTAAGATATCTTCTTGATGAACAAAACTCATCTCAACATCAAACTGATAGAATTCACCAGGAGCTCTGTTAGCTCTCGCATTTTCATCTCTAAAACAAGGAGCTATCTGAAAATACTTATCAATACCGCCAACCATTAATAATTGTTTATATTGCTGAGGTGCTTGGGGTAAAGCATAAAATTTACCAGGATGAAGTCTTGCAGGAACTAAATAATCTCTAGCACCTTCTGGACTACTCTTTGTTAAAATAGGAGTTGTAATTTCTAAGAAATTATGCTTATCCATGTTAGTTCTAAGACTTTGAACAACTTTATGTCTCATAGTTAAATTCTTAACCATGGAAGGTCGTCTTAAATCTAAATAACGATACTTTAATCTTAATTCTTCGCTAGTCTGAACAACATCATCATCCATTTCTAAAGGAAGAGGTTCACAATCAGAAATAACTTTTAAGTTTGAAGTAGAAAGTTCGATTTCACCAGTAGGTTCTTGTGGTCTTTGTTGATTCTCAGGTCTAAGTTTAACCATTCCAGAAACTTGAACAACAGACTCTCGTCTAATCTCACCAAACTTTTCAATAATATCTTTTCCTAAAAAACACTGAGTTTTACCATAACGATCTCTAAGGATTAAGAATCCAATTTTACCGCTGATTCTCATAGAGTCTACCCAACCGGATAGTGTAACTTCAGTGTTTGCATGATCTTTATTTAATTCTCCACATGTGTGTGTTCTTAACATTGTTTTCCACCTTTTCTAAACTAAATTATAAATTTATTTTTATATATATTGTTTTTTATTGTTTTTAAGCTAAAAAAATTATAATATCTCAACTCTGCAAAAATCACCAACAAGTTCTTTAAACTCTTTAGCGTCATCAATAGTACCTACAATATCAGTTCCGTAATGCATGGGAATTGCGATTTTTGGATTAATTAACTTAATTGCTTCTACTGCTTCCTTTGCATCCATAACATATTTTCCAGACACAGGAACTAAAGCAATGTCGATATTCTTTAAATCGCCCATTTCAGGAATTTTATCAACGTCACCTGAGTGATAAATGCGTTTTCCGCCAAGATGTAAGACAAAACCAACCATGCCAGATTCTTTTGGATGAAAAGGAACATCAGGACTTCTAAATCTATGAGTATTGTAAGCGGGAATAGTTTCTAAACTAAAACCATCAAAATCATAAGAATTATTTGGTGCTACAATAATTATTTCTTTAAAATTTAAATCTTGAAGCTTTTCTTCGCAAGCTTTAATTGTGATAATAGTGGTATTTTCATCTGCAAGTTTAGATATAGCCTCAGGATTACAATGATCGAAGTGTTCGTGCGAAACTAAGATGTAGTCTGCAGTTTCAAGACCATCAGGAACTTGAAATGGGTCAATGTAAATAACTTTAGAAGCTTTAAACTTAAAACAATCATGCATAATCCATTCAATTGAAATATCATCAAAATTCATAAAAACCACCCAAAATATTGATTAATTCTCTGCTTTTTATAATTATCGTTATCGAGGACAATAATCAAAAAATTTATATACTATACAAGCAATAAACTTGCTTATGGCAGACACTGTACTAGGCGGAACTATAGGATTCATGACAGATTTAGGTGTTTATGATGTAATATTACCGTTTTTATTGGTGTTCGCAATAGTATTCGCAATTCTTGAGAAAACTAAGATTTTTGGTGTTGAAAAGGTCGACGGACAAACCATTACAAGGAAAAACATTAATGCAATGGTTGGATTTGTTATGGCTTTCTTTGTTATTGGATCATCAAAATTAGTTGGACTAATAAATACAGTCGCAAGTCAAGTTTTTTTATTATTACTATTAGTAATATTATTCTTAATGCTTGCTGGAATTATGCAAAAAGAAGGAGAATATGAATTAAATGAAAAGTGGAAAAAAACTTTACTTCCTGTTTTGTTCTTAGTAATCGTACTAATATTTTTAAACGCGTTAGGATGGTTAAAAGACGTATATGACTTCCTAAGTAAATACTGGAATTCAGAAGGAGTAACTTCAATTATTTTATTATTATTAGTCGCTGCATTTGTTTGGTGGATAACCAACAGTGGCGGTAACACATCTGAAAATAAGGATAAAGGTGATTAATCATGGGAATTTTTGACAACATTATATGGACTCTAGATAATATGGGCATCACAGACGTAATACTACCATTCATGATAGTATTTGTCGTAGTATTTGCCGCATTACAAAAATCATTGGTTTTAGGTAAGGACAGTAAAAAATACAACGTAATAGTTGCATTAGTTTTAGGTCTTTCAGTCGTAATACCACACGTAACTGGAATGTATCCTCCAAATGGGGATATAGTAGAAATCATGAACCGTGCACTACCAAACGTATCATTAATCGCAATTGCATTTGTGATGATTATGTTACTATTAGGAATTATTGGCGGAGAAGTTGACTTTGCAGGAAAATCGCTTGGCGGATGGGCAGTATTAGTCTCAATCGTTGCAGTAATAGTGATCTTCATTGGGTCAGCAGGTTTTTTCAGTTCAATGCCATGGTGGTTGCAATGGATAAACAATGCATACACAATGGAAATTATTGTATCAATCTTAGTCTTTGGAATAATCATTTGGTTCATCACAAAAGAAGATAAACCAGCAGGAAAAGACAAAGAAGGAAAGTTCTTTGAAGGACTATCCGATATTTGGAAAAAAGGCAAATAAATAAATGGCATCATTCCTTGAGATTGGCTTATTGGCAAATTTGAATGTAGTATTTATATTCATATTAATCTTCGCAATAATTTATGCGATACTCCAATATGCCAAACCTTTTGGAAAAGATATGAATGGTATGCATGGCTTAATTGCCATATCAATATCATTTATTCTAATAATTTCAAAAATTGCCTTAGCACTAATAAACTTCTTTACTTCATGGTTTGTTGTATTATTCTTATTCATATTCTTTTGTTTATTTGCATTAAGAATGTTTGGCTTTGGAGAAAAAGATACTTTAAGTTTAATCAAAGATTCCCAATTTTTTCCTTACATAATAGTTTTAGTAATGATCATATTAATTGCAGGTTTAGCGACCGTGTTTGGGCAATCATTACTTGACAAACAAGATGGAACCATTTCAGAAGATAGTACAGATGTAGACAATACTTTAGATACAGATTCAGATACAGTAGAATTAGGCGGATCCACACAAACAGATAGCTTTGGATCAAACGTATTACACACATTAGTACACCCTAAAGTACTAGGATTCTTAGCCATGTTGTTTATTGGGATGATGACATTAGCTTTAATGACGTCAACATAAATAATTTAATTCTTATTTTATTAACAAAGACGAAGAGAAGTTTAAATATTATTTCTTGAAAACAAACTTAAAATTAGAATAGAAATAAGTAAACATGATTATTTCTTAAACTTTAAATCACTTCTTGGAAACAAACTTAAAATTAGAATAGAAATAAGTAAACATGATTATTTCTTAAA
>CAYOEA010000004.1:78728-134723 GCA_964402995.1 uncultured Methanosarcinales archaeon
TTGGAAACAAACTTAAAATTAGAATAGAAATAAGTAAACATGATTATTTCTTAAATTTGAAGTCTATTTTTTGGAAACAAACTTAAAATTAGAATAGAAATAAGTAAACATGATTATTTCTTAAATTTGAAGTCTATTTTTTGGAAACAAACTTAAAATTAGAATAGAAATAAGTAAACATGATTATTTCTTAAATTTGAAGTCTATTTTTTGGAAATAGACTTAAAATTATCGGAGATCCTAGAAAGTTCAGATACATTCTCAGTAAAAACAGGTAAAACTTTAGAAAATACTTTCTCCATAGCTTTAACTTCGGCACCAACATTTAGAATATTCTTGTCATACTCGCCAATTTTACCAATAACAGCATTATGAAGCTTATCAAACTCTTCCTTTAAACTGTTAAAATCTTGTTCAATAGTAGAAAGTTTAGATTCTACTTTATTTTTCCAGCCAATGATTCTATTAATATCCTTTGCAATTTCTTCCCATTTCTCTTCAATGATAGACTCAACAAGTTCTTCAATTTCAGCTTGTTTATCAGTCATAGGTGGTAATGGACTATGACCTGCATGTGGAGCTGAAAAATTCATTTGAGAAGATGAAGGCTCCATTGGACTTGTACTTGCAGGTGTAGAATTAAAATTAGGATTAGAAGAATTATTTTGCTCTTGAGATATTTGACCAGATGAAGCGCCGCTAACAGCAGGATTCATATCTGCCTGATTCATAGCTTCAAAAATTTGAGATGAAGAAAAACCATCTCTTTGTAAAGATTGAATTATTTGATTATTAGATAAACCTTGATCTCGCATACCCATTACCTGTGAAACTGGAACGTTACTTTTGCCAGGTTTATTAGATCCACTAAATAATGCCATTTTAACAAGTTTAAATATGAGAGCTATTTATATAAATGTTTTTATTTATTAGTAGTTTATTCTCTGAAGATTAAATTATTTCTTAAAATGTCTTGCTAATATTTTATCTAATTCTTCACGGGTAACAAAATTCATAGGTTGCCAAATGTCAACATACTTTTGAATAACTTTAAATTCAGATTGGCGAACAACATGTTGAAGTTCTGAAGCCATATTAATAAGATTCTCGTTCATTGAACTGATAGTTTTCTTAACATCTAAGAATTCTGAAGATAAATTTTTAAATTCTAAAGTAAGATCTTTTTCAAATTCTAACAAATTTTCATCAGAAAGCTGAATTTTCTTCCTGAGATTCGTATAACGCTCCTCAATAACTCTTAATCTTGAACCTAAAGTTGTAACTTTCTTTGAAACAGATTCAAAAGGAGAATCAGAAGGTTTAGTTGAACCTTGCGGGTTCTTAGTACCAGTATTCGAAAGAAAATCTTTTGCCATGGTTTTATAGTTAAAAAAATATCTTATATTTCTTTATTTAGAAGATAAAACACCTCTAAATTGCGGAAAAGTTTATATAATCTACAGTACTAAAACTAATATAAATCTTTCGCTTGAGGTGAGGTCGTTGGGAGAAGAAGCATTTTCTTATGAAACAGTAAGACAGGGAGAAGACAACATACTTAGAGTTAACTGCGAAAATGCTATGCGTGTACCGTCAATAGAAGATGACGAAATTTATATGGCAAAAACTGCCGAATTATTAATTGAAAACCCAGGAACTACCAAAATAGTCTTTTCACAAAAAAGAGATTATGAATATGATTATCCTCAAACAGTAATACTTGCAGAAATTGCACATTTATATAACGAATTAGTAAAAAATAAAAAATTATTTGCACACGAATCATTTTCTCGATATGATGAAGGTGGGAAAAAAGATCTTAAATATAATGAAATAAGAAATACGGTCTTTAATTTACTAAAAAAAGATCCAATAAGTTGTTATGTTTCATTAAAAAGAATTGCGAGAAAAGAACACATTCTAAATGATAAAACAATTAATGAAAAAGCGATAAAAGCACATAAAAACTATTTACAATTATTAGAATACCTTGAAAGACTTCTTGAAAATACTAAATTAATAGCTGTATTAAAACCATTCATAGCAGGACATAGAATAGGAGATAGAGCAATATATAGGAAAGTCTTTGCACCGACAATAAAACCTGATTTTATGTTTACAAAGCTTATGGCTTCATATCCTAAAGGAGCAGTAGAAAAAGACAGCTATAAAGCAGGTGAAAATGAAATTATCATGTTTGAACTCGAAGACAACATACAGTATTTGTATCATTTAACTCCGCCAGAATTTGAACTAGATGAAGACCAATATGAACTACTTGATTTAGCAAGAAATATTATGGCAGAACACAAGCCCGAAAAACAAGACTTTGTAGATCCTGAAAGAATGAGAGAAGTCTTTTACAATGTAGGGCACGACTTAATCGAAGAACTTGCAAATTATAAAAACCTAAAAATTACGAGTAAAGATTTAGATAAATTAACTAAAATTTTGATAAGATATACAGTTGGATTTGGACTTATAGAAGTATTACTAGAAGATCCAAAGATACAAGATATCACCATTAACAGTCCAATGGGACAAATACCAATATTCATTGTACATCAAGACTTTGGAGAATGTAGAACAAATATAATTCCAACAGTTAGTGATGGAGAATCATGGGCTTCTAAATTAAGACTTATTTCTGGACGACCATTAGATGAAGCAAATCCAATATTGGATACGGAACTTGAAATACCAGGAATTGCAAATGCGAGAATTGGAGTCATATCCCCTCCACTAAATCCAACAGGAATAGCTTATGCTTTTAGAAGACATAGAGATAAACCATGGACTTTACCTTTATTTATTAAAAATGGGATGATAAACACAACTGCAGCAGGATTACTTAGTTTTCTAATAGATGGAAATAGAACCATGCTTATTGCAGGAACAAGAAGCGCAGGAAAATCATCAGTTTTAGGTGCAGTACTTGTTGAAATAATGAGAAAATATAGAATAATCACTATAGAAGATACATTAGAATTACCTTGCGGATCACTAAGAAAAATGGGTTATAATATACAACAAATGAAAGTTGCATCAGCACTATCAAAAGGTAGCGCTGAAGTTCCTGCAGATGAAGGAATTAGAACAACATTACGTCTTGGAGACTCATGTTTAATTGTAGGAGAAGTAAGAAGCACAGAAGCAAAAGCACTATATGAAGCAATGAGAGTTGGAGCACTTGCAAATGTTGTTGCAGGAACAATTCATGGAGATAGTCCTTATGGAGTATTTGATAGAGTTGTAAATGATTTAGAAGTACCAAGAACATCATTTAAAGCAACAGACATCATAGTTGTCGCGAATCCAATAAAGTCTGCAGATGGACTTCACAAATGGAGAAGAGTAACCCAAATAACCGAAATTAGAAAAGAATGGGAAAATGATCCGCTTCGAGAAGGAGGATTTGTTGACTTAATGAAATATAATGCTAAAACAGATGAATTAGAAGTTACTGATGCACTAATGAACGGAGACTCAGAAATAGTAAAAGCAATAGCTGGCAATGTAAAAGATTGGGCTGGAAATTGGGATGCAGTATGGGATAATATTATGCTTAGAGCAAAAACAAAAGAAACAATAATGAACATTGCAGAAAAAACAAATGATCCAGACATATTAGAAGCACCATTCACAATAAGATCAAACGATGAATTTCATAGAATAAGTGAAAGAGTAAAAGCAAAAAGAGGAACATTAGATTCAAAAGAAATATTCTTTGAATGGAATGAATGGCTTAAAAAAGCAGTGAGAAAAAAGCATGGTTGATATTGATACATTAAAAAAAGAAATCAGTTCAAAATTAAAACAAGAATTGAGAGGTGAGAGTCTCAAAGCAATAACCACTAAAGATTATACTAGTTTTAAAAATCAATATTTACCAAAACACATGGATTTCTATGAAAAAGGATGTAACTTTGCAGAAAAAATACTCAAGGTAAAACCGGATAAAAAGAAAGAAAAAGAATTAGCAGAAGCAATAAGCATTTGTCACTTAAATATAACTCCAGCAGGAGCAAGTAGTTTTCCAATATTAGTCATCTTAATTTTTTTAGTACTGGGATTATTTTTTGGATTAGCAGTACCAACAGTTCTAGGAATGGAACCAAGTATGTTTATGGTTCTATTAGCGGTAGTTTTAGGATTAATGACCTTAATACCACTTCAGGGTTGGCCATTCTTCTTAGCAAACAGTTGGAGAATGAAAGCAAGTAACCAAATGGTACTATGTATATTCTATATTGTAACTTATATGAGACACTCATCAAATTTTGAATTGGCAGTAGATTTTGCAGCAGAACATCTAGGACCGCCACTATCGTTAGATTTGAAGAAAATTATATGGAATTTAGAAACAGAAAAGTTTTCATCAGTAAAAGAAGCAATGGACCACTACTTAGACAGCTGGCGAAAGTGGAACATGGAATTCATTGAAAGTATGCATTTAATTGAATCATCATTATATGAAACTTCAGAATCAAGAAGATTAGACTCATTAGACAAATCATTAACAGTAATGCTTGAAGAAACATACGAAAAAATGTTGCATTACGCTCAAGATCTAAAAACTCCAATTACAACATTACACATGTTAGGAGTAATTCTACCAATTCTTGGATTAGTTATTTTACCACTAGTAGTTAGTTTTATGCCAGAAGTAAAATGGTATCACTTATTTGCATTATATAACATAATACTACCCGCATCAGTATTCTATATGGGTAAAAAAATATTATCTGAAAGACCCACTGGTTATGGGGATTCAGACATTGCAGACATAAATAAAGACTTACGAAAATATCGGAATATAAGAATTAATATTGGTGGAAAAGAAATTCTAATGAGTCCAGCGTATATATCAGCTATAATAGTTATTGTAATGTTATTTATCGGATTCTCACCACTAATATTACATGCAGTACTTCCAAACTTTGATTGTAGTTTAGGATCAGGACTGGACAGAACTTATATTATGTGTGCAAATAGTATAACTCACCCTGGAGCAGAACATTATCTGCTTGGATATAGGGAAGAATTAATAGATGGAATATCGACCGGAAATATAATTGGACCTTATGGACTAGGCGCGATAATGTTGAGTTTATTTATTCCAATGGGACTTGGTTTTGGAATAGGATATTATTATAGATTAAGATCAAAGAATTTAATTGGAATTAGAACTAAAACTAAAAAACTAGAACAAGAATTTGCATCCGCAATATTTCAATTAGGAAACAGATTAGGAGATGGTTTTCCAGCGGAAATAGCATTTAGTAAAGTTGCAGAAGTAATGGAAGGAACAGAAAGTGGAAAATTTTTCTATTTAGTAAGTCAAAACATAACAAAATTAGGATACAACGTTGAACAAGCAATATTTGATGAAAGAAGAGGCGCATTACAAGAATTCCCATCACCATTAATTGAAAGTTCGATGAAAGTGTTAGTTGAATCAAGTAAAAAAGGAGTATTGGTTGCAAGTAGCGCATTAATTAATATTTCAGGTTATGTAAAAGAAATGCATAGAGTTGATGAAAGACTAAAAGACTTAATGGCAGATATTATTAGTTCAATGAAAAGTCAAATTAAATTCTTAACACCAGCTATTTCAGGAATCGTAATAGGTATAACAAGTATGATTACTAGCATCTTAGGAAGCTTAGGTGAAAAACTAGCAGTATTATCATCAGAAGCTGATGGAATGGCAGGCGGAGGACTACTGAGTATGTTTGGGTCTGGAGTTCCCACATTCTACTTTCAGTTCATTGTAAGCCTGTATGTAATACAAATAGTCTATATCTTAACAACATTAGTAAATGGCATTGAAAATGGCGTAGATAAGCTAAATGAGCGTTATACTTTAGGAAAGAATTTAATAGGAACAGCAATTACTTATACTGGAATTGCTTTCGTAGTAGTATTAATATTTAATTTAATCGCAGCAACAATATTAAGCTCAGTTGCGACAAGCATGGTATAAATATAATGACAACATACATAATAGAATCAGAAGGTTCAAGGATACATGGAGCAGACATAAGATTTAAGTTATTAAAAATCGCAGGCGAACATGGTTTTAAATTAACATCAAAAAGCATGCCAGATAACAAAGTAAGCTTTACAGTAAAAAATGATACTGATATAAAACCAATAGTAGAGTTCATAAAAGAATTCAGACCTGATGCAACTGTAAAAGTTAAATGAAGCTTTTTTAGAAAAGATAATAATCTAATTGTAATATACTCAAAAGTATATAATAATACTAAGTTATAACACAATTCTTAAAGTAGCTGATACAACAAGATATAGCGTGAGCAGTACGATGAAATAAGTCATAGATACAAACTAATTCTTTCAACATTTAATGCTTAAATAGAAATATAAATGGTATCCTGGGGATTCGTTCTCAAAAACAAAAGTTTTTGGAGACACGAAAACAAAACAAGTTTACGTTGAACTACGTTCAAATCCCACCATCAAGGTCTTAATCAAACATGAAATAATAGAAATATAAATGGGATCCCGGGGATTTGAACCCCGAACCTCACGATCTTCAGTCGTGCGCTCTCCCAGATTGAGCTAGGATCCCATAATAAATAAATAAATAAAAATAAATTAATTTATTCTACTTTAGTGATTGTTCCGTTTCTACCGGAAGTAATTTGAAGATTGCCTTGCCATTCATTAACATAACCATCTTTAATTTCTACTTTATCCCCTTGTTTGAACTCATCAACTTGTTCATTCCATAGAGTTAAAGTAACATCACCAGTATCATCTTTAAGTTTAGCATTAGCCACTCTTCCAGGTTTACCAAATTTTTGGAATTCTCTTGGTTCACTAATTTCGACAATTTCACCGACTAGATTTACTCCGCCTTGTTTTCCTTGTAATTCGCTAATATTCATCTTAAGATAACGAAAAAAAGAGGAGTATTTAAAGTTTATGCATAGAAGAATGTTTTAGAGGATGAACATAAGAATCTAAAACTTTAATCATTTGATCTTTTGTACGACACATACGAAGTTTAACAGCTAAACCATCAAAACCAAATACATGTTCAACCCATGAAGCAAAGTCATTACGCTCAACAGTAACATGGTAAGAAAAAACTGTTTCAGGCATAACTTGTAGATAAGATACAAAGTCTTCAACACAAGTTAACTTTACATTATTAACAAGATGAAAGTATTCTTCCGGAGTTGAAGGTTTAGTCTTAAAAACTTGAGTTTTATAATCATTAAGAGTTTTCTGAAGCGTTTTATCCTTAGACTTAGAATTAGGTTTTGATTCAGATTTAAGCGAAGATTTAGAAATTGGTTTAGATTTAATTTTAGTAGGTTTAGATTTGAATTTTTTAGATTTAAGTTTAGATTTTTGTTTTACAATATTCAAACTTAAAGTATGTATAACTCCGTTTTTTGATTTAAGAGATTTTATTTTTTTTGCTAAAGCAGAGTCACCAAGGTGTGATTCAATAAAATCAGATAATTCTTCACCTTTAATAATATCAAATTGATCTTTAGATAAACTTTCAATAAATTCTAACAACTCATTCTTTGAACTTATTAAATAAGGAATTTCAGATATAACTCTGTTAGATAAACGATTATGAGCAAAAACTAAACTAATACTTAATAATGCCATAACAAGTAAAACAATAATTATTACAAACCAAAAATTATAATCTCTAACTCTTGAAGGACTTTCAATAACAGGCTTAATAACCTCTAAAGATTCACATTGCGTGTACAAAGTATTGTTAACATATAAATCCGTACAAAAATTATAAAAACCAGAATCCAATTCAAATTGTAATTCCTTATTTAATTTTTTATTAAAAGAAGAATCAAGTATAATTCGTTCTTTTTTTAATATTTTTTTTACAAACGCTCCATCTTTTAAATAGAAAATAAGTTCACCCTCTAAGCCATATAAAGATTCAAAATTTACAAGTTTATAATTGAAATCAAATTCCTCGCCTGATTCATATTGTTTATCTTCAACAAATAATTCAGTCGTTGTTTTATTTTCAATAATGATTGCAGAAATATTTATTGTGAACAGTACTTCTTTGTCTAAAATAACTTTCAACTTAAAATCATAATCTTTTAATTCTTGATTTTCTGGAACATTAAAATTTAAGTTAAAAGATTCTTCTTGGCCGGGTGAAACCCTAATTGAAGACTTGCTAATAGAAAGGAAAGAATCAGCAGGTTCTAGTTCCAAAAAAAATCTTAAAGTTTTATCTGCATTACTAAAAATGGAAATTGGATAAGATTCTTTGTCATTTGGAAACAATTCTATTTTAAGACTTGCAGGCAAGAAAGTAAATGATTCTTCAGATACATTATTAGCATAAAATGTTGAGTAAACAGGTGATGAACCACCACAAGATTTACTAGTTATAGGTTTTGATAATTGAGTTCCACAAGAGTTTTGATCAGTGCAAGATCTAGTTCCACATTCACTACCTGACCAAGCTGTACAAGACCAAACTTCACTACAAAAAGCTTCTAAATAAAAATATTGAGTTGAAGTATTAAAATTACTAAGATTAGCTAAACCATCACTAACTTGTAAATTATAAGAAACTGTTTTATCAACATAAGAATTGCCATCAAACCAATATAAATTGTAAAGAGTATGATTTCCACTTATAGGAATACTAGCACTAACATTAGTAAAATGATTAGGTGAACTCACAGTGAAATTTGAAGCAAAATAACCAGGATTACTTTGAGTATGAGTAATATTAAGTTTTGGAGGAAGAACTTTAAATTCAGCGTATGAATTATTAAATTCGCTTGAAGTCCAGAAAATATGTGTTGCGTTTTCAGTTACTAATAACTCAGATCCATTCTCAAATATTCTCCAAGAATGAGACTCAGACCAAAAAAGATTTTTGAGTAAAGACACGTTAGAAGTTAAATTTATATTATATATTAATGGAATTCGAATAATTACATCGGAACCATTTACTTGAACAAATGAAGATTGAATATAAAGATTATTATCTAAAGAAACGTCAGGAGTTACAATCTGTATCCCAATATCAAAAGATGCCGCAGACAAAAATATAATCAACAACAAACTTATGCTTATTAAGAATTTATTTTTCAATTTCATCTTGAATAACTTTTCTGAAACTAGCTTTGTTTTTACATTTACGAAGTTTAGCTGCTAAAATTTTAAAATTAAGTACACCTTCAATCCAATTAGCAAAATCATTTTTATCTTTAGAAACATGATAATAAAATGAACTATCGGGCATTACTGGAAGATAATGATAAAGGTCCATAACTGATTTTAAACTTGTTCCATTATTGAAATGAAAGTATTCATCGGATGAGCTTACTTCTTTTGATAAATCAATTTTAGATTTTTTTCTTGAAGAAGTTTTCTTTTTAGTTGAAACTGGTTTTGTTTCTTTAAGTTTAACTTTAATTTTTTCTTCAATTTTGACTTCTTTTGTTTTCTCAATAATTTTTTCTTTTGATTTAGGTTTGAATTTAGGTTTAATAGATTTAACTACAAGTTTAGGCTTTTTCTGTATTGATTTCTTTTTTGCAGCTACTTTTTTCTTTTCAGGTTCTAAGTCTGTTTTCGCTTTAGATAATTTCTTTGTAGCATCTTTTAGAACTTTATCAGAATCATCATTTTCTTTTCTTACAACAACTAATTTTAAACCAATTATGTTTTTAGTTGTTAAAAGACTTTTTCTTGCAAAAATAGCCACAATGCCCAATAATGCTAAGATACCAAGGATTATCTTTGAAGTTTTTGAAATTAAAATACTCCATGTATGTCTAAAAAAGTTTCTTATTTTAATCATCGTGTTTATTCCAACACCATCCTCATTTACAATTAACACATCAAAACTTTGAGATATTTTCATAACCATTCCTAATTGTCCACCTTCTTGTTCTTGAAAAGGCATCATAGAATATCGCACTTTAAAAGAATCACCAACAAAGGATTTCTTAGGGGCAACAACTTTTACTTGAATATTATTTTTAAAAGATTTTGGGGGGAGAATATATGTTTCATTATGATCAACAATTTCAGCTACATTCTTTTCAGAAGTTAAATTAAGCGTTACGGATATTGGCTCATCACTAGGATTTTGCATAACTAAATCAAAATAATAAGTTCCGCCTTTAATAAGACGTAAAGTACTATTTTCTAAGTATTCTTGTGCAATTCCTAAAGCAGAAACAGGTGGAGTCATAAATAGCACTAATAATAGAACTAATAACGAAAATACTACTACACCCCTCATTTTAATTAAAAATAGACTAGATTCTTAATAAACATTTTGATTTTTGAGGGTAAAAATGAACATAGTAACATTTATAAGCTAATACACACAATGTAAGACTAGAAAAGAGAGATTAAAGAAAGCATTAAATACTCAAACATACAGTGTAGGATAAAAAGTGCATAAAATAGTAGAAAATGGACTAAAAAATAGAGATTTTCTGAGTGGACAATATCAAATTCTAATACCAAGTTGCATCTTTTTAGACAGGGAAGTTGCATTTCTAGAAGCAATAGTTGAATATCTGAAAGAAGAATACAAATTAGGATACTCACAAATTGCAGATTTACTAAAAAGAGATCAAAGAAACATAAGAACAACATATCTTCGAACAAAAGACAAACGAATTCTAAGAAAAACATTTGTTGATGAATCAAATATCCACATCCCACTAGATGTAATTGCTAATTCTAAATTCACAGCATTCGAAGCAATTGTTTTACACATGAGAAATAGTGGAGCAAGCAACAAACAACTTTCTGTAATTTTCAATAGATCAGCAAAAACCTTGTCAACAATCTACACAAGAGCAAAAAAGAAATCTGAGGCAGATGAAAAAGCAAACTAAACAAAACGGAATAGAGAATAGAACGTCCGACATAAATAGTTTGAATAGCCACAGCAATAAAAAGCATAAAAATATGCAACTATTATTCTTAGTAGCCTTAGTCTTAATTTTAGGATTATTAACAAGCATAGGATTTGTTGAATTAACAGGATTTGCAAGTTTAGATTACAAAGGGACAATATTAGTTGAAGAATTTAACTTAAGCATAAAAGAGAACTATACAGAAATAAATCTTAATAGAACCAATATATCAGGAATAAGCATAAATGGTGAAATTATAGGACAAGGAAGAACTAAAGTAATACTAAATATCAATGGAAGTTTATTTGATGTAATTGATATAGATACGAACACGAGCGAAGGATTAAACCTGATTACAGGATATGCGATTAAGAAAATAAAACCAAGAAACCCAGTTATCGAAATAGAGTTAAATGAAAGTACGAATGAAACTACTGACACAAATATAGAAATTAATTCTAGTCAAAATATTAGTGAAGAAATTAATGAAAGTATTAGTGAAAACATAAGCATAGTAATTGATGAAGAAAATAATTTAACCAACAATAGCAGCGCAAACATAATTAATGAAACAAACAACACAATAGACGAGAACACAAGCATAATAATTGAAGAAGAAAATAATTTAACCAACAATACTAGTGCAGACATAATTAATGAAACAAACAACACAATAGACGAGAACACAAGCATAGTAATTAATGAAGAAAATAATTTAACCAATAATACTAGTGCAGACATAATTAACGAAACAAGTGGCGAGAACATAAGTATAATACTTGAAGAAGAAATTCTAAATCTTGAGAATATTAGTCAAGAAATAGTTCTTAATGAAACTTACGAGAACGAAAAAATTACAGAAGTAATATCAGGATGTGTAGAAACTTGTAATCTTGAAATCATAAATGAGAACATTAGTTTAATTATAATACTAGAAGGAACAGAGTTTAAACTAAATTCAATTGAATATAAAATATTAGAAGAAAATAATGCACCAATACAAATAAAAGTAATTGATGATATTGTACTAAATAAATTCTACGAATTGAATGCTAGCGAATATTTCATTGATCCAGATGAAGATGAACTAATTTATGATAGCAGCAATATTGAAAGTATAAATGTAAGTGTTAAAGGAGAAATAATAAGATTCGAATCAAATACTCCAGGCGAATATGAATTACATCTTTATGCAACAGATGGATCAATGTTAACAACAAGTAATAGATTCAATATTAGTGTTGTTGCACCAGAAGAGTATGTGGAAGGATATGTTGAAGCACTTGAATTAATTAAAGAAAAAATAAATGCTAGATTCATGGTGAAAACTAAAGAAGGAATTGAATTAATACAAATAACAAACGAGACAAGTATTGGAAAAATAGCACCTACAACTACGAACATAAAAGGAAAAGATAAAATAAAAATAATTGACAAAGAAAAAATAAAAAATAAAATAAAACCTAGTAAGCGAAAGCAAAGAACATTCATTAATGAAACAACTAAAGATGGAAATATAATTGAGATAAAACAAGAAGTAAATAATTACAAAGCAGTCGACTTAGATGAAACTGGATTAAACAATTTAATAGAAAACAAAATAATTGAAGAAATAATAATAGATCAAGAATTCGCAGTTTTAATTGAAGAATCAAAAAATATAACTAATGCAACAACTGTAATCGCCCAAGGATTTAATGGAAAAGGACAAACAATATGTATCCTGGACACAGGAGTAAATACAAGCGTTCTTGGAGTTACAAATATAACAGGATATAATTTTATTGATAACAATGACAACTTTTCAGATGAACATGGACATGGAACAAAAGTTGCATACGTGTCAACAAGAATTGCCAATGAAAGCAAATACGTAATTGCAAAAGTTGTGTCAAATAATGGAATTGCTTATTCTTCAGATATAATAGCAGGACTAGAATATTGTGAAATACAAGAAGCAAATATAATATCCATTAGTTTAGGGGCAGGAAGATATGAAGGTTATTGTGATGAAGATTTAGTTGCACAGAAAATAAACAACTTATCAAACAATGGAATACTAACAGTAGTTGCAAGTGGAAACGATGGATATACAAATGCTGTAAGCAGTCCTGCATGCGCAAGAGAAAGTTTAGCAATAGGTGCTTCAACAAAAACAGATGAAATTAGCACAATTTCAAACTACAATAACGCAACATTATTAGTTGCGCCAGGAGAGAGTATCAATACAAAAGATCAGTATGGCGTGGATGTAATTGCGAGTGGAACAAGTATGTCAACACCAATAGTTGCAGGAATAACAGCAATTATTAGCGAGAACAAAACAATTAACAATACAGAACTAAAAGAATTATTAATCCACACAGGAAAAGTAGTTGAACATAGCGAAAGATATTTCTCAAGAGTAAATGCGTACAATGCATTAACTGAAAATATAACTAATAATTTTACTCCTGGAAACTTGAGTTTTGTAAATGGTAGCGAGATTGAATTTAGTCCTCTTGCAACAACTATATGGGTGGATGATTTTAGTGACGGTGAATGGACTAATAATTGGACTTTATTTACTGGAACAAGTAATCAAGTCACTGTTGTTTCTGAAGAATTAAAGATTGCCAGTTATCATAACAATTGGTTATATGGTGGAAATACTAGTTGGGGTAACTATACTTATACTGCTAAATTAAAATGTGATGCTGTTAGTAGTAATTATAATTGTAACATTATTTTTGCTTATGGAGGCACCACTGATTTCTTGCAATATGGTCAAAGAAATGATGAAATGAGAATTTTCACAGATTCTTATTCAGACTTAGCCGCTTCTAGTTCTGGTCATGATATCGCTAATGATGTTTGGGTTTGGTATAAAGTTGTGTTAAGTGATGATCGTATCTTGGCAAGACATTGGAATGTTAGTGATTCTGAACCATCAACATGGGACTTTAATATTTCAACCCCTTCAGATAAAAAAACTGGAGCAGTAGGAGTTGTAGCACATTCATTAAGTGCTTCTTATTTTGACGATGTGACAGTTACTCAAGAAGAGGTTGGCGAGCCATATGATGCAAATGTTACAGCAACAAAATTCAATGGAAGCACAACAAACTTTGATAGTTTAACTCAAGACTTGAATAACAACATAGTTCTTGAAATTGCAGATTATGGAAAAATTGAATGGAACGATGAATTAAATGTTTCAAATCAAAATTATGATTCGTATGTTAATATAACACAAAACAACATTAGTGTTGCAATTGGAAGTTTACATTCAACTCATAATTCAAGTGCTAATTTATCATTATATGGATTATCATATCTTGACCCAACTCCATATAAGGATGGTTCTATTTGTACCGATTGTACAAGATTTAGTTATAATGGAAGTACAATGACGTTTAATGCAAGCGGATTTTCAAGTTACACTGCAGTAGAGAGTGTAAAAACTTTAGAAATAACTGATCCAATTACTGCAATTCCGGAATCAGTTGAAGATGGAGATAACATCAGCATCCTATTTAATTTCTTAAGTGATAGCGTAAATGTTACAACAGGTATAACAACAAACAATGTAACAATTAATGGAGAAGAAGCTACAATTATTGGATCAGGTTTAAATCCATTTGAGAATTTTACAACTTTCACTAGTGATCTTGGAGATTGGGCTTCAAGCGGAGATACAGAATGTTCATGGGCTAGAGATGTTTCCGGAACTGGAAGTGGATCAACAGGCCCTTGTTCAGGAAGTGCTACTTGCACTGTAGATGCAGGATATGATAATAACATGTATTCCTATGTTGAAACATCCTCAAATGCTTGTGATGGTGCAACTGATCATGCATATTTAACATACACAGGAATTGATCTTGATAATTATTCAAATACTAAAATTAGTTTTGCATATAACATGTATGGAGCGGAGATGGGGCAATTAAATGTTCAAATAGATGATGGAGCTGGAGGATGGGATACCTTATGGAATATATCAGGAAATCAAGGAACTAGTTGGTATACAAAAACAATTAATTTTTCAGGATATTCAAGTACAAGGAATATAAGATTTGATTATTATAGAAATGGTTTTACTAGTTTCACTGGAGATGTTGCTTTAGATGTGTTAAACATTAGTGGAAGTTCAGAAGGTCAAGAAGTAGTTTATATTCCAGGAGTTGGATGGCAAGTTAATGTTACTGTACCTTCAGGATTAACTGGAGATCAAGATTTATTTGTTAATGCAACACACAATTCAGTATCTGTTACAGATACAGAATCTAACGCAGTCTCGTACGGATGGGATCCACTACAAGATATTTCAACAACTCCAAACACACAAGGTTTCGGACAGAACATAACGATACAAGCAAGTACTGCTGGTAGCAATGGAGTGTCTGAAGTATGGGTTGGAATTACAACACCACAAGGAACAGAAACAAACTATTCTATGAGCAACTATACAGCAGACACATGGACTTACAATTACACAAACTACATCAACGGAACATACAATTACACTATATATGCTAATAATACAGAAGGATCAAACACTACTTCAAGCATAAACAATTTTAGCATGAATGTAAACTTCACAATAGAAATCAAGACATTAAAAGATAGTTATACCAACAATGACATAATCAACATAACAGACCCACCAGACTTCCTAACATCATTAATAGAACAAGTAATAGAAGTAAATGAAAAAGAAGAACAAACAGAGATAGTTGAAGAAACAACAACTAATATAGACGTAAAATCAGGAAACAGAATTACAGGGGCAGCAATAGCAATTGAAACACACATAATATCAAAAGAAAACACTTGGACAAAAATTTGGGATTTAATAAAGAGTATTTTTGCAAGATCAAGTATTACAGGATTAACAATACTAGAAATAGAACAAGAACCAAGTGTTCTAAACATAACTATTAATGAAAGTATTCTTTCAATCTTAGAGAATTCAGACAAAGTAGATGAAGAACTACTTAATAAAATCAGAACAGAAGGCAAAGCAAGAACCATAATCAAAACTCCAGAAGGAATAAAAATTATCGAGATCGAAGAAAGAAAAACACCACAGAATAAAAAAGAAATACAAATACAAAGTAAAAAAGAAATAGAAACACAAAAAACTAAAGATGAGATTACAAAAGTTAAAGAAAAAGACATTAAAGATAAAATTAAAGAAAGCAAAAAAGAAAATAGAAAATTCTTGAATAAAACAAACAAAGAAGGAAAACTCTTAGAAATAAAACAAGAAACAAAAGAATTCAAATCAATAGAGAACATAGATCTAGAAACATTGCTAACATTAATTCAAGATGAAAAAATAGAATCAATAAGTTTAGATCAAGAATTCACCTTATTAATAGAAGAAAGTAAAAATATCACCAGAGCAAATGAAGTAATAACACACGGACTAGGAGGAAGTGGGCAAACAATTTGTATATTAGACACAGGAGCAAATTCAGAAGTTCTTGGAATCAATATAACAGGATATAACTTCGTCAACGACAACACAAACATAAGCGATAATCACGGACATGGAACAAAAATAACATATGTAGCAAGCAGAATTGCAAACGAAAGCAACTACATAATAGCAAAAGTAGTTTCAGATAACGGAACAGCTCATTCATCAGATATTATCGCAGGACTAGAATATTGTGAAGAACAAGGCGCAAACATAATATCAATAAGCTTAGGAGCAGGACAATACAATGGTTATTGTGATGAAGATCCAGTTGCACAGAAAATTAATGATTTAGCAAATAATAATGAAACACTAACAATCATAGCAAGTGGAAATGATGGACATACAAATGCAGTAACAAGTCCTGCATGTGCAAGAGAAGGATTAGCAGTTGCGGCAAGTACAAAAACAGATAATGTTTGGATTAACTCAAACTATAATAACGCAACAATACTATTAGCACCAGGAGAAAATATTGAAACTAAAGATGAAATAGGCAACAATGTTTTAGTTTCAGGAACTAGTATTTCCGCTCCAATAGCTGCAAGTATAATTGCAATTGGTTTAGAAAATAAAACTCTTAATACAAGTGAAATAAAAGAATTAGCAATACAAACAGGAATTGTAATTGAAGAAAATGCAAGATACTTTTCAAGAATTGATGCACCTAATTTCTTAAATGAAAATATTACCAATAATTTAAGCGCAGAAAATATGATTACAGTTAATGGAAGTGAAGAAAACTTTACAACATTATTAAGTGCTTGTGGAACGTTAAGCACAGCAGATACGACTTACACCCTAACTCAAAATATTAGTAGCAATGATTGTATTGCAATTACTGCATCAGGAGTAACTTTAGATTGTGATGGATACACAATAAGTTCCACACCAAGTTATACATCAACAATTAAAATAACTGAATCAGATGTATCTATCTTAAATTGTAATGTTGTGGGTGGACACGCAATTGATTTCTCTACAGGAAGTTATGATGGAATAGTAAATAACAGTAATTTCTCAAGTGCAACAGCAGATGTCGTGTACTTTAGTACTACAGGAGGAGGAGAAAGAGCTTCATTCACAAACAGCATATTTAATGGAACTTCAACTTCAGGACCAACATTCAGAGCAGAAAATGGATTTGTAGATATTGTAATTGACAATTGTGACTTTGAAGCATCAACTGCTAGAACATTTTATATGAGATATGGATCTGGTTTGAACTCATTTACTATGACTAATAGTAGATTATATCAAACAGGAAATGGCGATGTAATGCAACTAGAATACTTTGATTATGCCATAATGGATAATGTAAATGTAAGTACAACAGGATCAGGAAAAGGAATTTACGTTACAGATAGACAATGGAGTGGAGCTTTAACATTAAACAATGTAAATGTGCTTGCAATAAGTGATTACGCACTTCAAGTATTAGCTTTAAGCATTAATGCAGCAAACTCATCTTTTGAATCCGGAGGAAATGTTGTAGCCTTAGGAGCTTGGAGTGGAGGATCTTTTTACAATAACAGTATTAATTCAACTGATAACAATGATATCTTAATATCTATGACTAGAGATCAACACACTCTTTGGTGGAATACTTTTGGAGAAACTAGTGCGTTATACGTTTCAGATAGTATTGGAAGCAACAATTATTACAAATCAATCTCAGGACATAATGAAGGAAACTACTGGTACAATATTGGTGGCTTAGACTTAGTTGAAACTGGAGATGCAGATTATGGCTCAGGATTCCAATACTCTGCAAGCGGAACCGATCACCCATATAATAATGCAAACTCAGGCGGAAAAGTAACTGCCACAAATGTAGTTGATCAAGGACCGTTAATACCTGGCGCATCAGGTCCAAACAGCGAGCCAAACACACCAACAGTCAACATCCAAAGCATTGGTGGAACAAACGCTACAAGTGAAGATTTGAATTGTTCAGCAACTTTGATAGATAATAACTCAGATGATATGAACCTAACTATTGTGTGGTATAATAACACGAACACATACAGCACAACAGCACTAGCAGGACCATACAGTGACGGAACTTTATTCAACAATACAATAAGCAACAGCATAACAAATGCTGGAGACAACTGGAGCTGTGCAATAATAGTAGATGATGGAACAAACACGAGCGAATGGGGATACAGTGAAAATATAACTATACTAACACCATTTATTAGCACTTGGACTACAAGTTTAAGTGGAACAAGCAACAGCACCCAAATAACATTGCCTTTAGAAGCAAGTGGAAATTACAATTTCGCAGTCAATTGGGGTGACAGTTCCAGCGATAACATCACAGAATATAATGATTCAGCAGTAACTCATGATTATTCAAGTTCAAGCACTTACACAGTTACAATTACAGGAACAATTGAAGGTTGGAGATTTAATAACGGTGGAGATAAAAGCAAAATAATAGGTCTGAGCCAATGGGGACCATTAAAACTAGGAAATAATACCGGATATTTCTATGGAGCTATTAATTTAGATATTAATGCAACTGATATCTTAAATCTTGAAGGAACTACAAATTTATATGAAGCATTCAGAAGTGCAGATGATTTAATTACAGTGCCAAGCATGAATGATTGGGATACTAGCGAAGTTACCAATATGAGTGGAATGTTTTCATACACAAACAAGTTCAACCAGAACATAAGTGGCTGGAATACAAGCAAAGTAACTGATATGAGCAATATGTTTAATCGCGCATATGAATTCAACCATACACTGAATAACTGGGACACAAGCAAAGTAACAAATATGAGCAACATGTTTAATTATATGCAATACTTCAACCACGAACTAAACAACTGGGACACAAGCAATGTAACAGACATGAGCAGCATGTTCAAAGATATAAGCGACTTCAACCAAAACATAAGCGGATGGAACACAAGCAAAGTAACAAACATGAATAGTATGTTCGAATATGCAGTTCAATTCAACCAAAATCTAACCAACTGGGACACAAGCAGCGTAACAAACATGAAAAGCATGTTCGAAGATGCAAGCTATTTCAACGGGAACCTAAGCGGATGGAACACAAGTCAAGTAATAAACATGACCAGGATGTTCAATGATGCAAGCAATTTTAACCAAAACATAAGTGAATGGGACACAAGCAAAGTAACAGACATGAATAGTATGTTCGAATATGCAAATATCTTCAATCAAAGTCTAAACAGTTGGAACGTAAGCAAAGTGACAGATATGAGCTACATGTTCGGTGATGCAAGCAAATTCAACCAACCACTAAATAACTGGGACACAAGCAAAGTAACAAACATGGACAGCATGTTCAGATATGCATACGACTTCAACCAAAGTCTAACCAACTGGGATACGAGCAACGTAATAGACATGAATAGTATGTTCTACGAAGCAAGCAGCTTCAACCAAAACATAAGCGGATGGAACACAAGCAAAGTGACAGATATGAGCTACATGTTCGGCGAAGCAAGCGACTTCAACCAAAACATAAGCGGATGGAACACAAGCAAAGTAACAGACATGAGCAACATGTTCGAATATGCATACGACTTCAACCAAACACTAAACAACTGGGATATAAGCAACGTAAAATACATGAATGAAATGTTTGAATATGCATACGACTTTAACCAACCACTAAACAACTGGAACACAAGCAAAGTAACAGACATGGACTACATGTTTTATGAGGCAAACAAGTTCAACCAACCACTAAACAACTGGGACACAAGCAAAGTAACAAACATGGGCGATATGTTCGACGCTGCATACGACTTCAACCAAAACATAAGTGGATGGGATACAAGCAACGTAACAGACATGAACTACATGTTTTATGAGGCAAACAACTTCAACCAAAACATAAACGGATGGAACACAAGTAACGTAACAGACATGACTGGTATGTTCGGATATGCAAGCAACTTTAACCAACCACTGAACAACTGGGACACAAGCAAAGTAACAAACATGCCATACATGTTTACAAATGCCACTAGCTTCGACCAAGATATTAGTAATTGGAATGTATCAAGCGTGTCAACTGCAGATCAGATGTTTAAAGATGTAACACTTTCAGTACTGCATTACTCTAATCTATTGATAAACTGGAATGAATTAAACTTACAAACATCAGTCACATTCGATGGTGGAAATTCAAAATTCAACCCTGATACTGCAGCAAATGCGAAAACTAACATGGACATTGCCTTTAGTTGGACAATCACCGATGGCGGTCCTGCAACTGCACCAACAATCAGTTTCGAAAACCCTACAACCAATGAAGGATCATTCAGCCAAAGAACAATCACAGTTAATGTTAGTGCAATAAGTAATGAAGGAAGTATCGTAAATATCACCGCAAATTTATTCAACAGCTCAGGAGATTTAATAGCAAGTAATACTTCAACAGATAATCCATTCTATTGGGTCATAACTAATTTAGATGATGAGAATCAAATATATTACTTAAACGCAACAACTATTGATAATCAAGAATTAATAAATAAAACAGAAACAAGAAATATTACTTTAACACCTTATGCCATATTAACAATTAGTTCAGTAAAAACAAGCAAAATAGGCACAACAAGCAGCACAATTATATGGGATACTGATGAAATAAGTAATAGTACAATTAATTATGGGACTACGACCAGTTTAGGAAGTGCAACCAATAACATCACAACTACGACCACACACCAAGTTAAACTTTCAAGTCTCGCAAATAACACATTATACTATTATAATGTAAGCAGTTGCAAAGATAACGAATGTATAACTGAAGGACCATATACTTTCAAAACCGCAATACCTGCAAACTACAGCAGCATGAGTGGCAGTACAACCGAATTTAATAGCGAAGAAAATATGAGTAGTGTTTGCCAATCAATAGTTGAAAATAGTGGTTTTGGAAAGATACAATGGAATGAATGTATTAATGCAAGTGCTGCGAATATTGATGATAATATTATAATCAGCAGAGGAAGTGTTTACATGAATACTGCTTCAATGCATAGTTCATTTAATTCATCTGCAAACTTAACAATGGTTGGATTAAATAACATAAAACAACCTGCAATTTACAAAGATGGAAGTCTTTGTTCTGATTGTGAAATAATAAACTGGAACCAAGCAACAGAAACACTAATCTTCAATGTGACAAGCTTTAGTAATTACACTGCAGCAGAAGCAAACCAATCGAAAATTGTCAACAACGGAACAACTAATTCAACATTCAGAATTTTAATGAAAACACAATACAACAATTCAGGAACGTGGATAGATGAAGATGTAGTATACAACAGCAGCCACACATTAACAACATCCAATCAAATAAAACTAGACACTTTATGGAACCCTACAAATTACGCTGCAAGTAGCTTAGATAATGGAAACGGAACATATAGGGTATGGGCTGCAATAACAGATCCAAATGGCAACATATTAAATAACACAAATGGAACACAAATACTAGCAACATATAACTTCATATACGAAATATCATCTGGAAATAATGCTCCAACAATTACAAATGTGCAAAGTTTAAGCAACCAAAATCCAACAGAAGGAACAATAAATAGTGTGAATATAAAATTCACAGTAAGCGATACAAATGGACATTCAGATTTAAATCATAGTGCTGCAAATGTAAGTTTCATTAAAGATGCAATTACTAGAACTGGAACTTGTTCAAATAATACAATTGATTCAACAACAACTAATTACAGTTGCTCAGTAAATATGAATTATTATGACTTACCAGGAACATGGACGATAAATGTTAGTGCAGAAGATAATTCGGCTGAAACAGTTTATGATGATGCAAGTAGTTTCACATATAACAGCCTGTATGCGTTTGAATTAACAAAAGATGACATTTCGTTTGCAAGTGCAACAGTAGGAATCAATAATATTAATGCTTCAGATGATCCTCAAGTATTAAGTAATACAGGAAATGGCGCATTCACATATATCAATTTAACAAGTTATGAACTATCAAACGGAGTAGACACAATTGGTTCAGGAAACTTCACAATAAATGCAACAAATGATGCTAAAGGAATAAATACAATTGGAACTATATTAATTCCAGATGCAAGTTTAACTGTTAGTGGAACACAAAACTTATTCTTATGGGTAGATATACCAAGTGGAATAAGTAGTGGTTCATATACAACAAACCAAACAACTCAATGGATAATTGAAGCATATAACTAAAGCTTAAATTTTAACTAATTCTTCGTCAAAACAAGCCTATAGTTAATCATAAGGTCAAAAAATGAAAACATTTAAATAGTCTAGTATACAAAAGTATATACTAGAGTACATCATAATATAGCAGGTTGATTCAAATGGAACTACAAAAATTTAAATTATGGAGCATCGCTTTTGCAATGTTTATAGTCACTATAGGACTAATAATATTACCTAATACAAATCTTGCAATAGGTGCAAATAACGATCAAAATAGCTTCAATGTGAGTCTTGTAATTAGCAATACAGGACCAAGTATAAGCGGAGTTGCAGCAGCATCAGGGACACCTTCAGAAGGTACAACTAGCGCACTACACGTTTATTTCAACGTTACAGACGTTAATGGATATATAGATATAGATCCAACAGACTCAACTGCAAACGTTACTAACGGTGGAACAACTAGATCCAGCACAGGATGCGTAGATTATGCAGCTTGGACTGGCGGAGATATTCGAGGAGTAGATTGTACAATCTTAATGGAGTATAACGATATACCTGGAGCAGTTTGGGATATAAGTGTTACAGCACAAGATAGCAACCCTACAAGCGCAAATAGTGACGATGCAGCAACCATGACTTACGGAACTCTTTGGGCATTCACATTAACAGAAGCTTCAATAGGATTCTCATCAGAATCACCAGGAGCAACTAATGTTAACTCAACAGGAGATCCACAAACATTAAACAACACTGGAAATGGAGCATTCACAACCATCAACTTAACAGGTTATGAACTATCAAACGGAGTAGATACAATAGGAGCAGGAAACTTCACAGTAAATGTAACAGATGCAAAAGGAGCGTCAGTAGACGGAACAATTACAATTGCAGATGCAAGTCTAGCTAGAAGTGGAACTCAAGACCTATATGTATGGGTAGACATCCCATCAGGAATCAGCGACGGTACATATCAAACAAACTCAACAACTCAGTGGGTAGTAGAAGCATATAACTAAAGCTTAAGTGCTTAAAAGCTTAAATTGAAATAATTTATTTTTTTCTTCTTTTCTTTTTTCATTCTAAATTCTATCTTAAAAAAAAAACTAATAAGAATTAAATTAAAATATATGAAAATTATAAAAATAAATATAGAAATTAAAAAAAATTAATTTAGTAAAGATTTAAGTTTATCTTTTAACTCAGAAACTTTAACTCGTTCTTGTTCTTCAGTATCTCTATGCCTGATAGTAACTGTATCATCTTCTAAACCATCAAAGTCAACTGTAACAACATAAGGTATACCTGCTTCTGAAGCTCTTAAATAACGCTTCCCAATTGATCCACGTTCATCATATTTAACCATGAAATCTTTGCTTAAGTCTTTGTATAACTTTTTTGCAGGAAGAGCTACAGCTTCTTTTTTAACAAGAGGATAAACTGCTACTTTGTAAGGTGCAATTTGGTTAGGAACTCTGAATACAGATTTACCATCACCATCTTGTTTTTTATCATAGAAAAGATCAAGAATTGCAAAAGTTAATCTTCCAGTACCAAAAGCAATTTCTAAAATATGAGGTATCTTTTTATCGCCAGTTTCTTCATCTAAAACAGCAAAATTAGTTTTGGAATGTATACCATGCTGAGTTAAATCATAATCAGTTCTATCATGAACACCACAAACTTCAGTCCAACCAAAAGAATTTAGATTAACTTCAATATCCCAAGCATCTTCAGCGTAAAAAGCCATATCTTTTGGAGAATGTTGAGTCATACGCATTCTATCCAGTGGAATTCCAACACGTTTGAAAATTTCGAAAGTTAACCAAAGAGTATAAGCATAAGCTTTGTTTTTTAGAACTTTATTTTTCATTGCATCTGCTAAAGACATAGGAATCACGTTTCCTTTTTTCTCTTGCTGCGACCATGGAAAGAAAGGAAGTGAATCTGCTTTAACTTCATCAAATTTAGGATAATCCTTTTTTTGATGATCAAAAATAAATATTTGACCTTCAGCTTGAGTAAACTCTCTAGTTCGCAAAAGATGTTGCCGAGGACTAATTTCATTTCTGTAAGCATTACCAATTTGAAAGATTCCAAAAGGCAATTTCTTCCTATAAAAATCATGATATCTTAAGAATTCTAAATAAGTGGTAGTTGCAGTCTCAGGACGATTATAAGCTTCAGTATCAAGTCCTAACTGAGTCTTCATCATAAGATTGTGTGCTTTAACAACCGCAGGCATTCTAGCTTTACAAGAAGGACATGCAACAATATTATCAGTGAAGAATTTTTCAAAATCAGAAACCGCAGGAGTTCCAGCAAATTGTTCTTCAATTAAAGTTTCAGCTTTGAAAGAAGATTTACATTTAGCACAAGAAACCATGGGATCAGTAAAGAAAGTACCTAAGTGACCTGAAGCTTCCCAAACAGCGCTAGGCATAATAGTTGGACATTCAACTTCACCAAATTCATGCTCATAGAAAACCGATCTAACAGTATTTTCAATATTATTTTTTAGAAGTTTCCCTAATGGAGCATAAGTATAAAATCCTGCTGAACCACCATAAATCTCAGGAGTAGGACCCCAAACAAAGCCCTTTTGCTGAGTGAATGAAATTAAGTCTTGTAAAAATTCTTTAGTCATGTACATATAGAGAGAATATTCATTTAAAAAAGTTTGTCTTATTGTGAAAGCCAAGCAACTTCTTCAGAAGATAAATCAAGTTCATTAGTTAATTGATCTTTATTTGCTTTGAAATAAACCTTAAGATAAGGAACATACTTGAAAGCTTGTTTTTTACTAAGATGGGATGCACCTGCTAGTTTTTCTGCAATAGCTTTCTTTTTAGCATTTTTATTATTATAAATCCACATACTTAAAATTCTAGAATTCTGTTTGAAAGTTGGAAAGCCAGGATACTTTTCTTTTTTAGCAATTGCAACACCTGCTGAGAGAAGATTGTAACAATAAACATAGAAACGATAGTATTGCCACCGCCTAATTCTACCAAAAAACTTATCAGCTAAAGCCACATTAGCAAAGGCTTCCGCAAGGTCTGCGGGTTTAGTATATTCTTTTCCAAGGTTTTCTTCAACCCATAAAAAGATAGTATCTAAATCTTCATTAACTTCATCAAAAGCATTCAGTGCTGTATCAGCGCTAGTTGTTTTGAAAACACGTAAAAGAGCATTAGTAATTTTCTCAGTGTGATCCCTACCATAAGCTAAAGCCAAATCATCAACAGTAAGAGCTCCCTTGTAAGAAAAAGATTGAAGATCATTAATTGCTGCTCGAAGATCTCCTCCTGCAGAACGTGCAAGAGATGTAAGTGCTTCTTCTTCAACAATTAAACCTTCTGCTTGAATAACTTTTTTTAGATAAGTTACAATAGAAGGATAAGCTAAAGAGTGAAATTCTAATAATTGACATTTCTTTTTTATAGCCTTAAGACTTTTTTTGTAAACATCGTTAGCTACAAGAATAACTGGAAAAGTACTACCTGAAATAATTTTATTAATAGCTGCAGCGCCACCACGGTCTTTGTTTCCAGAAAGACCATCAATTTCATCAATAAGTACAATTTTCTTTTTGCCAAATAAAGACATTTGATTAATGGCTGCACCAACAAAAGAATTGATAGCATCAGCATTTCGAAGATCAGACGCATTAAGCTCTGCAACCTCATAATCACCATCAACAGACAGAGCATAAATCGCGGAAGTCTTACCAACGCCAGTTGGACCATGAACTAAAAGGGGAGCTGTTCCCTTCTTGTAATTCTCCACATAATCTTTAAGTTTTTTAGTCGCAGTATCTTGACCTTGAACATCTGCGAGAGTTTGTGGAGCATATTTATGAATCCATATAGACATAGAATTAAAGAGACAAGACTAGTTTTAAAAGTTAATGATTATTTTTTGTGTATACAATTATCTTAATCTTTACAAGTAGGACAAGTTGCACGAATAAGCACCACGATTTCGCTCGCGGGTAACGAAAATCTCCCGTTGGTCAAATAAATAATAGAAATTATTTTTTGTGTATACAATTATCTTGATCCTTACAAGTAGGACAAGTTGCACGAATAAGCTCGAATTCACTTACATCAAGCTTATTAGCGAGTATAAATTTATGAATTTTCTTAACATCTGAGCAAACCATAAAACAATGATAGTGATTGAGCTTTTTATAATTAACCATTAACAATATTTAAGTCAAAATTTTGTTTGAATAAAGCACATTATGAAAAGCTTTAAAATATACTCATTCTTTTCAAACACTAAAATGTTAGTTGGAGTCGTAGGAAAACCAAATGTGGGAAAAAGCACTTTCTTTAAGGCATTGACCTTAGCAGATGTAGAGATAGCAAACTACCCGTTCGCAACAATAAAACCAAATCATGGAATAGGCTTTGCAAGAGTGGAAGCAGTTTGCAAGGAATTTGACACTCAATGTAACCCAAGAGAAGGCTTTTGTACTGGCGAGACTAGATTTGTACCTATTGATGTAATAGACGTTGCAGGAGTCGTTCCTGGAGCTCACGAAGGCAAAGGTATGGGAAGTCAATTCTTAAATGATTTAAACCAAGCAGATGCACTTATACATGTGATAGACTGCGCTGGAACAACTAACGAAAAAGGAGAAAGCGTACCAGCAGGAAGCTATGATCCAATAAATGATATAAAATTTCTAGAAGAAGAACTAGATTACTGGTATCTAAACATACTAAAACATGGCTGGGAAAAAATTGCAAGACAAGCACAACAAGAAAGCAGAGAAGTAGAAAAAGCAATAGAGAAACAAATGTCAGGAGTTGGAGTTACAGAAGAAATTGCAAAAAGAATAGTAAACCAACTTGATTATGAAAGAAAAGTTCCAGCAGTATGGACAGAAGCACAATTATTCAGACTAGCACAAGAATTCAGAAAAGAAACCAAGCCAATGATAATAGTTGCAAATAAAATAGACATACCAGTTGCAGCAGAAAATCTTGAGCGATTAAAAAAAGAATTTCCAGAACTAACAATTATACCCTGCAGCGCAGAATCAGAACTAGGACTAAGAGAAGCTGCAAAACATAAAATGATAGATTATGTGCAAGGAAATAAAAGTTTTAACATCACAGGAGATTTAAACGATAAACAAAAAGCAGGATTAGAATTTATTAGAACAAACATATTAGAAAAAAGACCAGAAGGAACAGGAGTCCAAGAAGTAATGGACAATGTAATGTTCAAAATATTAAAACGAATAGCAATATTTCCAGGTGGACTAAATAATCTAACAGACCAACACGGAAATGTCCTTCCAGATTGCTTCTTAATGCCAGAAGGATCAACAGCATTAGACTTTGCATATAAAATTCACACTGATTTAGGAAAAGGATTTATTAGAGCAATAGATGTGAAAAGTAAACGAACAGTTGGAAAAGAACATTTATTACAACATCGAGATGTAGTAGAAATAATAAGTGATAAATAAAAATAATTAGAAATTAAAAATTATTTTTTAGAAGTAGGTCGCTTAGGTGAATTCTGAATTTTAGCTTTAGATTCAGTTTCTAAAACAGGTTCATCTTTCCCTTTAATTAAACCATATTTTTCTAAAATAACTTTATATTGAACAAAATCATCAGAAGCCTTAAATGCTTTTAAATATCTAGGAGATAATTTAGTAATCCATGAATGCGTTATCTTTAGAACTTCTTTAACATCTTCATCAATAACAGGCTGCGGCTCTGCTTCGAAATCTTCTTCGAATTCGTCTTCAAGTTCATCAGGCGATCTTCTGTATAAACCAAGCATACGCATAATACCGGCTAAAATACCAGACTTTTTCTCTTCAAGTTCTTCTTCCATTTCATGAAGTTGTTCTTCTTCATCTTCAATCTCTTCTACTTCTTCTTCCATGGCGTGAAGTTTTAATTTTTCATCATCAGAAAGCTCATCATCTTCAATATCGTAACGTCTTTTCCATCGGAAAATCTTTTGAAAAAAAGAAGGTTCTTTGTACTCTACATGAGTTTCTGTATCAGAAATCTCAGGAACATTCTCATCAGGCTTTGATTTAAGAAAATTAATAGTTTGAGAAAAAGACTTTGGAGTACTCTTTCTAATCTTACCTAAATACTTGTCCATATCATCATTAAAATTTTTTTGACTAATAATAACCACCCTGTGTAAATGAATACAATAGAAATGTTTTCAAAATACTATATAAATCTTTTGAAAGAAAATAAAGAATTGGATAAAATAAAAGATAAAAAAACGGGATGCTTGAATTCAAAACAAGTTCTTGCATCTGTACGCGCCAAAAAATAAGATTTACAATCTTACAAATAAGACCTAAAAAACACGTAGAAAAGAATAAAAAAATGGGGACACTGGGCGACACAAAAATTAATTATTGATTTTTGGGCTTAGAAAAACAAAGTATTTCTAAGATTCAAACTCGAATCAACAGAAACTCTAAAACACATAGAAAAGAATAAAAAATGGGGACACTGGGATTCGAACCCAGATCTAAGGCTTTCTTCAAAGGTTGATTTAAGTCACAGATCAATTAAGATCTCGTTTTTCCACTTACTGGAGGCCCCTATTCTAGCCAGGTTATACTATGTCCCCATAATATAATTAATTTAATAAAAATAAAGAAAAAGAAATAGTATTTAAAGCTTATCTTCGGCTTCGCTTTGCTTTTTTAGCTGCTTTTTTCTTAGGACCAGGAACAAATCTTAGAGTTTTGTACCCAATAACACCAACAAAGAACACTGAAACTAACAATAAAAGCCAGTTAATGTGCCAGCAAGCTTGAACTAAAAAGTCACGAAGGCTAAACTGCTCTTTTTTAACAACAACTAAAGTGATGTCTGGACTAACAGTTGTAGCGTTTTGAGAGTCTGAAGCAATAATGTTGATATATTCAATACCATACCAATCAGTATCAGGAGTTAAAACCATTTGTTCATTATCGAAAGCTACAGAGATATTTTCAGGCTCCATAAAAATAGATAAACTTAGATTATCAGCATCTGGATCGACAAATAATGAATCTAAATCAACAGCAAAAGGTTTATCTTGATCCCATACAAAATAAGTATCATTCACATCATCATAATTAACAGTTTCAGCATCATAAGGAGTTCCTCTAAGTAAATAAATTACCATAAGAGCAAGAGCCATGATAATTGCTAAAGTAACAATTAATGAAGTAAACTTCTTAGCTTTTAATCTGCCTTTTCTTGGAATAACTAATGCAACTATCAAAAGAGCAATTGCAGCTAAAATCAATAATAATGAAACGAACTGACAAGGATATTCCTTAAAGTATAGATAAGCACGCTCAAGGAAAGGTTTATCTTGAAGCTTCACAATTAAAGGAAACTCATAAGCCAAGCCATCAATTGCTAAACCAACACTGATAAGATAATCTCCTAATCTGTTTTCTGAAGTATGATCTGATATAATCATAATTTCAGCAGATTGACCAGGTTCTAAATAAACTTCGGATTGATTAAGTTTCATAAAGAAATCAGGGTAAGAGTATAAGTCATATAAACCGCCTTTTAAACCCTCATTTGTTAAAACAAAAGTTGTACTATTTTCAGTTTCTGATCTAAAAGCGAATTTCTTTTTATTAATGTCAACTAAATAACAGTTATAATCTGAAACAAGTTCAATAGATTTACTTTCAGATTGCTCTGAAAAAATAACAGTCTCACCATCAGCATTTTCATGAAGTGCTTTTACTAAAACAGATAAATCATGAAATTGATTATCAGTTCCAAAATCTTCAAATGCGTCGATTGAAAGAGTAAGATTTAATTCTTCACCTGCTTTAATTGATAATTCAGATTCAGACAATTCAGTAAAATCAGGACTAGCATAAACAGCCAAGTATTCATCAAAAATACCATTGTTATTAATGCTTAAAACAAATTCTTTATCATCTTCTGTACAGAAAGTAGATTCTACATTATCAAGAGAAAATGCAATGTTATAACAATCTAATACATCAATAGATAAATCATACGAACTTGAAATATTTCCATATTCTGAGTGTGTGTTTAAAGTAAAATTATAAGTTCCAAGATTTGAACCTTCAACAATATCAAAATTTAATTGAACCATGACATCATCTTCAACTAGAACTGAATCATTACTTAAAGAAATAAAGTAAGGTGCATCAACAAGTTCTAAATTAATTATATTTTCAGTAGAATCATCAAGATCAATTATAATATTAATTGACTCAACTTTGTCTTCACAAACATAATCAGAATACAAATCTTCAGATACTAAATCCTTTCCAAAGAAAAGATCATAATCATAATCATAAGTAATAAGATTTTCTGATTCAACAGAAGTAGCTAAACCATTATGTTGAGCTAAAACATCAAATCTAGCAACAAAGTCACCATATTTTGAACAATCAAATTTAAGTTTTGCAGGAATAACACCTTCTTGCCCAGGCTCTAGAACTAAATAGTTCGTATTTGGATAAGCTGCGAATTCCTCAAAGTTTGATGAAACAGAATAATTCTCTTCAAAAGAACCCACATTAGTTACATGAAGTTCATAATCAAAAGGAGTACAAGGAAGTTGTTCGCTTGTAGGTGCAGTTAAACCAACTTCTAAATTTTGACAAGTGCCAAGAATTAATTCTTTTTTAATAACACCACTTGCGCCACTACTACTTTTTACATAAATCTTTAGAGTTTTATCAAATACATCGCATGGAGCAGAAATAACAAAATCTATTTCTTTTGATTTTCCAGGCATTAACTCAAAGATAGAATCTTCAAAATTTACATAATCTAAGTTTGAAGAAAGCTGATAAATGTTCTTTGAAGAACCATCATTTTTAATCTTAATAGAATCAGTGAATTCTGCGCAAGAACAAACTTTAAGCACTTCGCTCAAAGCAAAAACACTAAATTCAGCATCAGTCTGAGAGTTTGATTCAACAGGAACATAAACTATTTTTTCTTTTACGTCTGAAGAACCATCCATATGAATTAGATTCACATCGATAATTTCAGCACTAACGAATATTGATAGGAATAGGAATAATACTAGAATAATTGGAATAAATTTTAATTTCATGGTTTTGCACCTAAGATATTTTTTTTATAAAAATGTTTAATAAATAAATGTTAAGTTAAATGAAAAAAAATAAGAAAAAAAAATAAAATAATTAGACTTAGTAATAAGTCTGTGTATCGTCTTCTTCATCACGGCCTCTTAACTTGTTGAATCCAACAATAAGTCCAATAATGATTAAGATGATTACTAAAACGATTAATGCAATTTCTAAAACTCTTTTGAAGTCTGTTGATTGTGCATCATCTGCTTCATCTACTTCGTCACCATCAATGCTAACAGTTAAAGGGACTGTTTCAGTTTCGCCGCCAGTAGCAACAGTAACTAAAAATAATCTTTCTCCATCTGCGTCTGCATCAGTTTCGATGTTTAGGTAAGCAACTTTAGTTTCTCCACCAGCTAAAACTAATTGAGCGCCAGGTGAGATTGTGCTTGATCCCCATGAGTCAACACCAGAAACAACTAAAGTGTAGATTTTTGTTGAATCTCCTTTATTAGTAATAATAATAGGGAATTCTACATCTTCACCAGCGTTAGCTTCTTTTCTATCAGGTGCAGTAACAGTTGTTCTTTCTTCTCCGTAAGTTCTTTCGGAGCAAGCGTCACCTTCTAAAACTGTGATTTGAGTAGTTTCTTTTGAAGTTTCAAATTCGTCGAATTCAGCAGTGATTACAACATCGTATGTACCAGGTTCAGCACAGTTAGGAATTCTTAGAAGGAATTCTTCTAAAGTTTCTTTTTCGTCTGCTTCTAGTTCATCTAGATATTCTGAGTCTTGAATGTTTAGTGCAGGAACTGCAACTGTAACTTTAACATCATCAAGGTCACTATCTCCAATATTTTCAACTTTAACTGTAGCTGTAAATGCTCTTCCAGCGTTAACAGAAGTTGAAGGACTGAATGAATAGTCTTTAATTTGTACTGCGTCTTCTTCGTCAATACCAACAACATGAAGTTCAACTCTTTCTTCGAATGAAATACCTTTTTCATCTCCAAGTCTTAATCTTAAAGTTGTATACTTTTTATCCATTTTTGTTGGAACTTCTAAGTTCAGTGTAAATGTTTTGTAGTCGTTTTCTGCTAAATCAAAAGTTCTTGTTGCATCTGATACAAGTGCACCCTCTTTATGAGCGTATTTGTAACCATAGATGTCTGCTTCGATTTGAGCATTCACAACGTCACCAGTAGCTAAAACTCTTATTTTAATGTCTAGCTCTTGGCCTCTTTCTACTTCAAGGCTGTAAGTATCATCATAAAAATCAACAGCTTCGCCGTCAATTAATACATCAAATACTTCTAAGTCTACAGCACTTGCAAATGATGATGCAGTTAATAGTACTAGCATCACAACAATTAGTTTACCAAAGTTCATTTTTTTACCCCCTCGGTTAATGTGTTTTTTTTTAATATCAAGACAATTCCACGACGGAACCACCAGATAAACTCTTAATCTAAACGAGTATTTAAAGGTTTCGCTTATTTTTCATTTAAGAGTGAAAACTGTTTGTCTTTATTTCCGAGTTATATAATTCTGACAGGTATCTGTTTTTGTCTCCATAAATCAGAATCGCTAACGAAAATACTGAAATAATAGTCTCCAGGTTGTACGTGATCAGGAATATATACCCAAGATTTAACGTGAGCTCGTCCGTGCGCGTCAACATCAACAGTGCCAAGAATTTCTTTAACACCATATTCAACAATCATAACACCAACAGTTAAATCTTCGAAATCATGACTGATGTAATTACTTAAAGTTACACCAACAAGACTATATTCACCTCTTTCAACAGTATTATAATCAACACCAAAAATTTGAGTGTCTACAATTTTAATACCATCTTCAACGTTGTTATTTAAATTAAACTCATCGTTGTCAAGAGGACTGTCACAACCAGGATCTTCAGGATAATCTGTCAGACCGTCATTGTCATTGTCAACCCCATCACTACAAATGTGTTGGGTGCGTTCTTTAATTCTAATGCTAAAAATAGCTTGGGAAGTATATAATCCATCATAGACATATACTACGAAATTGTGAAGTCCTAACTGAGGTTCAGTTGGAACAAAGCTAATTATGCCAGTGTTCGAATCTATATTAAAAAGATTTGTACTATCTGAATAAATTAGAGTGTCATTATCAGGGTCGCTTGCAATTACTTGATAAGAGAAAGGTTCTCCAACATAAGCAATTAAATCAGCTCCTTGAATAATAGGTCTTCCAGGTGCAGGTAAAACTGTAAGCATGAAAGTATCAGATACAGATTTTGAACCAGCACTACAAGTAACAGTTACTTGGTAAACGCCAATTTCACTATGTACAGGCGTAAATGAAATTACACCATCATAAGTGCCAATATCAAATATAAAAATATCATCTACAAAAGATATTATATCACCATCAGGATCATAACACATTACTTGATACATAAAAGGAACGTCTTCTGTTGAAACCATATCAGGAATTGGATCCATAATTAAATCATCAGTGACTTCTTCAACATAAATTTGGAAAGTATCATTTGTAGAAAATTCCCCATCACTAACTGAAACAGTACATGAAGCAACACCAGTCCAATCTAAGACTGAATTAAGTATTAAAGTTGTGCCATTTAATTGGCAATCGACTTCACTAGTGTTTTCTGAAACAATTGTGAAAGTTAAATTATCATTTTCCGCATCAGAAACTAAAGTTGTTAAGTCAATAACATGAACAACTGAACCAAAATCTTCTAATAAATAAGCATCAGGAATAGTTAAATTCCATTCAGGCGCAGTATTATTATTACAATTTTGAACTGTAAAAGTTGCACTATCAACATCAAAATATTGATTTAAAGTAACATCAGTAGCTTTGAAAGTAATAGTTTCAGAACTTAACAAATTAACATTATAAGCAATAGTAACTAAACCATTAGCATCAATTGATACAATTAAATTTGAATTGTTTGAATAAGACCAATTGATTAAATCGCCATCAACTTCAGTCAAATAATCATCCAAATCAAAAGTGCTGAATGAATCATATGAACAAATAGTTTGATCAGGAATGCCTGAAACATTAGGCATATCATCAACAGGTAAAACTTCAATGTTAAAAGTATCATCTGCAAAAGCACCAAAAGTATCAGTTACTCGAATAGTACAAGTAGTATTACCATTCCAATTAAGAACAGAATACAAAACTAAAGAGTTATTCTCAATCTGACAATTAACCTCTGAAAGATTCTCATCCTGAACAGCGAATGTTAAATTATCGCCATCAGCATCAAAAACCATAGTAGACAAATTAACAACATGAGTATAAGGATCAAAGTCTTCTAATAAAGTAACATCTGAAATATTAGTGGTCCACTCAGGATCATTATTACCGCAATCTTGAATTGCAAAAAATGTGTGTCCATAAGCAAATAATTGATTAAGAGTTTCATCAGTTGCTTTGAAAGTAATAGTTTCATAACTAATAAAATATGTACTTGGTGAAGTAACTGTTACAACATTATCTGAATCAATTGAAACAGGAAGATATCCATTACTAATATAAGTCCAATTAATAGAATCACCATCAACTTCAGTCAAATAATCATCTAAATCAAAAGTTGCAAAAGAATCACCAAAACAAATTGTTTGATTTGGAATTCCATAAACTACAGGCATATCATCAACAGGTAAAACTTCAATGTTAAAAGTATCATCTGCAAAAGCACCAAAAGTATCAGTTACTCGAATAGTACAAGTAGTATTACCATTCCAATTTAAAACTGAATAAAGCACTAATGAATTGTTTTCAATCTGACAATTAACCTCTGAAATAGTTTCATCAACAACAGAAAAAGTTAAAATATCACCATCAGCATCAAAAACATTATTGTTTAAATCAACAACATGAGTATAAGGATTAAAATCTTCCAATAAAGTAACATCTGAAATATTAGTAGTCCACTCAGGATCATTATTACCACAATCTTTAGTTGAAAATACAGTGTAATCTTGACTAAATAATTGATTAAGAGTATTGTCTGTAGCTTGAAAAGTTATTGTTTCTGAACCAACCCAAGTAGGTGGAGTAACGGTTACAACATTATCTGAATCAATAGATACAGGAAAATTACCATTACTAAAATAAGTCCAGTTAACAGAATCACCATCAACTTCAGTCAAATAATCATCTAAATCAAAAGTAGTAAATGAATCACCTAAACAAATAGTTTGATCAGGAATGCCTGAAACATTAGGCATATCATCAACAGGTAAAACTTCAATGTTAAAAGTATCATCTGCAAAAGCACCAAAAGTATCAGTTACTCGAATAGTACAAGTAGTATTACCATTCCAATTAAGAACAGAATACAAAACTAAAGAGTTATTCTCAATCTGACAATTAACCTCTGAAAGAGTTTCATCAACAACACTGAAAGTTAAAATATCACCATCAGCATCAAAAACATTATTGTTTAAATCAACAACATGAGTATAAGGATTAAAATCTTCCAATAAAGTAACATCAGAAATATTAATAGTCCAAACAGGATCATTATTACCACATGATTGAACTGTGAAAACTGCACTATCAACATCAAAATATTGATTTAGTGTAACATCAGTTCCTTTGAAAGTAATAGTTTCTGAACCTAACCAATAAGCAGGATGAGTAATAGTAACTAAACCATTAGCATTAATTGACACAATTAAATCTGAATTACCTGAATAAGACCAAGCAACATCATCACCATCAACTTCAGTCAAATAATCATCCAAATCAAAAGTGTGAAAGTTTTCATCAATACAAATTGATTGATCAGGAATACCAGTAACATTAGGTACATCATCAACAGGTAAAACAGTTATTTCGAACGTATCATCTGCAAAAGCATTATCAGGATCTGAGACTCTAATGGTGCATTTAGTTATGCCATTCCAATTAAGAACAGAATAAAGAACTAAAGAATCGCCTTGAATCTCACAATTAACTTCTGCAGTGTTTTCATTCTGAACAGCGAAAGATAAAACATCACCATCAGCATCAAATACTAAATCGTTTAAATCAACAACATGAGTATAAGGTGCAAAATCTTCTAATAAAGTAACATCAGGAATTTCAATAATCCAAACAGGAGCAGTATTATTATTACCATTACAATCATCAACTTTGAAAATTGCAATATCTGAATCGAATAAAGCATTTGATGTTAAATCAGTAGCTGTGAACTTTATAGATTCAAAAGAAAACCAGTTATTTGGATAAGTAATAGTTACAAGATTATTTGTATCAATTGAAATTGATAAATAAACATTATTTGAATATGACCAGTCAATAGAATCACCATCAACTTCAGTCAAATAATCATCCAAATCAAAAGTAGTAAATGAATTACCAGCACAAATTGTTTGACTAGGAATGCCAGTAACATTAGGCGCATCATCAACAGGTAAAACAGTTATCTTAAAAGTATCATCAGCAAAAGCACCAAAAGTATCTAAAACTCTAATAGTACACTCAGTAGCCCCATTCCAGTTTAAAACTGAATAAAGAACTAAAGATTCGCCTTGAATCTCACAATTAACTTCTGCAGTGTTTTCATTCTGAACAGCGAAAGATAAAACATCACCATCAGCATCAAAAACCATAGTAGACAAATTAACAACATGAGTATAAGGTGCAAAATCCTCTAATAAAGTAACATCAGGAATTTCAATAACCCATTCAGGATCGGAATTTGAATTATTTTTTAATACAGTATATTTAGCATCATCAGAATCTGAAAGTTGAGCTAAAGTTACATCAGTTGCAGTAAATGTTATACTTTCTGAACCAAACCAAGCCACAGGATAAGTTATACTAACAACATTATCTGAATCAATAGATACAGTTAATACTGAAAGAATTGTACTTGAATAAGTCCAAACAATTGCATCGCCATCAACTTCAACTAAATAATTATCTAAGTCAAAACTAGTAAAAGTATCTCCTTGATAAATAGTTTGATCAGGGATATCTAATACGATAGGTGCATCATCTACAGGTAGAACTTTTATGTTAAAAGTATCATCTGCAAAACCACCAAAAATATCAGTTACTCTAATTGTACAAGTAGTATCTCCGTTCCAATTAAGAACAGAATATAAAACTAAAGAATCACCTTCAATTTGACAATTTACTTCTGAAATAGTTTCATCAACAACAGAAAAAGTTAAAATATCACCATCAGCATCAAAAACATTATTGTTTAAATCAACAACATGAGTATAAGGATCAAAATCTTCTAATAAAGTAACATCTGAAATATTAGTAGTCCACTCAGGATCATCGTTACCACAGTTGTTAACTTCAAAAATTGCATCATCAAAATTAAATAGTGCATTAGTAGTTACATCAGTTGCAGTAAATCTAATTGTTTCTGAACCAACCCAGTTCGAACCTGGAGGTGTAACAGTTACAACATTATTTGAATCAATAGATACAGATAAATAAGTATTACCTAAATAAGACCAATCGATAGAATCACCATCAACTTCAACTAGATAAGAATCTAAATCAAAAGTTTGAAAGTTTTCATTCTCACAAATTGATTGTCCAGGAATATTATTTACAACAGGAGCATCATCAACAGGAAGAACTTCAATATCAAAAGTATCATCTGCAAAGCTTTCGCCATCATAAGCTCTTATTGTGCAAGTAGTATTACCATTCCAATTAAGAACAGAATAAAGAGTTAATTGATTTCCATCAACTTCACAATTAACTTTGTTAATATCTTCTGAAACAACACTAAATTGAATTATTTCAGTATCAGGATCAGTAATTAAATCTCTAAGATTAGAAACGTGTAAATCTGAACCAAAGTCTTCTAATAAAACAGTATCTGCAATATTAATAGACCATACAGGACCATCATTACTTGAATTTACAGTTATATGAAATTGAGTATCATCAAATGCACCATCAGGATCTTGAACTCTCACAGTACAAGAAGCAACACCAGTCCAATCTTGAACTGAATGAAGAACTAATTTAACATCCCCTATAGTTTGAGATGAAGAAGAAGAAGAAGATGAAGAAGCCATAACAGGCATCATAAGATTAGAATCATCTAATAAATCAATAGCATCCTCAATTGCGCCAACAATACTGATTGCACAATTAACTTCAGAAGTATCTTCTGCAACAATTGAATAAGATAAAGCACTATCAAAATCATCAACATCAGTTGTATAATCATCTAAATCTTGAACATGAACTACTGTTCCAAAATCTTCGTCTAAAATAGCATCCTCAATAGGAGTGTCCCAAAAAGGAGCATCATTAACATTAATTACTTCAAACCATGCATTATCAAAATCAGTAGCACCTTGAGAATCAGTAGCAGTAAATGTAATAAATTCAGAACCATACCAATTAGCGTTAGGTATAGTAATAATTGCAACATTATTAATTATAGATATAATAAGATCATTAGTTCCTGAATAAGTCCAATCAATAGTATTATCAGAATCGTCTAAATCTTCTACAAAATTATTAAGAAGTACAGATACAAAAGTTTCCCCTTCATTAATAGTTTGATCAGGAATACCTGAAACAACAGGAACATAATTTCCAATAGTTACAGAATCAGAATCTACAAATAAACCATTTAATTTAGTATCAGCATTACAAATCCATTCTTGACCTCTGAAAGTATTATCAGATGATTGAAAATTTCCATTGTTTGTAACAGTTGTACTTGATTGGTAAACAGAATCTTTTGTCCAAGTTAATAAATAGTCGCCTGATCCGCCTGAGAACACACAATCTAATGTGTCGCCTGTGACAGCAGAATCAGTTACTTCAACAGTTCCTTGAACTAATGAATCAACTAAAACTAGATCTTCTCCAACAAAAAAGTTATTTACAGGAGTGTAAGCTTTACAAGTCCAATCATCACCATAAGCTAAAGTTTGACTTAAAGTTGATGAAGTGCTTAAATCTTGTTGGTAAAGATTTCCATCTTTAAACCATTTGAAAATATAATTTCCCGCACCATTATTAACAGTACAAGAAAGAGAATCTTGAATATTAGGATTTTGAGGAGTTATTGCAACTGTAACACCATTAATTTTGCTATCAACAGTAACACTTACACCAGCGTAAGGTGGAACTTGTCCATTGCCAGGATAAAATGCTTTACAATTCCAAGTATCACTTTGTGAAACAGGCACACTTAAAGTATAAGATACTCCACCACCTGATTCAAAGAAAACTCCATTCTTGTTCCATTCATAAATGTAGTTTCCACCATCATTCAGGCTACAAGTTAAAGTATCACCATGAGTTGGAAGACTTGGTGAGATTGATAATGCAGCTTCAGCTGAAGCAGTCATTGCAAATAAAAGTATAAAAAACGCGAAAGCAAATGTTATTTTTTTTAGTGAGTTATTCAAGTTCATTCCTCCTCAAAACTTATTTAGTAGTGTATCTTAAACCGACTTGTATTTCTCGGTCGCCTTTGTTAATATCAAGAGTTCCATTTTTGATAATTGCATTTTCAGCAGTATTACCAATACTTAACTTAGTGAAAATTTCTAAACCTAATTTCTTTAAGAATCCAGGTTGTCCAGAAAGACCTGCTTGGATATTATAACCATTTTCAGATCCTTGAATCATAGTTCCTAAGATGTAAGCTGAGAAATCACTTCCAGGAGCACCAAAAGCACCAGGTCCGAAAGCATTTCTAGGATTAGTTCCTAGTTTATCACCTGTTGAAAACATTAAGCCTGCATTGAATAAGTCTTGATGTAGACTTTCTTCTAGACCAGAATTTACAACTCTATTTCCAGTTGTTCTATGATAACCTAAATCAAAATTAATTCGTGAGTTCTCACCAACATTAAATTGACCAACTAAGTCCCCACTCCATTGAAATTGTTTATTAAATTGATAAAAGCCACCAACATTTTGTACTTGCGAAGGTTCACGCTCATCTTTAACACTCTTAAAACCTGCAACTAAACCCATGTTAAATGCATCATAAGCACCTAGAGCAATAGCAGCGTATACATCAGTAAAACTTCCACCTTCATGACTTTGAGGGAAAGTACTATTATATGACATATCAGTATCAGCAGTTTCTTTTCCACCAAAACCACCAAATGATACTTCTCCAGATAAATCTTTTATGTTAAAAGGAATATTAAAATTAGCACCTGCTTCAATTAATTTTCTTGAACTAGTCTTGGAAACTTGACCAACTTTTTCTCCTTTAAGATCGAATATTTCTCCGCCTAAAACAAGAGCATAGTCAGAACCATTAAAATAAACATTAGCAATTGAACCAACACCATGAGAAGTTTTACCTAAACCTAAGTTTACTGAAGCTCCAAATCCTCTCCAACCACTTGAACGATCATTTCCAAGAGTCATATTGGTTAAATTTGTAACAGTATTATGAATTTCATGTTTATATGAGCCATTAGCTGCAATCATTGCTTTAAAGAATGAATTTTTTTCAAGTTGTTTTTTGTTTTCTCTTTTTTGACTATAAACAGTATTACTTAAACGATCAATTTTATTCTCGAGTTCTGCGAATTTATCATCAGTATATTCTTTTGAATCAGTACGAACACCATGAAGTGAAACACCAACATGATTTACTAATGCTTCAATATCAAATGAACCTTCAGTATATAATTCAGTAATTTCAGTTTGTGTACCAGGTGAAGAATTCATAGGATTTTTTTTAACTAATTCTTGAAATTCTTTTGTAGAAGCAATTTTTAGAGTGATTGTCTCCCCGCCTAAAACCCAATAATCAGTAACTGTTTCAACTAAAGGTCTTAGTGTTTCTCTTACTTGAGCATCTCTCAAATTTTCAAGAGATAAATCTAAATCGTCAGGAATTAAATTTAATTCAGCACAATAATCAGGATCATCTTTTAATACAGATAAAGCATTTTGAAGTTTTTTTTCATTTCCGTCTTTTAAAAGGTAATTTGTGAATCGATCTTCATGTTTATCTTTTAATTCAGGATTTAAAGTTAAAAGTTTTTGAACTGTTTGTTCAAGCCATTTTTGTTGATTTTCATCAAGAGTACAATAGTCACAATCAGTTGGTAAAATTGTTTGACCAGATTCATCTTGAATCATACCGCCTAACATTTTTGCTGCGCCCCAGAAATATGAAGGTCCGCCTAAATCACCAGGTTTAAATTCAATTGCAATTGAACCATCTTTTGTTTGAACGATTTGCTCAGGATTGATTGAACTTAAATCATATTGTTCTAAAACTTGTGAAACTGAACTTGTTCTTGTTTCACGCATAATTTGTTTTGTTACAAACTCTAAGTTCATTGAAGATTCATAGGTTGATAAGTCGCTTTTAATTTTAGCAATATCTCTTCTATCAGTAATTTCTAACTGACCAAATTTATTATTTATATCACCTGCAACATCTACAAGCATAGATGAATCAGTTTCAGTAAATTGGAATGAATAGATAAAAGGATCAATTTTGTTTAAATCAAATTTATCAGTTTTATTATTTGAAAGAACATTTAGAATTCCATCAAGACCGGATTTTAAGTCGTGAGAACTTCTTAAATCATACATGTCAAATGGTTTTACGAAAGTACTTTTTGATTCATTAAAGCCATAAAGGTCAGATAAGAAATTGTTAAAATCTTTAATCATATAAGTAGAATCTTTAGTATCGTCTCCATCGCCACCCTCTAAAGGATTATTAAAGCTAGCAGCTTGGTTTGGATTTTGATAATTTGGCTCTGCGACAGTTATAACAATTTTGTTTTGATCATCAGAGTTAAAGAAAATTTTATCAGCAGTTCCAGTCGCGTTTAATACTACAGGAGCACCAAGTGCAAATGCACCGATTGATTTTATAATTGTGGTAGTTTTGGTCATTTTTTACCTCGAGATATTGAAGAGTGTAAGTTTGGATTCAAGTCGACAAATGAATCTTTTTTTGCTATTTTATACCTCTTCTTTTCCCAAAGTAGGTTAGTGCAGTTTATAAACCTTGTGTTTTTTAACTATTGTACAGTGATTAAATAATTTAATTACTTCTGAGTGTACTTTATTCTGGAAAATGGTTAAATAAGTTTAAAAAAGAAAGAAGATAAAGAAATATCATGATAACAATTATAGGCGCAGGACCAATAGGAACCTATACTGCTTTAAAACTTGCCAAATATAATGAAATAATAATATATGAGAAAAAAAAAGTTTCAGGAACGCCAATTCAATGTACAGGAATATTGACAGACAGTATAAAGGAACATATTAAACTAAAAAAAGAAGTCATTGCAAATAAAATAAACACCACAAGAATATATGCGCCAAATAATAAGTATGCAGAAATAAACTTTAAGAAACCAAACATAATAGTTCATAGAGATTTATTCGATCAACAAATAGCAAACGAAGCAGAAGATAAAGGAGTTATTATAAAATATAATTTAGAATATAGAGATTCAAAAATATATGATAGAGACAATAATAAATATTCTAAACTAGATTCAAAATATTTAATTGGCGCAGATGGACCAAACAGCATGGTTGCAAAAGAAAATGGATTTATCAAGAATGAATTTCTACAAGGAGCACAAGCAGTAATTAAAATAAAAAACGAAAACATTGTAGATTTTTATCCGCACATAGGAACATACGCATGGGCAGTTCCAGAAGATGAACAACATTTACGAGTAGGAGTTGCAGCAACAAAGAACGCCAAAAGAATTTTAGACCTTGTGTTAAAAAAATATAAAGGAAAAATAAAAGAAATACAAGGAGGAATAATACCACTATATAATCCTCAAAGACAAATTCAAAAAAATAATGTTTTGTTAATAGGTGACGCTGCAGCTCAAATAAAAAATACCACGGGAGGTGGAATCATCCCAAGTATGAGAGCAGCAGATACGCTTGCAGAAGCAATAAAAAATAAACAAGATTACCAAAAATCAGTAAAGAAAAAAATTGGAAGAGAACTATGGATCCATTACAAAGCAAGACAAGTTGCAGACAAATTTAAAGATAAAGATTGGAATGAAATAATTGCTATTGCAAATGATGAAAAAATTAAAAATATACTTGCTAAACGTAATAGAGATAATATAACTAAAATTGTTTCTGAAGCAATAATAAGAAAACCAAGTTTACTTTTGTTCGCAAGAAAATTAATTTAACGAAGAAGTTTTCTAAAAATCATTTTAAGACCAATATTAATACTATTCCAATTGCTTTGACCTCGGGCAATAGAATAATCTGAATAAGTAATTGTGACTGGAACTTCTTTAAAATTTAATTTTTTAACTTTTAACTCTTCAACAATTTGAGATGCATGCTCCATACGATCAGAAGTAATATTGATGGCTTTTGCTGCTTTTCTTGAAAGAGCCCTAAAACCATTATGCGAATCTGTGAGTCTAACCCCATAAAAAATCCAAGTAACTAACACCCCAAATTTTAAGAATAAACGTCTTAATAAAGGCACATTAGTTTTATTATTTGTTTTTAGAAAACGAGAACCTAAAGCAACATCAATCCCAGGTTTACTTACAACAGATAACAAATCTTTAATTTCTTCAGCTTGATGTTGACCATCAGCGTCAAAAGTTACAATGTATTCTGCACCTTGTCTTAAAGCAAAATCAATTCCAGTCTTTAAAGCAGCACCTTGACCTCTATTAAGAAACATCTTTAAAGCATGAACTGGAAGCTGCGAAATAACTTTAAAAGTATTATCTGAAGAACCATCATCAACAACAACGATGTTAGTATAATTATATTTTCTAAGTTTAACTATAACATTAGAAATAGATTTCTCTTCATTAAAAGCTGCAATAACAATAAATGTTTTCTCTAAACTCATTTTGTAATAAAAAATACCCCTGCAATTATAAGTACTATTCCAACCCACTTATAAGAGTTCATACGTTCATTTAAAAATTTAATTGAGAGAAAAGAAACCCACACATAAGTAAGTGAAGTAATAGGATAAACCAAAGATAAATCTGAAAGCGATAAAGCATAAATATAAAATACTGATGAAAAGGCAAACAAGCCAACACCAATTAATAATTTGTAATTCTTAAAAATATTTAATATATCTTTTAATAAATTTCTAGATAAATTTGCTGAGCCCATCTTTAAGAAAAGAGAACCAAAAGCACCAATAACAGTTGCAATTAAAATTAAGATGAAAATAAAACCAAAGTTCATTCTTTCGCACCTCGTCCAATAAATGCAACTCCAAATATAATTAAAACCAACCCAAACCAGTTAACTAACAATATGGATTCATGTAAAATGAAATGAGATATTAAAAAAACCCACACAAAACTTAAAGCAATGAATGGATATAAAACTGAAAGCTCACCATACTTAAGTGCAATAATTAAGATTAAAGCACCAAGACCATAAAGAACACAACCAGCAATAAATGCAAAATTTAGAAGGGTTATGATATCCACAATATTAGCAGTCCCTATCTTAATTAAATACTGGGCTGCAGACGTTATAAAAGTACAACAAACAACCAAAAATATTGCAAAAAAAGAAGTCTTTCTCATTAATAAAAGAAAAAAGAATTGAGTTTATATATTTTCTCAAAAGAGAAAAAAAGAATTGCTCAAAAGCAATAAGCTTTTGGCACACAGAATAAAAATCTCTATTCTGTTGTAAAAAAAATTAATTCCAGTTAACTTTCCAAACTAAAATTCTATCGCCAGTAATTGAACTCTTTTGACTGAATTGTTCAAAGTGCTCAGTATATTTACCGTTGAAATAAAATAGTTTTGTGAAAGTAGATGTTGATAATGCTGGATCTGAAACTAAAATTGAATTTGTCTCATTGTTGTAAATCATATCTAAAGAGAAATCAGATTCAACAACAGGATATTTTTCAAGAGTATCACCAGCAAAAATGACATTTGCAGGAGAAACTGGTTGATTGCCAACAATTGCACCAGTACTAGGATTTACAAAATTAAGTACAAAAACTGAGTTCTCAGGATTGGTTTTATTAATAATCGCACCAGAGATAACTAAGCTATAACCCTCGCCACTAGTTCCAACAGTGAATCTTAGATTACAAGCAGTCTCATCACCAATATTATTACAAGCAGACCAGCTACTAGTTGCATAAGTAGGCCAAGGAGCAATCCAATCATTAACTTCTCTGTCTGAAGATAAAGATTGAACTTGATAATAATAATCAAGAGATCTATCTTCATCAAAATCAAACTTAGATGTTAAAATTGTAACTGCTTCATCCGCATCAACATTTTTAACATGATTATAAATGTAAGCTCTATCAAAGTTCCAACTACCAAAGTGAGCCCAAACACCTGATTTTCCAACCATGTCGCTAGAAGTAATAAGTAGCGCTTGAGGAGCATCGCAATGAGTTAAAGATAAAATCTTATTTGTTTCTTCAGATGAAAAACCATTTTCAGATAAAAATTCATTTGCATTATTTTTTTCTAATAATATTAACTGATTAATTAAATCAATTGAGTCTTTAGTATCTTGAATTTTCTTATCAATTTCATCAAAAGCAGTATGTGCACCACAGTCAAGCATTCTTAAAATTCCGATTGTTTCTGCTTCATTATCACTCATAAGAAGTTTTCCAACCCAATGAGCTTGAGGTGTGTTCTGACTTCCACCATCAAAAGTTACTGCACGATCAGCTATTGCTTTAAACCAATGACCAAAGTCCCACCAGGAAGTTATAATTGCATCTTCTGACGAACCAGTTCGAATACCATCTAAAGTATTCCACCATGCATCATTCATACTTGGAATCTCTCCATTTGCAGTTAAGTGAGCGGCTTTCATAGGAGATACATAAGAACTGCTTCCTGAAACCATTTGAAATGGAATGAACAAGAATGCGCAAAGAATTACGATTATGATTCCTGAGATTAACTTTTTATCAGCATCTAATGCATTTGAGATAGCATCAGATAATAATCTAGTAATTGCACTAAAAGCAATACCAATAGCAATTGCAAAAGCAGGAACCATCAATAAGATAAATCTGACTCCTTTAGTACTTGCATAAATTGTTCCCACAAACCATATTGTTAAAAATAAAGCATATTTGATATCAATATCACGTTTATCTTTAAGCAATAAGACAAGTGCTAAAACAATAGGTATAATGAAAATTATAATATAAGTTAGAGGATTAAATCTGATTAGAGTATTAGAAATTAATGCCAAATAAGCAATTAAACTAACACCAAAAACAATCCAATCATTTCTTGAAGGTTTACTTGCCCTAATTAAAGATAAAGCAATACCAAAGCATGCAAGGAAGAATAATAGTTTCCCACCATTTTGTGCAATGACTGAAGCAATTGAAGCAGGATTAAGCTCTGCAACAGTAGTATAAACATTAGGCCAAAGATTAACCTTGGCAGCATCCTTTATAACTTTAAAACTAATAGGACCAGTGGCTGCTTGTTCAAAAACAGCAGTGCCTGATATTAAAGTTACAAAAACTCCTGACATAACTAAAAATAATACAAAAGATAATATTGAAACTTTAAGTTGACCAGACCATAACTTAGATAATTTTCTTTCTTGAACAATATTTCTTACAATGACAAATAATATGTAAGCTCCAATTGCACCAACTAAGAAATCAAAAATGTACCACCAACCAGACCATGCAAAACTGTAAAGTCCAACCATAAGGCCACTCAAAGAAAAGAATAAACCTTTCTTTTTGATGTCACTTGTTTCAAAGCCTTCAATGAAGAACCATGCAATCAACAAAGGGAATAAGATGTTATATGCGTCTGTATCTGCAAATCCACCTGCAGTTCTACCAATAAAGGTTGAATGAAGAGCAATGATCATTGCAGTGATAAATCCTCCAAGTAAACCCGCTTTTTTTCTAGCAATGAAAAAACCAGGAATAACTGCAAGAGCAGATAATAAAATAGGAAGCATGAAAAAAGTTTGAAGTAAAGATTTTTCTCCGAATAAATTCATAAATTTATGCCAGAATAAACCAAGATAAGGATGAAAGTGAGTTGGCATAGGCCTTCCAATAGGAGCATACATGTGATTATCATAAGATTCGCCATCAACTAATTCATCACCATAAATGCCTGTTTCTAGAAGGTTTCTAGTATATCGATAATAGAAGTATGGATCTATTGCAAGCATATAGGTTTGATTGTCATCGTCTTGAAATGCTGATTTCAAAGATTGAGATAAAGTTTTAGCTTGAGTTTTAACTTCTAAGGATTGGTCAGATAAAATTAAAGCTACTTGTTCTTCAATCATGACATTTTTATTCTCAGCAGGAAGATTTGGATATTGAGTATTTATTTCATTTGTAACTTGTGACTTAACATTATTATATATGCTATTATAAGCCCAATCATCAGTTACAGGCAGAGAATACGGATACGCTCTAAAAAATATCGAAAAGAACATCGGAATTAAAATCAATAATACGATTAACCATGCTTTGTTCTTAGGTGAAACTAACTTTGTAAACCAATCTTTAACCTTTGATAGGTCAATAGAGAATTCTTCATCTGAATGTTTCTTCTTTGTCATAACAAACCCCTATAGCAAAAGATAAATGCTTGTTTTATATAGTTTTTGCTTGTTTTGAAGATAGTTCACATAATTTTAATGAAAATTATCTTTAAAATATGAAAATAAAATTGTTTTCCATGTTAGAAGAGGTTTTCGTCTTCTAACTTGAAAATTTCAAAAATTTTCTTAGTTAGAAAATGATTGTATTTTCTAAGATAAACTATTAATTGATTAAGAACTAATCATTAGCTAAATTCTCACAATCCCACATATCTTGAGGATTATCATCACGCTTGACTAAAAAGTTTCCAATAACAAGATAATCAATGCCTGTTCCCATCATACACTTATACGCATCAAAAGGAGTGCAAACTATTGGTTCTCCTCGAATATTAAAAGAAGTATTGATCATAATAGGAATGCCAGTTAATTTACCAAATTCTTTAATTGAATCATAATATAACTTATTTTGATGACGTCTGATTGTTTGAAGTCTTCCTGAACCATCAACATGAGTTACAGAAGGAATTTTTTTATGCCATTCTTTTTTTATTGGATAAACCATGAGCATATAATCAGTAGGCTCAGGAACTGGAGTATCACAATCAAAATAAGTTGGTGCATCTTCTGCACATATAACAGGAGCAAAAGGTCTGAATTTCTCTCTGTGTTTTACTTTTGCATTAAGAAGCTCTTTTGCTTTTTGATTAGAAGGGTTTGCTAAAATACTTCGCGCACCAAGAGCTCTAGGACCCCATTCCATTCTATCTTGGAACCAGCCAACAACTTGATTATTTGCAACTAGTTTTGCAGTTGTTTTAACTAATTCTTTATCAGACTTGAATTCTGTGTGAATTATTTTGTTAGATTTAAGGAAAGTCTTTATTTCTTTATTTGAATAACCAGGACCTAAAAATGCATTAGTCATCGGAGCTACACGTTTGTTCTTAAGAATTGAATGATAAATAAAACTTGCAACGCCAATACTAGTTCCACCATCAGAAGCATTTGGTTGCATCCAAATATTTTTGAAAGGAGTATTTCTTAGTATTTTACCATTATATACACTATTTAATGCGACCCCGCCCGACATAACCACTGAATCAAGCTTTGTTTCTGCATGAAGATGATTAAGCATTGCAGTCATGACTTCTTCTGTTACGAGTTGTAACGCAGCTGCAATATCTTGATGACGCTTAGTCATTGGAACATCACGTTTTTCAATAGGTCCGCTCAAAAGTTTGCACATTTTTTCTGAAGGCATTCTATCTGAGAAATGATATTTGAAATATGAAAGATCAAGTCTATAACTACCATCATCTTTGATGTCAATAACTTTTCTTAAACGTTTATAATATTTATTAGTCTTAGGATCCATATCACCATAAGGTGCAAGGCCCATGACTTTGTATTCTGAATTATTTACTGAAAAACCAAGATAAGCAGTTATAGTTGAATATAATAAACCAATTGAATGAGGAAAACGAATTTCTTTTTGTAAATCAATCCTATTATTTTCTCCAACACCAAACGCAGTTGTAGTCCACTCTCCAACACCATCAACAGTTAAAATTGCTGCTTTTTTGTAAGGACTAGTAAAGAAAGTACTTGCTGCGTGAGCTTGATGATGTTCAATGAAAAGAACTGGACCTTTATATTTGAGTTTCTTCTTAATAGTTTTAGTAATTCTAAGTTTTTCATTGATCCAAGAAGGAAGAGATGAAAGAAATGATTTGAAAGTTCTAGGAAAATATTGCATGTGCTGAGAAAGAGCTCGTTCAAATTTTAAAAGAGGCTTTTCATAAAAACCAACATATTTCACTTGACTAATATCAATATTTTGACTTTTAAGACAGTAATTAATAGATTCTAAAGGAAAAGAATTATCATGTTTTTTTCTACTAAAACGCTCTTCTTCTGCAGCTGCAACTATAACACCATCTTTAAGTAAAGCAGCCGATGAGTCGTGATAATAACAACTAATTCCAAGTACATACATTTGTTTTCCTCTAAAATGTTCTAAAATAACTTTTAAGCGATTTATCTTTTAAGTCGAGTTTTGACCAATAAGATTTTCTTTTCTTTGAAATCTTTGTTTGAATAAACTTTTTTCCTCCAAGACGAGTAAAAATTGAAGTTAAACCAACACCAATTATGTAAGTGATTGATAAGAGAACAAAGTTAATGATTGCAGCAATATTATCTCCAAAGAGTTTAACTCCTTTCATGAAACCTTTGCCGAAATTCTTTATGACTTGAATCATTTAAGCCACCTCTTAAGACCAAAACCAATAAGAGAAATAATAGCTGTTAAAGCTATAATATGATAAATTGTCCACGATCCAATTTTGTTTGAGAAAGATAAAACAAAATATAGAATAGTGAAGAATAAAGAGAATGAAAAAATAAAGCCTATAAATTTACCAAACAAAATGCCCGATGAATTAGTTTGAAACTCCATAACAAAGAATAAAAAAATAACTTATTAATAAAGTTATAGAAAAAGTTTAAAAAAGCAGAAGAATAAATAAATCAAGATGGAACCTATACAAATAATAATTGCACTATTCTCATTGTTTGCATACAGTAGAATAATATTAAGATTTAAAGACAAAAAAATCAATAATGGAGAATTTATATTCTGGACATTTATATGGGTAGGTTTGATAGTATTCTCATTATTTCCGCAGATATTAACACTACTTACAAAACCATTCGGCGTAGGAAGACCAATAGATGTATTAGTATATCTTGGAGTTATAGCATTATTTTATCTTGTGTTCAAATTATATGTAAAAGTAGATGAAACAGAAAAAGAGATAACTAAAATTGTTAGATTTAATGCAATTAACAATGCAAAGAATAAAAGTAAAAAGAAATAATTACCTGAAAAATGAAACTATTATTTGTTACAGAATATTTTCCCACAAGTAAAGATGGAGAAATAACAGGTGGTGTGGAAGCAAGATGCTTTTATATGACCAAAGAACTTTCTAAAAAACATGATATTAAAGTAGTTTGTTCGTGGAGAAAAGGACTGCCAAGAAAGCAAAGGATTGGCTCTGTTCTTGTTGAAAGAGTGGGGGTCAATCATGAATATAGTAATAAAGGAGGATTTATTTCTCGACTAAGATTTTCTATTGCAGCATATAAAGCGGTTTGTAAAAGTGAAGGATATGACGTTGTAGATGGATTTGCGTTTTCTAGTTATTTACCAGCATATTATGGAGCTCAAAAAATTGGTGCAAAAGCTATTTGTACTTACCATGAAACATGGATTGGAGATTGGGTGAAGAATAAAGGTTTGATGACAGGAATTGTAGGTGAAATTCTTGAAAGAATGTCAGCATATAAAAACTGGGATCTAATAATACCAGTATCAAACTTTACTAAAAAAGAATTAGTTAAAAGAAGAATAAAAAGACCAATGGAAGTAGTATATAATGGAGTTATACTAGATGATTTCAAAAATTTGAAAGTTGCAAAAGCTAAAGAATTTAGAATTGTATGTGTATCAAGATTAGTTAAAACAAAAAGACAAGAAACATTATTGAACGCGGTTAAGCATCTTAATGATAAAAGTATAAGAACAGTCTTGGTTGGATCAGGAGATGACGAGAAATACTTCAGGCAAAAAGTTATTGAAATGGATCTTTCCAAACAAGTACGTATGACTGGGTTCTTGAAAACAAAAGAGGAAGTAATAGCGGAGATAAAAGCTGCATCAGTTCTTGTTCACCCATCAGCAGTAGAAGGATTTGGGATAACAGTAGTAGAAGGAATGGCTGCAGGATTGCCTGTTGTGGTTTCAGATATCCCTCCTCTTCGAGAAGTTGTGGGAGAAGGAAAGTATGGTATGGTGTTTAAATTAGATGATTATAAAGAATTGGCGAAGTGTATAAAGACGTTAAAAGAAAATAAAAAGAAGTATTTAGAAATGATTAAGTTGAGTGAGAAGAGAGCTAAAGACTTTGAATGGAAAAATGTGTGTAAAAAATATGTTAAAGTTATTTCTTTCTAGTTATAATTAAAAAACTCTGACAAAAATATTTTAAAGGCGTTAACATCAAAATTTTATCAATGGATAATATTAACCAATAAAGCTTATCTGATAAAAAACCTATTTTTTTATTAATAAAATGAAAAAATGAAGGAATAAAATATTCTCTATCAAATAATTCAATTTGAAATTTATGCTTCTCTAAGATAGAAAATGCTTGTTTTTTAGTATAAGGATGAATATGATGTCTCAACTTAAAAAATTTAGCTAAAAACTCATTAAAAGAATATTTATTTGGTAAATGACATACAAAAAAAGTTCCCTTCTTCTTTAAAACTCTATTAACTTCGTTAAGATAAGCGGTTTCAGCATTTCCTTTACCTGTATAATATTCATGAACATGCTCCATCACTCCAAATGAAAGAACTACATCAAATGTTTCATTATTATAAACTATTCTTGAAGAAGTGCCTTTTTTGAACTTTACACCATAATATTTATTTATTATAGGCCATAAAGGTGATGGATTTGGATCTATACCAATTATATTCAGATCAGGTCGTAAATGGTTAAGAGCTGCAGCGATATGTCCTGAACCACAACCTAAATCTAAAACCTTAGCATTCTTTGGAACATGTTTTATTAGAGTTAGCAAATACGACTGGTATCTTAAACGACTAACTTTAGTTAAAGTTACTGATTGAACCTCAACGGATTTGTCCAAAACAAATTTCAAAGGTTTTTCAAGATAAATATCTTTCATCGATAATAAATATAACCATATAATTTAAAAAGTTTTTTAAATATATGAAAAAATAAAAAAAATATGAAAATATGTATGTTAATAGAAGCATGGAAACCAATTTGGGGTGGTGGACAAGCACATGTATGGGAACTTGCAAATGCATTAGTGAAAAATCATGAATGCAAAGTTGATATTTTTGTAATGGATATAAAAGGAAGTGATGAAAAAAAATATCAAGAGTATTTTAACGGAAAACTTCGAATATTTAGAGTAGGAAATAAAACTAGATTTAATTTTATTGATAGAATCAACTGGTGTTATAAAATAAAAAAGTTAATTCAACTAGAACATAAAAAAGAAACGTATAATTTAATTCATGCACATGCAAATCTTCCAGGATGGCCTGCAAAGAAAATTGGTAAAAAATTAAATCTACCAATTGTATATACCGTCCATGGATGCGGAGTAAAATCAATAAAAGACATGTACAAAAATCCAATTATTAGTACTGTTCTATACTGGTTCGAAAACTATCTTCAAACAAAAATAAAATATGATTACGAAATTACAGTTGATAAAAGTTTTTTAGAATATAAAAATAAAAATAAACAATTGAGTATAATTCCAAATGGGGCTTCTGTTGAAAAATTTGATAAAATTAAATCTTCTAAAAGTAAAAATTTCAAAATAATATTTGTTGGAAGATTACATCCACAAAAAGGTTTAAGTTATTTGATAAAAGCTACAAACCTTATCAGAAAAGAACTTGGAAATTCTGAAATACATTTAGTTGGTGGTGGTCCTGAAGAAAAAGAACTTAAAGAATTAACTTCAAAACTGAAACTTCACAACATAATTAAATTTAGAGGGAAAATATATGGTGATGACTTGGTAAAAGAGTATAAGAGTGCAAATTTATTTGTTTTACCATCACTATATGAAGGTCAACCTTTAACTTTATTAGAAGCATGGGGTGCAAAACTACCAGTTATAGTCACTAACGTTGGTGGAAATGAAGATTTTATAGAAGAAGGGAAAAATGGATATATGATTGATGCTAAAAATATAAAAACATTATCTGAAACATTAATTAAAGCAAAGAAAAATAAAAACTTAGCTAAAATGGGTTTAGAAGGCTATAAACTTGTAAAAGAAAAATATAGTTGGAATCAAACTGCAAAGAAGACATTCAAAATATATAACAAGGTATTAAAAAATGAAAAATAAAGATGAAATAAAAAATTACTACCAGGATAAGAAAGTAGCAAAAAAATACATCGAAAAAAGATTTAAAAGCCCTATTTACTCTTATGAGCATAAAACCCAAATAAAATTTATTAATGATAATATAAATCAAACTAAATCAGAAAACGTTCTAGAAATTGCTTGTGGACCTGGAAGAATAACTTCAGAAATTAAAGTTAAGAAAGGAATCGCTATTGACTCAAGTGATGAAATGATTAAAATTGCAACAAAAAGAATCAAAAACAAAAACTGGAAAATTACTAAAAAAGATGCATTTAATCTTAATTTTAAAACTAAGTTTGATTTAATCTTCACTTTCAGATTCTTATTTCATTTTAAAAAAGATGAAAGGAAAAAACTAATAGGACAAATTAAAAACAATCTTAAAAAAGATGGTTATTTAATATTTGAAGCATTAAATAAAAACAAAGTAACTAAAATTAGAACGTTAGTTGAACAAATAAAATTAAAACAAGATAATTATCCCGTATATGATAAATTATATCAAAAAAAAGAATTAGTAACTGAATTAGAGACTGCAGGATTTAAAATAATAACCATTAAACCAATTGTTCAACACTTTTGGACCCAAATAATAATTTCAAAAATATTTGAGTTAATAGGAATGAGAATGTTTGCAGAAAAACTCATAAATAAAATCGATACATTTAACTCTAAAAATCCTATGCAATGGTTAATAATATGTCAAAAGAAATAACTATTTATAGTCAAAACTTCAAACCAGATAATGAAGCAGTATCAAAAGAAATAAATGTTATTCTTGAAAACATAAATGGAAAAAATGTTTTAAAATTATGGAATATAGATTTTAATAAAATAAAATTTAAATTCACCCCAAAAAAAATTTCATATTATTTTTTAGGACATATATTGTTACTGCCAAAACTAATATTTAATAGCAGAAAAGGATTTAATCATATTTATACTTCTCTTGGTGACACATTATTTTTGCCATTCATAAGCAAATATAACACAATTTTAACATCTGGTGCGAACTGCATATTTGATAAACAAAAAATAATGAGAAGAAAAAAATATCTTGATAAAATAAAATTAATAATAATAGAAACTGAACTTGAAAAAAATAAATTAGAAGAATGGGGATTTAATAAAAATAAAATAAAACTAATAAGACAAGGAGTTAATCTGAAACATTTCAAATATAAAAAAGAAAAGGAATTCAAAGTGTTATTTGCAACTTCCCCACCTAAGAAAAATAAATTTGAAGAGAGAGGTATATATTTATTATTAGATGTAGTACAAGAAATGAAAAATACTAAATTTGTATTTGTATGGAGAAATAAACATTACAAAAAACTAATGTTTGAAGTTAAAAAAAGGAACATAAAAAACTTAGAAATAATAAATCAACAAACAAACATGAAAAAGATATATGAAAATATAAGTTGTACGATTGTTCCATTTACTAAATTTGACAATCATCATAAATTAATTCCGCTCACATTAATTGAATCATTAGCATCAGGAAAACCTATAATTAGCACCAATAAAACAGACATGGTTAATATAGTAAATAAAGAAAAAATTGGTCTAATTACTAATCCTGACAAATTAAGTTTAATAAATGCGATAAATAATTTAAAAGAAAATTATGAACAATATCAAAAAAATTGTGAACGAACAGCTAAAAAATACTTTGATGAAAAAATATTTTTAAAAAAATATAAAATAGTTTACGAACCAATTAATTTTAAAAATGGTACTCTA
>CAYOEA010000005.1:0-78557 GCA_964402995.1 uncultured Methanosarcinales archaeon
AGTACTTTTGCATAATAGGATACCTCACCTTTCAAGGTGAGGAGGTTCATTTTAAAAATATTATTTGTTCTATTATAAAAAAGTTGATATTATTCTTTTTTTTAGTTTGGTTTTATTTAGAGTTTTGTAAATACCAAATAACTACAAAAACTAAGAAACCAGCAATTAAAAGAAGAAATGATATGTATTGAGCATAGATAATTAAGGGACCATAATTTACTTCGTTTTTAGAATCAATATTTAGTTTAGGTCTTTCTTTCATGCTGATAGTTTTTCTTTGATTATTTTAAGTCTTGTGAAATTTTCCCTTTCTTGTTCACTTAAGACGAACTGAATCTCATCATGAAACTTTTGAAGTTTTGGAATTTGAATGTTTTCCAAAGAATTTACTCTTCGTTTAATTTTTTTAATTTCATCACCAAGAATTCTAATAGCTTGTTCTTTACTTGAAAGAGAAATTATTTGAGAAAGTAAATCTTGAAACTCTGATCTGGCTTGAGCTAAGAGTGGACTGTTCTCATAAGTGTTAAATTCATTTTTCTTTTTTTCAACTTGAATTTCTGGAATTTTAACACCCATCATATTTTTAGTAGAACTTTCTAAAGTGAAATTTGGTTTAGTAGCATAACTAACTGCTTTACTGACAAAAATTCCTGAGTATGCAATATCTAATACTAAAGTATTGTAAACACTTTTAGTCTTAGAATTAAGATTACCTTTACTTTTACTATAGTCTTTAATTAATTTAAAGAACTCTCCAATAAGAAAATCTTGCTTTTTCTTAAGCAAATTATGTCCTTTCTTAGCTAGTACGATCTTTTTCTTAAGTTCTAGTAATGATGACCTAGTAGGTGAAATTTGTGTCATTTTTTATTTTGTTTAGTTATGCTAGTTTTTTATTTTTTTGCTTATTTCTTTGGAAGATATTTCTTAATCATTTCAGGTTTAACTTTCTTAAGTTCATTCTTAGGGATAATAGTTAGTAATTTCCAACCAATATCTAAAGTTTGATCGATTGAACGATTAGTGTAAAAACCTTGATTAACAAATTCATTTTCAAATTCTTCAGCGAATTCTAAGTATGAAAGATCTCTTTGACTAAGAGCAGATTTTCCAACAACAGCTGCTAAATCTCTAAGTTCTTTACCAGTAGCGTAAGCCGCATAAAGCTGATCTGCAATTGCACTTGCATCTTCTCTAACTTGTCCACTACCAACTTTAAGTCTTGAAAGACTTCCAAGAATATTAATTGGAGGATTCATACTGTTTTTGAATAAGCCTCTATCCATAAGTATTTGACCTTCAGTAATATAACCAGTTAAATCAGGAACAGGATGAGTTTTATCATCTGCAGGCATAGTCAGAATTGGAACTTGAGTTACAGAACCGTTTGATGTGGAAATTTTCCCAGCACGCTCATAAATAGTTGCAAGATCTGTATACATGTAACCAGGGTATCCTCTTCTTCCAGGAACTTCTTGCCTTGCTGCACCAATTTCACGAAGAGATTCGCAATAATTTGTAACGTCAGTGAAAATAACAAGCACATGCATGTCACGTTCGAAAGCTAAATATTCTGCAGTAGTAAGTGCGATTCTTGGAGTCATAATTCTAGCAACAGAAGGATCGCTTGCAAGATTTAAGTAAAGAACAGTGTTCTTTAAAGAACCAGTTTTCTTAAATTCATCTTTGAAGAAATCAGCTTCTGCTTGAGTAATTCCCATGGCTGCAAAAACAACTGCGAATTCTTTACCATCTAAAACTTTAGCTTGTCTTGCAATTTGAGCTGCAAGTTTGTTATAAGGAAGACCAGATAGCGCAAAGATAGGAATTTTTTGACCTCTAACAATTGGCATCATACAATCAATAGTTGAAATACCTGTTTGAATAAATTCGTCAGGTTGAATTCTAGCAACTGGATTAATAGGTTCACCATTAACATCTTTGAACTTTTCAGGATTATGCATTAAACCATCAATAGGATTACCCATACCATCAAAGATTCTGCCAAGCATTTTTTTGTTTACACCAAGCTTTGCAGTTTCACCTTTGAATTTAACTTTAATTTTATCAGTGGAAATACCTTGAGTACCTTCAAAAACTTGAACAACTGCTCTGTTTTCATGAATATCAAGAACTTGACCATTAATTACTCGACCATTATCAAGAGTAATTTCAACTAGTTCTTTGAATGCAACATTTTCAATGTTTTCAATTACCAAAAGAGGTCCTCTGATTGATTTTGCTTTTTTGTATACTTTCATTTTAAACCTCTAGATCTCCTTAAAATAAGATTTAATCTTTTTGTTAAGATTTTCAAGTTCTGCTTTGAACTTTTCATTGTCAACATATTTCATTAAACCTATTTCTTCAACAACTTTTGAATTTTCAATAGATTCAATTTTAACATCTTCATTTTCTTTAACTTTTGAAAGTCCAAGATTGTAAAACGTTAAAATATTTTCAACCATTAAGAATTGTTTCTTTATAGGACAGTACATATCTTGTTTATCAAATGCATTTTGTTGTAAGATATCTTCTCTAACTAATCTTGCAACAAGTAAAGTAAATTGTTCTTCTAATGGAAGAGAATCTTTACCAACTAACTGTGCGATTTCATTTAATTCAGATTCTTTTTGAAGAAGTTGAACTAAAGCTTTACGACTGTCGCCCCAATTATCATTTACATTTTTATTAAACCATTCATCAGTTTGTTCTGTGTATAATGAATAAGATTGAAGCCAGTTAATAGCCCAGTAATGTCGCTTTGCAGCAAGGCTAGAATCAAGAGCCCAAAAGACTTTAGTAATTTTAAGAGTGTTTTGAGTTACTGGCTCGGAGAAGTCTCCACCAGCAGGACTGACAGCCCCAATAACAGTAATTGAACCAGGATTCTTAGCTAAAGTTTTAACTTTCCCTGCACGTTCATAAAACTGAGCAATTCTAGTTCCAAGATAAGCAGGATAACCTTCTTCTCCTGGCATCTCTTCTAATCTTCCTGAGATTTCTCTCATTGCTTCAGCCCATCTACTTGTAGAATCTGCCATAACAGCAACATCATAACCTTGATCTCTGTAATATTCTGCGATAGTCATTCCTGTATAAACACTAGCTTCTCTAGCAGCTACAGGCATGTTTGAAGTATTTGCAATAAGAACTGTTCTATCCATAAGAGGTTTTCCAGTTTTTGGATCTTTAAGTTCAGGGAATTCTGAAAGAACTTCAGTCATTTCATTTCCACGTTCTCCACAACCAACATACACAATGATTTGAGCGTCACACCATTTTGCAATTGCTTGTTGAGTAACAGTTTTTCCACAACCAAATGGACCAGGAATAGCACACTGTCCACCTTTGATAGTTGGAAAGAAAAAGTCATAAACTCTTTGACCAGTAATTAAAGGAACACTAATACTTTCTTTGTTAATATAAGGTCTTGGTATTTTAACAGGCCATTTTTGTTTCATACAAACATTAGTCTTGTTAACAACTGCAACAGTTTCACTAACAGTATATTTACCTTTGTTAATTTTTGAAACTTTACCATTAATTCCTAAAGGAACCAATATTTTATGTTTAATTAAACTAGTTTCTTGAACTTCACCAACGATTTGGCCTTCTGACACAGTGTCTCCAACTTTAATAAGTGGTTTAAAGTCCCATTTTTTATCTTCATCAAGAGCATTAACTTGAATACCGCGTGAGATAAAACTACCAGATTTAGCTTGGATTTTATCAAGAGGTCTTTGAACTCCATCATACATGCTAGTAAGTAATCCAGGTCCAAGTTCTACACTTAAAGGTTCTTCAGTATTATCAACTGGCTCGCCAGGTAAAAGTCCATCAGTTTCCTCATAGACTTGAATAACACTTAAGTCATCAATGATTTCAATAATTTCTCCAAGTAAACGTTCGTCTCCAACAAAGACTACATCGTTAACTTTTGCATTTTTAACATTTCTAGCCCTTACAACAGGACCGGATATTTGTACAATTTTTCCGCTCATTTTAGTCTCTCTTAATCTCTCATTTAAAATTTAATACTTGCACCTATGGTGTCTTTCATTATTTTTTCAACAAATTGATCGTCACTTTTTTCTTTGAATCGATCAGGAATTTTGATTATTATTTTTGAAGTTTTAATTAAATCTTCAACTAATTTGAATAATTCTTCATCAATCATAACAACATCGTGTTCTGCATTATGAATTAGTTTTATAATATCTTCAAGGGGAGTGCTAGTTCTAACTTCATGGACATCTTTAACTCCGCAAAGACCAAAACCAATGATTGAATTAGTCATTCCAATTAGTGTAATCATATAATGTGCCCCTCAATATCTTTTGGTTCAAATTTTTCATTAATTAGTTTAAGTACAATTCTAAGATTTTTGAATTCATTTCTTCCAAGAATATAGAATGAAACAAATTGGCTTAGACCTAAAGGTTCTGTTTTTGAGATTTTTATTCCAAAGTCTTTTAATGATTTGTAAAGACCTTGAACAATGTCCTTAGGTGAGTAAGCATCTGCAATATATTTTTCTACATAAGTTCCTTGCAGTGCTGATACAACTTCTTTAATTGAAGAAGTATTTTTTAGATTATCAAGTCTTACTTTGTCAAATGATCCTCCATTCATGAAATGAGTATAATTTTCAAGAAGATAAGTTGCTTGATTAATATTATGAATGTCAATAAGTCTGTTAACTAATTGTTTTAAAACAGAATTACCCATAGTTGCATTTCTAAGCTTTGCATAATACTCTGCATTAATTGCTTGTTCAAATGCTTGAAGTTCGCCTTTTTTAATGTCATCAGCAAATTTGTCAATTACTTTTCCGTATTGAGTAGTTCTGAATGATTGGATTAATTCATCAATGGTCATAGTTTCTACATCAGTTAGAAATTTTGCTCCTTTAACTTCGATGAACAAATCAGATACAACATGTCTTTTATAGTATTTATTAGTTTTACTTCTAATAGCAGTTAACATGTACTCAAAGCCTTCTCTTGATTTTAGTAAGTAAAAGAATTTTTTGTAATTACTCGGTGTGTAACGAATGATTTTTTTAAGATAGTAAAGATATTTTCTTCTAAGTTCTTTTTGAACAAGTTCTTCACTAAAGTCGCTATCAATTAATTTAAGAAGTTCAGTATTTTTTCTTTCTTCAATAATTAAGATTGCTTCTTTGTACCCTTTATGTGCAAGATCTTTAATTTCTTTATCAGATAGAAATTTTGATTTTGCAGCTCTAAGTCTAGAAGCGCCATATACGAAAGGAATTATTTTAAATGCAGGATATAGAATAATCCCTACTAAAACAACGACTAACGCGATTCCTCCAACTAATATTGTTACTGGGTCCATAATTCTTTGTTTAAAATTTCTTCAATTTTATCAGTGTTATTAACTAGTAAAGTTTTAAGATCAAATTCTAATTCAAAATTTTGTTTAACAATTCCAATAACTTTAGGTTCATTAAGAATAGATTTAGCTTTAGGAATTTTCACGACTTTAGGAATGTGAAATTCTTTAATTTTTTCTTGCTTGCTCAGATTAGTCATAACTTGTTTTATGATTTTAGGATCTGATCCAAGTTTTTCTAAAACTTTGTCCATAATTTTTTTGTGAACTTCTTTTTTTGCATGAAGAATTTTGTGTTCTTGTTCAAGCTCAAAGTTGTTGGTTCTCTCTTTTTCTAATTCTAAAAGAGTTTGTTGTTTTTGATTTTCAATTTTGTCTATTTCTTGTTTTACTATAAGATTGCTATCTCTATCTAACTCAAGTTTTTTAGCTTCAAATTCATTTTTGATAGCTAAAATCTTTTTTTGAGATTCGCTTTCTATAACACTAACGATGTGTTTTGTATTATCAACAATTAACAATTTTTTTCACCTAACTCCTATGCTGCGAAAACAAACATCAGTAAGATTGCGATAACGAATCCATAGATTGCTTGTGTTTCTGGAAGTGCTGCGAATACCATCATTTTTCCTAGAAGACTTTGATCTTCTGCTGTTGCGCCTGCTGCTGCTGCGGAAGCAATACCTTGCCCTACGCCAGAACCTGCTGCTGCAAGTCCAATTGCAAGACCTGCTCCGATTGCGATTAATCCAAGTGTTTCAACTGCCATTTTTTTTGTTTCCTCCGATTTGTTTTTTTATTTAATTTTTTGTTTATTTTTTGTTATTACTTTTTTTGTAATTATGATTTTGTGATTTTTGTTTTGTGTTTCTAAAATGAATCATTAACTTTATTAGGTGAGTATTCTTTGAAGTTTTCATTACTAGTTTCGTAAAACTGTGAAAAAAATTCAATGTAATGCAATCTGACTGAATGAACGCTACTACCTAAAATGTTTAACGCGAAATTGAATAAGTGACCAAAAATTACAACTAATATAAATAGTAAGATTCCAATGTATGGAATGCTTAAAAATAATTTTGCGATAATATTAATTCCGAGTGAAATTCCGCCTGTAGCTAAACAAAGCGCGAGTAATCTTGCATAACTAAACCAAGTTCCTGCAAAACCAGTAATATCCATAAGACCCATGATTTTATTTTTACTTACAAAAATTCCAACTGCGATTCCTAAACTAATATAACCTGCAAGTGAGTTTCCTGTAACTAATAATGCACCGCCTGCTTGAAGTAACCAAATAGGAAGGTCAGTTAAAACAATGTGCATAGGATTTCTTTTTTTAATTGCAAGGAATGCATCTAATAATAATCCGATGTTTAAGTGGACTAAACCAATTACTAATGCAATTATTAAAACCAGTTTAGCATTAACAAAAGGATCAAATAATAATGGTTTTATTTTGATTAAATTTCCAAAGAATGAACCAAATAACCAACCAAATATGATGGTCGAAATCGAACTAGTAAAAAATATTATTCCTGCATCTTTTAAGATTTTATGATAAGCAGTTGCTTTTGAAATCATGAATATTGATAGAATCATAAGCATTAATCCATAGCCAATATCTGAGAACATAAATCCAAAGAAAATAGGTAGGAAAAATGAAATGTAAATAGTAGGATCTAAACTGCCATACTTTGGAAGTCCAAACATTTTAGTTACAAACTCGTATCTTTTAGTATACCAATTATTTTTCAAAGCAACTGGAATATCACTTTCAAGGTTTTCTTCTTCAATAGTAACTTTAATTGGTAATTTTTTTAGCTTTGCTAAATTAATTTTAGGAATGTAAGCTTGAAGAAAAAATGTTTTATCTGTTTTAATAGCAGAACTAGTAATAGCATATCTTTCTTTAAACATTGAAAGATTATTTAGTGCAATAAAAATAGTTGTGTAATGTTTGTTTGCAATTGCTGCAACTTTCTTATCAAGTTGGTTGAATTTTGTCTCGTAAAATTTAATTTTTTTATTAGCATACTTAAGATCTGCTTTAGTGCTAGTATGAATATTAGGCAAGGATATAATACTATTATAGGTATTTTGTTTAACTATGTTTAAAACTTCTTTTTTATCTTTTTTTAAACCTTGAATTAAGAAGAAATCATTTTTAGAAACAATATTTAGTTTTAGATGAGTTAATTTTTTTTCTAAAGAAATAATTTTTTTCTTGTTAAGAATTCTTTGTCTTACTAACAAAATAAAATTATGTTCGTTTTCTTCAATATGACTTGGCAATAAATCAAAAGGAACTTTGTTGAATAATGTTATTCTTTCTTCGTAAGATTTAGTTTTTTCTTTTATATAATTAATATCTGTGATGTGTGCGTAAAGATCGGAATAAATTTCTTTTTTTAATTTGTTAACAATGTTTAAATCTTGTTTTAGATTAGGATTGATGGGGTTTGGATCAGAACTATGTTTCTTAATATAATGTTTTAATTGATCTTTCATCCATTTAAGTTCAAGTATTTTGCTTGCAATTCTTTCTTGAATGGGAAGACTAGTATCTTTTTTTACTGATTCTTGTTCTGATTCTAAAGATTTAATATGTAAGCAATTAAATTTGTGAAGATTGTCTAAAATACTTTGTTTTTCTTTTTGAAGTCCAAAGATATTAATTCTTAAAAGTTTTTTAATTGCCATTATCTAATTCACAGTAATTTTTGCTAAAATTTTTTTGATTGTTGCATCTATTTTTTTATTGGATAGATTTTCGAGGCGGTCGACCTCAGAAGTTGTTTTCTTTTCAATCTTTTCAAAATTATTTTTAAGTTCTAATTCTTTAGATTCTATTATTTTTTTAAGATCGTCCTTAGCTTCTTGAATTCTAGCTTTCTCATTATTTGAATTGTTTTCAATGATTTCTTTTAAAGCTAAATCGCACTTTTTTTGAGTTTTCTCAATCTCTTTCTTAGCGTTTTTTTCAACTAATAAAATATTGTTAATTATTTTCATTTTTTATCGAAGAATGCAGTGTTCTAATTCTATTTAAAAATATGTTCTTTTTTTTAAGCTTAATATAGTAGTTTATTCTTAAGTAAAATGAGTTGTTATTTTGTTTTTGTTTCGAAAGATTTATATAAGTTAAAAGTGTTTTTTTAAATTAAAAAGAGGTTGATTTTATGAATAAAAGTACTGATTTCATTCTATGGTTTGATCAATTAGGAATTGATGATGTAAAGTATGTTGGAGGAAAGAATGCTTCTCTAGGTGAGATGTATAGAAACTTAACACCCAAAGGTGTAAGGATTCCAAATGGTTATGCAATCACAGCAACAGCATATCACTACTTACTTGAAAAATCAGGTGTTAGAGATAAGATTAGAGAAGTCTTAGCTGATTTAAATACTTCAGATTTACATAATTTACAAGAAAGAGGATATAAAGTTCGAGAATTAATAAGAACTGCACAATTTCCTCCAGAATTAGTTTTAGTAATTAATGAAGCTTATGCAAATATGTGTTCGCAATATGGTGAAAATACTGATGTTGCAGTACGATCAAGCGCTACAGCGGAAGACTTACCTGATGCAAGTTTTGCAGGGCAACAAGAAACATATCTAAATATTAGGGGAACAGATCAACTTATAGATGCATGTAAAAGATGTTTCGCATCATTATTTACTGATAGAGCAATAAGCTATAGAGTAGATAAAGGATTTGATCATTTCTCAATTGGATTATCAATTGGTGTACAAAAAATGGTACGAAGTGATAAAGCATGTTCAGGAGTTATGTTTTCAATAGATACAGAAAGCGGTTTTAAAGATGCAATCTTTGTAACAGGAGCTTATGGTTTAGGAGAAAACGTTGTTCAAGGAGCAGTAAATGTGGATGAGTTTTATGTTCATAAACCGACACTTCGAGAAGGCTATAGACCAATAATAAAAAAACAACTTGGTGAAAAAGCAATCAAGATGATTTACACTAATGAAAGTAAACATCCTGTAAAAAATGTTGGAGTTCCACCAGAAGAGCGAAAAAAATTCTGTATAACTGATGATGAAGTATTAGAACTAGCTGTTATGGCTCAGAAAATCGAAGATCATTACTCAGCAAAAATTGGACATTTCAAACCAATGGATATGGAATGGGCAAAAGATGGAATTACAAATGAAATCTTTATAGTACAAGCAAGACCTGAAACAGTTCATTCACAAGCAGACAAAACAAAACTGTTAACTTATGTGATGAAAGATAAGGGCGAAGCTATTATTCAAGGAAGTTCTGTAGGTTCAAAAATTGGACATGGATCCGCAAGAGTAATCAAAGATGTTCATAATATTCATGACTTTAAGAAAGGTGAAGTATTAGTAACTGATATGACTGACCCAGATTGGGAACCAATAATGAAGATTGCTTCAGCTATTGTAACCAATAGAGGTGGAAGAACATGTCACGCAGCAATTATTAGCCGTGAATTAGGAATACCATGTCTTGTTGGAACAAACAATTCTACTGAGAAGATTAAAACAGGAGATCAAATAACTGTAGATTGTTCTCAAGGAAGTGAAGGCTTTGTATATCCAGGACTATTAAACTTTGAAATAGAAGAAACTGACTTAGGAGAAATTCCTCAAACAAAAACAAAAATAATGATGAATTTAGCATCTCCAGAACAAGCATTTGAACAAAGTTTTATTCCAAACATGGGAGTAGGCCTAGCAAGGGAAGAATTCATAATAAATTCTTATATCAAAATACATCCATTAGCATTACTTAGGTTTAATGAATTAACAGATGAAAAAGTCAAAGCACAAATTGAAGATCTAACTTATGGATATTCAAATAAAGCAGATTACTACGTTGATAAATTAGCCGAAGGAATTGGAATGCTAGCAGGAGCTTTTTATCCAAAGAAAGTAATTGTACGTTTAAGTGATTTTAAATCAAATGAATATGCAAACTTAATTGGTGGAAGACAATTTGAACCAGTAGAAGACAATCCAATGATTGGTTGGAGAGGGGCTTCAAGATACTATGATCCAAATTACAAAGCAGCATTTGAATTAGAATGTAGAGCAATTCTAAAAGTAAGAAAAGTAATGGGATTAAAGAATTTAGAAGTTATGATACCATTTCCAAGAACTGTGGAAGAAACACAAAAAGTAATTGACACTATGGCAGAATTTGGTCTTGTCAAAGGTGAAGATGGACTTAAAATAATTGGAATGTGTGAAATTCCTTCAAATGTAATCTTAGCAGAAGAATTTTTAGAAGTAGTAGATGGATTTAGCATTGGAACAAATGATTTGACTCAGTTAGTACTTGGAGTAGACAGAGACTCAGAATTAGTTGCACATGTATATGATGAACGAAATCCAGCTGTGAAAAAACTAGTAAAACAAGTAATCGAAGTTTGTAACGCAAAAGGAAAATACATTGGAATTTGTGGACAAGCACCAAGTGATTACATAGAATTTGCAAAGTTTGTTGTAGAATGTGGAATACAAACAATGAGTTTGAATCCAGATACAGTAATTAAAACAACACTTGCAATAGCTGAATTAGAAAAAAGCTTAGGCATGTAAATTTAATTATTTTATTTCACTCAGAAATTTTTAATTTCTGGTGTGCCAAGAGTTAAAACTCTTGAGCATTTTTTTCTTTTTAGTCTCTTTTATTCTAATCAAAATCTCTCCACCAGACTAGTTTTGTTTTTGCAGGAATTCTTTCTGGTTTGTCAAGAGAAAAATTGTAAGAGTGATTTGGAAAATCAAGATCTTTTATTGCGTTTTTCATGAATTTCTTTTATTTAGAACTTTTTTTAATATTTTTTTGTTATAAGATAAATCATTTTATGTGTTGTAAAATTTCTTATTTTGTTTTTCTTCTTTTAAAATATATTACTTTAATTCTATCAATAGATATTTGTTTAATTTATTTTCAGTGTTTTATTTATTAATATTATGTTTAATTATAATTTATTTAATAAAATTAAAAGAATTTAACTGTATTTTAAATGAGTATTTTTATTTATTCTTTCATTAAAACAATTAAAAATGAAAATTATTTGTTTTCGAAATCAATCGTTGCAGTTATGCTTTTGGTACATGATCCTAAAGCTCCTCCGCAATATCCATCATTACAACTTGGATTACTGCATTGACTGCCAGTAGGCTTACAACCAGTAGGCGAACATCCCTCAGGACAAGTTTGAGTGCAAGTTATAGTTCCAGTTTGACCTCGAATAATTAAATTTGCTTGAGAAATTTTTATTTGGTTACCAGTAGCTTCATCAATATAATAAATTGTTTTTATCTGGTTAGATGAAAAAGTTTGTCCTGCAAGATTTGAATTATCAATTATCTCAACATTGTTAGATTTATCAGATGCAATTTTACTACTTCCTCCAATTGATATAATTAAAGCAACTATTGCCACAATTGCTACGAGAGAAATATAAACATAACTTGTTTTGTTATTTTGTTTTACCATTTTAATTATTAAACTTCTTAGATGTTTTTTTAAAAACCTATTAATATATCTAGAATATGGTGATATATAAATTTTTCGAATGAAAAATTATTTTATAAATCATATCTTACTATATATGCATATTTAAAAATAATCTAACTTTCTTATTTTAATGAACTGTCAAGAATACTATGATGAAGAAGGTTTTGTTAAATTTAGAGAATTAGAATTAAGACGATTTGAAAATACTTTAAAGTTTATACAAAAAACAGGTTCTTTAATAGATATTGGCTGTGGATTAGGTTATTGGTTGGATTTTCTAAATAAAAAAACTTCATTAGACTTACAAGGAGGAGATATTTCAGGTGAGAAATTAATACATGCACAAGAATTACATCCTAAAATTTTATTTAATGAAATAGATATTAGACATTTACCTTATGAAGATAATTCTTTTGATCAAGTAAGTTGTATGGAAGTATTAGAACACATACCTGAATGGAAACAAGGATTATCTGAATTGTTAAGAATTAGTTCAAAACAAGTAATTATAACTGTGCCTTATGATGAAACTCTCACAACTAAAGTTTGTGGTTCTTGCAAATCTGAAGCTCATTTATATGGACATATAAATTCATTCTTAGAAAAAGATTTTCAAGATTTTAACTCATTAGGAAAATTAAGTTTTGAATATCTTGCACCCCCGTTTAGTTTTAATGAATATTTAACCAAAGCATTTAATTCTTTTTTAGGCTTTAAACAAAAAGATTATTCTTCTAATGGACATACTCAAGCCATAATATGTCCTAATTGTTATGATAGAATTCCATATTCAAAGTTAATTCCTGCAGAAAAAAGACTTAAACGAAGTTTAACATCTAAACCTGAAAATTTAGTAGTTATTATTGAAAGAAATTAATTGATCTTTTTTCATAGTATTTTTTATTTTTTACTTTTGTTTTATTTCTTTTATCTTGTGACAATACCTGCAGGAAAATATTTCTTTAAATCAGTGTCATGGCTTTTATTGAAAACTTTCTTTAGAATTTTTCCTGAACGATATACTTTTTGTGTTAATTTATTATCTATCAAACCAATAAAGAAATTATGCGCACCCATAACACTAGTGTATGCGCAAAAAGTAGCTACAGAAACCTCATAATGAAACGCGCTAAAATTCTTTTTAACGAGATTTGCTTTATGTCCATAACAAGAAAAATCATCAAGATAAATTATGCCCTCTTTATGTTCATTTAATTCAGGAAATTCTTGATTGATGAATTCTTTGAAGATTTCAGTTCTTTCTTCCAAAGTATCAATTACATCAAAACCTGAATACAAAATTTTGTTACCTTTATCTCCAAATTCCAAAATAGTTGGTTTAGTATTATCTCTAGTTTTTAAACTCCAACCAAGATTAAACAGGAATTTACTAATTATTTGAGTGTGACCAGATACAATAACATATTGATAATTACCTTCCTCAATAAAATCTGCAGTGTTTTTAGCAGCTATATTTAATTTTGATAATAAACTCATATTTTTGGGGAATGAAGAACGCTTTAAATAGCTTGATTAAGAATGTTAGTTTTTGATGTGTTTTGGTAAAAAATTTTATATTAGGTTTAATCGCAATCTATATAAAGCACTCGGCGTTAACTTTTATATGGCAACTATACAAAAAATTCTAGCAAGACAAGTTTTAGACTCAAGAGGTAATCCAACTGTAGAGTGCGAAGTTTATACTGAAGATCATATGGCGAGAGCTATTGTCCCAAGCGGCGCAAGCACAGGGAAACACGAAGCATTAGAACTTCGAGATGGCGGACAAGAATATCATGGAAAAGGTGTATTAAAAGCAGTAGCAAATATTGGAATAATACAAACTCTTTTACAAGGAAAGAACCCTTGTGATCAAGGAGCAATTGATTCTTTAATGTTACAAAAAGATGGCACTGATGGAAAAACAAATCTTGGTGCAAATGCAATTTTAGCTGTAAGCATGGCTGTTGCAAGAGTTGCAGCAAAAGAACAAAACATACCTTTGTTCAGATATTTAAATACGATTTCTCAAGGAAGAGAAATGAAAATGCCAGTTGCATATATGAATATTATTAATGGTGGAGCACATGGAGATAATGGACTTGATTTCCAAGAATACATGATTGTACCACAAGCAGATACTTTTGCAGAAAGATTAAGAATTGGAGCAGAAGTTTATCATCAATTAAAGAAAGTACTAAAAGCAAAAGGCTTGAATACTAGTGTTGGAGATGAAGGCGGATTTGCACCAAACTTAACAAAACCAGAAGAACCATTACAGTTAATAATGGAAGCAGCAACTGAATTAGGTTATGAAAAAAATATTAAGATTGCATTAGATGTTGCAGCAAGTGATTTTTACAAAGATGGAAAATATGTTGTTCAAGGCGAAGTAATTAGTCCTGCCGATTTATTAGAACTTTACAAAGATTTAGTTTCAAAATTTCCAATTATTTCAATTGAAGATCCATTTGATGAAGAAGACTTTAAATCATTTTCAAAAATGACGTCTGCTTTAGGACATAAAATTGATATTGTTGGAGACGATCTATTAGTTACAAACGTTGATAGAATTAGAATGGCAATGTCAGACTCAGCTTGTAATGCTTTACTATTAAAAGTAAATCAAATTGGAAGTTTAACTGAAGCTATTAATGCATCAAGAATGGCATTTTCAGAAAACTGGAATGTAATGGTTAGTCATCGAAGCGGAGAAACTGAAGATACATTTATTGCAGATTTAGTAGTTGCTCTTGGAACTGGAAAAATTAAAACAGGCGCAACATGCAGAGGAGAAAGAACTGCAAAGTATAATCAATTACTTCGAATCGAAGAACAGCTTAATGAGTAAATTATAATTTTTTTATTTTCAACAGAATATTTTCATTCTGTGGCTGCAAAATATTTATTTTGCGCTGCCAATAATTTTAATTATTGTGCATGCCAGAAATACTTTATTTCTGAGCATTTCTTTATTTTAATTTCTTATCACAAAATATTTAACTAAAAGACGCTATGATTAATTGTGGCAACAGTTTATAGACCTAATCTTAAAAAAGTAATAATTGAAACTTTAGTAAAAATATCTGCAATCGTAACTTTAATTATTGCAATTCTTGTAATGTTAGAATTCACTGCAGGTCTTGATACATTTATGTCTATTCCTGAAAGTTTTGGCGTAGAAATAGTTGTTAATTTTCCACAAGTATTACTTTGGGGATTTATTACTTTAGTAGTCATATCTACTTTTGTATTGCTTGGAGTTTACATTTCAATGCAAAGTCGAAATTATGCTTTTTTTGATAATAGAACTGAGATTAGTACGCCATCAATGTTAATATTTAACAATACAAAACAAGTAGCTTACAAGAATATTGTGAAAGTTTATGTTCAAGAACAAAGTTTTTTTGATGGGATATTTAATACTGGAACAATAGTTTTTGAACTAACAGGTCTTGCTCAAAAAGAATTAAGTTTTTCATTTATTGATGAACCTGATCAAGTAGTTGTAAATATACAAGATATTCTTAGAACATACCAATTAAGAACTCAAGCTGAATTCACTGAAAGACATAAGATTGATGGTCTTTTAGAACGTGGCGGATTCTAAAGTTTACATTCACAAATTATATAAACTTAAAATGTACTTCTAGATGTATGACTAAGAAAGCTAAGGATAAAGATGATAAATTAGTAACTAAAGATCAAGTTATGAAGGCGCTTAAGAATGTGATCGACCCTGAATTAGGTGTGGATATTGTGGATTTAGGTCTTGTTTACGGTGTAAAAATTGCAAAAGATGGAAATGTAGACATTGATTTAACTTTAACATCTCCAGGATGTCCTGTTGCTCCAATGATACTTGCAGATGCAGAAGAAAACACTGCAAAAGTTAAAGGAGTAAAAAAAGTAACTGTGCAATTTGTATTTGATCCTCCATGGAGTCCAGATAAAATAAGTGATGATGCAAGGTTGTTACTTGGAATATAATTCTAATTTTTTTTAATTCTATTAATTCTATTATAGGTTTTATTTTGATTTTATCTTAAGTTAAAGTAAGTTTTATAAAGCAAACATCATTATTTTGACATGAAAATGGTCTTAGATAAGCTATCAGATTCGTTAAAGTCAACATTACAAAAGATTACAAATTCTCTTTTTGTAGATGAAAAACTAATAAATGAATTGGTAAAAGATATTCAGCGTGCATTATTGCAATCTGATGTAAATGTTTCTATGGTCTTTGAAATTACTAAAAAAATCAAAGAACGTGCAATCAAAGAAACAGGACCTGCAGCAATATCAAAAAAAGAAAATTTAGTTCGAATAGTTTATGATGAATTAGTTGATTTCTTAGGTGGACCAGGTTCAAAAATTGATGTAACTAAAAAGAAACCATTTAAGATTATGTTAGTTGGTCTTTTTGGAAGTGGAAAAACAACTTTAACTGGAAAATTAGCGCGATACTATAAAACTCGTGGAATGAAAGTTGGAGTAATCCAAACAGATACTTGGAGACCTGCAGCTTACGATCAATTAGAACAATTATCAGAAAAAGCACAAGTAAATTTTTATGGAGAAAAAGGAGAAAAAAATCCTGTTAAAATATATAAAAAATATCAAGCAGAACTTGAAAAGAATGATTTAGTAATTATAGATTCAGCAGGAAGAGACGCGCTTAGTGAAGAATTAATAACTGAATTAGATGAATTGCATGAAGCTGTACAAGCTGATGAAAAATTATTAGTTATAAGTGCGGATATAGGTCAAGCAGCAGAAAAACAAGCACAAGCATTTCACGAATCATGCGGTGTTACAGGCGTCGTAATTACAAAACTTGATGGAACTGCAAAAGGTGGAGGTGCATTAATTGCATGCTCAGTAACTGGCGCACCTGTAAAATTTATTGGAGTTGGAGAGGGAATTGCTGACTTAGAAGAATTTAAACCTGAAGGGTTTGTTGGGCGAATGCTTGGAATGGGCGACTTAGAAGCATTGTTAGAAAAAGCTAAGGAAGCAATGACTGAAGAAGATGCTCAAGATATGGGTAAAAAATTCTTGAAAGGAGAATATAATTTAATAGATTTATATGAGCAAATGAAAGCTATGAAAAAGATGGGCTCCATGGGTAAAATTATGGAAATGATACCTGGAATGGGTTCATTAAAAATTCCAAAAGAAGCACTGCAAGCACAAGAAGGAAATATAGAGAAATGGAAAATTGCAATGGATTCTATGACTAAAGGGGAACTTGAAGATCCTGAAATTATGGATGGTGGCAGAGTTAAAAGAATTGCAATTGGTTCAGGATTACAAGTATCAGATATAAGATCATTATTAAAACAATACCGCCAATCAAAAAAACTCGTGAAAATGATGAAAGGAAACGAGAAGAATATGGATAAAATGATGAAAAAGATGGGCGGAGGAATGAAGTTTTAGCGTATTAGTTCTTAGTGTTATTCTAGTATTATCATGTTTAATAATTAGTTTATTAAAAATTAGTTTATCAATTATTTCTTATTAGTTTTATTTAGAATGTAAGAATAAAAAAAAAGGAGAATAATTGAAGAACGATAAAAAGGGTGTATGAGGTGTTTGGTTGGTAAAAGTATAGGAGTGTTCGTTCTTCAGTTCTCCTACTACTATATAGTCGTAACTACTATATAAATGTTTCGTTTTTGTTGTTACTTTCCAGTAGTCAACCTAATATTGGTTGGTTTTCACGACGAGAAATGTTTTCCTTTACCATGTCAAGTTTCTAGAAATAAAGTTATTTCCTTGACGAATTTTGTATTTACGATATTCGCCCCATGCAAAGATGGTGAGCATGAATGGAACTGCGATTAAGAGTTCATTTAAGCCAATTGGTGCAGTTCCAAAGAACTTATTGGCAATAGGGACATAAGCGATGATTACAAGTAAAATTAGCTCTGCTGCGATGCCTAACCAAATAAGTTTGTTTGAGAATAAACCATGTTTGAAAATAGATTGTTTTCTAGTACGACAAATAATAACATCTGATATTTGACAAATAACAATACTTGCAAAGAATGCAGTAACTGCTTTCATGTACAAAGGATTGGTTGCTCCTAAATCCACACCCCAAGTCCACCCGCCATTGAACAGTACGTAAAAATAAGCTGTGAAGCCTGCTGCTGCTTGAATTACACCTATGATTCCATACGAATTAAGTAAAAGATTTCTAGATAATAATCTTTCAGTTCTAGATCTAGGTTTTTCTTTCATAACATCTGATTCAGATTTTTCACTTCCAATTCCTAGTGCTGGGATAAGATCTGTTCCAAGATCAATTGCAAGTATGAGAATTACTGTTAATGGTAATGGAATTCCAAGAAGAACAAATGCGATAAATGGTAAAATCTGAGGGATATTACTAGTAAGAATATATGCTATGAATTTTTTAATGTTTGAATAAATAGTTCTACCTTCTTCAACAGCTTTTACAATGGTTGCAAAGTTATCATCAAGTAAAATCATGTCACTAGCTTCTTTAGAAACTTCAGTTCCAATAATTCCCATGGCAACACCTATGTCTGCATTCTTAAGTGCGGGCGCGTCATTTACTCCATCACCAGTAACTGCAACAATTTCTCCATTTGCTTGAAGAGCTTTAACTATTCTAAGTTTTTGATCCGGCGCTGTTCTTGCAAAAATAAGATTGTCTTTTTTTAGAATTTCTCTTAAATCTGATTCACTCATTTCAATTAATTCTTCGCCATTTATTATGATATTTTTACCAGTTGATAAAATTCCAACTTGTTTTGCAATAGCTTCAGCTGTAAGGCTGTAGTCTCCAGTAATCATAATAACTCTAATGCCTGCTTCTTTACATTTAGCAATTGCACCAGGAATCTCAGGCCGAGGAGGATCCATGCTACCAACTAAAGCTACAAAAATAAATTCATCAGTTTCAATCTGTTTATTATTTTTATATGCCATACCAAGAACTCTTTGACCACTTGATGCCATGTTTTTATAATGATTAAGAATTATATGTCTGGAATTATCGTCTAGAGGAATAATTCTATTATCTATAAGAATGGTGCTACATTTATCCAATATGATTTCAGGAGCTCCCTTAATATATGAAGCAAAATTATTTTTATGCTCGTTAATTGTAATCATATATTTTGTATCTGAAGTAAATGGAATCTCATCAATTCTATGGTGTTCTTTTACTATTTGTTGAATATTTGTATGTTCTTTTGCAAACAATAATAATGCGCCTTCTGTTGGATCGCCAATGTAATGATTTTTGCTAAGCTTTGAATTATTACATAAAACTGAAATTCCCATGAGTGAATCAAAACCATTGATTTTTTTGAAATCATCTTTATGATTATATTCTGTAAGATTCATAAAAACTGAATTAACAAACATTTTGTTTTGAGTAATAGTTCCAGTTTTATCGGTGCAAATAACTGTTGTGGAACCAAGAGTTTCAACAGATTCAAGATTTTTAATAAGTGCATTTTTTTTAGCCATACGTTTAGAAGCCATGGCAAGCGCAAGTGTTACTGTTGGTAATAAGCCTTCAGGAACATTTGCAACAATGATTCCAATTGCAAAAATTAAACTACCAATAAGTTTGTGTCCTAATAAGATGCTTATTAGAAAGAATACGACGCCAAGAACGAGTGCAATAGTTGAAATAATTTTGATGAAATGATTTATTTCTTTTCTTACTGGAGTTAATTGATTTGCTGTTTGTTTAGTTAAGTGGGCAATTTTTCCAATTTGAGTATTCATGCCTGTTCCATAAACAAGTGCAGTTCCAGTTCCTGATTGAACAAGAGTTCCAGAAAAAAGCATGTTACGAGATTCTAAAATATTTTTATGTGTTGTTTCAATACTTCTAAGCTGTGGTTCTGATTCTCCAGTTAAAGATGAATTATCAACTTTTAATTGGTGGTGTTCTATGAGTCTTGCATCGGCAGGAATTTTGTCGCCTTCACTTAGAAAAATAATATCTCCTGGAACAATATCCTTTCCAAGAATTTCAATTCTTTTACCATCTCTGAGAACTTGAATTTTAGAAGGCATCATATTTTTGAACGAATCCATTATTTTTTCGGATTGATATTCTTGAATAAACGTGAAAGTTGCATTTAGAAATACAACAATTATAAGTGCAAAACCAATGTAGATGTTTCCATCTCCTGGATTTAAGAATTCTGCAAAGAATGCAAGGGCTGAACCTGTAATTAAAAGTATTGCAAAAAAGTTTGCAAAGTTTTTAAGATATTTAACTATTGGTGAAACATCATTTTTTTCACTAATAATATTTTCTCCAAACTCTTGTATTCTAGTTATTGCTTCATTACTATTAAGCCCTTCTTTATTAGAATTAAGTTTTTTGAAAAGATTATCTAAACTGATTAAATGTTCATCCATAATTAAACGCCCTCTTTTTAGATAAAGAAATACTAATAAGGGTATATAAATATTTGCTAAGAAAAATTTATTTAAAACTATTTATCGGGTTTGGCTTTTTTTAATTCTTCTTTGATGATTTTGAAAAATAAATCTGCTTCTTCTGATTTAACAACTGCGCCACAAGCATAATCATGTCCGCCACCTTTCCCATTTACTTTTTCAAGAGCTTTAGTTAGAATTGGTAGAACTTTGTGATGTTTGCTTCTAAGAGACATTTTGTGTTCTCCATTATTTTCTCTTCCTACAATTATAAATTTGTCAGGAAACTTATGAAGTAATTCATTTGAAAGTTCAGAAGTGTAAGCATTTCTTTGATAAGGATAAATAAATTTGATTAAAGGACTGTTAGTTATTTTAACTTTTGATAAAATATCTTGATATTCTGTATTGAATTTGTCGAATTTTTTAAGTAAAAATTTTCCTCTAGGTGAAGTACTGTTTAAAATTTCATAAGGACTTTGAATTCTGCTAAGAACTTTAACTGAGTTCATTGAATCTGTAACTGAGCCTTTAAGATTAAAAGAAATAACCATTGCAAGTTTTCCAGTTAAAGTTTCGAATAATGCGTCATCAGGATTTGTTATTGATTCAGAAAGTAAGTCTGGGTATTTTGCTATGTATTCATCTTTGAAATCTGGAATAAACCAATCACCTACACAACCAACAGTTGCAAGCCATAAATTAGTCTTTGCAATTTTATGAGCCCAATAACTTGTAGGTCTATTGTCTTCTTCATTTTCAAAACGCGGATTATAATAATCGATTCCTTTTCTATCAACAATAGGATGATGATCTAACCAAATAATTTTTTGACTAACTCTATCAATAAATTCTTGACTAAGAATTGGAATATCTAAAACTACAACTAAATCTGGTTGGTATTCATCAACTTTTCTTGCAAACTCTTCTTTTAATTCAGAACCTGCTTTAACAATAACTCCTTTACCTTCTGATTTTATTTGATAAAGTTGAATAAACGATGATACTCCATCTGGGTCATCGTCAAAAAAGAATAGAGGTCTTGCTGCTTCTTGTATTGCTTTCCTAATCTTTTTTAGATCTTTGTCGCTTATTCCCATAAGGAAAATGATTATGGCTTTGTTTAAAAAAGTTTTCAAAAGTTAGGGTTATAATATTTTTTTTAAAGAATTTTGAGTTTCTTATCTTTTATCATATAATATATATCTATATATAGAGGGTGTTGTATTTGTAGTATTTTGCATAAAAGTTTATTTTTGGAACATCATGTTTATTTTCTGCTTGTAGTATTTTTTTCATTTAAACTTATTTGTCTTGAGTTGTTAGTATTTTTACATTACTGTTTGCTTCTATGAGTTTAAATCTTGGAATTTTAGTTTCATTTAATTCTTTTTCATCGAAGAATAGTTTTTTTGGTCTAATCCATATCGGATTTGCTCCGAATTCTTTAGAATCGTATAATCCTTGATATATTACTAATTCTTCAAGTGTTTCGCTGTGATTTGCAATTCCAATTAAATTGTAGAAATTTCCTTTATAATGTTGATATTTTCCTAGAATTATGTCTTTTTTCATGAATTATTAGTTTTTACTTAACTATATAAAATTTTGTAAATTTGACTGTTTTTGATTTTTTCTCTCGACGTGAAGCTTTTTTTTTATTTATATATATTTGATACTATATGTTGCATTTTTGTCGACGACAAAATGCTTCTTTTTTTAGTTTTAGTTGTCCTTTACTAGTTTCAAATCAAAACATTTAAATATGAATATACCCCAGTATACAAAATAGGCAATTAAAATACGAATTAATTGCTTTAGTACACTGGTGTAGTATAACTGGTGTTCATTACCTTTCAAAAACCAGGTAATGGAGGTAAAAATCATGAAAATAGAAAAATATGTAACAATGCTAATAATGGCTTTGATGTTTATAGTTGGAGCTACTTTTGCTTTCGCGGTAATACCGGGTGAAGCATACATTAGCGATGCGGCAGATCTTGGAGAATATATTTTACAATCCCCTGATACTATTACAGCAGAGGCAGGAAATATTAGTCAAGCAAATGTCGACGCAAACATGTCAACTTACAGATGGGCAGGTCTTGTTGGAAACGTTACTGGAAGCATCATTTTAGGAGATGCAAATGAAGATGTAATGTTTGAATGGAGTGCAGTTGGAAACTTAGTTTTCGCAAGTCAATCCGCAACAGTAACTTGGACAGCATTAGCTGACGCAGCACCAGCAACAGTAGTATCAGCTTACACATACCTTACAACAGGAATGTCAGATGCTTATGATACAACATTTACTGAAGCAGCTGAAAATATCGGCTCAAATATCTTTACAACACTAACTTCAGATTTCGCTCTGACATGGAATAATGAATCAACTCCAACATGGAAAACTTATTCCTTGACTGACGGATCAGCAATAGTATTTGCAGGTTTAGTAAGTGAAGATGGTACTGATTACGCAGGAAACACAATCGATTATCAGATTATCTTGCCAGAAGATGGTACAGCAGGAAACATTGTAACACAAACTTATAATTTATGGATTGAGTTAGAATAAAACTCAATTTTTATTTTTATTTTATAAGTTCATTAACAACGAAAAATTAAATTCACAAAAAGTTCATGAAATTCATGGAAAAATGGTGAGACCTAAAAAAATGAAAAACAAATATTTAACAATATTAGTCATGGGATTATTTGCAATAAGTTTATTTGCAGTAATGGCTTTAGCTCAACCTACAGGAGGCGCAACTTCGGTTGGAACTGCTGAAAGTTGGACTGGAACTGCTTCCACATCCACAGCGACAGAAGGTGGGAACATAACTGAATTAAACGTTTCAGGTTATGCTCAAACTGGTCGATGGGCAGGATTCTGGGGAGAAATTACTGGAGGATTTAGATTAGCTGACAGTTCAGCAGAAGTCTTCTACGAATGGACAATTTCAGATCCTACTGATGCAGTAGTTTACGCAGCAAACGGAACAGTTTCAAACTGGGCTGGCGTTGTAGCAGCAGGCGTAGGAGATATGCCAAGCTTTTTAACAACAGCAGCAACTGATAACTATACTAACACTTTCGATAACACTGAATTGTTTACAAGTGCTAGTATGTCTATTATAACTACTCCGTATGCGTCAACTTGGCAAAATGGAGCTCAAGGAGTATTGAAGACTTATGCACTAAAAGATGGTGCAGATTCTGATATAATTTGGGCGGGCAAAGCAATTTCAGATGCTCAAGCATTCCAAGCTGCAGGAACTGTAGACTATCAAATATTAGTCCCAGCTGACTCAACACCAATTACATACAACTTTTACTTAGAACTTCAATAAAAGTTAGTAATGGTCGAGAATTTTAATTTTTTTTATCTTTTTTTTTTAAATCAAAAACATTTTATTTTTCTTTTTTTTTCTTTTTTTAAATTAATTTTTTACAAACTCTCTTTTTTTTAGAAAGATTTAATACTAATTACATTCTAGATATTTATTATCTGCAAACATGACCATTATCATGATATCAATAACTAAACTAATTACTTATGTTCTGATTTCTATATTTTGTATTGCATTTAGTTTAGCTGCAACACCTGGTGAAGCGTTTATTAGTAATGCTACAGACCTTGGAGAATATATTCTACAATCTCCTGATACTGTAACTGCAGAGGCAGGAAATATTAGTCAAGCAAATCTTGATGCAAACATGTCAACTTTTAGATGGGCAGGTCTTGTTGGAAATGTTAGTGGGAGTATTGTTCTAGGGGATGCTAATGAAGACGTTATGTTTGAATGGGATGCTGTTGGAAATTTAGTTTATGCAAGTCAATCAGCAACTATAAATTGGCCTGCATTGGCTGATGCTGATAAAGCGGCAGTAGTTGCAGAATATTCTTATTTAGTTGATGGAACTTCTGATGCATACAATAATACTTTTGGAAGTATAGGAATTATTGGTTCAAATATTTTTACAACTATATTATCTGATTTTGCATATACAAAAGATTCATTTGGTTTAGATGTTTGGAGAACTTTTTCTTTAACCGATGGTTCTGCAATTATTTTTGCTGGCGAAGTACTTCAAGGGTTTGCTAGTTATTCTGGGGCAGATATAGGTTTTCAGATGATTCTTCCTGAAGATGGAACTGCAGGTGATGAAACTCCTCAATCATATAACTTATGGGTTGAACTTAAGTAATTGTAAATACTTTTTTTCTATCTTGATTTAGAATATTGAATACTGGATTAAAATTATAAAAAAATAAATTAATTTTAGATTTAGTAAAGTTCAATTAAAACTTTAAGCATTTCTTCTTTTGTTTTTGTTTCACGAAGTTTAGCTGCAAGTTCTGTTTGACCAAAAGTGTGTTCTACCCAGTTTGCGAAATCATTTTTTTCGCCTTGAACATGTTTTGAATATAGAACATCTCCTTGGAAACCTTTCAATGAGTCTACAAGTTCTCGTATGTTGCTGATGACACGCCCATCTTCTAGTTTAAAATGCTCGCTTTCATGCGGTTTGACATCTAATACTTCTTTTGTCTTAATGTGCTTTAGAATGCTCTTTAATTCGCTTAAACGAAGATTTATTTCAGTTTCTTTAGTTAAAAGACTTCTTTCAAATTCTTTAAGTTGATTTCTGCCTTCTTTCCATTCACTTTCAAGAGTTTTTAACTGTTCAAGTTTTGATTCAATTTCATTATTCACTGTATTGTTACTTGGGTTTAAAACAGGCTCTTCTCTTTCATCATGATAACTTTTCATGTTGTTTAATAGATCTTTATCAATAATACTTTCTGCAACTTTTTCGTTTAAACCTTCTTGTTTAACAGATTCATGAACTTCTTTGAAAAAACTTTCATTTGAAGTTGGATTGTTTGTTTGTTGAACAACTGGCTCGGATGTTTGTTCTATACTTTGAGGTTCTTGTGTTTCTACAATTGGCTCGTTTGCAGGTTGGGTGTGTGAACTAGCTGTTTGTTCTTCGTAAGATGATTCAATTTCTTGATTTTCTAATTCGCCTATTTTAGGTGGTTCTTGAACTGCTGGATTCACATTTGAATCTGATTCATTACTGAAATCAAATTTGTTATTATTGTTCATAGGTATTGGTGTTTGTTCTATTTGATTAGAATGATCCGCTAATTTGTTTTGTTGTGGAACTGATTCGTTGTTTATATTTGCTGTAAGATTGTTTGCACTAGTGTCTATATCTGACCTGCCTGTTTTTTTCTTTAGAAACTCAAAAATTTTCACTCACCCCTCTATTTGATAAAACATTTAGTCCTATAAATAGTTTTCTAATTTGCAATGTTTTTTTTTTAAGAAATTTTTTATTTTTTTCTTACGCAAATATGTTGTGCATATAGAATGATGTCGAGTGTTATGTAGTGTTATTATTTGATAAATATTTTTTAATTTGTTTTTTTCTTTGAGTTTTTATTGTTTTCAAAGAAAGCTTTCAGTGACTAAAAAAACTACTGATTATTTTTACTACTGGAAAAACGTTAAAGTTTTATTTTTTGCTTTAGTTAATTTTCCAGGTCCTCTTGAAAAAACGAAACATATATATACTAAGAGCCATAATGAAAACATTAAGAGGGGCTAATTTATAATGAACAAACCATTGAGCGGTTTAAGCAGGGGTATACTAATAGTTCTGTTTTCCATATTAATCATTCCGGCACTTGTTGCAGCAGTAGATATCAACATCGTGAACTCAGAAAATTGGGATGACGTATATTCTTTAATGTTATATTCTGGTCAAAATAATGAGCCTGCATTTTTTGTAAATGCAGAAACAGTTGCATCTTTGACAAGGCAAATACCTCCAAAAAGTAATGTCATGTTATACGAATCAGATGACAATCCTTATATTCCAAATTTAGCAGGACAATTAAGATCTGCAGGATTTACTGTTGATGATGTTGTTGAATTAGATAATTTTAATACAGAACTCGCTTCTAAATCCAGTAAATATATTCTAGTATCTGAAGATAATTTTAGAATGACCGTAACTTTAGCACCTTTTGCAAAAAACAATAATTATTGGGTATATATAGTAAATGATCAGAACTTAGATGTTGTTGTAGAACAAATACAAGGCGCTGATGAAGTTATTGCAGTTGGAAACTTTAGACGAGATTTCATGGATTCTCTTAAACCACATATTACTGAAGTAATTAATAATGATAATGTATATTTAGATAGTCAAGCAATCGCACAAAGAATGAATGATTTATCAAATGTTCTACTTGCTGACGGAACTCTTATAGAATCTGAATTTTTCACAACTGATAATGCAGTTTTAATTTCAGGTTATAACAAATTAATAGATAATACTTTTGAATTCTTACAAAATAATGATGTTCAAGCAACCGTAATTGTTGGAAATAAATTAGCAGTTATTGGAGAACAAATAAGAGAAAGAAGTAATAAAGAAATTAGTGTATTCGTAAAGTTTGGACAATCAGTTGTCGGAAGCACTGAAAAGATTTATGCTTTGCCAATGTTCCCAATGCCAGAAGCAATTACTAATCTTAATGTAAATAGAGTGATATATAATCCAAAATCAAAAGAACTTATTGTATACTTTGAAAACTTAGGAAATACTGGAGTTTATGAGTTATCAACAATAACTATTAAAACTGGCGATGAAGAAGAATTAATCAGCGTTGCCGATAAAGAAAAAGTTTACTTAGGTGCTGGAGAAGTTTTACCAGTTATTTATTCAGCAGATATTCCTATTGAGGAATTAGATAATGAAAGTTTTGCAGAATTCTATACTTCTTATGGGAAGAGTGCAACTGAATTTGATTCATTTTTAACAATGGCTGACAAGTATAGTCCACCATTTAGATCATCTATTGAAGTTAAAGAATTAGATACTGACGATGCAACAATGAGTTTTGTTAGTGCAGCATATTATTCAGGATTAAAAAGAGTTGGAGTAGAATTATCCAACGATTGGATTGATAAAATTTATGTCCGTGTAAAAGTGAACGGAGTAATAATTAATGGTTTAGAAACAGACTTAACTGCTGATGGAATGATACTTCCAGGAAAAACAAAAGTAGTATATTTACCAGCAGAACTTGATGAAGTAGACTTAGAAGAAAATGATGAATTAGATATTGATATTTTATATGGAAGTCAAGAAGATCTGTTATTAAAACATCTTGCTCAAATAGTGCCATTTGAAGTCAAAGCAGGCGGTTTAGATGCAATCACAGGAATGGTTTATCAAGAATATAGTCTATTCTGTCAATGGAAATCTTTTTCTCCTGCATCGCTTCCATAAGCGCAGCGTGAGTTTTAGGTGGTGCCCTGTTAATCTCGTCTGCAAGAACAAAGTTTGCGAAAATAGGACCTTTCATAGTCATAAATTCTCCTGTAGCAGGGTTAAACATTTGACCTCCAATAATATCTGCTGGAAGTAAATCTGGTAAAAACTGAATACGGTGGAAAGTAGTATTTTTTACAACTTTTCCAAGAGTTTCAATAAGTAAAGTTTTCGCAAGACCTGGAACCCCTTCTAATAAGCTATGAGCATTACAAATAAGGCTCATAAGAACTCTGTCAACAACATCTACTTGACCAATGTAAACTTTACCGATTTGGTCTCTAATTTTTTGAAGTTTATCATTATAGAATTCAATTTTTTCTTCAGATAAAACTTTGCTTTTAACGTCACTTTCAGAAACATAAGCTTTCGCATCGGAAGGTTTTTTTGGAATTTCATCTAATTTTTCAATATTTTTTTCATAAGCAGCAATATTTTTTTTATCTTTTTCATAATCTAAATCTGCTTTTTTCTTTTCATCATATTCAAATTTTTCTTTAGCAGGAGCTGAAACTTCATTAAAGAATCGTTTTAATTTATTTGTTTTGATATCCTCTTTTGATAATTTTGGATCAGCTTCGTTTTGTTCAGGTCGAGGAGCTTTTTCTTTTTGTTGGTTTTCATTAAATTTTTTCTCTATGGCTTCTGCATCATCAATATTTGTTGAACTATTTTGTGCTTCTTTCTGTTCTTGTTCTTCTTTAACTTCTTCTTTTATCTCTTCTTGAATTTCGTCTTGTTCTTCTTTTACTTGTTCTTGTTCTTTTTTAGGAAGAGCACTAAGCATTTCGCGAGCTTTAGTAATAAAACCATCAAGAACTTTAAGAGTTAATTCTTGGTAGGGATTTTGTTCTAGAAATTCTGCTAATTCATCTTCAGCGAAACAATGTCTTATCCAGTTAGCAAAATCATTTTTAACAGTATTAACATGTTTTCTAAATTCTTCATCAGAAAGATTTTTGATTGCAGAAAAAAGTTCTTCGAGACCGTGTATCTTTATTCCACCATCTAGAATGAATGCTTTTTCATCAGGAACTCTATAAGGTAATTCCGCACTTTTATCTGCCATTTACTATTGGTTTAAAGAGCTAAAAATACTTTATACTTAAAAAAACAAAAATACTCAGTAAAACCACACCTCTTCTTTTAATAAAAATATTTGATTTAACCTTTATAATTGTTTCGATTTCTAAGACGAGAAACTAGAAAGACTGAGTAGTAATAAATATAATAAAAATATAATTAGAAAATTAATTTCTTTAGATGCTGATTCTTTGAATTAGATCTAGTAAAACTTAGAAATTCTGATTTTAATTTCTTTAGATGCTAATTCTTCGAATTAGATCTAGTAAAACTTAGAAATTCTGATTTTAATTTCTTTAGATGCTAATTCTTCGAATTAGATCTAGGTAAAAATGAAAAACTATTTTTTTAGATGCTAATTCTTCGAATTAGATCCTTCCAAGTGTCAAACTGGATAAAGTTATCAGTTATTTCTTCTTTAACTAAAATTTTAAGTGCTTGAGCGACCATGATTGCAGCTGCAAGGTGTGTTACGGGACTAATAATTCCTTCTTTTTCAATACCTTTACACTTTAGTCTTTCAACAACATCTTTGAAATAATGTTTTCTATCTGAAATAAAGATTGTTCCTTTAGAACCTGAGTATTTGCAATTGATAAGTTGAATTTTCTTTTTAGCATAATTTCCAACAAGAGTCATAGTTTCTAAGTCGTTGCTACAGTCAATAACTACCTCTGCCGAGTCAAGAAGAAAAAGATTTTCTTTTGTTAGTTCTTCGTGGAATGTTTTAACTTTATTAGTTGGATCAATAGTTTCAAGATGTTTTTTTATGATTTTTGCTTTGAATTTATTGTCATCTTCAGTAGTGTATAGGGATTGTCTTTGAATATCTGCAGTCTCGATTCTGCCTTTATCGACAATTCTTAACTTGATTCCTTCTCTATGAAGCATGTCTGCTACAGCGGAGCCAAGTCCACCTGCGCCAATAATCATAACAGTTTTTTTCCTAAGATCTGCGCCTTTTTCACCAATGCCTTCGAATAATTCCTGGTATTTAAATCTCATTTTAGAATAAGAAATGACAAATACTATTTATATTTTTTTAGGTTATTTTAGGGTTTTTTGAAGTTTTCGAGGTTTTTTATGCTTTTTTTGTTCCAATATTTTCAAAAAACCTTAATAAGTATCCATCAAGGTCTTTTACTAAGAATTCTTTAGAACCTAAAAGTAAGTCTTCTTTTTTGTACCAGTTGGTTTTAAGTTTGGCAAAAATTGGATGATTTTGGTTTTCAATGTTTGAAAGAGTTTTTTGAACATCATTTACTTCAATTTGAAAATTAATTCCTCTACCAAAAGGGTATTCAAGATTTCCTGTTTTCCAATTATCATTAATTTCTTCAAGCATAATTTGACTTCCTTGAAAAGAAATCAATGCAAATTTAGATTCTGTTCTTTCATATTCAAGTTTAAAACCGATTTTAGTATAGAAATCTAGACTTTTTTTAATATTTGAAACACTCAATTCAGGAATTAATTTATTAAATTTCATTTTTGTATAATATTTTCTTTTAATTATATAAATTTTCTTGATTAATTTTTTAATTTTCTTTTCCATCAAATTTTTAATTGTGATTTGTTTTTCTTAATTTGTGGTTGGAATTCCTAAAAAAAAGAATGAAGAACACCCAGTTCTAAAGAATGCTCATCTTTTCTATAAACGTCTTAACGAGATGACACAGAAACATTCAAAGCCAAAAGAAGATTTTTTTGGATCAGCACCAAATATATTTGTAGGAAAACAAGGATATCCAAATTTAAGTGTTGGATTGCTGTCTAATGAGGGTGTGACTAAGGATTATGATATTCCAAAAGTGTGGTATAAAAAGGGTTATGATATTCCAAAAATAGTTTCTATGAGGAGTTTTTTGATAAATTCAAATTTTAAAACACACATAAAATCTTTTGACGATAAATTCATGGATTTAATACAAGAAACAGCAATGGTGAAAAAACCGCTTGATATTGAGGTTCATTTGAATAAGAAACCGCATTATAAATTAGAAGTTGGTCCTGATATAACTCCTTATGGTCCGAGTGTTAAAATTAAGTCTGCAAAGGTTACTGAGAATGCTAAGATTCCAGGGAATGTTGATAAGGTCTTTTCACAAAATGATATGAAATCAGTTGAAGCAATAAAGTATCTAGATAAACATGAATATGATGAGCATTATTTAACAAAATTAATTAGTGCTGGAACACTTGGTGTAAAAACTGAGAGAAAACTTGTACCAACAAGATGGTCAATAACTGCTGTAGATGACTTGCTTGCAAAGCAGAAAATTAAGCAAATAAAAGATTTTTCTAATAAAACAAATTATGAGGTTTATACAGGGGAATATATGGGAAATTTCTACGTAATTATGTTTTTCCCTGAGATTTGGAGTTATGAATTATTTGAAAGTTATATGCCAAATAATGCTTGGAAATTAAAGGAACTTAAAACTTTTACAGACCACGAATTTTATGGTGGTCGTAAGGAATATGCTTATAATACAGTTGGAGGATATTATGCTGCAAGACTTCCAGTTATAGAGCATCTCTTGTCTAAGAAAAAACAAGGAAGTACACTTGTTCTTAGATTTGTAACTGATGAATATTGGGTTCCACTAGGAGTTTGGGTTGTTCGCCAAACAGTTCGTCGAACACTTCAAAATAAACCACTCGAATTTAGTTCAAAAGAATTAATGCTTAAATATGTCTGGGCATTTGTGAAAAAAGAATTTGGATATAATGTTAATAATTTACTTGAAAAATCAGTTTTACTTCGAGAATTAAAAACTCAAGCAAAAGTTAGTGATTTCTTTTAAATTATTATTCTCATTATTCATAGTTTTTGAATAACTAGTTCTTTGTAAAGTTTTCCAACTACTTTTTTGAAATATTTATCTTTATACAGTTCAAGTGGAATTGGTTCTCCGCCATAATGGACTCTATGTCCTCTTTTTTCAAATTCATACATTGATAAGAATCCTGATGATCTATAGATTGATCTAGTTTTCTTTCTTAATTCTATAGGATTAGATTTTAATTTATTAAGTAAAGAATAATCAATTTCTAAATCTAAAATGTAAGTTGTTTTTTTGAACAAATGTTCCATTATATGTAATCCAAGATATTCATCAAGTTTTCTAACTCCAACAGTGCATAATAAGTAATATCTTAATGGACATAATTGATTGTAAGTTATTTGTCTATTTTTGAAAAATGCATTAGGTTCTTTTGGATCAAATTCTTTAGTTGAAGCTTTTGGATAAGAAATCATTCCTCCTTTCAGAATTTCACCTGTAAGAAGATTTGTACATCTTGCAGGGACATATTTATAGACATCTTCTCTTTTCGCAACTGCAAGGTATTCTTCCTCTGTAACGCGTATTGCAAGTGCATTGAAGTAAGATTTTGGGTTAACTTCTAAACCTAAAGCTGCAAGCATTTTATGTTTTATGTGAGTTTCTGTTTGATAAAATTTTGTTGAACAAATAACATTGAAGATTCTTTTAAAACCATAAACTAATACTGGTACAACTCTTTTTTTTAATGTTGCTTGAGGATCATTTTCAAATTCGGCTTTGATGTGTTTACTTGTGGTTTGTAACGTTTTAAATAAGGATTCAGGATTAAGAAGACTTCCATATCCAATAATTAATTTTGTTAATTTAGATTCATCAATTATTTTGTGATCTGATATTTCTTCTAATTCTTGATCTTTCTGAGTTTTTTCTAAAAAAATATTTTCTTCTCCTAAAATTTTAGCTTCAACAGAAATAAGTTGTTCAAATTTAGCTCTTGTATTGTGATCAAAAATATCTTTAGATTCTAAAATTAGTTTATTTTGTGATTTTATTTGTTTAATTTGTTCTAATAATATTGTGTGTAGTGCAACTAGGTCTTTGTATTCTTGATAACTATAATTAATTCCTTTATATCTTGATTGTTGTTCATCTTTTATAATTATTGAAATCTCTTTAATTGCTTTTTCAATTTTAATGATTTCTTTATGTATAACTTCTTTTTCTGTTTTGAAAATATGTTCCAATTCTAAGACTAAGCGTTTATCATCATTAATTCTTGTTTCGCCATGTAAAAGTGCAGATTTATTTCTAAAATGTTGTAAATATTCTTTGTTAATTTTTAAGACTTTTTTAATGATAATAGGTAATTTTTGTTTATAATTTAGAATTCTATCTTTGTGAAATATATTAGTCATCATTTTTTTTAATAAATACTATTTAAAAATAACAATTTATGATTTTAAAAAACTTTCTAAGTTTTTTATTTAGTCAAAACTCATATTTTACTGGATTTCTAGCGATTTATTTAATAATTAGTCACTGGAAAATCAAAACTAATATATATGACCTATGCAACCAAAAATATATATCATTATTAATACTTAATTAATACTTGAGCAACGAGGTAGGTAACAGTGAGAAAAATTTGCGTAATAAATCTTAAAGGTGGCGTTGGAAAAACAACAACCGCACTAAATTTAGCAGCAGGATTATCAAGATCAGACAGAAAGGTTCTATTAGTTGATTTAGATCCTCAAAGTAATATTGAATTATCAATTAATTTATCAAGTAGTTGGACAATATCTGACTTTTTATTTGGAGGAGTTGCAATTTCTGAATGTTTAAATTCAGCAGGAACAAATCTTGATTTGGTTCGAGGAGATTCACGAATGCAAAGAGCAGAACAAGAAGATCCAGAAAAAATGCTTGATAGAATGAAATTAATTAAGGGTTATGATTACATAATTTTTGATTGTGGTCCATCCATGAATATGATTAACAAAGTTGCATTATTATTATGTAAAGAAGCAATAATGCCAACAACAACTGATTATTTAGGGTATGAAAGTATTACACGAATGGTTGAATTCATGAAAGAATTTGCAGAATTTAATGAACATGAAATAAAATTATCAAAAGTAGTACCAACATTCTTTGATGTAAGAAATAAAATTTGTAGTATGATGCTTGATAAAATCAATAACGATTATTATCAATATATTTCATCACCTGTAAGAGTTAATTCGAAATTAAAAGAAGCACCAATGAAAAAAATGTCAATCTTCAAATATGCGCCAAATAGTGCTGGAGCAAAAGATTACTGGGCATTAGTTCAAGGTGTAATTAGTGATGAACCATTATACGGATTTACTCCTGCCTGTGACGCCGCTGTTGAACAAGCTGCTGTTGAAGAAGAAGAGTAAAACTATTACTTTCATTATTTTTATTTTGTTTTTTATTTTTTTATATGTTTTCTAAACTAAATTTTTCGTAAGCTTTTTTAATGGCTTATAATTCTAAATCTGTATGAATATAAATGATTTTGAAATTGCATTTAAAGAAGCTTATTCTAAAAAGGAATTTTTAAGCTTTTTTTGCAAGTGTAAAATAGTTTATAGTGGTCGAGCAGAAGCTAGCATTCCAAAAGGTGATCGGATGGTTGGAATAAAACAAGATGGAACTATATTTATTCATCAACCTGAAGGTGGAAATCCAATTAATTATATGAAAGCAGGCGGAGTTGTAGAATTAATCAAGCAAGATTATGGAATTTTATTTAATGCACATAATGCTCAAACAAAAGAATACTTAGAACTTGAAATTACCCGTGTTTACCAATTTATATCTAGACGTCTTGAAGATGGGCAAAAGCAAACAATTGCTGGAACTGAAGCTGATATGAGTGATATGATAAAAGATAATCCTAAATTAATTTCTGAAGAATTCAAACCATTAAGTCGAGAAGAACATACTAAGTTTGGATTCATAGATGTATTTGGTCATGATAAAAAAGGAACATTAATAGTAATTGAATGCAAGCGATATTCTGCGGGACTCGATGCTGTTCAACAGTTAAGACGCTATGTTGAAAAAATCAAAGAATTAAAGGGCATAGATACTGTGAGTGGAATTATTGCAAGTCCAAAAATAGGTCCGAATGCGGAAGAGATGCTTAAAAAATGGGGTTTTACATGGAGATTAGTAAATCCGCCTATGAGATTACTTAGACATAATAAGAAGCAGAAAGTATTAGATACTTTCTTTTCATAAATTAATAAATTTATTTTAAGTGATTTCTAAATTGTTTCTAAAGAATAAGTTAAATAAAAAAAGAATATAAGAAAATTAAATTAATTACGTTCAACATTTTGAATGTTGGCTTAATTAATTTAGATTAAAAAACTAAATTAATTCAAACAAACTTTACAAGGCTTTAATCCTCTTGCTCTAGGTTGTTTTTTTGAAGTATAGATTTTCAAATCTTTTCTCGGAGTATTTTTAAGAGTCCAACAAGTTGTTAGGTGGAAGATATCTCCATCTTTTTTTGCAGCGAAAAATTCTTTTTTCTTTGCAGGTGCTTTTGTTGTTGTTTTCTTTTTAATTACTGGAGTTGTAAGTTTGATTTCTTTAACTTCGTAGTCTTCAGGTTTTTGAGGAATCTCAAGATCTACAACGCTTACTTCTGCTTTTGCTTTTCTTTTAGGTTTTTTTTCAATACCAAAAGCTGTTAGGAAAAATCCTAATATTAAAGCTATGATTAAACCAACAAGAACTGCTGAAGTCATTTGTGAAACATAGTTGATATGTCCTATGATGAATGCAACTATTAAGATAAACATGATAAATCCATATCCTGCTTTGTAGTTCCATTTTTTCTCTTTTGCAAGTGCTGAAATAAGTAAAATTGCTGATATTCCCATTGCACCTAAAGTAATGATTTTCAATAGGTCTGTTACTTGTAGTAAAACTATTAGTAAGACTATTTGAGAAAGATAACTGATTATAACGGATGCTTTATTTTTCAATTTAAGTACCTCCTTGTCCTGTTAAAAGGATGTGTTTTTTATAAAGCTTTAGCTTTTTATTCATTAGGCAGTAGTTATAAATGGTGTTTTGTGGCTGATTTTAAAAGAAAACTTTATATAGTAAACTTCATCAAGAAAACTTATAGGGGTTTACAAATGGGAAAACACGGTCATGATGTATATATGCTAATATTAATGTTATTCTTAGTGTTGACTGTAACTGTTTTGTCTGTAAATCAAGTTAATCCTGACATGACTGGAAATGTTGTAGCAGAAAATTCTGATTTTACTGTAGATTTAGTAAAAGATTCTGTAGTTGAAACTGATGCTGTAGTATTTAATTCAAAAGATAAAGCTGATATGGTTGGATTAATTACTGGAAATGTTGTATCTGAACCTGGTTATGTTTTAGAAGATTTAGGTGATTGTGCGTGGATAAATCAAAATAACGAATTTTATTCAGACTTAAAATCGGTAACTGCAAGAAGCGCTTGTGGAAAAATGGGTTATGATGTTTGTGTAATGACAAATAAACAAGAAACCCAATTTTATTATGTAAGTCAAACAGGTGAATGTGCGGGAAAACAATTAAGCACAGAAATAAATACTTTTGGAGATTGTAATGTGAAAGTTAACTATGCGCAAAATTCTTGTGAATCAGACACTTATGGTTTAGCTGAACCTTTGAAAGGCGATACTCGAACTGAACTTATAACTTCAGTATTTTGTTGTCGATAAGAATTATTTTAGTTCTAAAATTATTTTTTTAATGGTTTTTTCTCAGATTGCCAGAATTCTTTAGAATGTATAATTAAATCATTTTCTATTTTAAAAATTGCAACGCTAATTATATGTACTCTGGAATTTTTAATGTTGCTATCAAAAGATGCATCCCATTCTGCAATTATAACATTTTCAAAAGTGTAGAAATTTAGAAGTTTAAATTCTATTTTCGATTGTTCATCGCAAACTTTAGTTTTCCAGTAATGTTTAATTTCTTCATGTCCTTTGTATGCTTTCTCAAATATTTTCTCATGAAGAACTCCATTTGGTGCATATATGCTTAGAATTTTATCAATATCTTGATTAATCCATGCTTCCTTGTAAGTTTGCAAAATTTTTTTTGCTTTTTTTTCTGAAATCATTTTATTTTATAATCTGCCGTTAGAAATATAATCATTAATATCATTTTGATCCCAATGTTGTTGTTTTTTATGGAAAGTTCGTTTGATGCTTTTTCTTTGTTGTTTTAAGTAGAATCCAAATCCTAGTCCAATTGCCATACCTACTAGGTGTGCGATGTTTCCAATTCCACTTGGGAAGAATATTCCACCAATGTCAAGAAGAACCCACACAATTCCTGCAACCCAAAATGGCATTGGTATTGCAAAGAAAAATAATACTTTCATGTTTGGAATTAATACGATTAGGGTTGCTAAGATTCCCATTACTGCTCCACTTGCACCAAGTGAGGCTGTGTAGAAGAAACTTGAAACAAAACCTGCAACAATTCCTGAGATGAAATAAAGGTAATAAAATCTTGTTTTGCCTATTTTTGATTCTAAAAAATTTCCAAAAATCCATAATGCATACATGTTGAATAAGATGTGTGCAAAGCCACCATGTAAGAACATGTGAGTAACTAAAATCCATGGTCTTGTAAATACATCTGCTGAAACAAGCATTAAACTTGCAGTAAATTTATCTCCAAGAACTAATTGAAGAAGAAAGAAAATTACATTTAAGATCACTAAGTTTTTTACTGCAGTTCTCTTTTTGAATTCAGCAATTAAGTCCATTTAGAAAAAGATGCTTTATTTGTTTTTAAAACTTTGTAAATTATACTTTGTTTAGTTTATTTTATGAATATAAATGATTCTAGGAGAAAAAGTCATCATATTTTTTTTGATTATTTAGTTATATGGTTGTGATAAATACATATTCATTAACTTATCGTATGCTAGTGCTGATGGGTTATGTATTTTGTTTGGATGCACTGGTTTTAGTCCGTTGTTTATTTCTATTTGAACTTCTTCTTCTAATTCTGAGAATATTCTTCCTGCATCTAAACAACCAACCCCTTTCTTTGTTAAAAACATAACTGCCATTGTGTGATATAAATCTGGCGATATATGTTCTCGTTCTTTTCTAAGCATTTCAACAATCATGTTGCCAACTCCTCATACCTCGTGGTATATCCTCATACTTTGTGTGATGATGTTTATAAATTTTTCGTTCTGATGTCACTAAACTTGTTTTTTCTGGGTTTATTTTATTGTCTGATTTTTTTTTTAAATTCTAATACTTTTTGAGTCATATATATTCTCTTTGTCGTTTTAGAGAACCAAAATCTTTATATATGAGTTGTTCGACTAATAGATATAGTTTACAAGTGTAAACAATTGTCGCCAAACTACAGCAAACCAAAAAAAGCCAAAATGAGCTTTTTTAAGCATTTACGCTTGAAAAGGCTTTTTTTTATTTTTTATCAAACCAAAATGGCGTCAAAACTTAACTAAAAACTTAATATGGTGACTAAATTTGAAGAATGGTGATTGGGAATAATACCTGATAAAATAAGCTTAATTGAATTCTTAAAAGGCAATCCTAATCAGACCTATACATCAATTTCTAAACATTTCGAAATAGAAATGGGGACAGTAAGAGACTTAGTAAAAATGTACAAAGAATTATTACAAATAACAAAAATAGGAACCGCATTGATGGTGAATGTAAAGAATGAAAACTAAAACTAAATTTGGAATGGGAATTTTATTAATTCTAATATTAGTTTTAATGGCAGTATTTGTACAAGGAATTGTAACTAACATAACTATTGTAAGTCCTAGCATAATAATTCCCTCATACACAAATGATGCTACACCTGATTTTGTATTTAGTTTTGAAAGTGTTGAAATAACTGAAAGTTGTAATTTAATTGTACAAGATAATGATTGTAATTCAAATACTTTACCGCCTGATACAAATAATACAGTTACTATGTCTGGTTGTTCTTTAACTGAAGGAATTTTTAATACTTGGTTAGTGAATTGCTCAGGTTATACATCAGGTTCAGGACAATTATTTTTTGATAATACAAGACCAATAACTGAAGACGACGCTCCAAGTGGCTGGCAAAATCAAAGTATTGATATAACTTTAACTGAAACAGCAGATCCAAATACTGAAGAAACAACATTTTATTGTATTGGATTTTTATGCCAATTGGATCCAGGAACTATTTATGGATCTTTATTTAATATATCTGCAGAAGGAGAAACAGTAATAAAATATAGAACAACTGATAGGTCTGGAAATGTGGAGACTTCTGAAAATGAAGTAACTGTACAAATAGATACTCAAGTTCCAGTAACTACTGATGATGTTCCGGGAACATGGACGACAAGTCCAATTACAATTAATTTCACAGTTGATGCAGGTCCATCAGGATCAACAACTTATTATTGTGAAGACGCAGGGTGTAATCCTACAACTCAAGGAACTTCAGTAACTATTGATCAAGAGAATACAACTACAATCAGATATTTTTCAGTTTCTGGGGCAAACTCATTAGAAAGTATAAACACGGTTGTACTATCTGTTGATAATCTTGAACCTGTTGTAAATTTAATTTCGCCTGCTGAGAATTCAACTTATATAGATAATAATACAATTGATTTTAGTTTTAATTATGCAGATGATTATTCAATGAGTGCTGTGTGTAGTTTATTATTGAATGGAGAAGTAAATCAAACTTTAACTGCGAGCAATGGAACTAATGAAACTTATGCAGCTATATTTTTAGACGATAATGATTATGAATGGGCTATTAACTGTACTGATATAGCTGGAAATATGTTCACATCAGAAACAAGAAATATAATTATGGATGTGGCTGCAGATAAAGCAGAAGTTTTTACACCTGAGTATTTAGTGAATACCTCAACAATTCAAGTTTATGGTTATGTGAATAGAACAGGATATAATACTAATGTAACTGTATATGTTCAACAACCACCTGCCCAATATCAGAATTCACAATTAGTAACTGACAGTGCTGTAGAACTTGGAAATATTAGTGTAGTGAATAATACTTATGCAGATGAAACTCATTTTTATATTTATAAAAATAATGGAACATTGCCAGATGGTCTTGTAGTAGGAAACTTTGTAGATTTAGAACATCACGAACCAAATATGCAATATTATGAAATTGTAGGATATCAATATTACCCATGGGGTTGGCAAGTAAATGTGAGCCCTGCATTAAATACGGATGTATTAATTGGAGAACAAGTAGTATTTTATAATCAATCAAATCCAACAGGCTGGTTTAATATAAGTGTAGACTTATTTGAAGATAATAACTCAATTAAAGTTGAAACAAGAAGACTTGGAACAATAAGTCCTGAGTCAGATACTTATGAAGTATTTTTAGATACAACTGCGCCTGTAGTAAACTTAACAAATGTTACAGATTATAATACTTCAACACCAACAATTATTTTTGAAGTAACAGATAATTATGCAGTTAATATTAGTACTCTATATGTTGAAATAACTAATCAAACAGATAATATAAATTATACTTTGAGTGATCCTGAGTTAAGTTGTGATAACTTACCTGTTTGTGTATTAATACCAACAATAGTTGAAAATGGTTACCATAATTTAACTGTTAACATAAGTGATGAAGTTGGATATTTAACTACTGAAACAAAAGGATTTTTAGTTGATACATTAGGTCCTCAAGTTATAATAAATTATCCTCCACAAATGCATATTGAAGATAATGTTCAATATATGATTATTAATTTTAGTGCATCTGACTACAATTCAATGAGTTTAGATTGTGAACTTTATTTGAATGATTCATTATCAGGTAATTTAACTTATCAAGAGAATTTCACAATTAGTTCAGGAGATACTGTTCAGACAGTTGCACCAAACTTAGTTGATGGAGCTTATGTAATATCTATTAATTGCTTTGATGAACTTGGAGTAATTGGAATGTCTGAAGATTATTTCTTTACCATGTCAAATACCCCAATAATATTTTTACAAGAAGAATATAATAGTTTACTTTCAAATAATTTATTAAATTTAATTGGTTTTACTGATGCACCAAATAGCAATATAAGTTTTACAACAACTCAAGATTTAGGCATACCTAGAGTTGTTAATATATCTTCAATGGAAGATGCTGCTTTTTTGAATAATGGATCAAATGCAACTATTGCTTATGAAAATGTGGTTGTTGGTCAAAATTATTTTTACATAAATAAAACTTACAATAATTTATTTAATCAAAGTGGAATTCATCTTCGATTTCAAAATTCAACTGATGTTTATTTAAATCCAAATTTTCAACATTATGAAGTATTAAATGTAACTGCGATAGATAATCAATATTACAGTTTGGTTTATTTGAATGAAGCAATAGATCATAATATTTTACAAGGAATTAATGTTTATGTTTATAATCAATCAAAACCTGATGGTTGGTTTAATCAAACATTAACCAATTTATTTTCAGGAGAGAATAATATTAGTATAGTTGGCTCTAGATTTCAATCAATTGGTGATGCAAAAGAAATAACTATTTTTTTAGATTTAACATTTCCTATTATTAATTTAACAAATGTTACTGAATATAACACTTCAACTCCAACAATAGTATTTGAAGTTACAGACGACTATGCAGTTAATATTAGTACTATATATGTAGAAATAACAAATCAAACAAATAGCACAAATTATATTTTAAACGATTCAGAATTAAATTGTGATAACTTACCTATTTGTGAACTTATACCAGCATTTTTAGCTGATGGATATTATAATTTAACTGTTAATATAAGTGATGAAGTAGGTCATGTTTCAAACGAAACAAAAGAGTTTTTAATAGATACAACCGGACCTGTAATTACTATAAACTACCCTCCACAATCATACATTGAAGATACAACAAAAGATATGATTATTAATTTTAGTGCTACAGATGCTTATTCAGGAGTTCTAAATTGTACTCTCGATGTGAATACATGGCCAGCATATACTCTTGTTTACCAAGAAAATTTTACTATTAATAGTAGTGATAGTGTACAAATAACTGCTGAAAACTTAAGTGATTATACTTATTCAATAATGGTTAGTTGTACTGATGAATTAGATGAAGTTGGTTTATCAGAAGAATATTACTTTTCGATGTCAAATGATCCTTATGTGGAATTACAAGAAGGATATGAAACCTTACTTTCAAGTAATTCTTTAACTCTTGTAGGTTTTACAAATAAACCTGATACAGATATAAATTTCACAGTAACACAAGATTTAGCAATACCAAGAGTTACTAGTATAACTTCAACAGAGAACGCTGAACTTTTGAATAATGGTTCGAATATTTATGTTGAGTATGAAGATATAGTTGAAGGACAAAATTATTTTTACATAAATAAAACTTATAATGATATTTTCAATCAAAGTGATGTATATGTTAAGTTTCAAAGTTTGTTTAGTCTTTATTTGAATGATGGATTCCAACATTATGAAGTATTAAATGTAACTGCAATAGATAATCAATATTATAGCATGGTTTATCTAACTGAAACAATAGAACATAATATTTCACAAGGAACTTATGTTTATGCATATAATCAATCTAAACCTGATGGTTGGTTTAATCAAACATTAACCAATTTATTTTCAGGAGAGAATAATATTAGTGTAACTGCATCAAGATTTGACTATGTTAGCTCGCCAATAAATTTGACGGTTTATTTAGATGATCAAGCACCTGTGATTAATTTAAGTGGAGTGTTATCAAATAGCACTCAAAATAATGGTCAAATAACTTTCCAGATAAGTGATGATAGAAATATAGAATTAACAACTTTATTAGTGAATATTTCAAATTCAACTCATAGCTGGGAAAGTGTCTGGAACGGTGGAACTATTTACAATACTACTGGTTGGAATCTTATAGATAATACGACTTGTGTTGGAAATAGCACATTACAAAATTGTACTCTTAACTTTAATCTAAGTGATGGGGTTTATGATTTAACTGTAACTATTAGAGATAGACTAGAATTACCAACTGGAAGTGAAAGAGGAGAATTAGTCTGGGAATATTTAGTTGGAGATAATGTTCGATCTTCACCTGCAACAAATAATGATGGATTAATATTCTTTGGTGCTTATGATGATAATGTTTATGCTTTAAACGCGGATGATGGAACTAAAGTTTGGAACTATACAACTGGCGATCTTATAATGTCTTCTCCTGTTGTTGATTCAGGAATAGTTTATATTGGGTCATTTGATGGTATATTGTATGCTTTAAATGAGAGTACTGGAAATTTGATTTGGAGTTATTTATCAACTGATCAAATTAGTACTGATATAATATTTGACTCTGGAATAATATACTTTGGAATTGATAATGGGGATTTATTTGCGTTGAATTCAACTGATGGAACTCACTTATGGAATGCCACTGATAATTTTACTAGTCCAACGTCTCACACACCATTTTTACCTGTTGTAGACTCTGGAGTTATATATTATGGTAGAAATGGAAATGATAGTCTAGGCTCAGATGGTTATGATTATTTATATGCTTATAATTCTACAACTGGTGTGGAACTATGGAATGTTCAAGTTGGTCAAGGAGGATATTTTGGACAAGTAGTTACCGGTGTTGCAGTTGCTAATGATTTAGTTATTGTTCATTCAATGATTGGAAACATGAATGCTTTGAATAAATCTGATGGTGCTATTGTTTGGTCTGATTGGGTTAATGTTGCTGATGATTGGCTTTTAGTTCAAAATGAAGTTCTTTATTATGTAGAATATACTATTCTTTATGCTGTAGATGTTGCAACAGGAATTCAAATTTGGAGTTATGATGTAGGACAAACTCCTGTAAGATTTAATTATGTTGATTCATGGTTATATTTTGGAACTAAAACAAACAGAACTTATGGATTGAACGTAAATGATCCTTCAGATAATTGGTATTATGAACTGGGTGGAAATGTTTATGGAAAACCACTTATTATTGGAGATTATATGTACTTTGGGTCAAATGATGAGAATTTTTATTCAGTATTAATAAATGATCAGACTACTATTGCACAAGCTAGTTCAAATACAACTATAACTATTGCATCGCAAGTAACTGGATCTTCATCTTGTACTGATACAGGTGCTACAACTGATAATAGAAGCGGACTTACATTTAACTGGAGTGCAAGTACTGACCCATTATTTGATCATTATGAATTAGCGGTAGGAACTGCTATTTATGATTTAAATGGCTGGAATAACACTTTAGTTTGGACTGATGTGGGAACTGTTACAACTTATATTGTAACTAATTTAAGTTTAATACCTGGAGAAGTATATTATGGTCATGTAAGAGCAGTAAATATCTATGGTGCTTATTCAAATGTTACAAGTAGTGATGGGATCGCAGTAGAAGATAATTCAGCTCCAACTTATACTCCTTCAAGTGCAGAATGGATAGGAACTGATCTGGCAAATTTATGGACAAAAGAAAATACTACCTTAGTAGGTCAATGGAATTTTACGGATAATGAAACTAATGTTAGCGAATATTTATTTGCAATAGGAACTGTGCCATATCCTCAAATAGGCTGGGATAATGTACTAAGTCAGAAATCTACAACTAATACAGGATTTGTGGAAACAGGATTAGTCTTATTTGAAAATGTATCCTATTACTTTAGTGTAAAAGCAAAGAATGGATATGAATATGGATTTGGTTGGTCAGACTGGTATAGTTCAAGTTACATAAAACAAGATTTAACCAATCCTGTTGGCGGCGGCATAAGCTACGCTGATGGAAATTATACTAGTGGACAAATAGAAATAACTTATCTTACAGGAGATGACACTTTATCAGGATATGATCATGCAGAATTATATGTAGGAAGAACTGCTTATGATAAATCAAATAGCGGATGTGGTGGATATGATTCATTCGATCCAATAAATATGAGTTTAATCAAAGTAGACACTCCTGTCATTTATACTTATCAAGATTTACAAGATGGATTTTGTTATAAATTCAAATTAGTAACTTATGATTTAGCTGGAAGAACTACAACTTATCTTTCAGGCGATGAAAATTATCATGTAATATCTGATACAACAGCTCCGCCAACAGTAATAATAACTGATGATGGAATAATAACAGGTTCAAGAGATTTAGGATTTAGTTGGATTGAAAGTTATGATCCTGATACGGGAGCTACTTATTATGAATATGCACTTGGAACAAGTCCAGGTACATCAGACATCAAAAATTTTACAAATTCAAATACTACAAGACAAATAAACTTTGTAAATTTGCCATTAATAGATGAAACAATCTATTACTTAACTGTAAAATCATACAACAAAGTTGGACTAAGTTCAACAAGTTATAGTGATGGAATATTATATTTAGATACGGATACGCCAGGCGCATTGGAAGTAATATACCCGAACTTTGAGAATCAAACTTATGCGTTTGGTCTTTATAGTATTTTATCCGTGAATATTAGTGGTGAGAATTATCTTTTTAGTGCCAATGGTGCTGATGAAAATCTTTTTGAAATCATCTTTGATGTCAATGGAGGTCCATCTCACAAACTAGCTTTAGGCGATACAATTACTGTAGCTGGATTGGATATTTATCTTAAAGATTTGGTTTTTAATGAAAGTTTCCGTTATTTTAGTTCAAATATAACTGTTAAACCTTCAAGTTCAATTATTGATTTGACAGACAATATTACAACTGTTTTAAATTTAACAGGAGAAGAAGGATTAACATGTTCTTGGTCCTATTATGATATAGATTATACTCAGCCAAGTGCATTAACAAATTATTCATGGGATTGTACTAATATTGCAAATGATCCATTAACAAGAACAGGAAATTATACTTGTGAAGTTAGATCACCAACTGAAGCCGAATATGAAGTTCATGTAAATTGTAGGGATACTGCAGGGAATAAACAATTATCAACCGAGAATACTGACTTTGTTTTCTACAAAGAAAACTTAGGACCGCGAATTAATATTACCTTACCAACTAATAATTCGATAGTTAGTGATTTAGACTTAATTGAAATAGAATTTTATGACCTTTCATATTTCACTGCTTATTTTTATTGGATAAATTATACTACTGGAGAGATATTGTTCAATAGTAGTGATTGGTTTGAAGATGGTTATTTTTCCATTTCAGAAACTTTTAATTACTCTTATGCTAATCTTACAGGTGAACTAACTTTCATGGTAAATGCAACAGATGAATATAATCATTCATCAAGTGAATATGTAAATATAATTGTAGATAATAGTGCTCCAAACTTATATGTTAGTTCAATTGATGATTATGTAAACTCTGATTTTAATATTACAATAAGAGCTTCATTATTTCATAACTTAAGTTATAACTTAACAAATTCATTAGGAGAAATAATTCAAAATGGTACTTGGAATTATACAGTGAGTCGGAATCTAACTGTAGTAACTTCATTTGTAAATGTATCTGATCTTGATGAAGGGGTATATGATTTTAGTGTTTATATTAAAGATAATGAATCAGGTATTGAGAGATATCAAGTACAGAATTTCACAATAGATAAAACCTCTCCAAATTATATTGGAAATGAAACAATAGAACCTGACGAGCCAAGATATGAGAATGAGTCAATTAGTTTTTACTTGAATTGGGGTGATAATTTTTTACTTGATACAGTATGGATAACTCATGATGCAAATGGAAGTTATGTTAATGTGACTGCGCTTGAAACTACTTATGGAATTCAAATATATGAAAACTATACTCGTTATGAAGCAACTATTCCAACGGAAAAAATTGAAACTAATGAAACAATAAATTATCAATGGTTTGCAATGGATGCGGCAGGAAATGTGGAGTCAAGATCACAAAACACAGTTTATGTAACTAATCGTCTTCCAAATATAACTAGTACTAATTTGAGTTCTGCTTATGAATCAGTAGACTATTCGGATGTAGTTTACTTTGAAGATTCAGATTTAAGTCATAACACAACAGATTTTAGCTGCAGTGTTGAAGGACTTTCAATTACAGGAACAATTGTTGGAACAAGTGCTTGTGTATTAAATTGGACTAATCCAACACCTGCAGGAAATCACACAATAAATGTGACTATTTTCGATGGATATAATACTTCAAGAAAAGAGTTCAACCTAAGTGTAATTCCTACTCATATGCATGTAGCAACAATAAATTCAACTCAAACTTTAACAATAGAATACTGGTTAAGAGGAGTTTTAAAAGGAAAAATTGTTTCAAAGAATGATTCAAGTATTATTTTGCCTGAGTCGGATAATTATTCAATAAAAATATTATATTCAAATTTAGAAACAAGATCAAATTTAGAAACAAGAATTGATAATTTCAATGTATCAAATAGTTTAGATATATGGTTCCAACTATTAAATCCAAGTTTACTTGATAATGAAAATAAAAGTGTAGGTGCAAATAGAACTTATGTTCCACTAGCAGCTTATGTTTTAGAATTACAAGAAAGCCCAGATCAGAACTTAAGTTATGAAGTTGGATTTAATTATTCGTTACTTGGAGTCGCATCAAATAAATTAAAGATATTTAAGTTTAGTTATACAGATAATGCAGTAAATTATACTAATCAAGAGTTAATAAATACTAGTCTTGAAACTTCAACTTATTTTGTTTATACAGGCGTGAATAATTTTTCAGCATTCATACTAGTTGATGATACAACTGTTTCGACACCAGGATATGTTCCTCCTAATGATGGTGGAAGTACTTCTTCAAGAAGATCAAGCAGGGGATCATCATTTTACCAACCACCTGCAGGAACTTGCTCAGATGAATTGCAAAACCAAAATGAAACTGGTGTAGATTGTGGCGGTCCATGTAGTGTAAACTGTCCAACTTGTCATGATAGAGTACAAAATCAAGATGAGAAAGGAGTTGATTGTGGCGGGGTTTGTACAGCTGATTGTCCAACTTGTACTGATGGTTATAAAAATGGACTTGAAACAGGAGTTGATTGTGGTGGAGCATGTATTTCATGTAAGCCTGTAGTAACTTGTACTGATGGTTATAAAAATGGATTTGAACAAGGAGTTGATTGTGGCGGTCCATGTATTCCATGTGCTGGTTGTGATAATGGAATCAAAGATGCAGATGAAGAAGGTGTAGATTGTGGAGTTATTTGTGAAAATGAATGTGGTCCTGAAATAATAGAAACACCTTATGAAGTTAGAAAAGCTCCAAAGTATTTATGGCTTTTAATCGTGGGATTAGTTTTCATGGGCGGATTAGTTGCAATGTGGATTTATAGAAAAGAAGATAAAATAATTCAAAAAACAAATGCGCAACTAATGGCTGAAACAGATGAAGTATCTGCTTTAGAATCAGAGGAAGAATCTGTTATAACTAGTTATGTTCATAATTATTTATCAAAAGGATTGAATGAGAATCAAGTGAAAAGTCAATTAGTTGTAGATGGATTTAAACAATTAAAAGTTGATGCAGTAGTGGCAGCCGTTTTAATGGATCAGAAAGTATCCGAGATTCATGATTATTTAGATAATTACACTGCTAAAGGGTATTCTGTACCTGAATTAAAAGAGTGGATATTATCACAAGGAATAGATGAAGAACTCATGCTCAAAGCGGAGAAGAAATTTGAGGGGAACAGTAACGACAAACTCGCTTAGAAACCAAAACAAAGGAACTGGGTTGTAGGGTCTCGCCACCCTGCAACCTACTTTTTCTTTTTTTTTGTTTTTTTCTTTTTTTTTTATTGATTATTAATTCTAGTTATTTTATACAAAGATTTAAATTAATGACAATTTTCTGAATTTTGAGGCAATTATAAATGGCAGATGTAGTATTAGTATTTCCAAAATCAAGTTATTTAGAAAAAGCAATGAGAAGTTTCTATTTGCCTTTATCACTTCTAAATGCAGCCATATATGTTGAGAAAGAATATTCTGTAAAAATAATAGATCAAAGAACAACTCCTAATTGGAAGAAAATATTACTAGCTGAATTAAGGCAAGAACCACTTTGTGTTGGAGTAAGCTCTGCAACTGGAGAACAAATATCTAATGCTTTAGAAGTATCGAGAATAGTTAAAGAAAATTCTTCAAGCAAAGTTGTGTGGGGAGGCTCTCATGCAAATGTTTTACCAGAACAAACATTACAGAATGAATTTATTGATATTGTGTTGCCGGGTGAAGGGGAAATTTCTTTTTATAATTTAGTTAAAGCTCTTGATAAACAAACACCTTTGAAGAATGTTAAAGGCATACTTTTCAAAGAAAATGGCAAAACAAAAATAACCCCTCTTGAAAAACAAGTTGATTTGAATTCTTTACCAAGACCTCCATATCATTTAGTAAATATTAAAGATTACATATTGGATTTTGGAAATCAGAAAATGTTTATCATGGAAACTTCCCGTGGTTGTCCAAACAGATGTACGTTTTGTTTTGTACAACAATCCCTTTCGCAAAGAAAATGGAGGGCAATTACTCCAGAAAAAACAGTTGAAGATATTAAATATATACAAGATAGATTTAAAGTTGATGGGGTTGAATTTCAAGATTTAACTTCATTTGTTCATTTGAAACGATTAGAAGATTTTTCAAAATTAATGATTAAAGAAAAAGTCAATATGTTTTGGAATACTTGTGCTCGAATTGATGATATTATGAAGTTAGATTCCCAAAGAATGAAACTACTTGAAAAAAGCCAATTGAAACGTCTTGCTTTAGGTGTTGAGACTGGTTCTGCTAGAATTCTAAAGATGATTAAGAAAGGAATAACTATTAGTCAAGTATTAGCTGCATCAAAGAAGTTATCTAAAACATCAATTGAACCGGTTTATTCTTTTATGGCTGGTTTCCCAACAGAAACACCTCAAGAATTAAACATGACCTCTGATTTAGTTATGAGATTACTTCGAACAGATAAATTGGCAAAGACAACAATCGTTCATTGCTACAGGCCTTTTCCAGGGAATGAATTATATGACTTATCAGTTAAACATGGTTTAAAAACACCTAAAAATTTAGAAGGTTGGAGTAAATATACTATGGATTGGATTGACCATCCTTGGCTTACCAAAAAAATGCAACATAATATTAGTTCATTAAATTTTTTATCTTTGTTTTTAGATAAAAAATATGAAGAAATTAATGATCCATTTGTAAGATTATTTGCTAAAATGTACAAACCAATTGCAAAATATAGAGTTAAAAATAGAAATTATAATTATATGATTGAACCTTATTTTAAGAAACTGTACATTAAATTAAAGGAATAATTTTTCTAAATATTATTGATAAATGAATTTTTCTTTAGATTCATTCAGAATTTCAGATTTTGTCTCATCAACAGCTTTGCTGTTGTTTGTTTCTTTAAAATCTATACTGGTTAACATATTTTGTTCAACAACAATACTTAAAAATAACAGACGTTAAGATATTTTATGCCGGAAAGTAAATTAAATGAATCTTCAATGTTGAAAAAAGAATCTTTTTCTAATAAAACAAAATGGGTGGTATTGACTGGTGGTGTATTATCAGGTCTTGGAAAGGGTATTGCTTCAGCGAGTATTGGTATGCTTCTTTCATCAAGATATAAAGTTATACCCATTAAATGTGATGGATATCTGAATGTGGACCCTGGAACTATGAATCCTGTGGAACATGGAGAAGTATTTGTATTGGAAGATGGTGGTGAAGTCGATATGGACTTTGGTCATTACGAACGTTTCTTAGGTGTTGCTTGTAAATCTGAATGGAATTTAACTATGGGTAAAGTTTTTGATAGAATAAGAGCAAAAGAACGTAAAGGAGACTATTTAGGTAAAACTGTTCAATTAATACCTCATGTATCAGATTTAATCAGAGAATGGTGGCTAAAGATTGCAGAGGAAGAAGAAGCAGAAGTAGTCATGATTGAAATTGGTGGAACTGTAGGAGACATGGAAAATGAACTCTACATTGAAGCTGCAAGAAATTTAAAAAAAAGTGTGGGTGCAGAAAATATTATGTATGCACATTTAACTTATGTTCCAATACCCTCGGGTGTAAATGAACAAAAAAGTAAACCAACACAACAAAGCGTGAATCTTCTTAGAGAAAGAGGAATAACTCCGAATTTAATTATTGGTCGATGTCAAGAAATGTTGGCTGAGAACATTAAAAATAAAATTGCAATGTTTTGTGATATAAAGAAAGAAGCAGTTATTTCTGGTGTTGATGTTGATAATATTTATAAAATTCCAGTAGTATTTCAAAAAGAAAATGTGAATGCTATAATAAATGAGAATTTAGGTTTAGATGTGGAAATAAATCATTCTAGATGGAAAGAATTAGTTGATAATATGTCTTCTCCAAAAAAAGAAATTAATATTGCAATTTGTGGAAAATATACTATATTAGAAGATTCTTACGCTAGTGTTGTTGAAGCACTTAGACATTCTGGAGCTCATTTAAATACTAAAGTAAATATCGGGTTTGTAGAAACAAGCGATAAAACTACTCTTGTTGAGATTTTAAAAGACGTAGATGGAGTAATTATTCCAGGCGGATTTGGATCTAGAGGTATTGAAGGAAAAATTGACATCATAAAATATTGTCGTGAGAATAAATTGCCAATATTAGGAATTTGTTATGGCTTACAATTAATGGTTGTGGAGTCTGCAAGAAATTTAGGTGACATGGCTGATGCGAATACCACTGAAGTTAATCCTGAAACAACTAATCCTGTAATTATAATTTTACCTGGTCAAGAAAAAATATCTGATTTAGGTGGAACTTTAAGACTTGGAGCTTATCCTGCTATTTTAACAGAAGGAACAAAAGCACATGAACTATATGGTTTAGCTGACGTATCTGAAAGACATAGACACAGATATGAAGTAAACCCTGAGTATCATGAGAAATTATTGGAAACTGGTCTTGTATTCTCAGGAATGTCGCCTGATGGGAAATTGGTTGAATTTACAGAACGTGCAGACCATCCATACTTTTTAGGTTGTCAAGGACATCCCGAATTAAAAAGTACTCTTTTAAAACCAGCGCCACTATTTTTTGGATTAGTGAAGGCTGCGCTTGAAAACAAGGATAATTAGTTTTAATTTTTCTTTAATTCTTAGTATAAATACAAGAAAACTTTATAAACAACTCCTAGTTTTCTAGGGCTATGGAAGATCAAAAAATTATCGAGAAAAACATCATAAATGATGGGGGATCAGTTAACTTTAAATGTCCAAATTGTTCAAAAGCAGTAATTGTAAGAACAAAAAACGAGAGACAAATAGTAACAAAGTATACTTGTCCTGAGTGTGGATACATAGGTCCAAACTAATTTTTTTCTAGATTATTAAAATATTGTAATTTTAAATTCAGATTTAAAAAATAGCAGAAGTGATTTTGAAAGTTACTTTTGTTGGAAGAGGTTAATAGAAAAATGGCAAAAGCAATTATTACTGTAAAAATCATGCCTACATCACCTGATGTAGACTTAGTCAAATTAGAAGAACAAGCTAAAGAAAAAATTGTAATTTATGCAGGTGAAGGAGATACAAAAACAATTATTGAACCTGTTGCGTTTGGATTAAACTCAGTAAGCATAATTTTTGTAGCAGAAGAATCACAAGGAAGTCCTGATACTGTTTCTGAAGCAATTGAAACTTTAGAAGGTGTTAATTCTGCTGAGATTTCTGATGTTAGAAGAGCTCTTGGATAAATAAATTATTTTTATTTTCTTATTTTTAGTTTTTTACTTCTTATTTTTAGCTAATATTTTTTTATTAAGACTTTTTATAATAGTTAGTAATTTATTTTTATCAATATCACTTCTAATTCCTGTCTTAGAGAAATGAGTTCTAGAAACTTTGAATCCACTTTGTTTAATTTGATCCATAATCATTTCGAAAGGTGGGACTGTAATCTTACTTTTTTTACAGACTGTATGGATATCATAAAAACCTACAACGTTAATTTTCGATTCATTGCTGATAATGTCCAGGAATTTTTTAATGTCTTCTGGTGCTTTTTTAGCCATCTTAGATGCAAGTGCAGTATTCCAAAGTTTTCCAACCCAAACAGGACCAACACCATTGAATTTTTTATGTTGTTTTAGTATTTTATCAACTTTAGTTTTACCTTTACTAGCACGAAAGACAACTCTCATGTAATGATCTTTTGAATATGAATAAATAGGTGTTAACGCTTTATCAAACTGTGCTCCGACAAGTTGAATTTTTCTAATAAGAATTCTTAAACCTGTTTCATGTTTGAGTTCATCATTTTTTGGAACTGCCCAATATTTTCTAACACACGCACTATGATAAGTTCCTGAAAGAGCAGATGTGTCTGTTGCTGTGATTGCAAATATTCCATTTCTAGAAATTCTTTTTGCAGCTGAATCAAGGAATGGATTTGGAGTTCCAAAAGGATCTAAATCAATGTAATCAAAACCATTATTTTGAAGAATGAATAAATTTGCATCTTCTGATGAAATAACAATTTCTTTATCTTCGATTTCGTTGAGTTTTATATGCTCTCTTGTTAAATCAAAGAAGTCATCTTTGTAATCATTTAGAAAAAGAGTTTTTATTTTGTTTTTTGGAAGTTCTTTTAGCATTCTATATCCTCTAATTCCAGAGCCTGCTAATGGAAGTGCTACTTGAAGATCTTTTAGGGGAATGCATTTTAGTAAAAGAATACTTGTATCTCTATTAAATTTCATAACTGGATTGTAAAAGACTGGAAGCTTTTTAGAAATTTTAGACTCAGTTGAAACTTTAATTTTTGCAAGACCTTCTATTATTGTTTTATTCATAAGTTTACCTTATTTTTGTTTGTAGAATACGGCTGTTGCAATTAATAGGATTATAAATGAAGTTCCATAAAGATTAAAGTTTGTGATTGGGTTTTTGAATACGCCACTAATTACAGCTATTATGATTGAATGAAGTCCCCAACTAATGAGTGCTGGATAACCATACTCTTCAACTGGAGATGAAAATATTTTCTTTTTGAAAATTGTTCTGAAAATAAAGATTCCTGGAATTAAGAACATATAGATAAAACCATAGAATTTACTAAGAGTAGTTGTAAAATTAACATTTAATGCAAGTAAGATTACTGCTAAGACTAAACCTGAAATGACATAATATCCTAAGAATTTAAGTTCTTGTTTTGAAATAATATGTTTTCTGATTTGTGGTTTGACTTTAGTTTTAATATTAGTCTTTGTGTTTGTTTTTATGATAGTTTTTGTTTTAGTAGTTTTAGGACTAGGTTTAATTTTAGCTTTTGAAGTTTTCTTAGTCGCCATCATAAATAAAATATGTAGTGTTATATAAAAATATTATGTAAAAAATGTTGAAATTTAAGAATTCATGAATTTGTCGATATCTTGATGATCATAACCTTCGCTTATTAATTTACTTCTAATTTGGAAATCATCAAAACCATTTGTTCTACAACTTTGAACATATTTTTGCATGTTGCTTAAGTGAATTGGGTGTATTTTAGTGTTTTGATAATTTGGATCAGTATTAGGTTTTTGACTATGATTTTGTTTTTTATTATTTTTGCTAATAAGAACATTGTATTTGCTAATATCAAGTCCTATATTTGAAAGTGTGTGATATTTTTTATCAATATAAAAGAGTCCGAAAGTTATTGCGATTAATAATAAAACAATAGTTAGTAATAAAGTTCCAATACTTGATCCGCTTGAAGGTTGTTCTATTATAGGGTCTGTAATGCTTGAACTTAAATTTTTATCTTGGTTGATGTTTTGATCAGTATTATTTAAGTTTTCGTTATTGCTTTGATTAGTATCTAATGGATCTGTAGTTTGATTATTATTTGGATCTGTGATGTTGTTTGGATTAGTATTTTGATTATCATTGTTAGTTGTATTTGTTGAATTATTATTGTTATTATTTGGATTTGTGCTGTTAGTAGAATTAGTTGAATTAGTATAAGCATTATTATCATCAAGGTTATCGTAATCGTTATTATTTTCGTTGCTATTATTATTATCGTTAGAATTATTATCCTCTCCTGTTTGATTTATATCGTCCGTGTTATTATATGTGGAACTAAAATTAAAATCAAAGTCTGGAGGCGGTGGAGGTGGCGCTTGAGCTGATACAGAAACAACTATTAAAAAACTCAACAGTAAGAATATCCCTATAAAAACCCTCATTTTACTTATATAAAATAGCTATCTTCTTATATAAACTTTGTGCTCACTTTTATATCGGTGAATTCTAAAAATTAGTTTGAGATAAAGTGATAAATAAGTGATAAGTGGGTATTTTTATAAAGAGATGGTGATTAACTGTGAAAATGGCAACAAGAAGTCCGATTGTATCTGTTTTAGGTCATGTAGACCATGGAAAATCTTCAATACTTGATAGTATAAGGGGATCAAACATAGTTGCAGGAGAAGCTGGAGCAATCACACAAGCAATTGGAGCCTCAATAATTCCTTTGCATGTTGTTCAGAAAAAATGTGGAAAACTTCTTGATACACTTAATCTTAAATTTACTATTCCTGGACTGCTTTTTGTGGATACACCAGGTCACGCAGCGTTTACAACTCTTAGAAAACGTGGCGGAAGTTTAGCTGATATTGCAGTTCTTGTAGTTAATATAAATGAAGGTTTTAAACCTCAAACACTTGAAGCGGTTGAAATATTGAAGGCGTCAAAAACACCTTTCATAATTGCTGCAAATAAAGTTGATTTAGTATCAGGTTATAAAAAACAAAATGATTCTTTACTTGCAGATATAAACGCACAAGGGCCAAGTGTTCAAGCAGATATTGAAAAGAAACTTTATGAAATTGTAGGTCAACTACATAGTAAATTTGAAATTGTTTCAGATAGATTTGATAGAATTGGAGATTTCACAAAACAAGTAGGAATAATTCCTTGTTCAGCAAAAAAAAATATTGGGATTCCTGAATTATTAATGATGATCACAGGACTTGCACAAAGATTCTTAGAACAAACATTGGCAGTTGATGTTGATGGTCCTGCAAAAGGAACTATCTTAGAAGTAAAAGAAGAAAAGGGCCTAGGAAAAACAATTGATGTAATTGTTTATGAAGGAATAATTAGAACTAATGATACAATAGTTATTGGAAGTATGGGTGAGGCAACTGTTACTAAAGTTCGAGCTCTATTACAACCAGATCCACTTTCAGAAATGATGGATAAGAAAAGTAAATTTAGATCAGTAAAAGAAGCCGCAGCTGCAATTGGAGTAAAAATTTCTGCAAAAGAACTTGATAATGTAGTTGCAGGAATGCCGGTTCGTGTTGCAAGAAATAAAGAAGAAATTGAAAAAATAAAAGAAGTATTCAAATCAGAAATTGATGAAGTAACAATTGAAACTGATGTTGATGGAATTATAATTAAAGCTGATACTATTGGAAGCCTTGAAGCTATGATTAATATCTTACGAGAAAAAGGAGTTCCAATAAGAAAAGCAAGAATAGGAAATATTACTAAAAAAGATTATTTAGACGCAGAAACAAATTATGAAAAAGATCCATTACTTGCTGTGATTTTAGGATTTAATGTTTTGGATGAAGCAAAAACAAATACTAAATGTGTAAAAGTAATTCTTAGTCAGATTATTTACAAATTAATTGATGATTTTGAAGAATGGCAAACAGAAGCTAAAAAAGAAGAAGAGAAAAAGAAATTAGAAAATCTTGTTAGACCATTTAAAGCTGAAGTATTAGCTAATTGTATATTTAGACAATCAAATCCTTGTATAGTTGGAATGGAAGTTATGTCTGGAACAATGAAAGTTACTGTTCCTATAATGAAAACAGGAGGACATTTAACTGAAATTAAATCCATGCAAGCAGATAAAGCAAATGTGCAGTCTGTTGAGAAAGGAAAACAGGCAGCAGTATCCTTGCCAAATATAACTGCAGGAAGACAAATTAATGAGGGAGATATTATTTATTCTGATATACCTGAGTCTCATTTTAAGAAGCTGAAGAAATTGGCAAAATTCTTAGAACCTGAAGAAGTTGAAATCTTAAAAGAGATTGCTGAGATTAAACGAAAAACAAATAATGTTTGGGGTATCTGAGAAGATGCAAAATTTGACTATACTTAATTCTAAACAAACAAAATTAATTAGAAAAGCATTAGAAGAGCAATTTGGAATTGAAGAAAAACTAAATTATGTTTTTATGCTTAGTACAAAAAAAAAAGTTTATGTGATTAATAGAGATGTTGATAAAATAGATTTAACACAACTTAGAATTGATGTTCTTGGTTTGTATTTTGGAACTATGATGAATGATGGAATTCGATTAAGCATTGAAGGAAGTCAAATTGTTGGGCCTATTGCAAAGAAAGGAGTGTTTGAGTTAAATTATGAACAATTTGAATTATGGCTTACAGGAGAAGATTTTTCTGTAGAGAGTGATTTAACTGGTTTAGTTATAATTAAACATGAAAATGATTATATTGGTTGTGGAATTATAAAAGAAGGAACACTGCTTAATCATGTTTCAAAATCAAGAAGATTAATTGTTATTAATAATTAGCATTTAGTAAGAGTTATTTTATAGTTTCTGTTTAATGATAACCTTTTCTTAAAACACTATTAAGCATGGTTTCACACATACCACGATAAATTTTCCATTTTTTTTCAGGATTTGCAAGTTTATCTTTTACTTTGTCTGTTAAACTTTTTGGTATTGTTGAAAAGAATTCTGAATCGTCTTTTTCTTGTCTGGATTTATAAGTTAAAGGATCATCTTTATTTTTACTTTTATCGCCTAATTCTTTATCTAACATACCATTTCTATCTAAAAACTGTATTTCAAATGGATCATGAACAGCATGTCCTAAATCTTGGGATGATATTCCTCTTTGAATTGGATTATATTTAATTTTAAAATTGATTGAATCCATTGTGCTATTTTCTTTTAAAAATCTATTATTGACTTTTTCACCATTAGCATCAGGGATTATTTCATAGATTGAACTAACTAAAAGATATTGTAATAATGCGTTAATAGGATTCTCATTCCAATGTTTTTTTGAATTATCATAGGGTTTACTAAACATGAAACTAAAGCCCATAAAATCCCTATTTATTCCATGAGCAATATTAAAATAATTCATTTCATTATATCTATTAACTACTTCGCCTGCTTCTCTTGCAATTTCACTTGCTTTTACAAATCCTTGATAATTTCTTTTAGGAATTTTATATGATTCACTTCCTGCTAATTTTCTTATTTTTTTAAATACTAATATTGGATCTCTATTGCCTTTGTTTGCAGGAACCATTCCAAGTACGTCAAATTTGTATGAATCCCATTGATAAATTATGTGTGAATGTTTTTTGCTATGAGTTAGAATTTCTTTAATTTTTTTTGTTCTAGGGTCAAACTTTCCTATAAATTTTTTATTGATTAAAAATTGTAGTTTTTCAGTGTGATTATTTAGTTGTGTTTTTCTAAAAGGTTCCTTTTCATTTATTATATCAAAGAATTCTTTAGAAATCTTTTTTAAGAATGCATTGGCGTCTAATTCTAATTGTTTATTTTTTTGATATATTATTCTAGATAATTCTTCAGTTTCGGATTCGGATATTCCTGCTTTAACTATTTTTGGATGAGCTAAATGTGCAAGAATAACTCCTCTTTCCATATATGGCGATTCGCCAATAATTTGATCTATTGTTTTTACTATCATTGTTTAACTTTTGAATAAATCATTTCTCTAAAATTTTTAGGTTCGTAATTAATTCTTACTTGTCTTGTTCGGTTTCTTCTGTAGAACTTATTATTTCTTTTATTTTCAAAACTTTTTAAATCTAGTGGATTGAAGTTTTCAGGATATTCAACACCTTTAAGATTTTGTTGTAATGATGATTCATAAACTAAAAGTCTTGCATAAATTTCTTCAGAAGAAAGATTTCTTTCTGGCGACTTAATAAATCTGGTAAGCATGTCTGTAGCCATCATTTCATCAACCATTCTTTCAATTGTTCCTGCAAATCTATTGTGATTATTTATAGGATATATTCTTCTTTCTTGGTTATTTGTCATATCAATTGTGTCTAACCCTTGACCCATATAATTAAGCCAACCTTGTTCTAGTTGTCTGCATTTTTCAACTGATAAATTTGGATCATGAACTGACAGATAAGTTCTAAGCCTTACAACATTTTTGTACGTTTCTATAAGCATTCCTTTATGTGCAGGTTTTAATACTTCACTATAAAATCTACTGTCTGTATTTGAATGGCCACTACTTAAAAGAACTTGTTTACCCATATAAATATGAATGAATGCTTTTTCAATAATTTTGAGTTTCCAATCATTACTCTTAATTGTTAAATGATTAAACATTTCAAATTGATTCTCAAATTCTTTTCTTAGTCTTCTTGCAACAGTTGTATCGCTTGCATTTCTTAAGAATTTTTTTTTATCTAATAAGTGTGCTATTGATAAATCTGTTTTTATTAATTTTTTACTCATCCAAAGAGTTTGTCCGTTTTTCTTAACATCTTTAAATTTTATTGCTTCAGAATGAGTTGTTCCAAAATCATAACCTCTAGTAATATAGGTTGCATAATCTTCATTCATTGAACTGTGCCTTGTTAGATTGTGATGATCATTATTAATTCCATCCAGGAAGAGTAAATTTGATTCTGTTCGATTATAATTTGACGCGATTAAATTGTGATTTTTTCTAAATTGGTCCATTAATGCGTTTCTTTCAAAACAAACTGTTCTTAATATATGGTTTTTTTTTTCTTCAATAGAATTTTTTAACTTTTCAATTTTTTTTAAACTTCCTGAGCTTTTAATTCTTCTTTTTTGTAGTTTATATAATTCATTTATTTCTATTTCAATTTCTCCACTTAATACTTTAGTTTGCTCTTTAACTATTACATTTACTAAATCTTCATCTGTATCGTGACTAACACCTCCTATAACTTGTCTTGGCATAAATGGTAGCTGGAAATTATCTTTAGTTAATTCTGATAAACCAACTCCTAAATAGTGGGATGCATTATCTTCGCCAGAATGCCTAGTTTTTCCTTCAGAAAAATCTAATGCTCTTGTCAGTTCATAGAACAAGTGATCTTTGTGAAAATTACTTAAAATGTTAGTTAATCTACCTAATAAATGGGCTTTATGCTCGGGAAGTATATTTTTAATTCTAGTTAGATGATTAGATGAGAGTCTATTCTCTAGAGTATGGAATGTGTTCATCTTATATGGTTATATGATAAGAAAGTAAAAATAATTTAAAAAGGTATTGTTATTTACTACTGTTAGGTGGTTATTTAGTAGTTATAATATGTCTTCTATAGGTCTTTTAGTCTTAGAAGCTGGTTTTGCGCTAGTAGCTGGAGTTTGTTCTGCTTGAGCTTGTAAGTCGATGCCTGCTTCTTTAAGAGCCTGAATGTGCATTTGCATTAATTGTTCAACAATTTGCAATATTCTAGTAAGTTCTTCTCGCTCTTTAACTAAAGTGCTTAAAGCTCCTTTATGGAAGCCAATTTGTTCTTCTTTTGATTCTGATTGTGGATTTTTATTTGCCATAGTAATTACCTCTTAATTTTTAGAAGTTTAATCTTTCTTATAAATATTCTCTTCTTTATTCTATTTTGATTTAGTTTATTTATTCTTCTTTACAGCAAAATTGTTTGATTTTGAATAAATTTAAATGTTTTTGTTATTCTCATCTACAACAATATTAATAAATGGGACTCTGCTTTCCATAAATACATGATTCTAGGACATATTGTTGGGAAAGTAACACCTATGAGTTTTTCTTTCAAATCAGCTGATGAAGAAGTAAAGAAATTAGAGTATGTTCAGGTGTTCCATAAAGTCTATGATTTTGTTCTTTGTCAAGTAGTTGAAGTGGAGACCACTAGCCAAGAAACTATCGCTAAATGCAAAACTATAGGCTATCAGGATGAATCAGGAAAAGTAAAACAAATAAGAATACCATTTGATATTGGTGTTGAAGTCTTAAAAGCAGAAGATGACTTTATTAAAAAAATTATAAGTCTTTCAGATGAAGACAAAGGAGCATATTTAGGAAAGCTTGAAGGTCGAGATATTAAAGTTAATTTGGACTTGAATAAACTTTTAACAAAACATTGTGCAGTACTTGCAAAATCTGGTGCTGGAAAAAGTTATTCTGTAGGAGTTTTATTAGAAGAAATAATGGAAAAACGAATTCCATTGCTTATTATAGATCCTCATGGGGAGTATCGAACTATGAAGGAACCTGCAAAAAGTGACGATGAGGCACTTGCAAGATTTGATATAATGCCTAAAGGATTTAATATAAAAGAATATGGTGATGCAAAAGTCAATCCTGGAGTTATACCTTTAAAATTATCAAAAGACATATCTAATCAAGAACTAGTTCATTTAATGCCATCAAAATTATCAGGAACACAGTTGGGAGTTTTGTATAATGCATTAAAGAATTCTGACACATTAAATTTTAATCAGTTGTTGTTTGATTTGGAGCAAGAAGAAAGTTCTGCAAAATGGAATATCATAAATGTTGTAGAGTATTTGAATAATTTAGATATTTTCTCAGATAATCCAACTCATTACAATGAATTAATAACAACACAGAATGCATCAATAATAAATTTAAAAGGAACGCCTCCTGAAATTCAGGAAATAATAGTTTATAAATTATGTAAGGACTTATTTGAAATGAGAAAAAAAAATAAAGTTCCGCCATTCTTTTTAGTAGTAGAAGAAGCACATAATTTTTGTCCGGAAAGAAGTTTTGGAGAAAGTAAAAGCTCAAAAATACTTAGAACTATTGCAAGTGAAGGAAGAAAATTCGGACTTGGACTATGCGTTGTAAGTCAGCGTCCAGCAAGAGTTGACAAATCAGTTTTAAGTCAGTGTACAACTCAAATAGTGTTAAAAGTTACAAATCCAAATGATCTAAAAGCAATATCAAACAGTGTTGAAGGAATAACTTCTGAAGCAGAAAGTGAAATTCAAAATTTATCAATAGGAACTGCGCTTGTCTCAGGAGTTGTAGATATACCACTTTTCATTAACGTAAGACCGCGAAAGAGTAAACATGGTGGAGATGCAATACAAATTCTTGATGAAAAGAATGATGATATGTTTGAAGAAGTAAAAAAATTTGAAAAAAAAGAATTGTTGCCAATAATAAAACCTCGAACAAGTGTTAGAGATATAAAATTAATGAGTGAAGATCCAATAAAAGTTAAAGTAAAAATAATACCTTCATTTATAGTTTCATGTAACGATGCAGAAGGAGATTATAATATTTTAGTTGATAGAATTGATGGATCAATAATTGTTGATAAAGAAAAATATGGGTTAAAAAAATTACCTGATATAACAGAATTAAATCCAGATGAAATAAGAATATTAAAAATGGCATTCGCAGGGAAAGATATGTCATTAGTAGAAGCAAAAACTTTAATCGAAAAAGGTTATTTGAATAAAGATTTTAGTTTGTCAGATGATTACATTTTCTCAAAATTAAGAAATCATGCAAGCTATGATGATATGGAATACATAAATTTATCATTTGATGAAAAATTAGAACCAGTATTAAGTGAAGAAACATTAACAAAAAAACTTTCAAAAGTTACGAATGTTGCAAGTATGAGTGAAGTATTTGTAGTGAAACATGAAGTAAAACCTGTTAAAAGTAAAAAAAAGTAAATAACGAATCTTTTTCTATTAATTTTCTAAAAGATATTTAAATATCACTTCATTATAAGTATTCATGGGAGACGAAGCATTAAATTTATTGCACTTGGGCGTAATGTTACAAGAAGATTTGATTGCGCCACCAAGTCAGTTTGCATTAGCAACAATTGGTAATATGTCTGAAAGAGAATTTAGACCTTTACTTGAAGAGTTACTTGTTTATTCTGCTGTAGGTTTAATTGATGTTGCTAATACTCCTATGCTCGAATATTATTCTAAAAAGTTAACCGGAATTAAAGACTTAAAAGAGATGTCTAAAATTTTTTATGGTTCTCAAAAAATTATTGGTCGAAAAGCTGCAATGCCTATAAATAATAAAGGACAAACAACTTCATTATCTGTTAAAAATCAAGCGAATCTGAGAATAAATTCTAGAAGAAATAAATATTCAACAGATTCAACAACTATGCCCCATGATGTTTCAATTACTAGGATATATAATCCTGAAAAAATAAAATTCATGGGTGGAACTAAGTTTGCACAACATCAATTAGAACGAGGGAATCATTGGTCTGAAGGATCTGCGCAAGATGAAATGTATTTGATGAGTTTGAATATTGCTCAAAGAGCGCAATTTGAAATCTCGATGTCTGTAATTGATTATGCAAGGGCTGTTTCATTAATTGAATTAGATAGACTTGCTAAATTAAAGAATCCTGATTTAATTGCAGGAAGTCATTTAGAGCTTAGTGATAAAGTTGTTTTACCATTTGATTTCTCAGTTAAAAAAATTGAAAATCCTAATGATAAATTTCAAGCATTTAAATTTGCAATAGAAGCTTATTTTCAAAGATATGGATTTTCAGAAGATATAAAGTCTGTTTTAGAAGTTGAAAACTCTACTCTTTCTTTAAGTGATATTGATGAAATGTTACTTGGAAAAAAAGGGTTTGTAACAGAACAAACAGGAAAATCTCTCAGAGAAGGAAAAATATCAAAAGGTGCAATATTACAAAATAAAAGTTTTAGTAGTCCTGCTTATAATTGGGCGATAGTACAAGCAATAGAAAAGCATTATTTTAGTATGGGTCGAGATTTTAAAGGATATTCTTTAGAGTTATCTGGTTCAGAGAAATTTCGAACATCGTCGATTGTTTTTGATACCACTAGTGCTAGTGATTTTAAAAAAGATATTAGTATGAGAATAATTATTCCAAAGTGGGCAGGTGGACTACCTCACATATTATATATGAATTATGCTCCAACAAGAGAAGATTACAAGAAAGTTGTAATGACAAAAGAAGCTGATGTTTTAGCAAATCCTTCATTTGCATTAAATATACCTTCTGATGTGTCAAAATATACTCGAGCATGGAGTACTGTTGATTGGAGAACTGGGAAAAAAGCATTGTGTGTGATGAGACAACCAAACGATAGAATATTGAAGCAAGCAAGTCATATTGCAAGACGAATTGGGCATGATTATAATATGAGACAAAATTATATTAAATCTTTTTCTCAAAGAACAAAAAAATAGAATATTTTTAAACTAAGAATTTTTCTTAATACTATAATGTGTGGAATAATAGGTATATATGCGAAAGAACATGTAAAACAAATAGAGGCTGGACTAAAAGTAATACTGCCAAGAGGACAAGACGCACAAAAAATAATTAATAAAAAAAATTTCTCAATAGGACATTGTTTACATTCAATAGTTGAAAGAGTAGAACAACCATTTCAAGATGAAGAAAAGTTTTTTACTTCAAACTGTGAAATTTATAATTGGGAAGAATTAAATAAAAAACATTCTTTGAATGCGCAAAATGATTCTGAAATGATATTTAAGTTTTTACAAGTAAAGATTGTCAGTAATGAAACACTTTCTGAATTAGATGGAGTTTATGCATTTGCTTATGATGATGGAGAAAAAGTTTGGCTTGCTAGAGATATAATTGGAATAAAACCTTTATGGTATTCTCATTCAGATGGATTTTATTTTGCAAGTGAAAAAAAAGCACTTGAAAAAATTGGAGTAGTAAACATACAAGAATTAAATCCAAGAAAAATATTGTGTTATAATAAAGTAAAAGATAAATTAGAATTAACTGAGCGAAGTTTTTTTACCGCGAATAATGAAACTAAATCCTCTTTTGAGAAAATAAAAACAAGGACTAGTGAGTTAATAGATTCTGCAGTTAAAAAAAGAATACCAAATAGGAAGTTTGGAGTTTTATTTTCAGGAGGAATTGATTCAACATATATTTCTTATTTATTAAAAAAATTTGGACAAAGTTTTATTTGTTATACTGCAGTACTTGATGATCCTGCATTAAAAAAACCACAAGACTTAGAATATGCAGAGATGATTGCAAAAGAATTAGGTTTTGATTTAAAAGTTATAAAAATTCCGTTAGCAAGAGTTGAAGGTTATATTAAAAAAATAATTCCATTAATAGAAGATTATAATGTTATAAAAGTGGGTGTTGCACTTCCATTCTATGTTGCATGTGAAGAAGCGAAGAAAGATGGCTGTAAAGTTTTATTCTCTGGTCTTGGAAGTGAAGAAATATTTGCAGGATATGCAAGACATAAAGAATCAATTAATATTAATCGGGAGTGTGTATCAGGTTTAATAAAATTATACGAACGTGATTTGTATAGAGATGATGTAGTAACCATGCATAATCAAATTGAACTTAGACTTCCATTACTAGATAAAACATTGGTTGAATATGCTTTAACAATTCCTTCAAAATATAAATTATATGATGGAGTTGAGAAATATGTACTTCGACAGATCACACTTGATAACGGGATGCCAGAATTATTTGCAAATAGAAAAAAGAAAGCTGCACAATACGGTTCAAACTTTCATAAAGCGCTTGATAAACTTACAAAGAAAAATGGATTTAAATTAAAATCAGAGTATTTACGTCAGTTTTATCCAGGTCATAATTATAAGTTGGGAGCACTTCTTAGTACTGGTAAAGATAGTGTTTATGCTCTTTATACAATGCAAAAACAAAAGTATAATGTTGCATGCACAATAACTATAGATAGTTCAAATGAAGATTCATACATGTTTCATACACCTGCAATAGAACTTGCAGCAATGCAATCAGAAGCAATGGGACTTCCACATCTTGTATGGAAAACTAACGGTGAGAAAGAGAAAGAACTAGATGACTTGCGCGATGCAATAGTTTATGCAAAAGAAAAATATCAAATTGAAGGAATAATTACAGGCGCACTCTTTTCAAATTATCAGCGAGAAAGAGTTGAGAAAATATGCGATGAACTTTCTTTGAAGATATTCAACCCCTTATGGCACATTAATCAAGAGACTGAAATGAGAGAAGTTATCAGAGAAGGATTTGAATTTATAATGGTAAAAATTGCAGCCGAAGGATTAAATAAATCTTGGTTGAATAAAATCATAACTCAAAAAGATATTGATAATTTATCTGCGCTTAATGATAAAGTTGGTTTGAATATTGCAGGAGAGGGTGGAGAGTTTGAAAGTTTAGTTTTAGATGGGCCAAATTTTACAAAAAAAATAGTTCTAGAAGACGTTTTTATTAATGAAGAAGATGAAATGACTGCAACATTAATCATTAAGAAAGCAAAATTAGTAGAAAAGTAGTTTTTATTTTTAGTTCTTAATTAATTCCAAAGTTTTGCTTTTTTTAAAGCCCATTTAACACTTGATAAAATATCTAGTTTTTTAATTTCTTCAATTGAGAAAAAATTTACTTCAGAAACATCTTCACTAGCTGAAAGTTCGTTTGGATTTTTAGGGTGACCAAGATGAAAGAATACTAATGCATGATAATCATGTTCTATTGCGATGATTTCTTTGAATCCAATAAACCTATCAATTATGATGTTTAAATTGGTTTCTTCTTTAATTTCTCTAATTGCTGCCTGTTCTAATGATTCTCCCCAATCAACACCACCGCCAGGGATAATCCATTTTCCAAAAGCATTTTTTTTATTTCTACGACCAAGAAGGATTTTATTCTCATGAATAACAATTGTTGCACTTCCAACTCGAGGTCTTTTTTCGTCCATAATATTATTTGTTAAGCTTTAATGTTTAAAAATTTGTTCTTTAGAAAAGTTTTATATACAAACAATACATATCTTAAGTTAATATGGGTTTATTTCAATTATTAGCAGGACTTAGTGAATCAGTAGTTACTAATGAATTATTATTACTTTTAGTTTCGTCAGTTATAATTTTATTAATTGGATTTGTAATTGGAAGAATACTTGGAAAAGCTTTACTTCGTTTATTAAAGAAAATTGATTTTGATAAAACTATAAAGAAAGCAACTGGATATGATTATTCTATTACTAATTTATCTTCAAAAATAGTGACTTATTTTATTTACTTTGTAACAATTTTAATTTTTCTAGAAAATTTAGGAATAACCCCGTTTGTTTTGAATGTCATACTAGTGGTGGTATTGATCGTTTTAGCAATTTCTTTAATACTTGCAATTAAAGACTTCATTCCAAATTTTGTTTCAGGATATAGTATTCGAAGAAAAAATCTTTTTTCAATAGGGGATAAGATTAAAGTTGGCGATGTGGAAGGTGTAATTGTTAAGATTAATTTATTAGATACACACTTAGAAACTCCAAAAAAAGATTTAATGGTAATTCCTAATTCGTATTTTGTAAAAAATATGGTTTTAAAGAAAAATACTAAGAAATAAACTTGTAATTCTATTTTTTATTGTTAAGATAATAATAAATCATTAATTATTTTTATGTGAGTTTTTCAAGCATGCTAGTAACACCCCATAATTGAGTTCTAATAAATGTAGGTAAATTAATTTCTTCACAAATATCGTCAAGTTCACTTAATGATTTGTTAACTTTTAATGATAAATCTTCTTTAGATTTAAGTTCTAGAATCATATGTCCTAATTTGTTTCTAACATTTTTAGGAACTGTCGAATCCTCTTGTATTTCTTCTAATGTTTCAATAACTTCAGTAACGTCCATTTTATTCACTCACTTCTTCTCTTTAACAAGTTCCATTAGTTCTTTTTGGATTGAATCAGCTTCTGTTCTCATGCCTTCTTCTTGCTTTTCAATAGATTTTAGTTTTATGTTTGCTAATTCTTTTTTAGATCCTAATTCTTCTGTTAGTTTATCTTTATTAACAGAAACCATTATGTTTCCAATAATTTTGTATGCTTCTCCTGATTGAGGAAGTTCTTTTAGCGCAGTTTCTACTTCTATAATTTGACTTTGTAGATTTTGTTTTTGCGATAAAAATCTTTGTAAGTTTTGTTCAATAGTTTGTAATTCAGAAATTTTATTTTCAGTTATTTTGTCCATTTTTTACCTTTTCGTAGATAGTGAGACTTTTTGCAATAGAATTAAGAATTGCTCTTAATGCAGTTGCATCTTTTGCTTCAATTAGAAATTCCACGCCTGTTTGGGTTTTATTTATTGTGTATGATGCTCTTTCATTTTGAAATTCTTTGTCTTCAGACATAAACAATTTCTCAATTTTATTAGCGTCTTCTTCAATTAGAATCTTTGCAGAGCAATTCATCTTGCTTTAACTTGAGTGACGATGTTTCGTTCTTTAAAGATAATTTTTGATCCACAATATAAGCATCTTACTCTTTTTCTAACTTGTGAGTCTGCGATAGTTTTGTTGCATGAGAAGCATTTGTACGAACTCATTGTTCTTCGACCTCTACTTTGATGGTTTGTGGTTTGCCAACTGTATATGCTTTAGCAGTGAATTTATTTTCACATTTGCTGCAGCTCCAGATTCCTACTGCAATTCTTTTGACTTGATCGTAATGACAGTAAGGACATTTGTGCTTTTTTCTCTGTTCTGTTTCGATAGCTCCGAATCGCTCTTTAAGTTTCTTACCATATCTGGCTCCGAATCTTTTAGTAGAGCTGTAAGTTGTTTTTTTTGCCATATTATAAATCCTCTAGCTTTGTACTCCACGAAATTGGAATCTATTTATAAAGTTTGTCCCGTAAAAAATATTCCGTAGTCTCTTAAAGTTGTTAAAATGGGGCTGTCAAATGTCGAACAACCCTTATTAGCGTTGATGGGAATGTTTTTCTCCCTTTGGTCAAGATGCTTTGCATCAAATCTCGTTTTATATTTGAATAATAAATTTAAAATGGGGCTGCCCAGATTCGAACTGGGGTCCATAGGTCCCAAACCTACGATGATAGGCCAAGCTACACCACAGCCCCGCTGTGATAATTAGCAGAAAACTAGGTTTATCTTAAAAAGCTTTCTGTTTGACTTATTTTTTTAGATTTATTATTAGTTATTCTTGTTTAAGATATTTTTCTGATTTTTCAAACCATTTAACAATTTCTAAATCGAAATCAGTATTGTATCTGTGTGCAATTTGCATTATAAGAATTAACAAATCTGTTAATTGATGATCAACAATTTCTTTTTTATTTTCATTAGCTGATAGGATTTCTAATTCTTCTTTAAACATTTTAATTAATTCTGAGAATTTTGTCGTATCAAAACCTGCTTGTTTATCAAATTTTTTTTATTTCGTTTTTTAGAATGTTTAGTTTCATTTTAATAAATTATTTTTTTTAGATTTTAAATTATTTTTTATTTTTTTCCTTTTTATTTTTTTTGTTTGTATTTTTTTGTATTTTCTTATTTCTTTTGTTAAAAGGTATAAAGAGATATTTATATGGATAAAAATGGTAACATTTATATATTAAATTATTCAAAAAGAACTTAAAAGAAAGTATTAGCTTTATACTATGGCTAAAATTTCTGAGGTGAATACAAAATGGTCGCAAAAAAACCTGTTAAAAAAGTAGCAAAAAAATCAATTAAAAAAATGGTTGTAAAAAAAGCTGCTCCAAAAAAATTAATTAAAAAAGCTCCAGTTAAAAAATTAGTTAAGAAAGCTGTTGTGAAAAAAGCTCCTGCTAAAAGAAAGGTTGCTAAAAAAGTAGTTAAGAAAAAAGCACCTGCTAAAAAGAAAGCTGTTGTGAAAAAAGCTCCTGCTAAAAAGAAGGTTGCTAAAAAAGTAGTTAAGAAGAAAGCTCCTGCTAAAAGGAAGGTTGCTAAAAAAGTAGCTAAGAAGAAAGCTCCTGCTAAAAAGAAGGTTGCTAAAAAAGTAGTTAAGAAGAAAGCTCCTGCTAAAAGGAAGGTTGCTAAAAAAGTAGCTAAGAAGAAAGCGCCAGCTAAGAAGAAAGCTCCTGCTAAAAAGAAAGTTGTTAAAAAAGTAGCTAAGAAAAAAGCACCAACTAAGAAAAAAGCACCTGCTAAGAAGCGAAAATAATTTTATAGTATTTTTTTATACTTTTTTTTTATTTCTATTTTTTAATTATGATTTCTAGTTTTACTTATTAAGAATAAATTATTTTGTTATATCTAAAATTTAAATTAAGAATATTATTTTTTTAAAATTAAATTGTTGTGAGTTTTAAGAATTAAATTACTTTTTTTTCTTTTCTTCTTTTTTTTCTTCTTCTTTTTTTGGTGTTGGTGCAACTTTTTCTGTTGTTTTACATTTAGGATAATTGCTACATCCATAGAATTTTCCATACATTGAAGTTCGAAGTTTCATTATTCCATCTTTACATTTTGGACAAGGTTTTTCTTCTGCTTCTGCTTCTTGTTCGTCTTTTTTACTTGGGCAAGTAGGATTCATGCATGTTTCCTGTTTTCTTCTTCCTTTAAATCTGATCATGATTGTTGGAACTTTGCATGCATCACAAAGTTTACCTGAAGCTTCGATAAAACCAGTGTTAGGTATGTTATAAGTTGTTTTACAGTCTGGATAATTACTACAAGCTACGAATCTTCCAAATTTTCCTCTTTTAATAATTAATTTTCCTTCATCACAGTTTGGACAATCACCTAAAGCTTCTTCTTCTAAAGTTTCTTTTTGTGCGATAACTAATTCTTTTCCAATCTCTGCTTCTTTTTTCTTAAATTTAGTTAAAATTTCTATTAGAACTTTTTTTGCTTTATCTAAAACATCTTCTTTTGTTTTCTTTTGTTCTCTGATTTCTTGCATGTCTTCTTCAAAGCTGATAGTTAGATCATCATCAATTATTTTTGGAAGATGAGTTCCTAGAGTTTCAATAATTCTCATTCCAATAACTGTTGCTTCTAATTGATTTCCTTTGATGAATTCTCTTTGATATAAAGTATCAATAATTTGCGCACGTGTGCTCTTAGTTCCTAGATTTCTTTTTTCAAGTTCTTTGATTATACTCGCAGGAGAAAATCTTCTTGGAGGTTCAGTAAATTTTTCATGTTTAATTATTTCTTTAATATCAATTATTTCTCCTTGTTTAGCTTCAGGAATTTTTTTCTCTTCAAAATTTACATATTTATTATATATTTCAAACCAACCTCTTTCAATAGTTATAGTTCCTTTTGTGATAAAAATTTCTTCTTCTACAACAATTTTTAGAATTGTTTCCATTCTTTTAGCTGATTTGCCAAATGCTGATAAGAATCTTCTAACAATTAAATCGTATACTTTTTTTTCGTCAGCTTTTAAGGTTTTAGGTGCGTTTCCTGTAGGATAAATCGCTGGATGCGCAGGATCTTCTTTTCTACCTTGTCTTGGATAAACTTTATCTTTTGCAAGGATGGTTGTACAAATTTTTTTGTAACCATCTTGTTTGGAAATAGCTTCTAATATTTTTTTATAACCTATAGTTGGTGGAAGTTTTTGTGAACTTGTTCTTGGATATGAAATTACTCCTGCTAAATATAAAGTTTGAGCAACTGCCAGAGTTTGTTTAGGATTAATTCTAAGATTTCTATATGATTCTGTTTGAAGTGTTGTTAAATCAAATGCAAAAGGAGGTATAATTTCTTTTTCATTATTTTCTACTTCTTTTACTTTCCCAGGTTTGTCTTTTGTTTTTTCTAAAACAATGTTTACTTCTTTTTCATCTTCGAACTTTTCTTTTTCATGTCTTGCAACAACTTTTTCTTTGTTGACTGAACCATCAAGTTCTAAAGTCCAATAAGGAGTGGGTTTGAATTCTTGAATTTCTTTTTCACGTTCAACAATTAATTTTAGGGCTGGTCCTTGAACTCTTCCAGTTGAAAGTGTTTTGGATTCTCCACCTTTTCTAATCGCGGCTGTGAGGGCTCTACTTAAGTTTATACCGTACATCCAATCAAGAAAGTGTCTAGTTTCCCCTGCATTTCCTTGGCCCCAATTAAGTGTCTTTGCTTTGTTTTCATAAGCTGCGATAATGTCTGGTTTAGTTAATGTTGAAAATTTCATTCTGCTTGCATCTTTTTGATTACAAAGAAATCGGATACAATTTAATCCAATAACTTCTCCTTCGATATCATAATCGCATGCAACTGTGAATGAATCTGCGTTTTCAGCTACTTTTTTAATATTATTTGCGTATTTTTTAGAATAAGATGCTGTATTGCTAATTTCTGAAGTAGGTTTCCATTTAATATCAAAGCTAGGATATTCATAAGTGCTTTTATCTTCTCCAACTCCAAATAAATGTCCTACTGCTGAAACTACTGCTATGTCTTTCTTATTATGTGATAATTCAAAGTAAGAAACTCCACCGTTAGTTTTCTTTACTGGTTTAGAATCTGCTAGAGAATAGGCTATTTTTAGTGCTGCAGATGGTTTCTCTGTGATGATTAACTCATAAGCCATATCACTCTAAAAATTTGCTGTATTTTAAAAAAGTTGTGATTAAGGCTTGGAAATTATTCGAATATAATTCCCTTGTTTAATTTTTTTCATGTGTTTATCTATTTTTTTTAGTGTTTCTGGGAACATTTCTCCAACACTTATGATTTTATTGTCTAGTTTTATTTTTGGATTAACTGATCTTGCTTTATTTGTGGAATGAAAGTCGTAATTTTCTTCATCAAGAACAATTTGAAAATCAGGATTTAGAATATTTGTTTTATCAGTTATTTCTTTTATTCCTGAATTTTTTAATTTTTCCATAAGCTCATCATCTTCCATAAATAATTCTTTTTCTCCAATCAAATTTTGATCGAGTGCAATTTTCAAAGCATCTGCTAATACTTGATAAATACCGACTTCGCGAGGATTTGACCAATTTGTTCTGTCCATTTCAATAAAATCTTCTGCAAATTCTTTTGCAACAATTGCATTATCAAACATTATTTCATTTTCATGTGCAATTAAGTGTTTTAGATATTTTGGAATTGATTTTTTGTTGAATCCGAAAGCCGCAACTCTATCTCTTAATGCGTAGTCAACTCTGTCTGCACATAAATCTGGTGCATTTCTTTCAAGAAGTTTAAAGTTATGTTCATCTAGAATTCTGTTAAGATCAAAATTGAATTTTTTTAGAATTGTTGGGATTTCTGAGTCCATAATTATTTTTTCATGAAATTTTTCGTGGAATTCATGACTATGATCGCTTGTTTTAAAAACAAAATCGATAACGTGAGAAAAAGCTGTGTGTGGTACATCGTGAAGTAGTCCTGCAATTTGCTCTTCTATGTTTGCTCCTAGTTTTTTAAGAAGAATCATAACTCCGAGCGAATGTTCATATCTTGAAACGTTTTTTTGTTTGATTACATATTTTGAAGCTCCTGCTTGGCAAACTCCTTTTAATCTTTGAATTGGTTTAGAATTTATTAGTTTAATTAGTACTTCTTCTGTTATTTCATTTTCTCCGTACACTCTGTCGTTGATTATCATTTTAATTATTCTAATTTTATTATATTAAAATAGTTTTTGTTTATCTTTGGGTTTAATTTTGCTTAAACTTATAAACCTGTATTGATTTTATTTTTTTATGAATTCACTTAGACCTTCAATTAATGGGAAAAAAATAATTATTTCTTTTGATGGAAAAGAAGTTGCTAGAGCATTTCTTTATCTAATGTCTAATGAACTTCACACTAGACCTTTTGGTTTTATGGAAGATGTTTATGTGGACGAATCTCTTCGAGGCATGGGTCTTGGTTCTAGAATAGTTAATGAAGTTATTGAAGAAGCAAAACGCTCTGGTTGCTATAAATTAATTTGTACTAGCAGACATTCTAAGCCTAGAGTTCAAGCTCTTTATGGGAAACTTGGATTTTCAGATCATGGTAAAGAATTCCGAATAGATTTCTAAGAATCATCATTTGTCACTGTTTAGTGGTTAATTATCGAAAACTTTATAAATTGTTTTTGTTTTTTCGTGTCGATGGATGGTCAAGATATAGTAATGCTTGCAAAATTAAGATTACGTAGATTTAAAGAGTTTCCTGAATTTGACACTTATATTTCTGCAATTAAAACTTATACTTCTGATGATTATCCTGCGCATATGAGAGATAGATCATTCGTAAGCAGTGCTATGCATGCAGTACCTCAATTTTTAAAACCATTTGCAGTAGATGATTTTGTAGTAATTTCTGAGAATATTGATGAATGGGAGTGTTCACTTGGATATAGATCTAATGATTTAACTTACCAAGAACATAAACTTATTGCAAGTACTGAGCTTAAATATGATCTTGAAACTATGAGTCCTTATGATGTTTTAGGAATTCATTTTGATGGTTCAACTGTTGCTGAAATGAACAAATCTAGATCTTTGAGATTTCTAAAGATAGGAGATCCTGAAAAGTTTAAGACAGATGAAAAAATATATGGTTTTACACTTGAACCATTATTCAGATCTGGTAATAGGAAAGGGCAAACAAAAAGAGATCCAAGACCATTAACTATTGATAAGAATGCACATATAGATTATATCATGGACACAGTTTCTAAAGAAAAAATGTTAGAAATCGCTGAACAATCAATGAGAATGTCAATTAATTTGAAATTGTCAATTGATTTATACAGTTTATTATCAAAAGAAGCACCTCCTTTGCGAGAACATATACATTTAATACAAGACTATGAAATATTAGATATGCCCTTTAGAAGAGAGATTAAATGAAAACAATTAATTTAAGTGTGGACATAATTGGTGATTCTAGTTTAATAAATGGGAAATCATTATTTAGAGCAGAAAATGTTCCTAAATTTCCTCCATTAGTTGCAAAAGCAATGCTTTATTTTGCAGTTCAATCTATATCGAATGGTTCTAAAATTGATATTTATGATCCTTGTTGTGGGAATGGGACTGTGTTATCAATTGCGGCAACTTATTTTAAAAATAAAATTGCAAATTTATATGGAAGTGATATTGATAAAGAGTCAGTTGTTGCAGCGGAATTAAATCTTGATTTAATAGATGAAAAATCAGAATCTCAAACTTTTAATTCAATTCAACCTTACAATATTTTTGAAGCAAATGCTTTAGGTGTTTTCTTGCCAAAGACTTCAAATGATTTAGTTGTTGTATCTGATCCTCCTTTTGGAAGAGTTTGCGATTGGAAATGCTTAGATGAAGGTTCACATGGTCTTGATCAATTTGTTACTAATATGTTTTCTCAGAATCAAGAACGAATAGTACTTTGTTATGATAATTCTTTTGAAGGAAAACATATATTGCAAAAACATTATGTGATTATGAATTCTGCAAATTTAAAGAATCGGACTATATATTCTTTGAGAGCAAAAGACTAATTTTAAGTTTAATTTTAACGTAATATTTATAAATAAACCTTTGTTTTAAGATGTTAATGGCTGAAAAGAAAAAAGGCGGCGACGTCAAAAAAACAAAAAGATCAAGACAACTATGGAAACTATACACTCTAGAAGGTGAAACTTTAGTTCGAAAAAATAGGATGAGTCCAAAATCACCTGGAGACTTCTTAGCTGAACATAAAGATAGACGATCATGTGGTAAGTCTGGTTATATGGAAAAAAAATAATTTTTTATTTAAATAATTCAAATTCTGAATCATTAAGAAGAAACTTAGATATTTTTAGATTCTTATCAATTTCTAATTCATAAATATCGTTATTTAATTGTTTTCTAATTTGGTTAAATTTACTAAGTGGTATATTTAAGACATTTGATATAATTGCTTTATTAATTCCGTTGTGTCCAACAAATAAAATGGTTTTATCGTTAAATTCTGCAAGTGTAGATAAAAGAATTTTTTTTGCTCGAATAAAAATCTCTTTAAGTGTTTCGGAATCTAAAGGCTGAACTAATCCTTTTGTTTCTTGATGAGTAAGACCTGTCCAGGAACCCCAGTCTCCCTCCCGTAAATTTGTTGTAAATGTGATTGGAGTATTTGAAAACTGTTTTAGAATTATTTTACTAGTATCAGAAGCTCTTTTCAAGTCGCTAGAGAAAATATGGTCAAAGTTTATATTTTTATTTTTAAGTTTTTCAGCTACAAATTCAGCTTCTGATTTTCCAATTTCATTTAATTCACCAAGTAATTGTCCTTGATGTATATGTTTTTTATTCTCAAAAGTTTCCCCGTGACGTACAATAAATAATCTCATTTTGTTTTATTCTCTATGTTCATTCTTTTCTAATTTTCTTAAAAATACTTCTTCAAGATTAATATTGTTCATCCAACAAAGTTTGTTTAGTTGCCATAAAACATCTGCAATTTCATTTTCAAAATCTTCTTTAGATTGATTTTCTCTAATAGCTTCACAAACTTCACCAATTTCTTCAACTAAATGTAATGTGACTTCAATTTTGTCTTTAGGAAGACAATTTTTTCTTGTCATTTGTTCTTTTTGTTTATTACTAAGTTCTGTTAGATTCATATTGTTTCACCTCAAATAAGGTATGATTTTTGATAAATCATTTCCTTCAACGATTATATTTGCTGCATCTTTTACTAATTCATTTTGTGTATTGAATGCAATTCCTCTTCCAACAGATCTAAATGCCATAATATCATTTAAACCATCGCCAACATGTATAACTTGATCTACCTTAATATTAAGTTTGGAACATAAATGTTCGATTATTTTGTGTTTAGTATTCATTCCTGATCCAACTTTCCATTCAAATTCTCCTGTGAAAATGTCATTCTCAGTAACTAATTTGTTTCCAAAAACATTTTCAATATCAAGTTTATAAGCAAGTTTTTCTGCTACATCAAGAGTTGAACCAGTAATTATCGCGGTTTTTAATCCTAATTTATGAACTTCTTTTAGAGTTTCTTTCACACCTGGAAGAATTTTTTGTAAGTGTTCTTCAACTAATTCAAAATATGATTTAGAGTTTAAACCTTTAAACATTTTTTCTGCAACTTCTTTTACTAATTTTTTGTAATCTGTTTCCATATATTTTTCTGTAAGTCTTCTTCCTTCTTCTAAAGTGCCATATTTTTCATGAAGATCTAACCAAAAATTTACAGTATCTAAAAGAACACCATCCATATCAAAACAAATTAGTTTGAATTCTTTTTTTTTGTTTAAGAAATTTCTTATTAGTTTTGCTTTTTCTAAACGATTAATTGCAGTGTAGGCATATAATTCTCTTTCTAAATTTATTACTGGAAGATTTATTCCTTGAAAATTAATTATTTTTTTTGCAGAGAAGTTTTCTGATTCAGTCCAAAGATCTGCACCTCGAACATTTTTATTGTAGGGTTCTGCTATAAGTTCAATTTCAACACCTGCAATATCATAAATTCCAATCCATGCTTCAACACGTTCTTTTTTTACATATTCATATTTGGTATTTGATCTTGTAAATTCTTTAAGACAATCATTAATTATTTTACCAGTTTCTAAATCTGCAAGAATATCAATATCTCTTGGCTCAACATCAACACCTTGTATTGCATGATTTGCACTTCCAATAATTGCCCAATTAAGATTGTTGTTTTTAACTTTAGAACTAATAATTCTTAATGCTTCAACTATATTATTTGAGACCATACTAATTTAATAAAAATATTAATATTTTAAAAACTTCTTCTTTTATGATGAGAATTAACTTTATTTTATATCTTCGAAGATATTAACTAGTTTTTTATGTTCAACTCCATTAGATACAATAAGAGTTTTACAGTCTCGATTAATGCTTTTATTTTTGAAAGTAGTCATTTTTCCACCAGCTTCAGTAATAATTATTGAGCTAGCTCCAAAGTCACCCCATTTATTTCTAACTGCAATAGCTGCTGCTGCTTTACCTTTTGCAACAAGCATATAATTATAAGTTGCACAACCAAGATATCTTGTATCTTTGAAAGAATCTCTAATTTCAATAAGATATTTTGTTTCTTGATCAAATTTAATAAATCCGCCTGAGAGAGCTGCTAAACTATTTTTATGTTTATCTTTACTGACACTCAGTTTTTTATTATTTAGAAATGCACCTTTACCTTTTTCTGCGTAAAATAGTTCATCAGTCATAGGAAAATAAATTGCACCAAGTAATGGTTTACCTTTACACCATAAACCAATGCTTGCAGAAAATATAGGAATATGATAAATATAATTGTGAGTTCCGTCAAGAGGATCAATTACCCATGTATAATCTGAATCATTATTTATTTCGTTCATTTCCTCGCTCCAAATATTATGGCTTGGAAAATTCTTTTTAATTTTGTTCACAACAAGTTTTTCAACTCCTAAGTCAATATTAGTGAACATTTCTTCTTCTTCTTTGAAATTAATATCAATATTTTGTTCATAATATTTTTTTATGTAAGAACCAGACTCTTTAGCAAGTTTTTTAGTGAAATTTAATAGGTTAATATTATTTTGTTTCATTTTGTACTCCATTTTGTGTGGCCAAAGTGAATAATTAAATCAATGCCGATGTTTTCTGATTCAATAGGTAAATCGCAAGCTCCATAACACGAACCTGCCCAGATAAAAATTTCAGCATTAGTTTTCTCTCTAAGTTCATCAGTAATTTGTTTAGCTTTAGGTTTAAGGCCGTCTGGTAAGTGAAGAAGAACTTTTTTAGCAGATTGTTTATTGATTTCTTCTATAGCTTTATTTAGATTAAAGTTATACATAAAAATTGAAAAGAAGATGTAATATATAAATACTTAGAAACAATTAATGTTTCTAGTACGCAGAGTATAAAATTAATCTATTGAATTAAGAAAATAAGAAATTATTAGTGGAATATTTGAAGTATTAGAAAACTTATTCAGTTTTAGGTTTAGTTACTTCTTCCTTTTTTTCAGATGTTTCAGTTTCTGCAGGTGCTTTGACTTCTTCTTTAGGAGTTTCTGCTTTGACTTCTTCTTTAGGAGTTTCTGCTTTGACTTCTTCTTTAGGAGTTTCT
>CAYOEA010000005.1:78657-127068 GCA_964402995.1 uncultured Methanosarcinales archaeon
GCTTTGACTTCTTCTTCTACAACTTCTTCTGATTCAACAACTAATTCTTCAGTTTCATCTAAGTCTTTAACTACACGTTTTAATACTCTTACGTTAAAAGTTCTCATAGGTGTAATTTTAGAAAGTTTATTCTTAACATCTTTTTGAATTGCTCCTCTTAAAAGTTCTTCAACATTTTTTTCAAAGGAGTTTTTTGGAATAACTTCTTTTAGAATTCCTCTAATAGTCATTCTTAATTTGTTTTGAATTGATTTGAAAACTGTTCCATTAGTAATTGTTAATGTTTTTATAATAATTTTACCTTCTGCTGTGTTTATAATGAATGAATCATCAACTTTACTTCTTCCTCTTCTGATAAGTCTTTTGACTGCTGAAGATAGAAGTTCATATTTGATAACTTCAGTAATACCTTGTCCTTCACGAACATTTTTAATTCTGAATTGAAGGTTAACAGTTTGTTTTTTAGGATCTCCGGTAATATTCATCAGATTCATAGTCATGAATCTGCCTTTCATTTCACTAGATTCTGCTAAAAGTGATTCTCCAAGAACTTTACTACTTAAGAAAGTAGGTGCAATTACAGGGAACCATTTCTTCTTTTTTACCTTTTTAGTTGATACTTGCTTCTTAGCCATTTTTCTCTCAGAGAAAATCTGATGTCTTTAAATAGATTGCTATTTTTATATGTTTTAATTTGCTTTAAACATGTTTTTATAGCTTAATTAGGTTCTATTTTCTTATTTATTTTAAATAAAAATGAAAATAAAATGGAAATTTTAATAAATGTTTACATTAATATTTACCTTAAATGATTTTTATTTCCCATATTTTAGCAGGAATCTTTGGTTTGAAACTTTTATCTATGTTTAGTGTTTCTGTCGAATTTAATCAGTTCACTATTTTAATTGCTGCTGTGGCGTCTTTATTGCCTGATGTAGGAGTTTTAATTCATGACATGAAACATCACCATGGCCCTTCACATTCTCCTTTAGTGTGGCTTATAATATCCGTTATGGCGATTGTCTTAAATTTTCAAATTGGATTGGTTTTATTTGTTGCAATTACATTACATTTGATCACAGATTGGTTTACTGCAAGATTATCAGGTTTGCCACTACTTTGGCCTTTTTCAAAAACAAAATATTCAGTTTATAGAACTGCTGATGATGATAAAGGAAATTATGATTTAAGAAAAAAGTTAAAAAAAGCAGATAGAAAAAGACTTTTAGAATCTTATTATGAGAATAAAATTTTATTAGGGTTTGAGTTTTTAATTGCTTGTTTAGGACTATTATCTATATTAACTTTAATAGTATAAGAAAAAAATAAGAATTATAAATTATTAAAATCTAGTTAAATATCTAAATCTTTGACTTTTTTAGCATTCTTTTCGATAAAAGCTCTTCTTGGTTCAACTTCTTCACCCATTAAAATTGTGAAGACTGTATCTGCTTCAACAGCATCTTCTATTTTAATTTGTTTAAGAGTTCTAGTTGAAGGATCCATAGTAGTTTCCCAAAGTTGTTCAGGGTTCATTTCTCCAAGACCTTTATATCTTTGAACTGCAACACCTTGTTGACCGCCAAGTTCTTCTAATCTTTCTTCTTTTTCTTCCTCAGTTTGAACATAGATTTTTTGTTTTCCTTTTCTTAACTGATAAAGAGGTGGTTGTGCTAAGTAGATATATCCTTTTTCAATAAGTTCTTTCATGTATCTAAAGAAGAATGTTAATAATAAAGTTGCAATATGATTACCATCAACATCTGCGTCAGTCATAATTATGATTTTATGATATCTTGCTTTGTCTATGTTAAAGTCTTCTCCTATACTAGTTCCAAGAGCAGTAATTATTTTGATTATCTCTTGACTATTCATGATTTTATGAAGTCTTGATTTTTCAACATTAAGGATTTTTCCTCTAAGTGGTAAGATTGCTTGAAAATTTTTGTCTCTTCCTTGTTTTGCAGATCCACCTGCACTATCTCCCTCTACGAGGTAAACTTCACTTTTAGCAGGATCTCTTTCTGCACAATCTGAAAGTTTTCCAGGAAGTGCTGTGCTTTCTAATACACTTTTTCTTCTAACAAGGTCTCTTGCTCTTTTTGCAGCTTCTCTAGCTTTTGCAGCACTAACTGCTTTACCAATGATTTCTTTTGCAATAGAAGGAGTTTCTTCAAGGAAAGTTCCAAGACCGTTTGAGACTAGACTATCAACAATACCTTTAACTTCGCTATTACCAAGTTTAGTTTTAGTTTGACCTTCAAATTGTGGATTTGCAATCTTTACTGAAATAATAGCTGTTAAACCTTCTCTAACATCATCGCTGGAAAATTTTGTGTCTTTAGCATCTTTCATTAAACCTGCTTTTTCAGCATAATTATTTAAGGTTCTAGTAAGAGCTGATTTGAATCCAATAAGATGAGTTCCACCTTCATGCGTGTTAATGTTGTTTACGAAAGTAAAAACGCTTTCTGTATATGCGCCAGTGTATTGCATCGCAACTTCTAATTCTACATCTTCTTTTTGACTTTTGAATACAATTGGTTCATGAACTGGAGTTTTATTTGTATTTATGAATTCAACAAAACTTCTAAGTCCGCCTTCAAAGAAAAAATTATCTTTTTTATAGCTCAGAGGTTTGTCCTCTGGCTCACCATCAACTTTGTTGCTTTGTGCTTCTTCTCTTAAATCTGTAAGGATAATTCTAACTCCTTGATTTAGGAATGCAAGTTCTCTAAGTCTGCTTTTAAGAATATCATATTCATAAACTACTTCGTCAAATATTTTCTCATCTGGCCAGAATTGAACTTCTGTTCCTCTTTTATCTGATGACCCGATTTCTTTAAGTGGAGCTAGAGGTTTTCCAGTATCATATTCTTGGAAATATTCTTTTCCTTCTCTACAAACAGTAACTTTAACTTGTTTTGATAATGCATTAACAACAGATATTCCAACACCGTGAAGTCCACCTGATACTTTATAGGTTTTCTTATCAAATTTTCCACCTGCGTGAAGTTTAGTCATTACTAATTCTAATGCGCTAATCTTGTATTTTTCGTGAATTGCAATAGGAATTCCTCTCCCATTATCAGTAACTGATATACTATTATCTTCGTGAATTGTAACTGTGATAGTATCACATTCACCACTCATTGCTTCGTCAATTGAGTTGTCAACAACTTCGTAAACTAAGTGATGTAGACCTCTAGGTCCTGTACTTCCAATATACATGCCAGGTCTTTTTCTTACTGCTTCAAGACCTTCAAGAACTGTGATATTGCTTGCGCCATAATCTTCTTTTTTTTCTTCCATTTTGCTGCTACTTTTGCCCCCTAAAATGATCTAGTAAATATATAGTAAAAACTGGTGTTGTATAGTTTAAAAACGTTTCGGAAAAAATGTCTGGAATTCTTTATTCTTAGGCACTAAAACAGTGAGATTTAGAGGTTTTGATATTTAAGAATTTAAGAGTTTTGAAAGGCTGTATTTAAGGTATTTTATTTAATGGTTAATTTTAGTATTTTAGGAAAGCTTTATATTCATGGCAAATTAAAGATTTAAATGAGTGGATTAGAGCAAATAGTAACTACTATTAATAAAAAAATTATTAATTATTCTATAAAAAATCCTATAAAAATATCTTTGATTAAAGGAAGTTTGCTTGAACTTGCAGGTAGTTCTTTGTTAGAATACATATCTCAATATACTGATTATCAAGGACCGATTTTAATTTATCATGGAACATTGTTGGGTATTTCTGGTTTTTATGCTAAAAGTGTTTATGATAAGGCAAAAACGTTAGAAATTATACAAAAAATAAATATTTCACGTTCTGACTTAAAATCATTTGTTAAACAAAAAATTTCTAATGAATGTGAACATTCTAGTGTACAATCTGTTAATAATAAATTTAAATTTACTAATATAAGCGATGCAATTTTTAATCATAAAAATAAGGTTTCTGCAGGTTTAGCTTTAACTATTGTTGGAACAACGCTTTATCCAGGTTTTACTGAAAATTTAGCTAATCTTGGTCAAGAACCTGATTTGATGAATTATTTTAATTTAATAGTTTCTGATTCAAATATTCTTAAAAGAACAGGATTTTATTTAGGGATGATGTTTACATCTTTAAATGTTATTTTTAGAGGTTTAGATTTGTTATTTAATTCTAAAAATTTGTCTTTTGTGAATTCGGATTTTAGAACATTATATTCAAACAATTTTCTTACAGGGAAGAAAAAATTAGTGTATTTACAAAAAACCATGTTGAAATATCCTACCAAGGAGAATAGTTACCGGTATGCAATTGAACTTTCAAAACAAGATTTATTTGCTAAATCTACAGAAGAGGTTTTAAAAACTTTTGAGAAAAAACATTTGTCTATTGAGAGTTTTAGTGTATTTTATACTTCTTTGTTGGGAGCAAACCATGTATTAGAAGATTATTTATCTGATGCGTTTAAACAATCAAAATCTAAGCATGGAATTGTGCCTGGAAGTTTTATGCTTGCAAGTATGTTAGATTATATTGGTCGACCAAAACAATCTTTGAATGTTATTAAGGATTTATCTAAGAAAACTTCTTCTTCATATAATGCAGGACAAAAATTAGAATTGGATTTGGCTCAGGCTGTTTTTTTTAAAACTACTGGTAGAACAAACCTTTATAGAGATAAAATGCTTGAGTTAATGGATTCAAAAGTATTTAGTTTACAGCGAATTGGCTCATATAATGCTGCTTTAATTGGTTTTTCAAAAGCTACAAAACAATCAATAGTATTGAAGCCTAGTTTGAATAAAGAAGATGTTATTTCTGAGAGAAGATATAATCATGATGCAAGAGTTTTATTTAATGAAATGAATGATATTTCTAGAAATAAAGTGATAGATGATCCTGAACTAATTACTCATGCCAATAAGCATTTCTCATCTATAATCTTTAGATCTGGTCATAATTTATATGATTATCTTAATTTATCCAATGACTTTAGTCGTATGAAAGAAATTGGTCTTTTTTTAGGGCAATTACACGCTTCAAATGGTTTTTTTGAACCAATGCCTATTTCACATTATAAATCTGAGTTAGATAAAAGATTGTTTGCTAGTGAGTCTTTATTTAGTGAAGAAATAGCTATCATTCATGATAATTATGATTTATTATTTGAAGGATTTAATAAATTCTATCGAGTAAAAGATTTTGATTCACATAGACATAATTGGATTATATCTAATATTAATGTAAAAATAGATAATCAATTTAGAATACCGACTTTGCCTTTTTATGAAGCTTCAAAATTATATGAACAAGGTAAATATGGTGGTGTTGATGCAGCCTCAATTGCTGATTTTAAAGATAAATCTTTAAGAATATATCACTCTGAATTGGAGAATGTGAAGTCTCAAATGCCTTATGAAGAATTTTATTTTCATAAGTTAAAATCTGATGTTATTAAGGGTTTGTCTTTCTTTTTTTATGCTCGAGGTGATGCTTATAAACAAGGGTTAGCTGGTGAAATGTTAGATAATGTTTTAGTCTCTATGACTAATCTTGAACCTAGGTATATTTTAAGCTCTCAGCAACGACAAATTAAAAATTTAAAACATGCTGTTTTCAAATTACGTGTTAAGAATTAATTCTTTATTTTATAATTTTTATTTTAGGAAAGTTTAAAGTATGATTGGAGCACAATTAACAGAATCCAATTCTATTAAGAAAATTTATATATTATTTGACTTACTAGATTACTATAATGAGAATTGATAAAACAATAAAAAAAATTATCTTATTAATGGTCGTAGTTCTTGTTTATTCGTTGATTGTTATTTTAGTAATGAACATATATAACCAAAATAACAAAGATAAGTTTGAGCTCTTAGATTTTGAAGAATATGTGGCTAATTTATCAATTTCTGGTTATGATTTCAATATTGCTAAAAACGCAGATGGTACAATCATTCATGATGGGTTTTTTATGAAAATAAATTCTTATGGGATGAGGGATTATGAATATAGCTTAGAAAAACCTGAAAACACTTTTAGAATTGCTATTCTTGGAGATTCTTTCACATTTGGTTTTGGAGAAAAAATGAATGAAACTTATCCAAAATTATTAGAAACTTCCTTAAGAAATAAATACTCTGAATCTAATATTGAAGTTTTAAATTTTGGGGGTAATGGGCATAATACTTTTACAGAATATTTAATTTTAACAAAAAAAGTTGTTCTTTTTGAGCCAGACTTGATTATTTTAGGGTATTTTTTAAACGATCCTGATTATGACTATGATAAAAATATGATTTATTTCTGTTTGGAAGCATCAAAACAATCAGATAATACTGCGAAATTAAAAGAATACAATCCCTATAAGGAAATAATTGAGGAATTGAATGAACTTTATAGGAAAGGTTTGTTAATTAAAGGAATTGGAAAAGAAGATTATCAAGAAAATTATTATTTTTCATTATACCAACCAACTTATCCTGGTTGGAAATGTACTATCGAAGCATTTAATAAAATTGGTGAGTTTTCAGAACAAAAAATTCCTGTTATAACTATTATTTTACCAGGTGAATTTCGAAATGTGAATCGATATGATAAATTAGCAAATATTTACAAACTTGTTGAAAAAGTTTCTAAAGATGCAAATTTAACAACTTTAAACTTATATGAAATGTCAAATATAGATTCAAACACTATAATTGATAATGAAGTAGCTCATTATAATTATAATGGGAACAAACTCGTAACAGAACTTTTAATGCCTGAAATTGAGAAACATTCTTCATTTAAGAATTTTCAAAATAATGGTCAGAAGTGAAAGTCACTATTTACTACTTATAAGTAATTAATTCAATAAGATTTATAAATGATTACTACGTACTACGAGCAAAACAACTGAATAAAATGAAAAAAGAACAAGACTTATATCGTAATCTTATAACTGATATGGGTAAAACTGGCTTCTTGATTCGTGATTTAATCCATGGTGTGCCTTATTCTGAACGTGGTATGAGTGTTCCTTCAGTGCTTAAAGATGCTTATTCTAGAAATGCAGATAATATTGCTGAAGAATTTGCTGTTGAAAAATTAACTAAGTTTTCTCAAAAAAATAATGATTTACCTATTAGAATTATTGTTAATCCTAATACTCCTACGATTGTTGATATTGGTGATGTTTCTAAAAATAGAGTTATTTGGTCTTATCTTGATGTTGTCGATGGAACTATTAAAGTTGCAGGCTTAGGCTCTGAGAATAATATTTACCGGATTGGAAATGATGGTCTGTGGGGTTCTGGCTTTGCATTTACTACTTTGACTGAAAAAAAGCTTGAAGAACTTACAATTGGAGATTTTACTAATTCAATCATAACAGATGGTAATCCTTCTAAATATCATCACTCGCCAACTAATGCATTTTCCATATCAACAAATAATAAGGAGACTTTTGAATTATTAGAAGATTATAATTGTATTCAGCATGAAATTGGTTCATTAATAAGACTTACTACTTCTTCACAAACTAATATTGGTCAAGGTGCAATTTTATTTGACGGTTTTCAAGGTTTTGACAGGAATACTGCTTCTTCAAATGCTGAAGAGTTAAACTATGCTATTTACAAAACAATTTCAAACAGAAATGAGGGTGGTGCTTTTGATGTTTGGAGATCTTATGGAACTTTGTGTGAAATTATGAGAGGTATGCTTTGGTATGGTGAAAAAGGTTTAGAGGCACAAGGTGTTGCTGCAATTAGAATGAATGATCATTTAGCTAATGCGATTCCTCCTTATGCTATTTTTACTAATGCAGGCGGATTTATTACTGATTTTGATGGGAATGACCTTGGGAAAAGTTTAATCACTGCAGGAAGGCCTAATTCTATTTATTCTGCTAATGAAATAGTTAAAGATTATTTAGTCGATAAGATGCAAGAAGTTACTAAACTTGTTGGTTAATGAATTATTATTTCTAGACTAAATAAGGTTGTTTAAGAGAAGAAAAAGACATTAATAACTATTTTTTAAATGTATTTAGTTTAGTTATTAAGTTCTTGTTTAGTCAAATATAATGGCCCATATAAGTTTGAAATATTTTTAATTATGCTTATTAAGTTGAATGCTAAATAATTGTTTTTGAGATTTTTAGTTTCAAGAATTTTTTTGTAGAAGATTTTTATTTCTTGTTTTTCTTCAATGAATCGTGTTTGTTTTTCTTCATTAAATTTGAATACTAATTCATGAAATTGTTTAATGAATTGATTTGTTCTAGAGAATAATTTCTCAGTTTTATCATCTAATTCTTGTTTTGATGTTAATATTTCACGAATAATGCTTTCATAGAAATCGGCTATTTTTTCTAGATCTCGAACAATCGTGTATAGAAATACTGTTTTTTCATGCTCTTTATATCCTTTTTTGTTTAGTATTCGTTTGCAAAAATCAGTAAATTTATCTATGCTGGTTTCGAGTAGCAAGAGTGAATTTAATTTTTCATAGTTCTTTTCCTTGATATAACTTAAACTCATATCTGCAAATTCTTGTAATATGTGGAACGTTCTTCTAAACATATTGTCAAATTCCTTTTCTAAAGGTGAGGATACATTTTTTATTTCGAAAAAATCTTGACTTTGATTGATTATTTCATAACCCATTAGTTCTGGAATTTTTTTTGTTATTAATTCAAATTGTTTGTTTGAATTAAATTGAACTTTAATTTCATCAATTCCTGCTTGATACAAATATGCTAAGGTATATTGATCAAAAGTTTGCTTATTTCTTAGATCAATTGTTATTTTGTTAAAAGAAATGTTTTTGTTTGTGCTTATAGTTAATTTATTTTTGTCCTCTAAAACTTCTAGAGTTTGTCCTTTCAAAACATTATTTTCTTTAACCCATTTTGCAGGCATTGATACAACTAATGTCTTTTTTGCAAGTTCAATTGCTTTTCTTTCCATTTTATTGTTTTAAGTCTATTATTATATAAATATTTCTAATCTATATAATTATATAGTGTTATATAAGTTATTAAGATAAATTATATAGTTTTCTGAGTTTAATCTTGTAAATAGTTTCGAAATAAATATTTTTGAGAAACACTGAGGTGCAAACTATGAAACAAAAAGATTTGATTTTTTTAAGTCATTTAAGACAGAATTCAAGACAAACTTTAACTGCCATAAGCAAACAGACCAATATACCTATATCGACGTTATTTGATCGATTAAAGGTCCATGAAGGAAATATTATAAGGAAACATACAACACTTATTGACTTTGGAAAATTAGGGTATCAATGTAGGGCAAATATTGTTTTGAAAGTTAATATTGATCAGAGAACTGAGGCGATGGATTATTTAAATTTACAACCTTGTGTGAACTCCCTTTACAAAATTAATAATGGATATGACTTTATGATTGAGGGAATATTTCATCATGTGAAGGAAATGGAAGATTTCATGGAAATTTTTGAAAAGAAATTTGTCGTGAAGCAACAAGATGTATATTACATAATTGAAGATTTAAAGCGAGAATCGTTCTTAGGGGGGCCTAATTTTCTAAATATATCTGGATAAATTTATTTTTATTTTTTTATTATTTGTTAAGAATTAGTGAAAATAAAAAAAAAAGAAATAAAAAAATTGTTCTATAACTTAAGGCAACTCTAAGTAAAAGTTGTAAGATATTGAACTAGTATATGCTGGTACTAAAACTTGGTAGTCAAGTGTTCCTGATGCAAATGATGCTGTATCAGCAATTGCTTTACCTGCCCAGATTAGATCTGTGTCATCAGCGTCTTTCAATGCGTATGTTTTTAATGCGCCTTGGGACCCTGTTTGCCAAGTTGAAGTGTATGGTGTACTTGCAATGTTCAAACTTGAACTGTTAAATGCTTCTGTACTTCCAAATGTGTTGGTATAGTTATCTGTAGCTGCTGTAGTCAAGAAAGCTGGCATGTCTCCAACTCCTGCTGCTGCAACTGTGCCCCAGTTTGAAACTGTGCCATTTGCTGCATAAATAACTGAATCTGTAACATCGCTCACAGTCCATTCATAGAATACATTAGCTGATGAATCTGCTAATCTTACTCCGCCAGTGATTTCTCCCCAGAATCCTGCCCATCTATCTGTTTGAGCATATCCTGTTATGTTTGCTTCTGTAATATTTCCGCCTTGAATTCCTGTACTTGTCGAAGTTGTTCCACTCCATGATTCTGTAGTACCGGTAGCCAAAGTTCCACCTGTTGGTTGACCCATTACTGAGATCGCCACTAGGCTTATTAGCAGAAGACCTACTAATATAATTGTTGAAACTCTTCTCATTTTGTTTCTACCTCCCTCAAAAAATTATTGTTTATTATGATTTTTTGTTTGTTAACTATGTTGTTTGAAATTCACTTATAAAAAAAAAGGCCTTCACACTCTTGGGGGTTTGGGGGTGATGCAAAGGTGAAGGCCAAGAAAGAAGTGAGCATTCGATAATAAGATATTTATCTTACTATTTCAATTCCTAATTCTTCTGACATAGCTTTTTGTTGTGCGACTTGTTCCTTGTTGTTAATTTTTCCTAATATCCAAGGACTTTTTACACCAGTTATGATTGTCATAACGGTTAGTTTACCTTTCATGTTTTCAATAACTCTAGCTCCCCAGATAACATTTGCGTCATCGTCCATGCTTTCAGTTACTAATTCACCGATTTTGCTGATTTCATCCAGTGTCATGTCTGGTCCACCTGAGATGTGGATGATTGCTCCAGTTGCACCTTCGTAGCTGATATCCAATAATGGATTGCTTAGTGCGCCTTTTACTGCTTCATCTACTCTGTTGTTAGTGTCACTTGCTCCTACTCCAATTGCTGCAACTCCACCGTCAGTCATAATTGTTTTTACGTCTGCATAGTCTAAGTTAACTAAAGAAGGTATTGCGATTGTTTCTACGATTCCTTTAATCATTGTTGCAATTAGTTCGTTTGCTACTGCAAATGCTTGTTGAACTGGTAGGTTTCCTGCGATTTGTACTAATCTATTGTTATCAATAACGATTACAGTATCTGTTTGTCTTCTTAGTTGCTGAAGTCCAAATTCTGCTTTATCGACTCTTGCTCTTTCAATATTGAATGGCATAGTTACAGTTCCAATTACAATTGCTCCTGCGTCTTTTGCAACGCTTGCAATAATTGGTGCTGCTCCGGTTCCTGTTCCACCGCCCATTCCTGCACATACAAAAGTCATATCTGATCCTTTTAGAACTTCTTTGATTTCTTGCATGCTTTCTTGTGCTGCTTCGCTTCCTTTTTCTGGAAATCCACCGCAACCAAGTCCCTTTGTAACATCTCTCCCAATCAAGAATTTTCTGTCAGATTCAATAATATTTAGGTGTTGTTGGTCTGTGTTACAAGCTAGGATTTCTGCTCCTTTGATTCCTTTCTTGTAAAGCCAATTTACCATATTGTTACCTGCGCCACCGACACCGATAACCTTTATTGTTGCCTGCCCAACTTCATAGTCTTGCTCTGGTTGTTTTTTATCCACCATGTAATCCATTTTTTTTCTAAAGCCCCCTTTTTGGTCTTTTTATTTTTTATTTCGTTCGTTTTTCCCCTCGTTGATAAGAGTATATCGGAATATACTATAGTCTAGAGTATAATTTAGTGATTGCTTGTGTCGCTATGTACACTGTCTTAGAAAACCAAAATCTTTTCTTTTTCAATTACTGTTTCGCCAAATTATTATGAAATTTTTCCGTGTCGCCAAACACGATTTTGTTAACGAGTTACTTGTCTCCCTCGGTCAAAGTCCCGTTTAATATATCTATTCCTATACTGATATATAAATACTATTGTGATTCAGTATATATTTTTTAAAATAGCTATTTTTGAAATAGTATGGTTCTCTTGCCTGGGAATAGCCCCATCTCCGACATTTTATTAAATTGTTCCTGATCTAATACTAAATCTATAATGGAGAAATTGAATCTTTCTTTGATGTCCAGTACTATGTTTTTAATGTTTGTTGTGTCAAGATGTTCGCCCATTAAGAGGACATTTGCTTTACCTTTTTCTTCTTTGCCGTGGAGTATTATTTTCTCTACCTCGTCGACAAGCGATGCTGCTTCAACGAATTCCATCAATGCTGATTTCTTGTGAGCTACAATATCTTGAAGTAATTTCGTGTTTTTATTCTGGTTAAGTTCGTAGAGTTTGAATTTCTTCATTTTGATCTCTTTAACAATCTCTAATTCTTTTAGAAGTCCCATCAATCTGAAGATGGTTGTGAGTGGAATTTTGGTTCTTTTGGCAATTTCTCGTAGGTAAAATTGGTCCTCTGGATTGTCAAAAAAGAAGTTCATAAGCTTAAGTTTTTTCTCATCGAAGAGTTTTTCTAGAAGTTCTTTTGAGTCCATTGTCGACGATAAAGATAAATATAATATATAAATGTTTCCATTTGTGGAACGTTGTTCCGTTTATGGAACTGTAAATTTTATTTAGAAATTTTATTTTTTGAGATAGTGCTAGAATATTTTTGACCTGGTTAGTACTTCTTCTTATTTTGTTTGTTGTGTTTCTGATTCATATTGGTTTTAATTTAGAGTTAGAATTAGTGTTTTTTATTTGATATTGTCATGTTATTTATTGCTAATAAAATAAGTTATAAGTTCTTATTTTGGATAGAAATCGAAGTTTTATTGTTTTGTTTGATCATAAAACGCGTCTTTAATCTGTTCGATATTTGAACATTCTTCAGGTGCTCTATCATCTCTTAAAGTTTTAACTCTAGGAAATCTTAGGGCAAAATTACTAGAATAATTAGTGCTTTTTTGAATTTCTTCAAATTGAATTTCAAGAACAATTTCTGGTTTAATCTTAACTTCTCTACCTTTTTCCTGGATGATATGTGGTTTAAGTAAGTCAGTTAGTTCTCCAAAAGACAGACCTTCTTCAGGTTTTTCTTTAACACCGGTTCCAACTTTGCCTATTTCTAAGAAATTACCATCATCATCTACGCAAGCAAGAGTGAATGAAGTTAACCAACCACTTCTTTTGCCTTCGCCCCATTCAGCTCCGACAACAACTAAGTCGAGAGTATCCATAACTGGCTTGAATTTGACCATAAAGCCGACTCTTGAACCTGGTTTGTAAGGACTATCCATACTTTTAAGCATAATTCCTTCATTACCCATAGCCAAGGACTCATTAAAGAAGTTCATAGTTTCCTCTTCATTAGAAGTGATAAGTCTTTTAGATAAAATAATTTTAAATTTTTCCTCTTTAACAATTGATTCTAAGAGTTTTCTTCTATTTTCAAATGTTTCATTAAGAAGAGTTTTACCATTATGATATAGAATATCGAATATATTTAGTTCAACAGGCAGCTTTTTTGCGAGTTCATGAATATTATATTTACGTCTAATACGTTGAGAAATGTGTTGAAAAACCATATATTTGCCAAGTTTTGCATCATAACCAACTGCTTCACAATCAATAATGAAGTTATTTCCTTGGATATTGTTTTCAACATAAGCTTTGACTTCAGGAAATTGGTTGGTGACTTCTTCAAGACGACGAGTATAAATTTTGATTTTATTATCAAATTTGTGGATTTGCATTCTAAATCCATCATATTTATATTCAATATCTGCAGGAACTCCAACTTTTTTAAAACCATCTTTGATGGTGGTAACTTTTTGAGCAAGCATAACTTTAACAGGATTTCCAGGAACTAAGTCTATTTTTTCAAGAGCGGGAATTCCTTCTTTAGCTGCTAAGGCTACAACTCCAAAGTCATTAGCTTTATCATAAGCAGATTGAACAATTCCTGATATTTTGATATACTCTTCTCTGTTAACGTTAATTGCAATCTTTTCAGGATCATATTTAATATCTATAGGCATAAATGCCCAGACTACTGAGTCTCTAATAGTTCCATCTCCAATTCCCACGCGAAGATCTTCAAGAGCTGTTCTAACAATATATCTTGCTTCAACACCTTTAGCGCTGGATAATAATTCTGAGATTAGTTTGATTTTTCTATCTGTACTGCCTGAACCTTCCATACTACTAAGTTTTCTAAGATTAGAGAATACTTTTTCAACAGATAAATCTTCAGAGAATAAAGTTACTTGAGATTTTTTACCTATAAATTCTTCTGCAACAAGACCTAAATCACCAATTTCTCTCCAACGATTTTCAATTTCAGATATGCTCATTCCAGATGCTACATTGATTGCTTTAATAACAAGTTTAGATGCGACTCCAAGCTTAGATTTGTCCCAATCAGGATATATTCGTCCTCTAATAAGAAGAAGAATTGTAGGAATTTCATTTGCAGGTGTTTTCTTAAGAAGCTCTGAAATATGGTGGGTCTTTTCAAGTCTTTTAGAAGTAGACTCAATTTTTTCATAAACTCTAGAAAGTTCTGCATAATCCATAGTGAAAAGATGAATTCTATGTTTAAATAGTTTTGCTTGTCTATTGGATAACTTTTTTTTTAATTAAGAATTAGTCTGAAATTTTTGTTTTTGGAATTTTCAGTTGAGACTCTTTCAATCAAAAACTAGTCAAAAACTTTATTTTTGGAAGTTTTAGTTGAAATTCTTTCAATCAAAAACTAGTCAAAAACTTTATTTTTGGAAGTTTTAGTTGAAATTCTTTCAATCAAAAACTATATATACTCTATTCTGCCTAAAAGTTTTCAATGGCAAAAATTTCTAAAGATACGGCATTAGCAGAACTTACATTAAGAAAATATGAAAGTCCAAAAGGAAAAGAGAAACGAGATTTAGTAAGAAAACTATGCTTATCTTTAGGTCTTTTACAACCAGGAGATTCAAGAGATGTAGTGGTAGATGTCTTGATGGTAATGTTACTTGCGGAAAAAGACTTGACAAGTAAAGAAGTAGAAGCTAGAGTTATAGCTAATAGAAAAGATAATAATCAAGCGTTATTAGGAATTGCGCCATCAAATATAAGACGACAACTTCTAAGATTAAGAGATCTATTTATAGTTGAGAAAGTAGCAAATGATTATAAAATAAAAGAAGGGTCTAAGTTAATTGATTTGTTTGAAGAGAATATTGAGCGTTATTATATGAAATCAATTGTTTCTAGAGTAAAAGAATATCTAAAAGAAGTGGATAGTGAGTTTAAGAGATAAAGAAAACTAGAATCTAAGCTGCAGGTTTAAGTTCTTCAGATTCCACATTTTTAACACTTTCACTCATAGTTTCAAGTTCTTCATTAAGTTTTTTTTCTTTTTGATCGATAGAATCATTTTCTTGTAATAGTTTATTTTTCTTAATGACTAATTGTTCTAATTTTACCATATCATCAAGATGAACATTTTCACCTTCAGAATTTTCAATTTGTTCTATTTTTTCAATAATCTTTATGACTGTTTTTTCATTAGATTCTTTTTTGATTAGTACGTCAAAAATATTATTCTCAATCTGAATTTTTCTTTCTTCCATACTAATTTCTGTATTTGTTTGAGTTTCTTTAGTAAAATCTAGTTGTTTGTCTGCAATATCTAAGTGATGATTTTTAGCATCATGATCTTCTAGATGTTTATTTTTCTTATCATTGTGGATAATTTTCAAATCTGTTTTTTTAGCTTCTCTATCTTCTCCTATTTCTTGTTCAACATCTGCTTCTTCTTGTGTTGCCGCTTGAATATCTTTATTTAGATCAGTATTAAATTTATCAAAGAGAATTTTAATTTTCGATTCTAATTCGCTTAATCTTCTATTATAATCTTGAATTCTGCTTTCAATATTTTTTAAAGCTCCAGGTTCTCGAACTTTCATCATTTGTTTAGTCATCCAATTTAATTGCGCTTTAATTTTTTCTTCAAGTTGAAGATCTGGAATGATTGATTGAAGAAGAGATAATTCATCTTTACTCTCATTTTTTTCAATTTCTCTTAAATGCTCTTCTTTAGTTATTAATTCTTTTTCTCCTCTATCTAACATTTCAACAATATTTTGAAGTCTAATGTTGGATTTAGTTCTACCTTTTTCACGATCAGAATCAACTTTATTCATGTGTTTTGCATGAGTTTGTTTGGTGCTTTCAGGAATAGTGGTTTTCTTGATAAATTTAGAAAGTAAAACTATGATGAGAATAATAATCATCAATGATCCAATTTGAAATCCCATCATGATTGTTTTAATTATTGCTGTGTTAATTATAAGATATGCAAACATGAATGATAAGCCCCATTGAGCTTTATTTCCAAGTTTGCCTATACGGGTAATTAACATATCATGAAGCATAACTGCGCCTGCAATCCAAATAAGTCCAATATTAATTGCTTCATTTTGACTAACAGGTCCGCCTGCAACTAATTCTCCTGCGCCTGATGCAATCATTCTAATAGCTCCGCCGATTCCATCAAACATTCCTTCGCCAAGACCAAAGTTAGAACTCTGAGCCGAGACTAAAGCTACATTAAATAATGCAATAAAATAATATGGCAGTCGCTTCATAGAACTATTACTGGTCGACATATTATTTAAATTTATCTTTTATTTTTTTCTAGAAAAATTAGTGAAAAGAACTTTTTTGAAGTTGATAATTTTGCCTTCTTTTACTTCTACTCCTTCTGATTTTAGAAGTTTAATCTTAGCTTTTGGTCCATGAGCAAAACCGCCGAGTTTACCGTCGCTGTTAATAACTCTGTGGCAAGGGGTTTGAGGTGCGTATGGATTCTTATTTAAAGCAGTTCCAACAGCTCTAAAAGCTTGTGTGTTTGCAGCTTTTGCAAGTGCTTTGTAAGTTGTAATCTTACCTTTTGGCACTTGACGAAGAAAAATATATATTTTTTCTTGAAAATCTGTAGGCATAACTGATATTATACGATGAGAAGTTTAAATGATTAATTGTTTAGAAAGTTTTAAGCCATATATAGATATATTATATGGAGATAAAAAAATAAAGAAAAATAAATTATTCTTCAGGATAAGATTCCTTGTAGAGTTTTTCGTTTTTTGAAATAGCATTTCTTAAAGGTGAAATAAGTTTGATTATTTCATCTGCAACAGCCATTTTTAAATCAAAAGATGAAAGTTCTTTTTGACTAAACGCGTATTCAACTTTTTCAAAGTCATCAAATTCAACTTTTCCACCATATTGTTCTGGCCTATCAACAATGAATTTTCTGTCTTCGTTTTTAAGTTTTGGATAAATGATAAATTTTAAGATTGCTAAAACACCATTACCTTCAACTTCTCCATCTACACTATGAGCTTTTTTTAGTTTACGTTTAATAGTGTCATCATCATCGTCAAAGTCAACTTTTGAATTAGGTTCTGATGAACTCATTTTACCACTTTGACCAAGGCCTGGAATTAAAAAGTTCATTAAGTGAACTCTTTTTTCATAACCAATTTTTGGCAAGAATTCTCTAGCAAACATGAAGATTTTACGCTGGTCAACACCACCAAATTGAGCATCAACATCCAAGTAAACTTCATCAAGTGCTTGAAGGATTGGATAAAGTAAACCGCTCATTTTAGGAGTTTCAGATTGTTTAACAACATCAGCTCCAGCTTTTTTAGTATCACGAGTACTAGCAAGAGCACTCATTTTATACATATCAAGAGTATATTTGTCTTGAAGTTGAAACTCAGTTCCCTTCACGAATTTAAGTTTTTCAAGAGGAACACCAACTAAAGTTAGCATTTCTTTAATTAAAAATTCATAATAGTTAGTTCTTTTATCAAGTAATTCCCACGAAGACTTCATGCTATCTAAGTAAGCGTGAATATTTGCAAAAAGAATAGTTACATGACAACCTGCTTTAAGCAAGTCAGCAATTTTCATCATAGGTACAAAATATCCAAGATGCGGTCGACCAGTAGGAGCTGTACCCCAATAAACTTTTAGGTCTCGTGTTTTTAAAACTTCATTGAGCCTATCTTCATCTACTACTTCCTGTAGATTTCTTGTTATAATTTCGAATTTTTCGTCCGCATCCATTGTAAGATTAGAAAAAGAGCTTGACTTTTTAATGGTTTTGGAAGAAATTTAGATATTCTCAAAGAACATAGTCATTTTTTTCTTTCCACCTTTAAGACCATTTTTAAGATAGAATTGATGTGTTTGTTTGCTTTCATCAGGAGAAAATAAGAAATAACTAGTAGCTCCAAGTTTTGAGATTTCTTCACGAAATTTGTTTAATAGTTTTGAACCAACACCTTTGCCTCTGATATTATTATTGACAACAATAAGTTCTAAAACATAAGTTGATCTAGTAAGTTTAAATCCTAGGATAAATCCGATGACTTTATCATTTTCTTCAGCAACAAAGAAAACTCCACTCTCACAAGATTCAATAAAATATAACTCATCATCAGGATATTCTTCTGCATCAATAGTTAAAGAAGGTTCTTGAACTAAAACTAGAGCTTCTTTAGAATCTTTAGGGGTTGCTTTTCGAATAATCATAATAATACTATATATAGATATATTATATAAATTTATAGAAAAGTTAAGAAATATTAATTAAAATAATAAAAAAAAAAGAATAAAAAATTTATTCAGCTGCAGATCTTTGAGCTTTTTCGTGAGGAAGATTTCTTTTAACTGTGATTGGAAGAACTCCTTCTTTAAACTCAAGCTTTGCAATTTCAACAGGATTATAGTTTAATTCTGCAAGTTTTTTGTCTCCAAGTTTGACTAAAAACGGTGCGCCCATTGAAATCTGAAGTGCTCTACTACCAATCATACGAGCCATCTCGTATTTAGTGAATTTTTCCTCATTAAGTATTAATTCAACCATTTTATTTTTTTTAGGGAATTTAACTCGCTTATAAGAGTTTCCTTAATTCTCCTGTTTTTTTGATTGCTAAATCAACGATCTTCATGACTTCATCATGCATTAGAGGACAATTTCCGCCTTTTTGCATAGCGCAAAGGGAACCATCTTCTAAAACTGCAACAGTAAGTCTTGCATCTGAGATTTTTTCTTCATCACTAGTAGCATCAACAATTAAGCTATCACCGATTTTATGAACTGTAAGCTCAATAGGTACTTTTGAGATTGGAAGTTTTTTATCAGATAAATGTTTATAATCTGGTTTTCCATCTACTAGTTCCGGGAATCTAGTATTTCTAAGAGCTGCCATAACTGCAATCGCTCCAAGATCAATTAAATTTCCATCAGTGTTAATTGGTGCGATATCTACGCTAACCATCCAAACTTTTTCGCCAGCTTCAATGCAAAGATCTTTAGTATTAATAGTTCCAGATTCTCGGATTCCTCTATCAATAACTCTTGCAATTTCAATTGCTACATTACTTGGTGGGCCAACTTCAAAATCAGGACTAGACATAGGGTACAATTCTGCACCAGTCATTAAAACACCTTCATCTGGTTTGTCAGAGTAAGGAGTTCCTAAGCTAAGTTTAACACCTGCTAGAAGAATTGCATCTCCACAAGTTACTTTTGCAGAACCTTCTGCAGTTGCAATAACACCTGTTTCGATTGTGATTTTTCGAAATTCGTCATTTTTTCTACCGTCAACTCTAATGTTTTGTTTTAGAGCTTTTAGGATGTGATTTTTGAACTCTTTGTTCATTTGCTTGTTCTTCATTTGAATCTCTCCTTTAATGCTTTTCTTTGGATTTCTGCAATCTTTCTTAATGGTTCTAGAGTCATTTTAAGAGCTTCATCAAGTTCATCTCTTGAAATTTTACCATCCATTTGTAAAAGAGTAATTTCTCCAGTACTAGGAATCATTGCAAGAGGGATATCTGCTACATCTCCTTCGTGTGCTTCTTCTAAGTAATCTAGATCTACTACAACACTGCCATCAACAATTCCGCATGCGATTGCTGAAACAACATCTTTCATTTTAATACCTGCATCTGCAAGTGCCATTGAAGCTGCGCAAATTCCTGCACATCTACTACCTGCATCAGTTTCTGGTAATTCAATGAAGACATCAACAACTGCGTTTGGACAATCACTTAAATCAACAACTGCTTTAAGAGAATTTGTTGTAACCATTGAGATTTCTTTTGCTCTTCTATTTGGACCAGGTCTAACTCTTTCGCCTGTACCTGAGAAAGGCATCATATTGTAATTACATCTAAGAACTCCTTTTGTAGGATCTTGTTGTGATCTTGGGAAGTGTTCTTTTGGACCATAAACTGCAGCATAAGCAGTTGTTTTTCCAATTTTGAAAAAAGCAGAACCATCAGCATTTTTTATAACGCCTGTTTTAGCTTCGATTTTTCTAGTTTCATCAAATTTTCTTCCATCTAATCTTTTAGTGTAAGCCATTATTGTTCACCTTTTTCTTCTGTTTTACTATCTTCCTTTTTTTCTACAGGTTTTTTAGAAGCAGCAAAAGGTTTTTCTTTTTGAGGTTCAGAATCATTTTTGGATTCTGTTCTAACAAAAGGTTTGTCTTTTGGAGCTGGAGCTCTTCTCTCTTCATTCTTTTTGAATGTAGATTCTGTAAAAGGAATTTTGTTCTTATCAAGGAATTTTTTAACTTGATCAGTTAAACCAACTTTGTGAGCATTTTCTTCAATCATTCTAATTGTTTTGATTGTAAGAATTTCTTGTGCTGGTTCTCCTTCGATCCAAATAATACCGTTTTGACCAACTGTAACTTTACAGCCAGTAGTTTCTTTAATCATGGAAACCATTGAACCTTGTTTTCCAATAATTCTAGGAACTTTAGTAGAACTAACTTTGATTATTCTTCCGCTACTTAGTTTTCTAAGACCAGGACCTTTTGTTGAAAAATCAATAAGATTTTGTGATGTTACTCTTGTTATTTTTCCAACAATGTATTCATCTAAAGCAAAAATCTTTGATAAGTCAGCACCCTTTTGGATGTAATCAAATGATGCTTCTTGTAATGGAAGAACTGCACTGTAAGCAGTATTAAGGTCTATTCTCCATCCGCTAATAAGGATGTCAATAACTTTTCCAATAACAACATCGTTTCTTTTAGGAAGATATCTTCCTGCTAAAGAAATTATTTTTAGTACTTTTCCATCAATTGACAATAAGCCAATTTTATTTGCCAGGATTTTATCTCCTTCTCTGTAAGTTCCAAAACTAGGTAAGTAATCCATGCCTTCAGCAATGACTTCCCCAGGAACAATTACATCTTTATCTTGTAATAAAAGTTTTCCCATTCTAAATTTCACCTTTCATTTACTATTTTTGTGTCCACATTTCCATGCGTTTCTTTATTTAGTTCATCAAAGAACTCGTTTTGAAGACCTGCAGGTATTTCAATTACTGCAAGCCATGAACCATCATTGAGCCATTCTTCTTTTTTGATGATGCCAAATTTCTGAATTTTTCCGTAAGTTTTCTGTGCGTATTCTGCAGGAATACTTACTTGAATTTCTTTTTTAGCAAATCTAATTGGAAGAACAACAATTAATTTCTTGACAATATCACTAATTTGATCTTCAGCTCGTTTAAATTCATCAATATGAACATTTACTTCATTCATAGCAGCTTCAATCCGTTGAATTGGATGTGGCATGCCTGTTTTTGGTTCAATAGCATTGATGTGAATTATGTTAATAATTCTTTTTTTCTTTTTATTACGAACTTTTTCTCTATGATCAGCAGTTAGTTGTATGTCTCCATCATTAAGAATTTTCTTTGCAACTTCAAGAACATTTTTTGTTCCAAAAACTTTTTCTACTTCATCTTCCGATGACAATAAACCTTTATTAGCATCAGAGAAAATCTCTTGAGCTTTAAGAATATCAACTATGTCCACTTCTTTACCTTCTTTAAAACTAATTGCCATATCTGGATCAACGACAAGTTCAAAGTTAGTTCCGTGAGTTTTAAGTCTAGCTAAATTAATGTTGATTTTTTGATGATCAAATAATTGCTGTCCCTTCATAGTTTTTCCTCCAGAAAAACCATGTCGCACAAAAAGCGATTTGCTTTTTGATGTTTCATAATTTTTCTTTAGTGTTTATTCTTGAAAATTTATTTTAAAAGTTTTTTAATTTGTTCTCTAGGAATCTTCTGCATTGAGCCATTTTCTATTCTAATAACTGATGCATCGATTCTTTTTTCGTTGAAATCATGATTTAAAACTTTTTTAAGTGCGTCAACACATAATTTTAAACCTTCTTCGATTGTCATATTTTCTTTGTAATCTTTGTATAAAACTTCCTTAACTTCAGTTTCACCTTCTCCAATAGCTGTTGCCATGTATTGGTTATAGATGCCTGTAGGATCTGTTTCGTAAAGTTCAGGTTTTCCATCTTTGATTCCTGCAACTAATAGTGAAACTCCAAAAGGTCTAAGTCCGCCTGATTGAGTGCACATTTGTTTAAGATTACAAATATCTTTAATTATACTTAGAACATCAATAGGTGTGTCGTAAGTAACTCTGTGTTGTTGAGCTTTAAGCTGTTCTCTTTCAACAAGAACTCTTGCATCAGAAATAATTCCTGAAGCAGTTGCCATTACATGATCATCAATTTGAAATATTTTTTCAATTGCCTCAAGTACAACTAATTTATCAACTATTCTTTTGTCTGCGACAAGTAAAACACCATCTTTGCAAACCATTCCGATTGCTGTGTTTCCTAGTTTAACAGTTTTCTTTGCGTACTCTACTTGTAGAAGTCTACCGTCTGGGCTGAACATCGTAATTGCTCTGTCATATCCCATCATTTGATGTTGAACTGGTTCCATCTATTTTCACCTCATCCTGCTATGTATTTGTTTCTTGCTTTTTTTAGGATTCCACTAACACCAACTGTGTTTAATGTAACGTCCTCATCATTCAATTCTTGCACTAGCGCTAAACTAGTTCTTAATTTGTCTAAATACTTTGTAGCCACCCTTATTACACCTTTCTGTTTGTTAATATCATATTCGACATTTTGAATTCCTGCATCTGCAGAATCAAATAATCCGAATGTCTTGTTAATTTCTTGAATAACTGCTTTAGATAAATCGATTTTAATCTTTTTAGAACTAATAATCTCGTAGATTAAATATCTTTTATTTTCCTTTAAAGTTGGAAGTAATGGTTTTATCTTAATAGCCATTTTAAATTTTCCAAAGAGAAACATTACACTTGGTCTGTAATGGTATAGCCTATGCCTATCTCTTTTCTGCTATTCAAAGAACTGCTCAAAAGTTTATAAAGCTTTTGATACCCTTTATAGATAGTATTATATAATAAGGGCTTAAAATTAGGAATATTTAAAAACTAATTTGTTGTAATAATTTTTTAGTCTGAAAAGATGATCAGGGTGTGAACTATGGATATAGATGTGCTTCTTAAAAATGCAGAACAAGGATTTAATTCTTTAGATATAAATAATAAGTATAAACAATCAGCTTTGGAGAATCTGAAAGAATGGTTATTTAACGATGATTTCAAAGATTACTTACCACAAATATCACATTTAATAAATTCTGAAAAATGGGATTTCTTACTAGACTCATTTTACCAAGTTATACCTTTTGGAACTGGTGGAAGACGAGGTCTTGTTGGTGTTGGAACTAATAGGATAAATACTTGGACAATAGAAGCATCTGCACAAGGTCATTCTCAATATTTAATCAAACAATATGGTGAAGAAGCAAAAACAAGAGGTATAGTTTTAAGCTTTGATGTTAGAGAATATTTACAAGAAGGAATTTATGATAAAAATTTACCAAATCCTGTATGGGGATTAAATTGTAAAAACTTAGCTGATTCAGCTGCCCAAGTTTATGCAGCAAATGGAATTAAAGTATATTTATTTGATGGAATACGAAGTACGCCTGAATTATCATTTGCAATTAGACATTTAAATGCAGTTTCAGGAGATATGTTTAGTGCAAGTCATAATCCTCCATCTGATAATGGGAAAAAAGTATTTGATGAGCATGGAGGACAATTAATTCCACCTCATGATCAAAACTTAGTTGATGAAGTAGTAAACAATGTTTCTGAAATTAAAAAACTAGATTATGCAGTTGCAAAAGAAAAAGGTTTAATTGAAATTATTGGCGCTAAAGTTGATATAGCTTATGTGCAAGCAGTTAGTGAACTGTCATTGTCTAAGAATAGGGATTTGAAAGTATTATATTCTCCATTACATGGAACTGGAATTACTTCCACTTATTTAGTTTTGAAAGACATGGGTTTTGATGTAACTCTTGATCCAAAAACTTCAAACATTAGTGGCAAATTTGAAAACGTAATTTTTAATATTCCAAATCCTGAAGTTGTAGAATCATTTAACACATTAAAAGCAGAGGCAGAAACAAATTCTTATGATTTACTTGTGAATTCTGATCCTGATGCAGATAGAGTTGGAGTTATGGTTTTACATAAAGGTGAATGGGTATATCTAAACGGAAACGAAATTGGCATAGTCTTGAGTGAATATGCAATCTCAAAAAGAAAAGAAAACAGTCTAAGTGGCGGAGTCATAATTAAGACTTTAGTTACATCATCTTTAATTGCAAATATTGCAAAAACAAATTCAGTAACTTGTGTTGGTGATTTGCTTGTAGGATATAAATACATTGGCGAAGAAATGAATAAGTTAGAACGAGAAGGAAAAATTAATGATTTTATTATGGGAACTGAAGAAAGTCACGGATTTAATGCAGGAGATTATATTCGAGAAAAAGATTCTTCACTTGCAGCTATGTGGCTTTGTGAACTTGCGGCTGATTTAAAGTTGAGTGGGAAGACTATAGTTGATTACTTGAATGAAATCTATGCGAAGTATGGTTATTGTAGAAATTATCTTACAGAAATTAGATTACTAGGTGCAAAAGGTGTTGATCAAATAGCAGAAATTATGACTTATCTAAGAACAACCAATATTGTAGAATTAAATTCTTCTTTAAGCAAATTTGGGAATTTTGAGATTGAGTCAAAAAAAGATCATTTAGATGACTCGCCTTATGTTTCAAAAACTGATGAAGTATCTAAGAATATTTTAGTTTTCAAATATAAATCATTAGATAAAACTGAATTTATCAAAGTTACAATTAGGCCTTCAGGAACAGAACCAAAAGTTAAGTTTTATTTTGAAATAATAGGTCCTAGTTTTAATCTTGAAAATATTAAACAAGAACAAAATTTAATTGAGATAATCGTAAAAGAATTAGAAAAAGCAATGTTAAAATTAAGTTATAAATCCATGGGTGTTGATTTTCCTGATAGAGGATTCTTATTATTTTGGCAATTACCTTTATTTGATAAAATGAAATATTTTGAAATTGAACCAGGAATTGAAGCATTAAAGTCCGAGTTTGATGATGCTTTAAGGCAGAAGAAATTAGATTCCTTGCTTTTGTTTTTAGGATCAAATCCAATACTAAAAATTAACAACGCATTTAAAGAAAAACATACTATCGGCATTTTAGAATACTTAAAATTAAATTAATTATTATGGTAAGGTGAAAGTTTGACAAAAATAAAAACAATAGTTTTAGACCTTGATGATACATTATATAGTTGTTTTGAACAAAGATTCAAACCTGCAATGAAGTATGCATTTGAGAAATTAGTTGCAAGTGGACTTTCATGCACTGTTGAAGATTGTCTAGAAAGACTTGATTCAATTTTAAAAAATAATCCTTCTGATAAAGTTTTTAGAGACTTAGTGAAAACCTATTCAGGAGATGAAAAACTTGTTCAAATAGGACAAGACGCATATTTAGAATATGAATCTGAATTTTTAGTTTTATTTCCTGACGTTTTAGACACGCTTAGAAAATTACATCAACATTATTCTTTGGCTTTGGTTACTTTTGGAAATAAAGAAACACAAGAAAAGAAAATAGAATTATTAGGACTTAAAGATAAATTTGATCATGTAGTTATAACACAGAACGCAGATAAGGAAGAAGCATTCTTAGAAGTAATAGATGAACTTGGAATAAAGCAAAATAGAACTCTTTGTGTTGGTGATAGAATTGATTCAGAGATAAAAATTGCAAACAAGCTTGGAATGACAACTGTTAGAATGCTTCACGGAAGACACGCGCATCTAGAGCCAACGACTGATTTTGAATATGCTGATTACTCTATAAATACTGTTAGTGAATTATTGGCTGTGTTAGATGATATAAAGTTTACTGAAGATAAACTTTCAAAAGGTCCGCGCATAGTTGTAATTGGTGGTGGAACTGGGCTTCCAACTTTACTTGAAGGACTAAAAAAATATTCTCATAATTTAGCTGCAATTGTAACAATCACAGATGAAGGAAGACATTCAGGAAGACTGAGACGAGAGTTAGGAATCTTACCTCCTGGAGATATTAGAAACAATTTAATTGCACTTTCAGATTCAGAAAAATTAATGCATGATTTATTTCAATATAGATTTGATGAAGGTTCGCTTGAAGGAGTGTCATTTGGAAATCTTTTCTTGGCTGCACTAACAAAAATAACTGGAAATTTTCAATCTGCAATTCGTGAAACTAGTAAAATTTTGGATTTAAAAGGGAGCGTTTATCCTTCAACATTAGATGATACAAGAATTTGTGTTGAATTAGTTGATGGAACTAAATTAGAAGGGGAAGTAAATATAATTGTTAAAGGAGATAAAACAAAGAATTATATTCCTGTTAGAATAAAAAATACTTATATTTTACCTGAAAATGCGAAGGCAAATGAAGCCGCAATAGAGCAAATAAGAACTGCTGATATAATAGTCATAGGTCCAGGATCACTTCATACAAGTGTTATGCCAAACTTATTAATTCCTGAAATGGCAAAAGCTATTAGAGAATCAAAAGCAAAGAGAGTATATGTTTGTAATATTGTAACTCAACCAGGTCAATCTGATGGATATAAAGCATCTGATCATTTGGCAGTTGTTGAAAAACATTTAGGGAAAGACTCAATTGATTATCTTATTTTAAATAAAGAAATTCCTTCTGAAAAATTAATATCCCAATATAAGGAAGATAATTCTTTTGTTGTAGAAAATGATGTTGATTTCATTAAAGAAAACTTTAAAGCAAAAGTGTTAGTTGAAGATATTTTAGAAGATTTAAAAGAAAAAAAGCTTTTATGGGAAAAATTATATCTTTTAAGACATGATTCAAATAAGATTGCTGAAATTGTGGCTTCTTTAGTTATTAATGGAAATTCTTAGATTTTAGAATCAGTTTAAAGATAAAGAAAATTTAAAATAATTTATTGGAGGAATCCTCTCCATTTACTATTTGCTTCTTTTAAGTTTTCAGGTGTTGCAGTATCAAACCACTGCCCACTAAATGGGTATCCGCAAAGTCTATCTTCTGAAGCTAATTTTGGAAATACATCTGTTTCAATTCTTGCAAAACCATCAGGAATATAGTTTATTACTTCTGGTTCTAAAATATATAGTCCTGCATTAATTAGATTTGAAGGTGCATGATCTTTTGCTGGTTTCTCAATGAAAGTCATAATTTTATTTCCATTAAGTAATGCAACTCCATATTTGCAAGGATCTTGTGTTGTGGTTAAAGCAACTGTTGCTAAGCTCTTGTTTTGCGCATGGAATGCAAACATATCATTTAAATCAATATCTTTTAATTCATCTGCATTACAAAGAATGAATGTTTCTTTTAAGAATTGTTTTGCAAGTTTAACTGGGCCTGCTGTTCCTAAAGGATCTTTTTCTTCAATATAAGTTATTGTTACACCAAATTTCTTACCATCGCCTAATATTTTTTTTATATCATCTGATTTGTTACTTATTGATATTAGAATGTCTATAATCCCGTATTTTTTTAGAAGTTCAATATTGTATTGGATGATTGTTTTTCCTTTTATTTCCATTAATGATTTAGGTGTATTTGTACCTAATATTTTTAGTTTGTTTGTTTTATAATTTGCGCCACCTGCAAGAATTAATGCTTTAGTTGGTTTGTCTAAACCGATAGCTTGTCTTAATAAAAGTTCGATAGCATGACTTCTGTTTTTTATTCGATGTTGATCAACTGTTTTATCGATTTTTTCTACAAGTCCACGTTCCAAAGTTAATGTTATTCTTTCTTTCATAAGTGCGTATGATTATGTCATATATTTAAACTTTGCGGTTCCCTGTATGATATTGTGTGAGGATATTATACTTTATATTACTTGTTTAAATTGTTTCAGAAATAAGGTAGTCTGTAGTTGCACTTATTATTTTAATTTTTATTATTTTGCCGAGGAGAGATTTATCTTTTGAGTTAGAAACAACGATGTGTTTGTAAGCAAAGTTTCTACCTATTAAAACTCCTTCTTTTCCAAATTCATCAACGAGAATATTACCTTCCCAGTCAATCCAAGAGTCATTTGAAACAACTTTTTCTTTAAGTTTTGTCAGCTTTAAAGATCGTTCTTTAACTATATGAGTAGGTAAGATGCCCATCTTTATAGCAGGAGTATTTGGCCTAGGATAAAACTTGGAAATGTTTAAAACAGGAAACTTAAATTCTTTAACTAATTCTAAAGTATCATTGAATTCTTCATCAGTTTCTTGCGGGAAACCACAAATGATATCGGTTGAAACTGTTAAGTTTGGAATTGCAGATTTAAGTTTATTTATGCTTGTTTTGTAATCTTCAATTAAGTATTTTCGTTTCATATTTTTTAAGACTTTATTATTTCCTGATTGAACAGGGCAATGGATGAATTTGAAAATTCTATCATCTTTAAGAATTTCAATTAATTGATCAGCATATTTTTTAACATATTCAGGATTCATCATACCGAGGCGAAGTTTGAAATCTTTTTGGATTTTTAGGATTTGAGTTAGAAGTTCTGGTAAAGATGATTTAATATCCAAGCCATAAGCTCCCAAATCTTCAGAAGTAAGCCAAATTTCTTTAACACCTTCATCAAGAGAAACTCTAATTTGAGTAATAATATCTGCTAGTGGGAATGAATCTAATACTCCTCTAGCTTGTTTGGTTTTGCAAAAAGTGCAAGCACCAAGACAACCATTTGAGATTGGAACTATTTCAACAACCGGATTTCTTCTAATTTTCGGAAGATTGAGAGTAAGACCTTTTGTATCAAGAAATTTGATTTTTTCACCATTAAGAGTTTTATCAACTGCTTCAAGGACGCGATGTATTTGTTTAACTCCTAAAAGAGAGAATTCTTTTAGTTTAGGATTCTCTTTATCTGCTTGAGGAATACAACCTGCAATAACAATTGGTTTTTTAATTCTTTCAAGCTGAGTAAAAAACTTTTTTTCACTAGGATCTTTAACAGTGCAAGTATTGATTATAACTAAATTCGAATCTTCGATTGAGTTTGTAATTTGATACTTTGCTTGTGATAATAAACCTGCCATGAACTCTGAATCTGCTTGGTTATGAGCACAACCATAGGTCTTAATGAAAATTTTATCCATCTTAAAAGAGAAACTGAAATCTTATAAAAATATGATTGAAAGATGTTTGGATAAAAGCTTATAATGAATAACTTAATAAATCACTAATTATTATTTTTGGATATAAATTAACAAATACAATAACAATAAATTTAATTTAATAAAAAACAAGAAAAGGGTGGCAACAAAATGGCTGATGAAGAAATTAAATCTAACGAACAAATAAATGAGGAAGAAGAATTAAAATTTCCTGATGATTATTATACTTATGATAAAGATGATATGAGAAGTTTAATACAAGGGTTCTCACAACAAATATTACAAGCATATAGACTAGGGGATAAAATTGAATTTAAAGATCCAATAAATAAAATCATAGTTGCAGGTATGGGTGGAAGTGCAATCGCAGGAGATTTATTGAAAGTATATTTACATCAATTTGCACAAGTACCAGTTATAGTAAATAGAGGATATATTTTACCTGAACATGCAGATAAAGATACTTTAGTAATTGTAAGTAGTTATTCAGGAAATACAGAAGAGACAGTTTCAGCATATAAAGATGCAAATAGAAGAGGATGTCAAATAGTAAGTATGGTTTCAGGTGGTAGAATATATGAATTAAGTATAACCAATAGAACTCAAGTCATAAAATTACCTGTAGGAATACAACCAAGAGCAGCACTAGCTTACGGATTTTTCCCAATGTTAAAAATAGCTGAAAAAGCAGAAATACTTCCTGATCAGAAAGCCGATGTGTTAAGACTTGCAAAGAATATTGATAAACAAGCATACAGAGAAACAGGAATGGCACTATCAGAAAAACTAGTTGGTAAAATTCCACTAATATATTCATCAGATTTATTTGAACCAGTAGCATACAGGTGGAAAACACAAATAAATGAAAATGCAAAAACAATGGCGTTTTCAAATGTATTTTCAGAATTAAACCATAATGAACTTGGTGCAACAAAGAATGCAGGAAAAGAAGGAAGGTTCTATTGTATAATATTAAGAAGTGATATGGAAGGCCATAGAATAGTGAAAAGAATGGATATCACAAAAGAACACTTCAAAAAAGCAGATATAGATGTAACTGACCTTCTAATTAAAGGAGAAAATTTCTTAACAAAAATGTTCTTAGGAATACACATAGGTGACTGGGTATCATATTATTTAGCATTAAGATATAAGACTGATCCAACACCAGTAGAGGAGATAGAAACCTTCAAAAAAGAATTGGGAAGTTATGTTTTATAGTTTTTTTTGAGTCTTTCAATAAATTGAAACTTTCAAGAAAGAATTAGGAAGTTATGTATTATAATTTTTTTTAATTTTTTTTTATTAATTATCTAATTATTCTATTCCATAAGTTTTTAAAGCGATTCTATTTCCATAAACTATCAAATTTAAAACATAAATGTAACGGAGGTCTATTAACGGCAACTCAAGTCGTGAAGTAAGTAAAAGATGAAAAGAAGTTCAAGACGTTGGAAGAAAAAAGGTCAGATGCGTTGGAAGTGGCAAAGAAAAAAGATGAAAAAAGAAAAGAGAAAGAGACAAAATAAATAAGTCTGACTCTTAGAAAAACTTTTTTTAATAATTTCTATATTTTTTTATACAATTTTACTTGTATTATTAATAAGTATAAATTTTAATTCTGGTACAATTTAATTACTAATTATAACTATTTTAGTTTGATATAGATTATTTTGTAAATTTTCAAAGTTTTATTTTTCCTAAATAATTGATTTATTTAGTTTTATTTGTTAATATCACTTAAATTTTTATCACTATTTTCTGATTTTTTAATCAATTTTTTTTGTTTTGAAATGATCTTGAATCGTTACCTATATAATATATTCTAATATACCTTAAGATGATTATGAAAATCATCATACGTTTTTTTCATTTTGAAACGTAAGATTTATAAAGGAGCTACTTTTCCTTAGAATTCACACAAAAGCATCGTGTAAAACAAAAAATCACACCCAATCATAGGTGTGGTATGCGAAAGTTCAAAACCGAATTTTCTACTCATCAACTCCATTCTGTCAGAGACCCTATAAAGGTCGACTGTATGACGAAAAACAATAAATTTATGGTACTTGATTAAAACTTCAAGTATTGGTAGGAATGTAAACTCTGAAAAGAACTTAAAGTAAAAAAATGTAGATTCATAAATAACAAAATAATTTTCTTGTGAATCCATAAATTCAGCGAAAACAGCGTTTTAAATAACAAATTGCGACCTAAGTAATCAAATACGGGATTAGAAACATTTCCCGTTGATCCTGCGGGAGATTGCTGCTATCAGAATTCGATTTAGCCATGCAAGTCTTCTAGTAATAGAGGCGAAATGCTCAGTAACACGTCGTTAATCTGCCCTTAGGTCAGGGATACCCTCGGAAAACTGAGGTTAATACCTGATAAGGAATTAAATCTGGAATGATTAATTCTCCAAATTCGAGCCTAAGGATGAGACGGCGGCGGATTAGGCTGTTGGCGGGGTAATGGCCCACCAAACCATAGATCCGTACGGGCCCTGAGAGGGGTAGCCCGGAGAGGGACACTGAGATACTGGTCCCAGCCCTACGGGGTGCAGCAGGCGCGTAACCTCTACAATGCACGCAAGTGTGATAGGGGGATTCTGAGTGCTCATGCTTAGCATGGGCTTTTGCCAAGACTAGATCTCTTGGCGAATAAGGGGTGGGCAAGACTGGTGCCAGCCGCCGCGGTAACACCAGCGCCCCAAGTGGCAATCGCGATTATTGGGCCTAAAGCGTCCGTAGCAGGTTCGATAAATCTTTTGTGAAATCGTCAAGCTTAACTTGACGGATTGCAGAAGACACTGTTGAACTAGGGACCGGGAGGGGTCAGAAGTATTCTGGGGGGACCGGTAAAATGGTATAATCCCCAGAGGACTACCGATGGCGAAGGCATCTGACCAGAACGGATCCGACTGTGAGGGACGAAAGCTAGGGGAGCGAACCGGATTAGATACCCGAGTAGTCCTAGCCGTAAACTCTGCGAGTTAGGTGTTGCACAAACTACGGGTTTGTGCAGTGTCGAAAGGAAGCTGTTAAACTCGCCGCCTGGGAAGTACGGTCGCAAGGCTGAAACTTTAAGGAATTGGCGGGGGAGCACCACAAGGGGTGCGGCGTGCGGTTTAATCTAACTCAACACAGAAAATCTCACTAGGGGCGACGGCAGGATGAAGGTCAGCTTGAAGAGCTTACCTGACGAGCCGAGAGGTAGTGCATGGCCATCGTCAGCTCGTGCTGTAAAGTGTCCTCTTAAGTGAGGCAACGAGCGAGACCTGTATCTACAATTGCTAGCGACTGCTTGCAGGATCGAGCACATTGTAGAGACTGCCCTGGAAACAGGGAGGAAGGTGCAGGCTACGGTAGGTCTGTATGCTCCGAATCTCCTAGGCTACACGCGCGCAACAATGGTGAGGACAATGGGATGCAACTCCGAAAGGAGAAGCTAAACCTCTAAACCTTATCTTAGTTCAGATTGAGGCTTGTAACTCAGCCTCATGACGACGGAATCCCTAGTAATCAGAAGTCATTAACTTCTGGTGAATATGTCCCTGCTCCTTGCACACACCGCCCGTCAAGCCAACCGAGCAGGGTTTTGGTGAAATTCAGTTTTATTGACTGGATTGAATCTAAGCTCAGTGAGGTGGGCTAAGTCGTCACAAGGTAGCCGTAGGGGAACCTGCGGCTGGATCACCTCCTTTTTTTATTTTATAATTTTATTATAATCTAAGAAAGCAAATCTACATGTTTACATTCTTTTCATACATTCCTACCAATCTTATATTTTCATGCTTGGGCTTGTAGCTCAATCTGGTAGAGCGTCTGGTTTGCAACCAGGAGGCTCCGGGTTCGAATCCCGGCGAGTCCATTTACTCGTGCCTACAATCAAGCATTCCTAAATATCATTCATATAACATTCACATTTACATTCACAAAATTTCATGGATTTTTATCAATAATGATTTTAATCCTAGGCTTAAACATATATTCGAAAGCTTAATTGCTTTTGCTTTGATCCCCAACAGACTTTAGATATCTAGTTGGCATATATCATGTTAATGAAGCCATGCATAAACGAGTAAACCAAAATTAAGCATCTAAAGATCTACTACGCTATTAGGTGGATAGCTTGGCTCGAGAAGCGAGGAAGGATGGGACAAGCTCCATTATGCTGTGGCGAGGTGAATGTAACCGTTGAACCACAGATTTCCGAATATGACTTCATCTTGAATCCGAAAGGATAGCAAACGCAGGGAATTGAAACGTCTTAGTACCTGCAGGAAAAGAAACCAATAGGGATGCCGTGATTATCGGCGAGAGAAAGCGGCAAAAGGCAAACTGAATCTGCTCTCGAAAGGGAGTAGAGATGTGGTGTTGCAGGACTGCCTTTCGACTCTCCTCAACTGATCTGAATTTTTCTGGAAAGAAAAGCCAAAGAGGGTGATAGCCCCGTAAGAGTAAGTTGAAAGGGTTTGGCAGTATCCTGAGTATTGTCACTTTGATATGTGGCAAGAAGCTAGGAGACAACAACTTCTAACCTTAAATATTCCTCGAGTCCGATAGCGAACAAGTACCGTGAGGGAAAGCTGAAAAGTACCCTTGACAGGGAGTTAAAAGATCTTGAAACCTAATAGTTATCGAGGGATACGCATCTTAGGATGTGTATCGTCCGTTTTGAATAACGTGCCAGGGAGTTAATCTATGTGGCAAGGATAATCTCTTAAGGAGAGCATCCACAGGGAAACCAATAGCCCGCAGTTTTACGAGGGGCGAGGTATGAAAGTGCCTCAAGTCACATAGGTCAGACCCGAAGCCGGTCGAACTAGGCCTGGGTAAGGTGAAGCCGCCTTCAAAAGCGGTGGAGGCCTGAAGAGGTTCTGCGGACAAGCGTTCTTCTAACCTGGGTTTAGGGGTGAAAAGCCAATCGAGATCGGCGATAGCTGGTTCCTGCCAAAGTTGGCCGTAGTCAAGCCTCAGACGAGATTGCTGGGATTGTAGAGACACGGATTAAGGATTTAGGGGGAGAAATTCCTCGGTCTTTTGTCCAACTCCGAATGTCTCAGCGTTGTAGACTCTGGGAGACGGGGGCGCGGGGTAAGCCTGTGTCCCGAGAGGGGAACAACCCAGACCACAGTTAAGGTCCCTAAATACTAACTAAGTGTTAAAGGGTGAAGGATGTTTATGGCCGAAGACAGCAAGGAGGTTGGCTTAGAAGCAGCCACCCTATAATAAGTGCGTAACAGCTTACTTGTCAAGGTCATAGGCGCCTAAAATGGACGGGGCTAAGTTAGTTACCGATACTGTGGACATCAGCAATGATTGTGATAGGCAGGCGTTCTGCAAGGGTAGAAGTATATCCGAGAGGATATATGGACTTTGTGGAAATGAGAATCCTGGTGGTAGTAGGATCTAAGCAGAGTGAGAATCTCTGTCACCGAAAGGGCAAGGGTTCCTTGGCAATGCATATCAGCCAAGGGTTAGTTGGTCCTAATCAACTTCATAAATTGAAGCGATTGAGAAAGGGAAACTGGTTAATATTCCAGTACTACAATTGTATGCGTGGCAACACAAGCCATATTTCTGACCGTTTTGGCTAAGTAGACAACTTTTATCTAAGTTGTTAAAGGAAATAAGTCGAGGGAGTATTGTTATGATGAGAACTCGAGTAAATTCTTGAACAGCGGTTCTTAAGAATCGTTCTACTGATGCCTGGACGCCCTGAAAAGGGAATATGGAAAGATCAATTGTAGCCATACCCAGAACCGGCACAGGTGCCCCTGGGTGAGAAGCTTAAGGTGTGAAGGTTTAATCTAGTTAAGGGAATTCGGCGAATTAGCCCCGTTTCTTAGGTATAAGGGGTCCCTGCATTCGTATTCCAAGAATGCGATTGCAAGGTTCAATAACAAGGGGGGTCCGACTGTTTAACAAAAACTTAACCAACTGCTAGCCTGTAAAGGTGCGTATAGTTGGTGACGTCTGCCCAGTGTCAGTACCCAAAACTCCTTTTCAAGGGAGCCAAGGGCTGGTAAACGGCGGGGGTAACTATAACTCTCTTAAGGTAGCGAAATGCCTTGCCGTTTGATTGACGGCCTGCATGAATGGCGTAACGAGATCCCCACTGTCCCTAACTAGAATCCTCTGAATACTCCATTCTGGTGCAAAGGCCAGAGACTTCCAGTGGGAAGCGAAGACCCCGTGAAACTTTACTGTAGCCTGTCGTTGTATCGTTGGTTGCATTATACAGCGTAAGTGGGAGCTGTTTGATAGCTTGGACGTCAGTTCAAGTTTTAGGCGACAATGTAACACCACTTTTTGCAATTTACGCTACTTACTCTTTATGAGGACAGCGATTGGTAGACAGTTTGGCTGGGGTGGCACTCTGTCGAAAATATATCGATAGAGCCCAAAGGTTGACTCAGGCGGGTCAGAAATCCGCTGTAGAGTGCAAGAGCAAAAGTCAGCCTAACTGGGATTCAATCATGACCAATCTCAGTACAGAAATGTTGGTCTAGCGATCTGTTAGTATCCCTTGATTGGGATCTAGCATTGACCGAAAAGTTACTCCGGGGATAACAGAGTTGTCGCGCCCGAGAGCTCAAATCGACGGCGCGGCTTGCTACATCGATGTCGGCTCATCCTATCCTAGCTGTGCAGCAGCAGCTAAGGGTGGGGGTGTTCACCCATCAAAAGGATTCGTGAGCTGGGTTCAGAACGCTGTGAGGCAGTTTGTTTGATATCTACTGGAAGTGTTCAGAGTCTGAGTGGAAGGAATTCCTAGTACGAGAGGAACGGAATTTCGACGCCTCTGGTGTATCAGTTACCTGATAAGGTAGGCTGAGCAGCTACGCGTTACGGGATAAGTGCTGAAAGCATCTAAGCACGAAACCCCCCGCGAAAAGAGACTTAGAACTCCCATAGAAGATGGGGTCGATAGAACAGTGGTATAAGTACCGAGGCAACGAGGTATTAAGCCAGCTGTAACTAATCGTTCAAACCTTTAGATGTATTGTTTACTCGTTTATGTATGGCTTTCATTATTTATTTTTTTTTTAATTCTAAAATATTTAATAATAAAAGCTAAATTAGCGTTAGCTATGTGTTTTTATTAGATTTATTTTCTTTTTTTAACTTATGAATTCTTAAGAATTATTTGTAATAAAAGTTAATCTAGTTTTAGCTAGGTGTTTTTATTACAGGATGATCTTATTTTGTTTATTTCTTTGTTTAAATTAATAGAATTATTTGAATTATTATAATGAAAGTCATTTCTAGCGTTAGCTAGGTGTTTTTATTAGATTTATTTTCTTTTTTTAATTTATGAATTCTTAAGAATTATTTGTAATAAAAGCCAATCTAGCGTTAGCTATGTTAATTTTCATAGTATACATTGTTTATAAGGGTTAATTATGTTCGTTTTAATTGTTTAATTAGTCTTATTTTATTGTTTATTTTACAATTTTAACTTATTCATCATACACTTTTTAGAATTTACTCGTTTTTGCATTTTTTCAATATTTTATTTAAAATACTGCGTCAACACTTATAAGTAGTTAATATACTTATGTAGCTAATAGTGTGGTAATTAGTATATTTTCTCGTCGAGAAAACTTCTAAGTATGGATAAATCTGATTTTTTTGACCGGAAAGTTTATAAAGACTAGAATCAAAGAATACTATTACCGCAAAAGACTTTTGGGGGTCTTACTTAATTAAAAGATAGACCTTTTCATGCAAAACGAGGCTGAAAATGGAACAAACGTGTATGCTTAAAACTGGAAAAATGACACTTACAAAAAAAATAATAGAAGAGGTAGTCAGGGAACTTGTAGGAGAGGAAGCTTTACCTATAGTATTCTATTTGAAAGGAAAAAAGAGGATTTCTGAATTCATCATAGCTGAAGAATTAGATCTTGAAATTCACAGAACTCGTAATATCCTTTATAGACTATATGAACACAACATAGTACAATTCTTAAGGAAGAAAGATAAAATTAAGGGCTGGTATATTTGTTACTGGGACTTAAACGATCATATGATTCCTGAATTATCAAAGAAAATCATTGCAAATAAGATTCAACAGATAGAGGAGAGGCTGTCTAGGGAAGAAGAAAACACATTTTATATGTGTAAGAATGCGTGTGTCAGAATGAATTTTGACAACTCTATTGAATATAACTTTAAATGTCCTGAATGTGGGGAAATTCAGAACGAACAAGATAATGTTAGAACAATAGAATTCTTAACAAATAGATTGAAAGAATTAAAAGAAATAAATTCTTAAAATTTATTACGTATTCTTTTTTTATTTTCTTTTTAATTTTTATTTATTGATGATATATTTTTCTAAGAATGTCTGATCGTGTAATTACTCCTTTTAATATTCCTTTTTCTTGAACAATTACTATTGAGAAATATCTTAGTAAGCTTGATATGATTATGCTATCTGTTTCGGGAGCAATCATTGGAGGTGCTTCTTTCATGACTTCTTTAACTTTAGCACCTGTATTGCCTGTTTCTAATAAGTAGTCTATAATGCCTGATTCTGAGACAACACCGACAACTGTTTTATTATTAACGACTGGGAGTTGAGAAATCTCATATTTTTTCATTTTTTGAATAATTTCTTTTAAATAATCTGTTTCTTGACAAGAAAATACTTTTTCATGTATGAAATCTTTTGCTTTAAGTGATTCTTTCTTTTGAAGAGAATTAAGTGCTGCAAATATCTTTTTTATATTGGAATAAGTTGGATCAATCTTCTTAGATTCAATTTTAGCGATTAAAGATTGAGAAACATTTGCAAATTTAGCAAGGTCTGCTTGTGTTATGTTTAATTTCTTCCTAATATTTTTAACATCTGTAATTTCGAACTGATCCATGTATATCTGGAATAAAGTTCGATTTAAAAATATTCGTATTGTAATAATTATGTTCTTGATTAATTATAAAAAGAACTACTCTTTCTTAATTTAAATGGAATTATATGATTGGCAGTCTGAAGCTTTAGATGCTTTGCGAGAACATGATTTTAATGGTGTTATTAAAGTTGCAAGTGGAAAAGGAAAAACTGTTTTAGCAATCGCTGCAATAAAAGAAGTATTAGATGAAAATCCTGGAAAAGCATTGGTGGTGGTTCCAACAATAAACTTAATGCATCAATGGGCAAAAGAAATTGAGAAATTTATGCCTGGAAAGAAAATAAGTTTTAATTATGGGGCTGAAAAAAGTGAATCAGGGGATATAATTATATCTGTAATTAATACTGCTAGTAAACTTGGATTTGTAAACTCTTTTGAAATAAAAGTATTGGATGAAATACATCATTATGGGGCTGAACTTTATCAAGGAATATTTTCTATTAAAACAAAACACACTATAGGTTTATCTGCAACACCTGAACGAGAAGATGAAGGAGACCTTGCAATACGATATGGTGCTGGGAAAATAGTTTATTATTTGCACAATATAGATGAATTACGAGAGAGATTTAAGATGTTTACTGTGCGAGTTCCTCTTTCATTGAATGAATATACGCGATATATGGATTTTCAAAATGAATATTACAAAATACTTGCAATGGCTGCACTTGATCCACGAATGGTTGAAAGTGCTGCTAAACGAGGAAATAAATTTGCTCTTCGAATATTAAAAATTTGGACTGAGCAAGCAAAAATAAGGCATAAATGTGAATCTAAGATTAGGGCAATAAAAGCTATAAAGAAGAATGAAGCTGATCAAAAAATAATAATATTTTCTGAGTCCATTGAGTTTTCTGAAACATTAGGTGTTGAGTTGGATGCGATAGTTGTGCATAGTAAACTTGGAAAAAAAGAAGTATTGAAACGACTTGAAGACTTTAGAGATATTAAGTCTGGAATATTAATTGCACCACGTATGATAGATGAAGGTTATGATGTTCCTGATGCTACAGTTGCAATAGTTGCAAGTTTTACTCGTTCTCCAAGGCAAATGATACAAAGAGATGGTCGTGTTTTGAGGCGAAAAGATTTTGTTAGGAGATATACTTTAGTTATTGAAGCCGTAGAAGAAGAAAAGTTTTTTGGGATTACAAGAAAAACAAATATGACTGATATAGCAAACGATGGTATGTGGTTATTTTATGATAATCAATTTGTAGAGGATGATAATTTCAAAAAAGAGTTTAAGAAGTTTTTAGAAAACGGCGATGATTATGAAGAATGGATAATTAAACGATTGGATTTTGCATGTAGAGCTGAACAACTGGATATGAATTTCTTTAATGCACACCGATTAACTATTGAACGACTGGCTGTTGAGAATCCTGGTCGATGGTCAATATTAAAACCAACAGAAGTTTCAAAGAAAATTAAAATCGGTACTTCATATAAAGAAGATGAACAGCGAGAAATAAAAAATGAACTTCGGAAAATGAATTCACTTCTTTTCATGCCTGATAAATTATTTAACGGGGTAATGAGATTCTTGGAAGGTGAAGAGTTTGAAATGGATGATGAAGCACGAGAATATTTATCAAAGTTAGTTAGTCAAGATAGAACTGATTTTTGGCCGGAGAAATTATTTGGAGTTATGAAAATGTTTAATAAACTTCTTTAATGTTTAAAATTCAACCACTCATTTAATCATTTGTCACTTAATAGTGGTTATAAATGAAAAAGTTTATAAATAAGTGCTTGTTTATCTGATTAATGAATGAAAAAACCCTTAGTTTAACTAATAAAATATCCAAAGCAATAGCTGAAGGATATCTTTATGTAGATGGTGAAATGTCCGCATTAGACTATCTTGATGTTAAAGAAGGTGTTTCTAAAGCTTTAGATGATGATTCTTATGAAGGTTTATCGGATGAAAACCTTATTCAAAATTTAGAAAATAAAGGCGTATTTTATTTACCTGTAAATCAAAGTGAAAATAATATTCCATTTGTTTCAGCTTATGTTGGTGAAATTTTACGAACAGGCGATACTTCTAACGGACCATATTTTTTATGTACAACTAAAGGTGTGGTTGATGGGGTTGATTTCTACGATGCTCAAAAAAATAATCTACCAACTGTAGTAGTAAAATATGATGGTAGAATATTAATTGATGACGATTCTCTTAAACATGTTGCTAAGATTATGTCAACAGACGAATCGGATGTAAGTGCTGATCAATTGGTTGATAGAATAGTTAATTCTGATTTTGCGAATTATAAAGAAATTATTACGCCAATATATGATGCTCTTTTAGAAAAATAATTTAAGAAAACATTTTTTTTTCAATTCTACGAACTTCTTTTAAACTTTTACTTGTCAAACATCTCTTCAAGTTTACAGGTCCTTTAAATCTATACCAATTATCTGTTATGTTATTTTTATGTCTATATTCATCAACTTCGTAATTTGAAATAGGTCCAGTCATCATAGTTTTTAAATCAAATTCTAAGACTGTGGCACCTTCAATAGGTTTAACATTGTTTTTTATTAATAGTTTTTTTAATGGCAATACTAAATTATCAAAAAATGGTCCTACTGGTTTATCTGCCATATCTATATTTTTCCCTTTCTTCCCAAGAAGATACTTATTTAAAATTGCATATTGAATAAATACTGTGAATACTGTATGGTATGCGATTTCTGGTTTTTGTTTATGTTTTGGTTTATAATCAATTAATATGTGTTCAATTTCATTAAGGTGTTTATTTTTTAGAATTCCTTCTGATAATTCAATTCCAAATTCTTGTTCTAATTCTTCAATTTGTTGAACTGCATTTTTTACAAACGGGAAGTGTTTGACTTTATTTGAACTAATTAACATTCTTTTAATTTCTTTTAACTCATGAAGTTTTCTTCTTTCTGTAATTGAAAGGGAATCAATCTCATTTTCTGTAATTCTAAGAAATGCTTTTATAATTCCAGTTAGTTCTTCCCAGTTTATGTTTTCAAAATCACTATATTCTATTTCTTCAATAAGTTTATGATAACTCATTTTTTTTAGTTCATCATCATGAATCCAACTAAAGACTTTACTATCTGAACTTAATTTTTTAAAGAAACTTTCGTATGGTTTATCAAATGATGCTGATTTATTATTTTTATGATTAATTAGTGTTATCCTATTTTGAAACTTTTTAATTTTAGGACCTATGTCTCTAATTAATTTTATTTCTCCAGGTGAATTAAATTTCGGGTTATAATCAATTAGTTCTAGTATTTCATTAAAGAAATTATATAGTTCTAAAGGTAAAACTTCATCAATTTTCTGAAGTTTATTAAATATTATTTTACAATCATTAATTAGTTTGTTTATTCTTTTTTCATCTATGATTCCTTCAGGACTAATTTTTCTAAGTATGGAATTTTTTATTCTATTGTAATAAGATTCATTTTTAATTAAGTCTTCAATTTCGAGGTATACATGATGTATAATTTTGTCTACATTTACAGAAGATTTAATCTTTACCATTGAATAAATATATTGATTCATGGTTTAAATAGTTTTGTAAAAACGATTATTTTCTCTATTCTAAAATTTTATAAATAATAATTATTAACTTTCTGTTATGGAATCTGTTAATAGTCGTCAAAAAGAGAAAAATCCTTTAGTAGTATTATTATCCTATCATTGGAGATTTTCGAAAGAAAGTAGAGGAAAAGTGTTCCTATATACTTTCATGTTTATTTGTGCGAACTTAGTAGATTTCTTTCCGCCTTTAATTATTGCAAAGATATTAAATGTTGTTCAACAATCAGGAATTACTCAAGATAACTATGTTGGTTTACTTTTATGGCTTGGATTATTTGTACTTATAGAATTTAGTTTTTGGTTATTTCATGGTCCTGCAAGAATAATTGAAATGGATGTTGCTTTTTGGAATAATGCAAAATATAAGAAATTCTTACTTGATGGGATCTTAAGTTTACCTGCAAGTTGGCATTCAAGTCATCATTCAGGAGATACTATAGATAAAGTTGAGAAAGCAACAAAAGCACTAAATGATTTCTCATCACACATATTTGAACTAATAGAAGTGGTTATGAGATTTATTGGAGCGTATTTTGCGCTTGTATACTTTAATTTAAATGCTAGTTATATAGTATTATTATTTTCAGCTCTAACTGTTTTCATAGTTTTGAAGATGGATGGGATAATTATTCCACGTTTAAAAAAATTAAATAAATATCAAAATAGTATATCTGCAAAAATATTTGATACTATAAGTAATATTTCAACAGTTTTAATTTTACGAATTGAACGTCTTGTTTTAAGATTAATCGCAAAAAAAATAGATGAACCTTTTGACTATAATAGAAAGACTAATCAAATTAATGAATTAAAATGGTTCTTTGGAGCTATGTTTTTTGTTTTAATGATATTTTTTGTAATGGGGTCTTATGTACTTGGCGCGATTAAAACTAATGCTGTTGTACTTGTTGGAACTTTATCTGTTTTATTTAATTATACTAATAGGATAGGAAGCTTATTTTTTAGATTCATGTATCGATATGGTGACTTTGTCAAATGGAGAACTAATATTGCAAATGTAGAAGAAATATCTGATGAATTTATTATTAAACCAAAACAAACTAAATCCTCTTTAAAATCAAATTGGCAACGAATTCATGTTGCAAACTTACAATTCAAATATGATGATGTTAACGCAAAGAAATTACATTTAGATAATATTTCTTTTTCTCTAGGTCGAAATGAGCGAATAGCATTTATAGGTGCAAGTGGAAGTGGAAAAACAACTGCTCTAAAAATAATAAGGGAATTATATCCCGTAATGCAGATGGATATGTTAGTTGATGGCGAAGTAATTACTGGCGGATTTAGTATGATAAGTCAATCAATAAGCTTAATTCCACAAGATCCGGAAATATTTTCATCTACGATAAAGGAGAATATAACTTTAGGTCTTCCTGTATCTAAAAAGAAAATTAAGAAGTATACTGATTTGGCAAAGTTTACTGAAGTAGTTAAACGATTACCTCAAGGACTTGAATCTTCAATTAATGAAAGAGGAGTTAATTTAAGTGGTGGAGAGAAACAAAGACTTGCACTCGCAAGAGGATTGCTTGCAAGTGAAGATAAACAAATTATGTTACTTGACGAACCAACAAGTAGCGTTGATCCGAAGAATGAATTAGAAATCTATGAAAATGTTTTCAAAATATTTAGTGATAAAACAATTGTTTCGTCAATTCACAGATTACACTTACTTCCTTTATTCGATAAAATATATTTATTTCATAGAGGAAAAATAGTTGATAGTGGAAGTTATTCTGAATTAGCGAAAACGTCTAAATTATTTAGAAAGATGCTTGATAAATATAAACATAAAGTTGTTTCTAAAAAATAAGTTTATTTATTATTTAATACTGTTTGATGCTATGTTAGCAATTAAATAAACTGTTGATGATCCTTTTTAAATAAACAAATTCATAGTTGCTTTCTTATAAAAATTAGTTTTAACATTTGGAATGGATAAAGAAAATGATGATTTTTGTGTGAATAAATTTAATTTACAACTAGGCTGAGAACAAAAAACTAACTGTAAAAGTCATCACTCTTTAAAAAGAAAAGTTTATATAAGTCTATATTAGATAATTAATAGGTGATTATTAATGGTTAATAATGCAAAAGATATAAAACGAACTAAAAAGCTTATTAGAGAAGAACAAAAAGATATTAATGTTGAAGAAAAGGATGTTATTTTATTGAAAGATATTGAAAATTCTGAATCTGTATTTAAAGATCATTTAATTCATATCAATAAACAGTTTTCTTGGTTTGAAGCAGCCATAAATTCAACTCTTAAATACTCTTTATATGGTTCTCAATTTAAAAGACAAGATTTGAATATATCTGAACAACTATCTTCTTTTCTTAGAGAAGGAAAATTCAAAGAAGCACATTATCTTATTAAAACATTAGAAACTGATAATTTAAAAGAATATCAGACTGCGGAGTTTCAAGTAGATAAACTTAGTAGGGTAATTATTAAAGCAGATGAGTTGCAACGTGAAGCTTTAGGAGAGGCCGCAAGATTAAAAAAGTGGGTTAATTTTATTCGTGAATTAGAAAAACATATTAAACATGAGCTTAATTTATTGAAAAAGGAATCATCTCAAGAGAAAAAAATAGATGCTGATTTATCAGTTTAATTTTTTTTATTTTTCTATTCTTTTTTCACTTAATAATTAGGGCTTAAAACATTTGAGTTTAATGATTACTTATGGTTAAAAAGTAATACTGCAAAAAGTAAATATTTGAAAATAAGAACGACGAATTACTAAGTTGATTATTGTCTCCAAATAACAAAAGTAAAACCAGTCATTAAAATGATTTCAGAATCAGTAACCTTAGCGATCTTTTCTGCGATTTTACGTTTATCGTTTTCTTCAATACATGATTTCAACATTTTGATTTTAGTAAGTTTATGTCTCTTTAAATTAGTAGTAATATCTTGAATAACATTTTCAGTAATTCCATTCTTTCCAATTCTAACAACTGCTTCAAGTGTTTTGGCTTTTTTAACTAAATCTTTATACATTTTCTTAATAATAGAATACTGGGGTGATTTTTAAATGCTTTGTTGTGTGAGATTATTTAAGTGAAGCTTTTTATATTTATTTTAATTTCTTTTATCTATGTATCTTACACTTGATGATTTGGCTAAAGAAAGTGGTTCAGTTGATATTCATGAATTTGGTTTAAAAACTAAAGGTTTAATAGATTCTATAACTATTGCTAATAAACATAAAGAAAAGTTTTTTTGGCTTGATATTGATCCTGGTTTTTTAATTGGGGATAGTAATATTCTTAATTTTGATAAATTTTCTAATTCAATAAAACAACTTCCACTAAGACCTTTTGATGCTATCTTTATTAGGTCTTCTTCTGATGTTGAACGGCCAGGTAAAAATAATACTTATATTGAGGCTTTTAAAGGTGATGAGTCCATTAAAAAAATTTATGAGGCTGCAGTGAAATTAAAATCTGAAGTTGGACCTATAATTATTCAACAAGCAGGAAATAGTAGTGTAATCCATAATGAATTCCAAAGAGACCCTGGAAGATTCTTAGGTGTTAATGATGTTGGGATTCTTGCAACTAATAATTTTTATTATGAGCCTGGAACTAAAAAAATTGATGCAGCAGTAGGTTTAACATCTTATTTAGTGAATGGTATTCATCCAAGATTGATGATATCTATGACTCCAGGTGTTTTAGGAGAGCGAATAGTAGATACTGGTTTTGATTATAAAGATTCAAGGTTTTATATCTCTCAGACTCAAATTAATGCTTTTGATATTTTTGAAAATAAAGCAGTTGTTACTTCTAATGAACTGAGTACTAGTCGTTATAATGGCAATCCTATTCCTGATCCTTTAGATGGTTCAATAAATCCGACTTTTAAACTTATATCCTTATTCGAAAAAGAATTAGATTATGATTTTGAAATTGAAGGTTCTTGGGTCACGCATCCTGGAACTAATGAGGAATTTCGTTTTCATTTATTCCAACTTACAAATCTTGGAAAGTTACCTGATGAAAATTTAAAGCTTTCAAAAGATAAAGATATAGTTTTTTCTTGTTCTTCTATGCTTTCAACGTATTTTGAAGGAGATATATATTTTAAATCAGGACAGCATGATATATCTCATTTGTTTAAGCCAGGCGTGGAATCTTTAGTTGTTTCAGACAGTTTTCAAGATTATCAAAATTTTGTTCATTTATTTGACAGTACTTCTGCGAAAGAAAAAGGATATAAAACTACCATGGGTTCAAGTCATATGAAAAATGCTATCTTTATAGAAACTTTAGAGCGAAGAGAAAAAGGTCAGAATATAATTTCAGGAGATGATGAGATTCCTTATAAACTTCTACATGAAAATCCTTGTAAAGTTGTTAACCCGTCGTATGGCGGAGTATTCGTATTGCCAAATGCAGTTTTAGAATCTGCTGGTGGAAGAATGCAAATATATCTTAAATAACTTATTTTATTCTAGGAGTTTGATAAAGTTTATTTTTGATGGACACTAAATTATGGGAAATTAAAAGAAATGCTTTTATTGTTTCTAAATCGAAAACTTAATAAATAAATCGAGAACATTTGACTTTCCGAGGAAAACAAAATGTTAACAGAATTCATAAAATCATTTATCATGTTATTAGTAATCATGGATCCTTTTGGAGGCATCCCTGTATTTCTATCTTTAACTAAAGGTTTTACTGTTAAGAAAATGAGGAAATCTGGAAACAGAGCAACATTTGTTGCAACTATTTTAATCTTAGTTTTTTTATTCTTGGGCGGAATAATATTAGATTTTTTCAGTATATCTCTTGAAAGTTTTAAAATTGGCGGAGGGATAATTTTATTCTTAGTTGGTTTAACTTATGTTTTTGATTTTAGTTTTAGTAATAATGAATATGATTATGCACATGATATAACTATTCCAATGGCAACGCCACTTATTGCTGGACCTGGGGTATTGACTTCTATTATCATATTAGTTAATCTTTATGGATTCTGGATTCCATTAATTGCAGCTGTGGCAAATTTATTTTTATTCTGGATTTTAATGAAATATTCAAATTGGTTGCATAAAATAATTGGCAATCAAGGTTCGGAAATTTTATCTAGAATTATGGGTTTAATACTTGTTGCAATGGCTATTGAGTTTATTGTTACAGGAATAAAAAGTTCGTTCTTTTAGAAATAAATATTTTTGTTGCAAAATATTTTTGTCTTAAAATTAAAAATTCTTTAGATTGAATTTGTAAAATAATAAGCCTCCGCCGGGAGTTGAACCCGGGACCTGTGCTTTACTCGAACTAAAATATTATTATAACAGTTTGACGAGTTTATGAGGAGAACTGCGTTCATCCCTGTCAACGCTGATAAGGGTTGTACGAGAGCACCGCTATAGCCACTAAGCCACGGAGGCAAGTTAATTTAGGTTTGAGAATTAATTTAACTTTTCCTTAAGCTCATCTTTCGTGTGAAGTTTTTGACAATTATGGCAAACTAATTTCTTTTTACCTTTCTCGTTTCTCATGTGGGTTCCCACAATTTTATTTAAGAAAGTTGTTTCTATTTTACCATTGCAAATATCGCATTTCATTTTAATTGAAAAGAGTGAGTTGTTTATAAATATTTTCAGAAATAAGAATAAAAAAATTAATATTAAATTATTAGTCTTGTTTAGTCAAAGTTTTGAAAACATTGCTCGTAGAAATCACATTGACCAGATCTCCATTTGCAAAGAGGACTTGTTTTCTTAGGATAATCATTCATGTCTATACTAACAGTTCTACTGTGAACGTAATCAACATTTTTCTTTGCATCTTCCATTAATTGTTCTGTAACAGGAACAATTCTTTCAGTATGGCCAAGAAAGTCAATACCTACAAAGTCAGGAACAACTCCTCTAACTTCTTTATACATAAAAGCATAAATTCCAAGTTGAAGATAATATTCTGGGCTGATATCTGTTTTCTTTCCAGTTTTATAATCAATAATGAAAACTTTACCATCAAGTTCGTAAATAACGTCAATAAAACCTCTGACTTTATGTTCTTCTGATTTATACTCCATTTCTCTAATTGGAGTTAAACGTTTGAAAGCATCATCAAAACTAAGGCCTGTATTTATAGCATTTTTTAGTTTTTCTTTAAATCTGCCAAACCAGTTTTGAAAGATTCTATAAGTTTCATCATGGAATTCTTTGATTTTAGCATCGCCAAGTTTTAACCCATCAAGTTCTTCTTTAGCTTCATCCCACTTTTTTTCAAAAATGTGAAATAAATGGATTCTTAGACTGTCTTCCCCTGTAATATTTTCATCGATATCAAAGAAATCTTCTAAAGTATAATGCGCAATACTTCCTCTAGTTAAATAGATTGATTTTGAAGTTGGAAGTTTTTTGATGTATCTAAAAAAATACTTTCTAGGACATTGTTTAAACATATTAATGCTGCTTGGGCTTTCTATTCTACTCATTACATTTAAAGGATACCTTGTGCTTTAGCACAATGGTTTACCAGTTCCTCC
>CAYOEA010000006.1:0-124515 GCA_964402995.1 uncultured Methanosarcinales archaeon
GAAGAATAGCTGAAAAAGACCCTTATGTTTGTGATAATATCAAAAATATTGAAACAAAATTTAGTTGCATCACTAAAGTAGCTATAAACAGAAATGATAAAACCATTTGTAAAAATATGTTACCCAATGAAGAATTTCGTAATGTTTGCAATTTAAACTCAAATAATCATGATAGTTGTGATTCTATCAAATGTGAATATTATGTAGAAGAATGTACCAAATCTGAACAAGATAGTTCTATTAAAGGGAAATGCCATTTAATTATGACTTAAAATGTATAAACTAAAAAAAGAAATGATGAAATTTAATAAAAAATATAATTCAGTTAATGATGATAAGATTTTTAATATTATTTTAATTAAATTATCAAATACAGATGTTATTTTTTCTAAAAAAAGACGAGTAAAATATGAAATAAAAATAGTAAGTCAAGATATTTATTTTAGAAGACTTAATGCCAAAGATAATGTTAAGTTTGAACAGATTACTAAACAAAAATTTATTTCAATAATTAAATACATTAGAACTTTAAAAGAAATCAATACATCCACTTTAAAACCAATAATTGGAGGGAAACAATCCCCCTCACTAGCAATATTAGATTATTGTCAGATTAGATTATGAAAATGGAATAATTATAAATTCATAAAAAAGCTAAATAAACTTCCTGTCCTTGATATGTCGCATTCGCTCTTTCTTATCGGACTAAAATCCCCCAGTGCTACGCACATTTACACTCCCTTTGGTCGAATTGATATAAACTTAAACTAAACTCTTCGAGATTTTTCACTTCGTGAAAATCGTTGCACTATCTCTCGGTCTTTTCTACGAAAAGACGCAACTAACAGCGATTAAGAGATTCCGAAGTCTTGCAGACTTCTCCATCCAAATTCGGTTTTGTGGGTTGCCTCAAAACCGAACTTCTCTTAATCGCGATGTTAGTTTCAATCGAGAATGAGTCCTAAAAAATTAGAAAGAGACTTTGGCTTATCCAGTTTTCTTATAAATATTCATTAATGCACGTGATTCTAACTTTTTAAATCCTTGTGATAAAAAGGTATTGTGAAACTCTTCATGAAAATATCCTGCTGTATGCATTGTAACTTGACCGGGGGCAGTAGAATTAAAAATAGCTTTTATCAAATCCAATTCATATTCTCTATTAAGTAGAATAATGTTTTGATCAAATAAAGCAGAACTTATTATCAATGGCTGTGTTTCTAAGTTATCAAGCACGTAAATTGGATCATCACAAATAAATAATCCTTCTGGAATTTGTCTTTTTGATGAATTAATGAATTCTTCATCAATATCTACACCTGTATAAGATTTGACACCTAAATCATAAACTATTCTTGCTAAACCACCATTCCTACCACACCCTATATCTATAATATCTTGTCCTGCAATATATTTTCTAATGCGTTCTTTATCGTGACTCCACACTTCAGTACCATCTTGATAATGTCTATTACATTTAGAGGAAACTTCTTCAATTCTAATTTCTTGTTCACTTTTCTGATGCATAATTTATGTGTTATTAAAAGATAACTTATAAATCTTTCTACTTTAACTACTTCCAAGTAAGTAAATAATTGTTCAGAACGCCAAACCCCCTTAATTCTGTGTCTTGATTGCTCACTTTGTTCGCTCGATAGACGGACTCATTCTCGACTCTGCGGACGCAGGTTTTCGGAACTTCGTAACCGAAAACGAAACTAACAGGAATTTAACGGTTCGCAGGGTCGGCTTCGCCTAAAACGCCAAGCGTTTTCCCCTGCTCTCAAAATTCAACTTCGTTAAATTCCGATGTTAAACTCAATCGAGAAAGAGGGCTAAAAATTAAAGGGCGAAATTAAAAATATTAGACATTCAAGAATGGTTTTATAAAAATTTACTTTCTTAACATATAACCTTGTTCTATACCTTCATCAATTAAGTCTTTTGAAATTGGCATTTTTGAATGATGATTTATTTTAATTCTTCCTTCAAGAACATCATGATCTGTTCTTGAGGTAGCAACTTGAAACTCTTCTCTTAATAATTTAATATAACGTTCAAAAGGTACAGAAATAGAGTCTCTTGCTCCAATTATTCGGGTATTTTCAATAATTGACTGTAAATCTAAAAAATCAGTGTCTTGCGTTAACATAAAATCATTTCCACTAATTTGAGTTTTAGAAATCCCTATTTGATTTACATCATCATATAAATTCACTATATGTGCAATCCGAGATATATTAACTAAATCGCTTGTTTCTTTATTAAATTCTTCAAAATGATAATGAGGAAGTGGATTCCAAACACCAAGTATATTTGGTTTTTCATTTCCAACGCACAATGCATTGTTTATATATTCTGTAAGATACATAGCATATCTATCATTTTCAAAAAAAGAATGTGCATTAACAATAAATCTTGAATCATTATTATGAAGTCGATGAAGGTTTTGAAACTGATTTTTTATAACTGTTTTATTCATTTGCGGTTGATTAATTAAAATAGCATATTTTTGTTTATTTATAGTAAGTAAGTAAACCAATTCAGTATTTCCGTAATTCATAAATGATATTTGCAACTTATCTGAATCTTTAATTTTAATTTGTTGAGCTATAGATCCATTTTGATTTTCATTTAGCGCAGTTGCAAAACTAAACATTATTTCACTATGTGCTTCCCGAATATCTTGTTCTTCAGATCGAATATAATACAAAGGTCCTCCAGGGAACAAATGAGGACCATACTTGATTTTCTGACTCATTTCATCAGGAAATGAAAACTAATTTATAAATAATGGCATAGATAATATAAAAACTAAGACCACAATAGGAAAAAAGGAATAGATCTTATTTCACCCATAAATTAACTATTGCTCATGCAAAATCACATATTCTAATGGTTTATGATGAAACTTGATTGTTATTCCATCATATTTTATTGAAACATCAGGATTAACAGCTTTATTAGCCGCTTTCATATTAAATTTTGTTGATGGATATAATCCCATAAAAGTTTTGAAATCTTCCACTATAACTAATTCTGCGTGTTCTAAGCCGCGTTTATACGGAGTATCTGCTTTTGGAGAAGGTAATTCTACTACAGATATCTCATTTTCATGAAGAACTATTGGTTCTATTAGTTTGTAAGAAGATATTGGTCTACCATTAATTTCTTTTTCTGTTAATAGATAACCATATTTTTCAAGTTCTGTTTGAAACTCTTTATATTCTTCTTGGGTTTCTACCCTATAACAAATATGATCTAAATACGATTCAGATACATCAATTCCTTCTTTATCTAGAATATCAAATACTTTATCTACAAATCCTTCAATGTCTCCAAGTAAATCCTTAATAGGCATAGTATTAGAAAAGAAATCGATTTTAAAAAGATTTACTCAAAAATACCTTCAAATTCAAAGTTATAGAAATATATTTATATTACTAATCAGAATAAAATAATCATGTGTATAGGCGACGATCCATTTGCTAGAGCTTTACCTTATTTAATTGCTACAATAATCTTCGGACTTATCACAGCAACACTATACACTATTCCTAAACTTAAAAACTGGAACACTAAATACGCCAGATTTGCTAAGAAAATTATGCTTTTAATTACTTTAGCACTTTTATCCTTAACTTTATTTCAATTTGGGACAAGATTTAAATGCATGTAAAATAACATAAACTAAAGAAAATGAAAAAAGTCCATAAAACAATAACACTTACATGTACATTATTCATAATGTTGTCTATAGTTCTTTTAGTTATTATTAATTCTAATATTCCAACTAAAATAGCTTGCACTCCTCTTCCTGATTGTACAACTCCTCTTTGCAGCGATGCTATTTCTTGCAACAATAATATTTGGAACATCTTTCAAATAACTTGGATTATTCTTTCAGTGTTAATTTCATTAGGTGCAGGTTTTTGGTTTTGGAAAACTCATAAAGTAAATAAATAAACTAATTAAGCTCCAATTATAAGTAACATTTATATAATATAGAATGTATCGTATTTTATGAGAAAATTACTATTTGTATGCGAAGGGAATGTTGGTCGAAGTCAAATTGCAGAAGCGTTCTATAATAAAATAACTAAATCCACAGATGCTTTTAGTGCTGGAACTGATCCAAGCTCACCTGATAAATATCCTAAAATCCCTTATGAAATTTACAAACTCATGAAAGATGTTGACGTTAATGTTGAATATCTAAAAGTTAAAACAATTAACGAAGAATTCGTTAAAGAAGCAGAAAAAATCATTATTATGTGTGAAAAGAAATTATGTCCTAAATACTTATTAGATTCTCCTAATGTAACTTTTTGGAAAGTTAAAGATCCTTTTGGTTTGAAAATGGACGATATGAAAGTAATTAGAGATGAAATAAAAGTCAAAGTTGAATCTTTAATTAAATCAGAATAATTCTTAATTAACTAATATTACCATCATCTTTAATCATAACTTCTACTCATTTCAAAACCTAAAAAATATTTATATACTAGCTACATTTATCTTATTGTATGAATAAAAAACTTTTAACATTTTCAATAGCAATTTTAATGGTAGCCTTAGTTGCTGCTACATCTGCATTATTTCTTTTTCCTTACAGCCCAGATAAACCTCCCGTTGCAATAGATACTGATTCAACTCAAGCAGGCATCCAAGAACTAGCAAATGCTAACAATGAATTCGCGTTTGATTTATATTCAAAACTTGATCAATCCAATCAAAAAAATATTTTTTATTCTCCTTATAGTATTTCAGCTGCTTTAGCAATGACTTACGAAGGTGCAAATGGTCAAACAGCTGATGAAATGAAAGCAGTGTTTCATTTTCCAGACGATAATATTTTAAGACCAAATTTTGCAGCTATATATAATAATTTAAATACAAAGAATTCTGCTTATGAATTAAAAACAGGTAATGCTTTATGGATTCAAGATAAATTTCCTCTTCTTACAGATTATACAAACATCGTTGAGAATTTTTATGGTGGGAAAGCAGCAAATTTAAATTTTATTTCTGAAAGCGAAAAATCAAGACAAACAATTAATACTTTTATTGAAGAACAAACAAATAATAAAATTAAAGATGTTATTCCTAAAGGATTTATTGGTTCAGCTACTAGATTAATTATTACTAATGCAATTTATTTTAAAGGAACTTGGGAATGGGAATTTGATAAATCAGACACTCAAGAACAAGATTTCGAAATAACACCAAACAACAGCGTAAAAACTCAGATGATGTTTATGGATCCTGATAAAGCAAGATTTAATTATGCAAGTTTAGAAAAACTTCAAATCATAGAACTTCCTTATAAGGGTGAAGAAATCTCAATGTTAATATTACTGCCTAAACAAGGAGAAGAATATAATTATGAAACAGATGAATTAATTAAATTTAATTATACTCTTGATGATATTGAATTATCCTTTGAAAAATTTAATGAGTATAAAGCTCAAATGAAAAAAACAAAATTAGATTCAATATCACTTCCTAAGTTTGAATTTGACTCTAAGTACTTTATGAAAGATACTTTAGCTAGTTTAGGTATGCCTACTGCATTTTCTGACGCAGCAGATTTTTCTGGTATGACTGGCGGTAAAGATTTACTCATTGGTTCTGTAATCCATCAAGCGTATATAAAAGTTGATGAAAAAGGAACTGAAGCAGCTGCGGCTACTACTGTTGGAATGGTAATGACTTCAATGACTCCTACTAATGTTTTTAGAGCTAATCACCCATTTATTTTTATTATCCAAGAACAAGATACTGGTAATATTTTATTCATGGGAAAAGTTTCTAATCCAAATAAATAATAATTTTTTATTTATTATTCATATAAAATTATATAAAGACAAAGAAAGCTAATATATCATGAAAGAAATCGAAGCTAAACTAAAATTAAATGATTCTTTCATAATCACTCAAGCCAATCTTATTCAAACTAAAGAAGTTCACGTTCTAGATATTTATTATGATGGAAATCATCTTGATTTCAAATCTCAAGATAAAATTTTAAGACTTCGAAAAGAAAATGATAAAATTTATCTTGCTTACAAAGGTCCTAAAGAAAAAAACTCTCATTTAATTGTAAGAAAAGAAATCGAACCTGAGATTTCATCTTTCAAAGATGCACGCATCATCATTAAAAATCTTAATCTTTACGAAGTTGCTAAAACAGAAAAAATTAGAACTTATTTTAAAAATAAAAGATATCCAAACTTAACAATTACAATTAATAAATATCCTTTCATCGGAAAATATATTGAAGTAAAAGGAGAGGAAGATGAAGTATATGTGTTCCTTAAAGAATTTAATTTTAATTTAAACAAAACAATTCAAAAAAACTACACCGAATTATTCCTACAATACTGTAAAACACATAATCTTCTTTTCAAAGACCCACAAACAAAATTCACATTCAAAGATGAAGAAGATTTTATTAAAAATAAAAAAGTGAATTAATCAGAATTTTCCTACTTTAATGGAACCTTCACTTATTTGCTTTAATACATCAGCCATTAAAAAATATTCACCGTCTAAAACATAACGTTGTAATTCTTTAGCATTTTCTTCACTTGGTTGACCAATTAAATGTTCAGGTACATCCATTGCTAATTGATCAAGTATTCTCCCTTCATCAAATTTTGAATTCATTAAATGAACTGTTGGACCTGTAAAATTCTCAATTGCCGCTAAAACTGACCTATGTGTTGCTAAACCATACATTCCTTTCCCACCATGTTTTGGTAATAAAGTTGGATGTATATTTAACACTCTATCATGATATTCATTTAGTACAACATCTTCAACTTTAGAAATATAACCTAAACCTAATATTAAATCTATCTTATTTTTTTTTAGTACTGCTAATTGTTCCAAACCAGATGCTGCATAAAAGATTGGAATATTTAATCGTTCAGCTCGTTCGTAAATTCCTGCTTCATCAGAATGTTTATTACATAATATTAAACTTGATTCAAATCCTTGTAAAGCACCAGTATCAATTTTATGATGTAACGCTTCCACACTTGACCCACTTCCCGAAGCCATATATGCCAATTTTATTTTTCCAACCATTATAAATTTAAAAAAATGAACCATTTTTATAAATGTATGTGCTAAAATTCAAATAATATAATTTAATGCTAAACTTCATATTTTCTAATTGAAGAATTCTCAGAGATCATAGATTTGATTAAGAAAAATTTAGAATAATTCTATTTATTTTGGAACACAGCAAATACAAGGACATTGTAACCCAGTTAAATCACCAAAATAAGTTTCATTGTCAAAACAATTAGGACTTCCTAAAGTATTATGTATTCGCCCATCATTTCGATCACAAATATCTCAGATTATAATTCGCGTTTCACCTACTTAACAAAGTCCATTTAATTCACAATAATAAAGACTAAGAAAGGATAAAACTACTAACACAATTACTATTACTAATAAAATAAGAATAATTCGAGTACTTTTTTGCATATATAACTTTTATTTTTTAAGTTTATATATTTTATGAAAATAAAAAAAACAAATCATTTAACCCAAATATTTATATAATCAACAACCAATAAATGATATATGATTAACTTTGCTGAACTAAAAAAATTCTTTTTATACAACTTGATTGGTAGTTTAATTATTGCAGCTCTAGTTGCAGTCGTTACTGTTTTAGTTGGAGAATTTAATGAAGTTGCAAGCAAAGTATTAATAACTCTTTCAATGGTTATGCTACATTCACTAATTAGTTTAGCATTTATTTGGGATGATAAAAGACAAAATACTTTTACAAGATTAAACTTTTTTATTAATGTTTTATTCATAGTAATCATACTTAGTTTTCTCACTTCATTATTTGGTATCTGGGAAATAATTCCAGGAGATATCGTTTGGCAATTATATCAAACATACTTCTTATTTGGTTTTGCTTCATTACATGGAAATGTTCTAGCTAAGGCACTAAATAAAGAAAAATACATGGACACAATAATTTACATTAACTTTATTTTTATGGGAATTGTAGTCTTAATGTTAGAACCAATCATATTTACTCATAATGCAAGCAGAGTTTTAGGTGATGTATTCTTTAGAATTCTAGGCGCAGTTGCAATTATTGATGGAACTTTAAGTATTCTAACAATGATTTTCTACAAGCTTTATATGAATAAAAATCCTAAAGTTGAAAACCCTTTTCATGGTGCAATAGAACAAGAGATTGAAAAAAAGCCAAAAAAAGGATTTAGTGTTTGGATTTGGATTCTTTTAATATTCTTATTAGTTCAAATTGCAATACCATTATTTAAATACATATTCTCTGCAGTTATGTAAAAGAATTAATCTAATATTTTCTTATCCATTATTTCTATAACAAAATCTACGAATAATTCAGACATATCAAACCAATGCTCCTGATCAGACCAAGATCCTTTTACAAAAACCAATTCATTCTCCTTTGCAAATTTTTCAATTTCAGCAATATCAGAAACAGGATTTTTAGAAATAAATCCTATATGAGATTCTTCTTTTCCTTCAAAATACTTAGCCTCTTTAGAAACTTCTATCACTTGTATTCTAACATCATTTCCTTCTTGCTTAAATAAGGCCCATTCATCATCAAAAGGTTCATAACTAACAGTCATCCCTAGTTTAGAGAATAATTCTTTAACCATTCCAAGTTTACCTTTTGCAATTCTAAAGGCATTATGATGTATTTGTGTATCCATAAAATAAACTTTAGTTCAAAAGTATTTATAATTTGTTATTAGAATTAGAATGTATATAGAAGAATAAATTTATAAAAACAATATTCTAATTTAATACTATGGCAGAACTAAAAATCTTAATTGAAGGTTATGCAAAAGAAATAAAACAAGGATGGTTTGCAAATTCTACATCTTGCCTAATTATAACTGAAAATAAAAAAATTATTACTGATCCTGGTTGTAATCGAGAAAAATTATTAGAAGCTCTAAAAAAAGAAAATCTAACTACAGATGATATTAATTATGTTTTCTTATCTCATTGTCATCCAGACCACATCTTATTAGCTGGCATCTTCGAAAAAGCAAAACACATAACTTATGATGCAAATTTAATGTATGATAAAGAACTCATGCTTGAATTTGATGAAAACATTTTAGGTAAAGATATAAAAATTATTCAAACTCCAGGTCATGTTCTTGAACATCTTTCTTTATTAGTCAACACAGATAAAGGCAAAATTGCAATTGCAGGAGATGTAATTTGGTGGCTTGATAAAGAAGAACAAATATTCAATATAAATCAAAAAGATCACACTCAAGCAAAAGGAATGAATATGAAACAATTAATTGAAAGTCGAGAAACACTTCTAAGACTTGCAGACTACATAATTCCAGGTCATGGAAAAATGTTCAAAGTTGAGAAATAACAAGCACAAATAACCACAGCTTTTATAACCAAATCAATATTCTGTTATTAAATGACAGAAGAAATTACATTCCAAAATTTAAACTTAATAGATCCTCTTATGAATGCTTTAGATAAGCAAAACTACAAAATTCCAACTCCTATTCAAGCAAAAGCAATTCCTGGATTATTAGAAGGTAAAGACTTAATCGGTATCGCTCAAACTGGAACTGGTAAAACTGCAGCATTTATTTTACCAATCTTACAAAGAATGAGAGAGACTTATCCTAGAAAAGTTAAAACTTTAGTTTTAGCACCTACTAGAGAACTTGCAGCTCAAATTGGCGATTCGTTCAAAGAGTACGGTTCTTTTCTTAAATACAAACACACGGTTATTTTTGGTGGAGTTAGCCAAGTTAAACAAGTTCAAGCACTTAATAATGGTGTAGATATTGTTGTTGCAACTCCAGGTAGATTATTAGATTTATTAAATCAAAGAAAACTTACTTTAGATAATATTGAATTCTTTGTTTTAGATGAAGCAGACAGAATGCTTGACATGGGTTTTATTCACGATATAAAAAAACTAATCGCAAAACTTCCTCAAAGAAAACAATCTTTATTTTTCTCAGCAACTATGTCTAATGATATTGACAGACTTGCTAAAAGTTTACTTAGAGATCCTATTAAAGTTGAAGTCGCAGCACAAGCAACAACTGTTGAAAAAATCACACAAAAAATTTTCTTTGTTGATCAACCTTCTAAAGACAAATTATTATTAAATCTTTTAAAAAATAAACATCTTACTAGCATTCTTATTTTTACTAGAACAAAACATAGAGCTAATAGAGTTTCAGATTTCCTTAATAAATATGATATCCCCTCAGATGCAATTCATGGTAATAAATCTCAAGGCGCTAGAACTACTGCTTTAAGAGATTTCAAATCTGGTAAAGTTAAAGTTTTAGTTGCAACAGATATTGCAGCAAGAGGTATTGATATTGATGATATTTCTCACGTAATTAACTACGAACTTCCTAATGAACCTGAAAGTTATGTTCATAGAATTGGTAGAACTGCAAGAGCTGGCGCAGAAGGTACTGCATTTTCTCTTTGTGCTGCTGAAGAAAGAAGTTATCTTAGAGATATTGAAAAATTAATTAGACAAACAATCGAAGTTGTCACAGATCATAAACATCACTCTGATGCTGCTCAAAACGCTACTGGTTCAGCTGCAAAACCTGCTCCAAGAAAGCAGGGTTCTCATAAATCTAGACATAAAGCACAATTTGGAAACAGAGGTAATGGCAGATCTGATAGTAAATTTAAGAATAAAACTAGAGATAGATCAAGCGATAAACCTAAAGAATCATCTTCTTCTGATAGAAGACCTCCAGGAAAACCACAATCAAGATTTACTAACAAACGTGGCGGGAATAGATCAGGATTTAGAAGATCTTAAAATAAAATTAAAAAAATAAAATTATTTTCTAGGAGAATATCCAATATTCACTCTAAACTGTGCATCAGGCTTAAATTTTCCAGTTGAGTTAAAGTTATAACCTGCTCCAAGATTAAATTTACCAATCTTAGTTGGAATAGCAACTTTAGCTTCTATTTCACCATAATCCCATTGAGGTCCACCTTTCTTTGCAACATTTATATCAGCAAAAGCAGTTATATCAACTTTAAAATCAGTTTTTCCTATTGGAATATTAAAACCAACTCCTGCAAATCCTCCAACAGTTGTAGAGTTTGCAACATAACCTGTTTTGTCAAACCAAGCGGGCATGGCTTTTACACTTCCATAGACAGGACCGATGCCAAAACTTTGAGACATACCAACTGCAATTTTATCATTAAATAAATTTGAGTTCTTTGTTTCAACATAAGCATTAGTTCCATGTTTATTAATTGATGTTGATGCCATTGTTTTAGAAAAAAATCCATCTTTTGGATAAAATTCTATAAATGAATATACTTTGGTATTTCCAGGTAAAGTATAGAATAAATTTAATCTAGTTTTACTAGTTTCTAAATCACCAGTTGCATGAAATTCAAAATTAGCATCTGTAAAGTCAATAGTTTTATTCGAATCAATTTTTTTATTTATTGTATCTGCAACTACTTCAATCTTATTAGTTGTATCAATATCCATTGCCTTTTGTTCAAGCGCAGTTGTATCAGGAGATCCTGCAAGTGCAGCCAAAATTTCAATTCCATTCATTATTTGATTTATTGCCATTTTTTATCAACCTCTTTTTTCAAACAACATTCATTGTTTCTACTAACTAGTAGGTGCAAATGGCTATTTAAATAATCACTCTCCATTATTGGAGAGGAAACGAAGGATTTATATACAAAATAACATCAAACAGAAACAATGAACACAGAAATACTAGAAGACATAGGGCTTTCAAATGGAGAAATAAAGACCTACTTAGCACTCCTAGAACTTAATACCTCAACTGCAGGACCAATAATAGAAAAATCAGGACTTCAAAGTTCAGTTGTATACATGGCACTACATAAACTACTTGGCAAAGGATTAATTTCATTTATCAAAGAAGGACAAATTAAACATTATCAAGCATCAAATCCAGATCACATTATCCAATATATGGACGATAAAAAAGAAAGATTTATGGAAATATTACCTGAACTAAAATTAAAACAAAAATCAACAAAAGTCAAAAAAGAAGCATCATTTTTTAGTGGAACTAGAGGAGTTAAAGAAATGCTCTACGAATTACTAGATTCAGAAGGAACAGAGCACCTCACAATAGGTTCACCAGGAGTCTCAAACATAATATTCCCCGAAGCATGGTGGATTAGCTATCACATTAAAAGAGCAGCCAAAGGAATTAAAGCAAAACTAATTTTTAATGAATCACTTAGAGACTACAAATCATCTGCAAATTATCCAAATGCAGAAACAAGATACACTGATTTTGGACCTGAAGAACCATTAACAGAAACAATAATCAGACACGACAAAGTCGGAATAATAATTTGGACGACAATTCCAACAGGAATATTGATTCAAGATAAAGAAGCAGCAAAATCTTACGAAAAATATTTCCAATTCTTATGGAAAGGACATAAACTAATAAAATAAAATCACACAGAATAAATACGTTGCAAACTCATACATGCAAATATTTAATTTGTTATAGAAACAAAGCAAAAAATAAATCTTAACGCCAATAAATTTATAATAACACATCACGAATATATCTACATGAATCTATTCACAGTCAGACATGGACAAACTAATTACAACTTAGATCGTCTTTGCAATGATGATCCTGCAATTGATGTCCACTTAACTAACAAAGGTAAAGAACAAGCAACAACAGTTTCTGAAAAACTAAAAAACACAGAATTTGATTCAATTATCATATCAGAGTTACCAAGAACTAGAGAAACTGCAGAATTAATCAATAAAGGTAGAAATATAAAACTAATTGTCGATCCTAGAATCAACGATAGAAAAACGGGTTTTGAAGGTAAAAAAGTTATAGAGTTTATAGAAACAATAAAAGATGATTTATTTAACAAAAAAGTAAACAATGGAGAATCATTTCAAGAAGAAAAGAAAAGAGTTTTCAAATTCTTAGACGAATTAAAAGAATCAAAAAAAGACAATATTCTTCTCGTTTCACACCATGAAATAATAAAAATAATTATTGGATATTTCAATAAACTCAGCGATCAAGAAATATGGAATTTAAGAATTGATAATTGTGGTATTAATCAATTCAACTTCTAAAATCTTAAAAAACAAATTTTAATTACTCACTCAAATCACATAATCCATTTCTATCTGTATCAACATATAAAGCACAAGTTCCAGGATATGGTTCTTCTCTCAAACCCCAAGGACAAGCTACTTCATGTTCTTGATAAACATCTTCAGATTCAGTTTGATGTGCATGTACAAATGTTGAAACATAATCACGTAACTCTTGAGTTTCAAATTCAATACCATAAGTTTTAGACATGTCTTTAAGTGGCAGATCTAAATCAACACCCGCTGGCAATCCTAAATCTTGAACAAAATGTTGTACATGAATTTTGCTTTCAATTGCAACTTCGTTCAACGTCATCCAGCCTTTAATATTATCACCATTCAAGTCCCCTCCAACATCAACCAGTGATGCAGCAGGAATACTTTGCCAAATGCCAAATGCTTTTGATGCTCCAATAACTAAAAAGAACAAAGCAAGCATTAAAACAATATATGTGATGACTGAATAAGATTTTCCAAATGTTTTCAAAGACAAAGATTCACTTTTAGAACAAATATTCACACATTTATTACAATTTATACATTCTACATCTTTTACTGTTTTAACATTTGAAACTTTTACATTCATCGGACAAACTCTATCGCAAAGTTTACAATTAGTACAAGTCTTTGAGTCTCTAGTAATCTTGGTAATTCCCATCCAAGTAAATATGTTCATAACCGCTCCAAGCGGACATAAATATTTACACCAAAATCGTTCAATAAATACTGAAAAGAATAAAGTCAACATTAAAATTACAAATGGAATTAAATGTTCAGCAGATTCTGCATAACTTACATCCCAAAAAATTCCTTTCCCAAAATGAAAGAATGTCATAAATGGATCATAAGCTCTAAAAACCAATATTCCAAAGTAAGCAGTTCCTACAAGTATTGCTGCTAAAACAACATACTTCAAATATCTTAAATATTGATCAATCTTCTTTGGCACTACAAATTTCTTCTTCATAATTCGTCCAAGTAATTCTTGTAATGTTCCAAATGGACATATATAACCGCAAAAACCCTTTCTAAAAACAAGAACAGTAACTAATATTCCTATTCCGAGTATTAAACTACTCATCAATATCCGAGGAACAAATCCTCCTGTTGCAATGAATGTGAATAGTGTTTCAAATCCTCCAAAAGGACACAATGCATCCACTGAAGCTGCAACTCCACCACCAAGTACAAAATGTCTTAAAGAAAATACACTAAATAAAACTAGGAAAAATCCTAGAACTGAATATCTTACTATTTCTTCTGTCTTCATTTGTTTCATTTAATCACCTAACAGTTTAAAAATTTAATTAATCTTGATTTTTTAATTATCCTATATAGTATCTATAGATGAAACTATACATAATACTTATTGAAACTATTAAATCACCCTAAAACTACGGTTTCACTTTTCTGAAACTACAAAAATATTTATATATCACACAAGAAACTCTAAATACATGAATATTAAAGATAATAGAAAAATAATTCTGGGTATTGGAATTATTGTTCTTTTCGCATTGCTAATTATCACTATAACTATGCACTTAAGTTCTCAAGAAATTGAAAGAGAAAAAGGCCATTTAACTGAAAGCTTGATTAATGAAATGTCTAAAGACCAAATTATAAACTATATGGAAGCTAGACAACAAGATCATTCAGAATCAAATAATACTTATCTTATTCCACTATTAGCTTTCATGGGTTTACTCATTGGAACTATAGTATTTTATATTATGTCAGACAAAGTAATAAAACAAGAACAATCGTTAAAAAAAAACACCAAAATAATTTTAGATTTCCTTACAGGTCAAGAGAAAACTGTTATTGAAAAGCTAATGGATAACAATGGAGAAGTTCAACAATATGAATTATCCCATCTGCCAAACTTAAACAAATTAAGAACTCATAGAATCTTAATCAGTCTTGAACAAAAAGGAATAATAAAAAAAGAAAAAATTGGCAAAATAAATAAAATTGTATTAAACAAAGAATTATTTGATGTCTTAAAAGAAGAGAAATAATAATGACTGAATACGAAAACAAACAATTTGAATCTGAAACTTTTAACGAAATAAATTTCTCAGACAAATCTTTCAAAAACGCAACATTTTCAGATTGCACATTCAATCTATGTAATCTATCAAATACTAAATTAGAAAATACAAGAATGCAAAATGCAAAATTTACTGGATGTAAAATATTAGGTTTAGACTTTTCAAAATGTAATAAATTCTTAATCAGTTTAAACTTTCACAATTCATCAATATCAATGACTGGTTTTAACAACTTAAACTTAAAAGACGCAGAATTCAAAGACTGCAAAATAATTGATTGTGATTTTATTGAAACAAATTTGACTAATGCAAATTTTGAAAACTCAAGTTTAAGTGGAAGTCGTTTTCAAGATTCAAACTTAAGCTTTGCATCATTTAGACATGCAAATAATTATGCTATCGACCCAAACAAAAATAATCTAAAAAAAACAAAATTCTCGTCTCCAGAAGTGATCTCACTATTAGATGTCTTCGATATTGATATTGAATAAAACAATTAAGAACTTAATTTCTATATATATGCATGAAATCTCTATCAATTAAAGGTTTCAAATTTTCAGAATTAGCAATCACTTTAGAAGATCGTTCAATAGCTATTTGTGCTCCATCTTTTAATTCCAAAGATAATTCTAATTTTAATCCGGGAAATACATAAGGCGAAGGTTGACTAGAATTTAAAATAAACATGGTATCTTTTGGCGATTGTCTCGCTATTTTCTCAGCCATTGCATAATGATTATCAACATGATTAAAAAAAGTCTTTATTTTTTCAAAAGATACATCATTTGAATTATAAGTTTTATCTTTTGTAAACTCACCCGCTAAAATCTCTACACTATATCTATCTACAATTGATGGATCTTGTAAAATTAAAATATTAATTCTTGAACCAGTGGCAAGTAACCCATCATATTGAACACCAATAGAAGGTATCTTATAAACTTCAGAAGATAAAATAACTACTCGACCATCATTTGATCCTGCATGACAAAAAGTTGAAGTAACATCAATAACAGAATTATCAACTAAGAAATCCATTCCAAGTGTTAAATGTTCTAAAGATATAGGTGCATACATGCCTGCAGCATTATTTTTAGTATGGGTTTTATTTTTTAAAGAAATACTGTCAAGTTCATCAAAATAACGTTTAATTTCTTGAAATTTTTCATCCATTTAAATCGAAATAAGAATTGTTATATAAACCCATACTAAAACAGTTAGATTATACAGCAATATAAAGCAATATAAAAAAAAGAGAATTATCTTAATTTCTTAGAATCATGTTTTATCTTTTCTGCTAAATGTTTTTCTTTTGCCCATAAATGCCTGAATATTTGTTCATAAGAACTCACAAATTTATAGACTTGTAAAAAATAATATTCTTCTAATTTTGCATATTGTTCTTTTTCTTTAGCTATAGCAAAATCTTCATTTAATGCATGTAATAATGAACTTCTTTTCATTAAATTCATCGTTGCAGCAAATAAGTAATGTAAATTCTTTAATTCTTGTTCTTCTAAACGCAATACTTTATGTTCATCGTTTGTTTCTATACTTAAATCTCTTTTTACTATTCGCCATTTTCGATGAGCTACATCTTCTCGAAAATGTTCTAAAAACTTTTTCTCTTCAGATACAAACTTTAAATCTTTATAATTTTCAGATTCAATAACATCCCTTATTTCATTTAATTTATCAGTTATTTTACCATTTAGATCATGAATATATGTTGCATCTAAAGGTAAACGTTCATCAAGATGCATAAATATTGCATCCCAGGATTGTAATTTATTATTTAATTCATGTTCTTCTTGAACTAATCTATTTTCAGCATCTATGAAAGCTCTTAACTCACCAACCATCATGTCTGCATCTGCTTCCATAAAATATTCATCTTCTGACATAAATAATTCTAAATTATTAAAGTATATAAAATTATGTAAAAAACTATCATAACAATATTTATTAATCTATATTAAAATTAAATTCTTATGAAATCAGATAATGCCACTATAAAAGAATCATCTATACAAGGCACAGGTATTTTCGCAGCTAAAGATTTCAAGAAAGGAGAAATTATCCTAAAATGGGATTTAACCAATACTTTATCTAAAGAAGAAGTAGATAAAAAATCTGATGAAGAAAAAAGACACATAACATTTCTAAATAATAAATACACAATTATGCAAAGTCCTGAGAAATTTGTTAATCATTCTTGCAATGCAAACACCACCGCCAAAAACTTTTGCGATATCGCAATTAAAGATATTAAGAAAGGAGACGAGATTACTGGCGACTACAATGAAAATGCATTACCTAATTCCAATTACATGACTTGCAATTGTAAATCTAAAAACTGTAAGAAAAAAATTAAGTGCTAAAAGAATTAATTTTTTATCAATAAATAATTGCTCCAATAACTACAAATATATCTAATAGTATCCAAATTGAGTAAGTAAATATAATTGGCTTTTCTTTATGCATTATTCCATACATCAACCAAAATACCGATGCTAAAAGATATGCACTCCAAGATATAGCAGATACACCTGAAGCATTTTGTTGAAACCAAATCTTATAAATTTGAGGAATGGTCATAATAGGTCCAAATATACCTACAACATATATTGCCTTGTCCATAAGTTTTTTCCACTTATGCGGATGAGGATAAGGTTCATGATCTTGATGAATTCTTTTTCTAGTATGAAAATGATGAAGTCCATCTGTATGCCCAGTCATGACCATAATTTAGCACCTTCACTATATAAAATTAACGAGTTTAACAAAATCAACAAATAGCTTTAAATATTCAACCCTTAATAAAAAGACTTAGGGGGTAAATTATAATGAGAAAAGATGTTTTAGATAAATTTGCAGCTTTACTTACTGCAGCTTTTGGTTTAATTGCAGCTTTAGCTTGGAACGACGCTATCAAAGCATTATTCAAAGGTCCTTGTGGAGCAGATGGTGCTGGCGCTTTATGTCAACTTGCAGCAGGTGGTCCTTGGGTTTATGCGATAATCGTAACTATTCTAGCAGTAATTGCAACAATTTGGATTGCAAAAGTTGCTAGTAAAGCTAAAAAGTAAACTTTGTAAAAGTTTAGTAAATATTCTTGCCAAGAATAATTTTTCTTTCTTTAAATGGCATTTCTAATATTCTTTTAGATAATGTTATAAACAAATCCTCGTTCTTAAGCAGTTATGGCAAATTTTGAAAGATCAACAGAAAGAAGAGGTGGCAGAGGCGATTCCGACGATGCTTCACCTAGCAGAGGCTTTAGACGATCATCATTTGATGACAAACCTAGAGGTAGAAGCGGTGGAAGAGGCTTTGGCGATAGAGACTCTTCAGATGGTAACAGAGGCGGCAGCAGAGGCGGCAGCTATGGAGACAGAGGCAGCAGCAGAGGCAGCAGCTATGGAGACAGAGGCGGCAGCAGAGGCGGCAGCTATGGAGACAGAGGCGGCAGCAGAGGCGGCGGCTTTGGAGACAGAGGAAGACGAGAAGTCGAAATGACTAAAGTTACATGTTCATCATGTGGAATTAAATGCGAAGTTCCTTTCAAACCAACTTCAAGCAAACCAGTCTATTGTGACGCATGTTTCTCAAAAGATAAAGGTAATTCAGGTAGTGGAGTTTCAAGTAAAGATTTAGAATTAATTAATGAAAAACTTGATATGATCATAAAAGCTTTGAAAACTAAACCTGCGAAGACTAAGTCAGAAGATACTAAATCAGAAGATACTAAATCAGAAGATACTAAATCAGAAGATACTAAACCTTCAAAGACTAAATCTACAAAGACTAAAACTTCAAAAGCTAAATCTTCAAAAACTAAAAAAGAAGATACTGAATAATTTTATATTTTTTTTAATTATATTTTTCTTAATAAAATTCTTAATAAAAAATAATTATTTAAATTTAGAATTAATTTCCTACATTAGAATAAATTTTATCAGTTAATCCAGATAGTTGTTCTTCTTTAGTTATTTCTTTTATATTATAAGCCATATTTCCCATTGCACATCTAACAGAATTAGGAAGAGTTTCAATATAAGATTCTAATTCAGATCTATATTCAAAAACTAAATCAGGACTAGTAAATTTTAAATCAGAATAAAAGTCAGCATAAGATTTTGTTTGTTTATTTCTTTTTGAAAAAGAAACTTTATTTCTTTTTGGAAAAGGAACTTTTGGAAAACCTGAATATACAACATCACCCACAGTCATTCGAATAGGAAAAGCGCCTGATTCTAAAACTAAGTTAGATAATTCTTCAACAGCAGGAATAGTTGTAATCATCATGATAAGAACTTATAAGTGATTTATAAATATTCATACTAAAAAAAGAAAGAAAAAGAAAAAATTATTCATTAAGTTGAATTTCGACTATTTCAAAAAATTGTTTTAGATTAGCATTTAATTCTTTTGCTCGTTCTTTAGACTCAAACAAATAGAGTTTTCCCTCTCGTTTACTTAAATGTGTTTTCAAATGTTCAATAATTTGTTCAGTACACCATCCAAGTTGAGATCGTTTCCAAGTCTCTCTAATTATTCCAAGAGAACCCATTTTTTCTAAAGTATCCGCATCATGAACTATTTTAGCTTCAGTAGTTTTTGCAAGTATTCTCCCATCATGAGACTCAATACAATGTAAAATCTTTTTTTGATCTTCTTTCAAAACATTTATTTCTTCAAAAAAATTAATTACTTTATCTTTATTCTCAAGAGTACTTCCAACTATTGTTTTCTCTAAATTAGTATCATGCAACCAAGCACCCGCTTCTAAAATGGATTTTTCAACTACATAAGAAATTGCCAATTCTTTAGTAATTTTAACAATTCTGAATAAATGTCTATTCCCTTTAGACTTTCCTCCAAATGCTAAATTCCAATCTAATTCAATTGCAAAATTCTTTATTTGTTCCATTTGATTCTCATTAATCATTTTTCACATCCTCCATTAAATATGGAATTCTAAAATGGCCTTCAATCTTATTAGGTATATGTGCCACACCAGGCATAGTCCCTTTAACGGCCAAAATGTACTGTTTGTTTTGTCTTATGAAATCCATTATTTCTCCTTCATGATTCATCATATTATCTCTTCCTAAAAAATCCATCTTCACAACGTATTCTTTATCTAAAACATTTTCTTTCAGATCTTCTAAATTCTTAATTTGAATTTCATCTGCATCAATATCCCTATTTGCTAATTCGGGTGAAAAGTATTTAGGTCTTAATTGAGTAAGATATACATTCGAATCTTTATCAATGACAAACTCAATATCAGAATCTCCAAAAACATTATATAATAAATCAAAATCAGAGCCTAATTTATCTAAAGGAGTTCCTCTAATGGCATCTTTAATTGTTCTTCCTAATTGATGATTTCCATTTCCCATAACTGCATCTTCAGGTGTACTTGCAAAGCTCAAGCTACAATTATTTTTGGTTAAATGAATAACTCCTCCTTCACCTGATATCTTTTTTTGCACAACATAGCTAACGCCTAAGTTATGAGACAACCCAATATCCTCTCTACTTGCAATTGCTTCTTTGCTAAAATAACTCTTAACTACTTCTTTAATTGCAAACTCAAGATCATTACTTTCACAAGCAACAGAGTCATAAGTTCCTGAAAAATTTGAGCTACCATCTTCTCCGTACATGCTAGATCTTACAATTACAGAACTTCCTAAAGAAGACAATAATTTATCATCAATGTTTGCACTAAAGTTCGCTTCATCAACCAAGTTTAGGATTTGCTTTCTTTTTGCTTCGTCAATAGAAAAAATATTTTCTTTTAACAATTCTTCAATTCCAGTTTCATGAAATATTTTCTCTGTAAACATTGAAGAAATAGCAAATCCATCAGGTACGTGGTATGATAAATCAAGCACTTCTTTTGCATCATTTAATAATTTAAGTCCTTTCCATTTTCCACCTGTAAGTCCAGAGTAGAAAGTTGGATCTTTAAAATTAAAACTAAACAGATCATTTCGTTGAACTTTAATTTGATTAAGCAGCATGACATCTAAATCATTAGAACGTCTAATCAACTCGTTTTTATCACCTATAAGTTCCCCATCCACAAATGAAACTAAAGCCAATCCTTTTGGGGATGTTGCATCAGTTACTTTAGATAAAGCTAAAGATACATTAGACTTACAATCTAATAATTCTAAAACTTTCTTTGTTGGATTGCAAATACTGTCGTAAGTATCACCTTCTAAATCATCACTTTTTAGTGCAATTGGCATCCAATTATGAAATCTTATAAGTGAATTGTATAATTTTCCAATATCAGTATTAGTCTCAAAAGTAGAACCAGAAAGTTCATTTATTAGCTCTAATGATTGCTGAACTTCTTCATCAGACATATCTTTATCTGTTCCATGAACTGCGCCTAGAACATTTACAGCAGAATTAATCTGAGAATATTCTCGACCTACAATTGAAGATAATTGCAAACAAACCTTATTCCAAGTTTTAGTTTCTACTTTTTGTTTTAATATTGGCAGATTAGTTTCTAAACTATCTAAAGCACCAGCAACAAAAGAAGACTTTTGCTCTTCTCTAAAAGGATTATTTACTCCATCTCCACCTACAAGTCCTTCTATACAGTAGAAGTCTGATAAATGATTCCAACTAAAAACTATTTTAGATAAATTATCTTCAAAAGAATTCTTGGTTTCAATTTTAGAAATAATGTTATCATCAACATACACTCGTCCTAAAGAACAATCTAACACTTGCTTTGAAAATGCAGGGTTAAGAGACATCTTCTTAAGAAAATTATCAACTATGAAAGTTGCATCTATATCAATATCTAATTCTTCTTTAAATGAAGTCCCATTTTTTCTTGCATTAGTTATTAGTTGATCAAACTTATTTCTATTACCAGTCATTGAGAATGGCAAACTCAAATATTCAAATCGTTTAAATATTCCAGTCGTTGTTCCATCTAATTCTATCATGAATTCGTCAGAATCCACAGTTCCAAAAATATCCCCTTCAGGCAATATTCTTTTGATACCGGCCACCAGCACTCAACTGTGCCTTAGCCTCAAATTCATTTAGGTCTCTATTTGTTTCCATTTTTTATTTCCTCGCGTTTTAAGCCCACACGGCTAAATCTCCCTAGCCAGATTTGAACCAGCACTAATTGGTTTACAGCCAATCGCTCTACCATTAAGCTATAGGGAGAATAAAGTATAAACTAAGAATAAACAATGATCTAAACTTTGAGAATTAAGACTAAAGAAAAAATGTTTCACAGTCTTAAAAAAAAGTTTTAGACTTATAGATAATAATAATTAAAGTTAGAACTAACAAAATCTTTTCTCACAATCATATTTAAGTTTAATTTTGCCATCATTATATAATAGAATATTAAAATAATATAAAAACATTTCGATTAATAAAATTATAAGGGAAATAAGATGAACACTTCATCAAAGAAGCGCATATTCATTGATATTTCTTAACATCAATACCTAAATCATTTGGTCCAAATGCTAATGGTAATAATTCTTTAATTGTAGAAACTATTATTTTATCAAATTTAGTTGTTGACATTATTACTTCCATATCAATTCCCGATATTTGCGCCATTTCATATAACACTTGCCTACACATCCCACATGGAGCGGTTACTTGTGTTGTTTCAGAATCTGATCCTCTTGCAATGACTGCAACTTTCTCAAACATTCTAATTCCCATTGCATTAGCTCTAAGTATTGCGGCTCGCTCAGCACATATTGTTGCACCATAAGATGCATTCTCAACATTGGATCCTGTTACAACTTCTCCCTTCTGTGACAAAAGCGCTGCTCCAACAAAGAAATTTGAATATGGATTATAAGCTGTATTCATAACATTTGCAGCTTCTTCTAGTAATTTTTGTTGAACAACATCAAGCTCAGAATATTTTATTTCTTTCATAAAAATGTAAATTAATTATAAGATTTAAAAAGTTTATTAATATATAAATCATAAAATAGAATCAATTGAATTATAAGTGAAACTAGGAGTTTTCTCAGGCATTATTTTAGTTACAAATTTACTCATCCGGTCTTTAGCTTCTTGTAATAAAGGTTTCTTTTCCAGTAATTTTGGGTCTCTTTCTTTAATATATTGAGAAGAGGCCATCCCGATCAAACCCATACCAAAAGCTAACTCATTAAATACAGTTGCAGAATAAGGAGCTCCGGTAATAAAATGATCTCCAATTTCATAAACAGATTTTCCAACTAATCCCAAACCTGTAACTAAAGTTGGAAGTCTTACAGTTTGATTAATTTTCTTATAAAATTCCATAATAGGATTTGAATAAATTCTAACTCCATCTACTTCAGTCTCATTTTCAGGACCTAATAAATTTGAAAGAGTATATGCTGTATCCCAATTATACAAAGCCACATCAATTAACCACCCGCCAAAATCATGTCCTATTACATCATCCCCATGTTGTATAATTAAATATTTTGCAGTTAAATTAACTGCCAAACTTAAATGATAAATATCCCTATTTTTATCTTCCCACTTTTTTGCAACTTTAGTATATTGCTTCAATATATGCTCATCTGCTTTCTTAACAGCCTTTGGCATTTCAAAATTAATCATTACATAAAGTAATTAGCATAATTTTATAAATCTATTTCAAACTAGTAATATTTATATATAATTAAACGCAAACTAGTTCTATGGCAATCATTAAAACTAAAGATTTCACACTTCGTCCTATTAGAATAAGCGATGCTCAAAAATACGCAGATTGTCATAAAGATGAAGATGCTAAAAAGAATTTCTTCTCAGCACCTAGCAATATTAAAGAAGCAGAAAAAGAACTTTCTGAAAATAAAAAATTTGTAAAAAGATTTGCAATAATTGTTAATAAAGAATTTGCAGGTTTCATGACTTTAAAACTAAATAATGTGGCAAGATACAAACATTCAGCAATTATTGGTTATGGTTTACTTGAAAGTTTTCGAGGTAAAGGGATTGCAACTAAAGCAGTTAAAACTCTTACTAAATATGCTTTTGATGAACTTAAACTTACAAGAATTACTGGTTGGTGTAGAACTTTTAACAAAGCATCTGCTAGAGTTTTAGAAAAATCAGGCTACAAACTTGAAGGAATTCTTAGAAAAAACAAATATGTTGATGGAAAATATTTTGATGATATGGTTTGGTCTAAGAATAAGTAAAGTAATCTATAAACAAATTATTTAAACAACAAACTCTAAAATAAATCCATGACTTCAAATAATGATTTCTCAAATTCTGCAAAATGGTATGATTACATTCTAGGTAAAGAAGAGTATGAAAAGAATGCAGGCTTTATCTCAAAACAATTAAAAAAGTTCAAAGTAAATTCAATTTTAGAACTTGCTTGCGGTAGCGGTCTATATCTTTTTCCATTAAAAAAAGATGGTTTCGATATTGAAGGCCTTGATATCAGTAAAGAAATGCTTACTATTGCAAAAAAAGAAGATAAAAAAATTAAACTCTACGAGCAAGATATGACTAATTTCAAACTCAACAAAAAATTTGATTCAGTTTTAATCTTAAACTCAGGTCTTGCCCTATTACCAAATCACAAACTTATCAATAAAACAATTAAACAATCTTACAAGCATCTTAACAAAGATGGAATCTTAATTATTGATCTTCCAAATCATAAAAAGGAAATCAAAGAAGCAAATAATAATCAAGAATATGAAGTTCATAAAATTCCTAACGGAAAAATTGAAGTAATTGTTAGACATAAAAAACAAAATGATAAGTGGATTGAAGAGTGGCATGGCTTTGTCAAACAGAAAAACAAACTAAGTCAATTCAAAGAGTACTTTGAAGAATTCATTTATTCACCTAAAGAACTTGAAAAAAGTTTAAAACAAAACAAATTTGAAATCATAAAAATGTTTGGTTCTAGAATTGGCGGAAAATTTGATTCAATTAAATCTTGGAGAAGAGTTTATCTTTGTAAAAAAAATAACAATATTTAATAATCATTAAACTAAATAATTATTCAGGTGAAATTATTATGAAAAAAATATTAATTATAATGTGTATAATTCTTATAATATCATTAGCAGGTTGTAGTGGCACAAAAAAAGTTGCATCGGAAGTAGCAGATGCAGGACTTGATAAAATGGCTGATTTGGAACCATCAAATATGCTTCCAGACCAATGTAGATTTGGAACGGGATTTGTCTGCTTAGATGCTGAAATTAACGAAGAACAAGTTTCAATTGAAATTGAAAATGGTTTTGGAACAGACATAGTTATACAAGAAATGAGTTCAGAAATCAGAAGTCCTCCATCAGATTGTATGTGGAAAGGAGAACAAACAATGACCAAAGGAAGTTCAAGTAAATTTATTTTAACTGGAGACCACTGTCTACATCAAGACGAAGGCAAGATGAAACTTGATCTAAAAATTAAATATTATAATACAAATTCAGGTGAACTATTTGCTAAAGAAAGTATTGGAGATTTAATCGCCAAAGTTGAATAATTATTAAATTTTATTTTTTTACTTAAACATTTTATTTTAATGGAGCCAGAAGCTTTGCTTTTGAGCTTTACTTTTTTCTTCGTACAATAGAATCTAATCTATTTGTAACATCAAATTTGTAATCCATAAAATTTATTCCTACAACATACGCAGATATTCTAAGTAGTTTCGCAGGTTCTAGATCTTCGAAGAAACTTTGTAATTCTCCTGTTGCAATTCCTATTGCGAGTGCGTCCATTGCAAATGATGCACCCACTCGATATAATGCACCAACAGATGATTTCCTAAAAAAATCCAGAAAAGAAAACGAATCAGGCTTTTCAGATTCAATAGTTTCATTCAATCTAACATAAGATTCAGTTGAAGTATATATTGGCAAATCATACTTTTCTGCCATTTCAATTATTTCAGGTGAAGTTCCTACAAGACCAACAGGTTTTATTTCAACAGTATTTTCAAAGCAACATTCATTATACAAGAATTCTCCAGTTTCACTTAATCCTGCTTTATATCTAAGTTTATTTAGAGTTTTTTTTGCATCATTTGGAGTTTCGTAGTTTTTGAGCATTTCATCCACCGAATTAAATATCATCAAATCAGAATCATCTATAAATTTACTAGAATAATCTGAAGATGTAAAACTCTCACCATCTGTTAATACCATTAAATCCACAGGCGCACAATAAGAAGGCTTCTGTTCTGTTTGAAATATGACCCCAGAAGGCCGGTAGCTCCCGGAATAACTCCGATTTAATTGCGACACACATAATCTATCAGGGAGACTACTATGGCTCGTATTAGCTTTAAGTAAGCTTAAATTCAGCATTTCATCTAGGTCTTGACATTTTTCTCGTACTTCAGTTTCAGAATTATAAGTTTTAGTTCCAAGACCACCATCAACCGAAGTTAAACTTTTGAAATAAGTATTCGCCCCTTTCATGTAGTGAAGATAGTTTCAGATATATTTAAATACTTCCTCCCACTTAGTGGTATGTATGTATGAATACTTGCTTCAAACAATAGGCCTTACCGAGAATGAAGCAAAAGTTTACGTGGCATTACTAAAAACTGGAAATACGACTAGTTCTAAGATAATATCAGCGGCAAACATCTCAAGCGGAAAAATCTATGAAACACTAGATAAACTCTACAAAAAAGGTTTTGTAAGTATTAGCAACATAAATGGGGTAAAAAATTTTCAAGCAACAAAACCAGAAACAATCCTGAGTTACTTAGAAGAACAAAAAAAAGAATTAACAAGAAAAGAAGAAGAATTCAAGAAAATAATTCCTCAAATGAAATTAATTCAAACAGAACAAAAATTTAATTCAGAAATCATAATTGGAACAAGAGGAATAAAAACCTTAATTCAAAAATTATTTGATGATTCTAGAACGACCATTTTGGCGATGGGAATTAGAGGCGACAAAAAAGAGAAGTACAACAATTTTTGGTGGCATATAACAAATGAACATATTGAGAAACAAAACAAGAAAGCAAACTATTTGTTTATTGAAAATAAATCTCAATATTTCATTATGCACCAAAAATTAAAAAATGTAAACTGCAGAGTATTAAAATCAATATCACCTGCGGCAATTGATATAATCGATGACCACATAATAATCCTAACCTACGAAGATGATCAACTACACTGCGTACACATTCATTCAGAACCAATTGCAAAAAGTTTCAGATCATTCTTCAATAATTTATGGAAACAAGGAAAATAAATAAATTATAAATTATTTTTATCTCTTATCAACTGAGCAGTTTTAGCTAATTTTTCATCAGATTCTCTAACAGAATCATGAGAAGAAATATAACCTGGATAATTCTCAGAATAAGTATCAATATCAGACTTCATAGGTTTCCAACTAGCCAAAATAGTTCCATGCATAGGAAATAATTTTGCATGCAAATAATTAACTCCAAATCCTTCTAAAACCATCGCAGTTCTTCCAACATCATCAAAAGTATTATCTAATAATTTAGCAACTTTTTTTGCAGTCTTAATTAAACCAAACATTACTTCATCAGAACACTCAACAAAATAACTTGGAGAAAAAACTTTTGGGATTACTACAGTTACGCCTTCAGTATTAGGAAAAATTGATAGAAAAGCTAAATAATTCTCATCTTCCCAAACTTTATGACAAGGAACTTCGCCATTCACTATCTTATGAAAAACTGTTTCTTCCATAATAAAAATTAAATAATCAGAGTATATAAATATTTTCATCTAGTAAAAAACTAAAAACATTTATATTAAGATTAATCAATTAAAACAAAATGAATCAAGAAGAAATAATCTCCAAAACAATTAACTTTGTTAAAGTAACTTTAGCCAATGCTGAAGGAGGCCATGATTGGTGGCACATAAAAAGAGTTTACAACCTTGCAAAAAAAATTGCTAAAAATGAAAATGCAAACCAATTAATTGTAGAACTTGGAGCATTACTTCATGATATAGCAGACTTTAAATTCCACAATAATGATGAATTAATTGGTGCAAAAAAAGCAAGAAAATTCTTATTAAGTTTAAACATGGAAGAAAAAATAATCACCCACGTGGAAAAGATAATAATAAATGTTTCTTTCAAAGGAGAAAAACACATTCAGAAATTCAAATCACTTGAACTTAACATCATCCAAGATGCAGATAGACTAGATGCAATTGGAGCTATTGGAATTGCCAGAACTTTTAGTTATGGCGGGCATAAAAATAGACCAATCTACGATCCAAATAATAAATTTAAACCAAACATGACTAAAGAAGAATACTTGAGCAACAAAGGCGCATCAGTAAATCATTTCTATGAAAAAATCCTTTTACTAAAAGATAAAATGAATACTAAAACAGGAAAAAAAATAGCAGAACACAGACATGAATTTATGGAAAGCTATCTTGAGGAATTCTATAAAGAATGGGAAGGAGAATTGTAAAAATGACAAACTTAATATTTGACTGGTCAGGAACTTTATGCGATAGTTTCTCAGTTTTCTGTCAAGTTGTAGATAAAATGATGGACCACTTTGGAAAAGATAGAATAACAGAAGAAGAAATTCGTAAACATTACACAATTCCCTACATGAAGTTTTGGAATAAATTAATACCAAATTTAACTCACGAAGATCAGAATAAAGCTTTTGGTTCATTCATTAAAGAAATTGAAAATCCAGATATTTATCCAGGTGTTAAAAAAACACTAAACAAGCTTCACAAAAACAAAATTAGACTTTTTGTTGTAAGTTCTGATCCTCAAAAAAGAATTTTACTTGAAATGAAAAAAGGAAAATTAAATGTTTTATTCGAAGACTTAATTTCAGATATTCATGAAAAACACATAGCCATTGAAAGTTTAGTCAAACGTTACAAACTAAAACCAGATGAGACATTTTATGTTGGAGATTCATCAGGTGACGTTGAAGAAGGTAAAAAAGCAGGAATAAAAACAATTGGCATTTCGTGGGGTTTTCAAGATAAAATAATTCTAGAATCGTCTCAGCCGACTCATCTTATCGACAATATTGTAGAACTTGAAGGTATTTTCTTAAAATAAGTGTTTAAACACAAGTTTAGCAGTAAATTATATAAACAATTCTAGCCTAACTCACACTTATGGATTTAGAAAATAATATTTTAAAATTTGCACTTGAGAATGCAGTCAAATTCAAAGGCAGAGCAAACCCTGGATCAATTATTCCAAAAATGATTGGTTTAGACCCTAGTCTAAAATCAAATATGAAAGAACTAGGTGGAACAATTGCTAAAATTGTTGGCGAAGTAAATGCTTTATCTCTTGAAGAACAAACTAAAAAATTATTAGAAATAAATCCAAATTATTTTAACAATCAACAATCAGCAAAAAAAGAAAGACAGGAACAAAGAAAAGAACTTCCTGAATTAAAAAATGCAATCATGGGAAAAGTTTGTACTAGAATTCCTCCCGAACCTTCAAAATATAATCATTTAGGTCACGCAATTAGTTTTCTTCTAAATTATATGTACGCTATAAAATATGAAGGAAAATGCATTATGCGTTTTGACGATACTAATCCTGAAAAAGAAGAGCAAGAATATGTTGATGCCATGCAAGAAGATGTTTTAGAATATTTAGATATAAAACCATCCAGCACAGTTTTCGCGTCAGATCACATGCAAGATTTCATTGATAAAGCAGAGCAACTTATCAAAGAAGGACATGCTTACACTGGCAATCAACCTTCAAAAGATATCTCAATTTATAGACGAGAAATGAAAGATCATCCTGATAGAAATAAATCCACTGAGCAAGTAATGAGTGAATGGAAATCTATGAAAGAAGCAGATGAAAAATTCCTAGATTACACTCTTAGACTTAAAATTAGCATGCAGCACAAAAATGCAGTTATGCGTGATCCAGTAATTTTCAGAGTTGTTAATTCAACTCATTATAGACAAAATGATAAATATCATCTTTGGCCTATGTACGATTTTGAATGTGCAATTATGGAAGGAAAACTAGAAACAACTCATGTTCTTAGAAGCAACGAGTTTGATTCACGTGTCGAACTTCAAGATCATATTAGAAATTATTTTGGCCTTCCAAATCCTGTTGTAAAACAATATGCCAGATTCAATGTTGTTGGAGCAACTACTAAAGGCAGAGAAATTAGAGAACTTATTGAGACTGGAGATTATATTGGCTGGGACGATCCTAGATTAATTACTCTTAGAGCTTTAAAGAGACGTGGAATTGTAAAAGAAGCATACTATGAACTTGCAAAAGTTATTGGAATGTCTAAAACAACATCTGACCTTGACTTCTCAGTTATTGCTGCAATTAACAGACAACTTCTTGATGAGTCAGCTAAAAGATTTTTCTTCATCAAAGATCCCGTGGAAGTAACAATAGAAAATGCACCAGACCAAGAAGTTGAACTTAGCATTCATCCTCACCATTCAAAAGGTGGCAGACCTTTCAAAACAAATGACAAATTTATCCTTTCAAAAGAAGATTTAAATAAAATTGAGGATAAAGAATTATTTAGATTAATGGATTGTCTTAACGCTACAAAAGAAGGCGACAAAATAACTTTCCACTCTACTGACGTTGATACTTTCAAAAAATCAGGTAAAAAAATTATTCATTGGCTTGTAAATGACGAGTCTCAACTTGCAAATACTGAAATACTAATGCCTGACTGTACAAGCCTTAAAGCTAAAGCAGAAAAGAATATCCAATTATTAAAACCAGGAGATATTGTTCAATTTGAAAGATTTGGTTTTTGTAGACTTGACAGTGTAAAAAATGACACTTACAAATTTTGGTTTGCACATAACTAAAAAAATGGACTACATAAAACTTCTAAGAAAATATTTTCCAGACGAAGATAAATTTCAAATTATTTATCAACATTCTCTTCAAGTAAAAGATAAAGCTTTAGAACTAGCAAAGAATGTTCCTGAATTAAATCTTGATTTAAAATTTATTGAAGAAGCAGCTATGCTTCATGATATTGGAGTTTCTGTCACAAAAAATGAAGACATTGGCGGAAGTGGTACTGAATCATACATAAAACATGGAGTTGCAGGAAGAGAAATATTAGAAAAAGAAGGTTTTCCAAAACACGCTCTTGTTTGTGAAAGACATATTGGAACTGGTTTAACTGTTAAAGATATTCAAGATCAGAAATTAGATGTTCCTTCCAGAGATATGAGCCCACAATCAAATGAAGAAATAGTAATCTCATTTGCAGATAATTTCTTTTCTAAAACTGTGCAGGGAGAAATCTCTCTTGAAAAAATAAAACAAAAACTAGTAGGGTTTGGAACACATAAACCTTTAATTATTGATTCTTGGACTAAAAAATTCAAGTTAAAACACTAATTCTACCTTATATAGAGAAAGCTTTAAATTCTTAAAAAAAACAAAATTATTTTTTTAGTCTCAAACCTTTCTTCGAAAGCTTTAAATACCAAATATCACCTAAATTATTAGTATATGAATAAAAGAGGGCTATCACCAATTATTGCAACTGTTCTATTGATAGCTTTTGCTGTAGCAATTGGAGCTATGATTATGTCTTGGACGTCAGATGTGGTCAAAGAAGCACCTACTTGCGCAGATATTCCTGAAGAAATTATTAATTCAAATTATTTTTGTCGTTTAACAGATCAAATCATCCCCAGAGTAACATTAGATGAAGAAGCAAAACAATATGAAGTTTGTAACGACAAATCAATCACTATTTCTCAATTAGATATTTGTTAATTAATTATTATCTTTTCCAAAACATATTTATAACTAATTCTATTTGTTATATACATAAAGCTCACACTTAACATTAGAAAAACAAAAAGTAAAACTTTTTGAATTCTAAGATCAAAAATTAAAACAATGAAAATAAGTTTAGATATTAGAAAAACAATAGATGAAAACGCTGCAGAATTTTTTAACAAAGCTAAAAAAGCTAAGAAAAAGATTCTAGGAGCTAAGAAAGCATTAGTTAGATCTACAGCGCAATTTGAAAAAGAAGAAGCTAAAGAACATATTATTGTTGAATCAAAAGTTAAAAAAATTAGAAAAAAAGATTGGTTTGAAAAATTCCGTTGGTTTATGTCTTCTGATAACTTTATGATAATTGCAGGAAGAGATGCGACTACTAACGAAATTATTATTAAGAAATATTGTGAAGAAGGAGACTTAGTCTTACACACTGATATGGCAGGCAGCCCTTTTACGGTTATTAAATCAGAAAACAAGGAGATTCCAAAAACTACTATTAGCGAAGCTGCTGATTTAACTGTTTCATTTGGTCGTGGTTGGAAAAAAGGTCTTTCAACAACCGAAGTTTTTTATGTTAAACCAGATCAAGTTTCAAAAGATGCTAAAGCTGGAGAATCGCTAACTAAAGGCGCATTCATGATTTATGGAGATACAAAATATATCGATAATAAAATCAATGTTGCTATTGGAGTTTATAATGATAGAATTATGTCAGGTCCAATTTCTGCTATAAAAAAACATTGTAAAGAATTTGTTGAAATTATTCAAGGTGAAAGAAAATCAAGTGATATTGCAAAAATTGTAAACAAAAAACTTGGAGGAAAACTTGATTTAGATGAAATTATCAGAGCTCTTCCACCAGGAAATTGTGAACTTAAAAGAGATAGAAGTAAAAAATAAACTTATTGTACTCTAAGTGTTCGCCCATCAATTCTAATAATAGGATTCTTTATTACATGATCTAAATGTATTATGGACTTTATTTCTCCACCAAACCAAGAATTTGAACCATTTGCAATGTGTATTGTTCCTTGTGTTTTTTCATCGATTATGGTCGCACCTATTACTTTCGCATTTGGATTAAATCCAATCCCAAGTTCAGCAATTTTTCTTATTGTTTGTGGTCTTTTTGCACGACGATGCGCCCATTCAAGTGTTGCTTTAAAGAGTTTTCCTTCATAATTATTTGAGATTGTTGTCATGCTTCCTTTTTCCACATTAACAGTTACAGGATTTCGAACAAGAATAGTTTTATCTCTTAAACGCAAACTCCCATCAATTACAAATTTTCCTTCTGCTTTATCTAATACCGGACAAATATAAGTTTCACCAGCAGGTAAATTTCCACCTGTTCCAAATTTATTATATACGCCTGAATTTACGATTCCTGGCATATCAGTTATATCAATTGTCAGATCAGTTCCAAGATTAGTAGTTAAGTTTACTTCTCGACCATTATCTAACATTCGTTTAATTTTTTGTCCTTTACTTTCCATTTTCTTGTAATCAACATCCATTGTTTTAATTACAGTTCTCAAGTGATCATTCGATAATGTTCCAAGTGATGATGAAGTTATAAATTTATGATTATGTTTTTGACAATATTTTCTAAAACTCAAACCTAATGATCCTAATTTTCCAATTCTATTTGATACATTCATAATTATAGTACTTTCTTTTGGCAGTCTTCTAAGTGTTGAAATTAAAACTTCATCTGCAAAATCCCCTCTTACTTTTGAATGTTGTAAAAAAACACTATAATTTAGATTTAATTCTCTTGATGCTAACGCATAAGAATTTGTTAAAAGTGGTGCTAAAATTTTATTTGAAGTACCATAATCCCCTACAATCAGAACTTTTTCTTTTTGTATATCTAAACAATCAGTTAGAATTCTCTTAAAAAGATTTAAGTCAACTTTATCCTTGTATCTCTGCCAATCTATCATTTTCTAATTATAATTCATCTATTCAGAATTTAAAGTTTTCTATCAATTAAACCTTGTTAATAATAAAACTAAGCAATTAAAAGTTAATTTCAATCATCAATAGTTAATATTATAAATACAAAAGCATAATTAAACTGAATGAATAAACAAAATATTATAACAGATGACAAATTAGACAAATACTTTGCAATCACTAAAGAAGCTATGGATATGGCTAAAGATGCATTTGATGAAGAAAGATTAGAGCAAGCTAAAGATTTCTTTAACATGATAAGTTGTTATTATTCTGATGCAGGACATTTTAGAGAGAAAGGAGAATATGTTTTAGCATATGGTGCTTTAAATTATGCCCATGGTTGGCTTGATGCAGGTGCTAGAAGTAAAATTTTCAAGGTTAATGATTCAAGATTATTTACAGTTGATGAAGAATAAGAAAACATAAAACATAACAAGTGTGTTAAATCAAAAATTTAATACATAAGCGCTCGCCTATGCAAGAATGGTGGTTAATGATTCAAGATTATTTACAGTTGATGAAGAATAAATAAAAAATTAAGAGGCTAAAATGAAAGAGTTATTCGACCGTTTACCAGGACTAGGTCTTAAAGACCAGGTAGATTACTTATTAGATACTTGTTTTATTGTTTGGATTTGTGAACATGGAAAAGAAAAAAAACTCCAAGATTTTATCAACAAACATAAAGTTGCAATAACTTCTTTTAATGCTGAAGAATTAGATCATATTCATCATAAACTTAGTAAGCACACAAAAACTTCTTTAAGAAAATTTCTTCATGATGTAAAAAACTTATTTTTACTTTCAGTTCCAGTTTTACCAGGAAATGTACAAGAAGAACACAGTTTTGTCCGTTTTGTATTACCTGAGCTTGATTCTAAAGAAAGAGATCCTAGCGACGCGGTTTTACTCGCAGCAGCTATAAAAACTGGTGCAAATGTTTTAACTAGAGATAAGCACGATATATTCAATGTAATCATAAGTAATTTCTTAAAAACTTATAATGTTAAAATTTTTAATAAATTAGAAACTGAAGATTAATTGTTTAAAAACAAGAACAAAACAAGAATAAAAAATAATTTTATTTGAATTTAATTTACTCATTAAACCAGTTCTTAATATTATCCCAAGTTAAGTCTTGATGATAGTATTTTAAGAATACAACTACCCATCCAACGATGAATGTTAAGAATGCCATAAACAATGAACCTAAGATAACACTTATTACCATTGATATTGGTGGACATGTAAATGATGCATGTAATACTGGTTCAAAAAATGCAGCACATTTATTTGGCAAGTAAAATGGTATCATGATTACGAACCATACTGGCCATGCAATCCAAAATATCTTTTTATTTATCTTTTTACGCTTAAGTTCGAGTTTACTTTCTTTTTTAGGACTCACTCCTTTCTCGACCCGACTCAAAGGTTTAGCTTTGAGTGCGCCAGTAGTTTTACTACTAAGCGTTTTTCCTTTCTTGGCTATTTTCTTTTTTTGCATCAATATCACTTATTATATCTTCTATTTTTATACTTTTTCTATTTTTGGGTATATTCCTGGTCTCATAAAGACTTGATCTGACCTTGCAGCAATTCCTTTTTTACCTTTCATAATCATAGAAGTGCTCAGTTTTGCATCCCCAATCATAACTAATTCATCTTTTAATGTCATAATTGCAACTTTCATATCAGGTTCAATTCCTTCATGTAACTTTGAAATTCCAGGTAATTTTAAACTTGAACCATTACAAATGTTATTAACTGTAGAATCTAATACCCATATTTTTGGTAAATGTTTTACTGCATGTTCTACTGGTAAAATTACTTTTTTCAATAAACTATCATCACCATCTGTTTTGTAGAAGTGATATGCATCTGCTACATCTTGTAATGTACATATTGTGCTTTCGTTAAATGGACCAACTTTTGTTCTTCTTAATTCAAACATATTTGCTCCAACACCAAGTTTTTCTCCAATGTCATGGCATAATTTTCTAATATATGTTCCGGCTTGAGTTCCAGTTGTGAATAATACTTCAACTCCATTTATTTCATGAATATCTATATAGTAAATATGTCTAAATCTATTTTGTCTTTTTACAGCGCTTTTCTTTGGAGGCATTTGTTTTATTTTTCCTACAAATCCACCCATTACTTCCCTAATTTGTTCTTCAGGAACTTCTTTGTGCAGTTTCATTAAACAAACATACTCTTTTCCTGCTGTTAATAATGCTTGAGAAATTCTTGTTGCATCTGCAAGTGATACAACTAAGCAGCCTGTAACATTTGGATCTAGTGTTCCTGAATGTCCTGCTTTGTTAAGTTTTAATATGTCTCTTGCGTAAGCTGATACTTGATGGCTTGTTGGACCTTGCGGTTTATCAACGTTTATAACTCCATACTTAATCATTTCATCTGCAGTTCGTTCTTCTGGTCTCTTTCCAAACTTAGAATCAGTCTTAGACACATATTTAACTACTACTGCTCGATTTTTATTTTCAAACGGTAAATTTCCCATAAATACTAGAATCACTCTTTTAATTATATATGTTTTGGTGTATTTTGGTCTCTCAACGCTAAAAGTTATAAATAAAACATCTTTCCAAAAAGAAAATGAATAGTGTCATCATTACTGGAACTGGCAGGTATGAACCAACTATTATTGTAAAAAACTCAGACTTTCTTAAATCAAAGTTCTTTAATCCAAAAGGAGTTCCTTTAACTAAAGATATTAAAGAAATTATTGAAACTTTTCAAAAAATTACTGGTATCAACGAAAGAAAATATGCTAATCCTTTTCTTCTAAACTCGGATATTGCCACTATTGCTGCAGAAAATGCTTTAGAATCTGCAAAAATATCTGGAAATAAACTTGATAAAATTATTGTAGCTCACAATTTTGGAGATATAAAAACCGATTCAACACAAAATGATATGGTTCCAAGTTTAGCTTCAAGAGTTAAACAAAAACTTGGCATTGATAATCCTGCAGTTATAGCAGAAGATCTCATATTTGGTTGTCCTGGTTGGCTTCAAGGAGTTATTAATTCTTATAAAGAAATAAGATCATTATATGGAAGTAAAGTTTTAGTTATTGGTTCTGAAACTTTATCTAGAATTTCAGATCCACATGATCAAGATAGTATGATTTATTCTGATGGTGCTGGCGCAGCTGTTTTAGAAACTATTAATACTAAAGAAAAATTTGGAGTGTTATCTAATTTAACTCATTCTTATTCTTTAGAACATGCAAATCTTTTAAGAAAAGGTTCATCTTACAACCCTAAAATTAACCAAGATCATCAATTTATAAAAATGGATGGTCACGAAGTTTATTTATTTGCAATTGATAAAGTACCCCAAATAATTAAACAAAACTTAGAAGCAACAGGAATTTCTCCTGCCGATATAAAAAAAGTTATAATTCATCAAGCAAATGAGAAACTAGACAATGTTATCATTAGAAATCTAAAAAGTCTTTATAGAAAAGATAAACAATATACAGGAGTTGAATTCAATGGTAATTTAATGCCTATGATTATTGGAAATTATGGAAATAGCTCAGTTGCGACTATTCCAACTCTTTTCGACTTAATGACTAAAGGAGAACTTCCTGGTCATGATAATCTTAAAAAAGGAGATATAGTCTTATTTGCATCAGTTGGAGCTGGCATGAATATTAATTGCATGCCATATAAACTTCATCAAGATTTAAAAGATTACAGAAGATAGTTCTAGAATTAATTCTAAAGTCCAAGCTTTCCATCAAGATTTTTAGCTATACTTTTAAGATTTACAAATGCTCTATCAACATTTTCTTTTACTACATCAGTTAATTGTCCTAGATTATCAACTTTTAATTGATATCCTCCTTTCTCGGATGTCACAATGCCTGAACTCATTAACTTGTTTAAGTGATGTACTACAGTTCCTCGTGTAAGACCTGTTCTATCAGCCATTTCATCACTTGTTAAAAGAAGATCTTGTTTTGATGCTTTTATGAGCTCTACAAATATTCTAAAGCAACTCTTATCCTTATCTCTAACTCCAAATAATCCAAGGCTTGCTCCAAACCACTGCAATTCCTCATTTATACTATCTTCCTGAGGTTTTTTCATACTTACAATAGTGATTTTTGTAAATCTCATAGTACATATAGAAGATATGGATTTTTAAAGCTTTTTAAAAAAATGATTAATTTTTTTACAAAGTTAAAGATTTTCTAAAGAAATCTTCCAAATTTTTAAAATAGAAATATCTACAACTTTTCAAATAATTCTCTTATTCTTGATAGATTCTTAGCAGCTGACACATTTGTTCGAAGTTCACTTCCACCAACAAGTCCTTTACTTAAACTCATTGCATGTCCTTTTATTGAGAAAAATCCTACTTTATTTTGTTCTGCTAATTTTAGATATTCAAAGAATTGTTCTTTTTTTGATTTATCAGTATAATGTCCTGTTTTCATATATTCATTTATTTGAGAAAAGATATATGGATTAGTCATTGCGCCTCTTGCAATCATGATCATATCTACGCCACTATAGTCCATTTTAGCTTTATAATCTTCTGGCGAAAAAACATCACCATTTCCTATCACTGGAATATTTATTGCTTCTTTTACTTTTTTAATTATATCCCAATCTGCAACTCCAGCATATCCTTGTTTTTGTGTTCTTCCATGGACAGTTATTGCTGCAGCACCAGCGTTTTCAACTCGACGAGCTATATCTAATGCATTTATGTGATTTGCATCAATTCCAGTTCTAATTTTTACAGTCACTGGTTTTGATACTGATGAAACTAATTTATTTACAAAGCGTTCAATCTTTGCAGGTTCTTTTAACATTTCACTTCCAGCGCCAGTTTTTATAACTTTAAATGCCGGACAACCACAGTTCACATCTATAATATCAAATTTATCTTGTAAAAGAATTCCTGCCTCAACTACTTCTTTTTCATTTGCTCCAAAAAGCTGAACACAAACTGGTTTTTCAGATTTATCTACTCGAAGTAGTTCAAATGTGTCTTTATTTCCTCTAACAACTGCTGCGCTACTTACAAACTCTGTTACAGTCATTCCAACTCCATATCGCTTACATAATGTTCTAAATGCAATATCTGTAACTCCACTCATAGGAGAGAGTATTGTTGGATTTTTTAGTTTAGGAAAGTCCATTACAATAAGGAAAACCATTTTTCTTAATAAAGTTTAAGAAAATTCCAATGAAAAACGTTTTAAACAGTTATATTTAAACAAAGTTAAAAAGAGGTATTTCATGATTTATCATATTTTTTTCATAATTGCAGCAGTTTGTATTGGAACTATTGGTTTATTCGTTAAACTTTCTAGTGGCATGGTTCATCCCATGGTTCTTGGTTTCTATAGAGTCCTCTTTGGATTTATTCTTCTTGCAATTGTCAGTCCTATAATTGACAAAAATACTTTCAAGATTAAAGGTAAGAATCTAAAACGTGATGCTCTTATTGGATTTCTCTTTGCATTTAATTTTACTGCTACAAGCGTTGCTTATATTTACGCTCCTATTCAGAATGTCTCACTTATTCTTTCAATGACTCCAGTCTTTGTTCTTATCTTCGCATATTTTATTCTTAAAGAAAAAATTACTAAAACTAAAATTATCACTTTAACAATCGCACTTATCGGTTTATTTATTTTAAATCCTCTTAGAACTGAAGGTTTTTGGGGAAATATTTTAGCAGTAATTGTAGTCATCTCTGGAGGATTTATGTTTACTCTTCTTAGAAAAGTTAACAAAGATGAATCTATTGGAAATATTACTTGGTTCTTTTTATTTGCAACAATTTTCACACTTCCTATGCCATTTATTTTTGGCTTTGGAAAAATATCTTGGAGCGTAGTATCATTAGGAGTAATATCTTCTGGTGCAGCTTATTTATTTTACAATTTAGGTTTTGAAAAAGTTGAAGCAGAAATTGGAAGTCTTATCACAAATATACTTGCACCAATTGCAGCTTTATTCTTTGCATTTACAATAATTGGAGAAACTGCTAACAACCAAGTTTTAATTGGAGGAGCACTTTTAGTTATTGCAGGTTTATATCTAAAAACACATAACCATGGTTCTAAAACTATTAAACATACTTAGAAAAATAAAAACTAATCTTACCCAATAACTCGACTCACATGTTCTTCTTTTACAACTCTAACAATATGATCAACATAACTCTCAAGTTTTGGTTCGTGACTGACCATTATTACTTGTTTAATATTCAAACGGTCAAGAACTTCACGTAATTTATCTAGTTGCTCTGAAGAAAATCCATCTGTTGGTTCATCTAGTATAAGTAAATCTCGAGTTTTAATTGTTGATATAAAATCATTAATTACTTTATTCAAAGCAAGTCTGTATGCAAGCGCTACAGAAGTTTTCTCTCCACCTGATAAATTTTCTAAATAAGTTTCATATCCATTTTGCTCAATAACTGGAGTAAATTGTTCATCAAGTCTAACATTCAAATTCTCATCTTCAATTAATGTATTAAACCATTCTTGAAATGTTTCATTAAATTCTTGATGTATTTTTAACATGATTTGTTTTTCCATTAAATAAGTTATATTCAATAAATATTTTAGCATCCATTCTTTTGTTTGTTTTATTTTCTCTGCTTCTTTTTTCGCTTCTTCTTTTTTCTTTATTTCTTCAATTAATCGCGTCTTAACTTGAACTATAGTTTTTTGTTCTTGTTCTTGTTTTGCATTCTCTATTTCTTTTTCTTGTAATTTAACTCGCGATTCATTCATAATTGTTTTTGCAGTATTTATTTCAGATTCTAGATTTGCTTGTTTTTTTATTTCTTCAGAAAGTAAAATTAATTCTTGTTCAATATTTTTAAACTCCAAACCAACTGCTTCTTGTTCTTTCAAAACCCTAATTTCTTTTTCTTGTAATTCTAATAATTGTTTTTGTTTTATTTTTATTATTTGATCTTTATTTATTTCTAAATCAATCTTTTTTATTTCTTCTACAATCAACTTTTTATCTTCAGTTCTAATGTCTGCAAGTTCCTTTAACTTAACTAAGTTAGCATCCAAATCAGAAATCTTTTTCTCTTCCCTGCCAGTAACTAAGCCTTTATACTCAAGTTTTACTTCTTGCTCGCATGTCGGGCAATTATCTAATGAAGTAATCTTATTCATTATCTCTTTACCATTTGCAATTTTCTCTCTAAAGGTTGCATCTCGAGATCTTATTTTTTGTAAATTATCGTCTAATAATTTTAATTTTTCTTCTAGTTCAAGTTTTAATTTTCTTAAAGCTTCAAGATCAACAACACCTGTTTCTTTTAATTCTAATTCAAGCGTAGATTTCTGAGTTCTTACAAACGCAATATCATTAGTGAAAGTTTGTATTTGTCTTGATTTTTGTTCCTTCAGATTATTTTTTATTATTAATTTATTGTTTAGTTCTTGTTGTAATTTAATTTTCTCTTCAAAACTTTTTACAACTAATTCTTTATCCGCATAATCTTTTCGAAGAATTAGTAAGACAGAATTTATTTCTTGTTTTACAATCTCTAATTCTACTATTCTAAGTTCATATGCTTTTTGCTCTTCTTTTTTTTCTTCTAAGTCTTCTATTCTTCCTTCAAGATTAGCAATTGTTGTTCGCAGTTCTTTTTGAAAATTTAATATATTTTCTTTTATTCGTTTGTACTTATCAATATCAAATATTCGACGAAGTACATCAAGTCTTTCTTCAGGTTTTTCGTACAAGATATGTTTCATTTCTTCTTGTGCTGTATAAACTGTATATCGATAAACTAAACTTTTAGATTTAGTTAATAGTTCATCAGGGTATCCAATTAGTTCTAATATTTTTGATTTTAATTCTACTGGTGTTAAGTCATGTCTAACTCCTGCAATAATCATATATCCAGAATCTTGGTTTACTCCTTTCACGCTTCGTTTTAATTCTCGTCTTATCGTTATTTCTTTTCCTTCAACATTAAAACATAATTCCACGCTTCCGTCTTTTTCTCCATGTCGAAGCAGTGTAGTCCCTGATAATTGTCCCCGAATTATTCCGAATAACGCAAATTCTATTGCAATTAATATAGTTGTTTTTCCACAGCCTATATCCCCACTCATCATTGTTGAGCCTTCTTGGAATTTTATCTCTTCATCTAAGTATGATCTTATGTTTCTTAGCTTTAGAGAATTTATTATCATGTACTTATTTTGAATCTCTTTTTCTTTATATGTTTTTAGACTAATTTTAAACTCAAAAAAGCTACGTCCAGCATTTAATCACTGTTAAGTGACAAATATACGAAAGATTTATAAATAAAATTAGCGAACAAGATTAAATTCATGAATGAAACACACCTAGATGAATTTGTTGCAGCTTTAATTAAACCCTATAAAGAATGGGCTAAAATGAATGGTTGGCACAATAAAAATCTTGGAAATGCACCTTACTACATCTTAAATAAAGAATTAAATGCAACTATTTTTGGAGAATACGAAGGTTACGAAGATACAGATAATATTAGAAATCAAACTGAAAAAAATAAATTAGTTGCAGAAATGTTAACAAGATCATTAGACAGACCAAGCGTGTTATTTGATAGCGGAACATATAATGGTCAAAGACTAATTGATATTCTAAAACAAATTCCAAAAGAAGCACAAAAAAACATTATAGGTGTATATGGAATTGACAGCAATTTAGAAAAACTTAAAGAAGCAAAACAAAGATTTTCAAATACAAATATTCCATTCGTAGCAATAAATGAACGAATTGAAAATTTAGACTATGATCGACTAATGGATCAAGCATTTCAGGAATTTGTAGAAAATAAACAAGATAGTAAATCAAAAGACAATATTCTAAACTTAATAAATGCAAGATCATTTGGGAAAGATAACAGGCGAATTGTTCTTGGATTAGAAAATATTTTCTTGAATATAGATGGTTTAGCGTTTGATCATGATAGAGGTCTGACAGGTTTTCTTGCAAAATCAATTAGAAAAAATGATATTGCAATATTAGAAACACACAATGTTGTAAGTGCAAAAAATTACTCTGCAGAAGTTGAAAAACTATTTCAAAATTACCATACACTAAGTGGAATTAAAGATATTTTTGGAGGAGAATTAGTTGGTGAAATTGATGAGCACGGCAAGATGGTATACTTAACTAATTTAAACAAATCAGTCAAATACAAGGACCAAGAATTTGATTTCACAAATCATAAACTTCACAAATTTGGAAAAGAATGGATTGACAGACCTCACAGAATTTACATTGCAACATCAGGAAATCTTCAATACGAAGATGTATTCCAGTTTTTAGTATTTAACTTTGCAAACAATCTTTACTTACCTAGTGATAAAGATTTTCAATTCTCAGATAACGATTTAATTCTAAGATTTCAAAAATATGATCAAACAGGTTGGATTGATAAAGCAAAAAGAGAAGCACAAGAAGAATATCAATTTGGTGATAAAAATACTAACTTAATAAAACACATAACACACAAAGAATTATATCCTCAATTCTATGAAGATTATATTTACAAAGGAAGTGCTGTTTTTGGAATTGATGTTGAAGAAATGCAAAAAATTCGTCAAAAAACTAGATATTCTAGAAAAGTTTTACCTCAGACTTCATTTGAGAAATTACAATTCGACGAAAAAAAAGACTTTTTTTAAATTGCTTTATTATTTTTTCAAAAGAAGCATCATCAAAAGTATATAATTCACATTCTAAATCACAATCATAACTAGATTCAGTTATATATATAACATTAGGATTATTCATTAACAAATTCAAAACTTCTTTTTTATTCTGCTGTGAAAAATCAAATGATAAAAATAATTTATGATGTCTAATACCTAATACAGATCTATTTATCAAAGTTTGATAAGCTAGAATAATTTTTTTTGTTTCAAGATTGCCCAAAGTTTTCTTCAAAGTATTAATGCTTATATCTAATCTTTTTGCCATCGAATATTTAGTCATTAATGGCGATTCAATTATTAAATCCAATAATTCTTTCTCAGTTTCAGTTACAAAATTAATTTTACTAGCGCCAGTTACATAAAACTCAGTTCGCTGTTTTTTATTTAGAAAACTTAAAGGTAAATGATAAACAGTATAAGCTAATGAAATATTTTTTGAAAGTACTGTTGAAGATATTTGTTCATATATAGATTCCCATTGATTCTTAAAGTCCCCAAATGATTTCGCCGCAATTACGATTACAAAATTTTCTTTATCATACTTTTCAACTAACCAAACAGCCTTTATCGATTTTTTAATATATCTTACAAGTTCTTCTTTATCCAATAAGGTTTCAATTATAACTCTATAATAAGTATAACCAAGAGCAGAATAATCAATCAATGGTTGATAAGATATAATATCTAATTCTTCCATCTTTTTAATTCTATAACTAACAAATGCCTTTGAACGTCTTATCTTTTTAGCTATTTCTTGATGAGTTTTATGATAATTAAACTCAATTTCAGATAATATCTTGATGTCCCATGCATCTAATAGTTTTGTCATTTTATCAGTTTGAAACCAAATTGTAATCGTTTGAATGAAATTTAAGTAATGTTGTTTTATATTTAAATCTTACTATCTAAAAGTTACAACACCATTAACGGGGGAAGTTAAAGTGAATCAACTCGAAAATATAATTAATCCAAACAATCTATATATCGCACACCAAAATACTAGTTCGCTTGATGAAATTCAAAGAATGGCAATTAGTTACAAAAATCAACATCCAGTTGCTTTAGAAGGTAATCCCGGAACTGGGAAAAATCATGCAATAAATATTGTTGCGAAAGCATTTGAAAAAAAAGAATATAGAGTGAGATGCACTGAAGAAATGATGGCAAGAGACATCATAGGTGGTGAAAAGCTTAGTGCAGAAAAAGGATCCAGAGGCGGAATTGCAACTAAAACAAAATTCTACAAAGGAAAATTAATGCAAGCAATGTATCAAGGAGAGATTGCAATTTTAGATGAATTTAATCAATTACTACCAACTGTTCAAAAAGGTTTAAACTCAGCATTAGAAGATTACAAAACAATAGATGGACTCGAAGGAGGACATGAAACTAAATCAAAAAATGGTTTTGGATTATTTATCACTTACAATCCAGATACAGGAGTTGATAAATTTGATATTGAACCAGCTGTAAAAAACAGATGTAAATTGGTTCACTTCGATGATCTGAGAGCAGATATAAAAACTTACATTGCAATGATTAGTACAGGAAATCTTTCTGTTGAAGAAATTGTTGATTCAGGAATTCTAGAAGTTAGAGGGATTGGAATGCAAAACAATAAATTAACTTTCGGAAAATTTGACGGCTATAACTGGATTGATTTAAACTCAGAAGAAGAAATATCAGCAAAAGGTCTTACATCATATCTTTTCCACGATACACACAGCAGAGGAGAATTATACTTTGATAGCGAAAAGAAAACAGAATTACATAGAGTTACAAAATCAATTGTTGATATTTTTGAGAACTTAGAAATCTTAAGAACTAAAGGCACTATTCCATTCACAGAATCTAGTGACTTTAGAAATTTAAATTCAATTAGTAGATTAAATATAAATCCTTCAAGTCCAAGAATTGTAAATAAACTAGTTGAAGATTATCAACTAATGAAGTCAATGAATGTTTCAAACAAAAATATCTCATCCGATTTAGTTCTTTCAATTATTGATTATGCAGTTAATCCTGCAGAAAGATATGAAGAAATTGGTGACGATACAACACTAAGTAATTTTGTTGAACAAATTTGCGCTCGAAAAGGATTATTAACCGCGCATGCAGCACAAGAAATTAAAACAAGAACACTAGCTGCAGCTAAAAAAGGAGCAATTAATGCATTCATAAATCAAGGATTAACCCAAGAAGTTTCAGAACAATTAGTTGAAGAATACATCAATTATAACCCAATACACAAAGTCAAGAAACATCGTAAAGAAAAACGCCTAAACTCAAGTCAAGAAGGTCATGCAATGGAAGATAATGATCAATCAAGACAACATAGAGAAGATGATGACGATAAAGATGAAGATGAAACTAATATCCCAGAGGATGATTTGCCATTCTAAAAAAAAACTAAAAGAACGAAATAAAAAATGAATCAACTTAAATTTAAAGAATGGGACTATAATACACGAGAGTATTCTAGAACTGCAACAGTTAAAACAAACAAACCAGAAGAAAAATCTGCAAGAAAACTTCAAAGATTTGAAAAATATTTTTCACTAATTCCAAAAGTATTTGCAAGAAGTCTTCAAGGACAAAAAAGTGTTTTAAAATCTATTGAACGTAGAACAAAAAGAATAGGAAGAATAAACTTAGGGTATGTTCAAAATGAACTTATCAGAGCACATGCAGGCCAAGATTTAACTCAAAAAATCTATGATAAAAGAAATAATCAAGCACGTCTCAAATACAAAAATCAATTCGCAATTGGAATGCTTCTTGACATGAGCGGATCCACAAGATTTGAAGTTGATAATAATTTTACTAGAATTGACTTAATTAAATATTCAACCATCGCCATTGGAAGAGTTCTAAACACTCTTGATGAAAAACTATCTGTTTGGGGATATCACTCACATGAAAGTTCAAATCCAACAATCATGGAGAAATTAAAAACTCAAGATGAAAAATGGGATCAAACAATTGAAGAAAAAATAGCCGCAATTGAACATACAGCAGAAACAAATTACTACAATAATAAAGATGGTGCAGCAATTCGTTATGCCAATCAAGCCCTTTTAGATCAAAATAATAAACACAAATATATGATTTTAGTAACAGATGGATTTCCTAATTGCGACGATGCATATTATCAAGGTCAAATAGCATTTCAAGACACAGCTAAAGCAATGGAAGAAGGTTTTAAAGATGGAATTAGATATATCTACTTAACAATTAACCCAGATGATACTAATGAATTTCTATCCACAATTCATTCTTTTTGTGATTTCTCAAAACAATTTAAGAATCAAAAAGAGCTAATTGAAGGTTTACCTCTTGCTTACGAAAAAATCTTAAAACAAAAATAAATAACTAAATACCACTAATAAGTAGTAAAATATATAAATAACTGGGGTTTTAAAGATAAAATGTTTGAGAATTGCACACCCATACTCAAAATTGTAGCAGGCGAAACATACGCTATAAGCGATATCCTAAAAGTACAGAATTACTTCATAGGAACAATCCACCATGAAATAGCCTCAAGGCCATTCGAACAATTAAGTCAAGTGATAAACAAAAAAAACGAACTGCCAGACGGATTCACAAAAGAAGTTCTTGAAAAAGGAATTAGCCAATACCACTACGATTCTAGAAAAGACATTCTCGCAATTTACAAATTAAATATGAAAATGAGAACAGTTAAACCTGAAGAGATAAGAAAAGATTATGAAGGTTATGGAGAACAAGTTTTATGCAGCACAGATTATTATAGGAAAATGACTGATCTAAGTGAAGAAGAAATCTTAAAAAATCCAAAAATAACAAAAGCAAGATTCTTAGGAGACCCAGGAGTTTACACCGGCACTCAAAGATTTGACAGAGCAAGTTTCACAGCATACATAACAGAATATCCAGATCCAAAAGATTTTGATTATATGATGGAAACATTAGATGAGATTTTGCCAAAAGGTGAAATGATGGAACAAACCTACTTTCACATGTCAGTAATGCACAGAGGAATGGCAGGCGAACAACTACACATTGCAAATATCAAAGATGTAAATATAGATGAAGCATTTGAAAAAATAAGAAAAACAGTAAAAGAAAATAAACCCAATCCAGATCTATTCGATATGACCCATGATGAATGGGAAATGTTTAAATTCCAAGAACAAATGAAAAAAGAAGAAGAAATGTTTGGAAGAAGAATAGATCCAAACGATGATGACTTTAGATACTAATTTCTAAATCCATTAGGAACTAAACCTTTTTCAATTAATACAATTTGTTCTATTGTTGTTGAAAAAGCATTTTTAATTTCATTAGGTGCTTCATATTTTATGTCTTCAATTATGTCATAAGGAAACCAATAATCTTTTACCCGATTCTCAATCCACATACCATAAAAAATTTGCTTAATTGTTTGAGAAAAATGAACTAAACTATTCACATCAAATAAATCAGTTTTTGCATGGACATAAGTTCTAACAACATTCCCACGATCCAACCCCTTAGCAAAACTGGAAATATTAAAACCAGCAACAGCTTTAGAATCATCGGGATTAGTTTTAGTTAATAGTACTGCAGTCATCTCATCTTCAACATAAACAGATTCAGAAGGCATCCAATATATTTCGCCACCATTTTGTTTAAAGAAATTATCAATAACGCCTAAATACATATTTGCAGGAAGTATTCCTTTATTATTTAAGTATTGTTTAGGATTCGATGAAGGAAATCGATATTTTGTTGCTTTATCAAGTGTTTTTAACTCATCATCCCAATGATCAGAAGGTTTAACTAAAGTTATAATTGAGTCATGATTTGACACTGGCTTCATATACAGACCTTCTTGAGAATAAAATGCAGGTTCTGTTTTTATAAAATCTTTAATTTCGTTTAACATAGTTATTCACTTCTTAACAGTTAGTATTAAGTAGTTATTTATAACAATTAACTAAAATTAACCCATATAATAAGAACAAAATTAAGATGTAAATACATTCATTACGAAAAAAGGATAATGTGTTTCCATCACTAAATCATCTATTTTTGAATTATAACCAGGGAAAATTAAACGATAATTTGGTTGAACATTATTTTTTATAACAGTTATAGGTTCTTCTAAAGACAATTCATGTCTAACTTGCATTAAACTTACTTCATCAAATTTTTCGACTTTAATATTAGCTGTTAAGAAATCTAGATCCATTAAATTTCTGTCAATTTTAATATCATCAATTCCTGAATAAGTTGGAGCTTCGACAGGCAATAATAGATTCATTCGCGTTTCAGCAGAATAAACCAATTCACTTTTATGCGCCAAAGCTAACGCAGTTTTCAAATAATTCTTTGCAACATAACCTAAAGATTTTAATTTATTAAAGTTATCTTTATATTCCGATTCTAAGATTGGAGATACACCGCCTAATATCTTTGATAAATTGAGAGAATATTTTCCTTTTCGTCTTTTTACGTTAACAAAAGCTTCATTCATATCTTTTGAATCCATAAAATTTAAAGATTGCAAAATGCCATGATGAGATGAAGATTTTTCATTATAAAAACCCCCATCATAGTTTTGTAAAGTATTTGCCAGTTTTAAACTTAAATATTCCTTATCAGATAAAAAACCTTTATTTCGATCATCTAAACTAATATAATGTTCTAAGATTTTAGCCAATTTGAGATCAGAAGCTTTTGCTAAAGGCAATAAAAAATATTTTGTTTCTCTCCAAATTCTATCTTTAGCTGCATCACCGTACAAATCAAAAGTCATCATATTATTTGCTCTATCAGCCAACTTGACAGGAACTATTCGCGGATAACGAGCAGAGTTTAGAATAAATTCAGTTAATATTCTTTGTTTCCAAAACTTTTTTTCATAAGAATTTTCAGGATGCTTAATAGTATAAGAATCAAATCCAGACAACGCACTAACTGAAGAGGCAATTTCAAGTCCAAAACTAGAACTTAATTCTTTATATAATTCTAAACTACAATTTAAATCCATTAAATCATGCATCACTCCAATTGAAGCAGTTTCAAAATCATGTCCTGCAACAGCAAGCATCCACGAAACTTGACTTGGATGTGAAAAGAAAGGAAGACGATCTTTAGTCACAGGATGTAATTCAATTCTTAAATCCTTTTCATGTTTTTCTTTCGAAAGATTATAGGCATCTTTAAACATAGAAGCAGAACCAGGTTTAGGATTATTCTTTTTTATTTCTTCAACTATTTTATCTAATGAAACTATACCGCTTGTATTTACTATATCAAATTCACTGTATTTCTCAAACATTACCTTTCAGGATATCGACGACAAATATAAAGCTAACTTAGAATAACTATAAAAGAATCAAAAAAACCAAAAAAAAATCAAAAAAACAATAAAAAACCTAAATTACCTTTAATTTCCTTTATCAAAACTTTCAAGACTAGTATTAAGTTGTCTATTTACCAGAATAAATGTTGCTCTCTTAGACAATTCCTTTAGTTTTCGAGCTCCAATATAAGTTGCAGTGCTTCGTATGGATCCAAGTAATTCTTGCACAAAATCATCAACATCGCCTTTGAATGGAACTTCAGTATACCGTCCTTCGCTTGCTCGATGTTTAAAGACTCCACCATAATGTTTTTTTTGTGCGGCTGCAGAACTCATCCCATAATATTGTTTAAATTTCTGCCCATCACGTTCAATCATTTCTCCGCCAGATTGTTCAAATCCTGAAAACATTGATCCCATCATCACAAAGTCAGCTCCAGCGCAAAATGCTTTTGCAACATCTGAAGGATGCACAATTCCACCATCACTCATCATAAGCCCACATCCAGGTTTATGATTAGTTATTCCATGTGCCGCATCAGAAGTCTCTATTGTTGCGCTTAATTGAGGATATCCTACACCAGTCATTCTCCTAGTTGTACATGCAGAACCGCTTCCAATTCCAACCTTAACTATATCAGCACCATTTAGAATTAATTCTTCTGCCATCTCATTAGTTACAACATTTCCTGCAATAATTGTATGATTTGAACAAAGAACTCTTAACTCCTTTAGTTTTCTTACAAATCGTTGTAAATATGCATTTGGCACATCTAAACAAATAAAATTAAATGAGTCTCCAATTCCAGCTGCTAAAATTTGTTTTAATTTCTCAAAATCTTCATCTCTAATTCCTAGAGTATAAGCAACATAATCAGGCTCTTTAAACTCAGAAAAAAAACTAGTTAATTCTTCAACAGAGTAAAACTTATGTAAACAAGTTATCATTTTATGTTTTGATAACGCTTTGGCCATCTCAAAAGTTCCAGATGTATCCATGTTTGCAGTAACAATTGGAATTCCAGTCCAGGTTCGTCCACTATGGATAAATTTAAACTCTCGCTCAACATCAACATCTTTTCTGGATGTAAGCGTACTTCTCTTTGGTCTTATTAAAACGTCTTGAAAATCTAATTTAATTTCAGAATCTATTCTCATTAGTTAACCCCTAATTAAATCTTAACTTAGAAGTTTATATAGCTTTTGAAAATATGATAATTATTTATTAAAAAAATGCAAGAATAAATGTAAAAATAATAGTAATAAAAAAATTATTCATGAAGATAATCACTTAATTCCTTCATAGATATAATCTTGTTTTTAGAGATAACATCAATATCTGACAATTCATCTTTCCTATCAGCTAACTTAATTGCTAAATGATGTCCATAAGTTGCCCCTTGGTTTGAAGTGTTAGTTGTAACCATAACATAATAATCAGTTTCAGGTACTTGTACCAAAGTTTGAAGTCTTTGTCTATCGCCATCAGTTACTTCTCTAGTATACCTTCTTTGAAGCGGACCTTCCAATAAACGACTGCCAGTAGCTCTAAATCCTTGATCTTTTAAGTAAAGAACAAATTCAGGTACTTCTTTTCGTTTTGCTTTTCTCGCATAATCCCCATCTTTAAATGAAGGCAGAGTATCAGCTATGGCTGCATATGCCATTACAAGTCCTAGTCCTAAGCCTAAAGCTTTTTTTAAAATCGGTTTCATAATATATAGTAGAATAAACTCCTAATATATAAATATTGCCTTTGTTTACTACTCTAAAGGGACTACTAATAGAAATATTTATAAATAGTAAAATTAAACTACAATAAATGGACTTCCCAAACTTAGGTAATTTAGAATTAGCACTGCAGATCGGAACACACGATCCAGAAGTTAATAGCCTATGGCTTCCTGGACAATTACAACTCCAAGATTATATGGGGTTCTTTGAAGTACAATCAGAAGTATTTGAAGAAGTAAAAATTGAGCTATTAGATATTCTAGGTGACAGTTTCCCAGAACCAAAAAAAAGAACAATAGAAATGGTTCATAGAACAGATAGATTTGAAAGATTAGCAGATCAAACTCTCGAAGTTAAATTAGATAATCCAAATGAAACACAAAACTCAACACCTCAAATAGTCACAGTAAAACACAGTAGAACATATAATAAAAATTGTAGCTTAGATGAACAACTTCTCGCAAAAGGAAATTCAGATATATCAAAAAATGATAAAGGAGAGTTTAAACTAACAAACATAGAACTAGATAATCCAAGAGTTAGAAGTACCTTTAGTGATTTTAAATTCACATATGAAATGCCTGAAAACTGGAATGAAAACCTTGCAAAATATAACGAATTTGTTAAAACAACATTTAAAGATTATCTTGTAAAAAGAAATGATAAGATTCTTGAATTAACTAAAAAAGGAATTAACCCTAAAAAAAGCATAGGAAAAGACGACAATAAATTCTATTTAGAAAATCAAAAACTAATTGATACAGTTGATGGAACTGTTAATGGAATTAGAAAATCAATGAGTCAAACAATTCAATTAATTCAAGAAAAATATTCTATGAAAATTGGATCACACATCATACCATTCAATTATGAAGAAAAAATGACTTTTGGACTTGATGATCAAAATAACATATTAACATTAAATAATGTAGCTCAGAAAACAAATATCAGCAGAGCAGATCTAAAAAACTCAAGGCTAGAAAGATTAGAATTTAACGAAAAATTCCAAGAAGAGATAAAAGCAGATCTGAAAAAAGGTCCAGATAAAGATTACATAAGACATGCAAGAGCAATAATATCAGAAGCATTTGCCATAAGTCAAAAAGGATTTTATGAAGCGTCAATTCAAAGAGCAAACTCAGCATTAGAATATATTTTGAAAAGTTTTGTCATAGAATCAGGTTTAGAAACAAGCATGAATGATTTAGAAGATAAAACAGAATATAATCTTAATGCCTTAATGACAAGTAAATTTAACACTGCAGTAAAGTTATTAGATCCTTCTGCGAAAAAAGAAAATGGAAATTTCTTCAACAAAGAAATAAAAAACAAAATATTATATGATAACGAGAAAAAAAACAAAGCAACTCAAACAAAAGAACAACTAGAAGAACCTAGAGAAAGAAATCCTATTAAAAAAATCAGAAATAACATCACACACAATACCTCAGATTCAATGCCAACAGGAGAATATAGAGCTATGATCATTCTAGATAACATTGCAGAAGCAATTGAATTTGTTGCAACAGAAGGTTGGAAAAAACCTTATGAAAGACCAATATTAAGTAGTGATATCCTAACTTATGCAATTCCAAGTCTTCAAGATTCAGTTCCTGAAACAGATGGACCAAGTACTATTAAAATGATTAAATCAAACATCAATCAAGTTTTAGGATACCTTCAACCAGCAGAAGTAAATTTATTAAAAAAAATAGTACAACCTAATCACTTAGGTTATCATGACATAACTAAATTTGAAATTAAAAAATAAAAAGAAGGAAAAAATAAATTAAAAATAATTAATTAATCAGCACAATCATCACAAGTTCTCATTTTCGCCATTCCTTTCTCAAAATATAATTTGTTTGCATTCTCTAAGAAAGTTAATAGTTCTTCTACAGTCATATCCGGATTAGAACAAGTTTTAAAATGTACATCACCAAATTTAGCTTTTATCACGTTTAAAAGATTTTCTTTCTTAATTGAAGGATTCGCATCCTCAATTAATTGCATAGCTTCCTGTCCATGTATAATTTCCATAAATTAAATAGAAAAATTAATCATTTATAAAATTAATTAAAAGAAGCAATCCATTCATTAAAAACTAAAATTATTTCTTCAACATACTCAGAATGTTTTATTCTCTTCAAGAAAACACCAACAGTAAATCCTTTCAATAAATAATCAAGATTCTTCAAAACTAATTTTGAACGTAAATCATGTTTCTTTGCCAAATCTAAATATTCCCTAATTACTAGAATTTTCTTCTCATTAGGTAAAACTTGTCGAGTTCTAATTACATAAGGGTCTTTCAATAAAGGATCATAAGAGCCATCAACATAAGAAACACCGTTCTTAACATCTTCAAAAATAAATGGATTACTAAGTGCAGCTCGACCTATCATTAAATCCCCGCCAACAAAACTTGCAGATTGAAATGAATCTATATCACCATTAAAAATAAGATTCATATCAGAAAATTCTTCTCGTAAACCTACAAAAAACTCATACATTGCAGGTTTATTATAATTATAAACTAATGTTCTTGCATGAATGTAAACTTTCTTCACACCATTATCTCGAAGAACTGAAAGATAATCTTTAATCAAAACTTCACTAGGTTTTGTACCAAGTCTAATCTTAGCACTAGGAATAAAACCTTTATACAAGCTTAAAGCCGCTGCAAGTTCGCCCATCAAATTGATATTGTAAAGAAGGCCTCCACAAATCGATTTCTTTTTCATAGTTGATTGCGGACAACCCATATTGATATTTATCTCCTTGACAAGCGGAATGTGCTTTAATAATAATTTAACCCCTAAATCAACTTCTTTAACATCACTAACACCAATTTGAAAAATTGTTTTATCTAAATCCCCTTTAATGAATTTAAGTTTATCATTCTTAACTTCCTTTTCAAAATCTTTAATCATAATAAGTTCAGAAAAAACATAATCAGCCCCATACTTAAATAATAAATGTCTATAAACATAATTACTAAGAAAGTTTATTGGAGCAAAATATAGAGTCATAAAAAGAGAAAAAGAATTTAGATTTTAAAAACTTGATTAATATTAAGAAAAAAATAGAAAAAGAGAACAATAAAATAAAAATAAAAAAAAAAAGAATAAATAATCCAATTAAGGATTTTTAATTGTAACTTTAGTCATCACAATTTCTTCAACAGGTCTATCAGCTGCTGCTGTTTCAACATTTCCAATAGCGTCTAAAACATCTAACCCGCTAATAACTTGACCAAATACAGCATGTTTACCATCTAACCATGGAGTTGGAGCAAGTGTAATAAAGAATTGACTTCCGCCTGAATTCGGACCTGAATTTGCCATAGACAAGATTCCTTTAGTTCCATGTTTTAATTCTGGACTAAATTCATCTTCAATAGCATAACCAGGACCGCCTCGACCAGTTCCGTCAGGATCTCCACCTTGAATCATAAAATTTTCAATTACTCTATGAAAAATTATTCCATCATAAAATCCTTTTTCTATTAAATCAATAAAATTCTTTGTTGTAATTGGAGCTTTATCTTCGAACAATTCAATTTCCATTGTTCCCATACTTGTTTCTATAACTGCAATTCTATTCATTGTACTTTCACCTTCACCTTTATTCGCATCATCTAACTCAGATGTTGCTGCATCTTGATCTTGTAAATCGTCTTTAACTACTGTATTTGAACAAGCAGTTAACAATAACAAAATCATCCCCAAGATTAAAATTATTTTTTTCATAGAACTTAATAAAAAAATTATTATTTATAAGCTCTTCGAAAGTTTCAAGAATAAATTAAAAAAAGAAAAAAAAGAAAAAGATATTCAAAATAATTCCCTATACAAAGCTTTTATTGCAGTCTTGTAATCATCAGTCTTTACTCCAAATATAATACTACTTTCAGATGCACCTTGACTTATTAATTCAATATTTATATTTGCACCAGCTAACGCAATCATTATTTGCGCACTCACCAAGGGATTTTGTTTCATTCCTTCACCAACTACAGCCACTAATCCAATGTGATTGTTAACTTCTAAATAATCAGGTTGTAATTCTTTTTGTAACTCACTTAGAACTTTACTTTGACTAGTGTTCAATTGTTCAGTTCCTACAACTAACGAAACATTATCTATTCCTGATGGGAAATGTTCATATCCAATTCCATTTCGAGATAATATCTCAAGCGCTTTTGCTCCAAACCCAATAGTTTTATTCATCAAATATTTTTCCATGTTAATACTAGTAAATCCATTTCTTCCAGCAATTCCTCTTACAACTCTGGATTCATTATAATTCGCAGATATTATTGTTCCCGTAGCAGAAGGGTTATTAGTATTCTTTATATGCAATGGAATATTCTTTTGCCTTAAAGGACCTATTGATTCATCATTAAATATTTCAAATCCCATATAAGTTAATTCTCGAGTCTCCCTGTAGCTCATTAATTCTATCACAGGAATTTTTTCATCAGGAAGTAATCTTGGGTCACAAACACTTATGCCATCTCTATCAGTCCAATTTTCATACACTGTCGCATTTAGACCATAAGCTACAAGCGAGCCTGTTAAATCAGATCCCCCTCTTGAAAAAGTTCTTATTTCCGAAGAATTTGTTGAAGATTGACCATAGAATCCAGGTATTACTGTTAATTTGTTTAGGCAAATAACAGACTCAATTCTATCAGAAGTGGTTTTCAAATCAACAAATCCATCAGAAGAAATTGTAATTAATTCTTTTGCATCTACAAAATCCCCGCCTAAGTAGTCTGCAATTATTTTTGCATTAAAATACTCCCCTCTTGATATTACATAATCTAAATTTGCTCCTTCAGCTACTTGATTAGATAAATCATTTACCATTCCAATAATATCATCTGATAAAACATCTAAGTCTTTTGCAATATCAAAAAAAGTATTTCTTATTCTAAAACTAATTTCATCTTTTGTAAGATCTATTTGTTCATAATTAAAACTTTCATCAAACTCCGAAGTATTTGTTTTAAAATACAAATTGTACAATAAATCAGTTACTTTGTAAGGATTTCCTTCGCTTCTTCCTGGCGCCGAAACTATTATTTGTTTTCGATTTTCATCTGCCAAGATTATTTGTTCAATTTTTTGGATCTGCTGCGCATTTGCAACAGAGCTTCCTCCAAACTTACAAACTACGGATTGCATTTTCTTCTAGCAGTCTTTGAGGAATTATTACCCCTTGACACAAATTATCAAAAGTTTCTCGTTCTCGTATCAAACTAGTTGATTCAAGATTCACCAATACTTCTGCAATTCTTGGTCTTCCATTGTATTGTGTACTCATTGCAAATCCATAAGCACCAACATCCATTATCCCAATTAAATCTCCAACAGATAAATTTGAAAAATGTACATCTCGTTCAAAAATATCAGTATTCTCACATATTTGTCCACAAAAGTTAACAGACATTGTTCGCTCAGCATTAAGATTACCTGCAGCAACCATATTATGTCTTACACCATAAAGTGCAGGTCTCATAAGCACATTCATCCCTGCATCTAATCCTACATAAGTTTCATTTTCTTTTTTTATTGCAGTCACAGTTGTCAGTAAGACTCCCGTATCAGCGTAAAAATATCTTCCCGGCTCAACATACAAATAAGGTCTTATCAAACCATGAAATTCTATCCCTTCTTCTAATGCTCCAACAACACTTTCAGCTACAACATCAATATCTAAAACATTTTGCGAAGCGTCATAAGGAATTCCAAATCCGCCACCAAGATTAATAAATTCTATATCTATCCCTAGCTCAGTTTTTAGTTGTCCTGCAACACCAACTATAATTCTAGTTATTTCTTGAAAGTATTCTTGATCTAAAATTGATGATCCCGTCATCATGTGAATTCCAAATCGTCGAACTCCTGCATCACGCGCTAGCCTATATCCTGAAATGATATTATTCATACTAACCCCAAACTTTGCCTTTTCTCCGCCACAAATTATTTGTTCAAATTCCCCATTTCCAATTCCAGGGTTTAATCTAAAACTAACAATTTCTGGAACTCCAATCGCAAGTAATCTTGGAAGTAAACTTACATCATCTAAATTCATAATAGCGCCCGATTCAAGTCCATAAGCTAATTCAGAATCACTTTGATAATTACCAGTATAAGATATTCTATTTGAAGGCATTCCTATTCTCTCAGCTAAGAAAATTTCACCAGGTGATGAACAATCTAATCCATGCCCTAAATTCTGAGCTATTTTTAGGAATGATAAGTTATTATTTGATTTCACAGCCACAAATATTTTGAATTTTTCATACCGAGAACTAAATGCATTATTTAGTCTATTGATATTGTCAATAACTCTAGTTTCATCATACACATATAATGGACTTCCATACTGCTGCACTAATTCTTGTGCATCATAACCTTGTATATGAAGAACTCCTTCTCTGTTCTCAAAATGCGGTTTTATCGTCATGCAATGCGAAAAGTATATATACTATAATAACTTAATGTTATAATAATAACAAAATAAAGGTGATATGTTATGGTATCAATTGCACACATCGTTGAAAAAATAATCAGACAAAAACCATTCATTGAAGAATCAATACGAAGAGGCATCATTAGCTACGGCGGTCTTGCAGACATGCTACTGCCAAAAATAGAAGAAGAATTAGGAAAAAAAGTAAAACATCCCGCAGTAATGATGGCCCTTAGAAGATTTGCAGATAAAGCAAAAGAAAAAACCATTAAAGATATAAAATTTAAAGAACAAACAGACATTATAGTCAGATCAAATCTAATCGCAATTACAGTTTACAAAACTCCCGAGTCAAAAGAACTTATTAGAAAAATCCAAGAAATAATTAATCTTAAAGAAGGAGATTTCATGTCAACTATTTCAGGAATAAATGAAATTACAATTATAACAAATAAGAGAAGAGAAAAAAATATCCTTAAAATAGTTAAACAAGAAGAAATAAAGAACATCACAAAAAATATTTCAAGTCTTAGCATAAATATTCCTGAAAACTCAACAGAAACAGTTGGATTATTCTACACCATAACTAGAAGTCTTGCTTGGGAAAATATAAGCATCATAGAAATAGTTTCAACTTGGAGTGAAACTAGTTACATCCTAAACACAAAAGATATCTCAAAAGCTTTTGACACTATAAAGAATTTAATTGAAGAACATGATTAAGAAAATAAAAAAAAAGAAAAAAGAAAAAGAAATTCTTAAACTGCAACTGCTCTAAGCAATAAAACAAGCATAAATGCAACTATAATTAAAGACATAAACGGCCTTAAAATATTCTTTATGTGCCTATTCTTATCGGTAAATATTGATGTTGCATGATTTATACCTGACATAGTAAAGAATAACATCATAACAATTGCAAGAGAAGCTTTTGCCTGTATTCCAAAACCTGCAACATAAACTATGATTGTTGCGATTGCTACAGAAAGATTATTTATCCCTGATTGCTTTTGATATCTACCAGCATCTTTATATCCTGATGCTTGTGCAGCCGCTTTTCCAAAGAAAACGCTTTCAATACCTGTTAAACCATGTAATGAAATTAAAACCCATATTGTTGCTATACTAAATTGTTGCGCTGGTGTTTGACCGAGCAAGAAAGCTAAAAAAAACCCTAAAGTTACACCAATCCACCTCATTAATTCTAAAGACTTAATGATTATTTTTTGATTCATGTTTAAAACCCCCTAAATAAATTATGATTAATATATTAATATTAATAAACAAATTATTAGATTGTATATTTAAATAATTATGGAAAAAATACTAAGATTTAATCCAAACTTTATTTACAACCCATAAAGTTTAAAAATTTATTAATTCGAAGAAATAGTTACTTTCTTCATCACAACAGCTTCTTTTGGTTTATCATTAAAACCAACTTTCACACTACCTATTTTCAACATAACTTTCTTTCCTTGAATTACTTTTCCAAAGATAGCATGCTTCCCATCTAAGTGTTGACAAGGTGCTAGTGTAATAAAGAATTGACTTCCACCTGAATTTGGACCTGCATTCGCCATAGATAAAATTCCTTTATTATTATGTTTTAAATCAGGATGAAATTCATCTTTAATTTTATATCCTGGTCCGCCTGAACCTCGACCTTTAGGGCATCCGCCTTGAATCATAAAATCTTTAATTATACGATGAAAAACTAATCCGTTGTAAAATCCTTTTTCTACTAAATCAATAAAATTCTTTGTAGTAATTGGAGCTTTATCTTCAAATAATTCTAACTCCATAGTTCCCATATTAGTTTCAATAACTGCTATTCTATTTGCCATAAAAAAATATAACATCAACTTAAGTTTATAAGTTTTTTTAGAAAAAAGAATAAAAAATAAAAAAATAATAATTTAAACTAATGTAATACTTCCAGATATAGTTTCAATAAAGATTTTATTCACTCCATTACCTTTCTCAGCTTCTAAATCATAATCTTTATTTTTCACTACATTAAAACCATTAACATTAACTGATCCCGAAACAGAATCAGCATAAATTACTACATCAGAGTTATTTGGAACTTTAACATTCACTTCACCAGAAATAGATTCAAAATCACTATCCCCATCAACAAATAAATAACTAACATCAATTTTTCCTGAAACAGAATCTACTTCCACACGTCCAGTTAAATTATTTAAATAAATAGCACCTGAAATAGATTCAATATCATTATTCAGAGTTGAAACTAAATTAGTTGCAATAATCTTCCCAGAAGTTGTTTCAATATTACAGCCTTCATTTGATAATGGATTAAATTCAACTGCCCCAGATACAGTATCAATCATACAATCTAAAACATTAATTAAACCAACATCAACTTTGCCAGATACAGTATCCAATGCTAAATTCAAACTTTTATTCTCAGGAACATAAATATCTAAAGAAACATCTTTAGTTATACTCTTAAAAAACCAATTCCCAACAGGTTGATCTAATTGCATTCGCAAACTACCACCATTTTTAACAATTACAAACTCAGGTAAAGTATTATTGTCTTTAGCATAAAACTCCCCTTTAAAATGAACTCTTATCTTATCATCTTGAGTTGGAATTAATCTCACATCAGCTGTAACCATTGTTGCAATTAATGAATCAATACTATCAACATCATATTCCAAAATTTCATCAACAAAAACTTTCTCAGTTAAACTCTCAGCATTTGGCACTTCTATTGCTACAAAAACTGAAGCAAGACCAAATGAAAGTAGCATCACAGAAAATAAAATAATTATCATCCAAAGCATTTTACTCATTTTGAATCACCTTGTTTTCCTTTAATTAATTTCACATTAAATTTTAAATAACTCACAGTCAAATGTGAGAATGCTCTTGCAATATAATAAGATCCTATTAAAAATAATAAACCTAAACAAAACAAGCCAATTCCTGTAAAGAACAATCCCATAGCCCCAATAAATGATATGGTTATTGGAAATAAAGGAACAAAGAAACTTGCAAAAGTAACTACAACTCCACTTACTGCAATTGAAAAACCAGTTGCAAATAAAGATACAATTACTGCAAAGAAAGCAATAAATGGTCCAAGAACCAACACTAAATTAAAAAAACCAAGTCCAAGAGTTGCATATACTGCTCGAAACATATTTGTCGGACTTTTCTTTTCTTCAGCTTGTTTTATTGCAAACTCAGCCTTTATTTGTTTTGCAAGATCTTTTGGAGAACCTAATGCTTTTGCAATTTCAGATTCTTTTCTTTTTCGTTTAAGACCTATTTGAAAATGTTCTTCGTAATCAGCAACTACATCAGCTCCATCTTCTTTTGATAAAGTGAGCAAGTTCGCCTTCAAAGTTTTAATAAATGTTTTTTTATCCATTTTTAATTCCTCATCTAATTTATCATAATTTTCCTAAGTAAACATCAATTTTTTTAACAAAACCAAACCATTCTTTTTTCAAACTAATAAGCTTCTTTTTCCCATCACTTGTTAATTTATAATATTTTCTCGATGGACCTTCTGAAGATTCTTTAAGATAAGTTGTAACTGAACCATCAAGTTTCAATCTTCGAAGTAATGGATAAATAGTCCCTTCAGTGATAATTATGGATTTAGATATCTTATCCACTAATTCATATCCATAATGATCCTTTTTGTGTAATGCAGCAAGAACACAAAGTTCAAGCACGCCTTTTTTCATTTGAGTATCCATTTTAGTCACTAGTGTGTTTTGTTTAGTACTGTGTAATGCAAAGTAGTATATAAAACTTTCTAAAAAGAATGAAAAACCAAATAAGAAACTAATAAAATAAACAAACAACTAAAGAAAAAACATCGAATTAAACAAAAACACAATCACTCAAGTTCTCGCTTTAGAACTTTATGATGTTTATTTAACTCTTTAAATTTATCAATATCCCCTTCAGGCATATCAGGATGTAAAGTTTTTGCAAGCAACTTATATTTTTGATTAATTTCTTCAAGATTTATATGATCTTCAGCTAAACCAAAGAATTCTCTTGCCTTTGTTCGTTCATCATCAAAACCATCTGCTTCTCTAAAAATTAATAAGAAGTCTTCAAGACTAATGTTTTCATTTACTAATTCAGAAAGGTTAAATTCTACAACTTTCAAAACAACAAGTAAGTTATCAATAAACTTATCCATTTTATTATAACTAAAATGGCAATGATAATGTTCCATCCACCAAGAAACACTTGCAGGTGCTCGCTTCATAGGCATTCTTTCTTGTTTTACTTCAACATCATCTTCAGATAAACCAATACTTCTAAATTGTGCTAAGATTGAATTTGTATATTGAGTAGCTCTTCTTGTGAAAGAATCTCTAGTTAAAGGAATAGTATATTCATGTCCTCTGATTTTTACGATAGGCATAAACAGCTAGAAACACGGAACTGTTTTTAAAGATGTTGATTAAAAGAGCACAAAAAACCATTTAAACTAACACAATAATAAAACATTGTGAAAGAAGAAGAAACAAAAATCAAAGAAGATAAACAATGGTATGTTTACATCTTAGAATGCCAGGACGATTCATTATACACAGGAATCACTAACGACTTAGATAAACGTATGAAAACTCACAAATCAGGAAAAGGTAGCAAATACGTAAGAAGTAAAGGTTTCAAACAATTACTTCATGCAATCAAAGCAGAAGACAAAATTGATGCAGCTAAAACAGAATACAAAATAAAACAATTAGAACGAAATGATAAAATTACTTTTTTTGTAAAACATCCAGATTTAGAATTCTCAGTAATAAAACACAAATAACACACTACACTATCTTAAATAAAATCTAGAATGATTCTAATTAACTAATTTATTTTCTTCCTTTGCCTAACAACAACGTATTCTGCAATTTTAAACAAAACATAAACTCCTGCAACAACATACCCTAAAGGACCACCTTTAGCCATTGAAGTATGCACACAAACAAATACAAAACATGGATAAGTAAGTAATTGAACAGGTTTCCAATTTTTCTTAAGCTTAATCATGGATAATTTATTTGAAGTTATTCCTAAAATAAACATAGTCACAAAGCCCAAGAGACCCCAGAATAATTGAGCAGTAACATCAGATGCTACAATTAATCCTGAATAATTAAATACATCCAAGTCAATTAACAAATAAATTGAATGCCAGAATGCAAGCCAAAAAACAAGTAAACCTAGTTCTCGTCTTAAAAAAACTATTTTTCTTAAAACTTTAACTTTAGGAAAAAATACACTAAAAGGTTTTACAAAAACAATTAATGCAAATAATATTATTGCAACATCACCAATAACTACAGAAAAGTCATAAACAAATTTCCTAGAAAAGATACCTGCATACAATATTAAAAATGATACAATTGGAACTACATAATAAGAAAATATTTGTAAAACTTTTCTAAAACTAGTCATAAAAGAAGATTTATATAACTGATTTATAAAAATTGCGGGTTTTAACTAAAGAAAAACTTAAATATGATTTGAAAACCACTAAAATCTAACAATTAAACAATGAAAACAAAAATAATATTTTCAATAGTTATTCTGATGTTAATCGTGTTAGTTGGATGTTCAAATCAAACTAAAGAACAAATTAATAATGAAGAACCAATACAGGAAAATATTACTCCAACTAAAGAAGAAATATCTTTAGAATGTAACAATTTATGCGAAAATGATCGGTTAACTTATTGCAAAGAAGAAATAACATTAACACTTGATTCAGGCACAATTATTAAAGGAGATTGTAGAGTTTTTGCAAAGTATATATCAGGTTTTTCTAAATGCGAAGGTTTCTGTAAAATTTTCGGTAAAGAAAAAGGCTGTACAACAATGTTTGGAGAAAAAGATCCGAATTGCGATGGAAAATAAATATTAAAAAAAAAAAATTAAATTATTCTTTACAATATTCAGTACTTGAATACTAAGTTATATCCTCTTGACAAATATTCTGCTTTTGTTTCTTTCGAGTTCGTTGGGAAAACAGTTGTCTGCTTCAATAAGTTTTCTGAATTGTCTTTTTGCAATAAATTTCCACCTACTGACGGCTGCACATCTACAGTCCTATTAGTCGCATATTTATCCAACACTCTTAACATCTCAGGAGTATCTCTCTCTGAACTAACAATTGAAACTTTTGGCATTGCAAGTTTTGAAAGAGCATACGCTAATTCATTTGCTTTTGCAGACACATGATGTTGTGTTTCAACATTATTTACTTCTGCCAAAGTATTAGCAGTAGGCAAACAAACTCTAATAGGTACAACACCATACTTAGCAGTTAATTCTTCAGCATGCAAAACAAGAGCAGATATTTCTTGTAAAAACAGATGATTCAATCCTAACAATACTCCAAGACCATAACTATTTAGTCCTGCATCCATTGCACGAGATTGCGATTCTCTTCTGAATCCATAATCTGCTTTTGGACCTTTTGGATGCACTCTTGAATATATTTCTTCATTATAGGTCTCCTGGAATACTCTATATTGCAAGGACTTATTTTTCACTGCATGTCTCCAACTCTCGAAAGTTTCAGTTGTCTGAGGTGTCACATTCAATATTATCTCGTCGATTTCTTCCATTTGATCTAAAGCAATCAAATAAGGAATTAACTTTTCAGGATGTCTAGTTGTTAATTCCCCATCTCCTGCAAGAAAACAAATATGAGTGTGTCCATCTTTTATTATCTCTTCAGTATCCTCTACAAACTCTGTTAAACCTAATTTTGTTCTTCTGATAGGTTTTCCAGTTTCCGCATTAATTGAATCATACTTGATGGGACAATAAACACAGCCACTGATGCAAGAATCTGAAATATAACTCACACCATAAGTGGTCGTATCTACTCCGAAAATAAGTGCCCTCATTTCTGCAGCATAAGTCAATAGTCCATTATCTTTTGCATCAGCATAAGCCAATTCAATAGAGGATTCATCAGTTAATGAGATATGTTCATATTTAGTTATGAATTCATTGAACATCTCTTTTGCAACTGCAATCTTCTCAACTATTTCAGGCTTAGTTACATCAACTTTATGTTCATCTTTCAAACTATAGTCGTTCATTTTAATCACCTAATCCTTAAGACGATACTTATGAATATCAGTACCTACATTAACAATTCTTCCACCTTCAAGAGGACTCTTCTCACCAATTGGTTGGAACCAAACATCAGTATACACAGCCACACCTTCAAGAACATCATTCTTCTTTAAGGGTACTGCATAATCTCTTTCGAATCTTCTTACATCAACTAAATTTGGTTCTCCCAAAATTAACGAAGAGTCTATCCGGTAAGTATTTGCTCCAAGTAAATCAACAGTTAACAAATCTAATTTACCTTTACTCATACAACGCACCATATCACTCATCAAATTTGGAAGTATATGGCCATAAGTCTTTGCCTTCCCATGAAACTCTAACATATCTCGTCCAACATACGTGTCTTTTCCTGTTATGAGATCCTTAGGTGTTTTTTCGAATCTAGATATGTCTGCAAGATATACGGGTCTACCATCTTGCATAATCACTAAACCCATATCCTGTTCCATATTAGATGCCATATACAACATCGCATTTTGTCCCTTTAATGCATCCAAATTACTATTAACTATTTTTCCAAGTGAATCATATTCAATAGATACTGATCGCTTAGGGATTTCAACTAAAGTTGAATTCTTTGTTTTATTCATAATCACATCTGGCGCTAAACCATTTGCTATATGGTCTGCTACAAGTGCTGAATGAATACCGCCTAAATTATCTGACACTGTCGAGATTTCATATCCAATATTAACTCCCAACATTTCACTTAATTTAACACTATGTTCTGTTTCATCTATTAAAGTTAGAATAGATTCATTTTCCACAGCAGGTAATTTTATGTTTCCATTTCTTAATTGCACAAGTTTTTTTGAAAGTGCAATCAAATTTTCTTTTGGTCTATTGACTAGATCAAGGTATAATTTTCTCATTTTAATTCCTCCAAAATGATCGTTTCAAGATACAAAAAAAATAAACTTTTTGTAGCTCAAAAATTAACAAAGACTGATGTTGATATACAAATAATATTTGTATTAATTATCATCCGCAAAAGACTTTGTTCTTTGTTACGAATCTAGAATATTTGGAAAGCCAGTTTTCACCACACTTTGAAATGAAATTTTAGATTTCAATTAAAGAACTTGATTTATACTGACAGCTACTTAGAAGTATAGACTAAACATAAAACTTTTATTTAAATTTGCGTTTGTCATAGAATAAGGAAAGTACAATTAATATTTAAAAGTTTCTTTTTTAAAAAAAGAAGAATAAAAAGAAAAAATAAAATAAAAGAAAAAAATATTTATGTGTTTAAAGGTCCCCATCCACAACCTACTAATTCTTCACAAATATAATACTCTTCATTAAACTGATCACAATCAGGCATATTACCAGTACAAGCAAATTGTGGTAAACCATCACATTTTCCTGCACGTTCAGTATCACAACCTAGATCATATGCTAGATCTGTACAATCTATAGAACAATCACCTTCAAAAACTCCATTTATTTCACAAGATGTAGTTCCACCAAGACAACCAGTATCACAAGAAACAACTAAATCAGGATAAACATATCCAACTCCACCTATCCCATTATCCATTCTTAATAAACCAGTCATTGTTCCTCCTGTTGAATATACAGATGTTTCACCTTGATTACCACAAATATTTGCTTTTTCCAAAATAGGATTATCAGAACTGCCAAGCGGAACATATAAATTTACACCTTCATCACAATTATTTGATGAAACAATATTTTGCATCATACTAATACCACTTCCTAAAAAACCAACTCCAATATTTGATTCAGCTCTAGAAGTTATCACATAACTATCATCAAAAAGAGTAAATCCTGTTTCGTGATTTCTTTTAGCTAAACAACCACTTACTTCGGAAGTATCTGAAACAACGAATCCACTTTCATAATTATAATTAGATTCTGAACTATAAACTTTAGAATTTTCTTTTGATTCAAAACCTACATCATTATGATGTGCATAAGAATTATGAATCTCGGAAAAATCACGAAGTAAAAAACCTATTTCTTGTCCTGTAAAAGATTCTAAATTTTCTCCAATTGCATCACCAACTAAACGAAAACCATATACTGAATTTGCTTTTGCAGTTGAATCTTGTACTTGCGCATTACCAGCAATTTCATAACCATACAAATTATTTTCTGCATGAGCATTTTTAATTAAACCTGTAGGCACATTATTTCCATAAGTAAGCATTGAAAATCCATGATAACCATTATTTAAAGCTGTTGCATGGTCTGTTGTTCCATGATAATTATGAAAATAAAAACCAGATTGAACATTATTTTCAGCAACACTCCATGATGCATAAGAATTATCATCTAATGAAAAACCATCTATATTCTCTTTTGAAGTAATTAAAAAATAAGCATTATCATAACCACAAGCACCAACTGTTGCGCCTCCTAAAGCATTAGAATGTTTTACTTTAGAATTATCTTCTGCTAAAAAACTACAAACTCCACCCCAAACATCAGAATACTCAACTAAAGCATTATCTTGAGATAAAATACCTGTAGCTCCTGTACCTGAAGCATCTACTTTACAATTTACAACATACGAGTCATCCTTAGAAACAAGTGCTGCTGTACCAAGAGTAAGTCCGCTTAAAGTATAATCTTTACAATCTAAAGTAAGTTCTTGACTAAGAATAATAGTAGTTGGACAATTAATGTCTTCTTCAAATTCCCAACAACCAGTTTCTCCTGCTAATTCTAAATATTGATTTGGATAATTAATAACAAATTCATCAATTAATTCTTGATTTAATTTAGCACAATCACTTCTGCCACTTTTACTACTTCTAGTAGTAGTTGAAGAAGGTGAAAGAACTGCTGATCTGGATTGGTCTATTTGTCCAATATCAGTTTCTAATTTTGACAATGTTCTTTGCAATTCATCAGATTGTCTTAAAGATTTAGAATTTAGTTCATTAGAAGCAAAATCAGTAAAAACAACTACATCTAAATGTTGTTCAATATCATCCATTGAAGAAAATATTGGTTGTGAATTACACATTGTAGATACTTGATTAAAATTAACTGGTCGAATTGCTTGACCTAATTGATTATCTGAATAATCATTAGTTTCATAAATAACATCATCTAAAATTCCAGATTCAGAATTTACTATTTTTGACTGATTATTATTCATATTTGAGAAAAATAAACCAGTTATTGCTATAATTGCAACTAATGCCACAATCATAATATAAAAATGATTTCTATTGGAATGTTCTTTTTTTTCAACCATCATAAATACCTCGAATTATTAAATTAATTAATTTGGGTATTAAAGGTATAAAAATGTTTCGAAGAGAAAAAATAGTATTTTAAATAAAAAAAATAAAAAAATAATTTAGTTATTATTCAAATTGTAAACATTCTGGTTCTTGCATCATTTCTTCACTACAAGCCATTCTAGTACAACCACCAAGTGTTCCATTTACAACCATACAATTATTACAACCATCAAACCATGAAGTACAATTATTTGGAATTGCAGGAGTTTTTGAAACTAAATTAACTAAAGTATAAATTACTGAGCTTGCATCAGCTGGAGGGTTTTCCCTATCAATTAATTCAACTCTTAATTCATAATTATATCCTTCTTCGTATTCAAAACCTACAATTGAATCATAAAAATATTCATCATTTACAATCATACATGTTTGAGGTCCAACACCAACACAATCTTGTAATTCAGGTCCAATTAAGAATTCCTCAATAACTGGTTCTAAATCAGTGTGTTCATCAGCAAATTCACAAACTATAACACATTGCATAGTACAAACCATTGCGTCAGGATCATTTCTACATGCTGAAGCACATTCTTGAAATTTTCCACCAAGAGCTTCACAAGATCCTTTAGAAATATATTCGCATTCTTCTGCACCTTCAATCCAAGTTCCATTTAGTTCTTCACATTTTTCAGATAAAGAAATTGCGTCATCAAGAGGCTGTTGTAATGGTACAGTATCTGTTCCTATACCTAATGCGTCTTCACCATTAGATTCGTCTACTACTTCAGCAGTACAAGCCACAAGTAAAGCACTTACTGCAAGTAAAGCCATAATTAAAATAAATTTTATTTTTGTATTTTTCATCATATCACCTTTTTAGAATTAATAATGCATAGCTTATTTATAAATAATTTCAATACTACAAATGAACTTGAAGTTATCAAATTAACTTTAGCAATATTTTTATAGGCTAAAATAAGCAAAAAAACATGAGGTTTAACTAATGGATTTTATTGCACCAATTATATTCTATATAATTATAGCTGCTTTACTATTTCTTACCTATAAAAAAAACAAAGATAAATTCCACAAATCATTAAAAATATCTTTTAAATCAGGAAAAGACCTTACACCAATTTTAATTGTAATAGTAATATTCCTAACATTTGCAAATGGTTTTCTAAATGGAGATTTCATAAACAAATACATCAGCATCTTTAGCGGAGTATCAGGAATATTCGGAGCGGCAATTTTAGGTTCAATAGTTCACGTCCCTGCATTCATAGCCTTCCCAATTGGCGGACAAATATTAAAATCAGGAGTTAATGCAGGAATAATCGCAGTTCTAATTAATACTTTAATCATGGTACACACATTCACAATACCTATTGAAGTAAAAGAAATGGGTTGGAAGTTTGCAATTGTCAGAAATGGTTTTAGTTTAATATCAGCAATCATAATTGGTGTTTTGATAGGGGTGATCTACTAATGTTTTCACACTACCAAAAAAATAACAAAAAACTAATTTGGTTAATAGTTATTGGCGCAATAATGTTAGCAGCGGCTACATTCTCAGAAAAATTTCAACACTTAATTGCAGCTACAAACTTTACAGACTCAATAATGCTTTTAATATATCTTCCAGGATTCTTTATCTTAACAGGTTTAATAGAAGTGTGGCTTCCTGCAAAATTCATTGCAAAACACTTAGGTAAAAAATCTGGATTAAAAGGCTCAATTTATAGTTTCCTAATTGGATCATTAATGATAGGACCTTTATACTTGGCGTTTCCAATTGCAATAGTTCTACTAAGAAAAGGAGTAAGCAAACTTAACGTCATATTATTTATCAGTGCATGGTCAGTTTTCCCAATTGGACAAGAAATATTCGAAATCCAATTCATGGGACTAAAATTCTTTTTACTAAGAGCAATCTTCTCAATAATATTTGCAGTTATAACTAGTCTAATAATGAATAAAATGAATGTTATAAAAGAAGTTGAATAAATAATAAATAGCTCCGCTAAATTAAATAATCACTTCGTTAGTGACTTGTTCAATTTAATGATTTCATCAATCAAACACTCGAATCTCTAAAAAAATTCTTTAAATTAGAAAAGACCTTACACCAATTTTAATTATAATAGCGATATCCCTCACATTCACAAATGATTTTCTAAATGAAGAGTTTCAATAAGTTTATATATTTAAAAAAAACTTTTTAGTTATGTTTTAACAATGACCAATTATAAACGTATAATAATTATTACAAAAAACACACTATTAATTTCAATAATGATTTTAATAATTTGTAATTTACTCATCATAATTATGAAACCTGATATGAATATTCCCGATGATTGGTCAAAACCACATCAAATATCAAAAACTAATTTAGTTCACGAATTAAAAGTAAATTACTCAGGTAATTGGCAAGGAATTCTTATAGAAACTAATGAACTTGGATTAAGAGATAAAAGTTATCCTATAAAAAAAGAAGTAAACACTAAAAGAATAATTGTCATTGGCGATTCTGTAATTTTTGGAGTTCGTGTAAATGAACAAGACACTTTTTCTTCTGTTCTAGAAAATAAATTAAATAATAATTCAGAAATAAATTATGAAGTTTGGAATGCAGGAGTTTCTTGTTATAATTCTGTTGAAAATTATCTTCAACTAAAAAAATTACTAACATATGAACCTGACATGATAATTTTAGGATTCGTGAATAATGATATTTCTGATCCTTCTTGTTTTGTTTTTGATAAAGAAAGTTTCATAAATAATAATTTAATGATCAAAATGATCGAACATACTTTTTTAAGAAGAATAAATTTAACTAATTTAATTATTAAAAATATTTATAATTATCAAAAAAAGAAAGCAATAATCAAATTTGATAAGTTAATTTCTAATGATTATGTGCAAGAAAATAAAAATGCTTTTTTCAAAATGCTTAATTTAACAGAACAAAAAAACATCTCATTAATTATTTTAAATATTCCTAGCATGAAAGAACCTTATTATAGTTCATATCAACAAGAAATAATAAATTCTTCTAAAAAACTAAATAAAACCATGATAGATATTTATCAAGTATATCAACAAGAAGGCATATATTGGCAAGGATCGTTAAGACAAGTTAATGAAGATTATCTTCATCCAAATGAAAAAGGACACAAACTAATTGCAGAAAGAATATTTCAAGAATTAAACATTAAATCTTGAAGTTGCAATTATCAGCTCAATAATATCCAAAAAGAATTAATCTTTTTTTCTAAATACTAACATATAATTAAACATCCCAACATCAATTAATTCTAATTTTGAAAATCCTAATTTATTCAAAATTATTTCTACTTGATTATCAGATAATTTTATTTCTTTTGGCGGACCGATTAAAGCATTTTTCTTAAATTCAACTATACCTAATTTACCATTCTTTTTCAATACTCGTTTTATTTCTAATAAAACTTTTTTATCAATATGATTAGCACAAAATCCGTGTAAAACATTTGAAATAAGTATTGAGTCAAAAGAATTATCTGAAAATGGGGTTTTCTTAGTAACATCAACAAGCAACCCATTAAATCCTAATCCTTTAACTTTATGAATTGATTCTTCATGAATATCGATTCCAGTCAGATTATCACTAATCTTTGATGCAGAAACTAAATAATCACCAGGACCACAACCAACATCTAAAAAATATCCATCTTTATCTAAAATAGATGAAATAACTTTTTTAGTGTTTACAAAAAGTCCTGTTCCTTTTCCACCATGTTCATGTTTTTTCATTTTAGTTTTTTTACAAACGCAGTTATTTTATCTTTATAATTTCCAAGTTTAACATTCTTATCAATAATATCCATTGTTGCTATTGGTTTCTTTATTTGGATAACTTGTTCTATATTCTTACCATAATTCCCGCCATGAGTTAAGAAAAAACCAAACTTCTTAATTAAACTTTTATTTTCTTCTAAATATTTTCTTAAAGGAGGAATTAAATTCCAAGCCCAAACTGGACCTCCAAGAATTACCAAATCATAAGATTTTGGATTCTTTGAATAAATAATTTCTGAAGACTTTTTATTCATAGCTTGACGACAAGCCCAAATTAAACCAAAAATTCCTTTCTTCTTTTTATCAGTTATTTCATCTATATCTGCTTTAAATTTCTTAGCTAACTCTGTTGCGATTATTCTAGTATTACCTGTTTTTGAATAATATACAATTAATATTTTCATTTTAGTATCATCTCATTAGTTATATTACAATAATACTCTGCCAAGATCCCACACAATAGCTTTTATCATAACAAATAACGATTAATAAATTGTATATAAAAAGCTTTGTAAAGAAAAAAATAACCTCGCTCATTATCTACACTAGTTCATTAAAAAAGGAAGGATTTATTTATGAACTAAATATCCAATGTATCTGATGAAGAAAAAAATCATTATCCTAAGTACATTTCTTATTTTAGTAATTAGTAGCATTATTTATTTTAAAATTTGGCAATATATAAATCCAGTAATTATAAAAACATATATTGAAGGTTTTGGTGTTTGGGTTCCAGTCATTTATTGCTTGATTTATTTAATTGCAGTATTTATACCTCATGCAGGTACTGCAATGACTATTGTTGGAGGATTATTATTTGCGCCACTTTTTGGAACAGCTCTTGTTATCACACTATCTTCTTTAGGTAGTGTTCTTCCTTTTCTTATCGCTAAAAAGTTTGGTCGTAAGTTTATCAAAGCTAAAATTGAAAAAACTAAATACAAGAAATATTTAGATCGTACTGACAAAAATAGTTTTATGTTTATTCTCTACTTAAGATTAATGCCTATAATTCCTTATGAATTACAAAATTATATTGCAGGCTTAGTTGATATTTCTATAAGTAAATTTATTCTCGCATCATTCATTGGTTTGCTTCCAGGTACTTTTGCTTTAATATACTTAGGAAACACCTTAACAGACATTCAACCAAGTAAATTAATAGTTCTTGGAATAATTAGTTTGTTTGCGCTTATTCTTCCTTTTGCCTTAAATAAATTTACTAAAGCAAAAGAAATTCTAGAAGGTAAATAAAATTAATTACTATGATAATCACATAAAGAATAAACATTGAATCCAATCTAAGCATAAATGTAACAACACTCCTAAACAGAAATATCTAATATATTTATTTTTAAACAATAAACCAATAATCCAAATAGGTATCGTATACCAACTGTGTAATGGATGAAAATTTATCGAACATCTATTTGGATCATAAATTGGATTAGCCAATAAATGATCTATATCTATTATATTCGAACCAATTATTGTTAAGCATAAATAGAAGAATGATTTTTTATCTTTTTTGAACCAATCTTTAATTTCTTTATCAAAAAGATAAATTGCACCAATTAACAATATGTTTGAAATAATATGAATTAGTGTTGATGGCATAAAATAAAATTAATTATACTCTTTTATAATTTTATCGTTGAGAAGAAAATATAACTCCGCCCAAAAGTTTGGAAGCTACAAAATAAATCTGAAAATCAAATCAAGATTATTAATTTTAATTTTTACTCATGTTTCTTGTTCAATAACCAAGACCAAACCATTAAAGAAATACCAATCGCTAGAAAACCCCATGCTAAATGAATCTTCAAATAATAAACAAGTAAAATAAACCCTGAAGCAATAATAAAAACCACTCCAAGAATTCCTAAAAGACGAGATATAAAACCAATTAATATTATTCTTTCTAAAGATTTTATTTTCTTCATTAGAACATCATTAATTTCATGCATGAATGTTTTGGTTAAATTAGATAATAAATTATTCGCAGTTTTTTTCAAAAAAGATTTTATTAATCTATTAGTTAATGTTTTCTGACTTTCTTCGTTTGTATGTTTCTTGTTCAATGTCCAAAACCAAAATAAGAAACAAAATCCTATTACTAGAAAAAACAACGCGATATAAATATTTAAATAAAATGCAAGTAAGATTAAGCCTGCAATCAAAACCAATAAAAATCCGGAAACTTCATAAGAAAATATTAAACTTGAATTTAATAATTTCTCAACAGAATGTAATATCTTCATAATAAATATAAGAAATTTATTTAATTCAGCCATTAAAGATTTGATTAAACTTGAAAAAAAAGAAACAACACTTTGTTTTAGAAAAAATTTCAAAAGATTATTTTCTGAGGATGGTTGTTTTTCTTTTAATTTGCATTTTTCATTAGCCATATAAATCCTTATTCATTTTATATCTTTAAGTAATTCAACTACATCTTTTTCAATTGCTTCAGGTTTTGTTGTTGAACTGAATCTCTTAACCACAGTACCATTCACATTAACGAGAAATTTAGTAAAGTTCCATTTAATTTTTTTTGTACCTAAAAAACCTTTTTGTTCTTCTTTTAAAAATTTATAGAGAGGGTGTGCATTTATTCCATTTACTTTGATCTTTTCAAACATCTGAAAAGTCACACCATAATTTATTAGACAATTATTTTTGATTTCAGTTGCAGTTCCAGGTTCTTGGTTTGAGAATTGATTACACGGAAAACCTAAGATCGCTAGACCTGCTGAAGAATATTTTTCATGTAATGATTGTAAACCATTATATTGTGGCGTGAGACCACATTTACTAGCTGTGTTTACAATTAAAACAACTTTATTTTTATATTGTTCTAAAAGTATCTCTTTACCTTGTAAGGAATTTGCTTTAAATTTATATATCGTGTTTAACATTTTTTTATTTATTCAACATTCCTATTCAAAAAGGTTGTAATATATAAATATATTTGAAGACAGTTATATAAAGATTTTCATTAGAACGAGATAAATCAATCCATTTTCTAACGCTCAAATAAACAAATTTAGAAGTTATCTAAAAAACACATTCAAGGTTTAGCTATATCTATACCCAAATTTATTTCTCTAAACTCGCCTAATGTAATAGTTTTTTCAATACAACTACTAAAAATACCCTCTCCTGCACAAAGCAAATAAGTTCCAGGGACTAAATTTACTTCATAGAAACCTTCTTGATTAGTATAAACAATTGCAACAAACTCAGAATTACCTTCTTTATAAGAAAGTATTTTCACAGGCGTATCTTCGCCCACATTAGTTCTTACATCATCAACACAAACAGATCCATCCAATGGAGGATACCACAACCAACTGCGCCAACCGTTACAATGCCAAAAACACCTTGAGTATCATTAAGATTTGTAACATTTTGCTCATCATCAAGAGATGTGTTAGTACAACTATTTAAAAGAAGTATAACACAAATGAGAAAAATAAACCATGATGATTTCATACTATAAAAGAAGCATAAACATATATAAAACTTTTCTTAAGACCAAGATCATCGTATAAATTCAAAAAAAGTATTTCTCACTAATTTATTGTAAAAATAAAATATATTAAACCTATCTACTAAGTTTACAAAAAACTAAATAAATTTCAACTTTTTATTGCTCAGCCGAAGTACTTTAGTTGCAATTCGCTCAATAAAATATCTATCGTGAGATACAAAGATAATCGTACCGTCAAATTTTAGCAAAGCCTGCTCTAAAGATTCACGCAACTCCAAATCTAAATGATTGGTCGGTTCATCAAGTAAAAGAACATTATAACTTCCAAGTAAAATATGCATTAATTGTAACTTTCCCTTCTGTCCACCGCTTAAGCTAGAAAGTTTCTTTTTCATAATATCATGGCCGAATCCAAACTTTCGTGCTAGGCTTAAAATATCAACTTCAGGAATATTACTATGATTCAAAAAATAATCCATAATACTTTTCCTCAAAGGCAAATTTCTACTTTCCTGCTCAAAAAATCCAAGTTCCAGGTTTTGTCCAGGGTTTATCGTTCCGTAATCAGGTTTAATAATACCTGCAAGCATTTTCAAGAAAGTAGATTTTCCAGACCCATTATTCCCAACAATCACGATTCGATCACCACGCATTAATTCCAGGTTAACCTCGCCGAATAATTTTACATCATCATAGCTCTTTTCAATATTTTTAACTTCAAATACTGTACTGCTTGTTCTAGCACCACTTTTAACAGTAAACTTATACTTATCATCAGTTATATTAGTCAAGTCTAACGCATCAGCTCTACGCTGTAAATTGTCCGCAGTTTTAGCCAAAGACTTATTTCCAGCTAACTGAGCCCATTTTCTCTTCTCTTCAACCGAGTCCATAAGTTTTTTACGAGTCTTAGTTCTAGTCTCGAAGTTATCTTGGACAATCTCTCTGTGATGATTTCGTTTTTTAACATAATCAGTGTAATTTGTATTATAGGTAACTAACTGTCGATTTTCAATTTCAATTACTTTATTTGCAAACCCATCAATAAAACTTCGATCGTGAGATACTACAATAAAAGCCTTATTTGATTCTCTGATTTCTTTTGCAACCCATCTAATAGCCCTGAAATCTAAGTGATTTGTTGGTTCGTCTAAGACATAAAGATCAACATCTCTAGCTAAACACTCAGCCAACCTAATAGCGGTTTGTTCACCACCTGAAAGCTTGTCAATTTCTTGATCAAGTAAATCCAAAGAGAACCCAATATTACTCATTATCCGCTTTAATTTGGTCTCTTCAATAGCTTCAACCTTTCGTTTACATAAAATTTCATACTCGTGCATTATTCGATTATACTTCTTCTGATCTTCATAAATAGTAGGATCTCCAAATTGCGCTTCAATATCGTTAAGCAATTGCTGCACATTATTCGTCTTTTCATCAATATACTTGGTAAAAGTTTTAGCAATTTTGCTAAAATCCTTCTCTTGCTCCATAATACTAAACTTGATATTTGCATCGATCGTACCAGTATAATCTTCCTCACCATTCAAGCATTTGATTAAAGTCGTCTTCCCTTTCCCATTCTGACTTAATAAAGCAATCTTATCTGATTCACCAATAGTAGCTTGTGCATTTTCAAAAATTACATCATCTCCGAATTCTTTATTTAAATTTTTTATAATTATCATTTCTGAGTTATCCTTGTTTTAGTATACCTAGTAAAAAAAATTATGAAAACTAGCAATTCGTTAATTTTAATTTAAAATAATAATAACTAATGTTAGAATACAATATCATGCAACGATTACATACACCATTTTTTCAACTGTCATAAAAATCAAGAATTATAAGACTCTTATAAAGATTTCTGAAACAAACTAAACACAATTAAAATAAAAGCACCCTAAAAGAAAACATATCTAAATAAGATAAGAAAAAACTTAATAGCCCTTGTAAATAGACATAAAAGAAAAATAGCTCGCTCGGATTTGATATGCTTTGGACATAATTTAATAATTGTAGAATGTCCATAAACACCTTCTAATTAGAATGAGCGACGGTGAAAACTCACACAAAGTGTTCTTTAGTAATTCATCTTAATTTTTTTCATTGCTTTAACAAAATGCATAAGATCAACCAAAAATAAAACCAAACCCATACATACAAGAACTATTAGATTGTACTTTATCCCAACAAAGAAAAGATACGGCGCAAAAATAAATGCAGGAACAAAATTATACAAGAAAGAAAATAACAGGTCATGGGCCTTTGCTGTTGACTTCACTCTGAAAAATTCCAATACACTTTTGACTACTATATCTTGTTCCATGTAAAAGAATAGAACATAACTCTATATATATATTTCTCTAATTTATTGTAAAAAGAAATAAATTACCCGACCAAATTATTTAAGAGTTAAATTTGAAAACTTACTTTTTTTTAAAGGATAAAAGTCCGAAGAACGCAAAGAGCGCAAGTAATCCATAATTTTGTGTTGGAAATGCCAACAATCCCAAGAAACCAACGTATCCTATTTTCCAGTTATTATCTTTTTTCATAAAACTACATAATTTATCATGTATTTTCATAAAATTATGTGCTATCTGCTAATTAATAAATGTTTTTAAATTTAATTCAATATAACATCTATTAAATGAACTTTCTAATTTTGTGGAAAAATGCAAAATAGACTTAGTCCTTAATTTATTGTAAAAAGAAATAGTCCCACCCGGATTCGAACCGGGGTCCCGGGACCCAAAATCCCGGATGATTGGCCACTACACTATGGGACTATTGTGTATGTATTCCTAGAATCTATGTTTAGTTTATAAAAATTTCGACTAAACGTTTATAAAACAAATTAAATTACCTACCTTACAGTGTCAACTAACAAAACTAAATTACATCAGTCTCTTGAAGAAAGTATTGATCCTTTAATTAATTCTAATCAGACTCTAAATGATTTAGCTCATATTGCACGTTATTTATGGGTTTTAAATGACACTTTAGATGTAAACAACCCTGCGTATCTTGATGCAGCATCGGGCAGAGGTTATGGTTCAAGAATGCTCGCCGATAATGGAAAGGTTATTTCAGTCGATATTAATCAAAAAGCAATTGCTTATGCAATGAATCATTATAATCATGAAAACATTTCTTTTTTTGGTGGTGATATTGGATCTAGTAAATTCAAATTAGATTTTAAAACTGATGTTGTTGTTTCATTTGAAACTCTTGAACATACATCAGACCCAGAGCAAGCTCTTGCTAACTTTTATGAAATATTAAAACCTAATGGTACAATTTACTTATCAGTTCCTAATGGAAAGATGGAACTTAAAGACGAAGAAAGTCTTCCTTTAAACAAATTCCACATCCAATCGTTTAATAAAAATGAGATTTTAGAATTAGTTGAAAATGCAGGTTTTAAAAATAGCGAATTATATGGACAAAATCAAATTAAAAATCTTTTTTGTAAACAAGCAGTTCATTCATTACCTAAACAAGCACTTAATGATTGTACACCTAAATTCATTAAACAATTAATTACCAAACCATCAAACTTAATTCCTGATATAGCAGATATATTATTAATCAAAGCTTACAAGTTTTAAATATAATATTGCCCACAACTTTGCGAAAAAGAACTTCTAGAATTCAAACTATTACATGGTTCATTACTTCCAATTAAGGATGCTACATTGTTCAAGCAATGATCATGTTCATAAACATCGTTTACTTTCAAACATAATTCTACATCTTTTAGTAATTCGCCCATTTCCGCATAACAATAATCTTTAACATCTGAATTACTTATTAATTCACAGTAACTTATTTCTTTTCCTCTTGATAATTCTCTATAACATAAATCTTTTATTTCTGATTGTTTAATTTTTTCACAATTAGTTTCTTTTTTATCAATATATGCTAATCGTAAATTACAATAATCTTTATTTATACCTGTTTGAATTTTACAATTCTCATTTGCCCAAGATAAATAATATAATTCACTTTTATCTGCAAAACAAGAATATCTACTATACTCATCAATTATTTCTACACAATGAATTTTATCATCAGTTACGGCTGCTATTGCACTATAACAATTATCTACAAATAAACTTGGATCATTTGAATCATATTTTTCTTTTATTTCAGCACATATACTTTCATCAGCTAACTCTTCTGCAACATCAATTAAACAATTAGTCTTCCCATCAGTAGAAGAAATTTGATTACAAAGAGTTTTATCTTTTGTTTTTATTGCTAGCTTTGAATAACAATTATCTTTTCCTGCGTTCATTTGAGAACACAACACAGCTTCTTCTTTAACAGAAATCATTCCTGGATTCGCATTTGATAAATCAACTACACAAACATCACCATCATATTCATTCGTTAATTTTGAACATAAAGTCGGATCTTTTAATTTTCTTGCAAAATTTTTATAACAAGTATTAATATTATATGGATCAACTAATTCTCCGCAAATATTAGAATTGTCCGTTAAACTTAATATATAATTATAACAATCAGCAGTATAATCTTTTGAAATTATTCCTTGACATAATGAATAATCCCGAGTTAGTTTAATCTTACATTTTAATTCTGAAAACTGTTGTTCTTCATAATCGTCTTCTAAATCTCCATAACTAAAAGAACAATATTCTAAATAATCTCTATTCACATCTACTTCTTTAACTTCAAAGTATTCTTCTTGCTTTTTTATCATAACAAGTTCATAACACCTATTAGATAATTCTTCATAAGATGCTTCTTCTAAATATTCGCACAATTTATAATTTCCTGTACTCACAGCAACATTGTAATAACACTCTAAATTATCAGATAATGATTCTTCATTGTCTTCACAATAAGTTTCATCACCTGTTTCTTCAGCTATTCGAGTATTTACTTTCCTTTGACATAAGTCTCTTACAACGCTATTTCTTAAATTAGAACAAATATCTAAATCTTGTTTTAATACTGCAACTTGACTTATACATTGTTCTTCTTGAACTTCTAATTGAACATTAGTTTCACCAACAGATATTTTATCACAATAAAGTTCATCTTCTGTTGATAATGCTAAATTATGATAACAATCTTTTGAGTCTAATTCTTCACAAATTTCAGCTTTACCATATTTTACTGCAACTAAAATTTTACATTCAACATCAAAAGAATCACAAGTAGTTTCATCTCCTGAAAGTAAAGCCATATCTTTCAAACAATTTTGATAATCCGAAGAATAAGTTTTACATACACTTGCATCTAAATTACCAAGCTCCACAACGCAATCTTTTTCTTTTTCATAATCCACTATATATGCGCATTGTGAAACATCAGAACTTTCTTTTGCTTTACAATAATATTTTAAATCATTATTTGTGAGATCCTCACAATTCTCGCCAAGTTTATATCTACAATAATCTACATAATCTAAATCAGCTGATTTCTCACAAATACTTAAATCTTGTTTTTGTAAACCAACAGTTAAATAACATTCTTCGCTAAAACTTGTTTTATCACATAATTTTTCATTACTAGTATATTCTGCAGCTTTCAAGTAGCATTGATCTCTTGTAAAAGTTACATTATCAACTGCTACTTGTTCACAAATTAATTCATTAGAAGTCTTTTTTAAAATTTCTCGTTGACAAATACTTTTCATATTTTGATCATTCATCAATAAACATACATTCTTATCAGAAGTTTCTATTCCAACAACACCTAAGCATTGATTTAAATCAAAACCTTCCAAATCTTCACAAACAGTTGCATCGCCTTTCAGTCTTGCTGCAAACTTATAACAATTAGTAGGGTCGCTTGCTTGTTCGCAATATCCAACTAGTCCAAACATATCTATTTTATCTATTATTACAAGGTCTTTTTCAAATCCCTCTTTAAAATAAAATGATAATAACTGATAAGATACAAAGAACGTTGCAATTAATAATACTATTAATAAGATACTCACCACTCTTTTCATACATATAAAATGGGTTACTTTTGTTTATATAATTTGCTATTTAAATAAGTAAAAATAAGTAAAAAAGAGCCAATTTAATAACTTCAACTCAAATTAAAACCTAGAAAAACATTTTTAATAACTAAAGATTACTATCATTACAATTAATACCAGGTGATATAATATGAGCATAAAAAATCAATTTAATATAATCAAAGATAACTGGCTTATTGTTTTAGTACTTCTTATAGTTGTTGTAGTCACATTAGGCGGCAATATAATGGGTTTAGGAAGTAATGATATGATGATGAAAAGTCAAGGCATGTATGCAACTGATATGGCAATGTCAGAATCAGCAAGCTATAGAGGCGGATCTATGCCTGGATACAATAATGACTTCGCACCAGAAGTAGAAGAACGTAAAATCGTTAAAACAACTTCATTAAGTACAGAAGTTGAAAAAGGAGCGTTCCAAACTTCAGAAGATAAACTTAAAGCAATCGTTACAGCTTCAGACTCATACATTCTTAATACTAATACTAACAAGAATAGTTATGGTAACAGAGAATATATGAGAGGCTATTACCAAATTAAAGTTGATACGGCTAAATATGATGCAGTTGTTTCTCAGCTTAAAGAAATTGGAGAAATTCAATCTTTTAATGAGAATGAAAACGACATCACTGGTTCATACACAAACAGAGAAATTGAACTACAAGTTGCTAAAGATAAACTTTTAAGATACCAAAACATGTATGAAGAAGCTGAACAATTTTCAGACAAACTTGATTTAAACGATAGAATTTTTAATCAAGAAAGAGCTGTAAAATACTTGGAAGATTCAATCAATAATATGGATCAAAAAGTTGAGTATTCAACAATTAGCTTTACTTTATCTGAAAAACAAGGTAACTACGCAAACATTGCACTTGCTCAGTTCTCTGATTTAATCAAGAGTCTTGTAAGTAGCTTTAATGGATTACTTTATGTATTCTTTGTTGTACTGCCTTGGGCTGTTGCAATTACAATTATTACTTTAATTGTAAGAATTTTCAGAAAACGAAAGCAATACTAAAATTAATTTTATTTTTTTATTTTATTTTGATTAAAACTTTTTGTTTTAAACATGCCAAAAAACTATTAGTTTTTTGAGTATTTTTTATTATTTTAATAAAACAAATATACTCCTCGAAAATATGTTCACACTAATTCTTAAAAACATTCATTTTTCAATTAGAATCTTAAATTTGCAACATATTTTTATAAGATAAATTGAATTATACAATAATGAAAGTTAGAAAATTTCAAATAAGTGATGCAAAAGAACTATCTTCCTTAATTCATAAAACAATTTACACAATCAACATTAAGGATAGTCCAAGAATTGCAATAACAGAATTAGAAAAAGAATACACTAGTGAAAGCTTAATCTTAATCTCAAAAAAAAGAGATATTTATCTTGCAATAGAGAAAAATGAAATCATTGGATCAATTGCAAAAGAAAATAATTTCATATACACCTTCTTCGTAAAATATCTTATGCAAAATAAAGGAATAGGAACAAAACTAATTGAGTTTATAGAACATAAAATTAAACTTGCCAAATACAAAGAAATAAATTTAATGAGTAGCCTATCCGCAATAGACTTTTTCAAGAAAATGAATTATATAGAAGTAAAAAAACAAATTTACAAGGGAGAATTAACAGGAATATTTATGAGGAAAATATTAAAATAAAAAAATCAATATTCATAGTATCTAATTTGACAACCATTCCAACTTGCATCTTCACCACACATAACACTAAATACATTTCCTTCTAAATCTGTAAAGTCAACGTATAAAATCCCATATTGAGACTCTGCAGAATCAAACTCAGGAATATCAGCCCAAAGTAAAGCCATTTCATAACCATAGTCTTCATCAAAATATTGTAGTCTGTCTTCACCAATTAAATCATAAGATGTTATGTAAACAACTTCTCCTTCAAGATATTCGTCTTCAGTTTCATCATAAGTTAAACTTTTAACTGTCAAATCAACTGTTCCTTCTAAAGCTACAACATTATAATTATTATCACTAAAAGTTAAATCATATTCATAACCTAACGCATAATATTCATGAGAAAAATCAAAATCGTAACATTCAAGTTCTAACTCAGTAACTTCTCCCGATTCGTAAGTTTCATCATCACCAAAGAAATCAAAATCAAAGTCCATATCACCATCCATTGCACCCTCATCAGAATCTTCATAATCTAAAGAATAATCTGTTTGTTCTCTTTGAGGAATTCTATCAGTACCACACATAAAGGAGAATAAACAAAAGTACCTGAAAGTTACAGTATAATTTTTATTTTTATTTAAATCAAATCTGACTTTTGATTTTCCATCAACATAAACGCCGTTTGTATCAACTATTTTTCCAAATGGATCAAATGTGAAATATAATTTTGGAGTCATACCAAAATCATCTTCTTCAGATTCTTCAACCACATTATCATAATCTAAAGTCACATAATTATATGGGAATTTAAATTCTTGATTTATAGCCCACATATGTGCAAAAGTATTATTGAATGATTCATTTTTAAGATTAATTTTTTCAAATTTGTATTCTACTCCATCTTCTAACTCGGTTAAAATAGCTCCTTCGCTATCACCTAATGCTTCTTCGACCATTTCAACAAACATATCATTATCTGAAGTTGCTTGTATTGATAGATCAAATGTTCCATCACGATATAATTTCTGCTCGATATTTATAGTTCCACAAGCAGACAATAATAATAAACTGATTAATATAGAAATTAAAATTATTTTTTTCATAGTAAAAAACCTCATAAAACTAATTTTAAGAAAAATAGTATATAAACTTTTTTAAAACAAAACTTTAAGAAATTATATTTTCAGAAAGTATTAAATCATACATTTCTTTTGCTGCTAATGCATGTCCTTCTTCATCAGGATGTCCACTATCATGTGGAAGAAATAACTCATGATTTTTCTCAAAAAAAGATTCTTGTAAATCTAATACATAAAATCCTTTCTCAGAACCAATATTAACCATTTGCTCATGAAGAGGTAAATAAGGATATGGTAAATCAAAATATTTTACTGGAAAAAGAACTAATAAAATAGGCACATCATATTCTTCACCTATTAATCGAAATTGTTCAAGCGCATACTCAATTTTTCCAAATCTGCAAGGATCTTTAAAAGCATTATTATAAGAATGTTTTTTATAACTAAAAATAGTTGCATCAAATATTATATTCATTAAAGAACTTTCTTTAACAAACCAACTTTTTTCAAGTGTTCTTCTTAAATTAGTTCTTCTGGCACATTTTTTAGGTAAAAAAGAATCAATTAAATCTTCTCGTTCAATTAATTTCTCAGGAATGAAAGGTATAATCCAAGGAGTATCCCAGTCATTTAACACAAAACCTATTATTATTAAATCAGGATCATAATTTATCGCTTTATGTTTAAGTAATTCTGATTCTTGTAAAGTATTATAACCATCAACACCAAAGTTAATTACTTCAAAAGAATCATAAACATCATCTGAATAATTTTCTCTCAAGTATTGTTCTAATTTTGTCGAATAGATATCCTCTAATAAAACTCCATATCCAAAAGTGACTGAATCTCCAAAAACAATAGCTCTAAAAGTATCATTTGGTTTTTGAACTGAATAATCATAATCTCTTAAACCTTGAGAATTAATATCATATATATCTCGAGAGTAATTTGCTATTGGTTCATAAGATAAAATTAAATTATCAGATGCATTACCATATCGTTCTGAAGAAGATAGTAAATCAATATCGGATATTTCTTCAATAGAAGAATATTTTATTTTATAAGATAATTCTAATACCATAATAAAAATGAGTATAGTTAAAAGTAAAAGTAAATATTTTCTATAATTATATTTAACCATTGTAAAACAAAAATTAAAATTAATTAGATTTTATAAAAGTAATGTTTAAAGCATTACTTATTATGTTTCATATCAATTACCAAATAAACAAGTATCGCGACTATTCCGCCAATTAAGAACCACAGTGCTGCATATTGCCACATATTTGATTGCACTATATATTGAATAGATGTTGGAACTGTTTGAGTAACTGCCCCGCTAGCATTTGAAACAACAGAAGTTGCACCAACAGCAGAGTCCATTAATTGAGGTGAAGCTTCGTTAAGTATTTCTCCACCTTTAACAGCAAAGTCAGGCGCAGCATTAGATATCATATCCATAGAAGCAACCTTACTCATTGAAGCACCAGCTCCACTAAAAAAGCTTTTTGCTATTTGCATAACAGCTGCAACACCAAGAACAACTCCAAGTGAAGGTAAAATTTTTCTTAATTTTCCTTTTAAACCTGTGACTTTCTTTGGTGCAATAATAATATATTTATTTGCTAATTTGTAATGATTAATTTCTTTTCCTTTTTCAGAATAATGAAATTCTTCTACAATTACAAGTCCACCTTTCATTAGTTGTTGTAAATTATAATGTACTGTTGAAATTGGAACACTAAGTTTTGTTGATAAATCTGATTCGGAATAATCTCCTTCAGTTAACGCATCTAAAATTTTTCTACAAGTATCATTAGATATTACTTGAGCTAATTCTTTTGCTTTGTCCTCGCTAAGAGAGACCATTAGGAATGTTTCTTTTGAAGCCATATTTTGAAAACCTCTTTAGTTATATTATAAAGAAGGACAATTCCTTATAAATAGTTTACCATGGCTTCTAATTCATTCAAAGTTAAGAAAAAACCAAACAATATCACAACACATATAAATAATTTCGAAACCTGAGTACTTCCACATAAATAAATAGTCAGCCTGAATAAAACAATTAAATTTAACGAAGTTTATCTGTTAAATTCTCAAATACTATTTGCAAGATAGAAAAGAAGAAAAAGAAACTAATTATTATATGAATATTAGTTTAAAGTGAGGCAACAACATGCAATTAACAGACATAGTAAAAAAATATCCTACATTTCATTTAACAAAACCAAGAACTTATACTGGAAGAATGCTTGAAAAGATGCTTGATTCAGATAATGATTCTCCAGAAAAACATATGGACAGAAGCAGATTAGCCATATTAGCTAAATTAAATCCTAAAAATTTACTAAAAAAGAAAAATAAAGCAGAAATAACAAGATTTGATCCTGATCAAGAATATGGGTTTTGGATTGAGTACGCATTTTCACCAGCCATATATGAACAATTTCAAGAAGAAATAGATAACGAAATAAATTATTCAGCAGTTGGTCTTGGAGAATTTCTTAGTGATGGTTTCTTTAAATCAAACCCAAAATACAAGGTTAATATTTTTAGATCTTTCAAACTATTTGATGATGGACCTGAAACAGCCATGGGGCGAACTGGAAGAATTCATTACTTAATTATGGATAAAAATCAAGCCGAAAATTTTGATTTAAACATTGCAGAAAAAGAATTAAAACTAGGTGAAATAGCCAAATTAGAATACAAAGAAATAAAAAAATAAATTAAACAAAATTTATATACCATTTAAACCACTCGTTTACTATGGATGAACATCATTGGAGAGCATGGATTGATAAATCCAAGAAAATCCAAGAAAAATATGAACATAATAAAAAGCTGATAGTTGTAGCTCTAGAATCTCACAAAAGCAGAATGTTTCAAGAATATCAGGATAAAGAAGTCTTAATACTACTATTTTTTCTTAAAAAGATTATTGATGTACAAGAAAGTCTTGCTAATAGGTTGATCAATGGTACAAAGTTATTTTTAGGAAATATTCACAATAGAAATTCTCCTTATCAACTCGCATTTCTTGAAGAATGGACTCGCGAAATTCATAATGATGGATTAAAAATTAGAGATGTCTTTGAAAAAGAACAAAGTACACTATCTCATCTTAGCGAAGAATTCTCACATATTGAAGGTAAAGTTTCTCTTAAAGACATTGAAGAGGGAGTATTTTACACTAAGATTACCGAGCACCAATTAAAAAAAATAACTGAAAAAATAATTGAACATTTACCTCAATCTAAAACTAAAGTGATTAAATCAGTTCATAAAAATATTTCTTTAGAAATAAGATATGAAAAATCAATTAAGAAAGAACTAATCCTTAGAACTAGAAACTTCATTCATAAAACCAGATTTAATTTACAAGAATTCATTGTAAATAATAGATCACAAGTCATAGCTCAAGAAGCATTTATTTGCGTAACAATAGTCTTCGCAGTTAGTCAAGTTCTTACTCCTGAATTAATTGATGAAATTAGTTTGTTAAATCAATACCTAAGTCCAATTCTAAAAAAGTATGGATTTAATATCTAAATATTTAAATAGGAATTACAAGATTAAAAAATAATAAAGGGGTTGAATATTAAATGTTAGATGTTTTAGAATTTGATGGACACAGTGTTTATGATACTTCTATTAACAATATGAATTTTCATCATCTAAAATGGATTAATAGTGTTAATCCTACTAAAGAAGAGAAAGATTTACTTAAACAATATGTTGGACTTTCAAATCTTGAACTCGAAAAATGTCTCGATCCAAATGAAAGACCTATAACTTCCGAACTTGAACATTTCTCATTATTAATTTTCAAAGCACCACACAAAGCACTTGATAGAATACACGCACCATCATTTGCAATTCTCATATCTAAAAACTTAATTGTAACAATTCAGAAAAAAGAAGTTGATTCAATAAAAAAACTTTGGTCAGTAGAAGAAGATCATAAACATAAATTATTTCATAAAGGATCAAGTGCCATCGCGTATGAACTTTTAGAAATGGTAATGGATCATTACTTTGAGATTCTTGATGACATTGAGAAAGAAATTGATATTGTTGAAAATAAAGTTTTCCACAGCACAGATAAAAGTTCTGTTAAAAAAATATTCAAACTAAAAAAAACTTTAATCTTCTTTCATAAAGCATTAGCAGGAAATAGAGAAGTTCTACTTAACATCACAAATGATTCTAGCGAAAAAATTGATGATAAATATATTCCAAAATTCATGTATGTTCATGAAGATAACATTCAACTTATTGATATGACTGCAACGTATAGAGATATTCTTACTAGTGCACTCGATATTTATCTTAGTAATGAATCAAACAATCTAAACAATATAATGAAAAGAATGACTGCATTCGCATCATTTATTCTTATTCCAACATTCATCACTGGTCTTTATGGAATGAACTTTAAATTTTTCCCAGAGCTTAGTTGGAAATATGGTTATTTATTTGCATGGGGATTAATTATTGCATGTATTGTTGGATTATACATTTATTTTAAAAAGAAAGATTGGATATAAAACTCACCTCATAAAACCCTTGTTCTAGTCAATAACTTTATATACCATAACTTACAAATATTTTATTAGAGGTGTAGATTTTTGAGTAATATATTCTTTGACATTGGAATCATGATTATTTTTGCGACTATACTAGGTTATTTTGGTCGTATGTTAAAACAACCATTAATTCCATTATACATCTTAGCAGGAGTCATAATTGGACCTGTAGGTTTTGGCTTAATTACTGATTCAGAAGTTATTATGACTCTATCAGAAATTGGAGTTGCATTTTTATTATTCGTTGTAGGTCTTGAATTAGACTTAAGAAAACTAAAAGATGTAGGAGCAGTTATACTAACAGGAAGTGCCGCACAAATAATCTTAATGTTTGGTGCAGGATTACTTGTTGGATTTGGACTTGGATTTTCTGATCAAACACTAATTTATTTTGGATTAATTGTAAGCTTTAGTTCAACCATGGTTGTAATTAAACTTCTTGCAGACAGAAATGAATTAGAAACATTACATGGAAGAATTGTTATTGGAATTTTACTTATGGAAGATTTATTCGCAATAATCGCTCTTTCAGTTGTTCAAACTCTTGGAGATTTCTCAGCATTATTCTTAATAGAAGCACTTCTTAAAGCATGTGCACTAATCTTTATCACATATATTGCAAGCAAGTACATATTTCCAACCATCTTTAAGTATGGTGCAAAAACTCAAGAAATGTTATTCTTAGTTGCAATAACTATCTGTTTTTCATTTGGAATGCTTAGTGTATTTTTCAATTTTTCAATTGCAATTGGAGCATTTCTAGCAGGAATCGCATTAGCAAACTTACCATATAATGTAGAAATTGAAAGTAAAGTTCGATCGCTAAGAGATTTCTTTGCCACGTTGTTTTTTGTATCATTAGGTATGAAACTAATATTTACTAATATGCAAGAATGGATTATGCCTTTAATAGCTTTAATCCTGATAATAATTATTTTCAAGCCATTGTTAATTACAATTATCCTAAGCATTTTTGGTTATAAAAGAAGAACTTCATTTATGACCAGTTCTTCATTAGCACAAACTTCAGAATTCTCATTAATAATTGTAGCTCAAGGACTTTTAATGGGGCATTTAACAGATGAGTTTTTGTCCATGACAATTCTGCTCTTGGTTGTAACAATAACAATTACAACTTATTTAATAAAATATGATGATACCATCTATCGTAAATCAAATAAATTATTCAAAATATTTGAAAAACTTAGACGCTATAATTTCGAAGTTGATTTTGTTGAAGAAAAACAAACTCATAAAGCAATTTTAGTTGGTTATGATAGAATTGGTTACTCCATTGCAAAAGCTCTTGAACGTATGAAAAAAGAATATTTAGTTGTAGATTTCAATCCAGACATCATTAAGAAACTTATTAAAAAAAAACAACCTTGTCTTTATGGTGATGTTGGCGATGTTGATCTTCTTGACAGACTCAAACTTAATCAAGTTGAAATGGTAATCTCAACCATCCCACAAGAAGATGCAGCAATACTATTAATCAAAAAAGTTAGAGAGCATAATCGTAAAGCTTTAATCATTGTAACAAGCACAGATGCAGAAGGAGCATTAGAATTATATGAAGAAGGTGCAGACTACGTTATAGTCCCACATTTACTTGGTGGAAACCATGTTAGCATCATGCTTGAAGATATTTCTTACGACTTAGATAAGCTTATTCAAGCTAAGATTTCTCACATAAGAGAACTTAGAGAAAGAAAAAGCTTCCATCATCGTCGATAAACAACAATATTTATATAGTGAAAATGACCAAATAAGTTTAATAAGATGTACAAAAATAGTTTTAATTTTTGTATAACCCAAAAATTCAGAGGATTTTGCACATGTCAGAATATTCAAAACTACTAGTTAAACACGGATTTATGAATGCAGCAGGTGAAGCTAAATTCAGCTCTATGGCTCCAAAACAAAAGGATGAAGCCATAAAATCTATGACTGATAAAGAAGCTGAAATATATGCAAATGAAGAAAATGCAGAAGTTGCACCTATTCAACAAGTTCTTGATAGAAATTATACTCAATACGTTAAAACAGGATTTCCTGAACCATTTAAACGTTATAAAATGGTTTTTCAATCTAATGAGGCATCTATTGAAGAACCTTATTATTGGATTCTAAGTCAACTTAGAGTTGATTTGTCATTTACTCAATTTCATAAAACTGTTGATAACATGGCCGCTTCAGAACAAAGTTCATTTTGGGGAGCTGCTCAACAAAGACTTAAAATTCAACAAGATAGCATTAGCCAATACCTTGCAACTATCGGAAATATGATTAAAAATTTATTTCAGCTTGTTAGAGAATTAAGAATTATTGATGAACGTATTGAACTTTACGACAAATGGGATAAATCAAAAAGTGCAGATGTTACACTTAAAGGATTATATGTTGACCTTGTTGAAGGTGCAACTAAAAACCCAGGTTCAGTTTATGGTCTTGCACAAAATGTAGGATTTACAATTTTACCTGATCTTTTCTTTAACACGCACGTTCACACTCCTGAAGCAGTAGATAATGTTGTTGATAATATGAAATATAATGTTCAAGTAAAAAATGTTCTAAGAAGAAAATTATATTCTTATGTTAATTGGAAAGAAAAAACAGATAAAGAAATTAGAGCTAGAAGAAAATTCCAAACTAAATACTTAAAACAACATTGGGCTGCGATCAAAATGTACATGGAATGGCTTAAACCTTATCTTAGAAATGTACGACGAATGCAGATGAAAGAAAAGAATATTGAAAGTGTAGATATTGTTTCTGCTTTTGAGACTGCAGTTACTGAAATTGAATTTATTGCTGCAAAAGAAACTGATACAGGAACTCATCCTGTGATACTAGTTTCATTCAGACATTTATCATCACCTCAAATGAACTTCCAAAAAGATCAATATGCTCATAAAGGACCAGCTCATAATGGTAGAATTGAAATGGAATTTAGAGCTTATGGTTGGACTCCAAAACAAATTGAGAGTTTTAAAAATTATAGACGTGAAGAAACATTCGAATTATTTAGTGCTATTGATGAATCTGTAAAAGCTGCAATGGACGCACTAGGTGATGATTTAGAAAAATACCTTGCAGAAGCAGACGGAATATCCACTAGTCCAAAAGATGACGGAATTCCCACTAAAATAAAACGATCAAGAGCTGGCGCTTTAAGTGCAATAGATCCATTCATCTCAGTCTTTAGAGGATTTTGGGAACTGTTTGAATCATTAATTCCTATTTCAAGTTTTATCCCTAATAAAAAGAAAGGCGGAAGCAAACCAAGATCTGATGACAAAGCAAAAATATCTGCAAACAATGGATTATGGTTAGTTTATAAAAATTTCAAAAAAGCTCATCGTATGATAACATGGTAACTGATTCAATTAAACGTGAAAGACTAGAAAGACTCGCAGACCTTAGAAGAAAAAAAGAATCAGAAATAAATGAATTAGAAGAAAAAAAGAAAAAAGAATTAGAAGAACTTCAAGAAAAAAACAAAAAAGAATTACAAGAAGCAGAAGAACGTTTACAATCAGAAATGGTTGAACTTACAGCTCAAGAAGAAGAAGAAATTCTTCAAGTTTTAAGAAAAGAACTTGACAGCATAAAAGAAGAAGAAATAAATCTTGAAGAAACAGTTATTCAAGAAAAAATCTCAGCTGAAGCTTATGAACAATCAGCAAATCAAACCTCATACACAGCACCTATTGAAGAAATACTTTCAAGCCCGGATGCAATTTATCAAAGAGGAGATTTATATCAAAATTTAAGAGAAACATTAACAAGAGTTGAAAACGGACAATATTTATCACAACAAGAAATGAATAAGTTTGAAAAAGTTCGACAAGAATTTTCCAGTGTTCATCAACCAAAAGAAGATAGTTTTGGTTATGTCAATCGTTCAAAACAAATATTAAACGCAGTTGAAGATAAACTTTCACAATCATTGTATAAAAGAGGTGACGACCATTAATTTTCCTAACGGATACTACCATGTTATGGACAGAGGATATTTTAACGAAAAAGAAGGTGGATACGCCGAAGATAGTGGAACACTTCCAACAGGCGAAAAACCTTGGAATATAGATTTAGGTCCACAAGAAATAGGTTCTTCACTTAATCCATTTCAACATCAACTTCAAGCTTTAAATGCTAAAATAAAAGAAGGAGCATCTAAAGTTGAATTCGAATTCTTTGGTCAAGGTAAAGGAAATAAAGAGCGTGCAACACCAGAAAGTTTTGATAAAGTTGAACGTGAAGAAATGAGAAACTTGGCTTTAATTAACGAAGTTACAAGCAGTACTCACGCAACTGTAGGCGTAGAAGGTTTAGCAGGTTTTAATGGTCAAAAAGGATTTGACGAACAAACTAGAGATCAGGGAATTAGAGAAGTTAAAAAAGCCATTGATTTTGCAGCAGAAGCTACAACTGGAGGAGCAGTAGTTCTTCATACAGGTGAATGGTCAAGACCTATTTATGATTCTCATAATAATGATAAAACTAATGGTGAGATATTTCAGTTTAAAGGATATCAAGAAGAAGATATTCGTGCACCAATGATGGCTGTTGATGATAGAACTGGAGAACTTATTGCAATGAGAAAAGATACTACTCTTTACGAACCAAAGTTCAAAACAGTCCAAGATTATGAAAAAGAAAAAGGAATCAAACTTCAAGGATCAAGAGATGAATCTAATGGAGAAACTTACGAAGGAAGTGACTGGATTGGAGATGATGGAAGTGTTATCAAAAGAAAATGGGAATTTGATACTGAAAAAACTGATGATATGTTCTTAAGAATCCCTCATTGGAATAAAGATAAAAGAAACTTTGAGACAGAATCTAGAGACTGGAATTATTTCCAAAAAAGAGCAAAAGAATGGAATGAAGACCATAATAATGGACAAAGATTAACTGCTGAAGAAATATTTGCAAAAACTCAATATATGAATAATGTACTTCAATCAAAAGGAAGTGCTTTATACTACGCTCAAAGATATGAAAGAGAATCAGAGAGACTTGAAGCAACAAGAAAAGCGTATGATTTTTATAAAAAACTAGATGAAAGTCCTAATCTTACCGATGAAGAAAAAAGAGGATTATTTACTCAAAAACAAAGATATAATGATTTAATACCACCTGAAAGCATAAAAATAAAAGATTATTTAGAACAAGAAATGCGTGAAGCAGAAAACAGTATTCGTCACGTTCACGAAGCATCAGCTGCAGCAGATGTTCAAACTAGAAAAGCACAGGACTCATTAAAACATGTTGCAACAGTTGAAAATTATGGAATAAAAAAATCTGCTGAGTCCGTCGCAGATCTTGGAATTCATCTTTGGAAAAAATATGAAGCAAACAAAGATAAATTAAAAAATCCACTTTATTTAGCTCCTGAAAATTGGCACCCAAGCAGTTATGGAAGTCATCCAGATGAACTTGCCAATCTAATTGAAAAAGGCAGAAGTGAAATGGTCAATAAACTTAAAACTAGCATGGGTGAAGACAGAGCTAAAGAAATTGCAAATAAACATATTAAAACAACATTTGATATAGGTCATCTAAATCTTTGGAAAAGTCATATGGAAAGAAAAGAAAATGAATCTGATGAAAAATTCGATAAAAGATTCTCAAGATGGGCTATGGGCAAAATTGAAATGCTTCATAAAAGAAAAATTTTAGGCCATATACATTTAAGTGATAACTTTGGTTATGATGATGAACATTTAACTCTTGGAAGAGGTAATGCCCCAATTAAAGAAATGGTAGAATTCCTTAAAGAAAAAGGCTATGATGATTTTATTGCAGAACCTGGAAGTTTTAACGCACAAAGTGTTCTTTCTGATGCTTGGACTACTATGGGAAGTCCAGTATATAGTATTGGCTCTGGACAAGGTCAAAGATTTAGTCAAGTTCACAATATGCATTTTGGTTATCAGTCACCACCATTAAATATTGTAGGCGCATATTCGCCTATTAATGATGATAAAACTTGGTCTGAATTACCATTAGAATAAATTAAAATAATATTAAATTTTGAATTACAAACAAATAATATTTAGGACAACATTTATATAATAAATAACTAATATCAAACTTAAAAGAGGTGTGATTAATGGAGTTTAAGATAGAGAAGAAAAAAAAGAATTCTCATAAATATGAAAAAACAGACATTGATCTAGCTTATTCTTTTGGAAAAAAAGTATACAAAGAATTTGGAACGTTTATTAAAGCAATAGTTCTTTTTGGTAGTGCAGCTAGAAAAAAGAAATCTAGTAATGATATTGATATCTTAGTTGTTGTCGATGACATAACTTTAAATCTAAATAAAGAATTAGTTCAAACATACAGAATTATGATGCAAAAACTAGTTGCAGATGTTTCAACTAAAATCCATGTTACAACTTTAAAATTCACTAATTTCTGGGAATATGTTCGTTCGGGCGATCCTGTTGCAGTTAATATTCTAAGAGATGGTTTTGCACTTATAGATACTGGTTTTTTTGAACCTTTACAAACATTATTACACCAAGGTAGAATCCGACCAAGTCCAGAAGCTATGTGGAGTTATTTTACTAGAGCACCACTTACTATTACTAATGCAAAATGGCACATTCTTCAAGCCGTAACTGACCTTTATTGGGCTGTTATAGATTCGGCTCATGCAGCTTTAATGAAAGCAGGGGAAGTTCCTCCTAGTCCTGAACATGCAGCAGATCTTCTTGAATCAAAACTTGTAAAAACAGGCCTCATAAATAAAAAATATCCTAAAATAATGAAAAAGTTTTATGATACTATGAAAATGATAGAACATAGAGAAATTAAAGAAATTTCAGGAGAACAATATCAAGAATATCTAAAAGAAGCTCAAGATTTCGTTTTAGCAATACAAGAATTCATTAAAAAATAATTTATTAGAATTATTTTCTTTCTTAATAGTATATAAAATAATAATCAAAATCTAAAATAGAATTTTTTTAATGATTAGAGAAAAAAAAGAATAAAAAAAAAAAAGAATAAAAATAGTTTCTTCTTACAATAAGAACCTTATAATCAAAACGATTATAATCACTATTACTAAAATGTTTGCTAGTACTAGTAATACAGTTCCCCATGCGCCCATGTCTAATGAAGAGCCAAACTTTGATCCAGTTCCATAGTCAACGAATTCACTATCATCGTCTTCTTCCTCTTCCTCTTCTTCCTCATCATCAGGGTCAGGATCAGGGTTAGGATCAGGATCAGGGTCGGGATCTTCGTTATCACCACAATATGTAGGCATGCTTAAAGTTAATTCTTTTCTATTAGTTATTTCATCTGTGTTTCTATAAGCATAGATTACAACTTCGTGGTCTCCTTCATTTACATTAGTTAAAGGAATTGTTAAAGTTCTTGTAACATCATCTTCATCTTGAATTTCAAATTCAGGACTTGTATAACGATAGTTTAAAGTTGGTGCTGAAACTTCAAAAATAACTTCATCTTCATCACTAGAGTCAATGTTTGAAAGTTCAATAATTAATCTAACTTCTTTTTGACCACATGTTGGATATGCAGGTGAGAAATCAGCTTCTGTAATTAAGATTCCTTCTTCTTCTAAATCAAAGTCAAATTCAATGTATTCGCCATGAATTGCGCCATTTTCATCTTCTCCAATAACCCAAATTACTGCGTCAAAATTTCCACCTTCTTCTGAATCATCAATTGAGAAAGAAAAAGATATTTCATCTCTGTCACCATCTTTGATTTTTGAGACTTCTTTATCTTCATCAATATCTAATTCATCACTTATTAGACCAAAAGTTACATCTTCTATATCTTCAGTTCTGTGAGTATTTTTTGCTTCAATAATCACTTCAATTTCTGAATCTGGATAAATTTTAATTGATTCTGCATCAGTTAGTTTTTCACTTTCACCATTTACAATGATTTCAATACTTTTTAGATCTAAGTTATTTTCTGCTTCAACAACTAAGTCTGCTTGTTTAAGCACAGTTCCATTAACTGAATTTGCAGTTACAGAAATAGTTCCTACTGAATCTTGACCCGCATTTTGAGTTTCAGGAACATAACCATTAACAGTTATTGTTGCTGTTGCGCCTCCTGCTAAAGTACTAATTGTACTTGGAGTAAAACTTACATTGTATAATGAATTTGCTGTTGATAAAATTGTAAAACTGGTTAAAGGTGATGAGCCAGTATTTCTAATTACCATAGTTGAACTTACAGTTTCATCTCTTTCTTGTGATGAGTCTCCTAAAAGAACATCAGTTACTGTAAATGAACTTGTAGGTGCAGAAACAACAATTGTGAATGTTTGATTACCTGCATCAGTTCCATCAGTTGCAATTGCATCAACCACATAAGAACCTGCACTTACAGGAGTCCAAGTTATTGTTCCAGTACTTGAATCAATTACCATGCCCGAAGGTGCATTTGCTGCTAAATTATAAGTTATTGCATCTCCATCTGCATCTGTTGCAACAATAGTAGTAGTATAAGCTAAACCTTGAGTTGCAGTTATACTTGCTGTACTTTGAATTACAGGTGCTCTATTCACATTATTTACTGTGATAGACATTGTTTCAACATCTGATGTGTTAACATCTGAAACATTAAATTCTACATTATATACTCCTGCATCCGTATAACTTGGAGTCCAAGTGTAGATTGCGTGAGTATCATTTGAAGTAGTTTTTGTTAGGCTTGTAAAATTAGTTGCCCAAGTAGTACTTCCGTTGTCAGGTCCAGTTGTTAAGTTAATTTCAATTGTAACTAATTGATTTTCATCTAGAGTTACATCAGAAATAGCTGGAAGAGTTGGTTGCGCACTAACTATAGACATTACTGTTAATAGTAAAAGTGCTAATATTGTAAAGATCTTATTCATTTTATTAATCCCCCTCGTTTTTAATAGCTATTATTAGAGTGAATGTAAGAGTTAATATTGGAGAGAGATTTATAAAGGTTGTGTTTTTTTATTCACTGGTGAGGGAGAAAAAGTAAAAAAGATAAAAAAATTATTTAAAAATGACAACTATCTTACATTTCCAAATTTAAATACTTCACCTAAATCAATAGTTGATTCAGGCATTTTTTCTGCGCCAGGTTTTGGTTGTCCGCCTTCTTCTTGATCAGATTCTGATTCAGATTTTTCTTCAGATTCAGAAGATTCAGAATCACAAGATTCGCATTCAGATTTAGTTTCCGATTCACAAGCCTCAGGTTCGCAAGAATCAGGTTCAGATACAACCTCAGACTCAGGTTCAGGTTCAGCTTCATAATGAATTGGTTCTGGTTCAACAACTGTTTCAACTGGTTCAGAATCTAAATTTAAACTTCCTTCATCTGAAACAACTGAGTCATCTGAAACAAGATCTGCAATAGGTTTATCAGAATTTAAAACAGCACTATTATTTGAAGAATTATTACTTGAACTAATTATGTCTTGTTGTTGTTCATATAATTTTTGCCCATCTATTTTTCCAGATTCAAAACTTCCCGAATCAGGATTTGGCATTGCTTCTTCATGTCGAGCTTTCGCTGTTTCTATATCATAACCTTTGTCTTCATTATTAGGTTGACCATTATATCCTTCTTGTACTTTCTTTGAAGTTGAAATCATACTTCTAGCCATCTCTAATGCTTGAGAATCTGAGGAAGCCATTCCACTAGCTCGAAGAGTTTTTGCTAAATTCTTTATTTGTTCATCACGTTCACTTTCTATGGTCATATTCAAAACCTCGTTATAATTATTATCTTCTAAAATCTACTTTTAGAATTTGTTCATTTTTAATTGTTAAAATCATTTTTGCATTCTTTCTTGCAGGATCATTTTCAGAATCTATTTCAAAAGAATAAATAAATTCCCAACATTCACCTAATTCACAAGCATCAATTAATTGTGCCATCTCAGATCCATTTAGAAGCTGTTTTGCTTCTAAAAAATTAAAATTACTACCATCAAATTTGTCTACTGAGTCTATATCAGTTTGATATTTATCAGCCATTACTTTTGATGCTGCAGGATAAGGAGGCTCTAAATCAAGTTCATTCTCAGTTCCAGTTTGGTTAGTAGAATCATTCACTTCAACATCAATGTTTTTTGGCGAACATGCAACTACTAAAATAGCAACCATAAACAATAACAATAAATTTAATACTTTCATTTTGGATACCTCAAATCATTATTTATATAATCAAAAAAACTTATTTTCCTAATTACTACAAATATCTAATAGATGTTATTATAAGATTTTATAAATATTGTGTAAGATTCAATTCTTTTTGCAAATAAAAACAACATCCTTGACTTCATCAAGTTCTTTTAAAACTTTAAAATTTCCTCTTATAAACTCAGCTAAATCTTCCATTCCGGAAAACTTTCTTAATATTGAGAATGCAAATCTATCATTTCCAACCCGTTTTATCTCAAGTAAACCTCTTTTAAAATCAGTAAAATTTTGTATTGCAGTAACTGAAATAACTACGTCAAATTCATCAGCTTTAAATGGCATTTTCTCTGCTTGACCTAAAACAGTCTTAAAATGTGCTTTCTCAAGTAATCTTATAGAAGGATCTATTCCAGTTATATCACAATTAAAGAAATTCGCAGAATATCCAGGACCACAACCAACATCCAACATTTTATCGTTTGGTTTTATTTCCAAATGTTCCTTAATCAATTTTAACTTGTTTAGTTGTTCAGCCTTATGAAGATCATCATATCCATTTGCAATTGAGTCATAATAATTCATAATAGTAGTATTATGGTAATATTTATAAAATAACCTATTGTACTAAGCTTTATGGGCTTGTGGTCTAGTGGCTATGATGCCGCCTCGACATGGCGGAGATCGTCGGTTCGATTCCGGCCAGGCCCATATTTTCTTTATTATCTGAAGTCATAAGTTAATCAGATTTATTTTCTAAGAATGTTTTTTAGGTCTTATATAATGTCTATAATAACCAATAAAGTTACTAATTAAAAATAATCCTTCAACTAATATGCCCATTGGCGAGAATATGATTGCATTATATACTATAACACAAGAAGTCCCAATCATCATCATTCTTCGCATTAGAGCATTATCTTTCTGAAAATTAGCAGTTATGATTATAACCAATCCGGAATAAACTATCAAATCAAACGCATCTTGATAAGTAAATACTAACGCTAGAGTATTTAATATTATGAATAAGTACAAGAATTTCTTATTAGTTGTATATATGCAAGTTATGAACCTTATAACTGAAAAAAAAACTATGATTCCTGCAGTTGTTTTTCCCAGCAAGAAATAATGCGCACTTATTAGTGCTGCAGAAATTGCAAAACAAATGAATGTATATGTTTTCTTTTTAAATTGAAAACTAGCAAAATCAGAAAGCATTGCCAGAAGCATGAATATTTGAGATATGATAAAATAAGTAGTAAATTCAATCATAAATAAATAAATCACAATAAAGATTAAAATACTTTTCTAAAATAAGAATAAGAAATAATTATTGATTACCTACTTTAACCACTGTTCTATCATTGCAGCATAAGCAGGTCTTGTAATAAATACTCCTGCGCTTACTCCTAAGATAGTTGTGATTGCGAATCCTTTCAAAAGACCTACACCCGCAAACCATAATGGTATCATTGCAACCATAGTAGTAAAGTATGCAACCATAATAATGAAGAATGCATTTTTAATTTTATCTTTCCATGAAGTATATTTACTTTTATCTCCACGTAAGATTTCATCTGCAATAACTATTTGATGGTCTACTCCCGTTCCTATCGCAATAATAATACCTGCAATAGCTGCTAAGTCTAAGTTCCAACCAATTAATGATGCGATTCCCAAGATAATTATTGCTTCTGAGAACATAGTAATAATCATTGGAATTGATACTTGGATTTTTCTGTATACAAAAAATACTACTAATACTACTGCTAATATTGCTAATAATCCAATCATCATAGCATTCTTAATGAATTTTGCTCCAAGTGCTGGCGAAATAGTATCTGTTTTTACAATATTTAATTTAACAGGCAAACTTCCTGTTGTCATAACAGTTTGTAATTTCTTCATATTTACAAGTGCATCTGTTAATGCTTCTTGTTCTGATGACCCAGATCCGCCGCCTGAAATAGAAATCTCAGTTACTGCGTTTCCACCTAATTCAGATCCAATTCTTAATTCATCAACTAACTGATCGTCTAAGAATAATAATAATGATTCGTTTAGATAACTATTTGTTCCTTCTGCAATAATTGGCAAATCTCTAGTTGCATTTGCTTGTTTTTCTGCTGCTTCTTGACTTAATGTAATACTAAATCTAAATCTGCAACTATAAGCTCCATCTGCTGTTTGACCACAGCCTTGATTTGGATCAATTCCTGCACATTCTGCTCTTCTACATACATAAGTTACATCATCACCGCCTTTAAAGACACTAACATTTCCAACTTTTGCTTCAAACTTTCCTTGTTTTCCTAGTAGTTCTTTTACTTCTTCTTTATTTGCTCCTGCAATTTCTACTACTATGAATTTTTTCCCTTCAAGGTCTCCTGAAGCTCTAACAACAATATCGCTCAATCCATATACATTTAATCTTTCTTTAATATTTGAAACAACTATGTCTAGTTCTTCATCTGATACTTGTTCATCAGGTTCTAAAATTACTCTTGTTCCGCCTGAAATATCAAGTCCTTTTCGCACATTGTTTGTTGGTGCGTCATAAACAGTTAATCCTAAATCAGCAGTTCCAATTAATTCTTTATGTTCTTTTGGAATCTCTTGAGTAATTGTTCTGTTTAATGTTTGATTTAATTCTTCATCAAAATATTCTTCAGTAACATTTACGAATTCTGTTTCGTTTAAAATAGTTATATTATATTCAGGTTGAGTGATTAATTTGTAAAATCCCCTATCTGTTTTGATTGCAATAGTTTTATTAATTGGGAAATCTGCTACGTAATCATAATATTCTTTTGCAGATTTAATTGGAACATTGTTAATAGCGATTATTTTCTCTTTACTCATAGGTGTTCCGCCTGCTTTTGGACTTTCTATCCCAGCCATACTTGCAGCGCTATCCTTTGTTACAAATCTTACTGTTGCTCCTTGATTCCAAGGATTTGGACTAATCGCAATTATAGATAATATTAATACTATTATTAGAATAATAACTTTCCAGTTTGTTAGTGTGTTTTTTAATCTGCTACTCATTTTTGTCCCTTCTTTTCTAAATAGTATCTTAATATGAATACGTTTTGTATCCAAGTGTTTATGATATCAACTATTAATCCAATTAAGATTATAGTCATAATTTGGCTTATAATTGCAGAATCTGAAACAAGTAATCCGACAGTTACTGCAGCAATTGTTGTTAGATTCATAGTAAGTCCAGTTCTCATAGCGCTATAGACTCGTTGCATAATTGTTCCTTCTTGTCTTTTGATTACTCGTGTGCTTAACAAAATATCTGTATCTACACTATAACCAATTAACATTAAGAATGCTGCAATTCCAGCTGCACCGATTCTCATGCCCATTAAATCCACAATTGCTAAAGTGATTACGATATCTGAGAAAGCTGCTAAAATAACTGCTAAACTTGGAACGAATGTTCTAAAATATCCAAAGACAACTAATCCCATAAATATGAATGCTAGAATAATTGCAATCATTGTTTGCTTAAAGAAACTTGCTCCAAGTGATGGACCTAATGTTTCTACAGAATAATCATCTCCTAAACTGACTTTTTGACCGGTTACAGCAATTAATTCGTCTTCGCTTATATCTGATGCTTCAACTATAATTCCTATTTGAGTTCCAAAGTCAGATAATTCACGAACAATTACGTCCGCATCTGGATATTGACTTGTTAAAAATGAATCTAATTCATTAGTATCTACATATACATCTGATGGAATTGTTAAAGTCACTCCACCTTTTAAGGAAACAGCTTTATTCATGAAGTCTCCTGTGTTTACAACATTCATCCCTATCACTACAAACGCGATCAATAGTAACGCGAAAGGAATTATTGCTAGTTGTTTATATTTAGTTTCATATATTTTTTGAAAAACATTTGAATATGATTTTTCATTAGAATTTTTTTGAATTTGTACTACAGGTTCTTCTTTAGTTTCTATTTTTTCCTTTCTGGAATCTAAACGTTTAACTCGTCTATCTTTTCTAGATTTACCCATATTGTGAGTTTGTGTTCTTGTTATATTAATAAAAGTTTTGGTTACGAAGTAAGCAAAACATAAGAAACTTAACAAAAGTTTCTCCAAAGTTTTGGTTACAAAGTAAAATTAAAACTCCAAAAACAAGAGTTTTTGACTAGTTTTGGCTTCACGAAGTAAGCAAAACGTAAGAAACTTAACAAAAGTTTCTCCAAAGTTTTGGTTACGAAGTAAGCAAAACGTAAGAAACTTAACAAAAGTTTCTCCAAAGTTTTGATTTTAGAAACAGAAGAAAAAAAAAAGAAAAAAAAATAATTTACTAAATTTATATTGCTGCGCCGCCAGATTGACTACAACTAGTACAACCATCATACATTGCACAACCAGTAGTTCCGTCTACACTAAACGGATTACATTGGCCAGTACCTTCATTACAATTACAAGTAATTGAACCTGAAACAGCTGAACCACCTGGTGTACTATATGAATAATATACTGTACTTCCAATTATATTTGTTTGTGCATTTGGTGGAAGTTGTATATTGAAAGCATTACAATCTGCTTGATAATATTTTCCTGCTGAGAAATCAGCCATTGCTTTTCTATTAGTTGGAGTTACTGATGGAGCCATTGCAGCGCCAGAGTTTAATGAACATGGAGAACATTCTGGATCAGCATCACACATACCATTACCAAATAAAGATTTCTTTTTACAACTTGAACAACCACTACATGAAAAACCTGAAGTTGCCATTCCACCACCTGGAGCTAGCATTACTTGATTCTCACCAGAAGAAACCCATCCATAACCTAAAGGTGCTAAAGTAACGTCAGTTTCAGGAACTTTGTCAACAGACAAAACTGTTTTCTTTACAAAATTAGAATATCTAGCATTTCCTGCTAAATTATCTGCTGTTGTGTCTTCCATGAAATCTATCGAACTCTGTTTTTCAAGCACTGAATATTTAACACTTGATCCTGCAGACATAGATAAGGAAAGGACTAATCCAACTATTGCTACTAAACCAACAATAGATAAAATAAAATAATTTTCTTTTTCCATTTATATCACCTAAGGTCATTATATATAACTATAATACCTAAAATATATATACTATCTGAGATAAAGAATATTTAAAGTTTTCTATAATTATATCCCATCATAACAACATATAATTATAAGCTTATTAATCAAAAATATTATAAAGCTCTAAATTACAGTTATTAAAAAAGAGGTTATTATGCGCATATCTAAAAAAGCTCAAATCGCAGTAGAGTACTTGTTTATTCTTGCTTTAGCTTTAGCAATCATTGTTCCAGGTAGCATGTTATTCTTCAATTATTCTAAAGAATCTAATGAACAAATTATTGCAGGTCAAATTAATCAAATCGGACAAAACATCATTAGTCAATCTGAAGATATTTACGCTATTGGTCGAAATTCTTGGGTTACATTAGAAGTTGTTTTTCCCGATTCAGTCAAGGATGCATATATTGTTGAGGATAGTGAATTAATTATTACTTATGAAACTTCTAGAGGAATTACTGAAGCAGTATTTTTCTCTGATGTTCCTATTCAAGGAAACTTTGGAGGTAACCGTGACATCTCAGCTAATTTTCACATTGGTTTTATGAATGTTAAAGTAGAATCATTAGGTAGTGTAATTAAAATTTATGAGGATACAAATTGAAAAAAGGACAAACAAGTGTCGAATTTGTTATCCTTATGACTTTCATGATTTTTGTTTTCACTGCGACTTTCGTGGTTATTCAACAAAAATCTAATGATGTAAATGAAAACATGAGTGTAAGACAAACAAGTGAATTGTTAAACGTTATTAAAAACGAAGTTGATATGGCTTCTGCATCAATTGATGGTTATTCTAAAGAGTTCTTAATTCCTGATTATATTAATGGAGAAGAATTTATTTTAGAACTTATTGATGATGAATTAATTATTCATTATAAAGATCAAACTCAAATCGCTTTTCTTAATGCAAATATTACTGGAAATTTTTCACAATACAAGGGCTACCATGTAATTTCAAAAATTAGCAATCAAATCATTGTTGGTCCAGGAAACTTGCATTAATTAAACAATAAATTACCTATTAATTACCATTATTAAATTGCAATAAAAAACATAAGTTTTATATACTAATAGCGCAATCATGTTTTTGGTTAGAAATGGTTAATTTATTCAAAAGATTACTAAATAGGCTATTCAAAGACTTGTTTAAAAAAAAGAAACAAGTTAAATTAGGATTATATGGTCCTCCTAATGGTGGAAAAACAACATTAGCTAACAAACTTTGTCAAGATTGGCTTGGCGAAGAAATGGGTTCTGTATCACATCTTGCACACGAAACTAGAGAAATCCAGATTAAAGAAGAAGTTACTATCAAAAGTAAAGGTAAATCTTTAACATTTAATCTTGTAGATACTCCTGGTATTGCAACTAAAATCGATTATGAAGATTTTCTTAAAGAAGGTATGAAAGAGAAAGAAGCTAAAATTAGAGCTAAAGAAGCAACTAAAGGTGTTATCAACGCTATCAAATGGCTTGATGACATGGACGCAGTTATTGTTGTTTTAGACTCAACTAAAGATCCTTATTCTCAAGTTAATATTACTATCATTGGAAATCTTGAAGCAAGAGATATTCCAGTTTTACTTGTCGCAAATAAAGTTGATTTAAAAAAATCAGATATCAAGAAAATTCAATCAGCATTCCCTCAATATGAGGTAATCGGCATCAGTGCAAAACAAGGAACTAACGTAGACGCATTCTACGATGCATTGTTCAAACTCACATAAATTTACGCTAAACAAAGAGGTTTTAAAAAGTGCTTAAACTACAATTCGTACCATATAATGAAATACAAGACTTAAATTCTGCTAAAAGAATCACTAAGCTCTTAAAAATTGTTAAAGACGAAAAGATTATTTTACTTGAAGGTAGATTAAAAAGCAGTGAAGAAACTGAATTGATTAGTCGAACTATGCAGGAAATAAGTAATAAATTCAAAGGTATTGAACTTAGTGTTATTAATCCAGAAAACAAAGACTCAAGTGATATAGTTCATAAAATTAAAACCGCTTTTCTAAATATGATTCTTGGAAACAGACAAGGATTTACAATTATTGGACCTGCTTCAATTGTTAAAGAAATTAAGCAAGATCCAAATAAAATTGAGTTACTTACTCAAGAAGCTAAAAGGTGATCTAAGATTCCACACCAATGTGTTAAATGTGGATCCATGTATAATGATGGGTCAGCAGAAATTCTTCAAGGCTGTAGTAATTGTAAAGGGAAACTTTTTTTCTATATTAAAAAACAAGACATTGAACGAAAAGAAGAAATCATTAATTTAAGTAAAGTTGACAAAGAACAAATCGAACAAGATGTTTATGATATTCTTGGTTCTAAAATTGACACTGAAAAACCCATCGTTCTTGATATTGAAACTATTAAAATTCTTAAACCTGGAAAATACGAAATTGATTTAGTTAGTCTTTTTAGAAAACAACCACTTATTTATCGTTTAGAAGAAGGCAAGTATGTTGTTGACTTAATCGAAAGCTTTAAGAAAAAAGATGAAGACTAAATTATTTTTCTTAAATGCCCCAGAAATAAAAGTTTCTGACTAGCTTTAAGAAAAAAGATGAAGAGTAAATTTAAATAAGCTTTTGACTTCTATTATTCTATGATTATTATTGATGCCCATGCACATTTAAATTTTAATGAATTTAAAGATGATTTAGATGAAGTCTTAGATCGTGCTAAAGAAGTGGGTGTTAAAGCTATTATTTGTAATGGAATAAATAAACAGAGTAACAGAGAAATTCTTGAATTAGCAAAAAAACATCCGATAATTAAACCCTCGCTTGGTTTTTATCCTTGTGATTGCGACAAACTTGAATTAGATGAAATCCAAGAAGAAATAGAATTCATAAAAAAAAACAATCCTATTGCAATTGGTGAAGTCGGTCTTGATAAAAAATTTGATAATGATTTTGAAAAACAAAAAATCTATTTTGAAAAATTTATTAATTTAGCTATTGAACTCGACATTCCTATAATTGTTCATTCTAGAAAAGCAGAAATTGAATGTATTGAGATGCTTAAAGCTGCTAATGCTAAAAAAGTTATTATGCATTGTTTCTCAGGTAAAAAAAAGTTAGTCCAAGAAGTTATCGATAATGGTTGGCATCTTTCAATTCCGTCAAATGTTATTAGAAGCGAACAATTTCAAACAATGGTTGATATCTGTCCTTTAAGACAATTATTAACTGAAACTGACTCTCCTTTTATGTCTCCAAAAAAAGATGTCAGCAGAAATGAACCTTCATTCCTTATTGATGCAATTAAAAAAATTGCAGAAATTAAAAAAATGGATGAGATTGAACTTGGGAATATTATTTTCTCAAATTATCAACGTCTTTTCTTATAGAAAAGTATATATACCGCTTTTACCACAAAGAGTACATGAAACTGGAAATTGATACTAAACGAGATTCTGTTGAAGATATAAAAAAAACTATTGAGTTTCTTCAAAAGTTCATTGATGAGAGCAACAATTCTTATTCTTCTTATTCAAGTAGTTCTTCAAATAACATACAACCACCACAACCTACTAGCACACCTAGCGTTGATTCAGGAGCATTTAACATGTTTGGAGATGATTCTAGTTCCACACCTGTAACTAACGCTTACGAATACGAAACCAAAGTAGAAAAGGATGACGATGATGACGAACCAGCTCAAATATCCATTGTTGAATATTAAACATTAAGAAAAAATATTTAAACTATTCAAAAGAAACTCTATTTATTATTTGAGGTAGAACAAAATGGCAAAATATAAAATTGAACATGATCTTGCAGGATGTATTGCTTGTGGTGCTTGCGCTGCAATATCCGATAACTGGATAATGAAAGACGTTGATGGAGAAGAAAAAGCAATCCCTGTTAATGCAACTTTTGAAGAAGCTGACTTAACTACTAATAAAGAAGCTGCAGAATCATGTCCTGTTGAAGTTATTCACATAGTAAATAACGAAACTGGCGACAAAGTATTCTAAATATATTTATTATTTTATTTTCTATAATTTTTTAAATGATAAAAAGCAGAGCTTTTTAGAATTCAAAAAGCAAAAAGTTTTTGTAATCATATAGTATTCCATATTCTTATGCCTACTATGTGGATTTGTGATAATTGTGGTTGTGAACTTAAAGTAGAGAAAAAACCTTTTGAATGTCCTTTATGTTTACGTCATGATGTTAGTTTCATAAAAACATCTTTTGATGGTCCTTCTGAAGAAGATTTAGAAAATAAAAAAAAATACGAAGACATAATTGACAAATTAGATGCATACAATGAGGGTTGTGATCCAGAAAATTTCAAATGTTCATTCGATGAATAAAATTAGTTAATTCTTAATTAAAATATATTATAACACTTGATTTGCCAAAAATATAATTTTTGAGCAATTTCAAATGTTCGTTCGATAAATAAAACATCATAACATCCTAGAAATTATCTTTCTTTTAATTCAACTTCATCTTTATTTAAAAATACTAAGGTTGATGGTTTTCCATTTAATTCTCCATCTTCAATTACATAATCAACTTCTAATTTAATTTCTTTATTCAAATTATCAATACCAGTCATGAAGTCATCTCCTGATTTATTCGCAGAAGTTGTAACTACTGGAACTTTCATATCAGAAACAAACTTTGTAAACCAATTATCAGGCATTCTAACTCCAATAGAGTCTAAACCTAATAATACTCCTTCAACTACTGCATCTTTATTTTTTAACTTCATAATTAAAGTATATGGTCCTGGAAGCTTTCTAAACCATTCTTTTGCTTTTGCAGTTATAACACAATTATCTTCAATCCATTGAATAGATGGTGCAATTACTGAGAAAGGCATATCATATCGTTCCTTTATTTGTCTTATTCTTTCTACTTGAACTGAGTTAGTTGCATCACAACCTATACCATAGATGGTGTCAGTAGGGTAGATGAACACTGAATCCTTTAATTTTTTCTTCATTAAAGGTCCTTTGTGAGTAAATTCATCTTTATTTAAGACATTCATAATAAAAGAAATAAGAGTAAATTTAAAAAATTATTGAATTTGTCAAAATAACACTATATGACTAAGTGTTCTCGTCTTACTTTTTGTTGCCAATAAAAAGTATCCATAAAATTTATTTTTTTCTTATAAGCATTCCACTCCACATAATTAACTTTTTTCTTAAATAACATTTTTCACCTCTGAAAAAAAGCTTTAACAGCCTCGGATAAATCTTTCAAAATCACTTCTTTGTTCTGGACCAATTAGTTCATGTTCCAACACTACTTGAGTTATTCTTTCAGGATAATAGTCATACATATTTTTTTTCACATCACTCATGTTAAAAACCTCCAAATTTTTAATATGCCAAAAATCATAGAATTTTTGAGCATCTTTGTCACATTTCTTTAAATCCAAGCTCCACTATACTGTAAATCGAATGAATCAACTTTAGCGGTTTTCTTAGTTAAGTCTGATATCTGTTTGTAAAATAATTGTTCAATAAATTCGTTTGACATGTTGCATCACCTCCAGCCATTTGGGCTTTGTTCACAACAATATCAAAATCAATTATTCCATTTATATAGCTGGCGCGACTGTGTCCAGTGTTCAAGTATAAGAATTAAATAAACAGGCTTAAAGCTAAGAATTACTTACTTTCAGAACGTATAAACTTGTCCAGTGAATTTAGAAATCAGTTAATTTTTTCTCTACAATTGTTGTATTTCCACCAGCACCAGTGCTCTTAGTGGTCTTTACAAATTTATTATCAGATAACTTCTCTATTTTTCTTTGAAAAGTTTTGTAGCTACTCTTACCATCTTTTTCTTGATAAATAGAAAATAAGTCTCCAATCTTTTTTCCAGAATTTTCTTTTACTATATTTAATATGAATTGTGTTTCTTCTTCTAGTTCTTCGCTATTCTTTATACTAAATGCATCTGTTTTTGAAAGTGCTTTTTCTACATCGTCTAATTCTATTGTTCGTTTCGCTTTTTCTTCTGCAATATATGCTGATTCTTTTAATAGAAATAATCCTGATCGTATATCTTTTATTTCGCCTACTTTTTCTGCAACTAAGTTAAATGCAGCATCAGACCAAACACCTTCTGGAAATGCATATCCAAGTCTTACTTTCATAATAGATAATATTTCTTGAGAACTATAAGGTTTAAACTCCATTTGTTCAGGCGTTAATCTTGATTTTACTCTTTCATCTAAGTTTGTTAACCATTCAGAATAGTTCGTAATTAGAATTATTGAATTTCTATATATTTCTTCTAATAAATGATATAAAAAATCCGTATCAACTACTTTATCGACTTCATCAAATACAAACACTGCACTTAATTCTTCATTTAATATTCTTGCAATCACTCCAAATAAATCAGTTGTGTTTTTATTTTGTACAAATCTAAAACCAATTTGTTCACAGATAGACACAGCAATTTTATAACTAGTATTTTTTTGCCAACAATTTACATAAATAACTTTTATATCATCAGTCTTATCTTCTAATTCACGTATAACATGCTTTGCTGCAAGAGTTTTACCAACTCCAGGTTTGCCATATATGAACATGTTTCGTCCATTTCTGCTTGAAAAAAGCGGGCTTATAGCTCTTGCAATAGATTCTTGTTCTTGTTCTCTATGAGGGATATTTTTTGGAATGAAATCATAATCTAATGCATGCTCATTCTTTACAAGCGATTCATTGTGAGAAAGTATTTTATCGAATGTCCCCATAAACTAAATGATTAGAATGTTGTTTATATAGTTTTTCAAAGTTAAGAAGAATAAGTTTCGAATAAAAAAATAAAAAAAATAAAAAAAATTAAGTTTATTTTCTTAAATCTTTAATGATCTTTTTTGCTTCGTCTTTAAGTGCGAAACCAAAGCCCATACCAACTGCAATTGCAAGTGCAAGTACAATGCCTGTTAAGACAATTAAGTATGTTGTTTCAGCAATAACAATGCTGATTCCAATTTGGTTTAATGCAATGCTTAATACGAATAAGATAATTAAGATTCTTGCTAGTCCACCCCAAAAGTGAGCCCACTTAAACTTGTGCGATTCAATTGCTGTTTCTGCCATGTCAGCCATTATTAAACCGAAGTAAAAGATTAACACACCAATAATTAGGTTTGGTAGCCAATTTGCTAAAGTATATAGCCATTGAGACAATGATCCTAAGCTAATCAGCGCGGATGCCGGCACTAAGAATAGTACTAGTGTATACCACTTTGTTGCTGATCCAAGAATTCCTGAAACACTTTGATGTCCTAATGCATGATGTCTTTCATGTTTTTCAATCCAATCGTCAAGACCTGCTTTTAATAAAGCTCCTTTGATTATGCCCTCGAACAATACCCCTAGGAAATATCCGATTAGTAGCAAAATTATTGCTCCAATTAGACCTGGAAGTAGCGTTATGAATTGAGACCATAAAGTTCCTAGAACTTCCATTAAAGATAAGCCTGTCATCTCTAGATAGGTTACCACGTTTATCACCCCTTATTATACCCCTTTTTTTGAAGAGTAGTACCTATAAGTTTTATCTTATTCGGTATAGATATTATATAAATGTTTCTATTCTCGACGTCTAAAAAAATATGAAATATAACTGTAGTTTTTAGAAGTTATTTTACGTCACAACAATCATTATAAAGACTTAACAAACAAACATTGAATTATGAGTTCAGTACCAAATTGCGTATTTTGCAACAGACCAGCAACCATCAGAAACAAAGAGCGTTTTGCTGTTTGTAGAGATCATAAAGATCAATCTATGCCTGATATGAAATGTGTCTGTGGAGAAATGCTAACACAAAAAGAAAGTAAATATGGGCCATTCTTTATCTGTCCTAGCTGTGGTCCAATCTCTTTAAAAAAAGCAATGGGTGTTAATACTGTTCAAGTAAAACCAAGTCAACCAAGAATAATAACTGTTAGATCTGATGAACTTGACTTTATAATCTAAACCCCTAAATTTCTATTTTCATCTATTTTAAAACCATTTAAATTTATTAAATTACATGTTTTTTCAAATAAGCTATGACTATGAAATAGAATTAAACAAGGATTAATATTTATTTCTTCATTATGTAATTCTAAAATCTCATCATGCAATCTTCCCAAATATGATCCTTCATATTTATCTAAAGTAACACATTCGTTATTATTACCAAATAAAATATATCCATCTCGTTCCAAAATAATTGGTTTTTCTAAGAATTCAGGTTTATTCGCATATTTAGGTTCAGAACTTGGAATAAAAAACAACACTTTATACCCTTCTTCAATTCGCCTATCAAATAATTCTTCTCTTGGAAACATTTTTGAATCGATTCCATGATATATTAAATTTGGCCAATCATTAGACAATATTAAACAATCATTCATATTTAATTCTGCTAAATCAAATTCTATCTGAGTTATTGAAGTAGGAGATTTTACTTTTCTTATTTCAGTTAAACCAGAATAAAAAGAAAAGAAAATTAATATCAATAATAAAACACTCACAATAATTTTTTTATTAATTAATTTTATTTTCAATCTCAAAATTACTTTATCATAAGTTATTTTGAATCCAAAATAAGCGTAATAAAACCCAGGTAATAAGATATAAAATAAATATCTTGGAATCTTAAAAGGCACAGTTACATAAATCCTAATACTATAAATTAATAAAAATAAAAAAATAAGTTCTATTCGTCGTTTTTTAATTGTTTTCCAAATCGATTGTAAAATTTCTTTAGTATAATTTATGTCTTTAAAGAAAGCCACTAATTTAATTATAACACCTACTATTACAAAAGGAAGTAAAATGTTTAGAACAATTGCAAAATGATTGAAAACTATTGGTTGTATAGTATAAGATCTAAATAAAACATTTAATGCGTATTGGTCAGATATTGAATAAAAGAAATTACCCCACTTTGAAAAATTGTAAATAAACCAAATTGCAAATGGTAATGCATATAATAAAAAACTCTTAATTATTGTTTTCATTTTCAAATGTAAAAATATTATTGGGAAAAAAAGAATAGCTGTATAACGTGACAAACCTGCTAATGCAACAAATAAACCAGACCAATAACTTTTCTTAACAATGAAATATATTGCAAGTTCTGTAAATGCTATTGTTAAAAGTTCAGTCCCATCAAATAAACCATAAAACAATAAGAATGGATTAAGTGAGATTATGTAAAATAATATTGGATTTAATTTCAAACTTTTTGCTAAAATATAAGTTGTAAAAGCAAAAAATGTTGTTATAAGTACAATGTACAAATACTGTACGATAACTGAATTAAATATTAAACTAAAAAGCCCTAATGTGAAAGGGAGAACTGGAGGTCTTGAAGGTTCAAAATAAAAGCCATTATTAAACCAAAAATCCCCGTTTAACAAATATACTTGAAAATCCCATGATAAATTCCAATAATGTTGAATTATAAAAAAGCTTAAACTAACTAAATAAATTAATAAGAATATTTTATTTTTTAATATGAACTCGTTTATTTTATTCATTTTACCAGTTAATTTAATATAAAAAACTTATTTCATTTTAATTATTTATCTTTTTTTTAATACAAAAATGTCTTTGACGAGAATAAATCTTTAAAACTATAGAAAATTATATAAAGGAAAACCACGAGTATTCTCTCTATAAAGCTTAAATTTAATTATAAATAAGAGGTGTATCATTATGAGACAACAAAAATCAGGAATTTTTAAGTCCCAAAGCAAGAGTGCTTTAAGAGATAAAAAAGGTTCGTTAAATCTTAGTATTCAAGCAATAGTAGTCTTAGTTATGGCTATGGCAATTTTAGGATTAGGACTTGGATTTATAAGAACATTAATGGGTCAAGGTCAAGATCAATTTACAACAGCAATCGATAACGCACAATTAGAAAACCCTGCGACAGCAGACAATCCAGTTACGGTTGATAGAACTGTTGATGTAAAAAGTGGAAAATCTGCAAGATTTAAACTAGGGTTTTATAATATCGACACATTAGGTTCAGGTAATTTTGGACCTGCCTTAAGTGGGTGTGATAACTTCACTATTAAAAGTGGAAATCAAACAGTAGGTATTGGAAGCGCAACAGGTTATGAAGTTTTAATTTCTACAACTGCAAGTGTTGGAACAGAAGATGTATGTACAATTAATATAATGGAAGGTGCAAATAATGTAGCATCCAGACAATTCTTTGTAAGAGTTACAGCTTAGAGGTTATGAAAATGAAGAAACATATGAGCAAAGATCAAGAATTTGACATAATGAAATTAGTACTTGACAAATTCCTTTGGATTGGAACTTTCATTATTGGTCTAGGATTTTACCAACTTATTAGTTTATCAGCTGACTTTTGGTTCAGCTTTGCAGTCATGGTTTCAGGAGCAATCTTAATGTTCTTGTTCATGTGGATACTCGTAAAAGAATATCACTTTATGGCATAAAGCAAAGCACGGCTTTGCGTATCCCAGAAATTTACAAAAGATTTCTGAGGATAAAGCAAATCAAAGATTTGCGCCATACATGAAGCAATAAAATCCATTAATTTATTTTTTTCTCTTCTTTTATTCTAAAACACAAGGTTTTATACAATGACTAACAAAAAAGGTTTTGAACTAGCAGTAAGCAATTTAGTCGTAATTATTCTAGGTATTGTTTTATTTGGTATTGGTATCATGATTGTAAGTAAGATTATCGTAACAGGTGAAGATTACCAAGCAAAAGTTGATTCTCAAACTCAAGAACAAATGGAGCGTGCTATGGATGATGGAAGCATCGTTACTGTTCCTAGAACTAGAATTACTTCAAAAGCAAGAGAAACAGTATTGATTCCTTATGGTTTTTGGAATGAAGGTGTAAACCCAACAAAGTTTAGAGCTGATGCTGTAATAACACCAACTTCAATAAATGGAATAAAATATCTCAAGGACATAACACAACACTTTTATGAAGGTGGAATACCAGGACTTAATCAATTTCCAAGAGTTAAAGCGAATGAGAAAGTCACAGGTTTATTCGGAATTGAAGTATTAGAAAATGCTCCTAGTGGACAATATGCAGTTGATATAAAGATATACAATACTGAAGACACTCCTGCATCTATTTACGGTCAAGTAAAAAGAGTTTACATCTTAGTTCCATAAAGTTTTTAAATTCAATTCCCAATTTCATTATCATTTATGAAGAAGAAATTTATATCTTTTGAAAGTTTTCTATCAGGTAGACAAACCGATAAACTTGCTAATTGGTTTGACAGACTAACATTCATCAGAATTTTACTTCTTTGGTTACTTATAGTTTCTTTGTTTGGATTTATTTTCCATTTCTTTAGTTCCAATTCAGCTTATCTTTTTAGCACTATCACAAAACAACCTATTAATAGTTTACTTGAAAGTATTTATTTCTCTTTTATTTCAGCTACCACTACTGGTTTTGGAGATATTGTTCCTACTGGAAACTTTAAAATAATTGCAACAATAGAAGTCATCTTTGGACTCTTATTATTGGCAGTTGTTACGTCTAAACTAGTATCCATAAAACAAAACGTTATTATTGGCGAACTTTACGAAATTTCATTCAATGAGAAAATAAACAAAATTCGCTCAGCATTATTATTATTCAGACAAACTATGAGTCGTTTAATTGCACGTATTGATGATAATACTATTCGTAAAAAAGAAGTTAAAGATATTTATATTGAAATTTCTTCTTTAGATAATATTCTTAGCGAACTTGAAACTTTTGTTTCTAGACAAAAACTTTCTAATTCATACATGAAACAACTTGATCCTGTAAGCGCCGAGCTGTTACTTCATTCAATTAATCTTTCATTCTTAAAACTTAACGAACTTATTGAAGATTTAGTGTCGTCTCATAAACATGAATGGAAAAGACCTGTTACTACCAACATAATCAAAGTGTGTATGGCTTCTTATGAAAACATTTTTGCTAAGATTAAATCTATGAAACATTTATCTAATATTAAATTCTTAGATTTAGAATCTGAAAGAAATGAAATATTTAAGCGCATAAAAGAAAACTTATAATGCGTCTACAAGCTCTCTTAATGCTTTTTCTGGGTCTTTTGCTTTAACTATTCCAGATGCAACTAAAACTCCTTTAGCACCTAATTTCAACGCTATTCGTACATCTTCGCCATTTTTAACACCAGCACCACATAAAACTGGGATATTTGCAATCTTCTGAACTTTTTCCACACTTTCAACTATAATTTCAGGTTTTGCAGTGCTCACAGAAATATCCCCTCCAATTAATTCAGGAGGTTCTACAGCAATCATATCAGGTTCAAATGCAGCTATTGCTTCTGCTACTTGAGCATTATTAGCACAAACAATTGTATTTAGTCCAATTTCTTTCGCTATTGTTATACTTGTCTGTAATTGGTCCAATCTAAATCTATCTTCTGAATGATTTAGTAATGTTCCTGCAGCGCCGTTATCTTTTAGTGCTTCAGGTAAATTTCTTCCTGTATGTGCTCCTTGCGATATTGGATCTAAATGTTCACTAAACACAGGAATACTTACTAAACTAGAAATCTTATGTATATCTACTTCTTCTACTGCTATCGCAATTGATTTTCCTGTATCGTTTGCAACTTTCTCACATATTTTCGCTAATTCTTCTGCGTTCTTTCCTGTCCCTTGAGTGTATGCTTTGAAGTTAACTATTACTACTGGAAGTTTTATCATAAACCATTCTAGAATCTATGTGTTTTTAATGTTTATTATTTTTAAATATAAAATTACTCTCTTAAAGGATGAAATCCTTTCTTTTTCTTACCGTCAATCTTCAATCGCTTCCTAATAATTGCCACATCTTCTTCAGATAAATCAGGATCATAATTAAGTATTTTTCTTGTTGGAGCCTCGCCCCATTCAGGATTCTTTATTTTCTTCACATAACCCATAAGTGGAGTTACTTCTTTATTCATCTTATCAAAGCATCTTGGACAATATTTTTTTCCTCTACTAACTACTAAACATTGTTCACAAATAGGAGCACTACACCAATTACAATGCGATATTGATTGTACTCCATGAATTTGACATTTCTGTAAGTCCAATTTATTTACTCCAACACCTTATTGACTTTGAAGTTTATTTATCTTTCGCATTTAATTTATATAAGAAATATATTGCAACAAAAATCATAATTATACTTAAATATTGACCCATACTAAGACCAAACCATCGCATATCTTCTCTCCAAAAATTAATTACTGTTCGTAAAATTCCGTATAGAAGAATAAATAACCAAAATCTTGTTCCTGTTTTCCAAGTTTTATTTCGAGTAAAATATAAAACACTAAATATGAATAAATTCTTTAAAGATTCATATAATTGTGCTGGATGTCTACAACCTTCAGCTCCTTGAAATTTTACACACCAAGAAACAGTTGTTATTGTTCCCCATAATTCTCCATTAATAAAATTTGCAATCTTACCTAAGAATAATGTGAATGCAAGAGGATAAACTGCTAAATCAGCTAATGAGTAAAAATCTACTTTATGCTTTCGTCTAAATAAGAAATATCCACCTATTGCCCCAAGAATCCCACCATGTATTGACAGTCCTCCGTGCCAAATCTTTAGAATCTCAAACGGGTCAGTCCAAAAATAAGTAATATCCCAAAAGATAAAATGTCCAAGACGACCTCCAATTATAGAAAAGATTATCAAATAAATCATAAAATCATCAACAGCTTCCACTGTCAAATTCTTTATTGTCTTTTTCTTTGCAGCTAAATAAATAATGTAATATCCAAGTAAAAATCCTATTATGTAAACTAATGAATAATATCTTATCTGGAAAAAACCCAAATCAAGAAGAATCGGATTTATATTATGTATAAACATCTAGGATTAATCTTTGTTAGATTCTTTATATAGTTATTTAAAATTAGAAAATAAAATAAAAATAAAATAAAAAAGTTCTATCCTAGAATTTCTTCTAGTTTAGTTTTAAGCATTTCTTTTGGCAAAGCACCCATTAGTTGCCCAATTTCTGCGCCGTCTTTAAAGATTTTAATTGTAGGAATACTTCGAATATTAAATTTTGCTGCAACTTCTTGTGCTTCATCCACATTTACTTTTGCAAATTTAATATCAGTCATTTCTTCACTTACTGCCGCGAAGTTTGGCCCTAACATTTTACAAGGTCCACACCACTCTGCCCAAAAGTCAACTACTACTATTCCACTTTTTGTTTCTGCTTCAAAATTCTCATTGGTTAGCTCAAGTACCATCAATTATCACCCTTCACTGTTTTCTTTATTTTTGCTGCTGGTTTTACTTTCTTTGTTGAAGTAACTTTTTTTACAGCTGATGCAATTTTACTTTTAAAACTAGTTTTTTCTTCCTTCTTAACTTCAGACTTAGCTTCGAGATTAGCTTTTGGTTTAGGTTTAGGTTTTGAAGGTGTTTTCTTTTTATCTAAATCTGCTTGTTTTTGTTTTACCAATGCATCTTCTAATATTTTTTCAGGAGCTACAAATTTTGCTTCTGCTGGTTTTCTATGTTCATGTCTTTGATGGTTTGGCCTATTCTGATTCGAATTATTTTGTCTACGATGTGGTTTGTAAGTTCCATCTCTATTATTAACATGATTATTGTTATGACTAGAATTAGTTCTTGATCTATCATCAATTAAATAAGATCTTGTATCTGCTGATAAATCTATGAAATCATCTGCTTCTGCAATTAGTTTTGAAGAAGTTGTTTTTCTAAAAGACATAACTTCAGCTCTACAACCCATTGATTTTGCATAATTTAACATATCTGAGAAATCTCCATCTCCTGATATTAGAATTACTACATCTAATTTTGGAATCATTCGAACCACATCCATTGCAATTCCTACGTCCCAATCTCCTTTCTTTGCTCCACTTGAAAATGTTTGAAGTCCTTTTGTTTTTACTTCATATCCAATTCGTTCTAATGCTCCATGAAATCCTTTTTCTCCATCCATGTCTGCTTCTATTGTGTAAGCAAATGCTCTTATTAATTCTCTATCTGATAACGCATTTTTTAATACATTTTCAAAATTTACTTTTTTATTAAATAAACTCATTCCTGAATAATACATGTTTTGTACATCTACAAATACTGCGACTTTTTGTGATTTATGTTTAGTGCCTGTCATTTTTTTATTTTTCTCCATAAAAATTACAATCCCAAAAATTCTTTTCAAAGATAAACTCTGAATTAAAATTTTTGTTACTGATATTTTTTTTTATTTTTTACCTTTTTGAGGAATTGTAAAATAATTCCGATGACCAAAAAAAATTATTCTTTTTTTGATTTTCTTTTCATAGGTGATTTTGCAACACACCCATCTTTGTCTAAATAGTATAAAAATCCTTTCTCTTTTTGAATTTTCAAAACTAATATTTTCTCATGTACTTTTGGGCCTTTATCAGTTCTACTTCGAGCCATTGCCACACAAGATATATCTCCTTCTTTGTCTATAAAATATAAATACCCTTTTTTTCTTTCTACACATCTTGACTTTAATTCTGCCAAGTCTCCTTTGTTAAATAATACATTACATTTCTCACAAAAGAACTTAAAGTTTCCATCACCTCTTACATCATGCCCGCATATTGGACATCCACTATTTATTGTTTTCATAATTTTTACCTCACAAAAAATTATTGACTTCCAAAAACATTTTTGTTTTTGTTAATTCCATTTTAACCTCATGGTTAAATTATAATTTTAATTTAATTATTTTTGCTTTGTGTTCTAAAGCGGTTATTTTTATCCAATCGCCTTCTTTTACTGTATAAATTTTTGAATTATTATCTGCTGTTATATGTAAATCGCCACGAACTATTTTAACTCTTAGTTCTTCATCTTCATTTAATAGTATTGGTTTATGTGGTTCTGTAGGATTATTAAATGCAATTCCAAATCCTTTACTAAAATGTTTTCCAGTAATTGATTTATAATATGCACTTGAACCAAAAGGTGTTGAAATAACAAGTCCATCACCTATTACTTCTTCATGTATTTTTTCAGATCCAACATGTAAATCTAATCTTACTGCTTGATTTGGTTTCTTATTTCTAATTATAATATCATTTACTCCAATTATTTCTGTTAAATTAAATTCTGCTTTTATTTTAATTTCATCTTCTAATTTATATTTTCCTTGCAATATTAAGTCTAAAATAGTATCTTCAGTTCCACCAACACATTTCTTGCATATTTTACTATCTTTTAAAATTAGTTTTGGAACTGATGGGTACTTTCTCTCAGAAATCAAGAATGTGCCATCTCCACCTACAGACATTACAAAATCGGGGTTTTTGGTAACTATTTTGAATCCTTTAGATAGAACTAACTCTTTTAAGCCGTCTAATTTTATTTTGTTTTTCACTACAAGTGCTACTTTATTCATAAACCCTCTAAATATTCAAAGACAGACTCTCTTTTATAATTTACGTTTAAGAAACAAAAATTACACGCAAACTTTATATATCCAACTTTCTCTCTTAAACACTATGAGGCAAAATATAAACTTAAAGCAAGCTTCAATCATTATTTCTATTATTTAGTTACAGCTCTGCGATTTTAAACAGGGCAAATGCGAACAATGATAGAAAACAATATAAAAACAATAAGGTTTTGGTGAAATACGATGAAAGATTCATATGATTTTAAGGTTGTTGAAGAAGAGATTTTTAATTTTTGGAACGAAAATGAGGTTTATGCTAAGTTAAAAGCTAGAAACAAAGGTAAGAAATCCTACTATTTTCTTGATGGTCCTCCTTATACTTCTGGAAGAGTACACTTAGGTACTGCGTGGAATAAAGTTCTAAAAGATTCAGTCTTACGTTTTAGACGTATGAGAGGCTATGATGTTTGGGACAGAGCAGGTTATGATATGCACGGTCTTCCTACAGAAAATGCCACTCAAAAGAAATTTGGTATTAAAAATAAAGATGAAATCGAAAAATTCGGAGTTAAGAAATTCATCGACGAATGTAAAATTACTTGTATTGAAAATATGAAAGTCATGAATAAAGACTTTCAAAAACTTGGAGTCTGGATGGATTTTGATAATGCTTATCAAACTGCTTCTAAAGATTTCATGAATGGTGTTTGGTGGCTTATTAAAAAAGCTCACGAGAAAAAACGTCTTTACGAAGGTCTTAGAACTATGACTTGGTGCGCTCACAGCGAGTCTGCACTTGCAAAACACGAATTAGAATACAAAACAGTTGTTGACAATTCAATATTCGTTAAATTCAAATTAAAAAATGATAAAAATGAATTCTTAGTTATTTGGACTACCACTCCATGGACTATACCATTCAACTTAGCTGTTATGGTTGGACCAGAAATTGAATATGTTAAAGCAAAAGTTGGCGATGAAACTTGGATTGTTGCAGCGCCTCTTGCAGGTATTTTCATAAATAGTGTTGCAGATAAAGAATTCAAAGTTCTTGAAACTTTCAAAGGTGAAAAACTAGAAGGTGCAGAGTATGAGCATCCTTTCTATAACGAACTTTCATCAATTTATGATGAGATTAAAGCAGAATCTCCAAAGACTCACACAGTTCTTTTATCAAGCGAATATGTTGATACAAGCGCGGGTTCAGGTCTTGTTCATTGTGCGCCTGGTTGCGGTCCTGAGGACTACGAAATAGGTTACAAAAATGGCATTCCAGCATTTAATAATATTGATACTAAAGGAGTCTTTCCAAGTAATATGGGACAGTTCACAGGTCTTACTGCTAAAAAAGATGACAAAAAATTCATTGAAGCTTTAGAAAATTGTGGAGCTCTTATTGCTCAAACTGAAGTTGAACACGAATACCCTCATGACTGGAGACATCATGAACCTGTTATTTTCAGAACTACAAAACAATGGTTCTTCAAAATTGAAGATTTAAAAGAAAAGATGATTCAAGAAAATAATAAAATTTCTTGGGTTCCAAAAGCAGCATTTAATGCTTATGACTCTTGGCTTAAAAATCTTCGAGATAACTCAATTTCTAAACAAAGATACTGGGGAACACCACTTCCTGTTTGGAGAAATATAGAAGATGAAGAAGATTACTTAGTTATTGGTTCATCAGATGAACTTGAAAAACTTTCAGGTAAAAAAGTTGATGATCTTCACATCTCAGTTGTAGACCATATTGAAATTAAAAAAGATGGAAAAACTTACAAAAGAATCCCTGATGTTTTAGATGTTTGGGTTGATGCCGGAACTACTTCTTGGAATTGTCTTGACTTTCCAAAAAAAGAAGAACATTTCAAAAACTTATTTCCTGCAGATTTTATCTTAGAAGGTAAAGATCAGATTAGAGGTTGGTTTAATCTACTTATGATTACTTCAATGGTATCTATGGATGTTCCTTCTTTTTCAAAAGTTTACATGCATGGTTTCATTAATGATTATCTTGGTCGAAAGATGAGTAAATCTATAGGCAATCAAACTTCACCTTATGAAGTAACTGATAAATTCGGTGTTGATTCTCTTAGATATTATACTATTGCAGCTGCAAAGCCAGGTCTTGATATGAATTATAATCCTGAAGAAACTGAAATCAAATTTAGAAATTTATTTGTACTTTGGAACATGCAACATTTACTAACAGATATTGCAACAAATGTAGGCCAAAATCCTAGCACTCCAAATTATAAAGATTTAGATCTAGAAGACAAATTCATCATTTCAAAGCTTCATTCAGCAATGAAAAAGCTCACTGAAAAATATGAAAACTACGAGTTAAATGAAACGCCTATTGTTTGTGAAGATTTCTTCTTAACTCTTTCAAGAAGTTATATTAAACTTGTTAGAGAAAAATCAGTTTTAGGAACTGACAAACAAAAAAAGAATATATTAGATGTATTCTTTGAGTGTTACTTCAAAGCTCTTGTAATTTTTTCACCTACAGCTCCATACATAACTGATAAGATTTATCAAAACTTAAAAAGTAAGTTTGGTCTTGAAAAAACTAGCATCCATGAATATGAATGGCCAGAGTTTGATAAAAAACTTATAGATAATAAACTTGAAGAAGAGTTTTTCGTTGCTGAAAAAGTAATTGGTGCAATTCTTTCATGTAGAGATCAAGCAAATGTTGGAACAAGATGGCCTTTGCAAAAAGTGATAATTGACACTAAAAAATTCGAACTTAAAGATTCAATTGAACGTGTTGAAGAACTAATTAAATCGCAAGTTAATGTTAAAGAAATTCTTTTAGAAGAAGTTAAAGTTAGTTATAATGTTAAACCTAATTTTAAATCTCTTGGTAAAAAGTTCGGAACTGAAACTGGTATTGTTGCTGAATTAATCAAAGAAAGAGCAGAAGAAATTGCAACTAAAATTGAAGAAAAAAACATTAACATTGAAGGTTTTGAAATTACAAAAGATGATTTAGAACTTGAAATGGTTCCACCAGAAAACTTTAAGATGAGTATTGTGTCAGGCATTTCTTCAACTAAATTATTCCTTGACACTGTTGTCACAGAAGATCTTGAAACAGAAGGTTTTGTTAGAGAAATAATTAGACGAACACAACAACTTAGAAAAGATTCAGATCTTAAAAAAGAAGATAGAATTAACTTAAACATTGAAACTGATCTTAAGATTAAATCTTTTGCAGATGAAATTAAAAGTAAAGTTGGAGCTGATGAAGTAAACATTGATTCAAAAACCACTAAACTTGAATTTTCTAAAGAAGAAAAAATTAGAGGAAAAATAGTAACAATAAACATACAGAAAAAATAATCAAAAAGAAGGTAAAAAAACTAAAATGAACCTCCTCACCTTGAAAGGTGAGGTATCCTATTATGCAAAAGTACTT
>CAYOEA010000007.1:0-6471 GCA_964402995.1 uncultured Methanosarcinales archaeon
TTGAAGTCTTAATATATTCCTTTATCGAACTTTTTTCTCTAACAAAATCAAGTTCAGAAATATTTGGAACTAAACTTTCTCTAAAAATAAGATATCCTAAACTATCATGTAAATTATCTCTTGTTTGGATTAAACCTTTAAACATTTGGGTCTTTAAAGAATTATAATTTTCTCTTGTTGGTTTTATATTCATAAATTTAATTAGTTGATTAAAAATATTAACAGCAGTATTAAATCGTTGTTTTGAAATAGAATATAAATTATTAAATTCAAGAGTTGAAAACTTTTTTTCTAAATATTCTTCTTTTGTTTTTTCAAATAATTCTAAACCTTCTAAAGGTCTTCCTGAAATAACTAAATCATTTAAAGTTAAATTTCCACTCATTAAACTATCATTAAATTCATCTGTGGTTAAGTAACTTATAGATAATAAATTAAAATTACGAATAGCTTGAACTTTATTTTCTGATTCATAAACACAAAATAATTTATCGCCATTTTTATCTGCTAATAATATTTTTGAGTCTATTCCTTCTTGATTTATTTCATTAAATAATTTTAATAAATAATCATCAGATTTCTTATTTGTAAAACCTAAAGAAACTAAACTACTCAAAGGACCATTAGATTCTTCAATATTTTTTAAATTAAGATAAATATTAATTGCTTGTTGATTTTCATTAAGAAGCGAATAAACTTCTTCTCCAATATTTATATCAAATAATTCATTCTCAGATAATTTTTCTTTAAACCATAAATTAAAAGCTGTTAAATGATTTTTATTTACTAAAGCTTGATTCATATAAGTTCCTTGCAATTTTAAATATTCATTCTTCAATACGGTTTCTTTATTAAGTAAAACAGCTCCTTGAACTTCAAAAGTTGCATCTTCTAAAACATCAGATACTTTTTTTCCTGGACTAATTTCTAAATCTAAAACGTCTTCAATTGATTCATACACAGTTGTTTCACCGTCCCATATTTGAATATAAGGATTAGATCCTTGGCTTAACTTTCCAGCATTTTCTTCCCCTAAAACACTTGATTGTATTTTTAAGAAATCTTTTTTTGCAGAAATAATTACCTCTCCAGCTTGACTATTATAATATAACGCATTTGTTAAATGTAATAAGTTTTCAGAATTTAATTCATTTGAGGTAAAATAAATTTGTTTCCCAAAAAAATCTATGTCATTTTCAATAAATTTAAAATCAGCTTTATAATCTAAATCTAAATGTAATTTTTCTTTTGCAAAACCAATTACTTCTTTTAATGTATTCATTTTTATTTTCCCTCATACAAGTTTTTAGCTTTTTGAGCTAATTCATTATTTATAATTATTTTTTCATTTGAATCGGCATTAGTTTTTCTTAGATAATCAACTATTGAATACCTTAGAATATTAGTTTTCTTATGTAAAGTTCTCGCACCATTTCCTTCTTCATAAGCTTCAGAAACTAAATTTCTTAAAACTTCAGGTTTAATAGTTATATTTGGATAAAATAATTGCACTTGTTCTTTTGTTGAATCAAGTAATGATTTTCCTGTTTTTGAATCTTTTATTTCTGTTAATATATGATATAATGATTTTTTTGTTAAATCATCTAAAATAACTGGAATCATTCGTCCTAATAATTGTTTATTTATTCCATATTCAATTAATTCATCAGTACCTACATTTAGTTTATTATTCTTATTAATTTCAGGCTCAACTTCAAAATCAATTAAACTTGGTAAAGATCGATCAACATTATCTATTTTGTTTTCTATTCCATCAAAAGCGCCAGTCATAAAAAATAACAAATTAGAAGTGTTAAAAGTTCGTCCATCTTTAAGAATATAAGTCCCACCTTCTAAAAAACGAAGTAATTGTAATTGTACTTCTGCAGATACATCTTTTCCTTGAAAATTTTTATTAGCAGATATCTTATCAAATTCGTCTAAATTAATAATTCCCCAAGAAGCATATTCTAAATCTTTTCCTTCTTTTATTTCTTCTTTAGAAAAGAATTTTGCTGATTCTTTGATTAATAGTTCAAGCGAGTCATCTATATTTGCTCCTTGGTAACCAGCAGTTGTAACTGATGTTAAATCAAAATCTACAAAAGGAAAACCTAATAATTTAGATGCTGTTTGTGGAATATAACTTTTTCCAGTCCCTGTAGGTCCAATAAGAAGTAATGCTTTATCTAAATTAATAAAACTACCATAAGAACTTAAAGCATGATTAACTAATAATTGTGAAACTAAAGTTCTTGCTTTTTCTTGACCTACAATATATTCAGATAAATATATCTCAACCTTATCAAGTAATAATTGTGGATTATTATAATCTGAACTTTTAATCTCTATTTTTTCATCACTAAAATTATAATTAGATTTTTGTTCTAGAATTTTTCCATCGTCTGTTTCTTTTTTATTAGGATTAAAATCATATTTTATTCGACGTTTAGAATCACTTATAGGTTTTTCAGTTGATTGATTCGTATTAGAAAAATCATATTCAGGTCGAGATTTATCATCGCTCTTACCTTTATTTTTTTTAGCCATTTTAATTCCTTTATATGAATAAAGTACACAATAATACGCATCAGTCAGATAAAATTTGCGTAACTACTGCTAAGTAATTTAAATACGGGTTCATTTAAATAGCTTTGGGTAAAGATTAATAAAAGCAAGCAATATTGTATAATGAAAAAGAATATTCAAGAAACGAGGATTTTAAAATGGAAAATGAAATGGTTTTTGACAAAACATTAAATCTAAAAACTAACGAATTAAAACAATTAAAAAATAGTTTAGATGATTTTATTAACTCTCAAGAACCAGTTTTTAAAATTGATGCAGTGCAATCATTTCTTCAAGTAATAAACGATTTTAAAGAAAATAACCAAAATACAAATGTAACTGCATTATATGAAAGTGCATTATACAAATATGGAACCATATTAGATGAATTAAATTTAAATAAAGATCAGAACAAGAATCAAATCTTTTTAGTTAATCAATTTATGGAAAACTATTTTGAAAAAGCAGGATATGACATAAATAAAATTTACAATAAATAAAATTACAAAATAACAAATCAAAGTAACAAATCAAAATAAAAAATTAGTAAAACAAGTTAACAGGAGATATTTAAGAAATGAGTTTATCAGAAATCATAAAAGAAGGATTAAACTATTTAAATAAAGGAGATTATAATTCTGCAGGCATAATATTCTATGATTTACATGAAGAAAACCCAACTAATACTACTGCAGCATATAATTTAGCGAGAGTTTATTTTCATAAATCAATAGAAGAAAAGAATAAAGCATCTAAAAAAGAAAAACAATTTTCAAATATAGCTTTAAATTTATTAGAAAAAAAAGTTATTTCAAATGGAGAACAAGTTGATGAAGCAAATTTTTTAATTGCAGAAATTTATGATCTAGATTCTGATTTAAATCCAAACCTTGCAATTCAATATTTAAATAAAATAAATAAACCTTCACGAATATATAATTCTGCTCAAGAATTTATTTCAGAATTAGAAGTTCAAATAAGTGTAAAAAACCTTATCGAACGATTAGAAAACAAAAAAAATACTATAACTGAGAAAGATTATGAACAAACAATAGAAATAATGTCTCAAGTTGATAATTTTGAACATTCAAGAAGACAAAAAAACATATATTTGGACTTGATTGCAATACAGAAAATGTTTTTTTATGAATTAGATATAAATAAAGATGAAATGAATAATTTTAATAAACACAAAAAAATAATTATACAAACAATTATAAATGAAAGAATCGATAGAATAACTACAGGAATGTATAATAATAAAGAAAATAATTAGAAAAGATAAAAAAAATTATCCTCATCATTAAAGTCGTGTTAGAAAAAAAACACGAATAAGTATGTTCATTCATATTCATGACCAATCTTACAAAAAGAATTAAATTAATACTAAATAACGAATTATCATCAAATAGACCTTCTAATATTCTAAAAACTAAAGTAGGTGTTTCTAAATTTTTTACAGGAATGGCTCCAATGGCCATGACTAGTCCAATGAATTCAATGATGCAGTTTGGACCTCCGCCTATGATGGATACTTTTTCTCAAACACAAAATGTCGGAGGTTATGAAATTCCTTCAGCACGACAAAACTGGGATTCTGCAATAAAACATGCAATAGATCCAGGGTATACTGCACAAATGGGTGGATATGATGGCGTAATGAATCAAGCATTCCAAGATTTCCAGTCATCAATTCCAAACATGGGTTATGGAATGGACACTGGACCTTCTTTTAACAGTTCATTCGTGGCAGATGCTTTTAGTTCAGGACCAGTAAACCTTAATAATCTTGACTTTCAAAATGATTTTAATACAGTTCAAAACTCATTTGACAATTATAACCAAACAAGTTTCAATCAAATATTACCGAATACTAGCTTTAACATACAAACACCATTATTAAATAACACATTTCAATTTCAAAATGATTTATTAATTAATAATGAAGTCAGATTACCACATCTTGATAATATAAACCCCATCATAGATGGCTGGAGAAATGATTTTGGAGTTAATTCTTGGGAATCAAAAATAGATTCAGGTATATATAAAGCAAGTTTTGACTTGGATAGTATAAATAATCTAAACAATTCATGGAAAGATAACTTTGAAATCCCATTTATTGACTCAAGTTTAGGAATAAATAATACCTTTGATAATTTATTAGATCTACCAACAACTTATAATTTTAACTCAAATATGCTTCTTGACAATTCACCTGCGAAAATTGATTTTGGAATAACAAATCCAACTTTTGAAATAAATGACAACTCAATAGGAAATTTTGCTTCATGGGATGTTCAACCAGATAACTATTTGACTCCATCCTTTGGACAAGATATTTTAAATCCTAACTTAAATATATGGGGAGAAACGCCAATAATAAATAAGGATGTAGGATTTTCGCCAATACAGAATACTATTTATGAACCAACATCTGCAGATTTCTTATCTAACACTTTGGATGTATTAAATCCACCAAATATGATAAATTCAACAATAGAAGATAATATGGTCAAATGGAACTATACACCAGAACCAATAATTAACCATTCACTAACACCAAATATAGGAATAACAAACCTAGGATTGGATAAGTTTAACACTTGGGATGTAATGCCAACGATAAACACAGATCTAGGATTCAAACCAATTCCAGATCCAATTTATGAAACATCAACAATAGATTTTCCTAATAGTACATTCGACATAATAAACCCAATAACAACAATAAAACCAACAATAGAAGACAACATATACAAATGGAACCACACACCAGAACCAACAATAACAAATTTAGGAATACAAAACTTTGAATTCGATAAACCAGATTTATCATTTAACATATGGGACAAAATTCCAACAATAGACACAGGAATAGGATTCAAACCATTACCAGACTCAATCTATAAACCAACAATAGACATCCCAAACAAGACATTCGATATAATAAACCCAATACAAACAATAAAACCAACAATAGAAGACAACATATACAAATGGAACCACACACCAGACACAATAATAACAACAAACACCTGGGACGAACCACTAAACAACTGGGACAAACCAAACTTATTCAACACACAACTACTAACAGACACATGGAACAAAAAACCACTAATAGATATATGGGACAAAAAAATAAACCTGGAACCATGGAACAAAATAGAACCAATAAACATAGGAATAGGACTTAAAACATTCGAACCAATATACAAAGATACAACAATAGACTTCCCAAACAAGACATTCGATATAATAAACCCAATACAAACAATAAAACCAACAATAGAAAACGACATATACAAATGGAACTACACACCAGACACAATAATAACAACAAACACATGGGACAAACCACTAAACAACACACCACTAAACAACTGGGACAAACCAAACTTATTCGACACACAACTACTAACAGACACATGGAACAAAAAACCACTAATAGACACAGGAATAGGATTCAAACCATATAATGCAATAGATGAACCAAATCCATTCTTAACAAACACCCCACTAAACAAAACTTGGGAACCAATACAAACAATAAAAACAAATCAATTATGGGAACTAAACAACAACCCAATAGGATTAACACCTAACACAACTTTTGAACCAACAACAATAAACTTAGCAAACAACACATTTGACATAATAAATCCAATAACAACAATAAACCCAACAATAGAAGACAACATATACAAATGGAACCACACACCAGAACCAACAATAACAAATTTAGGAATACAAAACTTTGAATTCAATAAACCAAATTCATCATTTAACATATGGGACAAAACACCAACAATAGACACAGGAATAGGATTCAAACCATACAATGCAATAGATGAACCAAATCCATTCTTAACAAACACCCCACTAAACAAAACTTGGGAA
>CAYOEA010000007.1:6571-78199 GCA_964402995.1 uncultured Methanosarcinales archaeon
ATTTAACATATGGGACAAAACACCAACAATAGACACAGGAATAGGATTCAAACCATACAATGCAATAGATGAACCAAACCCATTCTTAACAAACACCCCACTAAACAAAACATGGGAACCAATATCAACGATAGATACTAATTCAGGATTCAAACCATACAACGCGATAAACGAACCAAACCAACTATGGGAACCAAACAACAGCTTAATAGGAACAACACTTAACACATCTTTTGAACCAACAACAATAAACTTCCCAAACAACACATTCGAAATAATAAACCCAATAACAACAATAAACCCAACAATAGAAGACAACATATTCAAATGGAACCACACACCAGAACCAACAATAACAAATTTATGGGACAAACCAAAAACATGGAAAATAAACCCGTTAAACATTTGGGACACTCAACCAATAACTACTGATTGGAGCATTAACACGAATCTTAATTCAGACTTTAATTTAAATGACGGCCTAATTCCCAATACAGGAATTTTCCCGAATACAGATAATGATAATCTTTGGAATATAAAACTAAACCAATTTGACCATGGTCTTCATACAATAAGAAAAGATGATTACAGTTTCTTTAAACCACGCCAGTCTTATAAATGGATACCAAAACCTGATTTATTTGAAAGCATACATGACACTCATTTAAAATTAAAAGATATCGGAACCAATTTAGGAGTTGATTTAAATTTTAATCCCAGATTAAATGGTGAGGATGAAGCAAACCCATATGAGAATGAAAGATACATGAAAGGATTTGATTTACTTGGAAAAGATTTAATTTCACAAAACAGCCCAATAATAGAATCTATTAAAAAAAATAGAGAATTATTTGATATTGAACCATTTTCACTTCGAGGAGGAATTCATTTCACACCATCGCATGATTTTAACTTTCACGGCGCATATAGTCTTATTGATGAATTATCTAATGTTGATCGACTTCTTCGGCCTAATGAAAGAGAAGCAGTAAACATCCCATTTTTCATATTAAATGGTGATACACCTAATTCATTCGAACCAATAAGTCCCACCCAAATAGGAAATACGATACTACCTCATGAATTTAGCCATCATGATACTATGACTTATATTGGATCACCAAATCATTATGTTAACACTCACTACATCAAAGGACCTGAACCTTATGAAGAATTGTTAACAAATCCAACGGATAGAGTAATTAGAGATGAATTTGTTGAGGAAAGAATAAGAGACACTGCAACTTACGCTGTTTTTGAAGTAATAGCAAATCAAAACATAGCAAATAAAATGCCATCAAATGATTTTGAAAACTTCAAATCGGGAATGGAAAAAGTATATGGTGAAATTATGAGTTTGGATAATGAAGACCAACTTTACCGGAATATAAAAGATCGTACGAATCCAGGAATTAATTCACTTAATCAAATTATTGAATTTAAAGCTCAAGCAGATATACTCAATATCCCAGAATTAGATAATTTTGCAAATAGAATTTTAAGCAGAGCAGGATATGGAACAATAGATTCAAATTCTAGATTTATTCCAGGTACAAAAAAAGGAATGATGATCCATGAATTAGCAGAAGATATGAAAAATTTAAAATACTATGATTTATCACCACAAGAATATCAAAACAAAGAAATACTTCAAGTTGAAATTAACGGACTTGCTCAAAGAATGTTTGGACTATATGGAAACGGCAATATTGAACAAGGAATCAAACGTTTAGATAAAGAAATAAGAATAATGAATATACCAAGAAAAAATGAATAAACACTATAACGCATATCTTGAAGATACATATAACAATATAATTAATAGTTTTAAAATTAAAAAAAACTTACTCAATAAACTAAAAGAAAAAATAATAGATGCTAAATTATTAGAAAAACTTGAATCAAAAGAATTCATAACTCAAACTGAAAATGATATCTGGAAACAATTAAAAAAAATTAAATCTTTAAATAATACTATTAATCGTATGAACTTACACCAACCTCTTCTTGATTTTGAAAAAACTATTCTACTAATTGTTTTTGATTCAGAACTTATAGATTTCAAAACAAATAAAATAAAAGAATACTTCAAACAAGAAAAAGCTTTAGAAAAATATGAAGAAGATATTAAACAAATCCTATTAATAAAAATTGAATGGCCAGATAAAATAATGTGTGATTTTTATGAACATTACCCGTGAACCAATACAAAAACTAAAAACTGAACTAGGTATAGAGTTAACTACTTTAGAAGATAATATGGAAGTAATTCCAAAGAACGATTGGAACTATCAGGGTGAAGGGGTTTTCATCCCTGGTAATATGAAAGCTTATTTGCTTGAGAGTGCAGATCAATTAAGTTTAAACACAATACATGAACACATAGCTCACAGAGCATATTTTGAAAAAAGTTCTCATGGTAAAGAATTAGTAAGAAAAGAAAAAAAAATTAAAAGTCTTGAGAAAATAATATTTGGAAAACAATTTGAAACAATTGATGACTTTACAGAAATTTTAACTATTCAAGATTCAAATATCAAAGATTACGTAATTGAATTAGATAAGAATAAACTTACCATAAAACATAATCTAAATCCTTTAATTCAAGAATACATTGGCTTAGTTCACAATACAAGAGATTTTGAAAACGGAATCAGATATCACGCTGAAGCTTTTGCTACTTGGTTAAGCGAATTTTTATCACCAGAATTTGGTTCTGATAAAAAATTATTAACTGATGAAGGTTTTTTGAATTTTAAGAAAGCAGAACAACAATTCGGACCGTTATCAATTCTTAAAAGTATAGGTTTTGAAACTCCAAAATCCAATGAACTTAAACTTAAATTACTTGGCGAACACATTGATATTGAAAAAGCAGAAATTGTTATCAATTATGGTTCAAATAATCCTAATTCAGATATTGATTTCTTAATAGTCTACAAAAACGAACCATTCAAGATAAACCCAAATCATAATTATCTAGATGTTATCCAAATAAACTATCAAACTTTATTAGAAAACATCAAATTTAAAGATCCTCAATTTACAATTCCGTTAGTTAACGGGATTTTTCTTAAAGGTGAAGAATTTAAAAAAGAACTATTAAGAAAATTTGATGAAGAAATTGAAACAAATGATTATCAAGATCATTTAAACAAAATGAAATCGTTAGCAAAAACATACACGCTCGAATCTCTTTCCAGACCTGACAAACAAAATCTAAATAACGCACTAGTTAATATTTCTTATTTTAGAATGTATGATTTAATGAGTAAAATGAATGAAATCATCCCTGTTAATCAAGAATATTTTGACACTATTTTAGCTCAAGATAAAATTATTTCTGTTGCAAGAGAAAATATTAAAAGCGAAACTAATCTAAGAACAAAATATGAACTTGCAATTCAACTAATTAATAATTTATAAATAATTATCAGTTTAAGAAAATATATTTATTCTTCATCAGCAAGTGTGTCAATCAAACGTGAAATAAATCCTTTCTTCTTATCTTTATTAGCAACTTTTTTCTCTTTCTTCACTGCTTTTTCAAAAGTTTCATGTTCAATTACTTCTTCTTTTGCTTTTGCTTTATGAATTTGTTTTAATGATGAAGTTAATGTTTCTGATAAGCCCATTATTCCTTCAGAAATTTGCTTTTCCATTTCATCAAGTCTTTTATTCATAGAACCCATTTCATTCTTAAATTCATCTTTCACAATTAAGAATTTTGCATCCATATCTTTTTTCAGTGGTGTAATTTCAGAAAGTCCTGTTTGTATATTATTAATTAGTGATCCAAGTTCTGTTCGTAGTTCTTCTTCAACAGTTATTTTTCTTCTTATAACTAGCATTTCGTTCTGAATTTCCATCTTTTTCTTCTCAGAACTATCTATTTTTCTGTTAACTACATCAATGTCTTTCTTGACTTTTGAGAATGCATCTTTAATTTTTATACTCATGGATATACCCCGTGTAAAACAATTCAATCAATCAAAATAGTCCTAGCTTTTTAAAAGTTTTCATTAAATAATAGTAAATAGATTTATAAACGTCTTAAATTATTATATTTTGGAAGTTCTAAACAAAACAATAATTACTTCCACACAGGTGTTAGAAATTAGCTTTCAAAACTCATTTGACATTACAAAAATTGACTTTAGAGATGAAGCTAGAGCCAAAAAACTTCTAGATGCAATAAATACTGAAAAAATTCCAGAGCTTGATGAAATCATAAAAGGAACCAGTATAGAATCAGACATTAAAAACGTACTATACCCAATTATTGATCAAAACCAAGTTGTCATTGTTGGTGGCGCATTCTTTGGAGATGAAGGTAAAGGAAAAACTGTTGATGCAATTGCCTGGCATCCATCAATTGAATTAATAGGTAGAACAAATTCAGGACCTAATGCAGGTCACACAGTTTGGTTCAATGATAAAAAATATGTTTTTCATTTATCACCTTCAGGATTATTTACCGGCAAAACTAATTTTATAGGTTCAGATTGCGTAATGGATACAACTTCATTTATGAAAGATGAAATGCAAATAATAATTGATGATAAGATTGATTATTCTAATTTATTTGTTGGAAACGTAAACTTAATTTTGCCTCAGCATAAAATAATCGATGCACTTGGAGATGCTAACTCTTCAACCCTACAAGGAATTTCACCAAGTCACATGAGCAAAATTAGTAAAAAAAGTTTTAGATTATACGATCTATTTAATTCAGAAGATATTCAAGCAAAAAGAATACAACCAGGTTTAGATTTTTATCACGCATTAATTGATTTTAAAAAGAAAGACGAAAAAGAATTATTAAATGTTTTTCACGAATTAAATGAAAAAGTTTCAGGCAGAATTCCAGATCATGTTTTAGATTTTTTAAAAACTAATAGGAAAGATAGAATTGAATACGTAATTCAAACTCATAAAGATTGGGTTGTAAATAATCCTCAATTTCCTAAAATTACAGACACAGAACAACTAGTTAAAGTTACACTTGCAAAAGGAGGAAAAGTTCTTTTAGAAGGCCCTCAAAGCTATAATCTTTCAAGCAAAGTTAAAAATAATTATCGTTCTGCAACTTCCCCAGATACTTCAGCTTCAGGAATTGCAGCTGCAATTGATTATAATATTACAAAGCATAAAACTGCAGTTATTAATATTCATAAAACACCTGGTTCATCAAGAGTTGGTATTGGAGCAAATCCAGCAGGTTTCATTTCTCAAGATTATTTCTCAAGCAGAAATATAGAAACACTTCTTGAAATGCGAGGAATTTGTGAAGACTATGATACTATCCAAAGACAATTTTTTGAATCCATTGGAGAAAATGGAATTTTACAACAAACTATTTACAAAGACAAAGATGGCAAACAATATCCTATTGGTGCTGCAATGGCAATTTCGTCTGCTAAAACTTTTGATGAACAAGGTGCAACTACTAAAAAACCTAGAATCACAGGTTTATTTGATTGCGTTTTACATCATCAAGTAAACATGGCACAAGGTCCATATTTATCAATTTCAGCAGTTGATAGAGCAGACACTCAAGAAGAAGTTGGAATAATTGTAGGCTATGTTGTATCCAATAAAGATCAAAAACCTATTTTTTCAGGCGGAGAATATTATGAACATGACAGAATCATTAAAGCAGGAGACGTGGTTCCTAGTGAAGATGTATTAGCACATTGTCAACCCATCATTAAGAAACTTCCTGGTTGGAAAGACTCACCTATCGCAGCTAAGAAAAAAGATCCAAACGCCCCACTTCACGAGAACCTTCTAAATTTCATAGGAGAAATTGAAAAATATACTGGTGCAGAAATAATTTCTATTGGTAACGGTCCTGAAAAAGAAAATTTAATTTATATCAAAAAATAAATGACAACCTTTATTCTAAAGTGTAATAAGCGCATCTAAATATGCAGGTATTTCTTTTCTTTTCAATATAAAATTTACATCTTCATAGAATCTTGCAATTAATTCATCATCTTCCTTTACTGGAACATTTGTAAGTGATAATTTCATAGGAGTAATTCTTTCATGCGTTGGATCTAAATCATAACAATTCATTTTCAACATATCAAAATCAACCATATTACAAATTCCATCATGTAATCCTGCATTATTCAATAAAAAATTAAATCCTGCGTTGTACAAAAACTGAGAATATGACCAATGATTGTGTGATTGTACAAATACTCGCCTCATAACATTCATAGGCAATTCAGACATAAATTTACTCAAAGAATTTGATGCAGTCCAAAATGAGCCAGTTGTTTTATTATATGAACCTTGTGTATGATTATAAATTATAATTGAGTCAACATTAGCTAAATGTTCTTTTGCAAGCTCAACTAATTCAGCAGTTTTCTTTTCCTGTAATTTTGATAATGGATCTTCACCTGCAGTTGCATGGCTTTCTCCAGGTATTCCCATAACCAAAGTACTACCAATAACAATTGGTTTATCTTTAATATATCTAAAATTTCCAGCAGCTTCTAGAGCATATAAGTTTCGTTCAAAATTTCTAACTATAAGTTTCAATTTAGACCTATCAATATCTTCAAGTACTGATTCAGTACAATTTGTTAAGAATGGCAATTCTCGTAATACAAGTAAGTGATGTTCGGATTCGTGATTCCCTAGGTTAAATATAGTCATTTTTAATTCAGAAAATTTCGCAATTACATCTAAACACCAAGCATAACGTTCCTCAACATAAGAATACACCATATCAGATGTAACTTTTTTAACATTTGAATATACTGAATGAAACTTTGGAGCTGCACGTTTTAACATTTTCATAAGTTCAGGTTTTGCAATATTTTTATCTCTAAACAAAGAACTTTCAGTTATAGAAAATATACCTAATAAATCACCATTTATGACTATCGCATCCACATCAGAATGTTCTTTCAAAACTTTTGTAGAGTAATCATAAGCTTTATCAATACAAGTTGGCGAGTGAGTATCGGATATAATAATATGTTTCATATTTTTCCTCTAAACAATTATGAGATATTTTAAGAATCTCGTTTTTAAAGATTATTGTTAGATCTTATTTTAGCTTTATTTTATTAGGTGTTGTCTCATATTGGTTGAATTAAATTGTCTAAAATAACTTTTATCAGGCATATTTTGTTTTTTAACTTTTGCCATTTTATATGAACCGTCTGAATTTATTAAAGAAATATTAAGAGTTAACTTAGGATCTAAAGGATTTCCTCCCGCAGTGTACGGAATGATTTTATGAACAACAGGTGTTTCTTCAGGCTTAGTAAAAACATTTGATTTAGAATTAAAATTAGGCGCAGTACTTGCTTTAATAACACCATATTCAGATTCACGCTCATTTGTGGTATTTAAAGAAGTTAAATGATTAGGATTATAATTAGTCATATTTGTATTAACTTCATTGGTCAAACCCATAAATGGATTTAAAATAAAAGCAGTTCCAATAATTGTTCTTAATCCGTTAATAACCTTTTTTGATTTCATTAAGAAACTATATGAACTTCATAATATATAAATGTTTCGCTTATTTACCACTTATTAGTGACTAATTAATTCATTTAATCTTAAAATCATCTTAAAAATAAAATTTAACTCAAAACTAAGCAGCTTTAATTTGAACTTCTAAAGGTAATTTTAGTTCATAACCAGGAGTGGAATATTGTAAAAAAATACTAGTTCCAAATCCAGGAAGAATTACAGGGGTATATTCATCATCCTTAACAGAATCAAAATTTGTAACATAATCACGTATAGATTTAACTAAACCAGGATTATTTTCAAATTGTCTATTTTCAAGAATTAAAGGTGAACCAGTTTCAAGCAAATAAGGAACAATCCCTTTTAATTGATAAGGATTTATTTCCATACTATAACCTCTTTTATGTACTGCGCCAAATCCAATACCACGTATATGCAATACCTCAGGACTCATTTCTAAATAACCAGAAACCATCTGATCATATCTACGAAGCATCGGAACAATATGATCAGCAGTTCGATATTCAAGATAAAGCTTTTCATCACGCTCAATTAGACCAATATCAAAATTATAGCTAACTGATTCAGTTCCATTAGGAGGGTTAAAAGAAAAATAAGTACCAAGAGAAAATCCACTTACCGAAACAGATGCAACATCAAGACAAACACCAAAATCTTCATGTTTAATATCAGAAATATCAGCGTAAGTTGGATCATCAAAAACATGTTTTAACTTTTTACCAGACCAAAAAGGCATATTTTCAATTAAAATTTTAGTATCACCCTTATTAGCAATAATATGGTCGGTTAAAAGTTCGGCTAATTTTTGATCTCGACGATCAGTCTCAATATATTCAGCCCATTCTTCTTTTGTTCTTTCATGATGTTTCCATTCTTCAATTGGCCAACCACCTGGATGAACTACCATGTGTTTTGCATTCAAATATTGTGCGGCTTCTAATGACTCATCAATCATTCGCTTATTATCGTCAGTCAAACCTTTAATATAATTAAAACCATGTGCTTCAGAACTTGCATGAATAACCACATTAGGAATGTCTTTATAATCAATTAAATCAGAAAGTTTAGTTCCAGATTCAATATAAATCTGTGCAGTATTTAAATCAAGCTTAGACATTTGATTAAGTTTTGCTAATTTATTCTCGTCTCTTGAACTAATATCAATCCCTATTTGAATCATCACTACCAACTAATCCTCTTCATAAATATTTTTAATAAAAAAGAATAAAAAATAAAAAAATAATTTTAAACTTAAATCAAATCACAAGCAATCTCACTTCTAAAAAGAGATCCTTGAGAATCAAAACATGCAAATGCATATCCAGTTCCACCATATTGACTCATATGTAAAGATTGAGTTATTTCAACTTCACCGTCAAATAAGATGTTAAGACTTTCCACAGTAAAAGAATCTACATCTAAGAACATATTCAAACCAAGAAAACTAAATGTATCATAAATAGTTAAGTCATTAACATAAATATTTTCAGAATGAAGACTTTCAAGATCAGCTTCATCAACTTCTAATTCTTCAAATTCAGCGTAGTCAGCATAAATTTCTTCAACTTCTAATTCATCGATTTCCGCATAGTCAACTTCCAAATCAGCAACACAAAGATTACCAACTTCACGACAAACAGGAACAGGATCAACAATTATATTGTCACAAAGTCCATTAATAGTCATATATTCACTAGTTTCTTCAATTAAAAATCTACATCTATATTCTTCATCATAACATAATTCAATCTGATCTTCACAATCATCAGTTCCAAAGTTATCAGAAACCACATAACCATGAGAATCCTTATTTTCCAAATTAGTACAAGTATAACCTTCCCAACGATCAATAGAATCTTCCATCTCACCATCACAATCAGGTTCAACAATTTCTTCTTCGTCACAAATATCACATAAATCATAATATTCGCCAGTTTCTTCAACTAAGAACTCGCAATCATCATTATCATCTAAATCTTCACAATCATCTAAAATGTCTCCACAATCGTCAGAATAAGCATATTCTAGACTTATACAAGTATTACCTTCAAATGGATCAACAGGATCCACTACATCGCCAATACCGTAAAATGGATTATGACCCCAATCGCCCCAAACAGAAGCAGAAACAATACTTACAGATGAAAGAAGAAAAACCATCATCACAATTAAACTAAATAATTTTTTCATTATATATCCCTCGAATTACCACTAGTAAATGACTATTAGTTTATAAAGTTTTATTTTCGCCACTCAAAAATCACTTTTTCCCATCGAACAAAAGTACCAGTATCAAACCACTGAGAAGAATCAGGATAACCAAAAAGCAATCCCATTTCAGCAGCTTTTGGAAATAATACTCGCTCCATAGAAAACTTTTCTTCATTAGGAACAATATCAAAAACTTTTGGTGAGAAAATATAATATCCAGAATTAATATAATTTGAAGGCGCATCTTTAAGTGTAGGTTTCTCGACAAAACGCTTAATAACAGCCCCATCAAGATCAGCAACACCAAATGCAGTAACATCTTCAACTTGAGTTAAAGCAATAGTAATCAAAGAATTATTAGAATCATGAACAATCTTCATCTTAGTCCAATCAAGGTCAAACAAGTTATCCCCATTCAAAACTAAAAAATCATCAGAGAAATCGTCTTTTATTTGTTGAGCTGATAATTTATTTAACCAACCACCAGTTCCTAAAGGAGTATCCTCTATAATATAATCAATCTTAACGCCAAAATCTTTTGAAGAAAAATAATCAACAATTTGCTCAGATAAATATCCAATAGAAAGATAAAATTTCTCAATACCAGCCTCTTTAGCTTTTGCAATAACTTGCTCAGTTAAAGTTATTCCTTGAACAGGAATCAATGATTTTGGAAGTTCATAAGTTAAAGGTCTAAGACGAGTACCAAGACCTCCTGCTAAAATAACTGCCGTTCGCATAATTAGAATAATTAAATCAGACATTTATATATTTTTGCCCTTAAAAAAAACCATCTCTATTAAGAGGAACATAAACAACTTTAGATTCAACAGGTTTATCAAAACTTTGCCAACTAACAACTGATTGAAGCATTTGAATTGGACTCGTATAAGTTTCACTAACAGGACCACTCATCGGTAAGATTCCAATCTCAATTTTTGGTTCATTCAAAGGTTTAATCGCATAAATATCTAAAAACATTTTATTTAACTCCATTCACAGTATTCAAGAGTAAAAAATAAGAATACATCGAATTCTGATACATGGGAATTAAAATTTATTTTTAAAGCTAACGTTTAAAATTAAATCAAAATTTAAAAGAAGAACATACAACATATTTTAGTTAGTTAAAAGAAAAAATTAAAAGAAAAATTATAAAAAAATAAATTATTTTTTAGTTACTACAACTTTCAAAACTTCAATTACATGTCTATTCTTACACTTAGTTTTCTTAAGTTTATCAGAAAGTTCTTTTTCATCATGTACATCATGAACCCAGTTTGCAAAATCGTTCTTAGAATCATTTACATGAAGTTCAAAAGCTTCATCTTCAAGATCATCAATAACATGTGCGAGTTCTTCTAAATCTCTGCAAACTTTCCCATCTGAAAAATAAAAACTTACTTCAGGCGAGGCACGTTTTAATTTTGGAACAACTTTCTTAACAACTGTTTTTCTCTTAGGAGCTGATCGTTTCTTTTTAGGAGCTGATCGTCTCTTTGGAACAACTTTAACAGGTGTTGGAATTATTACTTTTGATTCTACCTTTACAATTTTCTTTTTAGAATTTAATTTTATGGATTTTTTCTTTACAGCCAATAAACTCACCTCAATAAATATATTACGCGCATTTAGTATTTAAAGTTTCTCGTGCAACTCATGAGTTAATACATAATCATCTTTATCAAATAATCTTTTGATGATTTTTCTTCAAGTGATTTAAAAAAAAAATCAGTCATCAGATTTAGGAACCTCATGCGATTCTTTAAACTTTTTTAGTTCCGAATATCTTCGTTTTGCTGCGTCTTCTGCTTTTGCATACAAATCTTTTGCACGTGCAGGATCCATACGCTGTAACATTGAATAACGCTTTTCATTCATAATATAATCGCCAAACTTAATTGTTGGATCTCGCGAGTCTAAGCTAAATTGTTTTTCATCTTCTAATCCAGGATTAAATCTGTAAAGTGGCCAATAACCTGAGTCAACTGCTCGTTTCTCCATGTCATCTCCTCGTTTCATATCAATCCCATGACCAATACATGGACTGTATGCAATAACAATGCTTGGACCAGGATATTCTTCTGCTTCTCTCATTGCTTTGATTAATTGATTTTTATTTGCTCCAAGTGATACTGATGCGACATATACATACCCATAGCTCATCATCATTTGTCCTAAATTCTTTTTACTCAAATCTTTTCCAGCTGCTGCAAATTTTGCAATTGAACCAAGCGGTGTTGACTTACTTGCTTGACCGCCAGTGTTTGAGTACATCTCAGTATCTAAGACTAAAACATTAATGTCTTTTCCTTGAGCTAAAACATGATCAAGTCCACCAAAACCTATATCATAAGCCCAGCCGTCTCCACCAATAGCCCAAACTGATTTTTCTACAAAATAATCTTGTAATTCTACAACTGTTTCGTAAATTGGTTTTGCTTTTCCTTTAGCTTTTCCTTTTACTTTTGCAAGTTCTTTAATTATTTCGTCTTGCAATGCAATCATATCATCAGATGTATCTTTCCAGTTATTTACTGCTTTCCTAAGTAGTGTTGAAAGTTTTGGACTTAGTTTTAATTGTATAAGTGCTTTAGAGTTAGATAATAATTGCGTTCTAATTGAATCAACTGCCACCCTCATTCCAAAACCATATTCAGCATTATCTTCAAATAATGAATTTGCCCATGCAGGTCCTCTTCCATCTTCACCCGTTGTATAAGGTATAGTTGGGAATGTTCCTCCAAAGATTGATGAACAACCAGTTGCATTTGCAACTATCATTCTTCGACCATACATTTGAGTTAATAATTTGATATAAGGTGTTTCTCCACATCCACTACAAGCTCCACTAAATTCAAATAATGGTTTGTGTAATTGTGTGAATTTTAATGTTCCAACTGGCACTCCTTCAACATTATTATCAGGTAATGCGTCAAAGAATTCTGAGTTTGCATTCTCGCCTGCAGCTCTTCGCTCAGCAATTGGTTTCATTACTAAAGATTTATTTTTAGTTGGACATGCTTCTGCACATAAGTTACAGCCAGTACAATCTTCAGGATAAACTTGAACTCTAAATCCTAATTTATCTTTTAGTTTTCCCATTACATTTACAGCCTTAAAAGTTTCAGGAGCATCTTTTAGATCATCCTTATTAATTTGTTTTAATCTTATTGCTGCGTGTGGACATACAAATGAACAAATCCCACATTGAATACAATTTTCAGAAAGCCATGTTGGAATTTCTGATGCAATTCCTCTTTTCTCAAGCTTTGTTGTTCCTACTGGAACTGAACCATCTAGAGTCATTGATGAAACTGGGATTGTATCTCCTTTTAATTCTGTAATTGGTTGAATAATTTTCTTTGCAAATACTGAATCTGCTTTAATTCTTTTATATTCAACCCATTCTTTAATAGAACTTGGAACTGGAACTTCTTCTATAGCGCCTATTGTTTTATCAACTGCATCCCAGTTTTTATTTACAATATCCATCCCTTTTCTTTCGAATTGTTTTTTAATTGCACCTTTGATTAATTTGATAGCTTCTTTTTCAGGTAAAACTCCTGAAATTTCAAAGAATGCTGCCTGCATAACTGTATTAATTCTGTGGCCTAAACCTGCTTTCTCTGCAATACTAGTTGCATCAATATTGTAAAACTTTAGTTTCTTCTCAATTATTGCTTCTTGCATGTCTTTTGTTAAATGCCTAAATATGTCATCTTTATTCCATGCAGAATTTAACAAGAATACTGCGCCAGGTTTTATCCCTTTAAGTAAATCATATTTTCCAATAAATGAAGTATTATGTACTGCTACAAAATCAAATTGCTCAGGAATATAAGGTAAATTTAGTTTATCCTTTCCAAATCTAAGATAACTTCTAGTGATTCCACCGCTTTTTTTCGAGTCATAAGAAAAATATGCTTGAGCATATTGTGATGTATTCTCTCCAATTATTTTAATTGAATTCTTATTTGCACTTACAGTTCCATCACTTCCAAGACCCCAGAATTGACATCTCTTTACACTTGCGGGTTCAACATCCAAATTAGTTATTACAGGAATAGATTTATGAGTTACATCATCATTGATCCCAACTGTAAAATCAGTGAAACATTGATTGTCTAAATGTTTAAAAACTGCATCAACCATTGATGGAGTAAATTCTTTTGATGAAAGACCATATCGTCCTCCAATTATTTTTACACCTGCAACATCTTTGTATGCTTGAACTATATCTAAGTATAATGGTTCTCCAGGACTTCCTGCTTCTTTTGTTCTATCTAAAACAGCAATTTTCCTAACAGTTTTTGGAATTACTGCAAGTAAATCTTCATTTGAGAAAGGTCTAAATAATCTTACTTTTACCATTCCAATTCTTTCGCCTTTTTTCTGTAAGTATTTTACAGTTTCAAGTACTGTGTCTGCAGATGATGCCATTGTGACAATTATTTTTTCTGCAAATTTTGATCCATAATATTCAAATGGTTTATATTTTCGACCTGTTTTTTCACCAAGTAATTTAAAATATTTTTTAACTACTCCTGGTACGGCGTCATAATATTTGTTTGAAGCTTCTCTTCCTTGAAAATACACATCAGGGTTTTCAGCTCCAACTTTTGCATAAGGACGCTCAGGTAATAATGCCCTTTTTCTAAATTCATTTATTGGTTTTAAGTCAACTAATTTTTTCATTTCATCATAATCCATTAGTTCTACTTTTGATATTTCATGAGAAGTTCTAAATCCGTCAAAGAATGCTAAGAATGGTATTCTTGTATCCATTGTCGCTAAGTGAGCAACTATTGCATTATCTGCTACTTCTTGCACATTAGATGCAGACATTATTGCAAATCCAGTTCCTCTTGCACTCATAACATCTGAGTGATCACAAAATATTGACAAAGATTGATAGGCTAAAGATCTTGCTGCAATATGAAATACTGATGGAAGCATTTCTCCTGCAATTTTAAACATATTTGGCAACATTAATAACAATCCTTGCGATGCTGTAAAAGTTGTTGTAAGTGCTCCCGCAGATAAAGAACCATGTATTGCTCCTGCTGCTCCAGCTTCTGACTGCATCTCTATTACATGCAATTTTTCTCCAAAGATATTTTTCTTATCTTTTGCTGCCCATTCATCAACCATTTCTCCCATTGAAGATGCTGGTGTTATTGGGTATATTGCTGCTACATCACTAAAAGCATAAGCCACATGAGCTGCTGCTGTATTTCCATCAATTGTTCTAATCTTTGCCATAGAGTTTAGCGTCACAGTTATTATATTTAAAGTATCTTATTCACTCAGAAAGTGTAAATGAATTAAAAAATTAGAAAAAGAAATAAAAAAAATTTATTTTAACACTGCTCTATATTCAGGAACTACATCTTTACAAAATGCAGTCATTCCTTCTTCAGTCTTATAATGTTTAATCATACCTTGAATTATAGAAAATGGCAAAGTTACAATATCAGCGCCAACTAAAGCGCATTCTCGCGCCTGCCTGGAATTCCTAATACTTGCAGCAATAATTTCTGTATCATAACCATAAGTGTCTAAAACTTCCATACATTGGCTCACTAAATCAATTCCTGAAATAATTCCATTATCTTCTAAAACATCAGTTCCATCTTCTGCTCCACCTGATGGATAATAATCTGTTTTATCAAATTCATAACCATTTTCATTTCTAAGATCATCATCTATTCGACCTGCAAAAGGACTAATATAAGTAGCTCCAGCTTTTGCAGCGAGTAAACATTGTTCAGGCGTAAATACTAATGTACAATTAACAGGAATTTTTAATTTAGATAATTCTTTAATTACTTTTATCCCATCAAAATTATTAGTTGCTTTTCCATAAACAGGATTTATAGGAATTTTTATGACAACATTTCCATCTTTTTTAAATTTAGAATATAATTTCTTTCCTTCAGCCAACATATCTTTGTAAGTTACCCCTACAACTTCAAGTGAAACTGGAGTTTTTTTAGCAGCTTTCAAAATCTTCCGAATATATTCATTCATATCAATCTTCTTGCCACTCTTTTTAAGCTTAGCCACAGCTTTTTTCATAAGAGAAGGATTTGTTGTAACACCATCAAGAATACCATAACTTTCAGCTTCTTTTATTTCGTCTAAATCCGCAGTATCAATAAATATTTTCATAGTTTTTCCCCCCGTAAAAATTTTGTACTAAAAAGAACTATTAATTCTTTCAAGTTTCATTAATAATTAACCCTAAGAAGAATAATCAGCTTATGCCTTAATAAATATTTGGTTAATCTAAAATTTCGACACCTTTCCAGAAAGCAACATAACCTTTGATGTTTTCTGCTTCAGAAGATGGAGTTGGATAATACCATGCAGCGTCTAAATTAGTCTTGCCATCAACAACAAGATCATAATAACTAGCTTTTCCTTTCCAAGGGCAACTTGTTTCAAGTTTACTTTCTTTAAAGAATTCTTTTTTTATGGAGTCAAATGGAAAGTAAACATTTCCTTCAACTTGTTCATAAGATTCACTCTCTGCAATTATTTGCCCATACCATTTTGCTTGTACCATTTTTTCTTTATTCACTTTAAAATAATTAAAATTAATCTCGATTTGCCAAGTATCGAGCAGCTTTAATAAGCGCCATACAACCTTGCCCTGCAGCTATAACATATTGATATTCATGTCCTGACGCACAATCTCCGGCTGCAAATATTCCAGGAACATTACTTTCAGTTTTACAATTAATATCTATATGTCCATGTTCATCAAGTGAAACTAATCCTTTTACAAAATCAGTATTTGGAATTAGACCAATTTCTACTATAACACCACCAACAGCAAGTTCACGCATCATTCCATGTTTTTCAAGTTTTATTCCAGAAACAAACTTTTTTCCTAAAACTTCTTTTGTATCTGCATTGAATAATACTTCAACTTTTGGATTTGCATTTACTTTTTCAATTAAATATTCATGCGCTGTAAATTCAGGTCCTCTAACTATTAAATAAATTTTATTTGCGATGTCTTTCATAAAGTCAACTGCTTCAAGTGCAGAGTTTCCTCCACCAACTATTGCAACATCCAGTCCAGAAAATAATGGCCCATCACAAATTGAGCAGTATACAACTCCTTTCTTTGCAAGCCTTTCTTCTCCAGGAACATTTAGTTTTCTATGCCGAGCACCTGTTGCAACTATAACAGTTTTTGTTTTATATTCTTCTTTATCTGTTTTAACTATGAAATCACGACCAATTTTCTCAACTGTACTTACCCACTCCAGTTTTGGTTTTACAGAATTAAAATCTAATTGTTCTTGCATTACAGAAGATAATTCTACACCTGTTGTTTTCACAATTCCAGGATAATTTAGAACTTCTCCACTTTCCATGAATTGTCCACCAAACTCTCCTGCGATCAATTCATACTTCATTCTTTTTCTTGAAGCGTAGATTGCTGCAGTTAAGCCAGCCATCCCACTACCTATTATTATTACGTCATACATCTTAACATCTAATTTGATTTTAGAGCTTTAAAAGTTCTTTTAATTTTACTTCATCATAGCCTATAACTACTGAATCATCTACTGAAACTACAGGAACTCCCATTTGTTCACTCTTCTCAATCATTTCAGTTCTTCCTTCAGAATCTTCAGCAACATTTACTTCAGTAAATTCTACTTTGTTTGCTTTCAAAAAATCTTTTACTTTATGACACCAAGGACATGTTGGTGTTGAATATACTTTTACGTTCATTTTATTTACCTCTCACTCGCGTTTTTTAGTTGGTATGTATCCTTGTAATAACAATGAACCCATACTCGATAATTTTACAAATAATTGATTACCTTCTTCTTTTACATCTACTAACCTATACTCTTTTAATCCCTTATACTTATAATTCCCATTTATGTGATAAGACAATAAAGATCTTGACATTTTCAGAGTTTTCCCTAATTGTGTCAAACTTAAGTATTCATCACCTTTTAATTCAGATAATAAAGACATTTTATTATTACTTAGTTCACTATAATAAGATAATTTCATTATAGGAAGTAAAAAACATTCAGTTCCACCTTCTTTTACTCCAAAACATTTTAGCCCATTTGCATAAGCAGCACTAAGCGCAGCACATGTACTCATTTTGTCTCCAGTTGCAACGTTAACAATTAAATCATCACAATCATGCAAACTACAAATTTGGCCAAAAACTCTAAACATTTCTTCAAGTACATTCTCAGAAATTTCCATTATTTGGGTTTCTATCGTGAATGTTTTTAATTTCTCCCGTATATCGTTTGCTTCTGAAAGTTTATTCTTTGGTGTTACTAATATTACTTTCTTTGTTGCAAATTCTTTCATACCTACAAACAATAAATTCGGTTCATCGCCAAGTGGCGCAATTACAGTATAACTCATTTTTTATCACCATATTAATATGTCAAAAGTTTATTTGATACTTGCCCTTGATTGTCAAAACTTAGTTTGGACTGCTTAAGGCAACTATTATAGTATCTTAAAAAGGTAAGTAATATAAATAATTAACTATAGTTAATAATTAGGTGGTTTGAAAAATGAAAAAGAACGTGAAGGGAATAAAGCAAGAAATAGTATGTGAAAAAGGAGTATGTAAAGATATAAGCTATCCTAGCTGCACAGATAAACATACTACAATAAAAGACATAATTGAATGCGAATATATTGAATCTGTCAAACCTAAAACTTGGTAAGAAAGTAAGAGCATTTGAAACAATGAGTGTAGCTTAACAAACCATGAGAAAAGCTACACAATAATTTTTTTCATCTTAAAATTCGAATAATTCTTAGCAAAAAATACAAAACTTTTATTAAGAGGCTGTGGCCTACAAAAACTAATGGCTAAAAAAAGTAATGATGAATACGTCGTTTTGGATATAGAAACTACAGGTCTTTCAAAATATATGCATAAAATAACTGAGATTGCAGCGGTTAAAATCAAAGGCAAAAAAATAATTGGAGAATATCAATCATTAATCAATCCAGAAACACACATCCCATCTTTTATCACAAGACTAACAGGAATAAATGATGAACTTGTAAAAGACGCGCCAAAGATTCACGAAGAATTACCAAATTTCTTAGAATTCTTAAGCGATAAACCAATAATTGCACACAACGCATCATTTGATTATGGATTCCTAAGTCATAATGTAGACACTCATCTTAAAACTAATTTTCTAAATGAAAAAATTTGCACAAGAAAACTTGCAAATAGACTTCTTCCAGAATTACCAAGTAAAAAACTAAGCATTCTATGCGAATTATTTGAAATTACAAATGAGCAAGCACACAGAGCAATGGCAGATACAAAAGCTACAGCAGAATTATTTTTAAAAATGAGAAACATGATGCAAAAATCAAATATTAAAACTTTAGAAGAAGTAAAAGTCTTTGAAACAAAACCAAGACAAAGAAATTACTAAAAAATAAAACAAACAATTAATCAAACAAATTTACGCATCATTTCTTCAACAAATGGTTTTTTCAAATGAACAGAATCATGAGGACAAAGTTCTACACAGCACATACAATAAACACATAAACTTTTATCCCAAGTATTAGGTTTATCTTTATTAATTACAAGCGCATTCACAGGACATTTCTTTGCGCACAAATTACATCGCACACATTTTTCTTCATCAAAAACAATTTTAGGTTTTGGAAAAAGAGCAACTAAACCACTAAGCCTCGATACAACAGAATTTGGCTTCTTAAAATTTAAATTCTCAATTTTTCCAATTACAGAAACATCAACAGAAACATCATGTTTAATCGTAGTTACTTCTTTTGGTTTAAAACCCATTATTTGACAAGCTACAATATCTGTTTCAAGCGGTGTTTGTCCAACAACTATAGTATTTGCAGATTTAGGAGTTCCTGCAGATCCAGGGCCATTTCCTTCAAGACCAAGTATCCCATCCACAATATTAATCGTTGGATTTATTTTATTCTTCAATGCAACTACGAGTTTTGCAAAATTATCAGTTCCAGAGTATTCTTTATGCAAAATAGCTTTCATTCGACCAGGAATACAACCATATAAATTCTTTGTACAAAGTGTAGCATTAGTTAAAATATGAGTTTTAAGTTTAGCAACATTAATTATATAATCTGCTTCAAATAAAATTTTAGGAAGTTCTAAATCAGTATCTCTGACTCTGACTTTTTGTTTGTCTAAAACTTCAAAGTTTACTACATCAGCATATTTCTTCAAACTATTCATTCCAGAAACTTCAAGCGTCTTATCAGTTTCATTTCCAGAGCTATCCCCAATAACTATTTTTTTAGCAAAAGGAGTAATAATTTTACAAACAGCTTCAACAACGGCTGGATGAGTAGTTACTGCTTGCTCAAGTTTTGAAGCAACTAAAAGATTTGGTTTAATTACAAACACAGAATTTTTCTTAAAAGTAATTGCAAGTTTCGAAAACGAATCCTCAATTACCTTTTGAATTTTAGAAACATCATAAACGTCACATTTAGAGATTACAACTACCATAAAATAATAAACAAAGCTCATCATTTAAATTATTTTCTAAGCTTCAGATGCAATCCTTAAGAATTTCTTCCCTGAGAAAACTATAATCATTACCACCAATAATATTCCTGCTAAAACAAATGAACTCACTCGAATAGAACTAACATCAGATATAAATCCTGCAAATATTGAAATTATAAAATATCCCATTCTTGAAAACATACTTTGAACTGAAAGAACTGTTGCACGTCTATCAGAACTGACTAGTTTATTTGTATAAGCTGACAAAACCGGATTAATAAGTCCTCGAACAAATTCTCTAAAAATAAAAAATATTATTCCAAACCATAAAAAGAAAACACTAGAAAACAAGAATGACAATAATAAAAATACTGGAATTAAAATTAAAGTTTTTTTAACTCCAAGAAATTTTTCAATACTATGTGCTTTGTAAGATGCTAAAGCTGTAAATATAGAAAAGAATGCAAAGATCCATCCAAACCAATAAAGAGGAATATTTACTGCACTAAAATATGGTTGATAAAAAATAAATATGGTATTTGAAAATCCAAAAATAAAAAATGCGTAAATAAAAAATCTAATTAATTTCTTATTCTTTAAAGCAGTCCCTACAAAAGAAAATATTTCTTTAAATGAAGTTTTTACTTTAAGCAATTTATGCACTGGCGGCTCTTTAAAACTAAAAGTTAAAGCTAAAAGAATAATATAAGCAGCAACAGTATATAAGATTAAATTTGTTATTCCCATGAATACAATTAATGAAGCAGTAGCAGTAGAAATTATGATTGCAATCTCAGAATAAAATTTTGCTCGGCCATCATACCTAGTATATTCTTTTTCTTTTTTTAACGAAAGAAGCGTATCATACAATAATGCACTATCAGCGCCTGAAATAAATGACACTGCAACACCCAATAATACATGAGATAATATAAATAAACTATAACTCTGAAAAGAGTATAAAACTATCATAGAAACTATTTGAAACAATATACCTATTATCAAAGAATTCTTCCGACCTATTTTATCAGCTATATAACCAGTTGGAATTTCTAAAATGAATAATGTAATTGCAAATGTTCCATTCATAAACATTATTTGTGTTAAATTAAGTCCTAAACTTTGAAAATAAAATACTATGAAAGGCACGTAAAAAATACATCTTTCTAAGAAGCTAAATATATTATACTTCCATATATTTGATTTTAAGCTCATAAAAATACAAAAAAAGAAGTGAATATAAAAACATTATCAATAAAAAAGAATATAATAAAATAAAATAAAAATAAATAATTACCTTTGTTCTTCAAATGCATTAAACGCTTTTGCAAATAATCCTGCAAACTTATCTAAAACTTCAGGTTTATCAACATAAGCAATTCTTGCTTGCGTTATTCCTGGATTTACTTCCCCTGGTGCAACATTATAAAATCCTGCCATTGGTGCAACTATTGGAGTCATTTCTTCTCCATCAATGTCTGTCTTAAATGTTTCAGCACAAAAATCTAAGAATTTATCCATATCAAATCCTGGTTTTGCAATTTCTCTCACATCAATTACTGAGTAGATTGCAGCATCCGGACTTGAAACAATAGCTCCTGGTAAAGCAGTTTTAATTTCAGCAGTAGCTTTAGTCATAATTCCTTTATAGTAATTTCTAACTTGACCATACCACTTTTGTAAATCTTCTGCAGATTCGTGTGCTAATGCTCCAAAAATATATTGCCCAATTACATTTGTACAAAGAAATGGAGTTGCAGCAGCTATGTGTTGAGTTAAAAATTCTTTATTATCTGTAACTATCCCACCAATTCTAAGACCGCACGCATTCCAAACTTTCGATGCTGTCTCAATACTAATTCTTTGACCACTAATTCCTGGAACTTCTTCTTCTGTAATTGCCCAAACACTTGAGATATCATGCTCTGTATAATGTAATTCTCTGTAAGCTTCATCACTAATTATCCAAAGATTATATTTAACACAAAGTTTTGCAAGACCAACTAATGATTCATGAGTGTAAAAATGTCCTGTTGGATTATCATAAGGAATTACAACTAATGCATTTGGTTTATGTTCTTTAATTGTGCTTTCAATTTCTTCTTCGTTAGGTAAAGAAAATTTTCCCTCTGAATCTAAGTGTCTTCTAACTGAAACTGTTTTTCTACCAATTGCTTTTGCAATTGATACATAATTTGTATATGCTGCGTCAATAAGAAGTAAAGGATCTTCGCTTGTTCCTGCAGGACCACAAACTCCAAGTAAAGTTAATAGCATTGCTTGACTTCCGCCACTTGTTACTTGTGCACCTAATCCTTCAATATTAAATCCGCTTGATTTTAAAATATTTAAGAAAGCTTGTCTTGTTTCATCAAAACCCGCTGTTGAAGAATATTTTACAACTCCATCTTTAAATGGACTATTTTCTGAATTTAAGTTATTCATTCTTTCCTGCATTGCAGGGTGCATTGGAAGTGATACATTCCCAATTGCTAAATTTAATGCTTTTGCATCATCTGTTCGCTCATCAAACTTAATTTGGCCTTTTCTAATTGAAGAAGGTTTCATATTCAGAAAGTGTTCCGACATTCTTGGTTTTTCATTATTCAAATCAATCGCCTCCGATTATAACATTGCTATGAAAAAAATAACTGAGTAGATTAAATAAAAAGCTATCGATTATACAAACTAAATTTTAACAACAACAATTATAAATAGTAGAAATAAATAAACAGTAATTAAAAAAAGAAAAAATGGTAAAAAAATGGTATTAGAACATTTATTCAAAGCAAAATGGGCTGAACGTAGACCACTTTATTCATTTGCTATTGGAATTATTTTCACTCTAATAGGTTTTTTTACTGCTAAACTTTTATTTCGTGGTGATGCTTCATTCATGGTTGGCATCATAACAATTCTTTTTGCAGTTTTACTTACTCTTCCTTTAATTTCAAAACTCTTTGATCTTGAAGAAAGAATTGAGACTAAAGGTAAAACTAATTTTTTTAAAGAACATGAAGAAATTTTTGATTTCTTTATTTATTATTTCCTAGGAGTTTTCCTAACGTTATTTATTATTAGTTTAGCAACTCCAAATGTGATGTTTGATTTTGGAATGGACTCAGGTTTTTCTGCAGAATCTGAAATCATTAAAATTAATACTCAAGTAGAAAACGGACCACCACTTCCGCCTGATTTCGGTTTTAGTCCAGAACATGGTTTTGAATTTGTTTTACTAAACAATCAAGTTCAAAAAATATTTTTTAATAATCTTTACATAATCTTAATTTGTTTCATCCTATCTATTCTTTATGGTAGTGGAGCACTTTTCATAATATTACTTAATGCATCTGTTTGGGCTGCAAAACTTGCAGGACTTATTCGTCCTAAAGTTGAAGAAGTTATCTTCCAATCAACACCTTACATCATTTGTAATGTAGGTGTAGCTTTTTTCCACATGATTCCAGAGATTGCAGGTTATATTTTAGCAGCTATTGCAGGAGGAGTTTTATCAAAAGCAATCTCTAAAGAAAAATTATTTGGAGATAAATTCATGAAGGTTTTCAAAGATTCAATTATACTTGCCTCTTTATCCCTTTTATTAATCTTTATCGCAGCAATAATAGAAGTTCACATCTCAAAAAAACTATTCATAAATGACATTTGTAATAGCTCTCAAACAACTATCATAATAATCACAGGAGTTTTAGTTGCAGCAATTATTGGATTCGAAATTTATAGAAATCAAAAACTTCGTCATAAAAAAATAAGAATCAAAAAATAGGAAATTTTTGGAAATAAAAAATATTTATTTTTTGTAAAAACATCACCATCGAAGCCACGGTCCAATTGTATGATTTATTGAACTGGTGTTTAATATTTCTAAATGTTTTTCATTTACTTTTTCTGAATTTGTGTTAAATGCGTACCTGCATACATCTTCACAATTCTCTAAAAACATTCTCGGGTTCTTTCTTACTTGAAAAATTCGTTTTATCATTACATCACTTATATAATCAACACTACCGATTCTATTGCGTATCATTTTAGCTGCAGTTTCAGAAGTCATTTCTTGCATCTGAACATAATCTTTGCTAATTAATTCTTCTAATTCTGTATTTAGATTTGCAGATTTTTTATTTCTTGCAACTAATACCACTGCTTTGAAATAGCCTTGTTTATAATTTAGAATTAATTCTTCTCTTTCTTTAATATTTAATTTTTCTACTTCATCCAATAAAAGAATCATTTTTTTTGGTTTTCGTTTTATAATTTTATTTAGCATTTTACTTTCATACAAAAGTTTATCAAAATCCAAAATTCCATCTTTCCTATTATAAGAATAATATATTAGTTTTCGTTTGCCTTTAAATTCTTCAATTAAATTTTTTAATATTGCAGTTTTACCAGTCCCATAATCTCCTGTAAGAAGTATTATTCCACCTGTTTTAATTCTACTCTTTAATTTTTGTAATGTAGAATCTATTCCAATAACTAAAGAATTTGGTTTTATTGAAAATGGATTAGTTTCAAATCCTAATTCTTTATACCACACATCACTCATTTAAAATCAACCCCACAATTTCCGCAGATTTTATCATTTTTTCCAATAGAAACTCCACATTCAGGACAAGTATGTTCACATTTATCACAATGCCAACTTCCTTTTGTTTCATGTAATTTTAAACCGCAAATTTGGCAAGTCTTAGAAAGATCTTTTTCTCTATAGAAATTATCCTTAAATAATTCATCTAATTCTTCGTCAAGTATTTCATCTTTATCATTTTCAACCATGTTTTTTAGAAGTGATGCAATATTTACTAAATGCATTTTAATATTATGTTTAGAATATTCCCAAACTTTCAAAATAGTTCTGTCTTCCAATATAAGTTTTTTATCCATTCGAGTTTTTACAATTATAATTGCGTCTTTAGAACTTGGTTTTCTTAATCGGATAATTCTTCGACCAATTCTTTTCTTTAAACTTTCACTCATCAATAATCGATGATAATTTGCAGTTGCAAAAACAAATGATTTTATAATTTCTTCATCATAATAATATTTTATTCTTTCAAAATTTTCATTTGTTAAATAATCAGCATTATCCAATACTAGAATTATATTTTTTGGTTTTAATCCTAAAACTTTCTGAAGAGCGGTTCTCTTTTGTAAAATCTTTATTTCGATATTTTGATTTAAACTTAATTCTTTTCCATTAATTAAAATATATTTTTCTTTTTTATCAGCTTGAAGTATTTTAATTACTTCTTTTAATGTACTTGATTTTCCACTTCCATCAGGTCCTTCTAAAATTACCCCAGCAGAACTCTTCAAAAAATACACTAATTCTTCCAGTTCCGCATCATATTTTAAGAACTTTGTATCTAGTACAAATGGATTTATTTCAAATGGATCCTTACTAAACCCTAACTTATTATACCAGTTCAAGTGCTTACCTCTGTTAATCTCTCCTCTTTAGAATAACATTCAGAATTAAGAGTTTGATTTAAAGGTTTTGTCTTATTTCTCAAGGTGCTTAAAAATCATTAATTCAAAAGGATGTTTTTCATTTCCTTGAAAACTTGAATCTCGTACATAAAATGCAACATTAGGTATAATTCCAACTTCCATTGGTTTTCTTCCAAGCACATATTTTAAACCATTAAAACCGTTATTAAATTCTAAATAAATTCCAAACGAAGTAGCATCATCATAAGTAGTCATTTTTTTGAAATTTATATGTTCAGATTGCCTCCAAGGTAAAGAAGAATTCATATTAAATATTAATTCTTGATTTTTCAAACTATGCAAATGCATTGTTTCATCTTCAGTATAAGTAGTTCTTCCTTCCTGCTTCAGACATGCATCCATTTGAGATTTATTTGTTTTATAATGATCATCGCCATTTTGACCTGGTTTCCAATAATAAGAATAACCTTGATCAGGAGTTAGAATTTGACCTATATCTATTAAGAAGTCATCTTTTGTATGAAAATCTAATTCATGAATCTTAAGAAGATTAACTATTTTCTCTAATTCCTTTTCTTTATTGCCGTCCATTAGTAAGCTAAGATTCAAGACCATTTATAAATATTTCGATAAATTACCACTATTAAGTGACTAATCGGATGATGTTCATATATTGAAACAACTAAATAATAGCAAAGAAAATTCATGTTGAGACTCCATAATTCTTACTTAATTCATCTTAGGAGTTCGTCACGCACATATTTAGCAATAGCCAATGACGAAGTTAAACCAGGAGAATCAATCCCAAGTAAATTTACGAAGTTAGGATGATTTGCATCACGTTCAATTATGAAATCAGAAAACCCATCTAATTTTGCACGTATCCCTGTTTGTAATGGAGAAATATGATCTGCAGAAAGATTAGGGAAAAAGTTTTTCACCAAGTTTATATAATAATCTTCAAGCCTGACTTGTTGATAATCCTCCTTGCCAACGCCAACTTTAAAAGTAGGTCCAACTAACACAGTCTTACCAATCTTAGGAACACCGTCAACATAATCAAACATAGGAGTTAAATGCACCCCAATAGTAGGATTAGCTTCAGCTTTTGCAGCCAAATCTAAAACTTCAGAATAAGACACATTCAGTCTTTGACCATCATCAGATATCCCATAAGGAGCAGGATAAACACTCATACCATTCATCTCAATTCCAGAATTATTATCTTGACCAGGAAAATGAGTATAAAACTTCATAGATTCGCCTCTTATCGGCAGAATATTATAAGGAGAGTCAGGATTAATCATTCGAGCAACGTCATCAGAATAAAGTCCAGCAGAATTAATCACCACATCAGTCTTGAAAGTTTCTATACGACCTTGACTAAAAGTCGTAACTTCAAAACATTTATTTTTCGGAGTTATTGAAATAACTTCAGTCCCTTTTAAAATATACGACTGATTAGATTCAGTTAATTGACTTAATCTTGATACATATGAAATAGGATCAATTACCCCGCTACTAGGAACATAAAGAGCAGACGTACATTCAATATTAGGTTCCATCTCTTTTGCTTCTGCACGATCAATCGTTCGAATCCCAGGCACATTATTTTGATTAGCAATATTAAGAAAATAATCTAAAGTACGATCATCGTTCAAACCGTTTGCAACAACTAATTTTCCAACTTGTGAAAACGGAATATCATGTTCTTTTGCAAATTCATACATCAACCTATTCCCTTCAACACAAAAACTAGCCTTATTAGGCATTATTTTTTTATCATAATATAAACCTGCATGTACAACTCCAGAATTTCTAGTTGATTGATTATTTGTTAAATTTCGAGTATTCTTATCAATAACAACTAATTTATCAGAAAGATCTTTAGACAATTCATAAGCAATAGCCACACCTACAGCACCGCCGCCAATAATAGTTACTGGAACATAAGTCATAAATACGGGAATAATAGCGAGATATATAAAGGATGCGGATAATAATCAGCACCGCCAAACACACATATTAAGCATATTGAATAAATGACTAAAGTTCAATGAATTAATTTTAGTTTTTTGAATACCTAAAAATAGCGAATAAATTAGGTCCAAAAAAAATTCAGCTCATAAAAAAAGAATAAAGAAAGAAATCAACACACTCAATAACTTCAACCTCTTATAAGAAAAAAGCCATATATTTCTAATTATAGTTCTAAATTTACAACAGTTTTTTAAATAAATAAGCGCCTACACCCATAATGCCCGATTATACAGACAAAATTAAAGAGTTAGAAGACCAAATTAAGAAAACTAAATATAATAAAAAGACTCAGCATGCCATTGGTCTATATAAAGCTCAAATCGCAAAATTAAAAGAAAAAGAAGAATCTAGACGATCAGGTGGAGGAGGTGGCAAAGATACTAATTTCGAAGTTAGAAAAACTGGCGACGGAACTGTAATTCTAATCGGATTTCCTAGTGCAGGTAAATCCACACTTCTAAATGTTTTAACAGATGCAGATAGCGAAGTTGGAGCTTATGCATTTACAACACTTACATGCATCCCAGGAGTTATGCAACACAAACACGCAAAAATCCAAATCTTAGACGTTCCAGGTATTGTAAAAGGTGCAGCAAGCGGAAGAGGTAGAGGAAGAGAAGTTTTAGCAGCTATGAGAAGCGCAGACGTATGCCTCATTCTTCTAGATGCAACAAGACCTGCAGAATATGAAGTCATAATTAAAGAAATCTACGATACACATATCAGATTAAATAAAAGAAAACCAAATGTTAGAATTACTAAAACAGGAAAAGATGGAATCAAAATCGGTGCAACAGTTAAACTAACTAAATTAGACGAAGTAACCATTAAAACTGTCTTTAGAGAATTTAAAATTAACAATGCAGAAATTATCATTAGAGAAAATATTGATGTAGATCAATTAATTGACGTCATTGAAGACAATAAGAAATACATGCCATCAATCACAGTAATCAATAAAGCAGATTTAGTCACAGATGAAGAACTTAAAAAAATTATGAAAAAATTCAAAGGAGATCTAGCAATTTCCGCTCAGCAAAAAAAAGGAACAGATAAAGTAAAAGATGCCATTTTCAAAAAACTAGATTTGATGAGACTATATCTTAAAGAGCCAAGTAAACCTGCAGACATGGAAGTCCCACTTATCGCATTTAGAAATAGTAATATCAAACAAATATGTGCAAAACTTCACAAAGATTTCGTTGCAAAGTTTAGATTTGCAAGAGTTTGGGGAAAATCTGCAAAGTTTGATGGTCAGAAAATGATCAGAACAAACCATGTTCTAAAAGACAACGACATATTGGAAATTCACCTAAGATAATTCTAAAACAAAGAAAATAAACTAAAGTCAATATACTAAATATATATACCAGTATAGAAATGTTTATAAACAAGCGATCCCATTATTAGAACATGCTTTGTAATCAATGCCAACATGGAATGCGTGAAGTTGAATTTATTAATAGTGGAAATTCAGTTTTTAGAACCTATCAATGTACACACTGTACAAATAGAACAACTAAATGTGAAGGCCTTAGTCCAATAAGCACCATTTAAAAGTAATTGCTAAATTTTATATACTTCTACACAAATAAAAGAATATGGCCGAAGAAATCAAAGAAAGCATTAATGAAAGCATCAAAGAGATACAAGATAAAATAGAAGAATGGATAAAACAATTCCAAAAAGCTCCAATTGATGAAAAATTAGCATATATTGCAATCGGTTTAGGAATAATATTAGTCATCACAGGATTAGTATTGTTAATAATCTAATTAGACGAAGAATCAACCATAATTATAGAAAAGCTTATATAGAAGCTCGACTAAAATACAGCTAAGGGGTAAGTGCAAATTAAAATGCGACAATCAAAAACACACAGTTTTTTGAAAACACATTTTAAGGAGAAAAATTAAAATGGGACAACAAGAAGTCTACGACTTTCTATGCAAAAACAAAGGTAAATGGTTTACATCTAGAGAAATCTCAGAAAAATTGGGAGTTTCAATAGGTTCTGTAACTATGTCACTTAAAAAACTTAGAAAAACAAACATAATCAAATATAAAAACACTGGAAAAAGAAACACATACCAGTACAAAGTTTAGACGAGCTCTCATCTAAAATAGTTTTTTCTTTTGTTTCTATAAGATTTTACGATACATTTTTATATTTCTAGAGATAAATATATTAAAAAAACAACATAGGTGGCATATATGAACTGTATAAATAAAACAAATACAACAACATTCTCAACTAGTTTAACAACTACCACCACAACAACCACTACTCATTAATTGTGAGACTAATTTTCTTGTACTCGCAACAAAAAACTATTAAATGACAATACATTAAAAAAATACAAAAAAAAGAAACCCTAAGGAGGAAATTAATATGAAATTACTATCAATTCACTCAGACTTTATCGAGTTTGAATCAAAAAAGAAAGCAATTGACTCAGCAGAAGAAATACATGATCCTAAAGACAGAATGGAAGAATGCTTAACTGCGTTTATGTCAGTTGAAAAAGTAGATGAAAATGACACTAAAGAATCAGCAAAACTTGCAGCAAAAGAAATTCTTAAAAATCTTGAACAACTTAGCGTAAAAAAAGTTATGTTATATCCTTACGCACATCTTTCTAGCGATCTTGCAAGACCAAAAGCAGCAGTTGCAGTTATGAAAGAAGTAGAAGCAATTCTAAAAGAAAATAAAGATTTAGAAATTAAAAGAGCACCTTTTGGTTGGTATAAATCTTTCAACATTTCTTGCAAAGGACATCCTCTTTCAGAACTTTCAAGCACAATTGTTCCTGGCGAAACTAAAAAAGATAAAACTAAAGTTGTTCGTCAAGAAGAAAAATTTGTAACTAGTGATAAAAAATTAACTAAAGAACAACAAATAAAATTATCAACTGCAATCATTTTAGCTAAAGGAGTTAAAGAAATGAATCCCGAAGTTGAAATTGGAAGCATTGGTTTTTATCATGATATGGCTTATGTTGACATTGCAGGTGCAAAACTAAAAGAAAGTGATATTAAGAAAATTCGAAAAAAAGCAAGATATAATATCAATAAAGATTTCAAATTAGAATCTGCAGATATAAAAGATTTATCAGGAAAGTTTCAAAAAGAAATTATAGCTGATCTTGGGAAAACTGCAACAGTATTCAAACTTGAAAACCTAGCATTTACTAGCATTTACCAAGAACCAGTCGTAAAATCCACTGGCGCAGTTAAAGCTTTCAAAGTGACTAATCTTGGTAGTGCGTATTGGAAAAATAGTTCTGGAAACGAACAACTTGATAGAATATATTGTGTTGGCTTTGGTTCTGAAGAAGAAATGCAAAAATACGAAGAAGCTATGGAAGAAGCAGAAAGAAGAGACCATAAAAAACTTGGAAAAGAAATGGGTCTTTTTACATTCCATAAAGAAGCTCCAGGTATGCCATTCTTTCATGATAAAGGAAGTTTCATTTATGATAACTTGATTGCTTACATGACTTCTGAAATGAAGAAACTAAAATATGAAATAAACAAAACTCCAATGATTCTAAACAAAAGTCTATGGCTTCAATCAGGTCATTGGGATCATTACAGCGATAACATGTATTTCACTAAAATCGATAACCAAGATTTCGCAGTAAAACCCATGAATTGTCCGGGAAATATTTTGATCTATAAAGCAAACCACCACTCTTACAAAGAGCTTCCAATTAAAGCTGGAGAATTCGGTATTGTTCATAGACATGAATTATCAGGAGCACTGTCAGGATTATTCAGAGTTAGAGTATTTAACCAAGATGATGCGCATGTTTTTTGTACTGAAGAACAATTAAAAGATCAAATTGTTGAACTTTTAGATCTTATAAAAACTATTTACTCAACTTTTGGTTTTGAATACACTGTTGAACTTTCAACTCGGCCTGAAAAAGCAATGGGCGATCCAAAACTTTGGAAAAAAGCAGAAGATTCTCTTGCAGCAGCTCTTAAAGAAAGAAATTTAAAATACAAAATAAATCCTGGCGATGGAGCATTCTATGGTCCAAAGATAGATTTCCATGTAAAAGATACTTTACAAAGAAGTTGGCAATGTGGAACTATTCAGTTGGATTTTCAAATGCCTGAAAAGTTTGAACTTTACTACGAAGGAAGCGATGCAAAAAAACATACACCAGTTATGCTTCATAGAGCAATCTATGGTTCTATTGAGCGTTTTATGGGAATTCTTGTTGAACACTTTGCAGGAAAATTTCCTCTGTGGTTAAATCCTGTTCAATTAAAAATTCTAACTGTTGCAGACAGACATGAAGAGTTTGCAAAGAAAGTAATTATGGAACTTGAAAAGAATAATTTCAGAATTGAACTTGATAATAGAACTGAAACTATCGGTAAAAAAGTTAGAGAAGCTCAATTAGAAAAAGTTAATTACATCTTAACTATTGGAGATAAAGAAATTGAAAAAAATTGTCTTGCAGTAAGATCAAGAGATGGAAAAACTAGATTTGAAGTTAACTTAAAAGATTTCATAGAAGAACTTCGAGAAGAAGATTTCTTAAAACAAATCAAATAATTTTTCATTTTAATTTAAATTTTAATTTTGTACAATTATAAAATGACTAAAATAAAAGCAATCATTTGGGATTTGGATGGCACTGTTGCAGATAGCATGTATCTTCACACATCTGTAGAAAGTGAATTATTCAAAGAATATGGACGAGATATTCCTTACACTTATTTAATGGATAATTGTAGAGGTATTCCTTTTGAGAAAACTTTTAGAAAATTTGTGAAAGATGAATCCATAAATACAGTTGATATTCTAAAAGAAAAACACGAGATTCTATTAAAACGCGCTAAAGGAAACATCAAAGAAATTCTTGGAGCTACAAAAATCATTAAAGAATTAAACAAACGAGGTTTTCTTCAAGCAATTGGTTCTAGTGGACATCATGCAATAATTAAACTTGAATTAGAAGAATTAAATCTGCAAAACATTTTCAAAGTTGTTTCTTGTGTTCAAGATGTTGAACATGGAAAACCCGCACCAGATATTTTTATTCACGCAGCAAAACAATTAAATGTCAAAGCTGAAGAATGCATAGTTATTGGTGATGGTCACAGCGATATCATTGCTGCAAAAGCTGCCAATATGAAATCCATTGCACTAGTAGAAGATACAAATAATGATTGGCCTGCAAATCTTAAAGTTACAAAATTAGAAGATATAAATTTAGATTTCTTTAATCAGTAAAACTAAATCAAAATAAAATTAACATAGATAGAAACATCTAAACAAGTTATTGAAGAAAAAAATAATAATTAATTATTTCTTTTTAGTTGAGGTCTTAGTGGTTTTTACAGTTTGTGCAGTTTTAGCAGTTGTTGCAGTCTTAGCATTTGTTGCAGTCTTAGCATTTGTTGCAGTTTTAGCAATCTTTGCATTTTTAGCAGTTTTAGCAATCTTTGCAGTTTTTTCAAAAGCTTCATCATACGCATCATCATCGACATCTACTTCTTTTGCTTTTTCATCATCATCATAATAACCACTCATAAAAGCTCCTTCCTCAGGACTAATCTCATCATCTTCAACTAATACTTCTCGACTTTCATCGTTGTAAACTGATTCAAATTCGTCATTTGGATTGTCATCTTTTGCCATACTCTCATTTTCACTCAGACGATTTATATAATTTTCGCTTTCTCCACTGGCGAGTCAAACACAAGTTTTATATAGTTTCATATGTCGATAAAATTCAAACAAAAAAGTGACAACTATGCATTCATTACAAGAATCCCATTTAGAAATTATTTGTGTTAACTGTCATAAAAAACACAACCAGAATTTTGAGTCAAAATTTGACGAACACACATTACATTCACACTATAAGTCTAAGAATTGTGAACATTGCGGTTATGAGATTTTCTTTAAAACTGAAGATTGTTCAGGTAAATTATAAAATAAATCTAATCATCCAGCTTAGTTACGATAATTGGTTTTTCTCCAACAATAACAGTATGTTCTGCTTGACTAATTAATCCTCCACGAACATCAGGCAAAGCAGGATATCCTCTAATTATACCTGCAGATTGTAATTCACGTAAACCAAACTTAACTTTGCCAATACCATGAACTCTAGATAACCATCTAGTCGTAAAAGGTAAGCCATTAAATTGTGCTATATCTTTTAAAATTAATCTTGCAAAAGTACCCCTAATAGGACGTTTTGCAGATTGCATAAAAACAGTAGGCGCTCCAGATTCATGAATCATTCCCGCACCCGCAGATGCAAAAGGTTCAATAGCAACAATTTGTCCTTCCTTTAAATTATTTGAGTTTCCATTATCATAATTTGGCATTGAAGGATTAGTATGAACAGTATAATGTCCAACGCCATGACCTGAAAGATTTTTTACAGGAGAAAATCCGTTTGCAGAAATAATTTCTTCAATTTTTCCTCCAATCTCACTAATTCTGACTCCAGTCTTGGCCATTTTAACAACAGTTTCAACAGCATCACGAGAAGCCCTAACAAGTTTAGCATTATCACCTAAATCCACAGTAGTTGCATTGTCAGTCACATATCCTTCAACATGTGCACCACAATCTAACTTTACAACATCACCTTGAGCATAAACAGTTTCATCATTTTCTTCAGGACAATAATGCGCTGCAATTTCATTCCTAGAAGTTTGAGCAGGAAATGAAGGCTCACCTCCTAGTTCTTTTATTTTTGCTTCAACAGCATCACAAACGTCAAGTAATCGAGCACCAACTTTTATAAGTTTTGCACCATGTGCTAATGCTTTCGCTGAAATAATACCTGATTCTTTATATTTTTTCAATGCATAATCATCCATGAATAGAGTAATTAACTAAGAATATATAAAACTTACTTAAACTAATGCTCAGAAAACAATACCTAAGAAAGTCATAAGAAAAATTGCAAAAAACACAACAACAATTGCAAACTGAATTAGAATTCGTCCCACCATTTTTTTACCTTAATATATTATTGCAATAGTTACAGAAGTAATTTGTTCAAATAGAACTTTATCAGGATCACTAGTTGGATTATTATCGCCTTTCATAATAAAATAAATTCCATTCTCATCTTGACCTTTGTACGCGATTCTATGTATGATTCTGCCATTTTCTGGATGAATATATGATACTATATCCCCAACTTTCAAGTCATCAGGACTTTCAGGTTTTATTTGAATTGCATTTGCTGTTTCATCTAAAACAGGATCCATAGAATTAGTATTAGTAAATGATGCCCACTGTGCATCTTTAATATCCAAAACTATTCTATCTGAAAATACGTCAATTTGATAAGCTTTTACCCAATTAGAAGGTGAAGCTCTCTCAACTGCAGAATCAAAATTTAAAGGATTCAGTATATCTACAAATTCATTAGTTGTTTGCTTTATAATTTGCCCAGTCGGAATATTAGAATCTAAATCAATCTGAGACAGTACAGATCCAAATAGAGCTCCCGTAACAAAAATCCCCACAACCCCAAAGATTCTAGTGATTTTCTTAATATTCATGAAAAGTTTAATACTCATAAGTAGTAACATGTATTAAATCATATATAAATGTTTCGTTTATTTACCACTGAACAGTGAAAATGCATTAAATTTATCAAATAAAAGAATTTATTGAAGATGAAAAGCATCAGAACCTAAATCATACTTAGTCCTAACAGAATCAGGAATATTTAAGAGTAAAGAAGGAGCAGGATTTTTAACGCCAAAATTATTTCGTTCCAAAAATAAAGAACCATATTGTTGTTTAGTAACATAAATCTTTTCATCAAAATCAACATCATCATTTCTCACAACATAAGAAAATAAATTAGGAATTGAATTATCAAATAAATCATCAAAAAGATATGCCAATTCTGAACCATCATTCCAATCAAAAGAATCAACTAATTCATGATCAATAGTAGTCACTTCAAAAGTTTCGTCTGAGCCAATATCAACATCTACAGGAATAAAAGAAAATTTTACTAATTTCAAATAATCTTTGTCCTTAATAAAAGCATAAACATTTTTTTCATTATAAATGCTCATATTAAGAGAATAAAATGAAATAGAATCAGAAGAATCGAGCCAAGATCTAAACTGATAATGTGGAACTGCCAAATCAGCCAAACCAGCAATATAATCTAAACGCTCAACAAGTTCACGCCCATTACGTTTGTCAACTAATAAATCAATACACTCATCTCGTTTAGAAAGAAGTGCAGAATTTGAAGATAAGGCATAATCCCCGGTCGTCTTCATATAATCAAAAGATTCATCTTCAAAATCAGTCAAGAAATGCAATTCTTCTTCAGAAAGTTTAATTCTATTTCTAAAAAAACGATTTGCTAATTGACCTAACTTAAGACCTGCAAAACCCGAAAATACAGATAAAGCAGAATATTGAAATGAGTTAATAGAAGATAAATTAAGAGATATATCTTTAACGAAATGCATCATACCAATACCTAAAGGAATTGTTGAATCATTTTGATTTGTAGATTTTAAAAAAGATGCAGAGTTAGAATGTTTAATTCCAAACTCTCGCTGCACGTTCTTGTTATAACGAGCTGTATCTTTAACAATACCATAATTTTTGTCTAAATAAGTCCCAGCACCAAAACCCATAATAAAACTAGTCACTGCATCACCAATTAAATATTCTAATTCCATTAAAGTTTGGGAACTTAAAGTTTCTTTTAAACATTTAGGGAAAATAATAAAACAAAAAAATAAAATCAAAACAATAAGTTAATTGTAAAAGCCAAGAAATAAATTAACATCAACTACACCCAATCATGATTTCAAAAAAAGAATTAATTATTCGACAAATCCCCAGACATAACATTTCCTTCTTTATGTGCTTTATACATAAAATAAGTTTTCATAGAAGCATCAGCGATAGGTACGTCCTTTGGAACTAATGATAAAACAACATCAGTAAATTTATATTTTGAACTAATACGTTTTGCAATATAATCTAAATCTCCACCCCAATCTAATTTTTCAGTTGCCACATCTAAAGTCATAACTCCAGACATAAAGTTCTTAAAAAGAGGAGATATATCATTAGGCAAATCTCCAAATATATTAGGAATAGCATAAGTTACAGAATAAAGATCATCACCAGAAATAATTAAAGATTCAACATCTCGCTCACCTTCACTTGTCACAAAAGCTAAACCAGCATGATCAGGTTTAGCAGATACTTGTTTCACTAAATTCTCCGCCAAATGATAAAATCGACCTTCATCCATGGCAGTTGTTAAATCATAAGTAAATTTTTTTAATAACTCAGGATTCTTTTTGTTAATAAGATAATCTGAAACCGATCTAAGTTCAGCATCGTACCAACCGGCATTTTGCGGAGCGTTACCATTTAATTTAGTATAATTCTTAAAAGATCCAACCAAAGAGTCAACTCTATTTTGCTCATCCTTAGTTAAAGAGATTTTACTTCGTTTAAACTCACTAAAACCACGACCAATAAGAGTGCCAAGATAAAATGACATCCCACTAGTTAAACCAAAACCTAAAGTTCTATCATCTGCAAGAATTTTTACTGCAAGACCATCAGCAACTGCAAGTAATTCATTAACAAAATATTTCTTCTTAATCTTAGGAACAGATTTAGAATTTGAATCCACCTCGTCACCGAAAAACTCAGAGCTTAACTCAGTAACTAAATTACTAACGTCACCTTTATATTCGGTACGTTGATTAAAATTATAACCTTGTCCAAATCCTAACCCTAAGCTAGCAATTGAAACACCCATTAACCATTCTAAGTTTTCCATTTTAAATCCCTACATCAATAATAATCCTTTTTTATCATTTAATCGTTTAATATCATAATCAATTAATTTTGTTATTAACCAAATTATTCCAGCTAATACAAAAGCTAACAAACCAAGTATAATATTCTCAATTCCAAGCCCCGACTTTCTAAAAATCACCCCAGTATATTTAGGAGAAATTCTTTCTATCGCTTGTTTGCCTAGTTTCACAGTCAACTCCCTATTTAAATTACAAAAAGTTGAATAATAAAAAATCAAGAGCTCAAAGAATAATTAACCGGAGTCAAAAACTCTTTGAGCTAATGATTAAAGTGACAACTTTAACATAAAATAGAAAAAAATTAGTCTTTCTTTTCGTAAGACTTCTGTTGGTTCATCCTCATTAAATCCATAGCAACTAATTCATGATCCAATCCTTTTGTGTAGATTTGACTTTCATCAGGTTTAACTATATTAACAATTTCTTTCTCAGAATATAACCAATTTGTTTTAATGGTTATTTGCTCAGCCATTGTTGATTGTTCAATACTCAAAATGTCCCTTGCAAGATTGGTTGCATCTGTAATTCCAAAGTTTGCACCCATCTCATTAGCTAAAATTCTCATTGGATTTAACGAATCATAAATTGGTTTTACAACAACTTTTTGACCCCAGTTTGCAACTGCAGATAAAGCTTCAACTGCGTAAGCCACGTCTGAAACTTTTCCAGTTTTATAAGACTCATTTAATTCAGTCATTCCTTTCTTAAATTGTTCAACTTGCTCAGTTTTCACAATTTTATCTTGTTTAACTTTTTCTAAAAAGTCAGCTTCAACATTGTCCATCTGGTTTGAATAAGTATCAAAAAAAGCATCAATATTTTCAGGATTAGTTAGTCCATCATAAATAGTACTTTGAACATGCGCTCTTTCTGGATTAATTCTTGAACTTAAGGTAAATCCAATTAAGTTTCCAATTAAACCTTCTAATTCCGATGATACAGTAAATGTTTGTTTTGCAACTCCTCTAAATAAACCACCTTCGGCAGTTTGAGTCATTGCAATTCCATCTAATGCATTTAAATCATTATAAGCACCTAATACTCCAGATACTAATCTTTGTACTACTTCTTGCCCCATTTCTTCCTGTGGCTTCACTATATCTTCTTCTTTTTCAAAAAAAGACATTCCCATATTTCCAAACATATTTAACATTTTATTTTCCTCTGGTTTTTAACGAGATCCAAAAATCAAACAAGATTTTTGATTACATCTCATTTTTAAAAAAAACGAGACACAAGAATTCCCTTATTCTTGTGCAAATCCCATTTCTTCATTATTCTAAAATTATTTTGCACCTAAATCTACTTTCATAACTAAGTACATTCCAAGGTCTCCTGTTCTTGCAGAATATTTTCCTTCTAAATTTGCACTTATACGATTACCTAATTTCATAGGTACATAGATTTCAGCTATTGGCGAAACTTCTAATTTGCCATCTTCCAATTTTGTGTCAATTCCACCACCAATTTGTAAGTAAGGCGTTACTTGCGCTCCTGCTTCTAATTGAAAGTATGCAGCATCTTCCCGTCCTTGCCCATCAAACTTTAAAGTGATATCCCCTTTATTCATGAAAGGCGAGAAATGTGTTGGAAAAAATCTTGGCGTTGTTATATGATCAATTACAAAATTAAAGAAATCGCGATTGGAATTAGCCTTATTTTTTCCTTTAAATGAAGTTCTACTTGTAAAATTCCAATCTCCATTCGGATTAGTATTTCCAAATGCAAACATCCCAAAGTTTTCACCTAAATCTTTTAATCCTAACATATAAGTTGTTGAGCCATTTTTAGCACCCGCACCAACATATACATTACCTAAATCAACTCCTGCTGCTAAATATTTCTCAAATCTTTGAGTTGTATCATTATTTACTGTTTCAGGCGTTGAAAGTAACATTCCTTTTACAAATATATTTTTATTTTCTGCACTTGCAACAATCCAATCCCATCGCTTTGTGTCTTCTCCCCACATTGCTCCGATGTTTGCACTTGTTTTAAATGATCCATTATCAAATTTATGAGATAATTCAATTCCAGCATCTGTGTTTTCATCAAAATTACCTATAGTATATAATCCGCCACTAAAAGTATGATTTCCAAATTCTTTTATTGGAAACATCATTCCTGCAATATCTTCTGCAACAGTATCTTTTACAGTTTGAAAGAATGCATCATAAACTATTTTTACTTTATCACTTGTCAAAGTAATTCTTTGTTTTGGAATTGCTTCTTCAGAATTTTCAGTTCCAAAATTATCATTGAAATATTGTGTTTCAGAACTTAATTTGAATGTTTTTTTATCTTTTTCTACATTCATACTATCGTCCACTGCTTGTTCTAATTTAATTTCATTTAGTAGTTCTTTGTCTATTGAATATGTAGTATCTGCAACTTCAGTTGAGTCTGGAGTTCCAAATGCCAATTTTAATGCAAGGCCTGCGCCTGCAACTATTTGTCCTAAAGCCATTGTTTGTCACCTGAGTTGTTACTTATTGATAGTAACTTTGAACTAAGAGAACTCAAGATGAAGTATAAACTTTTGCCTTAAACTATATATACTAGTATAAACATATAAGTAAATTAAAAACGTATAAATAAATTAGAAAAATATATAAAGAATAAACATTATATACAGTTCATGAAGCGAAAACTGGTCAAGCAGGGAGCAAGTACGCTTATGATTAGCATACCCGCAAAGTGGGCCAAAGATAACAACCTAGACAAAGGAGCAGAAATAGACCTCGAAATAGAAAATAATAACCTAATCGTAAAATCAGAAGAAAAGAAAAGCGAAAAAATCGCAAGATTAAAAATATCTACGGGCGCAGAGTCATCAATTAGAACAATGATAACAAACGCCTACAGATTAGGTTATAGCAAATTAATCATCACATTCAATAATGAGCAAGAACTCAAATTCATCAAAAAAAGCACTAAAATAAATCTACTGGGATTTGAAATAACAGATATAAAAGAAAATACTTGCACAATAGAAAACATAACAGAACCATCAAACGAACATGTTGAAAAAATATTTCTAAAAGTGTTATTTAGCATATCAGAATTGCTAAAAAGCACTAAAGAACAGCTACAAGGCCTTGAAAGAAAAGAGTACATAAACGAACTGGAAGAGAAAATCTACCAGTACGACAATTTTGTGAGAAGAACGCACTCTTTGAGTAAAGAAGAGGATACTCCAATAAAATGGATTTTTCATTCTCAACTAATACACGCTCAAAGAGAAGTATTCTTCTTAGCTAAATTTGTCGAAGAAAATAAAATTAAAGTTTCAAAAGAAATAATTAAACTTTACGAAGAATTAGAAAAAATCTATGAAAATTTAAAACAAGGATATCTTAAAAACGATCTAAAAAGATTAGAAGAAATTCATCAAATGGAAAAAGAAATCATCCTAATAGAAACATATAAACTATTTGAAAAAACCAAAGGAAAAGAAAACATAATCATCCACAGAATTGCATCTGCTGTAAGAAAATTTTATCTTTCTGCAAGCCCATTAATCGGATTACAACTATGGAATACGCAAGAAAAGTAATCATCTCACTTTTAAATCTTGCATATTAGGTATATTTTGTTGAATTTGTTTATATTGACCATACAAGCCAGGAAGTTCAGGAATAGCATCAAAATCTATCTTCAAATCCCTATCTTCCATTGATGAAATCATATAAATTGCCAACGCATCATTAATTAATTTAACTTTTGAAGAATTTAAGACTGCAGAAAATCCTGGCGAAATATAACCTTCATCTTCTTCTTGAGGAAAATAATTAAGACTTCCAGTTCTAAGTCTGGCTTCAGCAATCTCATCATTCGTACAAAAATAATTCACAAAAACATCAACAACACGTTCTTGTCTAGGGATACAACCTTTTAAGTACATTGCAGCCAAAGCAGATGCATTAAGTGCATCACTAAATTGCGCACCACTATAAGAATTGTATTTTATTACAAAGTTCTTTGGAACATATACAGGCGATAATCTTTCAGCATTTGGCCCAGATTCATATTTATACACGTCATCAATATCATCTTGAGTATAACCATTCAATAAAATTGAAGCAAGTAAAGATCCTTGAAGTTCACCATCAATTCGATGTACAGTCTCAGTAAAACATGCAACTTCATCTAAAAAGTTAAAATTAGTACCCATCCCATCAAAATAAGATTCAGATAAAATAGCAGGCAATCTAGAACCTACTTTTTTAAAACTCGGCTTTAAAATGTCCATTGCATAAATACTGTCCCGGGGAGAATTCCAAGTCTGCATTGAAAAATTTGTAAAATCTTCTTTTTGTAATATTTGAGCCATAGTAGGTCCTGCTTCATGAGGTTCAGCTGTTGCAAGTAAATAAATAAAACCAAAAGCAGCAACTGCCCCAACAAAAGCCTGACCAATTGGTTTTAATGAATTATACAATTTAGTTCTAAAATCACCTAATAAGGGCTTATTTGTTTTATCAAAATCAACTTCAAAATCTTTTATGTCTCTATAAGCAATTTTATCATTAGTCGTTAGTCCACGTTTCAATAATTTTCTATATTTTTTTGGAACATTTTTTAGTTTTTCAGTCAAAGTGTTCTCATGTTCTTTAAGATTAATTTCTGAAACAACATAATGACCAGTACGCAATTCAACTCTTTTTTTCTCGCCATTAACATCAATCTCATAACCACCACGCGCATCCACCCCCAATTCCCGTATATTATAATTAAATGCATCTTCACCTGCTAAAGTAAAATATAAACTTGCAGCAACAGAGTACATGTCAGTTTGTCTTGTTGCTTTTGATTTTTCGCCTGTAACCATAGAATTAATCAATTCAGGTCGAGTATATGCAGTTCCACCCCTAGTAGGTAAGCTTAATTCAGTTATTTCAGAAATCTTTTTAGCATTTTGTAAATCAGTAATTTTTACTTCCCCATCGTTATTAACTAAAATATTTGAAGGTTTAATATCCCTTAATAAAATTCCCCGTTCAGAATGATTCACTTCATTATTTTTCGTATCAAAAAAATTAGCATATTTTACTCCCGCAATTACTTGAGAGAATATATTGTAAATTTTATCTTGATCTTGAATTCTTCCTACAGTATTCACTAAATTATCTAAACTTTGTGCTCGAAAATATGATTCTACATTAATTGTTAAATTAGGCAATATAATATTATCCAGTAATAAAGATTCGCCTTGTTTTTGTCCTAATGCATATTGTCCAAATTGAAAATTTTCTAATACTTGAATTAAATTTGGATGGTATAATAAATTTGAGATTACTGCTTCATTTATATCCATATCACCCTCTTTTGATTTATTTACAACAGTACAGATAGAATTTTTATCAATGTTAAATGGTATTTTTACCACTCTATCTTGTTTTACAGCACCCGAAACATAATTTAATAAAAAAGCTGAACGAGTTTTTCCACTTCCAAGTTTATCCCTTGGCTTTAAACTACTATAACCTTTTTGCTTCAAAAAGTCATCTAATAATTGTTTAACAAATCCATCATGAAATTTTTCCACAGAAGATTCATCAATAAAATCAGCACTTGAATCTAAAAAATCATCAATTTTATTTCCTTCATTAAAATTATCAGATAATAATTTAGTTAGAGGAAGATCCAAAACATTCATATCTGATGCATCATCAAACATTTGAGTCACTCTCCACAACTTTATTTATAGAATATTCAAACGCATGTGATCGGTTTCTAAACTTTCCAAGTCTAATTCCTTCTCGAATTTTCAGGAGAGTTCCTTCGTCCACAGATATTGAAATTTTATACTTCATTTATTACCACTTAGTAACAAAAAGTATTACCAGTATATAAATATTTCGATTAGTTACTACTTAACAGTTACATATTACCTCTTCGAAACCATTAAAAAAACAAACTAATTAAAGAAATATAGTTTATAGAAATTATAATTCTTGCATCGCATCAAAAAACAGGATTCTTTATTTCTTCAGCTATAAGTTTTGTAATGATGTTAATTTAGAAATAATTCTAGTAAATAATTATTAACTAAGAAAAGTAACATTGAGTTTTAAAAAAATAAAAGTAAAAAAAATAAAAAAAGAATTTAGCAAAGCTAAATTCCAAACTGAGTTTGGACCCAACCTTATTAAAGGGTGGTTTTAATCTAAGTACATAGTTGCTCGCTTGAAATCGAATTTCCAACCAGCTGGTAACTTTCCAGTTCCAATATAATACTTAGCTAATCTTCTAATTTTTGAATCAGTTAAAGTAAGTCCTCTCTTAGCAGGTTGATCTAAATGATTTTCTTCTAAGTGTTTTCTAATTAAAACTGATTTTTGAATTAAAGCTAATAAGTCTTCAGGTAATTCTTTAGTTAATTCTTTTTCTTCTAGAATTTTGGTAATTGTTTTTCCAACTAAAGTTTTTACGTCTGGAATTCCATAAGCATCTCTTAATTTAATTCCAATTCTTGAAGCAGTTAAACCTTCTTTTGCGAATTTAACTACAAGCATTTCTACTTCTTTAGGTTTGTGAGTCATCCATGAAGCAATATTTTTTACTACAGGTTTTGTACTTCCAGATTTTCCTCTTTTTCTTGAATGCATTCTTGCCATTTTTATACCTCAGGTTAAAAATCCCAAAAATTCAATTTCACAATAAAGTCAACATTTGAATTTTCGTTAGTTTATATTCCTTTTTTTATTTTCTACAAGAAATCTTAAGATAAGAAATAATTTTGAATCTTCTTACCCAGACTAAGCGAGTCAGTTTGACCTGCTTATCCTTGTGATTTATGTAAAAAGAATCAGAATCCATTTATATAGTTATTGCTTGAGAAAAAAAGAAGACTATGATTAATTACTACTGTTAAGTGATGAATAATAGAAACATTTATATACTAATTATCACATATAAGACTTAATGACATCGAATAGACGTGATTTTCTTAAACTGTTTGGAGGAGGAGTTGTAGCAGCAGTAGCGCTAACTTCAATGCCATTATCCGCAATATCACAAATTCTACCTGGAGTAAGTCAAGACAACCAACAAATAACTAGCGACGATAACCTTTGGGATATTAAAATAGGACGTTATGATTCAGCAAAAAAAGCAAATAACAGACTCGTAAAACTAAGATCACAAGTCGCTAGAGAACTAAAAAGTTATTTTGCAATCAAAGAAGACGAAAATGGAGCAGATTTATATTTAAATGTCAATACGATAAGAGAATTTGGAGATAACATCATCAGAGATCTAAAAGCAAATACAAAACTAAGAAAAGGGGAAACTCCCGAATTAGTTGAAAATTTAAAACTGTTAGGAAAATCAGACGATTATTCAGTATTAGAACTTACAGCAAGAGAAAATCCAGAAGCACATTTAGTTGCAAAATATCTAAAAGCGTCAAACGATGAAAGCATAAGAGAATTAGTCAATTTAGTAAAAAAAGAAAATGATAATCAATATGTTGAAATCCCAACAAATTGGCTAAAATCGCACGTCTTGCTAGGATATGAAGAAGGAAAAGAAATTCAGATATTAAATGCAGACAATACAAGCGTAACACTTAGAAACAAAATTCTTAATAATATGTTAATACCATCAGATAAAGCGTTAGATGAAATTGTCAGTCTTAACGACTTAAACAAAGAAGACTTAGATAAAATAAGTACAGAAGTAACTGTTGCAATTCCCAGCACTAATTTTCTAAATAGAGATGAAACTCTAAGCATTAACGATTTAGTTGAAGATAGAGAATTAAATCCAGATTTAGTAAAAATACCTACAGGATTAGAATCTAGAACTTATTTTTATAATTCAACCATAAACAATGCCCCAACAGGATTTCACAATTATAAAGAAGACACAATCTCCAGAAATGATCTTAAAATTATAAGAGATGCAAAAATACCAACAGTCCTTGTCGAAGCTTTTCATTTATCAAACAATGCAGAACTTGGAAAATATCTAAACGAAAACAATCTCACCCCTGACAAATCCGAGTTAAAGAAATTAACAGACAAATTTGTTGAAGGAATTGATTCTTATTATGCCGCAAAATTAATAACTAGTCCAAAACAAAAAGAGAACTGTATGGTTTTCTTAACAGTAGGACATGGAGAACACGGACCAGGCGCAGTAATAGACGTAAACGGTGTTGAAGTTAAAGAAAATATGTTCAATAAAGAAATGACTAATTTAATGAAAGAAGAATTACTAGCTAAAGGCTATCAAGTAGAAGTTCTAAATTTCCAAGGAAAAGGGAAAGATTTAGCAAGTAGACGTTTAGATCATTATATTACAGAAATAAACAAAGGAAACCCTGATTTCGACATCGCAGTAAGCATGCATGCAGAAAGCAAAGTTACAAAAACTGGAAGAAAGTGGAAAACTCCTAGCGGAACATTTGTCATCGCCCCTACAAACAAAAAACAAAACTATGAAGCACACGCACTTGGAAGAAATATTCTTAGACATGTTCGTGGAACAACAACTCAGATGTCAAGCAACGAAAGAACAGCCTATATACATCTAAATAGAGCTATAGAAGACACAAAGCTAAGTAAACTATGGGAACCAATAGCGATGTCCCTAATGCAAAATGAGAGCAGCCACAGACATTACTCAAAACCAAACACAGTAGTTAAATCAAGTTCAGGACACATGGGTTACATGCAAATAAGTAATACTTTAGCAAAAGATATGGGCTACAAAGCACAAGAAGCATACAATCCTGAAGAAAATATTGAAATTGGAATAACTTATCTGAGTAAAATATTCACAGATTTTCGAAAAAGAGGTAAAGATCAAAACGAAGCACTAAGATTTGCTCTAACATCATATAATCTTGGTCCAAACGCAACAAAAGCAATAGTTGATCATTTTGAAATTGAAACTCACGATGAATTTATTGGCAAATTAGAAGAAAGTAAAATAAAAAATAAAGCATTATCATTCAAATATCCTAGTGGCAGATTAGGCTCAGTCTCCACAAGCAAAATGAATGAAACAATTCCTTATGCAAATAGCATCCTTCTTAATACAAATGAATTTAAAGATAAAATTAGCGCATATAAAGCAGACTTTAAACGTTAATTAAGAAAACAAGTATTCTCAGCACCAAATATAATTCGCAATTTAAGCTCCAAATATCAAAACTTTTTTAAACTCAATATTTTTCCTTCCACTTATATGGCAATATTCCAAGATAAGTCAAAAAGAAAAGCAACCGGTGGAAGATATAAAGCTAAAAGTTACAAGCGAAACGCTCAAACTGGAAGAATCCCTGCAAGAACAAATGTAGACGATAAGAAAGTTAGAACTGTTAGAACTATCGGCGGTAATGTAAAACTTAAACTTCTAAGCATAAATAAAGTAAATCTTATTGACCCAAAAACTAAAAAAGCTTCAGTTGTCGACCTAAAAAGCGTAGTTGAAAACGAAGCAAACAGACACTGGGTAAGAAGAAATATTTTGTCAAAAGGTTCAGTAATTGAAACTCCGAAAGGAAAAGCAAAAGTTACTAACAGACCTGGACAAGAAAACTTTATCAATGCAACATTAATCTAAGTTAATCACTCTCGAGTGACAAAAAACGAAAGATTTAAATAGCTATAGTTACATATAGACAGTAATGCAAGTTGAGACTAGAGAGAATATTGAAAGAATTCTTAATAAAAAGAGAGTCGACTCGTGTATTCTAGGCGCAGAACTTGATGCAGCATTCTATTTCGGCTTAACAAATGAACAAGGATTCACTCCAGAACGAGAAGAAATATTCAATACAGGCGCACAAGTATTTGATAATTATAAAGAAACAATAGATGAATTTATTTCTAATGTGAAAGGTAAAATAATTCCTGTCATAAGTAAAAAAGATTATACAAACATAAATGATTTTGTTCAAGATATAATATCATTCTCAGAATTTAAAGATTTAGATATTAAATCAGACTATGAAATAAAACCAGAACTTGAAAAACAAAAATTTACTAGTAATCAAGATTACTTTGAAACACTATATGCAGCTGTTAAAACAGAGGATATAACTTTAACTATAACATATCAAGATTCACCTCTTTCAGGAAAAGATCTGGCTTCAGGCAGAAAATCAGCTGCAAACATCAGTTTTAGTTCAGAAATAGGAACAAACTCCGACTATTCAATTTCTTCAGAAGAACATGTATTTGATATTTACACAGAAAATACGAATCATTATGTAAATACACTAAAAGAACTTGGTTGCGAAGTTATTCAAACATATAACGAAAATAAAACAACAACTAAAATTCAAATAAAAAAAGTTAACGATGCGCCGCTAATAGTAAGACATCAAACAGACGTTGGAAATATAGTTTATAAAGTTAAAGTTGATGACAACACATCCCATCCTGAAACACTAGAAAATGAATTCATAAAATTAAATAATCTACTAATTGGTGCAGGCGCAATTACTGAATCAGACTTTCATCATGAAAACAAACCATTAATAACAGTTCTTAGAAACTTTGAAGAATTTGGCCTATACAAAGGAGAATTCAAAAAAATCTAATTCTAGCAAATAGTGTAATTCAAAAGGTCAATCTGATAATCAGCAACTCGAGCTAAATCTAAAGCAAACCAGTCATAAGGCTCATTCTGCACATCGCAAATAAGAGTATGGCTCTTTCCTTCAAAGTAAATATGATCAACTAAACTCCTATCAGTATAGACTGTTAGGTCTTGACTTTCCAATAAAGGAATATTTACTAAACTTTCAATCCCATAAGGGCTAGCATCAGTATCACCTTCAAAACGCATCATAAAACTTGGAGATTTGTTTGAGGCAATATAATAAGATCCATTTAAGTGTTTTTCCAAAACTAAAGTGGTATTATCACTAACATTTACGAAATCTATATTTTCAGATTCTAAAATAAAGTTCTGAATTCTTCCAGCAGCATAAACTGAGTAAAGAGGATCTTTTAAATTATAAATTGGAACATCAAAAGACAAAACTTGATCATAAGTCCAATTTGCAGAACCCTTTAAGTCTACAACAACAATGGTTGCAGTCAAATTAATATAAACATTCCAAGGATCTAATTGATAAAAACTAACATCGATTATTTCAAAATTAAAATCAAGATTCAAATTTGAACTTATATCTTCAACTTTACTTATGTAAAGATCAAAACTTGAATTTTTCATAATAGAAGAATTAGAACCATTATAAGTTCCATTGTAAAATAATTCTTTAAATATTTCTTCAGAATTATTAACAAAAGCTCCCGACTCAGAAATATAATCTTCTAATGCAACAAATGATCTATAACCTGAAATGTATCCTGCACGTTCCGCATCTTCATGAAATGAATTAATAAAATCATTTATTGATCTTACACGTTTTTCAACCGAATCAGATGAAACAGTATCTTTTATTTTCATTAGAAATAAAACCATTATAAGACCTACAAAGATTATTGCGATGCTTAAATAAACGATGCCTCTTTTTGAATCAATCTTATAATTAACCATTATATCCACACTCTAAATTCAATTATTTCAGGTCCCCATAAATAAGGTATATTAGATAATGTTGAGATTATTATTTCTAATTCTTCAAATCTAATCAACACAGTCCCATCTTCTTCAAAGTCAAAAGCAGATAAAAGACCATACATTGATAAATCATAAGCATCTTGAGGATTATAACTTATATTTGTTGAATTATAACTACAATTATTAGATCCATTATAATCAGAAGGGATTTTAATATCCATGAAAGATGAGTCTACAAATTCAATATTCCAATCACATCCATCTTCAATATTCACTACATCAGTTCTAGAAGTTGAAGAATTAATCATCACAGTATAAATAACAGTATTATTTGCTGAACAATTTGTTGAGTTAGATGAAGAGTCACCTGTTCTAATTGAAATATTATTATCTCCACTAATTAACAAATCCACAGGAATATTAATTATGAATGAGTCTCCTAAAGTGGCATAATTAGTTGAGAAATCTGATAAATTAAACACAACATCATCATTGACTACTAATAAATCAGTCCAATGTTCATCAGAGTAAGAAGTTACTTTTGCATCAACAACCCTCATACCCTCATAAATTTTAAGCGTCTTATTACAACTTACGAATTCACTCGATTCTAAATCAATCGCTATTTCATTTGGATTAATTGTTTCTAATTGTCCAACATAACCATATTTTAAAAAAGTATGTGGATAAATATTTGAAGGAAGATGATCTCCGTGAAAATTTAGTATTTGAGAACTAAAGTTTGATAATCTTAAAATTTCATTTGTAATATTTCTATAAACTTCTTCTAATTGAGAAGCGTTAGTTGCATCAAAATATAAAGAATCATTACAAGCTGTTTGTTTTAAGGTATCTGTTCCATCAGTAGAAATACCATCTCCAAAACCAATTGTGAATACTGTAACATTATTTATTGAATTATTGCAGGCATATTGTCCCGCACTTATTGTTGACGCAGGTGCATTTGAAGTATCATATTCCCCATCATAAATTCCAGGTCCGCTACATTTGTGAGTTGCATCTCCATCACTTAAAACAACCAAATAGTCTGGAATTGTATCTGCACTCACCATATCAAATGCCTTATAAATTCCACAACAAACACAAGTCCAACCATCACCTTCATAACCATTAATCTCAAGTTCCAATGTTGGTCTATCTTTTGTTAAATCAACAGCACTAGAAACAGAACCATCATAGCTTACTAAACCAACATCTGCGGTTGTAGCATTTAACAGCGTATCAACAGATAATAAATCTGCTTCTTGTGCAATTTCCATTCTTGATCTTGAGCAATCAAATTCTGATTCATGATATCTTGACCTTGGTATACACGATCCTCCACAAACATTCCCGGTACAATCTGCAGCATCAGCAACAACACAACTTTGCCAACCAGAACGCCGACAATTATAAGTACAAATTAAATTATCGGAATATTCACCACAATAATCCATGCTCCCTGAAATATCAGTAACTAAAACTACATCTACATCTTGTCCTGAGTTTTGAATAATTACCCCATCTAAACCTGCAAGACCTAATCTTACTGGAACTGTAATTTCACTTAAACCAGCGTAATTCAAAACTGTTTGTAAAAAACTATTATTTACTTGTATCGAAACATTATCCGTTTGATTACTCTCAAATACTGTAACATTCCCTATTGAAAAATAAACTGATGCATTGAAAAGAGATTGGTTCAAGAAATAATTTAGATTAATGCTTAAATTGTTTAATAAGCCAGGAACATAAAAAGAATCGTATAAGTTTATTACACCATTTACTTCGGGAAATTCTTTTTTATTCTCAACAGCTATAGGTACAAAATAATCACTTTCATAATTTACTCTTAAAAAACCACCTGCAACATAAGATTCATTCAATAAACCTAAAAAATAAATACTTACATTATTTTTCTCAGAAACAAAATCATTACTACAACTTGTTAAGTTCCAAGCATCAGGTGCCATATTAGTATTTGATGAATTTAATTGACCATTGCATGGAATTCCATTAATATATAAAACAAAATCACTTGGAGTTGATAATTCTAAATAAACTGATTTCACATCCGAACTTAGCAAATCTATAGGGAGTTCTAAGTGTGTTGTTATATTTCCTTGCCCGATGAATCCTCCAAAGTAAGAATAAGAAGATCTTTCTAACGATTGTATTTTCCTAATATATGCAGATGATGAACTTCCTTGCAGTGTTTCTGCATCTTTTTTAATTCCTGAAATTAATCTTCTATAAGAATAAACCGTGCTTTGAGAACTAATATTGCTTGCGTAAAGTTCAGATCCATCTAAATAAACTCCAAATCCAAAATTTGCAGGGAGCATTCCTTGAAGAACTAACGAAGTTAAATTATTTGCTTCAATAGTATTTCCTAAACTCCAAAACTTTCCTATTTGATATAATATACTAACGCTCGGATCATCTATCATCCCATTTGCAATTAATGAATCTATCCAAGGATCACCCATTTCTTCAACGGTTAATTCATCTAATACTCTAACAATATCTCTCGAATAATAATCTGCAACTGGTGAGTCATCAGTTGATATTTGAAATGTTAACATAAGAATTACTGCTGTAACTATTAGTATTGACGCAAATAGTGCATCTATAGTAAAATAAAATCCTTTTTTTGAATTCAAACTTACCATGTATACACCGCCATGCGTATTATTGTTGAATTGTAAATTGTTAAACGTTCAACTTTAACTAAATCTTCATAATTCTCATCAGTGAAATCAAGATCACAGCCATCAATAACAGAAGCTTTCCCATAAGCACACAAACTTATATTAAGTGGAACTCCAGCATCTGAAAACTGAAACACATAATTACTTCTAGATCCAAACAAACTCAAAGTAGTAGAATAATTCAAAACACTAAATTGTTCTAGTTTTGTTTTATCTACCCTATTATCAGTTGTCAATCCAATTCTAACAACAGTTTGGTTATCCCAATCCACAGGGTTTCCTAACCCTAACAAAGACTCAGATATTAAATCCGCATCAGTTCTAACGACTTCAAAATGATCGTCTTGAAAATAATCAAGCATTACTTTTGAGACTATCACAACTATTAAAATAAACAAAATAAAACTAACTACAAAATCAGTCATAGTTACTTGCGCCTTTTTATTAGTAAATAAAATAGTCAATTTATTTGCACGTCTCCTTGAACATTCTCAATTATATTATCACCTTTTACAAGAACTCCACTTGTTGGTGGAACTCTCAAAGTTACTGAACGTTTATCCATTGATAAAACTAAATAACTTTTTGATAAACTTAAATTATAATCATCATTTTCTGAAACATAAACTGCTCGCCTATAACCATTATTCATTTCAGATGCTAAAATTAGTTCATGTTGTATACTTTCTGCTTGCAATCTTAATTCAACTTCTTTCTGTTTAGTAATCTGATCATTAAGTGTTCCTGACATTAAAAGAAGAAGAATTCCTCCAAAAAAGATAGATATAGCTACCCAAAACATGAATTCAAAGATTATTTGTCCTTTTTTTCCCCTTACCATGAAATAAATCCCCTAAAAAAATTAATAGTAAAAAATCAAAACCATCATCATGGTTTATCACGTATTAACACATCATTTGCTCGTGCAATTATTTGTACTGTATGCGTTCCTTGTGATGCAGATAAATTTCCAGTCAAATTTGCTTGAGAATATTTTCTTACAGAAAATGATGATTCATCAAATGCAATTACAAATGTTAAATTATTTCCAGCCATATCAACTGATTCAATATGATTTGGCATGTAAAATTTTATTGTTTTTTGACTTGGCTCACCTAGATAATAAACTTCATTTGCTGCTTGCGCCAAAGTACTACTTGCTTTATCTATTTGTGTTCGCGTCATAGACTCTGTTAAATCGCTTATTTCTGAGAAAAATAATATTGTTAATGGCAAAACTATAAGTGCAGCAATACCTACTATAAACAAGTATTCCATTGCAGCTTGTCCACGCTTATTTTTTATGAAAAGCTTAAAAGCTACTAATTTCTTTATTTTTCCCACCATATTAAAGATTATTTAGCCATTCTCATATTTAAATACTCGTCGTCATTAAAGAATGAAACATTTTGAATAGAAAATATCATCAAAGAAAATAAGAAATAAAAAAATAAAAATAAATAAATTAATTTAGGTTTAAGCTTTTCCTCTAAGTTGTCCAGTTATATCATGTGGTAAACCAGTCTCAGAGTTAGTATAAGAAACAGTTACATCTGATTTGAATCTTCCTTCAAGACCATCTGTTAAACAAGTTATTTGAAGTAAAAATAATTCATCATTTTTAACTGTTGTAACGTTATTAAGTGCTGTACCATCGCAGTCTGCAATTACACTACAAACTTCAAAAGAATCTAAGTTTTCACAATTATCAGTTGCACTAACACTTGAAATAGTTATGTCTTCACCTAAATTGTTTCTAAAAGCTAAAGTTACTGTATTTGCAGTTGCATCTATTGAAGGTTTATCAATACAAGTTAAACCTTGCCCTACAAAATCACATTTCTCAGGAAGTGTTGTACCTTGACCCATCACACCAAAATATGCTAATGCGCCTGCTGCTGCTAAAACTATCAAAATAGCCCAACTATAAGTCATTAAGAATTCCATAGCTGCTTGTCCCTTCCGATTATTTTTTATCGGAAGTCCAGAAATACTTGATTTCTGATTCTTTCGATTATTTTTTATCGGAAATTCAAAAACACTTTTCTTTTGTAAACTTTTATCCATAATTATACACCTCATTAATCAATAATAATATTAATATTTAAACTTCAGCAAATAGTATATTTAAATTCTTTTATTTAGAATTCAATATTAAACTTAGAAAGAAATATATTTCATTTAAAGAGAAAGAAAGAAAAAAAGAAAAAAAAGAAAATTAATTTATGTTTAAGCTTTTCCTCTAAGTTGTCCTGTAACAGCGTGAGGTAAACCAGTTTCTGTGTTTGTGTATGTAACAGTTACATCTGATTTAAATTTACCTTCAAGTCCGTCAGTTGAACAAGTTAGTTGTAATAGGAAACCTTGATCATTAGTTACGTTTGTTGCGTTATTTAATGCTGATCCACAGTTTGCAATTTCATCACAAACTTCCCAATCATCTAAACTTGCACAATCATCAGTAGCTGTAACGCTAGTAATTGTAACTTTTTCTCCTAAATTGTTCTTAAGAGCTAATGTTATTGTGTCTGCTGCATCGTCCATTGAAGGTTTATCAATACAACTTAGACCTTGTCCACCAAAGTCACATTTTTCTGGGAATAATGAACTTGTATCCAAAACTCCAAAGTATGCTAATGCTCCTACTGCTGCTAATACTACTAAAATAGCCCAACCGTAAGTCATTAGGAATTCCATTGCTGCTTGTCCTTTTTTCATCATGTATATACACCTCTTGTATATTCGTTTTTTATCATCATAGCGTATGCTATAGGCTCTTTTGACATTTAACATATAAAAAGATTTCGGTTTTTCATATACAAAGATACTATTTTGTATACTGGAGGAGATTATTAAGAATCCAACTAAAACATACTTCCAAAGAATAAATGCATTACTTTAAAGGAAATTATGAATATAGTAATTGAAACCACGATGAAAATTGGCACATACTTTAAACCATCCTTTATATTTCCTTTTGAAATAGTAGAAACTATCATTGCAGAAAATAAACTTGTAAGAAATAAATTAGAATACGCAAATATTTCAAAATTCCTAACAGATATTGATTCAGCATCAAAATTCATCTGAAGAGAACCAGAAGACATTCCTCCTCCACCAATGAAATCAGTTAATATAGATTTAATAATTACCATTAATTCGTGAGATAAACCCAAAAGTACAGGTGCAGCCCCAATTGCAGCTACAGAAATAAATATGACGTAAGTCATAACTGAAGCACCCATTTCTTTTTTCATAATTCTCATTTCTTGAACATTAATTGAGACTTTGTTTAGAAGATCCCCCATCCGACTTCCACTTCTAAGACCTTCAAGCATCATATTAACTATTCGTCTAAGAAGATCAGAATCATATCTATCAACAAATTCAAGCAAAGCATCATCTATACTTTTCCCAGTCAAAGTTGATTTTGCAACTTTTTCCATTTCAACTGCTAGTATACCAAAATTAGGTTTTACAGCATAAAGTAATGCACGCTCAAGCATCATTCCTGCATTCACATTTGCAGCTGTTAATTGTAATAAATCAGGTAAATGTAATTCAATTTCCTGCACCCTATTATACAAAATATACGATGCCCAATATTTTATAAGATAAAAAGATGCAAAATAAAGCAAAGTTGGTAACAGAAATGCTAATGCAATTAATGTTAGAACAAAACTTTTAGCAGTTGACATATCAGCTACAAAAAAACTTAAAATTATCATTAAACCAATTAAAACAACATAAGCTCGCGACAAGGTTATATTCAAAGTCTTATAGGTTTGTTTATAACCTAAATTCTTCATAGCGTGATTTATATCTGATTTTAATTGTTCATATCTGCTTAATTTTTTAGTGGAAATTTGTTTTTTGTTTTTTATAGATGTATCTCTAACTTCACGAAGTTCTTTTGCTTTTTTATTCATTAAATTGTTGATATCCATAATCTATAACTCCACAGGAGGTCTTGAACTTTTTATTAAAGACAAAAACATGAATTGTACAAATCCAATTAACATTGAGATCATAAGTAAGAAAGGTAAGGATAAATTTAAACCAATAAAGGTTGTTAAAATAATAAACATAGTAATTCCTAAAGATGGAACTATAACTGCCATCATCATGTAGAACATAGCCATAGGATTTAGTTTCTTACCATATTCTTCAACAGCTACTCGCTGTTCACGAACAATTTGTTCAACAACCATTCTCAAAGAACCTACAACTTCAGCTCCAGTATTTATTGAATTTAAAACTTGCCATAGAATTTTTTTAAGTCCTTCTTCAGGAACATCTTCTATTGTTTGATTTATAGCATCTTCAATTGGAGTTCCTAAATCAATTTTTGAAACTATTTCATGAAAGTATATGCCTATTGCCTTATAATTTCCAGCCATGTTCTTAAACGTTTCATACGGTGGAACACCTGCTTCCATTTCAATAATTAAAAATCTTCCTGCAAAAACTAATTCTTTCGAAATATTTCTAGAAATCTTATTTATCTTAACCTCGGGAGATTTTATAAAATAAGAAAACATAAAGAACAGTACAAATGGAAATGCTAAAACTGAAAATAAACTTTGTGTAAATAAGAATACTATAAAAACAATACCTCCCGCAGCATAAGCTGCAGAGATAAACGTCTTCTTAACAAAATAATCAGGTTTTTCAAGTATTCTTGCTTGACGAAGTGTAATTCCTAAATTAGGAAACCTTGATGCAATATTCTTGTAAAGTTGCATCTTTAATCATCACCTTTAATCCAATCCAATATCTCAGATCGTTTAGAAATTTTAATTCCTGTAGACTCATCTTCATCTTTCTTTCCACTCTTCTTGTTCGTTGACTTGATAAGTTTTAAAAGCGCTTCTTTATCAGTATAATATTCTGCAATTACTCTTCCTACTTCCTCAATTAAATAAACATTCTCATCTATCAAATATTGTAATACTACTTGTTTCTCTTTCAAATCTAATTTAATTTCTGCGTCTGTAAATCCAGTGTAATCTTTAAGTGATTCATATAATGCTTCAGATTCATTTCTCCATTCAAGTCTATCTTTCTTTGGATTATACTGCATTAAAACGTTAAAATTTCCATCAGGTAGGATTTCAGCTATTTGGAATGTTCTTCTCATACCAGTTCGACGATTTCTGAATTGTACTACAACTAATGAGATTGCAGGCAAAAGTGTTCTTGGAACATTTATTGGTTCATTTGTAAGTCTTTCAATTGTTTCTGAAACATTATTTGCGTGAAATGTAGCATAACATGAATGTCCTGTATGAATTGCTTCGAATAAAGTTTCTGCTTCTCTTTTACGTCTAACTTCTCCTACAATAATTCTATCAGGTCTCATACGTAAACTGTTAACAAGTAAATCACCCATTTCCACAGAGCCTTTTCCTTCTGCGTTTGGAAGACAGGTGTTCATAGATACCCAATGTAAGAATGATGGTAATTGAATTTCACGTGTATCTTCAATAGATATTACTCTTTGGTTTGGTGGAAAGAAATTTGCAAAACAATTCAGAGTACTTGTTTTTCCTGATGCAGTTCCTCCAGCAATCAGAATACTCATCTCATATTGTATTGCAAGCCAAACAAGTGCTGCGGCTTCTGGAGTCATAGTTTCAGATTTTAAAAACTTAGTAACTGTCCATGGATCTCTTGCGAACTTTCTAATTGTTATAGTATTTCCTTGTGTACTAATTGGTTTTAAAGTTGCATTAACCCTATCCCCTCCAGGTAAGTGTGCATCTAAAAGTGGTTCAAGTATAGAAATACTTCTTCCAACTTTCCTACCAATCATAGAAGAATAATGTTTAATCTGATCTTCTTCTTCAATAAAAACATTAGTTTTCAACCAACCGTGTTTTCTATGATAAACCCATACAGGATCTGTTGCAGAGTTAATTACTATCTCTTCAAGATGAACATCGTCCATCAGTAATTCAATTTTTCCTAAACCTAAGCTTCTCTCAATCAAGTATGTTGTTAAGAAATCTTCAGTTTCATCATCAATATCAGGAAAGTATTTCTGAATCAGAACTGAAATTGTTTGTTTGAATTTATCTTCAACAAACTCAGTTTTTTTAATATCAGTAATATCTGACAGACCTAAATTAACTTCATCAATTAATCTATTTCTAATCTTCTCCAAAATCATTTCTGTAGCTTCACTAACTTTAGAAATATTAACCTTGTAAGTAGGTACAAAATTACCTTTAATCATAACTATATTAATTACTAAAGGAATTTTATTTGAAAAATAATTATAAGTTTCAATTGGTTTTTCATAACCAATCTTTAAAGTAGGATCTTCTTTCTCAACTTTAGTTTTAACTGTTACTTCTTTTGAACTTTTTTTATCTTTAGAAGATGCTTTTGTTTTCTTAGCTTTCTTTATTTCATCTTTTGATAATATTTTTTCGTTCTCATGTATCTCAGACTCAGGATTAATTTTGTTATTTTTAACTTTCGTTAAATCTTCCATGAGAATTTTTCTCATTTCTTCTTTTGTTTCAACATGATAAATTTTTTCTGCTAAGAATCTGTTTTTTATTTGAGTACTAATCCATTCAGAAAAATCATTTCTTCCTGAATTTACGTGAACTCCAAATGTTTTCTTTGACATGATACCCAGTTTATCAACTAGTTCATGTAAATCACTTACTGTCTCACCTGTAGTTAAATATAAGTCTGACATAATCTCCCCTCTTTTTGTACTCCCCTTTTTGCACGAATTATTATTAAAACATGATTTCTAACAAGAAAAAATATTTATTTCTTGCCTTTCAAACCATACAATAATATTGATAAATTTTTAATTTTATTCTTAAATGATTCTTCTCGTAATTCAATATCATCAAATAATTTCTTGATGCTAGATACTTTTTGATTGATTGATTTTCCTTTTGAGAATACTGTTAATGCGCTAACTTTTTTTATTAAAAGATTTAATTCTTTTTCCATAGCTACTTTATCAATTGAAAGTGATGATACAATCGTATGTGCTTTCATCTTTGATCTAAATAAATCTTCGAATTGTTTCTCAATAACAGTTGTATCTTCAACTATTGATTTTAACTCATCTTTCTGAATAGTAATTTTCTTAATAAGCTTATCTTGTGAAGACTTAATATCATCTTCATGGTCTCGAACTTTCTTTAGAAGCGGATCTATAACTTTCCTCGTATGTTTTTTTAATTGTGATTCAATATTATCCGCATAACTCTTTAAATTTTTCAAAGTTTTTTTTGAATGAGTTAATTCATGTTCTCTTGAATCAATTCGTTTATTTACGTTTTGAGCCAAAGAAATCATATCATTAATTTGATCTTTTATTTTATCTTCAGAAGTTTTTAACTCATCAATATCCTTTTCACTATCAGAAATTTTACTTTCTTCTACTTTAATTTTATCAATTAGTTCAGCTACATCTACTGATTTTGATTTTATCTTCTTCTCTGCGTCTACAAGCATTGACTCAAACTTGTTTTTTTGATCAATAAGTTTTTGATCTAATCTTTCTTTTGAATCTTCATATTTTTGAAGTGTATTTAAATCATCTTTAATCAGTTCTTTTTTTTCATTCACTGCCTTATAGATTGAATCAAACTCCATTTTTACGTCTTCTAAACCTAAAGAATCCCTATCAACTAATTGAAGCATGGTTTCTGCTTTTCTTACAAATGCTTCTTTTTGAGAAGAATACTCTTTCTCTTTATCTTTTAGATTTTCTGAAGAAAGTTCTTTCTTAGTAATATAAGTTTTTGAGAATTTATATTCGAATGTAACATATCCTTCTTCTTCTAAGAATTCTGCCCATTCATTAACAATTTGTTCTGAGACTGCAAGTTCTTTTGCAGCATCTTTAACTAATACTTTTTCTCGCTCATTTATTAGTGATAAAAGTCTATCAACACCAGTTTCTATTAATCCCATCAAAATTATACTACAATTATGGTTTAAATACTTTTCTAATTTTATATCGACAAATAATACATTCTTCAACATCACAAAGCTTAAAAGTAAAGCCATAAAATCTACTAATGAAAACATGGATCTGATAAATACTTTAGAAAGTCAAAATAAGAAAAAACCCTTAAAACGTGCAATGAGTGGTTTTGAAGTTGAAATGCATATTCTAAAAGCCAGTGGTAGAATGAGTTACAAAGGCTTTGATCTTGTTAACAAAGTTAAAGAAAAATATCCTGAAGTTGATGTTGTTAAAGAATGCGGCAAAAATATGCTTGAACTTGGATGTTATCCAAACATTAATTCTTACAACCCTGCAATGGAAATGATTAAGTCTATTGAAAAAGTTATGGAAGTTGCTAAAGAAAACAAACTTAGAATTTTCCCATTTAGCACATATCCTGGAAAAATTAAAACTAGATTCACACCAGACACAACTGGAAAATACAAAATTCAAGAAAAAATATTTGGAAAAGACAAATTTGCACTAGCCACTAAAGTTGTTGGTTTTCATCATCATTACGCATTTCCAAAAGGAGTTTTTGACAATGAAAAAAAAGAACTTAAATTATTAGTTGATAGTAAACTAAAAAGAAGTCTTATCAATTGTTATAATTTCGAAATTGCAATTGATCCAATCCTCACACTTTTAACTCAATCATCACCTTTTTTTGAAGGTCGAATTCTTGCTAAAAACTCTAGAATTTTAGTTTATAGAGGTGGCAAAAAACTAGATTATCCTGGTCTTTATGATAAACTACAATTATTAGGAGGCCTTCCACCTTACAAACAAACTCAAGTTGATTTAGATAACAGTCTAAAACTTAGAGAAACTAAATGGCAAAAACTTGTTGAAGAAGCAAATCCAAAAGCTAATTTTAAAGAGATTTACCCGCACAATCTTGATATTTCATGGAACCCTGTTAAAATAAATAAACATGGAACTTTGGAACAAAGAGGTTTAGACATAAATTATATGAGTACTATGTTTGCAGTTTCAGCTCTCATCAAATTCTCACTCAGAAAAATTCAGCGTGAATTCATCGAAGTTATTCCTGCTGATAATGGCATGAATGACTCGTTTATAATTAGAAATGGAATCATGTATATACCGCCTCACACATATGTTCGTAACAATTTACAGCGAGCTAGTGTTTACGAAGGCTTTGCAAATAAAGAACTTTATGAGTATACTAAAAGATTTTTTAGACTTGCAAAATCCTCAGTTCCAAAATTTTACTTACCTTTACTAAAAAAGATTGAAGCTATGATTAAGAAAAAACGGTCTCTATCTGATGAAATGCTAACTTTAGCAAGACGTAAAGGCTGGGTTAACAAAAAAGGAAAAATTTCAAGAAGAAAAGCTAAAAGATTTGCTTGTTATTATTCAGATAAATTTGAAAAAGATCTTATAGAAACTAAAAAAATAGTTGAAACTATTATGGCAGAGCATAAAAAGTCCGAACAGACTCAAATAAGCGAAGATGATGAACCTAATAAATCAACAAAAAACAAAAAATAATTCTACTTCAAAAAGACAAACATTTTAAAGAGGAAAAAACACATAATTTAATATGAATAACAATCACTTTCTAAAAACAAAAAAAGAATACGATTCTTGTAATAAAAATATCGAACAATACTATGAAAAAATTGGTATGAATTCAGGAGATAATACCCTTCCTTTTTTCATTACAGCAAACATCATTTCAAAAAAACAAATAAATGATTTACAGTCCAAAACAGAACAGCTTACAGAAGTAATTGATAAAGTTGTTAACTTATATCTTAATGAAAATAAATTTGCAGATCAATTCAGCATTCCTAAAGAAGAACTTAAAATCATTAATATTCCTAGAGGATTCAAAACTATTAATGTCTTTAACAGATATGACTTATTTTTGTACAAAAATAAATTCAAAGTTATCGAAATTAATCCTGAAAGTCCTTCAGGTATGGGCAGGACTCCTTTTATCGATAAAATTTTCTTAAAACAAAAACCTTTCCAATTACAAAAACAAAAAGGTGAAATTAAAGGTTTTCCTGATACTAGACAATTCTTACTTGATGGTTTTCTTAGTGTCTATAATGAATGGGGTGGAAAAAAGAAAAAACCAACTATTGCAATTGTCGATTTAAAGGGTATAAAAACAATTTCAGATCAAATTTATATCAAAGAATACTTTGAAACTAAAGGACATAAAACTATTATTTGTAGTCCTGATGAACTAAGCTTCAAAAAAACTTTACTTAGAAAAGGTCTTTATTTCAAAAAAGAAAAAATAGACATTATTTATCGAAGATTTATTACAACTGATTACCTTGAAAACACCGTTCTTTTCAAAGAAGTAATTAAAGGTTTAAAAGAAAAAAAAGTTTGTATGCTTAATCCTTTTGCATCAAGAATTATTGATGATAAAAGTCTTCTTACCAGATTGCAAGAAGGAGTATTTGATGAAGCTTTAACAGCTAAAGAAAAAAAGTTAGTTAAAGAAATCATTCCTTGGTCAATTGAAATAAATGATAATTCCATCAAAAACTACAAAGGTGGAAAAGCTGCACTCTTAAAATACATCACAAGAAAAAAGAATGATTTAGTTCTAAAACCATCTATTGCCTATGGCGGCGTAGATGTATTTATTGGAGAAGACTGTTCTAAAGCTATATGGGAAAAAGCTGCAACTAGAGCCATTAAAGAAAAGAAATGGATTGTTCAAGAGTACTTAAATATTCCAACAATTGATGTCCCAGAAATAAAAAATGGCACAGTTGTTTACAATAAAAAATACATTAATTTATGTCCTTTTGTAATTAATAAAAAAGTTGCTGGTTTTGTAACTAGAATTAGTAGCTCTAAAATTATTAATACAACTCAGGGTGGCGGAATGATTCCAACTTTCATCTTAAAAAAATAACAAAACAAGATTTAGAATAATTAAAAAAAACACAAAATGGTAAAAATAAAATATCCTTGGAACAAACAAATAAGCGCGATTTACAAAACTATAATTCAAGATACTCCTATCGTTGACTCTCACGTTCATCTAGGTCTTGATGATGATGGCGAAACTACCACTGCTGAAACTATAATTAAAGAAATGAATAGAATGAACGTTACTCGTTCAGCAATTTTTCCATTTAGCGATCCTGACAGAGGTGATGATTACCATTTACCTAATCAAAGAATTTATGATGCTTGCAAAAAATATCCTGATAGATTTATTCCTTTCTTTAGATTAGATCCAAAAAAAAAGTGGAAGAAAGAATTTGAACTTAGAGCAAAAGAGGGTTTTGTTGGTGTAAAACTTCATCCTGTTAGACAAAAATTCAAAATTGATTCTAAAGATTCAATTGAAATTTTCAGACGTGCAAAAGAAAAAGAATTAGTTGTTCTTGTCCACACTGGTCTTGGCATGAGTGAGATGTCAGGTCAATTAAAGAATCTACTGAAAAAAGTTCCTGATGCAAAAATTATTCTTGGACATGCAGCATTCGTTGATATGAACAAAGTGATTGAAGTTGTTAAGGATTACCCAAATGTTTATTTCGAAATTAGTGCAATTAGGGTTTTTGACTTTTACAATCTTATCAAACAAATTAGCTCCACTAGAATTTTATTTGGAACTGATTATCCATTCTACGACTTACCTTTAACTTTAGAACTTTTAATTGGAGTCTCTCTAACGTATAAAAAAAGCATTAAGTCAATTAAGGCTATGCTTGGTAAAACTTTCCAAGACATGCTTAGAAATACTGAGCTATTTAACAAAAAAAAGATCAAGAATCCTTATGTGCATAAAACAAAACATAAAGATGAATTCAAATTTGACTTGTACAATCTAACTAAAAAAAGCTTAAAGTTAATCACAACTTTGCCTTATCTTCCGATCAAAACATTCATTGATAAAATCTCATCTATTGAAAGTCGAAAGAATGCAAATAGAATTGTTCATTATCTTAGAATTTATACTTTCCTTAACGGAGCAGAAGTTCTACTTGAAAAAGAATCTTATCCTAGAGCATATAATCGCCTTAGAATTATTAGAAATATTACTAAAGATGCTTTTGATAGAGGAGAAGAAAGATATATCAAACTCATAGCAAAATCTGTTGACAAAATAATCAAGGACCAAAAAAAGATTGTCAAAGAACTTAAAACTAATGATTATAATACTCAAAGCGAAGCTAGAACTAATATTAGAATTGCCAAAAATATTTGCATCACTAGAATTCTGAAAGTTGAATAAAACCCAAATAGACATTTAACCACTAATTAGTGATGAAAATAGGAAACTTTATATATTATTAAAGACATAAAAGCTGTATGGGTAGCATAATTCCACATATAATCATTAAACATGAAGAGTCAGCAATAGATTCATTAAAAAATGATTTCTCTTTAAATGTAAAAAAAGATTATGTAATTGTATCAAATCCCATACACGCACCAAGTAATAGTTCTCAAGAATCAGTCGATGATATAACAGACAAAACAATTAGAGCATTTGAAAAACTTAATTCTATAGATGAAGCAATAGCACCAGCCCATGTACTTGTAAAAAATAACATTAGAGGAAGACTAGAACATGGAAAACCAACAGGATACATCGTTGAACTTACAGATAACGGGCCAGTTGTTCATTCACTCGACCACATGATAGACTTACCTCTTCTTGGAGGCTATGGAAGCCTACTCGACCCAGTAATGCTTGCTTCAAATACAGAAGATGGGGACTTAAGAAATTCAACAGATGAAGTGTTAAAAGAAAAAATTGCAAAAGATAAAGATATCAAAAATAAAATAGAATATGCAGAAGTTAAAGGTATTCAATTAAATTTTAACAGAGCAGGAACATCGCCAAGATATTTAAGAATTCAAACAGAAAAAAATCAATGGGCATGTCTTAACATTGAGCAAAATCCAGATGCTAAAGCATACATCGTACTTTTCGATGCGAAAAGTTTAACAAAAAACCCATTCGAATATTTCGCAAGAGAAAATATTGATGAATTAGAATATGCAAGAAGAAGAATTAGTCCAAAAGCAATATCCCATATTGCAGGAATAAATTTTAACAAAGAAAATGGAGTGTGGATTTTAGATTCACCAATCATATCAGATGTATATGGAGATCTTGAAATGATAAACACAAATCCAGATACTCAAATCTCAGATTCATACATCAATAGAATAACTAATGGTTTGATTGGAGCAGAACAAATGGCAGCTGGGTTTGCAGAATGTTACATGAAAAATACAATCCAAGCCAATGGGCAATCTTTACATAAACACGAGAAGTTCAAATCAGTTCTAGAAGAAAAAGCTAAACAAACTATATGATCACCCTAATAAGGAAATTTTATAAACATCCACTCCACTTATTTTTCTATGAGGTTTATGTCTTGGTTAAAAAAAAAGTTTAGAACTAAACCTCTTAAAGCCAGCAATATCAATTTTTCTTATGGAAAACATAAAATTCTTGATAATTTCAGTCTTACAATCAAGCACAATCAAGTCCTTTCGGTTGTTGGACAGAGCGGAGAAGGAAAATCTACTTTCTTACATTTAATCTCAGGAGCTATGACTGATTCTTACAAAGGTAAAATCAAAATCCATGGATTCTCTAGATCGCTAGCAAAAAGAGATATCGGTTTTGTTCCTCAAGAAGTATCACTCATCCCAGATTTATCAATCAAAGATAATCTTATTTTCTTTGGCAGCCTAAATAATATGTCTGCAAAAAGAGCTCAAACTAAAGGTAAAGAGTTAATGAAACTCATGCAACTTGATGTCGAGGACTCTCGTCTTCCAAGTGAACTTTCAGGAGGACAAAAAGTCAGGCTTAACATTATTGTCTCGCTTCTTCACAGTCCTAAAGTTTTAATTCTTGACGAGCCTTTTGTTGGTCTTGATTATCATAACAGAAAAATTCTCTGGCATTTCTTAAAACATCAAAAAAATAGGAAAAAAACAGTTATCTTAACTACACACCTACTTGTTGAAGCAGAACATCACTGCGACAGAATTGTTCTCTTAAAAAAAGGCAGAGTTTTTGCCAGTGGTAAACTTGAAGATCTTAGAAATAAACTTGATGCAGAATATATTTGTGAATTAAAAACTAAATATCTTAGTAAATCTAACAATGCTGAAATGTTAAAATATTGTGAGAACCATAACATCACTATGATGGATCGTTTTGACAATTATCTTATGCTTTCAGTTCAAACTATTGGTGCTAGAAATTATTTTCTTAAATTCCTTGACAAACTAGGAGTTGATTATGAAGAAATTGGTTTTAGAGAACCAAATCTTGACGAATTATTTTTGAAGGTGAAAAATCAATGATTGGGCTAATAAATAGAATTTTACAACTAATAATAACATTCCCAGTTAGTCTTATTGGTTTTATTAGAAAAGATTTTCTTCTTCTTTTCAAAAAGAAAAAATACCTTTACCTTTCAATCCTACTCCCGATCATTTTAGGCGCAATTTATGTTTCAATGCTTGGATCAAACACAACCAGCATTTCAGTTATTGTTTGTGATTTTGATAATACAGAACTAACAAAAAATGCATTCTCCTACATTGAAGGATTTGATGTTTATTATTCAAATGATAATGCTTGTGTTGATGAATTAAAACAAGGAGTTAGAGAAAGAGATTATCTTTTTGGAACTATTATTCAAAAAGGATTTAGCAATCGTCTTGAAAATTTACAACAATCAGAAATAATCATTCATTTTGATGATAGCGACCCTGCAATTACCGCTCTTGCTAGTTGGAAATTTGACATTGCAATGGGTCCTTTTAAAAAACAATTAGTTGAAAACTTTGCAAATGAATTATCTAATAAAGCAGGCGATGCTAGAGAAAAAATAACTCTTGGACTTCAAATCGCTGAAAGTATTGGACTAAAAAAATATGATGCATTATTCAAAAATCTTCAAGGCGCAGAATCAGATCTTAGAAGCTTAGAAGAAATTGATTCAAGATTTATGTCTGAACCAATTATTGTCACTAAAAAAGGAGTTTATGATTCTAGCCACAATCTCATCGATTTAGGTCTTGCACCTCTTTTCTGCATCTTAAATTTATTCCTTCTTCTAATGCTTTGTTCAACAGGAGTAATTTACGATAGAAGAAATAAAATCTTATCCAGAATTAGAACTAGCAATAGCACAATCTTATCTTACGTACTTGGAAAAATGGTTGTTTTCTTAGCAATTACAGTCATTCAATTCATCATTCTTTATGGCTTATTTGCAGCATTTGGTGCAAGTTTCACAATCAACATTGGACTACTACTAAAAGCTCTTTTGTTCACTTCATTTGTTAACACAATCATAGGAGTTTTAATTGGTTTTATTAGCGATAGTGAAGGAATTGCAGTTTTAATTTCATTAATTATAACCTTACCTCTTCTTTTCCTTTCAGGCATGTTTTATCCGCTTGAATTAATGCCAAACTTAATTCAGTTTTTCGCAAAGATTATGCCACTTAATGCAGAAATATTAATGATTAAGAAAGCGATTCTTTTCGGTGGAGAAATTTTATCAAAACAATTTCTAGCACCACTAATAATTTTCATAGTCACTATTTTTATTTCTAAAAGAATTAAATGAAAAGAATACACGAACACACAAAAAATAAAATAAATTTTGGTGCATTAAAAGAAAAACCTTTGAATGAATAAAACTATTTCTAGCACGCTTAATAATTTAAATTATTTGCGACCCAAAACAAACTTTTTGAAGCCGCAAAGTTAAAATTTACTGAAATAAAAGAATTAAAAATCAACCCATGTGCCATCTTGTGCACCAACCATAATACAACATTCCATACAACCATCAGTACAAGTTGGATCTCCAGGCCAAGAATTTCCACCACCAGAACACATACAAGCAGCTTCTACAATCTGCCCACCTTGTTTAGAAATAACAGATTCTGATACTCGCATTGCTTGTCCACCTAAATTTTCTGTAACTAAATCATTTGTGATTGGATTTAAAATTTTTCCTTGACCACCACCAACGAGCATTATCATCGCTACAATTGCAACTATTGCAACTACTGCAACTACTGAAAGATATAGATTATTTGATTCAATATTTTTTTTTACCATTTTAAAAAGTTAAAACCTCAACATTTTATTTTTATATTACTCTTAAAAAAACTAATATATAAAATTTTCTAAAAGATAATTCTAAAAAATAAAAGAATAATTAAATTAATGAAAAACTTAATTTATGATTGTTCCAATAAATTCTTTATCTTCAAAAATTAATTTTAGATTTTCTAAATCAGTTCCTTTTGTAATTACTACTTCCAATCCAAGTTCTTTTGCTTTTTTACTTGCGATCGGGTCAAACGGCGCATTCATCCCGGGTTTCCAATCCTCACCCACTAATTCAAAAAATTTATCCCAAGAAAGTTTAGGCAAGGGTTTTGCATGTAAATTGATTCTCGGATCTGCTGTGTAAACATAATTTATATTTGATAAATTAATAACAGTCTTTGCACCAAATTGTTCTGCCAAGATTACTGCATCCATATCGCTTGAAAATCCCGGTTTCCATCCGCCTGCAATCAATATTGATTCTTTAAATTCAATCTTTTCAGTTGGATTTACTATGACTTTTGGATACACATCTTTAGAATTAAATATTGCTTTCACTAATTGAGCATTTAAATGAGTTGAAGAAATTCCTATCCAATCTAGTGCTTTTTGATTTGGACCTATAACTGCAGTCAATCCTTCTTGGTATTTTCGACAAGTTTTTCCACCGCCAGCCACAATAATAAATTTATTTCCATTCTTAATTTCTGAAATTATAAGTGTTCTAAATTCTTTTAAGAATTCAATATCTATTTCATCAGGAACAATTATTGATCCCCCTAAACTTACTACAAATGTTTTCATAAAATCACCTCTATGATTTTATGGACTAGAAATACATTTCGCATAATTTCTAATTTCATATTATTTATTTGAACTTTTCTCTTAATAAACTTTACCTATAATCAAGTAATTCTTTTGAGAAAGTTTTTATAACATAATATTAAAATCATCATCTATGGTCAATGAAACTTTAATTCCAATTGCTCTTGAACCACTTACTAATACTATTAGTGCTTTTACTAAATATGTTAGTGCAGCAATTGGCGGAATGTTTGGTTTATACTTAATTCTTGTAATCTTAAAATGGAGAGAATCAGTCCAATTAAAAAGAATAACTCGTAGTGTTCATAGCGAATTAGTGAAACTTAATGAAAGAATTGAAATTATAGAAGATAAATATCTTAGACCTGAACCAAAAGAACAAAACATGATTAGAAATAATCCTTTCAAACAGCTAGATATTAAACCTATTAAGAAAAAAGCTAAAACAAAACCTAAAACAAAAACAACAAAAGCTAAAACAAAACCTAAAGCAAAAACAACAAAAGCAAAAAACAAACCTAAAACAAAAACTAAGAATTCAAAAAAACGTTAAATTTCTCAAATGCTTTTCTTCTATGACTTATCCTATTCTTTTCTTCAACACCCATTTCAGAAAATCGAATATCATATCCTTTTGGCATAAATACTCTATCCCAACCAAACCGATCACTGCCTTTAGGCTCAACTATTTCACCTTCAATTTCACCTACAAAAACTAACACTTCATCTTCTGATTTTGCATATCCAATAATAGCTCTTGCAATTGCAGTTTTATTTTGACCAGTTAATAATTGTGAGAAATTATCCACACCTACAGCTTTTGCAAAGTCTTTTACATAAGGTCCTGGAAGACCATTCCATGCTTTAAATGAGACTGAAGAATCTTCTACAAAACAAGGACCATTTATAGTCTTATATGCGAGTTTTGCTTTCGCAATTACTATTTCCTCTGCAGTTCCTTGTAACTCTTCTAAATCTAAATTATGATTACTTACTTCATAATTTTTTATCATAGCTTGCGCTTCCAATAATTTATTCTTATTTCCAGTTACAAAAATTATTTTATTCATAATTTTATCAAACAAGACTTATTTATCAAGTTTACTAAACAACTGCAAGAAAATATTCAACTTTTAAGAAAAAGTAAACATAAACTTTTTAAGCCGAACCTATAACCATGACCATTAGATGTTTTTTAAAAAGAAATACAAGGTAATTCTTGACACAAACATGGCAATGGCGCCAGGTCAGTTCATGGTCAATGTTTTTTCTGAAATTGAAAAAGTTATGACTGTGCCTTATGACTTGTACATTATTGACGGAACTATTGATGAATTAAACAAACTAATGGTTCTTGGTAAACAAAAAGATAAACAAGCTGCAAAATTAGGTTTAGCGCTTCTTAATGAGCTCTTAAAACAAAAAAGCTTAAAAATGCTAGCTGGTTCCTCTTACTCACACGTAGACGATGCCATAGTCGATAAATGTTCAGACACTGTGTTTGTAGCGACAATGGACAGGGAGTTAAAAACTCGTTGTAAAAAAAAGGGTGCGTCAATAATCACGCTTAAACAAAAAAAATACTTGGTAAGGGAATAAAATGTTTTATAAGGTAAAAGTTAAGGATCACATCAGGGTTTCACCTGAGAAATTTAGCACAGAATTAAAGCAATCCATCGTAGAAGAAATTAAAGGCAAATACAGCGGTTATATTTCTAAAGAAATTGGTCTTGTAATTGACGTTTCTGATGTTGGTGAGATTGGTGAAGGAATTATTATTCCAGGAGATGGCGCTTCATATTACAGCGTTACTTTTGAGCTTATTACTTTCGAACCTGAACTTCAAGAAGTTATCCCAGGTAAAATCAGAGAAATCGCAGACTTTGGTGCATTCATCACTATGGGTCCAATTGATGGTATGATTCACATCAGCCAGACAATCAACGATTTCGTTTCATTTAGTAAAGATAAATCCTTACAAGGTAAAGATACTAATAGAAGCTTAAAAATTGGCGATAAATGTAAAGCTAGAATCATCCAAATATCATACAAAGATATTGCAAACCCAAGAATTGGTCTTACTATGAGACAAGCAGGTCTTGGAAGAGATGATTGGATTGATGATGATCTTAATCCTAATAAAGATGCAAAAGCAAAAAACGTGAAAAAAGATACTAAAAAGCCAGCTAAGGCTTAAGAGAGGAAAATTAAATGGCTAAACAATTTGCACATAAAGATACTAAAGAACTTGTTGAAGAAGCAGTTATTAAAAATAAAGAAAACAAACTTAATATGAGCGACTTCACTAACACTTGGCAAGGTCGAATAAATTTCATTAATACTGAAAAGTCTTTTATTGCTCATGAAATGAGTGTTACTAAAAAAGGCGAGTACGCAATCAAAGTCAGATAAATAGAAACATAGAGGAATTATAATGTTAATTAAAGAAAAAAAAGAAAACAAATTATTAGGAAGAGTTGAAGTAATAGCAGAAGTTGTTTTTGATGGTGCAACACCTTCAAGAGAGACACTTAAAAAAGAATTAGCAAAGGAACTTAAAACAGAACCTTCACTTGTTATTATTAACAGAACTGAAACTGAATTCGGTAATCAAAAAGCAATAGTTTATGCTAACGCTTACAAAAAAGATGAAGTTCTGAAATCTACTGAAGCTAAACATGTTCAGAAAAGAAATGAAATAAAGGAAGCTCCTAAAAAAGAAGAAGCAAAAGCAGAAACTCCAAAAGAAGAAGCAAAAGCAGAAACTCCAAAAGAAGAAGCAAAAGCAGAAACTCCA
>CAYOEA010000007.1:78299-103772 GCA_964402995.1 uncultured Methanosarcinales archaeon
AAAGAAGAAGCAAAAGCAGAAGCTCCTAAAAAAGAATAATTTTATTCTTTACTTTAATTTTTTTAATTCAATTTATTCTGATTTTTTAAAACTGTTTTTAGAAGTAATTTATTTTGTTCTGATAATTCATCAATCTTTTCTTGTTTTCTAACTATTTCATCTTCTAATGTGGAAATTATTTTTTCATAATCCTTCGCAGGTTTGCACAAAACAAATTGTTTTTGCTCACTAGAAGTTTTACTTTTATGGGATTTTGGAATAGACATATTAATTATTTTAACTTATTAGATTTTTTAAAGTTTATGTAAAATCAAGAGTTTAATAGAACATTCCGCTCAATTAAAATAATAAAAAGATTTATATATTATTATCGAGAATTTAAGACTCTAGGTGAGGGTTTGAAAACTATGAAAATTATACTTCGTTTCTTGATTTTATCTTTAATGGTAATTTTAATCACAAGTTTAGTTAGTGCTCAGTGTGTGCCTGATGGTGATTCTTGTGGTGAAGAAACTAACCCTTGTTGTTCTGGACCTTTAAATTGTAACGAAGATTATTCAAGTGGAACATTCTGTGTTTCCGATAGTAGTAGTTGTATTCATGCAGGAATCGAATATACAAATCAAGAACCTGGACCTGAATGCTTTGATTTTGGTGCAAATGGGATTCCTGGAGAACAACTTACTTGTAATGATGGTACTTGGTCTCAGTATGCTTGTGGCTTTACCAATAGTTGCAGTACTAACTTATGTACTCAAATTAAAGAAGCTAATGCCTGTCAAAATGGTAATCCTTCAACTTGCCTTGAAGGCGGAGCAGGCTTGATTAATACAAATGCAGCAGATGAAGAATATTGTCTTAATGGAGAATTATTTACTTGCGATGCAACACATCCTTTTTCTTGTATAAGTGGAACATACATTGATGATGCAGATCTTAATAGATATATTTGTGAATGCGCTTTTGATGATATCCAATCTATTTGTAATATAGATGATGAAGTTGGTTGCTGGGACGCAGGCGAAAGCAAATGTTGCGGTGATGACTTACTTGAAGATAATTGGATTGGAATAAATGGTTTTTGTAATGAGGGCGAATGGAAAATAGGATCACCACCAAATATTCCTTTTGATCTTTCTCAAAGTCCAGGAGCAGAAAGCAGTCCAACAACTAACAAAAACCCATCTTTATTTTTTAATATTTCATCTGATGATACTAAAGATATTGGTTATAGAATTCAAATTGATAACGACGCATATTTTCCTTCACCTTTAATTGATTATCAAGAATTACGAGATGGGAATGGCCCATATCATATTAATTATACTTTACCTTATTATTGGGAACTTCCTGATGGTTTATATTATTGGAGAGTTCTAGCTTATGATGAAGATGGTGCAAGTTCTCCTTGGAAAGAATATGCAACTCAAGCAGTAGTTGATTTCCAAGTTGCTAATATTCCTGAAAACATAACTCATAATCCTCTAGACTATTCTGGTTGTTGGGGAGTAACTTTGTGCGGAGAAAACTTTACTTGCGGAATTTATGATGATGTTTGTGTAAATGACTTTTTTACTCCAAGTACAGAAGCTTCTTGTAATAAAAACTTCGGAGATGCTTATTATAATTATTTCAAATGTTTAGATCCTGATTGCGATCGAGGAACTTGTTTTTATGGAGTTGTAAATTCTCTTGATTCAAATAATCAACCTATCGAAAATGCAGTTGTTACTTATGAACAAGATGTATCTGATGGTGATAAAAAAGTAACTCTTACTAATGAAACTATTTCAAATGCAAGTGGACAATATCGTTTAGATGTGCATCCCGGTAATGGAATTTTCATTATGGCTGATGCGCCAGGTTACGCACCTACTCTTGCAGGACCATTTTATAATGTTGTTAGTGGTTGTCAAGAATTTAATTTAACACTTGCAAATGGAACTTGTCAACCTGATTGTACTAAACAAGGTAGTAAATATTGTTCAAAAACTTGTCAAGGTGAAGGTTCTGCAGCAGGTCTTTGCGAATATGGTACAAACACAACTTACGATACTGGAGAAGGAGCGGGAACAATTACTATTATAGCACCTTACAAAGCTTGTACTACTATTGGAATTCAAAAAGACAGTTATGCACAATTAGGAAACTTTTCTGGCGATGATGGCATTGATCAATGTGTTAAAGCAAAATGTTGTGATGGAATTCCTTTCCATGTTCCTTGTCCAACAACTGATAATATTAGCATTAATATTAAAGATGCAATTAAAATCACTAAGATTGCTAAAAATAAAGGTGAAACTTTCAGAATCAAACTTTATTATTGGGACTGATTAATTTCTAAACTTTTTAAATTTTAAATTAAGAAACTAGTTAAATTTAGACTTAAATCTTCGAAAAGTTTTTATTCTTTAACTGTCAAGTTTCTCTTGATGGGAAAAAGAGGCTCATATTTTTTCGTACTAGATGCGATTATTGCAAGTATGATTATAGTTACTACTATATTAATTATTAACAATTCAAATTTCTACCAACCTGAAACAAGACAAACATTTCTAATTGCTAATGATATAATGGACCTTATGGTCGACACCAGCATAAAAGATTACAGAAATGATTATATCAATTTTTTATTTGAATCTAATATTATTGAAGATTATGATCAATCCATTGCAGATCAAATTGCAATGTTTCATTATAGTGGTGATAACGACTATGCAACCAATCTTACTAAAAACGTTATTGAAGAACTTTTATTAGAACAATATGGTATAAGTTATTCTATTGACGATACAATAATATATAGTCGAACAACTGATAGAATAAATAATTCAAACTTTGTTTTAACATCTAAAAGAATAATCTTTGTTTCAACTAATGAAACAGTTTTTTATGGACCTGACATTGGGGAGTTAAAAATATGGGCTTAATGATGAAAAGTAAAAAAGCAATAGTATTTATTTTCATTTCAATAGTTATTGCTGGACTTCTTACAACTATTTATGCAACTTATCAAGTTACTCCGCTTGATCACAATGTTAAATTTGATGAAATAAGAGTAAAAGCCATGAATGATTATCTTGAAACTTTAATTGATTACTCAAAAACCAGTCTTAGAGTTTCAGGTTATCAAACACTTAGAGGTATGGTTGAATTTATTTATCAAAATGATTCATTTTTTTTACATGAACCTGACATCAAAGCATCTTTTGTTGAGTGTATATTAAATGGCAGCTTAAGAGATAATGATGTTGATTGTCCTTATATGGAAAATAGAACTATAATTGATATGATGGCTAACGCAGTTAGTTTATCTGAGGAATTTGGCTATAATGAGACTAGCATAACAATCAACAGCTTATCTATTGATCAAACTAAACCATTTGCACTTACTGCAACTATGGACATCTCCATTCATCTAAAGAATCAAGATATAAATTGGGATGTTGATAAGACAATAATTACAGACATTAGTATTACTGGAATTAAAGATCCTTTGTACTATGATTTACCTTACAATAATACTTTTCTTGAAAGTGATGGCATTCAAGGAGATTTTGAGTATGAAGACTTTACTACATTTGCCAATGAAAGCGCATATATTGTATCTCAAACAGGTCTTAATTTTCAATTTAACATTTATGGTGCAAGTTTCAAACCTCGTAGTTTTTTTGGCAGACTTGCAAATAGTACAACTGTAAAAGCATACCCAGAATTAACTATCATTTCAGTTCTTACGCCTGAAAAACTAGAAGATGCAGGTATTGCTATCGAAGATCAACTTCTAAACAAATCTTATGTTGATTTCCTTTATCATAAAGAATTCCGTGACTGTGAGATAATGAGAACAGTAATTAATGATAGTACTGAAACTAGAATTGATAGGTATCATGCAACTCAAACATTTGGTTTTCCAGCAGAAGAATTAAACCAAGTAATGTGTAATTAACAAGAATAATTTTATCTTCTTAAAAGAATACTTGTCGACTAACTACTATCTAATAATGAACAAATTTTATATAGTGAGAAAGTGTAAAAACTCATAATGGTAGATAACACTATAACAACAACTGTAGATTCTCTTATAGATCTTCTTCAAACAGTTGATAAAATAGAGCTTGAAAAAGCTGCAAAACAGTTAGATTTACCAGTATCAGTTGTTCAATCATGGGTTGATTTTCTTGTTGAAGAAAAAATGCTTGGATTAGAATATAAATTCACAACTCCGTATATTTATCTTAACAAAAAAACAGAAATAAAAGCAACTGTTGAAGAAAAGGAACAAGATAAATCACTTGAAGAATTCAAACAAGATTTCGAACAAAGAGCAGAAGATAATAAAATTTCAAAGAATAAATCAGGTGCACTTTGGCAAAATCACTTACTAGAAAAATTAGATAAAAAGAAAGATTTCTTTTTTCAAGAAGCAAGAAAAAGAGGATTTTTCAATCCAGAAGATTTATGGAGGGAATACCGTGCTAATATGGTAAGAATGTACCATGGATCTTGATAGATTTATTGAAAAGGACATCATTGAATTCTTAGAAAAAAAAGCTTCAAATAAACAAAGTAAGATTGCAGAACTTGAAGAGCTTGAAACTGAAAAAAGCTTTACTCCAAAAAAGAACTTTGGAAATCTGTTAGAACAAGCTCTAGCAGCTAACCAAGTTAATGATGCAAGAAGAGTTTTTGATGAAGCTCAAAAAGAATTAGAAAACGCATTAACTGATAAAGATAGAGAAGGTTATAATTCTTTAGTTGAAGAATTGTACACTAAAATTCAACAATTTTCAAAACAAGAAAAAAATAAACCAATATTAAATCAACAAAATAAAGAATTTGAATCAAATAAAAATCAAACTAATTCTCAAAATACAAAATCATCAAAAAAAGAAACTAGTAATGAATCAAAAAAAGAAACTAAAGAACAAAATCTTTCACTTGAAGCTAAAGACAAAATAAAAGTTAGAAGTCAAATTAAACAAACAGCAATTAGAATTTCTGATTACTTAAGAAAACATAATCTTAAAGCAGCTATGAATGAATATAAATTAATGAAAAAATATTTTGCATTGTATCCTAAAACAGATCATAAAGGTAAAGACGCGATGTTTAATGATTTAGTTGCAAGTTATTATCAAATAAAAAAACTTGAAGAAGAAACTAAAAACGAAGTAACAGAAAAAGATATTGCACAAAAAAAAGAATTAGAAGAAAAGCTTGAAGATATTAAACATAAAACACTTTACATATCAAAAAAAATTAAAGTATTTTTAGGAGCAGAAGATTACACAAAAGCTGCTGAAAACTATGAACAACTTAAAGAACTATTTATTTTAATGCCAAAAAATGCTAAAAAAGAAAGAAAACTACTTTACAATCATGTTCTGAAAGTTTACAATGGTATTAAGTCAAAACTTGAATTAGAAAAGAAAAAAAATCCTGAATTAAAAATCTCTGCAGATTTATTAGACAAACCAAGTAGTGAAACAATAAACAAAACAGAAGAAGAAAAAAACACTGATGGGAATTTTGCAAAACAAGGCATGAAATTGAAATCAGAAATAAAAGAAATTATTTCTCTAATGAAACAAAAAGATATTCATCAAGCAAATCTAAAACTCATGGAAGTAAAACACGAAGTTGAATCTTTAACTGATAACAAAAAATATAAAAAAGAACAATTTGAACATGTACTAAGTGAGATTTCACATCGTATTAATTTTTTAAAACATTCAATGGAGATTAAAGAAAATGTCAGATAATAAAAATGAAGTTTTTGAGATCCTCCAAAAATCAGAAGGTGATTTTTGATGGATGAAAATTCAAGGTCAAGAGAAACAGTAATTGATAATTATGCAATTACTATTAATTACATCGAAGTTGATATTAAAATAACTGTTTGTGATGACAAACCAGTCCCACAATACATCGCATCTATAACAAACATTAGTGAAACCACTAAACTAATTCTAGAAAAAATTAGACAAGAATTTGTAACAAAAGTCGACATAGAACAAGTTGATGAATCAGAAAATAAAGATGCTTCAGATATTAGAGGAAGATTTGAAAGTGAGATTAGAAAATTAATCCACAAATATTTCCCAAGAACTGATACTAAAACTATGAACATGCTTACTAATTATTTAATTGAAGAAAATTTAGGTCTTGGAAAGATCGAAATTCTTCTTAATGATAATAATTTAGAAGAGATTGTAATTAACAATCATAATGAAACTGTTTGGGCTTATCATAAAAAACATGGTTGGACTCAAACAAACATTAACGTTCCAACTGAAGCTAGAATTAGACATTATGCAACTATGATTGGCCGTGATGTTGGTAAAGAAATTACTACTTTAAATCCTTTAATGGACGCTCACCTTAAGACTGGGGATAGGGTTAATGCAACTTTAAATCCAATTTCATCAAAAGGAAATACTATTACCATTAGAAAATTCGCAACTGATCCTTGGACTATTACTAAATTCATTGAATCAGGAACTATCTCTCTTGAAGGTGCAGCTTTAATCTGGCTTGCTATTCAAAACGAATTATCAATACTCGTCGTTGGAGGAACTGGTTCAGGAAAGACATCCATGCTTAATGCTTGTTCTAACTTTTTCCCACCTAATCAACGTGTTATTTCAATAGAAGATACTAGAGAATTAGTTTTACCTAATAATCTTCACTGGGTTCCGCTTGAGACTCGTCTTCCAAACCCAGAAGGAAAAGGTGGAGTTTCTATGCTTGACTTAGTTGTTAACAGTTTACGTATGAGACCTGATAGAATTCTTGTTGGGGAAATTAGACGTAAAAAAGAAGCTGAAGTTTTACTAGAAGCTACAATCACAGGTCACTCAGTATATGGTACATTTCACGCAAATAATGCAGAAGAAGCTATTATGAGACTTACTAATCCGCCTATTGACATTCCTAAACGAATGGTTGGTGCTTTAGGTTTACTGCTTGTTCAGAATAGAAATAGAAGAACTGGAAAAAGAAGAACATTACAAATTGCAGAAATTCTACCTGATGGAGAAGTTAATGTTATCATGCAACTTAATCCTAAAGTTGATAAACTTTCAAAAATGAACGAATCAATTACCATGATGAAAACTCTTGAACTTTACACTGGTATGAGTAAAGAAGAGATTGCGACTGACTTAAAACAAAAAATGTATATTCTTAATTGGATGATTAAAAATAAGATTGAAGATGTAAATAAAGTGGGGAAATTAATGGCCAAATATTATATGGGCCGTCTTAAACTTGAAAAATGAGCCTAAATAGTTTATTCAATAGTATATCTCTTGATGCTATTGCTAAAAGGATTGCCCACCATGATAAAAATATCAGCAAAAAACTTTGGATTGCTAGAATTAACAAAAAATCTTCAGATTACATTAAAGAAAAACTTAGATCAGCTTTATTTGCAGCATCAGCAATTGCAATATTAACATTTTTCCTTGTTGATAAAATGGGTGAATCTTACATATTTATACCTATTGTATTTGCAGTCTGTGGATTTATGTTCTACAATATGCTTATTCGTCAAGTTGACTCAGAAGTTTCTAAAAGAGCTAAAAATATTGACAAAGAAGTTTTATTCGCAGGCAGATTCTTACTTGTAAAACTTAATTCAGGAAAACCTCTTATTAACGCTTTAATTGAAGCTTCTGAAAGTTACGGTGTTGCTAACCAATATTTCAAATCTATTGTACATGAAATATCTAGTGGAACTCCTCTTGAAGAATCTTTAGAAAAAGCAGTTAAATATTGTCCATCTGATAAGATGAAAAGGATTTTATTTCAAATTAACAACTCTTTAAGAATTGGTATGGATGTTACTGAATCTCTTGACGCAACTCTTGATCAAATCACTAACGAACAACTTGTTGAAATTCAAAAATATGGTAAAAAATTAAGTTCAGTTACTATGTTTTATATGCTTGGAGCGGTTGTTATGCCATCATTAGGACTCACTATTTTTGTAATAATTGCAAGCATGATTAATATTCAAGCAGATTTTACTTTATTTGCACTTATCGCGGTTGTATTAGTAATTATAGAATTTGTTTTCCTTGCAGTATTCAAATCAATTAGACCTAACGTAAATATTTAGATTATACTTTAAAAGAAAAAATGGGAGATATACTTTACTTAGAAACATTTGGAAAGGCGTTCATACCTAAAAAAATTAGAGTTACACTTAGAGAATATCTTCTAAAAGCAGGTCTTAGTGAAGTTCCATATAAGTTCTTTGGAGGTTTATTTTGGGTAACTTTAGTCATCACATACCTTATTTATTTTTCAGCAATTTATAATCCTTTAAGAGAGCTTGGACCTGTTGCAACTTTAGTTGTTACTTTCGTTGCATGGTTTGCAATTCAAAGCGCAATGGTTTTTGCAGTTATTATGATGTTTTATTTTTTCTTAAACATTAAAATTTACAATCGTACTATTGTTATTGAAAAAGTTCTTCCTGAATACTTAACGCTTGTTTCAACCAATCTAAAAGGTGGTCTTTCGTTTGATAAATCTCTTTGGACAGCCATCAGACCTGAATTTGACATTCTTGCAAAAGAAATGACTCTTGCATCTAAGAAAGTTTTAACTGGAAGCGATATTGCTGAATCATTATTAGAATTTGGAGCTAAATATGATTCTCCTCAACTTAGAAGAAGTTTAAACTTAATTGTTAGTGAATTCGAAACAGGAGGAAAAGTTGCTGCAATTATTGATAAAGTTATTGATAACTTAAAGAAAACTGCTATTTTAAAACAAGAAATGGCTGCTGCAACTGTTACTTACACTATATTCATGACAGCAATTGTTCTATTTATTACACCTGCATTATTTGCTTTAGCACAACAATTATTAGTAATCATCATTGGAGTTACAAAATCTTTAGCTGCAAGTGGTGGCTCAGTTATGGGCGGTGGCTCGGGCAATACTGGGGCAGGTATTAACCCTAACGACTTCAAAACATTCTCAATGGTCGCAATTGGTATTATCTCAACGTTTTCATCCATGATCATTTCAATTATTAGTAAAGGAAATGTTAAAGGAGGAGTAAAATACATCCCTGTTTTCATCGGAGTTGCACTTTTAATCTTTTTATCACTATCAAACGTACTCGCTGGGTTTTTCGGCGGTTTAAATTAGCTAAACTAATTTAACACTTAAAAAAATAAATTCATAATTTTTACCTAGTTTAAATTAGTAAAACTAATTTAACACTTAAAAAAATAAATTTAAAGTTTTTATCTGGATTAAACAAGAATAGACAATAAACAAGCTTTATTAACGAAACTTTTAAATATACTTTTGACTAAGATTATACTAAACAAACTTAATTTATAATTAAAGAGGTGTTTAATAATGAATATAAAATCACAAAAACAAGATGTTTATGGCCTTTCAAAGAATCGAAAAGGACAAGCAGCATTGGAATTCTTAACAACATATGGTTGGGCATTCTTAGTTATCTTAGTAATGATTGGAGCTCTATCATACTTTGGAGTTTTAAATCCAACAAAATTCGTACCAGACTCATGTACATTCGCATCACCATTTGGTTGTGATGACGCAGTTGTAAATACTACTGCTGTAACACTTAGAATTAGAAACAATGCAGAAGCGTTAGTTATTACTAGTTTAAAAGTTGCAGATGTTGACAATGGAGAAACTGTTGGTTTAATAAATGAATTAACTGTAATATCAAACGCATGTGTAGATGACGGATCTAATAGCTGCGCTGGTCCTTCAGGATGTACTGGAGCAACATCACTTACTTGTGAATCTGGAGCAGTAATGTTAATAGAAAACACGGCTGACATCACAAATCCTTACGTAACTGGCGTTAAAAAAAGAATGAAAATTGATATTGCTTATTATTACGCAAAATCAGGCTCACAATTTGGTAAAAACACTGGTGGAGATATAGTAGGTACAGTTCAATAAAACTAAATTTTTTTATTTTATTTTTTTATTTTAATTCTATTAAAATTGCCAATAGCTTTACTATTGAGCATTAATTTCTTCTCAAACAAATAATAAGATTTATATAATCTCTAAGTCTATAATTCATTAGAGAGGTGTATTTACATTAATATGGGTTCTAATCATAGAAAGAGTAAAAATTCTAGTAATAAGAAAGCACAGGCAGCTTTAGAGTTCTTAACTACTTATTCTTGGGCTTTCATGGTTCTTTTACTTATGCTTGGAGCTTTAATGTACTTTGACGTTTTTAATGCTAACAAATACATTCCTGAAGAATGTAATTTTGGTTATAATATTGTTTGTGAAGATTGGGGTTTAAAACAAGTTAGTGCAAATACATTTAATCTTTCAGTTAAAATTAGAAATAATTTAGAAAAGGCAATTGTTCCAACAAATATATCTTTGTACAACAATAATGGAGATTATATTAATAATTGCGCTTTTAGTATTTACTGTCCGTTCACTAATACTACCGCTGATTGGATTGCAAATGCTTCTGGAAGTTTTACTGAGATTGGCAGTCCTAAATGGAGTACTGGTATGAGTTGCACTCTTAGCGCTTATGGCTGTGAAGACTTAACTCTAAGCAGCTCTAAAAACACTTGGAGAACAGAATTGTCATTTAAAAGAGCAACAGGCAGTACTGAACACACTATTAAAGGTAGAATATTTACTAAAGCTATAAAATGAGAATTCTAAATAATAAGTCTAAATTTCAAAAGAAAACTAATAAATCTAGGCATAATATTTTTCAAGCTAGAAAGCTAACAAAAAACCACAAAAGCTTTTTTGGACTTCGAATAAAAAGTCAGAAAGGTCAGGCTGCTTTAGAATTCTTAGCAAGTTATTCTTGGGCATTTATTATTCTTCTACTTATGGTTGGAGTTATGCAATACTTTGAAATGTTTAACTTCTCAAAATATGAAGGTCAAACATGTAAAATTGATAATAATTTCTATTGTAATGATTTTTCTATTGAACAAAGTAACAATTCAGGAAATTATAGCTTAAATTTATTACTTCAAAATAATATGAATAAAGAAGTTGAGATTTATAATATCACATTATATGAAGATACTGGTGAAGAAATTGTATGTGAAAATACTAAAATTTATTGTCCATTTAAAGATAATGAAACTTATGCGATTGCAAGTCCAAGTAATGGAAAATTAATATTAGGTGGTTCAACATCCTGGGTTCCAACAAGAGTTTGTAGAATTTCAATAGATGAATGTCCTGGAATTGCAATTAAAGGATATAAAAAGAAAGTTTTAGTAGACATTAATTTTAAGGGTGAAGATAACACTTATGTTCATACTGCAAAAGGTAATATTTATGCAACAGTTAATGAATATTCTAATGAAAGTACGCTTACTGGTTTATGCGATCTTGCTAACTTTAATACAAATAGTAAATTTATTATTCAAGATAATACAAACAAAAGCTTATTCATGATTGATAGTAATGGTATGCTTTTAATTTTAGGTTCTGTTTTTGAGAACTTTGGAGGAAATCTTGCTGATGCTAATGATTTTAAGATTAATAATTCAGATGGAAATATTGTTGCATGGGTTTCTAATCCTCAAGGAAACTTATACTTAAATGGCACTCTTGAACAATTTTCTACAATGCAGTCAGAGGATGGTAGAAGTGAACTTATATTTCAAAGTAGTTCTGGTGGAGATGTCGCTATCTTTGATGATTCAGGAAATCTTTATATAAGAGGATGTGTATTAAATATTAATTAGAGGTGTATGATGAAAATTAAACAAGTAATTATTCCTATATTCACAATTATTTTTACAGTTATTATTATAGCTTTAGTTTCAACTAATGTTTCAGCTCAAAATGGCTGGACTCTTCAAAATTCTAATATTTATAATGAAAATTTTAATTATTGGGTTGGTATTGGAACTAATTCACCTGATAATTACCTTCAAGTTTTTGGCGGGAATGTTTCTATTACTATGAACGATTCAGAAGGTGGTTCTTTAAATGTTGGCGAGAGTATTTTTGCTAAACGTCTTTGTGATGAAAATTCAATTAATTGTAAAGACTTATCTGATGGTTGGTTTGACGGCAACTCTTTAGATTCACCAAATCAAGTAACACAAAATGTTGTTTATACTGATAATGAAAAAAACACATTTGCTCAAGGAAATATTGCTGCGCTTGGAACTATTTGTGACGGAACAGGAGATTGTATTGGTGAATATAATGGTCCTTGGGAATATAATATTATTGATAAAGATTTATACTATAAGAACGGGATTCTAAATATTAGCACAGGCAATGAATATTTAGGTTTTACAATAACCAATCTTTGGTCTAGTGTAATGGGTGCAGAAATGCTTCGGTTAAAAACAAGCGCAACTAATGCAGGATCAGATTTAAAACTTACTTTTGATACGGGATTTTCTGAAGCAAGAATTATATATGATGAAATTGCTGATAATGAAGGTAAATTCACATTCTATATTCCAGATGGTGCTAGCAGTTCTCATAAAATATTAGATTTAAATAAAGATGAAATTGAAATGGGTTTAACAGGCGGTAAAACAATTATTCATGGAGAACTTGTTACAGATAGTATTGAAGTCAATGGAGCCACATATTCAGATGAAGTAATTGAATTTGGTAATGGTGCAAAAATTACTACTTCTGCAACAGATATTATAATCAGACTTCCTTAAATCTTACAAATAAATAAAACTATTAAATAGAGAATATACACAAAAATAAACATAAACTATATAAAGAACATAAGATTTTCATTAGTTAATTGTTCTTACAAAGATTCTATTAAAAAAGGTGGATTATAAGATGGATAACGTTTTAAAAACAGGAACTACAACTGTAGGTATTGTATGTAAAGACTGCATTATTTTAGGTGCAGATAAAAGAGCTACTGCTGGGCATTTCATCGCAAGTAAAGATGTTGAAAAAGTAGTTAAGATCAATGATTATATGGCTGTTACTACAGCTGGTACTGTTTCTGATATTCAATTAATGGTTAAGCTTATCAAAGCCGAACTTAAAATTAAAGAAATTAGAAGTAACTTCAAACCTAGTGTAAAAGAAGGCGCAAATCTTCTTGCAGGTATGGTTTATGCTAATATTAGAAAGATGTCTATGATTCCAGGTATCAGTCATTTCCTTGTTGGAGGATTTGACAAAGCAGGTCATCTTTATGACTTATACCCTGATGGATCAATCTCAGACATAAAAGATTTTGTTGCAAGCGGTTCAGGTAGCATGATGTCTTATGGAGTTTTAGAAAGCAGTTACAAACCAGGCCTTTCAAAAGAAGAAGGTATCAACTTGGTTGTAAAAGCAATAAATGCTTCAATTCAAAGAGATTCAGCTTCAGGAGAAGGAGTTGACGTTATGGTTATTAATAAAGACGGAGTAACACTTGCTCTTCAAAAATTAATTAATACCAGAATTGACAATTAAAATTTATTTTCATTTTATTTTATTATTTTAGAAAAACACAAATTATTTTGTGTATGCCAAGAATTTATTCTTGAGCAAATAATTTACAACATTCTTAAAAAAAAAATTAAAACTAAAAACAGGTTTTTTCAATGACAGATATTTTAAAAGAAATCATAAAAGATTTACCTAGTAATAAAATTAGCGACGCTAATTTCGAAGGAGCAAACATCGTTCTTTATACTAAAGATAAGGATTTTTTCCTTAATGACAAAAATTTAGTTCGTGAGATTGTTAATAAAATCAAAAAACGAATTGAGCTTAGACCAGATCCAGAACTTTGTATGGAACCTGAAAAAGCTGAAAAAGAAATTAAAAAAATTATCGGCAAAGAAGCTGGTATTGATAAAATTCTATTTGATCCACAGCGATCAATCGTAATTATTGAAGTTGAAAAACCAGGGAACGCTATTGGTAGACAAGGAGATACTCTTCAAGAAATTAAAGCAAAAACTTGTTGGGTTCCTGTTATTAAAAGAAAACCTGCTATTAGAAGTCAACTTATTGAAAATATTCGTTCAGTTCTTTATCAAAACTCAGATTATAGAAAAAAGTTCTTACACAAAACAGGACAAAGAATCTATAACGGTTGGCTTAGAGGCAAAAAAGATGAATGGGTTAGAATCACTCCTCTTGGCGGAGCTCGTCAAGTTGGTAGATCAGCTATTCTTCTTCAAACACCCGAGTCAAGAGTTCTTTTAGACTGTGGAGTAGATGTTGCATCTGATAAACATCCATACCCACACCTTGAAGCACCAGAGTTTGATATTAAAGAACTTGATGCAATCATTGTTAGTCACGCACACGCAGACCATTCAGGTTTAGTACCTCTTTTATACAAATATGGATATAGAGGACCAGTTTACTGCACTATGCCTACAAGAGATATTTCTGCTCTTATGCAGCTTGATATGATTAAAATTCAAAGAGACGAAAAAGACTCTCTTTATGCAAGCGAAGATGTTGTAGAAACTGTAAAACACACAATCACTCTTGATTACGGCGAAGTTACTGACATAACACCAGATATTAGAATCACATTTTATAACTCAGGTCATATTTTAGGCGGAGCTATGGTTCATGCACACATTGGTAATGGACTACATAATTTCTTATATACAGGAGATGTTAAATATGCTAAAACTAATCTTTTAAGTCCAGCACACACTAATTATCCTCGTCTTGAAACTATGATGATTGAAAGTACTTATGGTTCTAAAGAATCTGTTAAACGTAGTCAAAGAGAACAAGACCAAGCATTTGGAGACTTAGTTGCTAACACTGTTAAACGTGGTGGAAAAGTACTCATGCCAGTATTAGGATCAGGTAGAGCTCAAGAAATCATTGTTCTTTTAGAACGTATGATTCGTGAAGGCGTTATGAAATCAGTTCCTATTTTTATTGATGGTATGGTTTGGGATATTACTGCAATTCACACTGCTTATCCAGAATACTTAAACAACACTGTTAGAGAGCAAATATTCCATAAAGACAATAACCCATTCATTCAAGAAAACATCAAACGAATTGGTAGTGCTAAAGAAAGAAAAGAACTTGTTGAAGATTCAGGTCCTTGTATTATCTTAGCAACGTCTGGTATGCTTGTAGGTGGTCCTTCTGTTGGTTATTTAAGAGATCTTGCAGACAATCCTAAAAATTCACTTATCTTTACTTGTTATCAAGGAGAAGGTAGTTTAGGTAGATTAGTTCAAAGCGGTCTTAAAGAAATCAGTATGAGAAATCAAAAAGGTAAAAATGAACTTGTCGAAATTAAACTTGAAGTACATAAACTTGAAATTACTGGTCACTCAGATAGACGTGAATTGATGAGTTTCATTAACAAATGTAGTCCAAGACCTAAAAAGGTAATAGTTAATCATGGTGATAGTTCTAGCTGCCTTGATTTTGCAAGAACAATTCATAAAACTTATAGAATTGAAACTATTGCACCTAAAAATTTAGAATCTGTTCGTTTAGTATAAGTATAATTAAGCATAAATCACTTTAAAATACTTATTTTTTTTAATTTTTATAAATTTTTTACAGATAGAAAGATTTTTATAGCATTTTTCTTAATTATCTTAATATGGTTTTTAAAGCTGGCAAAACTGTAACTTTTGGTAAAAATAAAACTAAATTCAAAGGTCCTTTTGATTGGGATGGTTTGTATAAACTTGTTTGTCGTTGGATTATGAGTCGAAAGTATCTTCTTCAAGAAAAAAGATATAAAGATAAGACCGATAATCCACTTGGAACAGAAGTTGAAGTTGAGCTTACAGCCAGTAGAAAAGAAAACTTTTTTCTTAGAAGACGTATTGCAGTCTCGTTTCATTTATGGAATTATCAGGAAAAAGAAGGAATTCTTCATGGGAAAAAAACTAGATATACAGAAGGTAGAGTTACTATTGACGTTGAAACTAAAATAGAATTTGATTGGCAAGGAATATTTAAACCAAGTAAAGGTAAGTTCACAGAAACTATGGGAAAACTCTATATGTGGGTTAAACATAAAGAATTTGAATCAACAACAGTTGATGACCAAGAATATGAAGCTCTTCGCCTTCAACATGAAATAAAAAAGTTTTTAAGGATGGAAACCGATACTCATGCATATTAATTAGATAAAAAATGGCTGTTACAAAAAAAAAAAGTTTTTTGAACTACAAAATTCATAAGGTGATAAATTTTGGCTGTTACAAAAAAAGAAATTTTTTGAACTACAAAATTCATAAGGTGATAAATTTTGGCTGTTACAAAAAAAGAAATTTTTTGAACTACAAAATTCATAAGGTGATAAATTTTGGCTGAAACACAAATAGTAGTTGATGGAAAAAGACTTGAATATGAAGGTTTATTTGATCCTAAAGAGTTATACGCAGTTATTGATGAATTAATGCAACAACATAGTTTTGATAAAAATGAATTTATGAATTCAGAACATGTCTATAAAGATAGCAAACAACTTGACATGGATCTTCGTCCTTACAAGAAATTTTCTGATTATGTTAAAGCTGAAATTAAAATTAGAATTAAAGCCACTAATCTTAAATTTGTTGAAGTTGAAAAAAATAATGTTAAAAAGAAATATTATCATGGCAAAATAAAAATTGTTTTTGTCACATACTTAATTACTGATTATGAAAACGCTTGGGAAATGAAAGCATTTTACTTCCTTCTTAGAATGTTAGTAGATAAATTCTTGTATAAAAGTTATATTAATGAAGCTAAAAAAGAAGCAGTTTCATTAACAAACGAAACTTATGATGAAATTAGATCATATCTTAACATGCATCGATATATGAAATGAATATGTTAAAAAAGATATTCCAATTTAGTTGGCCAAAATTAATCTATAGCATTTTATTAACGGTTATTCTATTTTTAGTATCGCAAATGACTCACATCTATTGCGGCATAGCTGTTTCGTGTCCACAAACTATGTCAAATACATTTTTGGTCTTAACGATAATATCATGTATATATGTATTAATTATTATTATTCAAAAATTAATTTCTGTCTTAAAGTAAATTTTATAAATAAACTAATGTTCTTTCTCTTATTATTTGTCATGATCGCAAAACCAAAAAACATTTTTGTTTTTTGAGTACTTCGTTTGTGTCATTAAATAAACATTGCCACGATCGCATAATCTGGTATTGCGCAAGCTTGGAAAGCTTGTTCCTTTGGAATTCCCGGTTCAAATCCGGGTCGTGGCGTTTTATACTTACTTCCCAGATTCGAACATGCTCAGAAATATTTTATTTCTGGCAACACTCAAAAAAAGAGTGTAATCCGGGTCGTGGCGTTTTTCATTAATTTGATAAGAAAAGCACAATTTAAGCACAAAAAAACAAAAAAACACATAGTAAAGTTTATAAATAAACCCGTGTTCCATCAACATACCCGAAATCACTACTTAATGTAGGAGGGATCTTATAATGAATAAAGATACTATAATAAAGGCACTTGAAACTTTGAAGAAAGACTCTAAGAAAAGAAACTTTCCTCAATCTGTCGATTTGATTATAACTCTTAAAGATTTAAATATCAAAAAAACAGAGGAACAACTTGATTTCTTCGCAACACTTCATCATTCTATTGGACGTAAAATTTCTGTTTGCGGTTTAGTTGGTGTTGATTTAGCTGATGAGGCTAAAAACGTGTTTGACGAAACAATCACTATGTTTGACGATTACAAAAAAGATAAGAAAAAAGCAAAAAATCTTGCTAGAAAATATGACTTCTTCGTTGCTCAAGGTAGCTTAATGGGACAAGTTGCAGGTACTTTTGGTCGAACTTTTGGTCCACTTGGTAAAATGCCAAACCCAAAAGCAGGCGCAGTAATTGCAGTTAAACCTCAAATTAAACCACTATACGAAAAACTTCAAAAAACAGTTAAGGTTACAGCAAAGAAAGAACCAGTTATTCACGTAACAATTGGTAAAGATGATCAAAATGAAGACGAAATCGTCGATAATATTTTGTATCTTTACAACCAAGTTGTTCACCATCTTCCTAAGGAAGCGAATAATGTTAACAAGGTTCTATTAAAGCTTACTATGAGTAAGCCGATCCCTCTTTAAAATGGCTCATGTATCTCAAAAGAAAAAGGATAATGTGAAAGAATTCACAGAACTTATTGATAAATATCCTATTATTGGTATTGTTGATATGCAGAATCTTCCTACTAGACAACTTCAAGTAATGAGAGAGAATTTAAGAGGAAAAGTTCTTCTTAGAATGACTAAAAAGAGACTTGCTAAACTTGCTTTTGCAAACTCTAAAAAAGAAGGCGTTGAAAAATTAGTTGATCTTTTCAAAGGTATGCCTGCTCTTTTATTTACAGAAGATAATCCGTTCGCTTTATTCTCAATTCTTAAAAAGAACAAATCAAAAGCACCTATTAATGCTGGTCAAACAGCACCAAATGACATTACCGTCCCTGCAAAAAAAACTAATTTTGCACCTGGTCCTGTTATTGGTGAATTAGGCGCTTATGGAATTAAAACAGCTATTGAAGATGCAAAAATTGTAATTAAAGAAGACAAAGTTGTTGCTAAAGAAGGCGACGTTGTTGATGCAAAACTTGCAGGTTTACTTCAAAGACTTGGCGTTGAACCAATGGAAATTGGTCTTGACCTTGTTGGAGTTTTTGAAAATGGTGAAATTATTCCTAAATCAGTCTTAGATATTGATGAAGATGCTTACAAAGCAAACTTCGAAACAGCTGCAACAGAAGCTTTTAACCTTGCATTTAATGCTGGTTTCCCAACAGAAGAAACTATCACATTAATGGTTCAAAAAGCAGCAGCAGATGCAAAAGCACTTGCAATTGAAGCAGACATTTTAACTGATGAAACAGTTGGTATTGTTCTTTCAAAAGCAGAAGCTCAAGCAAAAGAATTAGAATCATCTTTGGATATCAAAGAATTACCTCAAGAAACAAGCACAGAAGCGGCACCTGAGGAAAAGAAAGCAGAAGAATCTGCTGATGGCACTAACGAAACAGAAACACCTGAGGGTGGATCGCAATAAATTAGAATTTTTTCCATAAGGAGGAAAACAAAATGGAATATGTATACGCAGCAATGCTTTTACACAAAGCAAATAAGGAAGTTAATGAAGATTCAATGAAAAAAGTTTTAGAAGCAGCTGGAACAACAGCAGACGCTTCAAGAATTAAAGCTTTAGTCGCAGCACTTCAAAATGTTGATATTGAAGAAGCTATCAAAAATGCAGCAGTAGCACCAGCAGCAGCAGCTCCGGCAGCAGCAGCAACAGATGCAGCACCTGCAAAAGAAGAGAAAAAAGAAGAAGAAAAGAAAGAAGAAGAAGGAGCAGCAGCAGCTGGTCTAGGCGCACTTTTCGGATAAATTTTTTTACTTTTCATTTATTTTTTTTTAATAATTTATCACCAATCAAAATAAAATAAAAACGAGCGAAGTTAAATGTTAGCTGATAACGAAAAAAAAGAACTAATAAACAAGCTTAAAAGAGCTAAAGAAGAGATTAGCGCAGTTAAGTCTAAACTTAGTAAAGCAAATTCTGAAAAAGAAGCTTTATTTAGACAAAAAGCAGCAGTTAGTCAAGAGATCAAAGATAAAATCAACTTTGTTCAAGAAGCTAAAAAAAAGCGAAACAACTTAACTTCTGAAGTTAAAGGAACTAAAGTTAAGCGTGACCAACTTAATAAACAAATATCTGAAGAACTTAAAATTGTAAAAGATATTAAAGAAGTTACACCTGTATCTCATGTTCCTGAAAGTTATAATAAACCTAAAGATAGCCCTGCTACTATTAAGAAAAAAATTGAAACTTTAGAAACTAAGATTGAAACTGAACCTATGAGTTTTCAAAAAGAACAAGTAGTTATGAAGGAAATTCGTTTCTTAAAAAAACAATATAATCAAATCAAAGATGCAACTTCTGAAATTAGTGATATTAGATCTAAAAACAGAGAACTAAACAAACTAAAGAAAGAAGCAAACAAGCTTCACAGAGATCTTCAAAAACAAGCTAAGGAAAGTCAAGAATTCCACGAGCAACTTATCGAGTATTCAAAAGAAATTGATATTCTTAGAGAAAAAGAAAAAGCTTCTCATGAATTATTCTTAGAAAGAAAGAAAAGTTACATGGGAGTTAATAACGAACTTAAAGTTAAGCTAGAAGAGTTCAAAAAAGTCAAAGAAGAACTTGAAAGCAATGATGTACAAGTAGCTGAACTTGAGCATGAAAAGAAAAAGAAAAATCTTAAAGAAAAAACTAAAGAAGTTAATGACAAAATCAAAAAACGTCACAAATTAACAACTGAAGATTTACTTGTTATGCAACAAGGCAAATAAGATTTACTCTTAATAATTTTAATTCTATTATTATTTTAATTCATATTTATTCTAATTAGCATTAGTCACTAACTTTTTAAACAATTACCACTTTTCTTTTTATATGACATTATACTTAATAGGCATCGGCCTTAACGATGAGAAAGATATCTCTGTTAAGGGTCTTGAAGCTGTTAGAAAAGCAGATAAGATCTTCCTTGAAGATTATACCTCTATGCTTCAATCTTCTGTTCTTAAAATGGAAGAATTTTATGATAAAAAAATTATTCTTGCTGAACGTGATTTAATTGAAAAAGGATCAGATGATATTATCCTTCCTGCTAAAGATAAAGATATTGCCTTACTCATTGTAGGTGATGTTTTTGGAGCAACTACTCATACTGATTTTTTCTTACGTGCTAAAGAAGCAAATGTCCCTGTTAAAGTTATTAATAATGCATCCATTCTTAACGCTATTGGCATTGTCGGTCTTGAGCTTTACAAATTTGGTAAAACTACATCTCAACCTTACTGGGAAGATAATTTCAAACCTGAAACAGCTTATGATGTTATTAAACAAAATAAGAAATCTGGTCTTCACACTTTAGTTCTTCTTGATATTAAACCAGAACGTAAAATGACTGTTAATAAAGCGATTGAAGTTCTTGAAACTATTGAAAAGAAACGTGATGAGAAAGTTTTTACTTCTGATACTTTAATTATTGGTTGCGCTCGTATTGGTGGCGACTTTAAAATTAAAGCTGGAACTGTTGATAATCTTAGAGAAGAAGATTTCGGTCAACCTCTACATTGTCTTATTGTTCCTGGTAATCTTCATTTTATTGAAGAAGATATGCTTAAACTTTGGAAGTGATATTAAATGTTTAAAATTATTCTAGCAATAATTCTTGGCTTATATCCCATTATTCATCAACTTTGGACTCGTTTTGAAACTAAAAATAAAAAGTCTTTTAATTCTTACAAAAATAATCCTGCATGTTTTTATCTTGACTGGTTATTTATTCCTATAAACGTTTTAATTATTTTTGCAGTTTCTTGGAATTATCTTTGGTTTTGTTTAATTTTATTAGCTAGTATTGCATTTAATGCTGGAACTCATTATTTTTGGTCTGGTTTTTCTAATGGTTTTATGTTCAATAAAAAAGGTCTATCTTTTGCAGGTAAGCTTCACTTTATTTTTTCAAGTATTGAAACTTTAATGATTATGTACTTTTTAGTCTTCATGCTTCACAATATTTATGCGCATATTATTTTGGGAACTTTAGTTCTATTCAATATATTCTTACCATATAGCTCTTATAAGATATTTAATGGTAAACCTTTAAAATCAGACCTAATATTTTCTATAGTTTTATTCTTAGTACTTGTTATTAGAATTATAATTTAAATAAAAAAAATAAAAACACTCAACAGTTGAATTAAACTGTTGGTGTGCCAAAAATATTATTTTTGAGCAAAATAATTAATTTACTTTTTCTTATTTAGAGCTTTCAAACCCATGTTTGAAATTCCTTCTAAAGCTTTTAATGCTTCAATTGGTATTGCAAATATTACTGTGTTTGATTGATCTGAAGATAAATCGTTTATGGATTGCAAAGTTCTTAAGTGCAATGCGCCCGGAGCTGTTGATAACATCTTAGCTGCTTTAGCCATATTATTTGAAGCTAATACTTCTCCTTCAGCTTTAATAATTACTGCTCTTTTTTCTCTTTCTGCTTCTGCTTGTTTTCCAATAACTCTTTTCATGTCAGCAGGTAATGCTACATCTTTTAATTCTACAGCATTAACTTTTATTCCCCAAGGATCTGATGCTTTATCTACAATTAATTTTATTTTTCCAGAAACTTCATCTCTATTACTTAGTAATTCATCTAGCTCTACTTCTCCAACAATATTTCTCATTGTTGTTTGTGCTAATTGACTTATTGCATAATTAAAGTGTTCTACTTTTATAATTGCTTTTTCTGCATCTGAAACTAAATAATATATTACTGCATTTACATTTACAGAAATATTATCTCTTGTCATACAGTCTTGATCAGGAACATCTACTGCTTTTACTCTCATATCAACTCTTTGCCATGTTTGTACGATTGGAAAAACAATCTTAAATCCAGGAGTCATTATACCTACGAACTTTCCAAAAGTAAATTTTACTCCTCGTTCATATTCGTTAACTACTCTGATTCCTAAAACAAAGTATGCTATTATTATTGTAATTATCCAACTAATTGGTCCCATTTAAAATCACCCAGGATAAACTCGTAATTTATAGTATATAAATATTTCTAAGAAAAAGTCAAAATTTACTTTAAAACAACTTGATAATTATTTGGTTCAATCTCAATTAAAGTTAAGCTTGATGGTATCTTTATTGGTTCAAAATGAAATATTTCAAAATCATAATAAGTTCTAGATCCACCTGAAGACTCATGCTGTATTTGAACAAGATCATGTGTTTCATTTATTTTCGTAAAAGAACTAGGAGTTGCATAATAACATCTAAGAATTATTTCTTGTCTGCTTTTGTTAACTTCACTTATATCAAATAAACTACATTTACAACTATTTGAACATAAATCAATAGTGGACATTGCAACATAATCATCTACTTGCATTTGTATTTGATCAATTATATCTTCTTGTATTAATTCTTGTGTGATTTCTTGCGTGATTTCTTGTGGTGCTTCATCAGGCAATTCCTGAGTAGCACAACCACTAACTAAAAGAATTGATATTACAACAATTAACATAATTATTTTGTTCATCTTAAATAAAGTTGTAATGTTAAGTTTATATGTCTATATATTTAGGGATCAATTAATTCCATACTCTCAGAGAAAAAGTTTATGATTAATGATTTTGAACTATATTACTTTTTTTATTTTTATTTTCTTCTTCTACATTAATTACTTTGAAGAACTTATCATGTTCTCTAACTCGTTCTCCAACTTTAAAACAAATTATACCTTTACCTGCTTTCTCTATTTTACCTTCGACAGTCCACATTTCAGGCATGTTATCTTCTAGAAGTCCTGTTGTTGGTCCAATAATATAATATTTATCTCCAATAGAAATTTCATTACTTTCAATTTGAACTTCTGCAACTCCTTTTTTTACATAGTAGTTTAGAACTCTTCCAATTCGCATTTTTCTAGTTGTAGCTTTTGAGCCGTATACACCAGCCCATTCATTCATTGGTTTTCCTTGAAAGAAACCGGTTGAAAATCCTCTGTTGTAAACTTCACTCATCATCCCTGTTAATTCTAATTTTAAATCTTCAGTGAGTTCATTCTTTTTATGAGCTTCAATTGCTTTTTTATAACACTCAACAATTGTTTTTACATACTCAGGACTTCTTGCTCTGCCTTCAATCTTTAAACAAGCTAAGTCTGCATCTAAGATTTTGTCTATGATTGGCATAGTACACATATCTTTTGGACTCATAACATAAGATCCTTCAAGTGAATACTCAGTATCTTCTTCTGTATCTTTAATATAATATTTTCTTCGACACATCTGTAAGCATTCGCCTCTATTAGCAGATTTATCATGTGCAATTTGACTCATAAAACATCTGCCGCTTACTGCAACACACATTGCTCCATGAATAAAAACTTCTAGTTCTGCATCTAAACCTTCTTCTGTAATCTTTTTCTTAATAGCTTGAATTTGTGGTAAATCAAGTTCTCTTGCAAGAACAAATCGTTTAATTCCAAAATGATTATAAAATTTTAAAGCCTCAAAATTAGCAACAGAAGCTTGAGTAGATAAATGAATTTCTAAACCAAACTCCTTAGCCTTTTCAATAACAAACATATCCCAAGCAATAACTGCATCAACGCCAGTATGCTTAGCAGCCTTTAAAATATCCATGACTAAATCATGTTCGTCTTCGTAAATAATAGTATTTATAGTCAAATAAGCACGAACGCCTGCCTTATGACAAGCAGAAACAACTTTACAAAGATCATTAAGTCCAAAGCTAGAACTGCCTAAGTTACGCATATTAAGCCCTTTAATACCAAAGTAAACCGCATCAGCGCCAGCTTTGATAGCGACGGTGAGCATTTCAAAGTTTCCCACAGGAACAAGTAATTCTACCATAATAGAAAGAAAAAGAGGGAATAGGTATTTATATTTATTCAATATATAGGAAGAATTGAAAAATTAAAAGTAAATATCAGTCCAAAGGAGACTTTACCTTCAAAACATCTTTTTTAGCAACATAAGCGTAAGTCAAAGTAGTATCAATATTTGCATGACCAAGCAAACGTTGAATATAAGAAATATCAACTCCTGATTCTAATAAATGAGTTGCGAAAGAATGTCTTAAACAATGAGGTGAAACAGACTTTGAAATACCAACTCGTTTTGCACTACGAGAAACAATTAATTGAATTGAAGAAGGAGAATATTTCTTGAGATGAGAAGAAAGAAAAACAAAACCAGACCTATTAGAAGATAATTTTTTCAAAGCAGATTTAACCTTCGAAGAAAGCATAACGATTCGATCTTTGCGACCCTTAGCAAACTTAATATGAACAATAGAGCGAACAAAATCAATATCAGACCAACGAAGAGAAATAAGTTCAGAAAGACGAAGACCAGCAGAATAAAGAAACATAATAACTAAGCGATGTTTCAAATTATTAGTAGACATAATCATTCGCTCAATTTCAGACTTAGATAAAATAATAGGAAGCTTATTATCACGCTTATGATTCGGTACCTTGCAAGCCTCAGAAAAATTAAAAAGACGAAGATAAAATTTACAAGCAAAACCCGCTTGACGAATAGAAGCAGATTTAAAACCAGCAACAACAAGAGAATCTATGAATCCATTCAAAGACAAAGCAGAACTAAGAAACTTTGAAACATGAAACTTATAAGCAGAAAAAGTCTTAGAAGAATAACCACGAACACGACACTCAACAGCCAATTTCTCAACCCAACCAAGGACAAAATAAGGAGATCGTTCCATAAAAAGACTAAGAACAAGATAACTTCATAACAATTACTAAACAAAATAGTAAATATTTCCGATAACACCCATAAAAATTCTTTTTAATGGGTGTTATACGCAATTCAAAAAATATTTTTCTAAGAGGTAAAATGATGATAGGCTTT
>CAYOEA010000008.1:0-81306 GCA_964402995.1 uncultured Methanosarcinales archaeon
GCTTAGTATCTTTAAATCATAAATGGAGAATTAATTAATTATTTTAATAATTTTATTAACTTTTTAAATTGTTTTCCAATACTGCTAGTTATTATATAAAATGGATATATAATTGATCCTTTGAATTGTTTAATTATTATCAATTGTATTTCTATAACTTTTTTTAGATTATTAATTGTGAAAATGTTTTCTGATAACTCAATACTTTTTTCATTTATTATTTGTCTTTTTTCATTTATTATTTGTCTTTTATCATTTATTACTTGTTCTTTTTCATTTATTATTTGTTTTTTCTCATTTATTACTTGTTCTTTTTCATTTATTATTTGTTCTTTTCCATTTATTATTTGTTCTTTTTCATTTATTACTTGTTCTTGTCCATTTATTCGTTGTTCTTGTTCATTTATTCGTTGTTCTTGTTCATTTATTATTTGTTCTTTTTCATTTATTACTTGTTCTTTTTCATTTATTATTTGTTCTCGTCCATTTATTCGTTGTTCTTGTTCATTTATTATTTGTTCTTTTTCATTTATTATTTGTTCTTTTCCATTTATTATTTGTCTTTTATCATTTATTCGTTGTTCTTTTTCATGTATTATTTGTTTTTTCCCTTCTAAATTTTCTTCTAATTCATTTAAGACTAAATTTTTGTCTTCAATAATTTTATAAGGTGAAAATTTCGTTTTATATTCTTTTAATTTAAGTTTATTACATACTTCATTTAATTCTTCTGTTAGAATATCCCACGAGTATTCTTTTAAAATATTTTTTTGTTCTTTTGAAACTCGTTTTTTTAATTCTTCATCATCAATTACTTTAAGAATTGCTTCTTTTACATCATTAATATTTCCTGGATTAATAGTTATACCAATATTTTTTTGATTAATCTTTTCTGCTAGAACATCTCCTTTTGTTGTTATAATAGGAATTCCAAAACCAATTGCATCAATTGTTCTAGTTCTAAATGAGAAATCTGTTTCAAGATTTTTTTTATGCGTTATAAGAACTGCTTCAATATCATTATACATGGCATTTTTTTCTTCTAATTTAAGCCAATCAAAAAAGAAAACTTGTTTATCTAAAACATTTATTTTCTTAGCTAAATCTTTAGCTAATTTAAAATTTTTATAAATAAAACTTTTCGGAACTAAAGGGTTATAAGATCCAACAAACACTAAAACAACATCTTTTCGTTCTTTTGAAATTTCAAATATTGCTTTAATTGCTGTTTGTGGGTCAAACCAAGGGAAAAATCCTCCAGGCCAAAGAATTATTTTTTTATTTTTTAATTTAGGTTCTTTCTTCCAAATATCTTTCTTTATTTTTTTATTTTCATTTCTATTTATTCCAAAAGGTATTGTTAAAATTATATCTTCCCCATTATTATATGGTCCAATTCTTCCAAGTGATTGTAATATTCCATAATAATACCATTTTTGTCTTTCATTTGCACAAATAAACATATCTGACTTTTCAATTAGATTCATACTTGGAATTAAGAAATCTTCTTGAAAATGTTTTGATTGATGATCAGTTATTTTGTTAAATGTGTGTGAGAAATAAATTTCAGCTTCTAACATTGTAGGAGTTGATAAGTCTGCAATTATCGGGATTTTAATATTATTCAAAAATGAAGTTTCATTACACCAAATATTAACTAAAGCAATATCAAAATCATTATTTATTGTTTTTTCAAATTTTTTAGTCCAGGGTTCAATAATCACCCCATTATCAGTTTTTAATTTTAAACCATTTTTTTCTACAACTTTTACTTTATGTCCTTTTTTTTGTAATGCTTTTGCTATTTCTAGAATTCTAATACTGGGGGCAGATGTTAATCCATTTTTTGATAATGGACTTGTTGAGAACATAATTATCTTAGACATTATATTCTTAAGAAATGAATAATATTTAAAAAGCTATTCTCTAAATTTGAAATCTTTAGCTGTGTGGTGAAAAAATAGGCTTATATCTATAGGAATTATTTCTGGGTTAGATAGAGAGTCTTGCAACCAAAATTTCAGCATAGTATAGAAGTTTATTCCTAGTTTAAGAAATTTATTTAAGAGTGTGTTTGGCAGTCTATAATCATTTAACATATGTCTCCAATGTCTATCAAGAACAGATTTAATATTCTCTTCTGGTTCATGTTTTACAACTGCTTCAGGTTCATAAATTATATTTTTATTATTTTCTTTTAATCTTTGACAAATATCAACATCTTCGTAATTTGTTTTGAAAGTGTCATTATATCCATTCAAATCAAGCAAATTTTTTTTGTTACAAATAAAGTTATTTCCTGCAATATATCTTGGATTAATTACTTTTTTATTACCCCAATCTTGTTTCATATGAGAAATTCTCCACTTGTCTGCAAGATTTTGTTTTTTCTCGAGAATTTTACCACCTACTATGCTGGCTTTTTCTTTTTTTATCGTATTTGCTAATATCTTAAGCCATTGTTTATCTGCTATTGCATCACCATCAATTCCTGCAACAAATTTATTCTTACAACTTCTAAGAGCTGTATTCCTAGCTGCAGAAATTCCTTTGTTAATTTTATGATTAATTACTTTGATTTTATGTTCTTTAGCAATAGTGGCTGTTTTATCAGTGGATCCATCATTTATAACTATTATCTCATCTGCTTTCAAGCTTTGTTCTTTTAAGCTTTGTATGCATTTATCTAGTGTTTTTTCAGAATTATAAGCTGGAATATAAATGCTTATCTTCACGGCATATACCTTGCAAGTTTTAATAATCTTTTTTTATTAGGGCTAAATTTTTGAAGTGATCCGTGGACATATAAATTAAAACCTAGATTATCGCAGCATTTATAGCAACCTTGTTCTTTTTGAGTATGATCGCTACCTATATTTTTAAAATAAGGATTTTTTTTATCATAATCAATAGTGTGTTTTCTAAATGTTTCTTGTTTTTTACCAAACCATATATCTTTAAAACTATCTTTGAAAATATTTCCAATAGGAATTTTAAAAGATTTCAAACATGAATTAACATCTCCATTCGCCATAACTCTGGCAAAAGTCCAACCTGCATAGCAAGAAGGTAATTGATCAAGTACATCTGTATCATAGTTTGCTTCTTTTGAATCGGTATTTTTCATTCTTCTAAGGAAAGTATCAAAATTCATAAAAACAAGTTTATGATTGTATTTTTTTTCTAGAATTTCAAAATTAAGTTTTTCCATTTTATTTGTGATGAATTTCATTTGATCTTTTTTCAATCTTATAGAATGTGTTAATTTAACTGTATCAACAGGTGTAAAATCAATATCATCAACTTTATGTTTGTAAGCAAATTCAACCATTTCTTCAAATTCATGATAATTATGTGTAGTCATAACATTATAAATTCCAATTCTTGGTATTTGAGTTCCTTTTTCTTTTTTAAGTTTATTAATATAATGAATTATTTCAATCATTTTTTCAAATGTTTTTTCATTCTTATTAGGGTGTTGATCAGAATAAACTTTTGGACTAGAAGCCCATAAACTTAAATTAATATGATCCATGCCAAGTTCAACTAATTCTTTAGCAATTCTTTTTGTAACAAGAGTAAAATTAGTACTCATATCCAAACGCATACCTTTGGATTTTACATGTTTCATAATATCAATGATTTTAGGATGCATGAATGGTTCTCCACCACCAGTAAAATAAATATCTCTAGTTCCAAGTTTGTCCAGTTCATCAATTAGTTTTATAGCTCTTTCATAAGGAATAAATTTACTTCTAGTTTCTTTATTCATAGCATATTTTCCAAGAAGAGGAGAATGACACCAACAAGCAATACAATCATTATTGCATTCATTAGTTAAATCAATTTGAACAGTCCAGGGGCCTGTATATGCTTTCTTATTTAATATACCACAACCTATTCTTACTTTTTGCTTAAAATTCTTATAATCGTTTATATTTTTCATTTGATTTAATTCGCAATTTATTTTCTTTTTTTTATTCTTCTAAATAAATATTCTTTTTGTATATCTGAAATTAATTTTAGTTCTTTATTATTTAATTTGTTTATTCTTTCATTCCATCTGAAATTTTCAGTATGATTATCACAACCTTGATAACAATTTATTTTTTTAAAATATTTATGGCTCTTTTTCTCATTCTTTGCCATATTTCTGAAATAATTATAATTCTTACTAAACCATATATCTTTAAATCTTTGTTTGTTTATGTTGCCAAGAGGATGTTTATGTGCTTTACAGCAAGGTATTACATCTCCATTCGCCATTATTCTTGTATAAGTCCATCCTACATAACAAGGAATCTTATCAATTATTTTTGAATCAATACTTTTTCCTTCTTCAAATTCTAATATTCTTTTTTTGAATATGTCAAAACCCCATAATCCTGTCTTACCTTTTTCTTTGGTAAATTGTTTATCTTTAACTTTCATTAAAAAACCATTTTTACTATTATCTTCAATTTCTTTAATTTGTTCCTTTATCTTTTTTATTTCTTTTATTGTAAGTTTTAGATGTTCTGTAGTGTTATCAATTATTTCTATTGGAATAAATTCTACTCTGTTAACTCCTAATTCTGATGCGAGTTTTGCCATATTAACTACATCAAGATAATTAATTTTGGATATTGTATTTAAAATTATTATTATTGGTCTATTAATCTGCTTTCTTTCCTTTGCAACAGCGTATTTAATATTATCAATTATTTTTTCAAAGATTTTTTTACTTTGGTTTGGATGAGTTTTAATATACATTTCAGCATTTGATGCCCAAAGACTGATAAACATTTCATTAACTCTTAAATCAATTATTTTATCTATAAGTCTCTTGCTCATAATTGTGAAATTTGTTATAAAATTACATTCCATTTCATTATTACGGATAGTCTCAATTATTTCTTCGAAATTTGGATGTATTAATGGTTCTCCTCCACCTGATAATAGAATTCTTTGTGTTCCAACTTCTTTTAGTTCATTAATTGTTTGAATTATTTTATCTCTTTTTATTTCGTCATTAACCTTTAATTTTTCTTTTTGTTCTTTAGAAAAATATGGGCTATGTAACCAACATCCAATACAACTATTATTGCATTTATTAGTTATATCAATTTGTACAATACTTGGACCTACAAAACAATCTTCACCTAATATTCCTGCAGTTATAGTATTATTTATCTTGAATAAAAGATTTTTTGAATAAGTAATTTTTCTAAATAGAAATGCAATAGTCTTTTTTGCAGCGTAAAAAAACCCAAATTTATTTACATATTCAATAAATAGTTTTATTTGATTCATTTTTATTGTCCTTTTATTGTCTTTTTATTTTATTCTGAATAAACATCTTTACATGTTTAATAGTATATTTTAATCCATGTTCTTTTAAACATTTTTTAAACATTTTTATAGGTTTATCTTGTTTAAGAAATCTTTTTTTAAATATAGTTTTAAGATCTTTATTATCTCTTATTGATTCTTCTTGACTAAAGTCTCTATTTAATGGGATTCCTAATTTGTTAATGAATTCTTTAACTTCAAATAATCTTTTATTCCTTTCAACAAAATTATTATCTTTTGAAGTCCATTTATTATAAGCTTCTATTTTAGGTATATTAAGATTAAATTTATCAAGGTTTTCATATAAATAAGTTCCTTCAACTAATTGTAGTGTTGACAAACTATCTATTAAATCAACATATTTTTTATTTTTTATTAAGAAATGTTTTGTTTTTTCAATATCTTCTATCTCTTCTCCAGGGAATCCAACAATAATATTAATTGCAGTGAATATATTTGCCTTATGAGTATCTTTCAAAACTTGAGACATATCTTTAAGACTGCAATTTCTTTTCATTAATTCTAATATTTTTTTTGAACCACTTTCAATTCCATAAACAATTCTATGACAACCAGCCTGTTTCATTTTTTTAAGAATATTAGGGGTCATTTCTTTTCTTGGTATACATTCAGCCGACCATGAAATACATAGTTTATTTTTTATAACTAAGTCACAGAACGCTTCTAAATTTTTAATATTAGAATTAAATGCAGAATCATAAAAAATAAATTTATTTAGATTATTAAAACGTACATGATATTTTATTTCTTCAAAAATATTGTTTGCATTTCTAAACCTGAAATTAGGCCATAAACGAGTTTCTTTACAGAAAACACAATTATTTATGCAGCCTCTACTAGTAATAATTCCTAAAGATTCTATGTTATATTTATCTAATCTAAATTTGTTATATTTTGGGGCTGGAAGACTGTTAATATTGAGAGTTTCTCTTTTTCTAAATTCATTCCATTCACCATTTTTATATGTAAGCACACCTTTTATCGTGTTTATATTTTCATTTTTTTTAATTGCACTAATTATTTCTGTTAATGTTTGTTCGCCTTCTCCAACAACAAAACAATCAATAAGTTCAGGAATATTTTTAGTAAATATTCTTAAAGAATCTTTTGAGGAACAAATAGGTCCTCCAATCACTATTTTTTTTTTAGGATTTCTTTCTTTTATTCTTTTTATTATTTCAATTGTAATTCGTTCTTTTGGATCAACAACAGAAAATGCTAAGATATTTGATTTAATTTTTGAGAGTTTTTCAATTAAATTATTTATTTCTACTTCAAATAAATCAATTATGATTTTAAGTGTTTTTGAATTACTCCAAAATAAGTGATTATTAATATTCCATAATTCTTTTATCTTATTGTTTTGTCTATTATAAGTATCTATGTTAAAGTCTACTATTTCATGGCTAATATTTTTATTTTCTAAATATTCACTAATAAGAGCTAAAGATAATGAAGGGTTTTCAATACTTGAAGGAGGCAGATTTACTAAAACTACATCTTTTGCTTTCTCATTTTTATTGGAGTTTTCATTTCTAAAGAATTTTCTTAATCCAAATTTATCAATTAAATTTATTAATTCAGTGTTCATATTATGATTATCACAATAATTACAATAGTCATCAATCATCCAAACTCCATCATTGCATTTAATATTATTATTTTTATCAAAATCTTTTGCTACTTTTCTACAATTTTTATAATGATTTGAATCCCATATATCTTTAAAACTTTCATTACCAATAACACCCATCATTCTCATTCCACAACAAAACATGACTTCTTTATTTGGTTTAACAAAAGAAAAATTCCATCCTACTAAACAACCGTCTTTTTGCCAGCTATTTTCAGACCAGGTACCACTATTTTTTAGGTTTTTTGTTTGAAAATCAATATCTCCATTAAATATGATTCCTTCTTTATCACAAAGTTCTTTTGCTTTTATTAGTTCTTCTGATAATTTATTTGCTTGTTCATTATTAAGTTTTAAGAATTTACTAAAATCATCAACATGTAACAGTTGAAATTGTATTTCATTAAAACCCATACTTTTTGTGAAATGAACCATTTCCTCTATTTCATGAAAATTATAATTTGTAATAACAAATAGTGCTATTAACACTGTATTATTGTTTTTTAATTTATTTTTCCAACTTGATAAATTTGTTAAATTCTTTTTAATAATTTTAAATTTATTTTTTCCAAGTTTTGGATGAATTTTAGTATATTCTTCACATGAAGCAGCCGATATACTAACAATTATTCTATCAACTTTTTCTTTAATTAGAACCTTAGATGTTTTATCAGTTAAAAGACTACCATTAGTTGATAAATTTATTTTTAACTTTTTATTCTTAGCTTCTTTTACAACGTCTATAAAATTTTTATGAAGTGTTGGTTCGCCACCTCCAACAAGAATTAATTCTTCAACTTTTAATTCTTTTAATTCTTTTAATATATCTTTTACAGTTTCAAAATCAATATCTTCATATTTTTTACTCTCTTTTTCTTCTTTAGGAATTAAAGGGGAATGGCCTCTACAATATAAACAGTCTAGATTGCATCTATCTGTTAAGTCAATTAAAACTCTTTTTGGTCCAATAAATGCTTTGTTACAAATAACACTAAAGACTCTTAATAAATCGTTCTCATTTCCTTTTTTATTTTGATATTCTTCAACTAATTCAAGAAGTTCTATTTCAGGAATTAGTCTTAAATTATGTTTTTGAAACAGTGTATTAATAGATTGTAAATATTTTAGTAATCTATTATGAATATTCTTTCTTGGTATAACAGAAAATTCAGAAATTTTTTTAATTTTAATATCAGAATCTTTAATATGATTTTTAATTAAATCATTAACACTATGAAAATCATATTTTGTTATTTTAATGATTTGTTTCTTAGTTTTATTATTTGATTTTATTTTTTGTATCATAGTAACAATTTACTAAAAAATGACATTTTTTATTACAAACATTGCTTTTAATTCTTGTGAACTTTGCCCACATATTATGGTAAATTTTTCTTGGATGAGTTTCAAGAATATTTCCAATAGGTTGATCTCTTATACAAAGGTTAACACTTCCATCAGTTCCAACAGCGAAACTTTGATATCCTGCAATACAATTAAGCTTTTGAACATTATTTGGATTTTCAAAATATTGACTAAATACTTTAAATTGATGTTCAGGATTATGAATTTTATATCCTTTTTTTTTCATAGCTATTAAAGAATTCATTTTTTTATGAACAAGTTTCATGTCTGATGGCCAAAGCTTGGATTTGAGATACCAATCACTTTTTCTATAGTTATAAAAATTTTCCAATGCTTGAAAATTTACATAATCAATATTCTTATTATTTTGAATCCATTCCATAAATTTGTCAATTTCTTTCATATTTTTTTTATTTATGGTGGTGCTGATACCAATTCTTATTTCTGGTTTCATTTCTTTGAGTAAATCTATTGCTCTTGTTGCTCTTTTAAAAGCTCCTTTCATACCTCTAATCCAATCATGAGTTTTTTCAAAACCATCAATTGAGAAATTTATAACTCTAATTTTTGAATCTGCAATTTTTCTTGCAAGTTTTTCATCTACTAGCCAGCCATTTGATACTATTACTGGCTCCATATTTTTATCAACACAATGATTTGCTAGTTCAATTACATCCTCTCTTACAAATGGTTCTCCGCCTGCAATACAGACATGTTTTACAGGATGCCATTCACTTAGTTGATCTATGAACTTTTTCCATTCTTCAAGACTTAATTCTTTTGATTGATGATGGTCATTTTTCCATATATCACAGCATTTGCACTTAAAAAAACATTTTTGTGTCATTGATATATCTACTAGTAATGGTTCTTTTGGATTTATTTCATATCTATTTATGACTTTATCCATTAAGAAATCTTTAATTTTGATTAAGGTTTTAGTTTTCTTTTTTGTTTTTTGTTTTATTTCACATGTTTTATGTTCTATTTCATCTGTTGCATTTAATATGTCATCTGTTTTATTGTTTAATACATTATCTGATTCAACTATAATATTATATTCTCTTAATACGGATATTAGTTTTTCTAATCTTTCTTTTCTAATTTCTGGTGTGTTCTTAAGATCTTTTGTGTGCCATTTTTGTAAGAATAATTTTCCTTCTGGAATTACTAAATCATATTCATCTTTATTTTTGAATAATTCTGAACGATAATCAATATCACATACATTTGCAGACCCAACATATTTAATGTGTTTATGATGCTTTCTTATATTGGATATTGTTTCTTCAAAATCTTCTTTAGTTTCTGTTGGAAAACCTATTATAAAATTTATATTTGCTTTAATATTATGTTTATTCATTGCTTTAAGCACATTAACTATGTCTTTTACATTGTAAAAATCTTTTTTCATTTTTTTTAATGTAGAATTTGATAAACTTTCAATTCCAAAGGTTAAACAACAACAACCTGCTTTTTTTAGTTTTTTAACAATTTTATCAGTCATTTCTTTTCTAATAATTGCAAATGAAGTCCAATGAATCTTAAGTTTGTGTTTAATTACCAAATCACAGAATTTCTCTAGATTTTTCATGTTTCCATTAACTAATAGATCATGAAATTGGAATGATTCAAAACCATATTTATCATGATAAAACTTTATTTCATTAAATAATCGTTTTGCTTCTTTAAATCTATATTTGCTCCAGATTTGTCTATCTGAACAAAATAAACATTTATTATAACATCCTATAGATGAAATTATTGGCATTACTTTGTTTGTATAATCTTTTAATTTAACTCCGTCTAAGTTTATGAATGGGTAAGTATTCAAATCAGTATCATTTCTTTTTATTTTAGTTAATTTGTAATCTCCATTAGAAAGAATTGCAATATTGTCTATATCTTCAAAGTTTTTGGATTTGTTAAGTATCTTTTCACATAGTTTTTGAGAAGTTATTTCACCTTCTCCCATTATAAGGAAATTAAATGGATAATCTTGTGCAACCATTTTTATTTCTCTTAAGGAATCAAGATTAACCCCTCCTGCCATGATTGTTATTTTAGGACAGACATCTCTAATTTGTCTTGCTAATATGCTTGAAAAGAAGGTATTTGCAGGGTTTAAAGAAAAACCTATAATTTTAGTTTTTGAATCTGTTATTTGTTTAATTAATTGTTTTGTCCATTTAGAATGTTTTTCTATGAATTCTTTTACTTTATTTTCAGTAAGCCAAAAACCAACAGTATTCATCTCCCATAATTTCTTTTCTTCTGAACTCACATCATTATAAATATCGATGTTTAAATCTAAGAATTCTACTTTGAAACTTCGTTCTAGAAAACTCTTTATCATAAGTATGCTTAAAGGAACATATTCAGTTCCCCATACAGGGCAATTTACTAAAATTATATCTTTTTTTTCACTATTCATTTTGTTATATAGGAACCCTCAATAAGTTGACTTTTATTTTTAATATTTAGATTTGTTAAATCATTATAATACTTTGTTAATTTTACATAAGTATTAGTCATAGTTATTAGTTCATCAGGACTATTGGGAAATGGTTCAAGCTCTGTTTCATTCGAGTCAAAATCACAATTAAAGTCATAACATATTGGTGATATATTATTTTCTTGATAAGTACTTAAATTATTCCTAAAACTATATCTATCTAACTTATCTAAATTACCTTCATTATAATTAAGACTAGCAAGTAATAACATGACAAAACATAATTTTAATATGGTTCTAATATTTTTTTTGTTGAAAATCACATTAAATACTTTATCTATTCCAATTGCAGCTAATGGAATCAATAATAAAGAATATGTGTAAATTGGATAATAACTTACTCTAAAATAATTAAGTCCAAAAAATATTATTGAAGATAGAATACTCAATATAAAGAATATTTCAACTTTTTTATTTTTATTTTTGTCTTTTATGTTTTTTTTATTATTTTTGTCTTTTTTATAATCATTAATAAATAAACTACTAATAGCAGCTAGTCCAAGAATTAAATATTGCCATTGAATTTTATTTGAATATATGGTTTGTTCTTGGAAAACATAATTAAAATCTTTGTTATTATAAGTTCCAATTCCTAGGAAATAATAACTCGAATAACTTAATAGTCCTCCTTCCAAGTTATTTAATGGATATCCCTTATTAGAATTTTTAATCAAGTATTTTGGTTGTATATAACCGCAACCAATTCTAGAATATTGACATAATAACTTACTGTATGAATCTTCTTCTCCAAAATCAACCCAACTAATTGTTTCTTCAGAAACATTTTGTTGAAGAATTAGAAACGGGGTAATTGATAACATAATCATTAATACAAATATTATAAACTTTTTATTAAATAATTTTTTGAAATTAAAAAATATGATGGTATATATTATTAATATAATTAATAAAAATATTTCAAGAGTATATATTTGACAACTAATTCCAAGTGTTAATCCAGATATAATATAAAAAATATTATTTTCTGTTTTATTAGCAAGAATAAAAAATATTGTTGTTAACATGAGGAAGAAAATTGATGTTATAAAAGGTTCTCCAATAGTGCTTAATCGTATATGAAAAGGAAAGAATGCTATGATGATAGCTGATATTAATGCAGGCATTCTTTTTTTTGTAATTAAATAAACCATGACAAATATTGCTATGATTGTTAAACTACCAAATAATCCATTAATAAAACTTCCAGGTGAAATATTGTTAAAGTTAAAAATATCAAATACACTTATTAATGTTGGGAATGTAGGTAGTTTTCTAACAAAAATATACCTTCCTAATTCAGATATTCTAGTTCCATCAATAAGGTAATAAAGTTGATCATTTATTATAAAATATTTATTAATTAGATTATAGAATCTTATAAAAGTTCCAATTACAAAAATGATTCCTAGAATGATATAATTATTAGTATTATCTAATACTTCTTTTTTAATAACAAGTCTATAATGATATAAGAGACTTATCGTAAATATTAATATTATGACTAATTGTGTATAAATCCAATAAGGTATAAAACCCTCTAAAAAAGTAATCATTTCTTAGCACCATTAATACAATATATTTGATTTTCTTTGTCAACATACTTAACACATAAGTCTACATTTTCTTTATTACCTGCAGCATTTTGAAATTCTCTTCCAACTCCTGAGAAACAATTTGGGATATACTTTTTATTCACAAGGTTACACTCTTCATTTATTGTTGTTGGATTTTCTCTTGCTGCAATGGTTTGTCCCATGCCCTCATAACAATAAGATTTATAGCTAGAATTCATTGATTCGCATATCTGAATTGCTTTCGTTAAATTACCCTCAAAAAAACTTGTTTCTCCAATACCGCTATGACAACCATTTATAAATTCAGAATTATTTAGTTTAAAACATACATCGGATGTTTTTTTATTATCTTTAAGGACCTTCCATCCAACACTTTTTCCTAATAACTCATAACATAGTTCTTCTTTGAAAATATCTTTATCGAATTCTTTATTTAACAAGTTAATATTTCCAATAAGTCCAATTAATAAAACAATTATAAGTAGTATTATTCCAATTTTTTTAGTCTTAATATTGTTTATAATCTTTGAAATACCAATACCCACTATGAGAATCATAAATGGTTGTAGTAAAAATATGTGTGTATGAGACATACTATTTACAGCGTTCCAAAGATTATTATATTCATAATTAACTTTTAACTCAGTAATAATAAACGCAAGAACATAAATCAGAATGTATGTTATGAATAGTAATTCTTTTTTTGAAGATTCTTTTTTACTAGCTAAGAATATCGAAAGTAAAAAAAATGATAAGAATATATAATAGAAAATATATGAAAAAACTTGTTTTGATATAAAACTAAAATCACTATAATAAAAAGATGAAGGAATATAATAAGTTACTAATTTAGTAGCTTTTATTGATATCTCATGCAGATTCTCTTTTTCGAACATATGAACGTTTATTATTTGTTCTAATCTTGTAGTGTTTTCAAAATTATTTAAACTGCTAGATATAATCCAGGGACTAAAACCTATTAAAAAGAATATGATAAATAAAATGAAATTTTTTTTTGAAAATATATTTCGTTTTATTATTAGTAAAAATAAAAAACAGACTGCAAAAATAATTATTGTTGAATAATAGAACCACAGACTAAAACCACCTATTAATCCTAATAGAATAATTTTTTTAACATATTTGTTGTTGTTTTTATTGTTCTTATTTTTTTCATGTTTATTATTTTTATTATAAATTATGTCAAATAGTAAGTAGATAATGAGCAAGTGAAGAAAAATTGATTCTAAATAATTCCCTATTGTGATTAAATTGCTAATAGAAAAATATGGTATTGCAAAAATATAAATTAATGATGTTATAATGGCTGTTTTTCTATTAAAAAAGTCATTACAAATTTTAAAAATAAGAACTAGTATTCCAACTGAGAATGCTAATCCAATTAATTTTAAACTAAAAACTGATATTCCAAAAAGCAATGCTATAGGCAACGCCAATATATTAACTACTAAAAAACCGCCGCCATAAGATTCTAATTGGTAATCAAGTAATGATAAACTTGGTCCATTTAGTATATCGTAACTTGAAGTTCTAAAAAAACATTCTTCTGGATGAAATATGTAATCTGAATGAAAAAGAAGTATAACTCTCATTATTAAAAATAATATGATTAGTAATAATAAAATACTTACTTTAAATTGTTTATTTTTCATTTTAATCGGTATAATATTAGCTTAATTAGTTTTTTAAATCCTTTTTTTTTTTTTTAATAAAATTTAAATCAAATATTTTGTTTAAATTGTTTTTAATATGATATGATCTTAAGTAAAATTTTCATATGCTTCTTTTTCATTCTATATCTTTATTTTGCCACCAATTATCACATGTTTTGTAACAACCAATTTTATTAGTGAATTTTTTATTCATTTCTAAACCATTTCGTCTAAATTTGTTTTGAAGTTTTCCATTCCAAATTTCTTTAAAACTTTGAGTGTTGATATTTCCTGAAATATCATTAACTGCTCTACAACAAGGTGCCACATCTCCATTAGCCATTATTCTAGCAAAGACCAAGCCCACATAACATTTCATTCCAGGAATCATTGTTTGGTCATAATTTCCTTTCTCTGCACCTTTATGTTCTAATCTTCGAATTAAATTACTTATACTATCAATTTTAATATTGTTTTCTTGAACTTTTATTTCTTTTAAATCTCTAAGTAATTCTTTTCTTTGTTCTTGATTTAATAATAATACATCAGTTTCTCCTTTTATTGGATCAATGAATGCAAAATAAACTTCATTTGCATTAACTTCTTTTCCAAATAAAACCATTTCTTTTACTTTATTATAATTAACATTTGATAGAACATTTGCAATAACTATTTTAGTATTAGTTTTTATTTTACTTAAATAAATTATATTATTCTTAATTTTATTAAATATATTTTTTGTTTGTCTTGGATGAGTATTTTTATAAGATTCTTCATCACTTGCCCATAAACTAACAGTTAAATTATCAACTTTTAATTTCACAATTTTATCAATTTCTTTTTTACTAATTAAAGTCATATTAGTAGTAAGATCACATCTCATACCTTTACTTTTAATAAGTTTAATAATTTTAAAAATATCTTTATGTAAAAAAGGTTCTCCACCGCCTGTTATTCTAATTTCTTTTGTTTTAAGTTTAGAAAGGTCACAAATTAGTTTTTTAATTGTTTTATAATCTAATTCTTCTTTAAACCATTTCTTTGCAGGTTTACTTTTTTTTAAAAGTGGTGAGAATGTCCAACACGCAATACAATTAAGATTGCATTTGTTAGTTAGATCAATAGTTACATATTCTGGACCTATGAATGTTTCTTCTTTTGTTTTAATTCCTTTTAAAATAAGATTTTCAGTTTTTTTATATTTCTTGTTAATAACATATGATGAAATTTTTTTAATAGTATATTTTAATCCATGTTCTTTGAGACATTCTTTAAATAATATTATTGGACTTCTTTCATATCTGCTTCTTCTTTCTTTATGTTCAATCCAAATTTTATAAGCATTGTTTACTGCTTCTTCTAAATCTTGTGGAGAAAGATGTTCATTTTTAATTAGCGCTTTAAAATTTTCATCAAAATCATCATTAAACATGAGTTCATTCTTATTTTCAAGTTCTTCATAAAATTTAGTTCCAGGAAATGGAGTTGTAACTGAGAATTGAACTGATTCAGGATCTATTCTAAGAGCGAAATTAATTGTATCTTGAATTGTTTCTTTTGTTTCTCCTGGAAGTCCAAATGTAAATGTTAAATGAACTTTTATTCCTAATTCTTTTGTTAATAAAATATTTTTTTCAGCAAGTTCAATATCTAATTCTTTATTACATGCATTTAATAATTCTTGATTACTTGATTCAACACCATATTTTAATGCATGGAGACCTGCTTTTTTCATTGCTTGTAATATTTCAAAGTCCATTATGTCTACTCGAGCCATAATTGCCCATGGAAGATTAATTTTCCTTTTTTTTATTTCAGAACAAAATTCAAGCATTCTTTTTTTCCCTACATTAAAAGTATCATCATCAAAATAATATGATTTAAAACCTTTAGTTTTTAAGAATTCAATTTCATCAACAATATCTTTTATACTTCTAATTCTATAATTATGTGGTTTATACATTATCTGCGGCCAAGCACAAAAAGAGCAAGAATAAGGACAACCACGAGAAGCCCACATTTGAATTGATGGTGATGGAATGCTTCCAGGACAATCATGATATTTCTTCATTGGTAATTCTTTTGAATAAGTCCAAGGAAATACATCTAAATTTTTAATTAGAATTCTTTTTTCATTTTTTAAGATTTTATTCTTATTTCTATAAATTAACCCTTTTATCAATTCAAATCTTTTATTCTGAATAATTTCTAAGAGTGTAAACTCATATTCTCCAAATAATATTAAATCTATTTCTTTATTTTTTATTAAGAATTCTTCATTAAAACTATGCATTCCACCAACAATAATTTTTCCTTTGTAAAATTCTCGAATAGTTCGTATTAATGATAAATCATGTTGAAGAGATGGGGTTGATGTTTCAATAAACAAAAATTCTGGGTTTTCTGTCTTAATTTTATCATAAAATGTTTCATAACTAATATTTTCTGCAATTGCATCAATAATTTTAGATTGAATATTATGTTTTTTTAGAAGATTATTTGCATAAGCTAAAAAGAAAGGAAAAGGCATATATCCTTCTTCTTCAGGAACTTTAAGATGAGGCCATCTGCTTCCTGCTCTAACACCTTGTTTATTCTCAATAAACCAAGGCGGATTAGTTAATAATACTCTCATATTTAATTGTAAAAGAAATCATTATAAAAATATTCTTACTTTTTTCAGATAAACATTTAAATTTGAACTCTCAAGGTTAATTTTATGAAAAACAAGATATTAATCTTTGTTCCAGGATATAATGTTTCTAAGACTATTCTACAAGTTATAAAAAATCTTATTAAATTGGAGAAAAAATTAAATTTTGATGTTATTTATGTTGATAATAAAAGTTCTGATAAATCAGCAGAATTAGTTAAACAATTTATTAAAAGTAGAAATTTATCTAATATAAGTATAATTAAAAATAAAGTGAATAAAGGTTATGGTGGCTCACAAAAAGTTGCTTTTAGATATGCTTTCAGAAACAAATATGATCATTTAATAGAATATGATGGAGATTTACAATATCCTTATGAACCATTATTAGATTTGTATAATAAATCAATTTCTAAGAATGCAAGTATTGTTTTTGGTTCTAGAGTTACAAATAAAAATAATTTGAAAGAAATGCCTATTTGGAAACAACTTGGAAATAAATTCTTAAATAGTTTAAATAATTGGAGTTTTAATTTTGGTGTTTCTGAAATTCATACAGCATTTAGAATTTATGACTTAAATAAAATTAAGGGTTTTAATCTTGAATCTTGCCATAATGATTATCGTTGGACTATAGATAGTGTTGTTGAAATAATAAAATTAAATGATAATCTTTCTGAAATTCCGATATCTTGTTTTTATCATGAGAATGCATCTGCTCCTAATTTAAAAGAACTTTTAAGAGTAACTTCCTACATGGTTATTAGAGGTATCAGATTTAAATTATTTAGATATTGAATAAGTAATAATTAATTATAGAATTCACATTATTATGTGATTGAGAACAATTTTGTCCCTTTTAAAATTAATGTTGTTAAATTAATGATGGCCATTATTATAATCACCATATATCTTATTGTTGTTGGACTGACTCTTATTTTATTTGGAAGTTTCTTTGAAATGAATTTTGTTAAATCCTTTAAACTCTCAAAAATTATAATTAAATACACAGGGTAGAATAATAAAAAATATCTTAAATCATAATGATGACCTTTAATATTATAAAAGAATATGAAAAAGAATTCAGATATTACAAATAATAATATCCAGAAAACATTCTTTTTTTTTAAGATTAAATATGTTACAGAAACATATAAAATGATTATGTATATTAATGAATGAAATTTTTGTAGAAAGTAAAAATTATAATCAATTTTTTTCTGAATAAAATAATGAAATATTCTTGATAATATAGTTCCTAATTTTGGATTGTCAGAGATAAATGTCCCTGTTCCTCGTATTAAATCTTCGTGAAAATTAAATCTTAGAATTAATATTAGATATGCAGTAAATCCACTTATAACTGATTTAATAAAGCTCCATATATATGTAATTCTTTCTTTCTTTTGTATGAAGAAGTATATTATCATAAAAAAGGAAGTTATAGGGATTAATATATAACTAGTATTTTTTGAAATGAACATAAAAAAAATTATTAACGCTAAACTCCAAGTATTTTCTTTTGGTTTGTTATTAAATAAATACAAGCTTGCAAAAAATATTGCACACATAATAAAATAAGTAAGATCAACATAAAAACTTGCAAATAATTCTAATGAAAAATAAGACGCCATCATAAATAATATTAATTGAAAAGATTCTTTTGGTTCGTATATTTTACAAAAAATCAAGAATAGAATAATAAATAAGGTATAATTTAGAAAAAATCCTGAATAGTTAAATACAAAATCACTTGCTCCAAAAAGACAAAATGCAGGCACAGTTCTAAAATAAATTATTCTATCAACATATGTACCTTCATAAGAATATTCAATGAATGAACTATAGTTTGATGTAATTAGGTATTCAGATAAGATTTCACTATGGCGATAATATTGTGGATAATGAACAAACTCATCTGCTTCAATATTTTATATTTGGAAAAAATAAAAGACTGCAAGTATTATTCCTATTATTATAAGTATTAATAAGTACTTTTTTTTCTCTTCTATTTTTAACATTGTATTATTCTTAAAATGGAAGTTTCTTATAATCTTTTTTTATTATAACTTTAATTATTATATTATTATAAGCATTATTCTTGTTATTTTAATAAGATTTTTCTTTCTCAAATAGCATAATATTTTCTATAGTTCCTAAATCCCATATAGATTCAACTTTATCAATTATGAATTTTTTACCTTTTAAAATTAATTCATTATATGTCGGTCCAACATAAAATTCTTTATTAACAGTAATATTTTTTTTAATCATTTGATCAGCTGCCCAAATAAAATCGCTTCCTTTTGAGAAATAATACATTCCTGCAGTTGCATGATTTGATATAACTTTCTTTTCAGCAACTTCTTCAATGAAATTATCTTGTCCAATTCTAGCATAACTATATTTTATATTATCATTATCAAATACTGAAATTATTCCATCAAATTTTAATTTTTTATCAAGTATTTTTTCTTTTAATCCGGATGTGAAATAAGTATCGGTGTTAAATATTACCAACGGGTTTTCATCAATTTCCTTTTTTGCAAGTAAAACAGTACAAGCTTGACCTTTAGTTACTTTAGTTATTGAAATAATTTTACATTTTGGAAATTTTTCTTTAAGAATTTTATCAATTCCATATTCTTTAATGTGTTCTTTTAAACATATGAATATTAACTTATCAATTGTTTCATCATAGAATTCGAGGCTTTTCATCGCCCATTCAAACATGTATTTACCTTTTATTTTAACAAGTGGTTTTGGTACTTCAATTTTTGCATCAGATATTCTTTTACCTCTACCTGCCATTGGTATGATTATTGTAATTTTTGGCCTATGATGCATAATAGTTAATATTATTGTTGTTTTATAAAAATTTTTGTTTTTAAAATAGAATCATATCATTTTGAATTAAAATTTGTTAAGAGATTCTTTTAATTGATGAGTTTATTAATTTCTTCTTCTGTTTTTTCAATAAATTCATCAGGTCTTATGCATTTATCATCAACATAAAATCCTCCTTTACCACACCATGGTTTGCCTATATGAATTTCATCATAAGAAATTTTATTTTTATCTAACCATTCCATAGCTATTTTTAAAGTGTTGGCATTAATTTTACCAACATTTCCTTTATAGGTTCTCATATTTCTACTAGTATATATTATTATGTAGAATCCTTTTAGTTGATATTCTTTAAGTTTTTTTACAACTTCTTTATTAATAGTTAAATCTTTATAGTTTTGTCCTTCTTTTAATTTAGAACAAATAGTACCGTCTAAATCTATAACTATATTTTTATGTTCATTAATCATTTGAGTTATCTTTATTTATTTATTTATTTATTTATTTATTTATTTATTTTATAGTTACTGTAAGATGTTAATTATTTAAATATTTTTTTGATAAGCTTTCAATATATTTTCTGCACAAATAGTCCAATTATATTTTTCTTCAGCTCTTTTTCTGGCTTTAATCTCAGATTCTTGTCTTAATTTATCATTTCTTAAGAATTTAATTATTCCATTTGCAAGTGCTATTTCACTTCCTGCTTTAACTGCAATTCCAGAGTTTCCAAGCATTCGTTTAACTTCTCCAACATCACTTGCAACTATTGCTTTTCCACTTGCTAAATATTCAACTATTTTTAATGGGCTTTTACATTTTGTAATATCATTATCTTCAAAGCATGCAACGCATACATCAGCTGCTGCTATGTGACTAGGAACTTCATCATATTTTACGAATCCCGTAAATATAATTTTACCGTTTAATCCTAAATCATTACTTTTTTGTTTTAATTCTTCAAAATAATGTCCACCACCTACAATCATAAAAGTGGTATTTGGTTCATTTTCTAAAATGATTTTTGCTGATTTCAAAAACATTTCAGCATATTGTCCACCATGTAATTGTCCAAGATAAAGAACTAGTTTACTTTTAATATTATATTTAGATTTTACTTTTGCGCCATTATTTTTTGGATTAAACTTTTCTAGATCTGCACCTACATGCGAATCTACAATTTTATTTTGTGAAATGCCAATTTTAACTGCCAATTCTCTTAAATGATTGCTTGCTGTTGAAACTGTATCTGCAAGTTTAGGAATTGTTTTTTCCATAAAATTCAAATATTCTCCATAAGAATAAGAAGGCGGATCCCAATTATAAATTGCATATTCCCAATCATCCCAGTCATAATGAACTGGTTTTTTATGTATATATGCTGCAAATAATGCAGGTATTGAAGCAATTGGAAAACATTTTTGAAAATGAACTATATCAGCCCATTTTGCAAGCTTAGTCATTTTAAGCATGTTTTTTGGAAGATGCCATTTATTTCTACCAAAAGGAATAGTTTCAAAATCTTTATGTTCTTCTTTTAATATTAAACCTCTTTCATGTTCTGGTAAAGGAAAATAAACAAGTTTAACTTCATGACCTTTTTTGACAAATTCTTCTGCTATATGAGTTATTCTAATAGTCCATGGTTCCGTAGTTGAATAAATATCATGAGGGTGAATCATCAATATTTTGAGTTTTTTTTCTTTTTTCATTTTTTACGATCCAGGAAATATTTTATGTTTCTTAATTTTTTCCCAGAATAAAAGGAATAAATCCATGATTATTGTAATCATAATTAAGAAAACTAATACTATAAATTTGAAAAATTTATTCATAAGAATTATTTTTTAAGAGTGATATTTAAACTTTTATACAAAATTAACATGTTTTGGGTCTTTTTTTAAATGATAGTTCATTAATTCATTAGTTTTATCAAACCAGCAAGAAGGACATTTTTTTAAATCTTGTTTTAAAACTTTATCCATTCTTAATTTACTAAGCCATACTTCTTTAAAACTCATATCATTTATATTTCCAATTTTAAATTCATTTATGTTTTTAGTCCAACAGCAAGGGTAAAGATTTCCATTTGCTGCAATTACTGCAACAAAGTGTTGATAATAACAAACATCGTAGTTTTTACAATTTTTAAGTGCATCTTTTCTATTCTTTAAACCAAATACTCTAAATTTGTCTGTTTGAAGTTTTGAAGCTTTATCAATTAAATCAAAATATCCTTCATAATAATCTTTCATAATATCTTCTTCATTTACAGTATTCACAATTGAGAATCTAACATTATCAACTAATAATTCTTTTGCCATAATTGCAAAATCGTATGCTTCAGTATAATTTTCGGGTTTTGTTAAAAAAGACATTCCAATAACAATATTAGGATTTTCTTCTTTAATTTGTTTTATTATAGTTTTAGGAATATTATCAGTACAACCTTGAACTTTAATATATGTTTCATCACTGGCTGCATCAATACTAAATCTAATCCAACTAGCTTTCTTAATAAAAGGAAGATGTTCTTGTTTAATTTTAGTTCCGTTTGTAATAATACCTAATTCTAATCCTAATTCATTTATTTTTTTTAAAACTGGAATTATTCCTGGGTGAACAAATGGTTCTCCGCCTCCTTGTATGATAATCGCTTTAACACCTGCTTCTTTAATTTCTTCAAGAAGCTTTAGAAGTCTGTTTGTTTCAATAAATTGTTTTTCTTGAAAATCTATGTTTTCTGCTCTTTCACTTTCTTTTCTATATGTGCAATATGAACAATTATGATTACAAATATTTGTTATATCTAATTGAACTTGAGCTGGTATTGGAAATTCGCCTTTTTTTAAAAGCTCAATCTTATCTTGATGATGTAGAACTTTATATGGTGAGTAAATTTCCATTTAATTTTAGAATTAAACTTTTATTAAAAAGTTTTTCATATTTTAGGGTGGAATAAATGAAAAAAGAGGAAACATATTTATATTGTTATTATATTATTCTAGAGGATGGTTGCTAAAAAACATAAAGAATTTGATGATGAAATTAGTTTGAAAACTTTATTGATTGTTTTTGTTTTTGGATTAGTAATTATTGGTGGGCTTTATTTGTTTAGTAATTCTAATTTATTTACTTCAAATACTGATTCTGATATTGTTTTTGATGATTTTGAGGAAGAGATTAATGAATTTGAATCTTTAGATGATGATTTTATTGAGGAAGAAACTTTTATTGATGATTTAAATGATGCTGAGGAATTTGAAAACCTTGATTTTGAAGAAGAAACTTTTATTGATGATTTAAATGATGCTGAGGAATTTGAAAATCTTGATTTTGAAGAAGAAAGTTTTATTGATAATGTTGATGATGTTGAAGTTATTAATGAATCTGTTGCTTATAATTTACTTCAAGATTGTTACCCGGAAGAAAGATCAGAACCTTGTTTGATGCGACTTTTAGTTAATCAATCTGATATTCAAGTTTGTGATACTCTTATTCTTGTGAATCATAGGATTAATTGTAAGTCATTTTTTGCTCAAATTAATTTGAATACTTCACTTTGTGAGTTAATAAATAATTCAAGTGAATATGTTGCTTGTATTTCAAAAATAAATATTCAATTAAATAAAAGTATTTCTTTTTGTGATGAAACTTTTAATGATTGGGATGCTCAAAGATGTAAAAGGATATTTGCTTTTACGCTTAATAATTCTGATTATTGTGATTTAATATCTGATATATCTTTAAGAGATAAATGTTATTTTTCTTTAGCTATTAAATTAAATGATCTTTCTTTTTGTGAATCATTAGTGAATCCTAAATATAAAATTAGTTGTCTTTCTTATTGAAAACTTTTTAAATAGTACTTCTTTATTTAGTTTTATGAGAAAGGTTTTATTTGTAATTTTAATTTTTAGTTTATTTTTATTTCAACTAGTTTTAAGTTCTAATTTTGTTGCAAGTCAAACATGTTCTTTATTTACTATTGCGGCAGAGTGTGCGGACGCTGGAAGATCTAAGTGTAATTGGTGTGCAGGTAGTGGAAGAAATGGTGTTTGCACGGATAACTGCGTTAGATGTGCATTTAACCCAAATCCAGGAACTGGAATTGGAATTCATAATTGTGTTCCTGAGTTTGGTGATTTTGCTGGTTTGGCTGGTTTTGGTGGTGTTGTTGCTGTTGCTGGTGCTGTTTTGTTGTCTACTTTTATGTTTAGAAGAAAAAAGCGTGAATAATTATTCTTTTTAATCTTTTACTTGTTTGGATTCTTTCATTAAATATTTTCCAGTTAAAGGCCAAAAGATTAAGAAATATATTATGAATGTTATGATTCCAATATTTGTATGAAAACTGTTTAATGCAAATTCTCTGCTTATGAAAGCTCCCACAATTAATATTAGATATACTCTTATTATATTGAATACAAATACTCCAATAATTCCAGGTATATACATGAATAATGCTTTTATATGATTTATTTTTCTCCAATTAAAAATTATTAGTAAAGTATATGCAATTAAGAAGTAGCCAATTCCTTCAACTCCAGAACAAGTATCAGCAATGAAGACTATGAAATTTCCAATTCCTAGTTTTGGAAGTGCTGGATTTAAAAAACCAACTGTTGGATTTAAAAAAGTAATTTTAAGAAGAAAATAAACAGAATAAGTAACTATCTTGGATAAATAAATCCATTGGTTTTGAATCCAAATTGCAAAAATATACATTAAATATGCAAAAACTGTTGAAAATAAAAGTTCTATTTTTGCTTTTTTAACTATTTCCTTTGTAGTTTTTATTCCAAAAATAGCTATAAATAAACTTATAATTGCTAATATTCTAAAAATAAACCCTAATTTAAATAATACGCTAAACCAGCTTTCATTTTCAGTTTTTATAAACCAAACAAATTCATTAAAAGGTTCAACATTTTCCCTTCCATTATATTTAATAAAAGAATTATGATTTGTATAAACTTCTTGTGTGGATAAAGCAATTAATACCCCGCACTCTTTTTGAACTATCATTTCGTTAGCGCCAATTTGAAGATCACTAATTTTAATATCTAGACTCATCCAATCAGTGTTCATTTTTTCAAGTTTTAAGAATTCATCACTTACATCATAGCTATGATTATTAATTTTCATCAAAATACTGCAACTTTCATTTTCAGAAGATCCAGGCATCCACATTCCATGCCAAACAATTTGTGCATTTTCAGGGATTTTATCAAGGTAAGCTATTTTTTTAAAATAATCATTAGAAAATTCAATGTCAGGAAGTACGTTCTTTCTAATATTTTTATCACTTAAGACTCCTATTGATAACCATCTTGAAGAATCAAAATTCACAACATTATCTTTTTCAACACTTACTCCTTCATTTAAGATTTTATCAATATTGCCTTGTGTTGCAAAACTTGCAATGAAAAAAAGAATCGCTATAAAAAAAACAATTAAACTTTCTTTTGAAATTAAAGAATTCATTTTTATTTTTTTAATCTTATTAAAACTTAGAAAAATAAATAAGATCACTATTAATGATATAATCTTCATCATTTTTTGAAGTAAAAAGGCATTTCTTAATTGAAATGCAAAGTCTGGAGCCTTAATAAATGGAATTATTAAAGTAAATACTAATATTAATAGAGATAATAAGAATATGCTTGTTCTTATAATTAAACTCTTAGAATTCTTATCCATCAATTAATCATTATTTTAATCAGTTTAAAAAAGTTTTCAAATAGTTTTTTTATAATATGATGTTTTAAAGTGAAATCTTTATTAAGCCTTTTAACTTTTATTTTCATAATGACTTTTTCAAGATTAAAGAAAATCATATTATTGTTATTCTTATTATCAGGTTTATCTGCTTTAGTTTATGAAGTTGTTTGGTTTAAGATGTTTAGTTATTTGTTTGGTGTCACTATTTATTCTCTTACAGTTGTAATTGCTATTTTCATGTTAGGATTAAGTTTTGGAAGTTTTTTATTTGGGAAAAGAATTGATAAATCAAAAGATCCTGTTAAAATTTATGTTCTTTTAGAATTAGGGATAATACTTTATGCATTATTTTTTCCGTTATTATATAAATTATTGAATAATATAATTATTTTCTATTATAATCATTCATCCAATTCTGAATTTGATTTATTAATAAAGATTTTTCTGGCTTGTATTTTTTTAATAATTCCAACAACTTTAATGGGCGGTACTTTACCTGTTATGAGTAGATTTTTAATAAAGAACAAGAATGAAATTAGTGAAACAGTTGGAGAATTATATGCATTTAACACTTATGGGGGAGTATTAGGAGTTATTTTGAGTGCTTTTATTTTAATTCCAATTTTAGGTTTAAATAACAGTTTATATTTTGCAGCAATGATTAATTTAATCGTATTATTTTCAGTTTTACTTTTAAGAAAAAAAATTAATTATAAATATCCAGAAATCTTAAATCTTAAAAATTTAAAAGATATATATTCAAAAAAATTCATGATAATTCTTTTAATAATGTTTTTCTTTTCAGGGTTCATATCTTTTTCTTATGAAGTCTTATGGTTTAGAATTTTACGTGAAGCTTTTGGTTTGCATATACACGCATTTGCAATTATGTTAGGAAGTTTGTTATTTGGTCTTGCATCAGGAAGTATTATTTATGCAAGAGTTTTATATGATAAAAAGAATCAATTAAAATTATTTGCTTTAGCACAATTGTGTATTGCTTTATCAGTTATTATTACTTTAGTCATATATCAATATTATTTCATTTTATCGCCATTATTAAAATCATTATCTTCTTATGCAGTTGTTTTACTGCCTTCCTTTTTTATTGGTTTAACTTTTCCAATAGTAACTCAATTATATGTTTCAAAAATAAAATTTGTTGGAAAAAGATTAGGTTTTGTATATTCGATAAATATCATTGGAACTATTTTAGGATCTATAATAACAGGTTTTTGGCTTTTAAGTTATTTAGGTATTAGAAATAGTTTAGCAATTATGATATCTGGAAACTTTATTTTAGCTTTAATTGCTTTCTTTATGATAATAAATTTTTCTAAGAAGAATACTCGTTTTAATTTTAATTTTAAAAATATTTATAATTATTTAATCTTCGTATTTTTACTTATAATTATATTTGCGAACATATTTATTCTTCATCAAGGCGGATCTTTTAAAATGAAAACTTTCTCTTCTGGAAATGAAATTTATTTTAGTGAAGGTTTAAACTCAAATATACAAGTTATTACTTTTGATGATTCTTCAATGATTTACCTTGATACTAAAGTTATGGCTTCAACTATTTATGAAGATGTGAAACTTTTAAAATTAATATCACACCTCCCATTAATATTTAATTCTAATACACAATCAAAAGATGTTTTAGTTATTGGTCTTGGAACAGGCATGACTGCAGGCTCAGCTAGTTTATACAATTTATCGAATTTAACAGTTGTTGAACTTTCAAGAAATATGAAACCTGCAGCAAATTTATTTAGTAATTACAATTATAATTTAACAAAAAACGAGAATGTCACTTTTATTTTTGATGATGCTAGAAATTATTTATTAAGAAATGATAATTTGTACGATGTTATTGCTTCCGACCCTATAGATCCTTGGATTTCTGGAGCTGGAAATTTATATAGTTTAGAATTTTATCAAGAAGTAAAAAATAGTTTAAAAGATAATGGGATTTTTTCTCAATGGTTACCTTTATATGGTGTTTCAAAAGAAAATTTGGAAATCATCATTTCAACTTTCTTATCAGTATTTCCCGAAACTAGTATTTGGTATTCTAAAAGTGATGTAATTATTTTAGGTTCAAAAAACGAATTAATTATTAATTATCAGAATTTAGAAACAACTTTTAAAAATAAGAAAATACTTCATGATTTTAACACTATCATGATAAATAATTCTGCCGAATTATTAAGTCATTATATAACAAATCAAGATACTTTAATAGATTTTGTTAAAACTGCTAAAATAAATTCTAATAATTTTCCCATTCTTGAATATTCTGAAAAAGTTCCTCATATATCGTCAACAATTAATCCAAATAAATTGTTAATATTAGATATTAAAAATAACAATATTTCTTTTTTAGAGAATATTAGTTCTCAAGAAAGAATTATTTTAGATCAATATTTTAATTCAAAACTACATGTATTAAAAGCAGAAACATCATTAAATATTTCTATTCAAAAAGAAGAATTAGAATTAGCACTCGAAATTAACCCACAAGATTTAGATGCTCAATTTGACTATGATATTCTTATTGAACATAATAACTCAACTTAATTAATTTAATTCCTAATTTATATTTTATTAACGCTTTCTACTAATTTATGATGAGTTTAATAAAAAAAGTTTTAAATGTGCAACCAGATAAAAGAAGTAAATAAAGTGCAACACGGATTTGAGATGATAATTAATGAAATTTAATGTAAGTGTAGGCATAATTGCCTATAATGAAGAAGGAATCATAAAAAGGAATATTGAATCTATTATAAAACAAAAAACCAAATTTGCAAATATAGAAGAAATAATAATTATATCTTCAGGTAGCACAGATAAAACAAATCAAATTGTATGTGCTATAGCAAAAAAAGAGAAAAGAATAAAGTTTGTATGTGAACCAAAAAGAGAAGGTAAAAGTAAAGCGATTAACACACTTCTAAAAAAAGCTAAAAATGAAATTATCATATTATCAAGTGCAGACATAGTGGCAGAAAGTAATTGTATTGAAAAATTATGCTCACATTTTAAAAATAAGGATATAGGAATAGTTGCTTCAAGAGTTAAACCAAATGAAAGTCAAAATAAAAACTTACAAAGAATGACTGATTTCTTATGGGAAATTCATCATAAAGTATCACTAGAAAAACCAAAGTTTGGAGAACTTATTGCATTTAGAAAAATTGATTCCATACCTAGAACAACAGTCGATGAAGAAGAAATAGCCTCTGAATTAGAAGAAAAAGGATTTAAACCATGTTATGAACCAAGAGCAGTAATTCACAATAAAGCGCCTGAAAGCTATAGAGAACTTATCAGACAAAGAAGAAGAATATACTATGCACATCACGAACTATTAAAACGGAAAAACTATCGAGCAGCAACTTTCAGCACTAGAATGATCATAAGAAAGACTGTAATGCACTTAATTAGAAAACCAAAAGATATAATTCCATGTATGAAATTAATCATGATAGAATTATTATCAAGAATTTTTGGTTGGATAGATTATAAAAGTAAAAAAGACCATCATATATGGAAGATATCAAATAGTACAAAGAAATTCTTGTAGGAAAACGCAAATGTTACAAAAAGACATAATCAAATTAATTCAAGCAAATAAAGGAAAACATTCTATATTAGAATTGGCTATGAATAATCAGATTGAAAGAGAAATATATGGTCTTTTAGATAAAAAAAGTCAAAAAGAATCAAAACAAAGAATCATAGAAAGAACAAAAATAAATATGTTTCAGAAAATGTGCATAAAACAAATTTATCAATATTTAAAAGATATTATTCTATTAAAAGGATTTACTATAGGAGAAAACAGGTGTCAAGTTGATGTTGACTTATTAGCAATAAGTGATTTTTCTAAAACAGGAAAAAAAATAGACAACTTATGTTTTATGAAAATATGTCCTAATCATAAAAATAAATACGAAAATTTTAGAAAATCAAATTCTACAAACTTAAATAACACTAATAATGATAATTATGAAGTTTCAATTATTATGTGTCCGTCTTGGTGTATTCAAATGCCTCCTCAAGGTATTGCTTACCTTTCTGAAAGTTTAAAACAAAATAATTCTAAAGTAAATATTATTGATTTAAATATAGAATTATATGAATCATTAAATTCTGAAGATAAAGAATTATGGTCTTTTGAGAATCATCCAAAATGGGTTGATGAAACAGCGTTTTCAAAGATCCTTCCAAAGTTTAAACAGAAAATAAAAGATTTTTCAAATAAACTTATTCCTTCTTCAAATATACTTTGTTTTTCAATTAATGCTGGAAATAAATTATTTACAATTGAACTTTTAAAAGAAATAAAGAAAAGGAAAGGAAATAATTTGATTATTCTTGGAGGACCTGGTTGTAAAACTAACAGAGATAGAAAACATTTTCCTTTTGAATTAGTAGATTATTTCATTTTAAATAAACCTCAAAGCACTCTTAATGCAGTTGTTAAAAATTATGATGGAATTAATTTAAAAAAAGAATTATTTAATATTAATAATAAAGTTGTTGAAGTAAAAGAAGAAGTAAAAGAAGAAAATATTTTTCCAAAATATGAAGGTTTAAATCTTAGTCTTTATGAGGAAAAGATGCTTCCAATTACTATGTCAAATAAATGCAATTATAATTGCGTATTTTGCGATTATAATAAAGTAACACCTAATTTTATTGATAAAAGACCTGAAGAAGTATTTGAAGAGATTAGTTATCATGTTAAGAATAATAAGATTAAAACTTTTACATTCACAGATTATACATTTAATAATGATTTAAAAAAGCTTGAAACTCTTTGTGATTTAATTATAAATTCAAAACTTGATATTAGTTGGAATTGTCAAATGGTTGCTCGAAAAGGAATGACTTTAAAATTGTTTAAGAAAATTAAAGCTGCGGGTTGTAGCAATCCTAATGGTGAAATTGGTTATGGAATAAAAGGAGGATTTATAACTTTTGGAATTGAAAGTGGGTCTGATAGAATTCTTAAAATGATGAATAAACCTACCCGAGTTATTGATGCTGAAGAAACTTTAAAGAATAGTCATGAAGCAAAAATTACCACTATAATAAATTTAATTGTAGGTTTTCCTGGAGAAACAGATGATGATCATGAAAAAACTAAAGATTTCTTGATTAGAAATAAAAACAATATTGATTTTATCAGTAATATATCTAGTTTATACATACCTCCAGAATCAAATATTAATTACAAACTTAAAAAATATAATATTAAAGAAAAAAAAGATTTAATTTTTAGATGGGTTGATAATAAAAATAATAATCCAAAATTTAGAATTGAAAGAATGATTGATATTAAAAGAACACTTGATAAAATAGGAATTAAATACTTTGGTTCAAATGAATCTTATTGATTTAACTACTAATTTTTTTCATAATTCAAATAGTAAATTAAAAAAAATTATGAGATATCAAACAGCACAAAGAAATTCTTGTAGGAAAACGCAAATGTTACAAAAAGACATAATAAAATTAATTCAAGCAAATAAAGGAAAACATTCTATATCAGAAGTGGCTATGAATAATCAGATTGAAAGAGAAATATATGGTCTTTTAGATAAAAAAAGTCAAAAAGAATCAAAACAAAGAATCATAGAAAGAACAAAAATAAACATGCTTCAGAAAATGTGCATAAAACAAATTTATCAAGATTTAAAAGATATTATTCTATTAAAAGGATTTACTATAGGAGAAAACAGGTATCAAGTTGATATTGACTTATTAGCAAGAAGTGATTTTTCTAAAACAGGAGAGAAATTAGAAAACTTAGGTTTTATGAAAATGGGTTATGATCATAAAAACAAAGAACATTACCACCATTTAAGTTATGGAAAGAAATACGATTCATACACGGTGCACATAGAGTTACATCATCAAATAGAACAAAGAAATAGTCCATTTAAATTTAATATTAGTAGTAAAGATATCGTTAAAGATAAGATTGGAAATTTAAATATTAAAAGACTTGATAATGAAGCACTATTAATACATATTTGCACTCATACTTCTTATGATCATATGTATGTTACTGGAATAAAAGGGCTTATTGATATAAAAAAATATCTCGATGAAAGACATGTTGATTGGAATAAAATTGTATCTAAATCAAAAGAATGGGGCTGTGAAACTTATGTTTATCATGTATTAAACTTAAGTAAAGAATTACTTAATGCAAAAGTTCCAGGATATATAATTAAACAACTCGAACAATGTGTAAATAAAAAAGACTTATTATTTTTAAATTATATAAAGAAAAATATTGTTACAACACGAAATGTGAAGATTCTTAATATAGAAAGATGGATTCTAAGATTATTTTTTAGTAAAAACTTAAAACAAGCATGGAATATATTAATAGATGGGTTGAGCATTAGATTTTAAATAAATTACATCACAACTTAAGATTAATTTTCTTTCTTAAAGATAAATTCTTAGATAAAGCCTTAGGTAAAACCGCTAAGAAAGAAATTTTAGCTTTAAACATTTGAAATAGAAGAAAGAATGAACCTTTATCAGATAATTTTCTATGTTTTCTGAATAGCAGTTTTAGTTTAGCAAAACTTTTCTTTGATCTATCATAATGAGACCAATCAAACTTATCAAAATTAAATATAGCACAAACAAAATTAGATAACCAAGAAGAAAGTTTGAAAGGATGAATAAAACCTTTTTTCTTTATGAATAAGAATTTAGCCCAACCATACAATAAGTTTTTGTTTTCAAGATAGAATCTTTGATTGTTGTAAGAATATTTTAATTTATGAATAAGGATTGCTTTTGGTACATATTTGAATTTTAAGTTGAATAAATGACAACGAAGAAAGAAATCTGAATCTTCAGAGTATATTTTGTAATTTTCATCAAATAATTCATCAAGTTTTGTTGCTGCAGATTTTTTTATAAGAAAACATGCGGAAATCTGAGGTTGAGACTTTTCTTTACCAATAGGATGCATGACTTTTCCATTCTCATAAATTACTTTTGGAAATATGATATCTGCAGATTTAGATTTTTCAAGAAGATTTTTTATTGCATTTGCTTGGAAAACCAAATCATGATCAGCAAATAAGATGAAATCGTTCTTTGTAGCAAGAAAACCTTTATTTCTAGAATAAGCAGCTCCTAAAGTAGTTTTATTATCTATAATCTTTACTTTTGGATTAAGAGTTAAGATTTTAGAAGAATCATTAACAACAATAATTTGGGCGTCAGATTGTGATTGAATTGAAGCAATACACTCTTTTAAATCTTTAAGACCTGAAAAATAAGGTATAACAATAGATAACATAGAATTATTAATTAATAGAGATATTAAAATACTTTCTTCTTATCAACAAAATAACAAGATTTAAAAGAAAATGAAATAATTATTTAATATAAAAAATTAAATGACTTCAAAATATATCAAACCAAAAATTAGAACGCTAAAAGACATCACAGAAATAGCAAACAAAATAATTTGTGGAAGTATAATTAATAGTTAAATTTAACAAAATGAATAAATAAAATAGACACTTTCTAACAACATGAAACATAATATTTATTCATAAATAATATCTTCAATATCTTCATCAAGACTTAAAGATAAATCATAACAATTAACATTAGACATTATTTTTGATATATTGAATATTTTCTTAGAAAGCAAAGGTTGTTCTTTCATCTTTATTTGCATCATCAAAAAGTTATTTTTGAAAGTTTCAGTGAAAATTTCAGATTCAGATAAAGATTTAATTTTATTAGACAAAGATTTTGAAATAAAAAAAGCTTTCTTTAAAATAACTGATTTATTTGAAGAAGAAAAGTCACCTCCAAAAGGAGTTCCATACATGATAACTGAATTGTTTGATTGTTTCTCTAAGAAAATGAATTCATCATTAAGAATATCAAAACCTGCTTCGTTTAATCTTTTTGCACACGTAGATTTTCCAGCCGCAGTAGGACCTGCAAACAAAAAACCTTCATTATTCTTAGAAAGACCGGAACAATGAATAGCTAAAAGATCATCAAACCAAATCATAAAGCAAAGTCTAATAGCATTTCTTAAAGATACAAAATTAAAAACTAATAAATCTATAAACGATTCACTCTTAGAAATTGTTTGTTTGAATAAAACAGAAGATATATCATAAACTTTAGCGTCTAAAGAACATTGCTTCTTAAAAAGAGAAGGTTGCTCTGCATTGTTATTAGTTGTATCAAAAAAAGTAGTCTTAAAATCAGATAAATTTTTTGAGAAAACAGAATTAGAAGAATCTATATTGATGATATAAGATGAATTAGGCTCGCATAAAAAGTCTTTCATTTCAAGTTTTAAAACTTCAATTATATCTTTAGAAGAACAAATCACCACTGATTTATTTGCAACACATAAACCTATCTTTAACATTAGAAATATATTAAATCATAGGCATTTAAATGTTTTGAAAAATAAGAAGCTATTAATAGTTAAGAAAGTATAATTAAATTAAGTAAAATGAAACAATTCAAAGTAAGCAACACAAATAGCATGTATCCTACAATGAAAGAAAATGATCTTGTTGTTATTAAAAAAATGGCTAATTATATTGTTGGAGATATATTAGCATATAAAAATAAGAATAAACAAATTGGAGCACATAGACTAATAAATATAGAAGAAGGATACTATTTGACTAAAGGTGATAATAATTATAAATCTGAAAAAACACTTAAGAATAAAGTAGTAGGAAAAGTTATTTTTATTAATAAACAAGCGATTAAAACAAAACTAAGCGATAAAATAATTACTCAAGCATCATATTTTCAAACAAAAATTGGATGTGAGACATTTGAGAGGAATAAAATTCTAAGAATAATGTTTAAAATCATTACAAATCCAATCTTATATTTAAAGAATATTAAACAAATAATTCTTTCTTAAGTTGAAGTTATATAACCACGAGTTTTTGATTCAAAGAAGTGTAATTTAGGATTTAGAACATAATAAAATAATTGACTTGATTTAAGACTCCAAAATTTCACAGAGCAAGATTGAGCATTACAAGCAGAAATATCTTCACTCACATTCCAAGAATAATCATAAGATGTAAATCCGATTAGTTGAACAAATATGGAAAAAAACAATAAAATGATAAATAAATAAGTCCAAAACTTTTTCTTTGACATGAATTTAATAAAAGGAATTAACAAGAAAACAAGTATTGGAATTTGTTCTAAAAGTAAACGATAACCAAAAGACCAGCCGCCAAACCACTGAACATAATTTGATAAAATAATTAAAGATAATAAGAATGAAGAGAATAAAAGTAATTGAAGTACATTAATCCTTGATAATTTATTTTTGAAAAAGAACAGCGCAGAGAATGAAAATATTAGAACTGGAGAAAAAAATAATAATCCTCTTGAAGGACTAAATAATAACGCTAAAAGATTATGGATATTTAAACCTCCAAATCTAGAAAAATAAGCGAGATAGAAATAACCCGAACCAAATAATAAGGTCCATTCAATAGGAATAAAATTAAACATGATAATAAAACTAAAGGAAAAAAAGAGCAAAAAGAAGAACACAATAAAAGAAATTTTTCTTTTGAGTGATGCAAAGATTTTCATAAATAAGAATCCCATAAAAAAGAATATTAAGATACAAAGAATCAAAATAAAAAACATGAATAAGAAACTCTTATCACTATAATAAGTGAATAAGTTATCTAAAATGTAAATGAATACGAAAGGTAAAGAACAAAGTAGAAAATTAGTGATCTGATTTTTATAATAAATAGCCACATAAAACGATAAGAAAAATAAAAGTGAAACCATAATAATTTTTGAAACAAAAGCGCCAGCTAAAGAAAAACCTAAATACTTAATCATGGAAGGATCATTTTCAGAGCGAGCTAAGATATAAATACTTAAAGCCACAAAGAAAATAACAGGTGAATGATTCCAAAGATCTTGACTTAAAACAGACCAAATGCTAGTTCCAAAAGCAAAAATAGACGCAAGTAAAAAAGAATTCTTTTTTGATACAAACACTTTTGCGGAAAGGAAAATAAATAGTGCAGAGAAAACCATTAGTATGGAAGATACAAGTTTAGCAATAAAAGGAATAAACCACTTATCAGGACTTAAATCAGTAAATAAAGATATAAGTTTGAAAGTAGGAAAAGCCAATAAACCACTCATAATATTATTACTAACTAAAACTTGTTCTTTTAAAGTAAAAAGATAATAAGGAGTTATAACGCCTCCTTCTTCTCTAAGATGAGATTTATCCTGCATATAATAATCAGAATATTCATTAACATACATATCGCCATCACCAGCCAAACTTAAAGCAAGAAGGTAATGTCCTTTATTATCGGCCGCATGAATAACTCGACCATTAGCATTATAAATGATGAAAATGAAGATTAAAAAGTACAATAAAGAATGTTTTCTAATGTGAGAAATTACTTTTTTGAAAAGTTTTTCACCATACATAAAACTATTAGTTAGATTAATAGTTTAAAAAACTTAAGAAAATAAATTAAAAATTCTTTGAATTTTTACTTAACTAAGCCATAAAAACATCTTTTTGGACTATCTATCTTACCATCAGCTTTAAGATTTTTACAAGCTTTACTAACATCGTCCTTACTAAGACCGCTAATTTCTACAATTTGACCAGGTCTTAAAGGTTTTTCTGCTTTTTTTAATGCATCTAATACTTTAATTTCATTTGACATTTAAAATCACCTAGAAATAATAAAAATAATTTCTTTTTAAAAATTTTTATTTTAGAAGAATTATAGGATGAATAGTAATGAGCCTGCGGAGATTATTCTTAGAATCAATGTATTGAGTTGTTTGTATCACTAATTACTTAAATTCTTTTTTAAAATAAAAACATACAGATTTATCTTCCACAAAATGGATCGTAATAATCAAAAGTAACTGTTTTGGATTTTTTGTCAATGCTCTTTACACTTAAACCACCATAGTGCATAACTCCTGTACCGTATGATAAAGAATCCATTTGAAATCCATTTTTTAAAATAACCATACTTGGAAAATCATATATTTCTGTTAGTATCCATTCGCCTTGAGAAGCACCCACAGGTACTCTATCTCCGATTTTAATATCTTCAAAGATTTGACATGTTTCTCCTTTAAAGAGTATGTCTGATTTAGCAACATCTTTTATTGAGAAAATATAGTAAGGAGTCTTTGAATTGACGATTTCATCGAAGCATATTTGAAAGTCACCTTGACCTTCTTTTTTTTCCACAGATATACAGTCGCCAGGACTTATATTATGTGGTTTTTTATTTATCTTAAAATATAATGATTCTTCGAAATCCTTAGTGACTATATAATTTATCCCATCTGCCATAAACTTGGTTTTTTGGTTCTCACCCAGTATCAACTGGTCATAGTCTAAAATCTCAATATTTTTTTCTATGTTGAATATTTTCCCTTGAGGGGTTGTCAGTTTAATATCGATAATGTTATCTCCAAGTTTCAAGCTTTCACTTGGAATTATGGTTGAGTAGTATAATGTTCGCCCATTAGTTTTATAATTCTTTGAACTAATTGTATTACCTTCTATACTGGCTTCCATTGAAGAACCTTCTGCATTTTTTGCAAAAACTGCGGAAATACTTATAGTCATAGGATGACCATAGTTCATAATACATAGGCCATCAGTATTTGTTCCGCTAGGATATTTTTCACAAGAGAAACTTAAATCATAGTCAAAATTAGGCCTTAGATTGGAACAATTATTTGTGGTGAAATTGTACAGGCGTAATGTTCCTTTACTGCTTTTATGATTGAATTGAATGAACGAATCATAGTCTAATATTTGTATAGAGTAGTCATCTGTCAAAGGATAAATTTTATCAGAATATAACGGTATGAACCCAAAGTCAAAAACTCCTTTAAGGAATCTAAAATACATCACATCTTGATGTTGAACCCAAAGATTAACTTGTTTATCCAGATCCCAGTTGATAGTTTGATTAAAATATATATCCTTATAGCAAGAAGATATATTAAACGGAAGTTCTTTAGGTTTTGTTGTATTAATTTCTTTAGAATTTGTTATGTTAATTTCTTCAGAATTATTCTTGAGGAATTCAGAAACTGTAAGATTTTCAGTCTCTGTGAAGTTGATTGTAGTATTAGAATCAATGAGCATTTCATTTTCACAAGCTACTAATACTAAAAGAAAAACAAGCAAGATGATGGAAATGATTTTCATAGAACATATTGTGGGACAAAAGTATATAAATGTTTTCGAAGCAAATATTGTATTATAGATTGATTCTAAATTGTAACTTTACTTAGAATAATTCAATATACTCTAAACTTTATTGCGCATTCATACACATGATTTTGAGAGCTATCTTTTAAAAGAGTACTTTTCTCGTCGAGTACAGAAGGATTAGGAATGAGCCTGCGGAGATTTGAACTCCGGACCACTCGATTATCAGTCGAGCACTCTACCAGGCTAAGCTACAGGCTCATATTGGTTATTGATTCGTAAGACCTTGTGTCTTACTTAAGCGCAGCAAAAACGAATGCGTGTCGTTTTGCTACAGGCTCATATTGGTTATTGATTCGTAAGACCTTGTGTCTTACTTAAGCGCAGCACAAACGAATGCGTGTCGTTTTGCTACAGGCTCATATTGGTTATTGGTTCGTAAGACCTTGTGTCTTACTTAAGCGCAGCACAAACGAATGCGTGTCGTTTTGCTACAGGCTCATATTGGTTTATTTTATGCTTGATTATTGTAAAAGAGCGCCTCCGGTCGGGATCGAACCGACGACCTTGTGGTTAACAGCCACACGCTCTACCGCTAAGCTACGGAGGCATATATCTTATTTTGTCAAATAATTAGAATAAAGAACTAAATTTTTGTTTATATATTTTTCTAATATTAAACTAGAATCTGAATAAATGATTACAGATAAGAGAAAGATTTTTATTTAAAGAAAAAACTTAATATTTTATGAGGAGAAAAATCACTTTTTTAATCTTATTCACCATTATTCTAGCACAAACAACTAGTGCTTATATTGACCCAGGCACTGGGGGTGCGATTATAAACTCAATATCTCCTATTGCAACTGCAATTATTGCTGCAATTGCCGCGTTCTTTGTTAAATTTTTTTTCAAACCTATTAAAAATTTCTTCAAACGAATTTGGGGGATTATTTTTAACAAAAAATGAGTTCAAAATTCGATAAAGTTCTTCTTATTGGAATTGATGGTATGGATCCTAGAGTTATTAAAGAATTAGCTAAAAAAAATAAAATTCCTAATTTTAAAAAATTATTAGATAATAATAGTTTTTCAGAATTAGAAACTAGTAATCCGCCTCAAAGTCCAGTTGCATGGACTAGTATTGCAACAGGTGTAAATCCTGGTAAACACAATATTTTTGACTTCATAAGAATTAATAAAGATAATTATTTACCAGAACTTTCATTAACAAAATCTAGTCAGGGTATTCTAAAAACTAATTATGATTCATTTATTGATTCTGAGTCTTTTTGGAAAACATTATCTAATAACGGCATTCCTGTGTGTGTTATTAGGTGGCCTTTAAGTTTTCCTGCAAAAGAAATAAATGGTAAACTTTTATCAGGTCTTGGTGTTCCTGACATTAAAGGTTTATTAAACAGTTATACTTTTTACACTTCTAAATCTAAAGTAAATAATTCTAAAAAAGTTAAACTTGTCCAAGTTAATGATAAAATTATAAAAACTGAAATTATTGGTCCAAGAGTAAAAACAAAAAATGGATTTAAAAATTTGAGTGTTCCATTAAATATTTCTATTAAAGATAAACACGCGTTATTAAATATTAATTACAATAATAAAAATAACCGTAATAATATCAAAGTATTACATGATACTTGGAGTGAGTGGATTAATATAGAATTTAAAATAGGATTATTTAAGAAAATCAATGGTATTTTCAAAGTTTACATTTCAAGTTTAAATCCTTTTGAAATGTTTATGACCTCAATACAAACAAATCCTTTAAAATCATCATTAGATATTAGTTATCCTAAAAGTTATTCTTCTAATTTAGCAAAAAAATTCGGTTTATTTTATACTTTAGGAATGCCAGAAGAAACAGATGCTTTTATGGATGGAAAACTTTCAAAGAAAGCATTCTTAAAACAAGTTGATGATATTGAAAAAGAAAGAGAACAATTATTTTGGTATGAATTTGATAATTTTAAACAAGAAGATAAATCATTATTCTCGTTCGTATTTGACTCGTCAGATAGACTTCAACACTTATTTTGGGAAGAAAAAAATATTTTAAAAAAAGAATTTAAAATAAATAAGGTAATTGAAGATTATTATATAAAAAAAGATTTATTTATTGCTAAAGTATTAACTAAGCTTCCAAAAAAAACTTTATTAATTATTTTATCAGATCATGGATTTACTTCTTTTGAAAAATCTGTAAATATAAATACTTGGTTAGTAAATGAGGGTTTTATGAATTTATATGATGGTGATTTTAAAACTGGTGAAAAAGGAGCTCTTTTCCAAGATGTAAATTGGTCTAATACTAGCGCATACTCTGTTGGTTTTAATAGTTTATATCTTAATATTAAAAATAGAGAATCTAAAGGAATTATAGTTAACAAAACTAATTTAATTAAAGAACTCATCTTCAGACTTGAAGAATTAAAAGATGAAGAAACAGGAAAATCTGTAATTCACAAAATTTACAAAAGTGAAGATATTTACAATGGAAAAAATCTTGCTAATGCTCCAGATTTAATTATTGGTTTTAAACCAGGTTATAGAATGTCTTGGGAAAACGCAATTGGAGGATTTAGTAAACAAACTATTGAACTTAATAAAAAGAAATGGAAAGGTGATCATTTAATCGATTACTCTTTTGTTCCAGGAGTATTATTCTCAAACATAAAACTTAAAAAGAAATCTTACTCTCAAAAAGATATTGCAGCAACAATTACTAATGCACTAAATATTAATCACGAGTATGAAGGAAAATCAATTTTAAAATGACTGATTTAAAAGAATTAGAGAATAAAAGTGTATTCATTATGAGAGAAGTTCTTAATAAATTTAAGAATCCTGCAATTCTTTGGAGTATAGGAAAAGATTCAACCACTATGCTTTGGTTATGTAAACAAGCATTCTTTGGAAAGATTCCATTTCCAGTTATTCATATTGATACAGGTTATAAATTTAAAGAAATTTATGAATTTAGAGATAAATATGCGAAAGAGTGGAATTTAGATTTAAAAATAATAACTAATGAAGAAGCAGATAAAAAAGGAATCACCCCAGATAAAGGAAAATTTGAATGTTGTAATGCACGTAAAACTGAAGCATTAAAAAAATATGTTGAAAAAAATAAAATTGATGCTCTTATTGTAGGTATAAGAAGAGATGAACATGGAGTTAGAAATAAAGAAAGATATTTTTCTCCAAGAGATAAAGAATTTAAATGGAATATAGTTGAAGAAAAAAAGAATAGAGAAGAAGGCGATAGTCCTTTTAATGCATTACAAGATGTAGAATTCTCAGGCTGGGATATTTTTGCAAGTGATTTTGGAACTGAAACTGATCATGTTAGAATTCATCCAATACTTCATTGGAATGAATTTGAAATATGGGATTACATTGAGAAAGAAAATATTCCAATGGTAAATTTATATTTAGCCAAAAATAATGAACGTTATAGAAGTATAGGTTGTGAATGTTGTTGCATGCCAACAAAATCAAAAGCAAATACTATAAAAAAAATAGTTAAAGAACTTAAAACTACAAAAGACCAAGAAAGAGATGGTAGAGCTCAAGATAAAGAAAGCGGTAATACGATGCAAAAATTAAGAAGCCTTGGTTATATGTGAATCATAAATAATTAAAATAAAATTCTAATATTAAATCTAAGATAAGTTTTTAAATAATATGCTTATCTGTTATTAAATGCTAAAAACTAAAAATAATTTATTTATTAAATATCTTTTAGTTATAATAATAGCAATCATAATATTTCCTTTAATTACGGCATTTCTATTTGAAGGAAGTTCTTTTACTCAAAAACTATTAAATTCATATAAATTTCATGAATTAAGTATAATAATTTGCGCTGCTTTAGGTTTATTTCTTTTTTTAGCAAAAAAAAAGTTTAAAATAAAAAAAATAAAAAAGAAAGATAAAGAAAAGAAAGAAATTAAATTAAGAATATTCTTAATGATTATATCAATAATCTTAATTCTAATTAGTATAAATGCATACAGTGAAATTAATTCTTTTTTAAGTAAAGATATTAGCTTAGATAAAAATAATGAAAATAAATTATTGATTGATAACGAAATGTGGTTGAATATACCTATTTTAGAAAATAAATTACTTTTAGATGAAATTTTCATTAATGGTTTTGATTCTGAAAATAAAGAATTTAAAAAAACTATTTATCTAAAAAAAATACCTGCAAATCCTCAAATTGAATGGTTTGGTTCATGGCATGGAAATTTATTTAATGATAATGTGTTTAATCCTAATGTTGAAATATTTTTAAAAATTAACGATAAAAACTATAATGTTAGCAAACAATATTCAGCATTAAAGGAATTCGAACAAGTTCTTATAATTCAAAATATTTCAACAAAAGATTTGGTGATAGGTCTAAATAACGTTTCAATATTTATTACTAATAAAGGTGGAATTGGAGAAGATATTGGGGTTTTAACTTTAAAAGATTTTGATAATGATAATTCTTATATTAAAAATCAAGATGAATTCCTAAAATTAGAATCACAAGAATTTCTAATTTTCATAAAAGAGGACAGTAGTTTTCTAAATAAAATTGTTTTCAAACTTAGTTTTATATTTAAGATTTTAAGTTTAATATTATTAATACTGGCTATTTTCGGATTACAAATATTTAAAGAAAATTTTAGTGAAGTAAAATTAGAATTATTATTTTCATTTGTAATTAGTTATTTAATAGGATTATTTTATATTTTTTCAAACAATGCAGAAAAAGTAATTTCTGAATTAACAACATTCATTGTTTATCTATTATTAAGAATTACAACTTTCCCAGCAGGAATAAGTCTTAATATGAATGAGAGTTCTATAATTTTGAATGAGTTTAAAGCTAATGTAGCGGCTGATTCATCAGGAGTTTCACATATGTTTTTGTTCTTGATTGCATTTAATATTATACTTATAACTATGTGGGATGATATTAAATTTAAAAAAAGTTTGAAATTTCAAATAATAGGTTTAATTGGAATTTTTTTATTAAACGCAATCAGTATTTATCTTCAAACATTAATGAAATATTTTAAATTAGAAAAACTAAATAGTTTAACAGAATACATTCCAATAATATTGTTTATGATTTTCTTCGTATTTTTTTGGGATTATGTTTTAAAAAGAATAAGTAAAAATGAAAAAGAATAGACTTCAAGGAATAGGTATTTTAACTTTAGTATTATTACTAATATTTGCGTATGGTTTTATTAATTATGATGAAATAATAAATAAACTAAATACTAGTGATGATGATTCTAATAATGATCATACTTTTGTTTATGATGAAAATTATTTTAGTGATGGAAGTTTAAATTATAAAACTGGAGATTTAAACGATTTTAATATTGTTTTAATAGTACTTGACACAGTCAGACCAGATCATATGAGTGCTTATGGTTACGAAAGAGAAACATCTCCTAATATTGATAAAATAGCAAAAGAAGGAGTGGTTTTTACAAATGCATTCACTCCAATTCCATATACTACAGCATCACATATTTCTTTAATGACAGGATTATATCCTTTTGTATATCAACCAAGAAACGAATTATCTCAACCAACAGGAATAGTGATAATTGATGATAAATATTTAACTTTAGCAGAAATATTAAATAAAATTGGTTATAATACGGCAGCATTTATTAGTGTAGATATGATGTCTACTGATTCTGGACTTAATCAAGGATTTAAAACTTATAATTATAGTGCTGGAGTGAGACAAGGAAATGAAACAACAAAATTAGCAACAGAATGGCTTGAAAATAATTATGAAGAAAAATTCTTTTTATGGGTGCATGATTATGATGCGCATGATGCATATAATCCTCCAGAACCATATTTTAGTAAGTTTAAAGATTATGAAGAGTTATCAGATAATATTAGCATTAATGATTTTACAACCTTAAAAGATTCAATTGCAAGATACGATGGGGACATAAATTTAGTTGATAATACAACTGGATTAATTTTAAATAAAATTACTCAGCTTGGTATTGAAAATAATACTTTAATCATAATTGTTTCTGATCATGGTGAACAATTTGGAGAACATAATGTTCCAATTTATCAAGGGATGGGACCTCAAGTAATATTTGAACACGCAAGGACTTTATATGATCAAGAAACAAAAATTGTTATGATAATGAAACAACCTTTAATTCTTCCTGCAGGAAAAGTAGTTGACTCCATAGTTGAGAATATTGATATAATGCCAACAATACTTTCAATGATAGGATTAAAAGACAGTACAAGCAATCAGGGAAAAGATATGATTCCTGCAATTAAAGAAGGAATTGATATAAAAAAATATTCTATATCACATTTATATCCAATAATTTCAAATTATTATAAAACAAGCATCAGATCAGACAAATTCAAACTAATTTATGATCATCATAATAAAGAAACTAAATTCTTTAACTTAATTAAAGATCCTAGAGAACTTGAGAATTTATATGAAAAAGAACACATGCAGATAATAATCAAAGAATATGAAGAAGAACTTATTAACATAATTAATCAAAATACTTATGATACGGAAATTACAGTTTCTAATACTGATTCTAAAATCCATCAAAATTTGTTAGATTTAGGATACAAAATATAAACTAATAATTTTCTGATATGATAATTAAAGAAATTTAATCTTACAATATCTACTAAGATAAACTATATAAATCCTCTTTTGAATCTATTATTTTAATGGCTAAAACTCTTAAGATTCCTTCAACTTCTTCAGAACCAATTCTTGATATAGTTGATAATACTTTAAAGATGAATAAACAAGTCATTATTTTTGTTAATACTAAACGTGGTGCCGAATCTTTAGCTGAACGAATTAGTACTAAAATCAAAACTTCTGATGCAAAACTGATTAATCTTTCTGAGGATATGCTAAAAGCAGTTTCAACTCCAACAAAACAATGCAGGCGTATTGCTTTATGTGCAAAGAAAGGTGCAGCTTTTCATCATGCAGGTCTTGCGAGCAAACAACGTGACCTTGTTGAAGATGGTTTTCGATCTGGTTTAGTCAAAGTTATTTGTGCAACTCCAACACTCGCAATGGGTGTTGATCTTCCAGCATTTAGAGTTATTGTAAGGGACTTAAAGCGATATGGTGGTTCTTGGGGTATGACTGATATTCTTGTTTTAGAATATGAACAGCAAGCAGGTCGTGCAGGAAGACCTGGTATGGAAGATTATGGTGAAGCTATTTGCATGGCTACTACTTTATCTCAATCTGAAGAAATATTCACTAAATATATTAAGGGTGATGCAGAAGAAATTTATTCAAAACTCGCTGTTGAACCTGTTCTTAGAACTCACATTTTAAGTCTTATTGCTAGTGGTTTTGTCAATAGTCGTAAATCTTTATTTGAGTTTTTTGATGGCACTTTTTATGCTCATCAATACGCTGATCTTTTCAAACTTCATCAAGTTTTAGAAAAAGTTATTGGCTTATTGGATGATTGGGAGTTTATCAAAACTTCTAGTAGTGCTAATGATTTTGTATCTGCAAATGAAATGAGTGAAATTTCTTATAAAGTAACTCCTATTGGTTCTAGAGTCTCTGAAATGTATCTTGATCCTTTGACTGCAGATTTTATTATTAAGTCTCTTAGAAGGGCTACTAGTGTTAAAACAGGTGCTTTCTCTTACTTGCAAATGATTGCTTCAACTCTTGAAATTAGACCAGTTCTTAGAGTTAGAACTTCCGAGTTTGAAGAAATTCAAGGTAAATCTTTAGCTTTTGAAGGATCTCTTCTTGTTAATGAACCTTCTATGTTTGATGAATCTTATGAAAATTTTTTAAATACTGTAAAGACTGCTCTTTTTTTTCATGATTGGATTGAAGAAAAAAATGAAGAATACCTTTTAGAAGTTTATAGTGTAAGACCTGGTGAGCTTCATGCAAAACTCAATATTGCTGATTGGCTTTTCTATGCAACTGAAGAGCTTGCAAGGCTTATGAAGTTTCAAGTTTTGCTTAAAGATATTTCCAAGGTTCGCGCAAGAATGAAGTATGGTGCTAAAAAAGAAATTATGCCTTTACTCAAACTTAAAGGTATTGGTCGAACAAGAGCTAGAAAAATGTTTAATAATAAATTAAAAAATCTGGCTGATATCAAAGCGGTTGATATTACAACTCTTTCACAATTAATTGGAAAGGCAATTTCAATAAGCATTAAGAAACAGCTTGGCCAAGAGTATGATCCTAAGAAAGTTCAAATAAAAGAAAACAAACGAAAAGGTCAGATTTCTCTAAATGATTATTAATATTATTTTTTTAGTTTGATAATTTTTCTTTTTATTAAATCTTTAATGAATGATTGAACGTCCTTTTCAACAATTTTCTCTTCTTGTTCATATTTTTTAGCTATTTTATTAATAATATCTTGAACTGTATTTTTCCCATTAATTTTTTTAATAACTTCATTTCCTATTTCATTTATTGAATGAAACTCTCCAGTTTTTGAATTTAGAATTATTACTTCATCATCAAACTCATTTTGCTCAATTTCAGTTTTCTCAAATATTTGATTATTCATATTAATAACTGTTTTATTACAATATAAAAACTTTTTGTTAGAATTTAATTAATGATTTATGATGATTATTACTTTTAGATTTTTTACAAATATGGCTAAGTTGACTAAGTTTTTATTTGTTCTTCTGCTCTAAAACAAACTGTTACTCGAAATAAATCTTTACTTCTCATTTTATCTCTTGTTTGTAAGTGTCTTGTTAGTGTCATTTCACCTTTGAAACTTTTTACTAATTTTCTACTTACTTGCATTGCAATCTTATTAGATGATAATCGTAAGTCAAATCCTGCTTTATGTGCAATTAGTCTGGATACAAAATCATTAGGACTTTTTTCAACAATATTTCCTACAAAATTTAGTATGTCTTCTCTTCGCGGTCTTATTTGCACTGTTGATACAAAATATGCATCATTACTTTTCTTTGCACATACAGGGCACTGTTCAATTTGTAGTTTTGCAGGTATTACAAATTCTTCCCCTTCTTTTTCTACATATATTTCAAATGTTTTCTTAATAATTTCATCATCAATTTCATAATCAATCTTAATGTTCTTATCTTTTATATTCTCTTTTGCAATTTTATCAACTACTTCTGTCAACTGTCTAAATTCTGCCCACCTATTTCTATAAAAATATCTTCCACAGCCACAAAGTCTTACAACTACTTCTTTGTAATCAAGACTGATTTCTTGATGTTCTGAACAAAAAGTATTCTTACCTGTTGTATCGTTTCCACAAATTGGACAAAATCCCATATTATTCATAAAAGCTCTATGTTTTAAAAATGTTTCAACTTTTCGCTTGTTTTATCCAATAATTTTTTAAATCTCATATTCAATCATTTAGATTATGGAAGAAAAAGTTTATTTCAAAAATCCTGATGGCTTAAAATTATGTGGTATATTATCTAATCCTAAAGAGGATTCAAATATTCCTATGATTATTCTTTGTCATGGTTTTAGTTCTAGCAAAAACGCTTCCACTTATCTTTTGCTCCAAGAAAAACTTAATGCGCATGGATTTGCAACTCTTAGATTTGATTTCTTTGGTCATGGTGAATCTGAAGGTGAATTTGCTGATATTACTTTATCGCAAGCAGTTGAAGATGTTAGTTGCGCTCTTGAATTCTTAAAATCAAAAGGCTTTTCTAAATTTGGTTTAATAGGTTCTAGTTTTGGTGGCAATACAGCTATTTTGTCTGCTGCCAGATTCAAAGAATTGTCAGTACTTGGTCTTAGAGCACCTGTATCTAATTATATTGGTCATCTTATTGCAAAACATTCAAATGTTGGAATTGATGAGTGGAAAAAACAAGGGTTTATTGATTATAATAGTGGAAGACGTGGAAAATTAAAACTTAATTACTCTTTTTTTGAAGATGCTAAGAAACACGATGGATTTAATGAAGCACTAAAAATTTCTATTCCAACAATTATTGTTCATGGTATGGTTGATGATATTGTTCCTTTTGAGCAAAGCCAGAAATTAAATCAAATCATTAAACATTCCAGATTAGTTGCTCTTCCTCATTCCAATCATAGTTTTAAGTATGAGGGTGATAGAGAAAAATGTGTTCAAATATTGGTTGATTTTATTATTGACAGAATTAATGACTAATTCTTTATATTAATGGATAAGCTTATATATGATTTATTCTCTACTTTCTCTAATGACTAAGCATAAAGCTAAAGCTCCAAAGTCTACTTTTGGTAAAGTTTGGCATTTTATTTGGCATGATGATTCTTGGCTTAGTTGGATTGTTAATATCATTATTGCTTTTGTCTTAATTAAATTCATTATTTATCCTGTTATTGGATTCATTTTTGGAACTGGTTTTCCTGTTGTCGCAGTTATTAGTGATTCTATGGAACATGATGGTTCTTTCAATGATTGGTGGGGTACTCAATCTGATTATTATGGCACAGAAGGTATTTCTTATGATCAATTCAAGGAAGAATTTTCTTTCAGAAATGGTTTTAATCGTGGTGATATAATGATTCTCTTTGGTGGTAATTTCTCAAAGATTAATTTAGGTGATGTTATTGTCTTTACTTCTTCTAGACCTTATCCTATAATTCATAGGGTTATTGATATTCATGATGATAAAGAACAAAGAATTGTAGAAACTAAGGGCGATCATAATGCTGACCAAATTGTAGCTATTGGACTTGATGAGTCTAACATTGATAAGTCCGAATATCTTGGAAAAGCAGTTCTTAGAATTCCTTATGTGGGTTTTGTGAAGATATGGTTTGCAGAGTTAATGAGTTTTATTGGTCTGGGCGCAGTTTTTGTTTAAGTTAATTTATTATTCTGTTCGAAATATGTGTTCAAAAATTATTTTTAATTTTTGTGTATGTAGAACTTATGTAATAAATTTTATAAAAACAAAACTTATTTTAATTTTAAATGAAAGTAGATATAGATTCAATTCTTAAAATTTTATCTGAGGAAGTTAAGAATTATAAGGTTCCAATAGTTGATCTTATTCAGATTCAAACTAATGATCCTTTCAAGGTTCTCATTGCAACCATTCTTTCTGCAAGAACTAAAGATCAAACTACTGTTGAAGCTTGCGAGCGTCTTTTTGCTAAAGTTAAGTCTTTTGATGATTTAGATAAACTATCTGAACTTCAAATCCAAAAGCTTATCTTTCCTGTTGGTTTTTACAAGAACAAATCAAAGTATCTGAAGCAATTACCTAACTCTTTAAGAGAAAATTTCAAAGGAAAAATTCCGAGCACTGTTGATGAACTAATTATTCTTCCTGGTGTTGGTAGAAAAACTGCAAACCTTGTTGTTGCTATTGCTTTTGATAAACCAGCTATTTGCGTTGATGTTCATGTTCATCGTATCATGAATCGTTTTGGCTACTTAAAAACAGTCACTCCTTTTGACACTGAGATGGCTTTAAGAAAAAAATTACCTGTTAAGTATTGGACAACTGTTAATTCAATTATTGTGGCTTTCGGACAACATTTGTGCGCTCCTATTAGTCCTTGGTGTTCTAAATGTCCTATTAAAAAATATTGTAATCAAATTAATGTAAAGAGTAAACGATAAAAAATGACTTTAATTTCAGATATAAAGGAACTTTCATCTTCACCTATTTCTAAAACTATTAATCAACGTCTTAAAGAATTCTCTTCATTTTCAAAGAAAGATTCCAATGAATGGTTCTCTGAGCTTTGTTTTTGTATTTTAACGGCTAATTCTAAGGCTGCGACAGCTGTTGCGATTCAACGAGAACTTCGCTCTGAAGGCTTTATCTACTGTACTAGGGCTCAATTGAGTAATGCAATAAAACGAAATAAACACAGATTTCATAATAATAAGGCGAAATTCATTCTTGCTGCAAGGCCTTTTGTAGATATTAGAGATATTCTTAGAGGATTTAATGATAGTGTTTCAAAACGTGAATGGATTGTTGAAAACATCAAAGGTATAGGTTACAAAGAAGCATCTCATTTTCTTAGAAATACAGGTCACTTTGATTTAGCAATTCTTGATCGTCATGTTTTAAATCTTTTAGTTGAAAATAATTTCTTAGAAGATAAACCAAAAACTCTCTCAAGAAAGCTTTATCTTGAAATCGAATTAATTCTTGCAAAACTCGCTGTTAAGCTTAAAATGACTCAAGCTGAGTTGGATTTATACCTTTGGTATATGAAAGCTGGTGCTGTTTTGAAGTAATTATAATCTTAAAACTCAATCCACTTTTTTAGAATTCTCACTCCCATGTTTGTTATTGGTGCTTTAAGGTAATTCTTAATTTCATTTCTAGATTCTTCAGGCATCATATAATCTATAATTCTTTTTGTATTGTTAAAGTAGGTTTCTTTAAATTGCATTTTTGAATCAAACTCAAATAGTCTAATTCGATCTTTATACCTTTGCATTGTAGAAATTATTCCTGGTTTTATTTTTGGCGCTACAAAGTAAACCATTCCTCTTTGTGGTTCTAAGAATGTTAAGTAATTTATTAGTTGCGCACTAGCTTGTGATGATGAATAATCTCTTGCTTTAAGCTCTATTCCTACAATCATATTTCTTTTTAGTGCTAAAATATCTATTCGTCCTCCTATAAATTTATATTCTGATTCAAGAAATAATAAATTGTAATCTATTCTTTTCAAGTTATGACCATCATTCTTTGTTAGATATTCTTGCAGTTTCTTCTCAAGCATAGTTCATTATCGTCAATTTAATTTTATAACTTTTATTGCTTTTTCATCGGAATTATTTCAGTTAATTATTTATTTCATCATATTTCTGTATTGTTTTTTTCAAAACCTTTTTAAACCAAACTCTCAAATATTAGTATTAAGATGTTATTTTGTCCGAAATGTGGCTCTCTTACGAGACCAAAAGATGAGAAGGGAAAACGAGTCATGGCTTGTAGTAGTCCAAAGTGTAACTTTGTTCAAAAGAATGTAGAAACTATGGAAATTAAAGAGTTTGCTAAAAACGTTGAACCTGAGATTGAAATTGTTGGAGAACAAGATGAAAACATGCTACCTTTATGCGAGGCAGACTGTCCTAAGTGTGAACATAAAAAAGCTTATTATTGGCTTATTCAAACTCGTGCAGGTGACGAACCTGAAACTAAATTTCTTAGATGCGAAAAGTGTAAACATACTTGGAGAGATTACTCTTAATTCATATTTACTTGTATGATTTTTAATCATACTTTTCTTTTGCGTTTCAACGGAGCGTAACCAGTTGTGTGTTAAACATACTTGGAAAGATTACTCTTAACTAGTCTTTATTTTTTTCTTAAAGTTATCTTGTTAAATTTTTTTATCTAGTCTTTATTTTATTATTTATTATTGTAATCATCTACTTCTTCATTTAGTGCTTCGACTATTACTCCTGCCATGTCTAATATTTTTCTAGATTCACCAGCTGCATGATATCTTTTTTCACATACGACTTTTTTTACTCCTGCATTAACTAACATTTTTGCACATACAGGACATGGTTCTAATTTGCAATAAATCGTAGCATCTTCAATTGATACTCCATTTCTTGCTGCTTGTATGATTGCATTTTGTTCTGCGTGTATTGTTCTAACGCAATGTGGTCTTTTTACTCCGTCTGCATGTATTGTGTCTTCCATTAAATGTCCAACATCATCACAGTGTGGTTGTCCTGCAGGTGATCCAACATATCCTGTTGCTAGAATTTGTTTGTTTTTAACTATTACACATCCTGTTCTTCCTCGGTCACATGTTGCTCTTTTTGCAACTGCTCTTACTACATCCATAAAGTATTCATCCCATGATGGTCTTTTATAATCGCTTGTCATAATTATTCCCTCTGATTTATTTTATTCAATATCTCATCTACTTTTTCATACAATGTTTCTATGCTATCATTATTTTCAATAATATAATCTGCAATTTCTATACATCTTTGTAAGTTTTGTTTTGTTGGATCATTTGAAGTCATTTCGGTTTTTTCTTGTGATTTAAATTTCTCAAATCCTACATCATCACTTTGTGAATTTTTCCTAATTTGTACTCTTTCATATCTCGTTTTTTGTTTTGCATCAATTGCAAACAAATAAAACTCACCTTTTTTTCTTAGTGATATAATTTCTCCTTCTGTTCTTAGGCTTTCTAAAACACAGTTAGCATTGCTTTGCTCTGCCATTTCAAATAATCTTTCTGCAACATAACTTGGTCCATGTTTTACTCTAAGATCGTTTGCAACTGCCACCATATTATCTCTGTTTATTTCTAATCCTCGGGTAAGTAGTTCTTTATTTATTACATCTTCTCGCGCAGAGAAATGTTTGAATCCTTGTTTAACTAAGTATTCTGATACTGTACCTTTTCCCGCGCCTATTGTTCCTGTAATTCCAATTATAATTTTCAAAATAAGTTCCTCACTTGATTCCATACTTTTTCATGTATTTCTTCAATACTCATTAGCTCTTCGTCTTTTACACATTCTATTACTGGCCATTGATATTTGTCTGCAACATACTTGTATGCGTTTGATGCATCTGCCATGTGCTTTGCATTTTTTGTATGAATATCGTGCACTTCACCTTCTTCTTGATATTCTCTTGTTCCTTTTTTCTCTACAAGTTTTACATTTATTTCTGGTGGTACAAATAATAGTAGTGTTAAGTCTGGTCTAGGTATTTTAAATATTTCAAATTCTAATTCATCTAACCAGTCTAAGAATTCGTTTCGCTGATTTAAGTCTAATATTTTTCCTGCTTGATGTCCCATGTTTGAACTTGCATATCGATTTCCAATTACAATTTTCCCTTCATTAAGCCATTTTCGAATTTCAAATGATGCAGCGTATCTATCAACTGCGTAAAATATGCTTGCTTGTTTTGCACTTACATCATCCGCTGTTCCAAATTCTCCATTTAAATAATCTTCAACCATGGTGCAGCTTCTATGTCCATATTGTGGGAAGTCTCCAATTTCAACTTCGTGTCCTTCTGCTTTTAATTTTTGAACAAGTCTTTCTGTTTGTGTGGCTTTACCACTTCCATCAGTTCCGTCTATAACAATGAATATTCCTTTTTTTTTATCTTCACTCATTTTTCTACTCCAGTTTAATTCCAGGATACAATGGAAATTTATCGCATAGTTCTTTTATTTCTTTTTTAACTTCTTTTACAATTGTTTTGTCTTCCCAGTTCTCTATTACTTTATTCATGAGTCTTGCAACTTCTTTGAATTCTTCTGCTTCAAATCCTCTGGTAGTCATTGCCGCAGTTCCTATTCGAATTCCGCTTGGATCAAATGGACTTCTTATATCAAATGGTACCATGTTTTTGTTGCATGTTATATTTGCTTCATCAAGTGTTGTCTCTGCATCTTTTCCACTAATGTTTTTATTTGTTAGATCTATTAGCATCAGATGATTGTCTGTTCCATCACTTATAATTTTAAATCCATACTTCATCAATTCTTCTGCAAGTACTTTTGAGTTTGCTACAACTTTGTGAATGTATGTTTTGAATTCAGGTTTTAGTGCTTCTCCAAATGCAATCGCTTTTGCAGCAACAATATGGTCTAGTGGTCCGCCTTGATTTCCTGGGAACACTGCTGAATCAATTTTTCTAGCTAAGTTTTTCTTACTGTTTGGACTGTATTTTTCTTTTAGTCTGTCTTCAGTTTTACACATGATTATTGCGCCTCTAGGTCCACGTAAAGTTTTGTGTGTGGTTGTAGTTACAATATCACAATGTGGAAATGGACTTTCATGATCGCCTGCAACTATTAGTCCTGCAAAGTGTGCTATGTCTGCCATTAAGTATGCTCCAACTTCATCTGCAATTTCTCTAAACTTTGCAAAATCTATTTTTCGAGAATATGCACTGTAACCTGCAAGTATTAGTTTTGGTTTTTCTTCAATTGCAAGTCTCCTTACTTCTTCCATATCAATTTTGCCAGTTTCTTTCTCGACTCCATAACTAATAAAATTATAATGTTTTCCTGAGAAATTAACTTTTGATCCATGAGTTAAATGTCCGCCATGATCTAAGCTCATTCCAAGTATTTTGTCTCCTAATTTTAAGATTGAAAAGAAAGCTGCGATGTTTGCGCTTGATCCAGAATGTGCTTGGACATTTACATGTTCTGCTCCAAATAATTCTTTTGCTCTTTCTATTGCTAGAATCTCAATTTCATCAATAAATTCATTTCCACCATAATATCTTTTTGCTGGGTATCCTTCTGAATATTTATTGGTGAGCCAACTTCCTGCAGCAGCCATTACTTGTGGACTTACAAAGTTTTCACTTGCAATTAATTCCACTGTATCACGCTGTCTGATAAGTTCATTCTTCATTGAATTGTAAATTTTAGGATCGCTTTCTTTTATCGTTTTCATTTTTTTCTCTTATAAGTTTCAAATGTAAAATCTTTATGCTGCTTATCTGCGTTTACTAATTCCCATTCATCCCAATTAATTTCGGGAAAATAAGTGTCTCCATCGTATTCTTTGTGGATTCTTGTTAATTCTAATGTATCTGCAGCTGCAAGTCCGATTCGATAAATTGTTGCACCGCCAGTGATAAATGCTTTTTCTTTGTCTTGTACATAATCTATTGCTTTATCAAAGTCATCAAAGAATGTAATCTGCGGTGGATTTGGTTTCCAATCAGGATCTCTTGATAGGACTATATTTTCTCTTCCTGGAAGCGGTCTTGCATTGTCGGGTAAAGAATCATAAGTTTTATCTCCCATGATGCAAGGGCAACCTAATGTTTTTCTTTTGAAGTGTTGGAAGTCTTCTTTTATTCTCCAAGGAATATCATTGTCTTTTCCTATAACTCCATTTTTTGCAATTGCTGCAATAATAATAATTTCAACCATTTTTTTTTTAACCTCACACTGCTACTTTAAATTTAATTCTCGGGTGTCTTTCGTAATTCTCAACTTTTGTATCTTCATATTTCCATTCGAATATGTTTTTAAAATTCTCAGTAACTATGCTTGGAAGTTTGTACATTTCTCTAGCTAGCTGTTCTTTCATTCCATCTACATGATTTACGTAAATATGTGTATCTGCTAAGAACCCTACAAGTTTTCCTTCTTTTAGTCCTGTTTCTTTTGCTAATAAATGTAATAGTAATGCGTAACTTGCAATGTTAAATGGAAGGCCTAGTGCAACATCAACTGATCTTTGGTTCCATAATAAATTTAATTTTCCGTCTATTACTGTTACTTGAAATCCATAGTGGCAAGGTGGCAATGCCATTTCGCCCAATTTTGTTGGATTCCATGCCATAACTATCATTCGTCTATCATTAGGATTTGACTTTAGTGTTTCAACAATTTTTTTTAATTGGTCTACACCTTGAGTTTTTGGGGGTTTATCCCATGATTCATATTCTGATCCAAAGTTTCTCCATTGAAATCCATAGATTGGACCTAATTCTCTTTCTTCTATCATTTTCTTCTTTGTTTCTTCATCGTGTCCATACTTTACTTTTAATGGAGAACACCATTCATCCCAAATATGATTATTTCTTTCTTTTAACCATTCTTTATCGGTTATTCCTTTTATGAAGAATTCAAGTTCTGATGCAATTAATCTTAATGGTACATTTTTAGTTGTTAGAAGTGGGAATCCTTCACTCATATCGTGCTCGAACATAGCACCTGCAATTGCAATTGTGTCTGTTCCAGTTCTATTTTCTTTTACTGTTCCAGTCTCTAGAATTTTCTTTACTATATCTAAATAAGCTTTCATACTTTTTATCCCCTATTTTCTCAAATATTTTAGCTTTATATAGATTGTTGTATTATAGTATTATATATAGGACTTCATTTAAAAACAAAAAGATGATTTATTACTTTTTAATATTTTATCCTAACATTCATATTTGGCTTTTCTTTTCTAACTGCTTCACATAAATTTTCTAGAAATCTGTCTGTTGGACTGTTTATCTCGCTCATTTTTTTATTAGTCACGCCAGTGCTCTTATATGCTTGTAATTCCCATGAGCTGTTTATCATTTCAATCTCATTTGCTATTTCTAATATGTCTTCTTTTCTAAATAATAGTCCTGGAACAATTGTTGTTCTAAAGATAACTTCCACCTTTTCATCATAGTTTTGTAATATCTTGAGTGTTTGTTTAACTTCATCTGCTATGTCTTGTGTCTGCTTAAAGAAGGTTGCAGCTTTTGTTACTTTATCAAAACTTTCTTCGTTAAATGGACTTTTCATATCCATTATAATCACACTTACAAGTTCTTCTTTCAACAAATATTCTATTGCTTCTGGTTTTGAGCCGTTTGTGTCTATTGCTCCTTTCATGCCTGTATCTTTTACTTTTCTTAATATTTCAACGATTGCAGCTTTTTGAAATAATGGTTCTCCGCCTGTTAGAAATACTCCTTCCACATTTCCTACTTGTCCAGTAATTTCTCGCTTTACATCTTTTAAGTCCATTTCATGTTCGAATTTTGTTTCAAGTAATTCTGGAGTGTTGCACCATGGGCATTTGAAATCGCAGCCTGATAACTCTATTATCATATATGGGTCTTCTGAGAACTCTACACTTCCAAACGATCTTATTTCTGCTATTGACGCATGCATATAACTAGTATTTATTACTGTATTTATTAAGATAGTGCTTGATTTATATTCTTATTAGAACTTTAGTGCTGTGGCTCAAATAAAAAAAAGAAAATGGCAATTAATACCTAGAAATTTGTGTAATCTCTGTTCATAAAAACTTATTCTTCTTCTTCTGTTTCGAAGAAATTGCTTAAGCTTTTACTACTCACTTTTGCTTTATAGCTGATTGCTGCCATCTATTTCTTAATCAGTGATACCCCTATATAAATATAGTTGCCTTCTAAACTATAATCATTGAAACACGTGATTCCAATACAAGGTTTGTAACACCTAGGTTTGTAAGGACACCTTTTATGAATGCCCCGACAAGAAACTAATTATCCAGTCAAACTTGATTCACAACTAAGCTGTGGCAAAGAATTAAAACAAACAACAGTAAACTGTTGGTGCGTCAAAATAGAAATTTTGAATGAATTAAATTAAAAATTTAGAAAAATAAATTATTTCATTTGTGTTCCAAGTCCGCCCATTATAGATTCTCTTGTTTCACTTATGATTTCTCCTGTATCTGCATTGATTTTTATATTGATTATGTGAAATGTTGCAGTTACTAGTGTTAAATTATATAGTGGTAGTTCTAGATTTTGTATGATTGCGATTGTTTTGTTTATCGTTTCAGCAGAATATTTCTTTTTTACTAATTCGTCTGCAATTTCTGCTGCTTGCTTTAAACTAATTTTTATATCTTCAAGTTTTAGTTCTTTTACTGTTGTTCCTGGTTTTTTGAATACTTCGCTTTGAGGGTGAACTGTAACTATATCTCCTACTTCAAAGACTATCACATTATCTTTCTCAACACCATAGTATCCTACTTGCCACTCTATTTCTTCTGTATCTACTATTGAAAATGCATGTGCTAAGTAATAATTAGAATTTTCTTCTTTGAATTTTGTAAATTCTTCTGATAATTTTAGTTTGTCTATTGCGTTTTTTAGTTCCATGTAATTTGTTTGTTTATGGTTGTATTTAAATTTAATGCAATTTTTATTCTCTTTGTATTCGTTATTTAGTTAACTATAAAAAAGAACTAGTCTTCACTTCTTTTTATGGATGCAAAATACAAGGCTCTTTTAGAAAAACAACAATACGAATTCTGTGGAGATCATTCTGCTGTTAAGATTTGTTCTTGGACTAAACAGTCTTTAAGAGGCAATGGTACTTGTTATAAGGAGAAGTTCTATGGTATTCGTGCTCATAGATGTTTACAGATGGCCCCGAGTGTTAATTTCTGCGGTCTTGATTGTATTTTTTGTTGGAGAGCTCGTCATGATGAACCTTATACTTCTATTGATGATCCTAAAGTGGTCGTTCAAGCTAGCATAAAAGCTCAACAGCATCAACTTATTGGTTTCAAAGGCAACGATAAGGTTTCAGAAAAGATGATACAAGACGCTATGAATCCTCGTCACGTTGCAATATCTTTAACAGGTGAACCATTAACGTATCCTAAAGTTTCAGAATTAATCCAAGAGTATCACAATGAGGGGTTTACTACTTTTTTAGTTACTAACGGTCAACATCCTAAAGTCATGAGAAAAATGACTCTTCCAACTCAATTATATGTTTCATTAGATGCACCTAATAAAGATCTTCTTACACAAATTGATAAGGCTAAAAATCCTGATCAAGCTTGGGAAAATCTTCTTGGCAGTCTTGATGCATTAAAAGAATTAAAGGGCAAAACTAGAACTACTATTAGAGTTACGCTCATCAAAGGTTTAAATGATGTTCAACCTGAAGAATACGCTAAACTTTTTGAGCGTGCTGATGCTGATTTCATCGAAGTTAAAGCTTTCATGTTTATTGGCTCTTCCAGGGATCGTCTTGAATTTGAAAACATGCCAAGTTCAAATGAAGTTAAAGAGTTTGCTGAAGAGATTTGTAAACATGGTAATTACAAATACATTGATGAACAGTTTGAATCTAGAGTTGTTCTTTTAGCAAAAGAAGATAGACCTGATAGAATAATGAAATTTAAAGATTAGAAAAGCTATTGTTTAATTTTTATGTCTGTTTAAAGATTAAGTTAATTAATTCTTATCAATAGTTAATCAATATGTTTAAAAATAATCACTTGTTTCATTTTATTATTGGGAAAAAAATTGTCAGAAGCTGTGTTGTGTTGTGATGACGTGGTTTTCGACTTTTTCTTTTCCAATATTCTATTTACTTACCATACAATTTATATATGATTAGTGCTCATTTTGTTCTAAAAAGAGGTATTTTATGGTTAAGGGCCCTATTAGTTTGAAGTTTTATGTATTCTTAATGATATTCTTATCCATGTCTTTGACTATTCTTGTTTTATCTTTACTCTCATTAAAACTTATTGATGATAACCTTGAAAACATGGTTAGTGATAATCTTGTTAAACACTCTTTTTTAATTGAATCTGTTTATGATGCTCGTTTTCATACCTTCTTAGATGCAGGTTCTTTACTTGTTAATCAGGGAAGTTTTCTTCATGGCGTTAGGTATTCTGATTCTGCTTTTCTAAAGTCAAATCTTAATTCTTTATCTGATATTTATTCCATAGACTTAGTTTATGTTGTAGATAATGATGCTAAATTTATGGCTGGTATTAAGTCTGATTTATCTGGAAGAACTATTGATTTTAATGGTTCTGTAAAACGTGCACTTGTATCTGGTGTTCCTTTAATGTCTACTCAAATTATCCCAGCTTCATTCTTGGAGTTGGAGGATAATCTTTTATGTTTACAATCAACTGTTAGAAAGGTTCCTTCTCTTCTTAAGGACTATGATATTGATGAAGTTTACATTAATGATTCTTTAGCTCAAGTTGTCATAATTCCTTTTGATCTTGAAGGATCTCAAGTCGGTGCTTTAATTTTGATTGATGTTCTTAATCGTGATGAAAATCTTCCTTTAGAAGTTGCAGCTTATGCTGGAGGGGAATTTGCTTATGGTTTTGATTTCTCAGTTTACCTTAACGATGTAACTATTGCAACTAATACTTTAACATCTAATGGTTATCCTTATATTGGAGTTTTAATGCCTAAGCAAGTTAGTCAGGTTGTATTGGAAAATGGTCAGCCTTTCTTTGGCCGTGTTTGGGATAAAAACAATTGGTCTAGAAAAGTTTATGTTCCTTTAAGAGATTATAATTCTGATGTTGTTGGTGCTTTAAGTTTTGGAATCTTAGAAAAAGATTTTAGAAATCAGAAATTCATTTTTGATGACCTTGATATATCTCATTTGATTATCATTATTGCTGTTGCATTAGTTATTATATCTCTTTATTTTGCGTATGTTATTTCAGTTCGTATTATTCGTCCTGTTAAAGATTTCACTAAATCTATTGATCAAGTTGTTGCTGGAAATTATGAACAAGGTGTTTCTCTTTGTGACTTTGATGAATTAAATGATTTAGCAAAACATTACAACGTCATGGTTCGCTCTATTAGGGCTGCTGTGAAAAAGAAAAACAAAGATACAAATAAGTATAAGAAAAAATGAAGTTTAATTTTAATATTAATTATATAATGGTTTTACTGTGTGTATTAGTTGTATATGTCATTGTTTACTCTGTTTCTTTTAGTGGCTTTAATCCTGACTTGCCTGATTATGATTTAATTATTGATTTGCAAGAAAACATTGTTGAGTCTGAATATAGTCGTATAGATTTATACAATGAGAATAAACTGCTTAATGAGAAAGTTGATCTTTATGATACTCAAATAAACATGCTTTTAGGCGAACTTGAAGGTAAAATTGATGTTTCTAAATTAGTATCTGCTGATGTTTCTTTAGCTTCACCTGCTGATAGAATTTCTTATGAAACTATTGCAATTGATTCATCTAAGGCTACTGTTCGTTCTCATAATATTAGAAAATGGTTTATTTATGATACTAACTCCATGGTTCCTGTAATGGATGTTGGATCAACTGTTTTAACTGTTGAACCTAAATCTTTTGATGATATATCTATAGGTGATATTATTTTCTTTAAAGTTGATGAATATGATGCTAAAATTGTTCATCGTGTTATTAGAACAAGCTATGATAGGTTTAGTCCTTATTATGTTACTAAGGGGGATAATAATCTTGTTGAAGATCCATTCAGAGTTCGTTTTGAAGATGTTGAAGGTGTTGTTATTGGAATAATATATTGATAAAGTTTAGCTAAACTTTATACTTCAATAAGTCTTTTTTTTTAGTTAAAGATTTTTGTTTGATTAGAATTATTTGTTATTAATTTACTTTTTACTCTTTGAAGTTTTGTTTTTTTGTCAAAATTGATGACCAAAAAAAGATTTATTTATTTTTTTGCTTTTGTTTTCTTGTTTACTTTTTGAAATTTTATTTCCTCTTCTTCCTCTTCTTCTTTTAGATTTCTACTATTTTTAACTACTGATTCTAAAATGTTTATGTATTCTTGTTTACTAAGAGTTCCTTCTAATTTCATTGCAAGTTTTCTAAATCCTAATGTTGTTCTTATCCAGTCTGCAAAATCGTTTTTGTTATTATCTGCATTTACATGGTATTTGAAAGTATAATCATTCATTCTTTTTAGAGCTCCTATTAATGTAGGTACGTTCTTTATTATTGGTCCATAAAATACCCAGAATTCTTTTTTACCATCGCAGTCTTCTTCGATTGCGGCATTTAATGAGTCTTTTCTTTCAAGGTCCATTGTAATTTTATTTTATTATTGAGTATTTAAATTTTCTTTAATTTAAAGTTTAGAATTTTCTTAAATCTCGATTAATTCTCCTTCAGGGCCTGGATTAATGATGATTGATTTTCCTATTTTATCTCTTTTCTTAAAATTTTCATGTAAGTGGCCGCAAAGAACTAGGTGAGGTTGCATTTCTTCTATGAATTTTCTATAACTTTTATTTCCAACATATCCTTCTGCAAGTAAGTCTAATTCAGTTCCATGAGGTGGACCGTGTAGTAGTATGATTGATTTTTTATCTTTCATTTTAGGTTTGAATTTTTTCATTATTTCTTCAAATCGTTTATCATGCATTGCAAATCCACCGCCACCATATCCTATGAAAATATGTACGTCAGTTTCAAATGATTCTTCATGAATGAATTCTATGTTCTTACATTTCTTAGAAAGATATCTTAATGTGTCTTCATCTTCGTGATTACCATGAATCAATAATACTTTTTTAGGTAAATTGTTAATTAAATCTAAATGATAATGGATTTCGTGTTCAAAAATTGTAAAATCTCCAAGACATACAATTAAATCTACATCCTTGGATTTTGCTTTTCTAGCTACTTCTGCAATTTCACTAGGGCTTCCATGATTGTCTGCAAATGCCAAAATTTTCATAAATTTACCTTAAATTTCTGAGAATCCCAAGAATTTTGTTAAAGATAAATTCTATTTCAAAATTCTTGTTATTTTCATTGTATTATTAGTTATTTTTTTTTATCTTTTTAAAAGTTTTCAGGTATATACTGTCTTTTTATGATTTTATCTAATGTTATAGTCTTATAATCCTTTATTGAAAAGTTAGTTCTTAGTTCTTTTATTATATTTGTTTCTTTTAATGATTCTAAATTAATTAACAACTGATATTCTCCAATTAGTTTTGTTAATCGAACACAATTTTTATTCATTCCTATTGCGGAAGTTATTTTGTTCATTTGTTTTATTCCGCTTGGTGTTAAACTTATAAGCGCGAATTGATCTATAACGCCTAATTTCTTTTGATTAAATATTGCTTTATATCCTCTAATAACTTTTTGTGCTTCAAGTTTTCTTTTTATGTTTACAACACTTTTAATTGATAGTTTTGTTTTTTGGGATATTTTTGTTAGTGTGGCGTCTGCATTTCTTATCAATTCTTTCAAGATTAATTTTTCATTTGTACTTAATTTTATTTGATCTCGATCTCCATGTATAACTGTATCTATTCTTTTACTTCTTACTAAATAGCTTTTATTGTGCAGATGTCTTACAACCACTGGAAAAATAAATTTTACTTCAATTTTATCAAATAATTTTTGAATTATTTCTATGTGTGTTTTGTTAAATGCTGATAAATTTTGTGCAGAATATTCTACTAATAAATCCACTCCATCACTTGTTTCGTAAATTGCAATTGTTTGTTCACAATTTTTTAACTCTGCCAATATTGCTCTATGACTTTCATCATCAAATTTTAGAAAATTATAACCTACTAGGATGTTTGTAAAACCCAACCTTGCTGGATCCACAATTACAACTGTTTGTTCAATAATCTTTTTTTTCTTTAATTGTTGAACTAAATAAGAGGCTGACTGCTGACTTGTTCTTAATATTTTAGATAACTCTTTAGTTGTAATACGTGCGTTCTCCGAGAGAGCAAATACAGCTTTACGTAATTTAAGCTTCATATTCTTTGTATAAATGTACCTTTATATAAATATTACGGGTAAAAGTACAATAAAACGATAAAGAAGATTGATATTGTTATTTGACGTAACACTCTTTGACTTACTTAATATGAGTTAAAATACTTAAAATGCAAACACATAATTCATTAATAAACGAATGTAACCAAGAAAAAGATGAACTTAAATCATCTCTTATTAAAGATAAATCTAATATTGATTCTGTGTCAGAAGAATATCCTATGCGAACAAATCCTTATTATTTTGGTCTCATTAAAAAAAAGGGTGATGGTATCTGGAATCAATCAATGCCTGATATTAAAGAAATTGAAGATGATTCCGGATCATCAGATCCACTACATGAAGAAAAAATGTCTCCTGTACCAGGTCTAACGCACCGTTATCCTGATAGAGTTTTATTACTTATTTCAAATGTTTGTTCTATGTATTGTAGATTTTGTACTAGAAAAAGAAAAGTTGGAAAAGATTATGATTCAATTACTCCGGAGAATTTTAAGAAAGCAGTTGAGTATATTAAAGAACATAAAGAAGTTCGAGATGTAGTATTATCTGGTGGGGATCCATTAATGCTTTCAACTGATAAACTTGAATCTTTCATTAAAGAGATTAGAGCAATTCCTCATATTGACATAATCAGAATTGGTTCAAGAGTTCCTTGTGTTTATCCAATGAGAGTTGATGAAAAACTTTGTAACATGTTAAAAAAATATCATCCTATTTATGTTAATACTCATTTTAATACACCTCAAGAAATTACTCCTGAGTCAACTAAAGCTTGTACAATGCTTGCAGATGCTGGAATTCCTCTCGGAAATCAATCTGTATTATTAAAAGGTGTAAATGATGATCCTTTGGTTATGAAAGATTTAGTTATAAAACTTCTAAAAATTAGAGTTAAGCCTTACTATATTTACATGCCTGACATTGTAAAAGGAACTGCCCACTTTAGACCTACTATTGAGCAAGGTTTGAAAGTTATATCTGCAATCAGAGGTTGGACTTCTGGAATGGCAGTACCACATTTAATTATTGATATCGAAGGCGGTGGCGGAAAGATTCCTTTACTTCCAGAATATTTAGTATCAAAGAAAGGAAAGAAATATGTGTTCAAGAATTATATGAATGAAACTTTTGAATATACTGATGTAGAATAACGGTGAATGAAATGAACAGTTTTGGATTTGTTAAAACAAGTATGCCTGAAGAAACAAGAGTAGGTTTATTGCCGGCTGATATAAAAGCGCACATTAACAATCCTCAAGCTCTTTTTTTTGAGACTGGTTATGCTAAACATTTAGGTATTGCTGATAAAGCATATTTAGATGCTGGTGCTAATGTTGTTAGCAGAGATAAAGCTTATGATCAAACTGTTTTGTGCATTCCTAAACCTTGGATTAATGATATTGATTTTTTCCAACAAGGTCAAACTATCATGGGGTGGTTGTATCTTTCTGAAAAGAAGAAAATTGCAGAAGCTGTTCTTGAAAAAAAAATGACTGCTATTTCTTGGGAGAACATGTATGATCCTGATAAAAATTATGTTTTTGATAAAAATCGTTGGTATGCTGGTTATGTTTCAACTGCTCAAGCTTTACCGTTTGCAAATGCGTCTCCAAAAAATCTTAATATTGGAGTTCTTGGAAGAGGGCGTGTTGCTAAAGGTGCGATTGCAAAATTAGAAGAAGAAGGTGCAACTTATGATTTATTTGGGCGAGATGGATATGATGAATTCATGTCAAAACTTCCTGACTATGATGTTGCGATTAATTGTTGGTATTATGATCCTGCTGTTGGAAACTATTTAACTTTAGAAGATTTACAAGAGATGAAAGCTGGTGCATTATTAATTGATGTTGCAAGCGAAGGTGTTGAAGGGAGTATTCCTCATCCTGCAATATCTCCTCTATATCATGTCGGTCGTTTTAATCCAATAATTATTTATAATAATAATCATGCTCCAACTATGTGGCCTCTTGAGACTTCGCAAGCCATTAGTGAAGCAGGCGCACCTTATATTGATAAAGTGATTAATGGTGAAACAGATGCAATTCTTAATCGGGCAACTGTTGTTAAAGAAGGTCAGATTATAGATAAACGAATTGAAACTTTACTTGGAATAAAATGAAGACAACTGGTTTTGTAAAAACAAGCATGCCTGAAGAGTTCCGTGTTGCTTTACTTCCTAAAGATATTAAAGATAACATTTCTCATCCTGATTTACTTTTTTTTGAAAAAGGTTATGCAAAAGAATTGGGTGTTTCTGATGGAGAATATCTTGCAGTTGGAGTTAACATAGTTTCTAGAAATGAAGCTTATTCAAAAGATATTTTATGCATTCCTAAAACTTGGGTTGATGATATAGATTCTTTCAAGCCTGATCAAATTTTAATGGGTTGGTTATATCTTTCTGAGAAAAAGAAAATAGCTCAAGCTGTTTTAGATAATAAGATGACTGCTATTTCTTGGGAGAATATGTATGATTCTGATAAAAATTATGTCTTTGAAAAAAATCGTTGGTATGCGGGTTATATTTCAACTGTTCAAGCTTTACCTTTTGCAAGTGCAAGTCCTAAAAATCTTAAAATTGCAGTTCTAGGAAATGGCCGTGTTGCTAAAGGTGTTTTTTCTAGATTGGATGAAGAAGGTGCATCTTATGAAATTTTTGGAACTAATTTATTATCCAATCCTAATGTTTGGGATTCTAAGTCAGCTAATTTAATATTAACTAAACTTAAATCAGAAATTCATAAATTTGATGTTGTTATTAATTGCTGGTATTATGATCCTTCTAAAGGAAATTATTTATCTTTAGATGATTTGCAAGAGATGAAAGCAGGTGCTTTATTTATTGATGTTGCGAGTGAAGGTGTTGAAGGTAGTATTCCTCATCCATCAATTTCTCCTTTTTACAAATTAGGTCGTTTTAATCCAATTTTAGTATATAATAATAATCATTCTCCTGGATATTGGCCTCTTGATGTATCTCAGTCTATTAGTGAATCATTTGCACCTATTCTAAATGCAATTGTAAAAGATGAACCTAATCCTTTTTTAGAAAAAGCAACTGTTGTAAAAGAAGGAGTTATAATTGATACGCGAATTAAATCTTTGTTGAATTTGTAATTTCTATTTTTCCCACAAAACTTAAATACTCTCTTCTTCATTATATTATCAAAAGAGGTGTTAGTAAAAGCTATATTCTAGCTTTTAGGAGGATTCCTAACATGAAACACTATTTTAGCGCACATACTTCAGCAGCATCTTCTTTATTGATGGTTCTTAATCATTTCAATGAATCTTCAGCTTTATCTTTTGATGAGGAGGCTCGTCTTTCATCTCGTTTATCTTCTAACTCTGTTTACAATATTGCTTTGCTTGCTAGAGAGCATGGTTTGGAGCCAAATGTAATTTCTACTTTGCCTGTTCCTAATTTTATTAAGATTAATCTTTTAGATTCGGGTATTGGTTGTGAACTTCGTAATTTCTCATTTATAGAATTAGAATCTTTAATTAAAGAAAATCGTGTTGTTATTTTGCATTCAGAAAAGCCTAACAAGTTTATTGTTGTTCATGATTTTGATGGGAAATTCCATGTTATGGATCCTACTTCTGGAGAACTTCATCTTAATGCTGCTACTATTGATGATTATTATGATATTTCTGAGATGATTGTTTTCTAATTCAATGAATAATAATCTTCTAAAATAAGTTGATCCATATTTTCTATGTCTGTAACTTTATACAGTCGTCCTTCGCCTATCTCAACAATTCTTTTCGCTAATTTTTCCCCTTCTTCATCAAGTTTAATTCCAATTACTGAAATAGTTATTCCTTCATTTCTAGCTATTGATGCTGCTTGCAGAGTCTTATCGATTGGGGCTTGTCCTTTTGTTGGTAATGCATCAGTCAATAAAACTAAGTGTCTTGTTTCATTTTTGCTTGGAAACATATCGATTGCTTCTTTAATTGTTTTTCCAAGGTCAGTTTCCATTGCTGCTTTTATATTTGCTAAGTTTGCTAGTATTCTCATAAAGTCTTTTGTTGGTTCTATTTTATTTTTTATTTCTGATCCAAAAACCAAAAGTCCAACTTTGTTCTTATCATTTATTGCTTTGAATGCAAGTGCTACTCCTGCTTTCTTTGCAGTTCCAAGTTTTGCACCTTTCATACTTCCTGAGGCGTCTAGTCCGTAAACAATAGAAATTTTCCCTTTACTTTTTTTATCATATATTTTAATATCGCCTGTTTGTACTTCTGTGTGTCCTCTTCTGATTGCTGTTTTTATTGTTTGACGCACAGCTATATCTCTATATCTTGATTTTTCAAAATTCTTAAATTCTTCTTTGTCTCCATAGTGTTCTTTTTCTTTTTTTCGTCTGTCTCCAAATCCTTTTGGTATAAGGTGATCTAATTCTTCTGTATACATTACTAATGAACTAAGCGCAAGGCCCTTGTCTGTGACCTGTCCTTCTTTATCGATTAATTCTTTTTCTTTTAGTTTGCCTATATTTTCTTCTATATTATCTCGAATTTCTCTTTGAAATTCTGGTATTTTGATATTTTTGTCTACATAGTTTTGGGAGTAATTTGTTAGTTGTTGTATTATTCTTTCTCCCATCATTCGTTTTGTTATTTCATAATTTTTTACTAGTTGTTCCATCATTAAATCAGGGGTAAAATTACCTACACCTTGATTTATACTTTCTAGAATTAGTTTTCCATGATCTACTGTATCTTTGTCTCCTTCTAAGACTTGATTCATAAGTTTATCATGTTCGTCTGTTGGCTTTAGAGAACCTTCTAGTTCGTCTATGGGTTCTGCGCCTTTTACGAATACTTCGTCATAATCCGCGTCGCTGTCAAAGAAAACCTCCTGTATCGTTATTCGCGAATTTTTCATACTCTTCTTGTAAGTATTTTTCCGGAGTTTTTAGATACTTGATGCTTGGTTTTAGTCTCATTCTATGACTTAATACTGAGATTAGTACTGCTTGAATATCTTTTTGGCTAACAATTTTTTTCCCACTTAGCATTGCATGTGTTTGTGCTCTTTCATACATTCCTATGCTTGCTCTTACTGATGGTTTTTTATCGATATTTGGGTCCATTCTTAGTTTTCTAATAAATAGTAATACGCTTTTAAGCAGCTTTTCTCCAAATTCAATATGTTTCTCGCCACTTTTAAGAACAATTTCATGCTCCATAGCTAATGTTTCTGGATAGTCTACATATACAAAGTCAAATCTGTCTAAGAATACGTCTGATAGTGTTTCTGTTGATGTGTCTTCAGGGTTCATTGTTGCAATTAGTACAAAGTCTGCGTCAAAGTCTACTTTGTAACTTCCAATTGTAACTTTTTTTTCTTCAAGTGCTTGCAGTAATGCATTCTGTAATTTTTCTGAACATCTATTTACTTCGTCAAAGAATAGCATTCCACCATTTGCTTGGAATATTTTTCCTGGACTAAATGCTTCTTTACTTGTTGGTCCGAATTTTAATGCTTTAATTGGGTCTATGTCTCCAAGTAAATCTTCTGCTGTTAAATCTGGTGATCCTTGTACTCTGATAAATGGTGTTTTTTGTCCATCTACTGTTGACATTGTTTGTGCAACTGATTTTGCTAGTGTTGTCTTTCCTAGGCCTGGTGCTCCTACTAGTATTACATTTCTATTTGTAAGTAGGGCGCTTTTTAGCTGTTTTTTTACTTCTTCTTGACCAATGATGTCTGCGAATTTCTCCTCAATTAAATTTCTAAATTTCATTATTATTTCCTCCAAGATCGTGTATTATTATCTTGTAATTATGACTTAAGATTCCACGCTGCTTCTTATCTTTAAAAAGCTTTCCCGTAAATGTGCACAGGTCATCCGTAAACTTTTTAAGACGAGCATATATGCTCACAAGACAAAGCCTGCCGTGAGCTATTTTAACAAAACACCAAAACATTACTTTAGGTGATAAAATGGCTTTTATTCAAATAAACAAAAGAATTTTAGATTTTGATGAATTCAAAAAAGAACAAAAACTAGTCATATCTGACTTGGATATGTATGTGACTGATTTATTCAAAGCATTCAGTTTCAATAAAACAAAAGAATTTCTTTTTGAATCTGAAAACTTAAATCTTAAAGCTAGAATTATTTTTTCAAAACTTGAATCTGAACTTTTCATATAATATACTATATATAAAAATTATAGGAATAAGAATAAAAGATTTTAAATATTCACAGTCTTGCTTTTATTGTTATGTATAAGAAATTTGTTTTACTTCAAAATGGCAACTTTATTTCATTTGTACTAAGAATTTTATTCTTGAGCATTTTACTCATGTTATTTTTAGTCCCGTCTAGTTTAGCAAATGATCAGGTTGATGTTCACGTTTTTTATGGCGAAGGTTGTGCCCATTGTAATATCATGATGGATTATCTTGATGAACTTAGGGTTTATTATCCTATGAACATTACAATTCATGAAGTTTACTTTAATGAAACTAATCGTGATCTTTTCAAAAAGTTCTCTTTTGTTTATAGTTCAAAGTTGCCTGTGATTCCTTCAATTTTTATTGATGATGAATTATTCTTTGGGTCGGATTTTGAAACTAGAAATAAAATTAATGAAACACTCAAATATTGCTCGGAAAACCTTTGTGTTAATCCTTTAGATAAAACAATTCAGTATTCAAATCTTGGAATTGGAATTGGATCTAGTCCTTATTATTCTCCTATAATTTTCTTACCTGTAATCATATTGTTCTTTTCAATCTTCTTTGCATTTAATAATTCAAAAGTTAGAACTTCAATTAAAAAGAAGCGTTTGACAATTCATTTGATCGCAGACATAATTCTTTTCTTAATTGCAATACTTACATTCATTGGTATTGGATATGGCATTTTTTAGTTTATCTTTTCAAAAACTTTATAATTAAACTACATCCTTTTATTTTTCATGTTTAATATTAAAGATTCAATTTTAATTTTCCTTAAAGGTTTATTTATGGGAATTGCAGATATTATTCCTGGTGTTTCAGGCGGTACTATTGCTCTTATCACTGGAATTTATGAACGCTTAATTTCTGCGATTAGCAGTATTAACAAACTTATCTTAAAACCTTTATCTAAATTACAATTTAAAGAAGCATTTCAAAATATCTTAAAAGTAGACTTTGCACTATTAGTTCCTTTAGCTATTGGAATAGGCATTGCATTCTTAGCTTTGGCTCATTTGATGGAATACTTACTTCTTAATTGGACTGGTATTACTTATGCTTTCTTTTTTGGTTTAATACTTTCATCTGCAATCTTTGTATATAAACAAGCAAGCAAGAACCACAAACGAAATTTTCCTTTTGGAATCTTAGGTTTAATTTTTGCATTTTGGTTTGTTGGACTTAATGCTTTTGCTTCAAGCCATTCGCTTTTAATACTATTTTTCTCAGGTGCAATTGCAATTTGTGCTATGATTCTACCTGGAATTTCAGGTTCATTTATCCTTGTTCTTTTAGGTCAATATGAATTTATGATTTCTGCTTTAAAGAATCTTGTTGTAGATAAAATAGCGGTATTTATGGCTGGAGCTTTAATTGGTATATTATCTTTTTCAAAACTTTTAGAGTGGCTTCTTAAAAAATACAAATCTCAAACCATGTCTTTTCTTACAGGTATTATGATTGGTTCACTCAGATTACCATTCTCAAAACTTGACCTTGGCATTCCTGCAATCTTTATTGAAATATTAGTTGCAATTATTGGTTTTGGTCTTGTTTTTATTCTAGAACGAAAATTTTCAAACTAGCTTTATAAACTACTTTTATTTCCCGGTTTTTAATGGAATTAAAGAATGCAAGTTTTGAAAATTTAAGATTATTTTGGAATGTATTAAATAACAATTTGTTAGATAGAAGTTATGGTAATCCTTATAAAAATGATATTATTGGTTTGGTGCCTGTTGAATTCGATTTAGATCTTGATTCTTATGTTGAAAGTTATAAGTCTGGATTTATTGCAAGGTCAAAGAAATCAACTATGATGACTGATATTTCTCAAGTGACAGAATTTTTATCTAAAAAAATTATTTTAAGTCATCACTTATCTTGTATTTCCTATCCTAGTGAAGATTATCCAAAAAACTCTGCTTTAAGCATTTATTATTCTTCTCTTGAAGGTATTACTTCTACATCGGGAGTTTTAATTCCAGGAATTAACTATGTTTATACTGCTAATGCTCGCTGGCATAGTGTTTTTGCATCTGAAAAGTTTCAGCCCCCAATTGATGAAATGAATAAAATCTCTACTTCTTATTTAAAAAAATTAAAGAATTTTAAAGAGCCAGCATATCTTTTTAAACCTATTAAAACAACTTTTAATCATGTTTCATACTAGATTAATTTTATAGAATTAACTCTTTCAATTACATATTTATCTTTTAGAATTTCTTTTACTAAATCTTTAGCGTGTCTATATTTTCTTTTTTCTTTTGCAAAAAGTCTTCCATCTTCCACGTAAGTTTGTTTGTGTTTTTTCTTAAAATTAGTACATCCTTCTTTTGTATTTATTGGCGGTCCTCTAATTATTTGTATTTCACTTAAAGTTTCTTTTTTCAAAACAAAATATAGTTGTCCTACTTTCTTAAATTCCCAATCAGTATTCATTATTTCAAATTGGTTTCTTTTAATTTGCCTTTTAAGATGTTCATAAGCTTTCATTATTTTTGATCCTACAACATCTTTTTTCCCTTGTAATGGTTTTGCTTCTATGAAAAATAATTCTTCGTCATCAGAAATTTTTAAATCAGTTTTCTTAAGTGCAACTATTTTAAATGAGGATTTGCTTGGTTTATCAATAAATTTCTTACATGCAAATTTAAACTTGTCACATTGCTTTTTATTTAGCGCTGCTGCTGCATTTCTGTCAGGTTGAACTGGATCTACAATAATTAATGGAGAATGAATTTTTGCATCATCTAACTCTTCAAGTGGTTTTTTTAGATGTTTTTCAATATCAAATATTTCTTTTTCTTTCCAATTAATAGCTGCGTTTATTAGTTTTTCAAAGCTGCCATAATTTATTATTAGTAAGTCTAGTATGTGTCCTGAGAATCCTTTAATGTAACTTTCAGCGCCATATACTTTTGCAGCTTTACAAAACTGTTTTGCAAGTCTAATATCGTCTGCTTGTCCAGCCTTTAATTTCTTTTTAATATAGTCAACATGAAGTGGACTCATGTCAGTAACATTCACTGCTTGTTTGTAATCTTTTATTTTTAGAACAGGTACAATTTCAAAAATAATTCCATCTTCTATTTGGAAGTAATCTCGGCTTCCATGCACTCTTTCAAATTTAAAATTACTGTCAAGTACAGTTTCAAGTATGTCTGATAATCTTTTACTTTTATATTCTAAATAGTCAAATCTTACAAATAAATCTGCGTCATAATCATCTTTGATGAATGTCTCTTTTGCAATACTTCCACCTTTAACGCAAACCGCTTTTACCCCTTTTTCTTTTAGCAAAGTATTGATTTTAGTGACAACTGAATCTACTTTAACCAGTATGCTCATGTCTGGCCTTAGTTTCTCTCTTTGCTCTTGTAGGATTTCTTTCATTTTTCTTTTTCTTCTTAACAGAATGTTTTATTCTTTTATAAACTTCGGTTTTATTAAATAAAACAATTATTTATTACGAAATTGTTAATTTCATTTGCTAGCGCTTACAAATACTAGAATGGTCAAAATACTATTTTTTTTAAAGATTCGTAAGGTTTTACACCTTACTTAATGGCGCTCACCTATGCAAGAATGGTATCGAAAACTATATATACTCTGATGTCTAATTTTTTAAAAAGAGGATAGTTAATGGTTGACAGTGTTTCAGACATAAAAAGAGGTAGTTCTTCAGATTCTAATATAGCTAGTGCTGTTTCTGACTCTAAAAAATTAACAAAATCTGTCAAAAATCAACTTATTTTAGGTATTGGTTTGTTCTTAGTTATTGTTGTTATTGCGCTTTTCTTTTTACTTAGAGAAACGCCAGAACCAGAGCTGTATGTTAACCCTGATACTTTTGATGCTTTAGAACACGCTATTCAAACTCAAAATGTTACTTTATGTGAAGAACTTAATCCTGCTAGAAAGGAGATTTGTTTAAACTCTATTCTTGGCGATTTAATTAAAAACTTTGAAGAAAAAGAACAACCTGCAGATGAGATTTTTAAAGAAGTTGTTGAATCAGGCGATTCTTCTGCTTGTGAAAAAATTTCAAGTCCAACTCTTAAGGCTGCATGTTTAAAAAAATCTTCATAATAAAATAAATATAATTCAAAAAACAGGTGTAAAAAAATGAGGAAGATATTGATTATATTGGCGATTTTGCTAATTATTAATTCTGCATCCGCTTTGGCTGCTTGTACAGGTGAGTCTACAGTAGATGTTATTGAAGGAATTGCTATTTTAACTGCTTCAAATTATGATTCAGTTGAAAATTGGCAAGTAACTGCTGGTGATACTCGTAATTATCCTAATATCTTTTCTAACGAAGTTGGTTGTACTGTTACTTTTGATCTTCCGTTTCCAGGTGTTTATACTGTTTCATTTGATAATGCAGGAGGTGCAGGTACTGATTCTATTCAAGTAACTGTTATTGATACTTTAGATCCATCTGTTGGTTTTGGTCATGAATGTTATGAACTTGACATGGGTAATTGTGGCGATATTCATGCGTATGGATATATTCAAGCAACTGAAAGTTTAGAGGCAGAAGAGATGATAATTAATTCCAGAGTTCATTCTTTTAATCAATTTTCTTTGGGTGATTATTATGCTGTTCCTTATCCTGAAGTTTTTATGAATTCAACTTTTGTAAGTTTACCTGAAGTAGAGATAACTCATGACTTAGATGTTCTTGGTATTATTAAAGGGAATGCAGGTACTGTTACTATTGAAGGTGCACAAATTACTGGCGATTTATCAGTTCAAAGTTCTTCTTATCTTTACAGACTTAATACTATTGCTAATAATGGAAACCCAATAACTATTGTTGGTGATTTGGATGTTTTAGGTGAAGTTCTTGTTGCTGATCTTTTAACAACTACTAATTTAACAGTTCTTGGTTTGGCTGTTGTGGCTAACCAGTTAACTGCAGATTCCGCTCATATTGAAAGCAATATTGTTAGTGATGGTTCAATTCGTCTTACTGGCGCTGAAGATCGTTTTGTTGGACATTTGAATTTAAGACATTCTTGTGATTCTTTGTCTCCTAGAATGTATGAAGAAGGTACTGGTATATTCGTAATTGAACTGGGCGATGATTCTATCCTTTGTCCTGATTGGAGTCTTTGTTCGTGGGATGGAGATTGCACTTCTAATAATTGTACTAGTGGCTATTGTAATCCATAATAAAAAATGATTTTTAAAAAATTATCAATAATAATTATTTTCTCTTTACTAGTTATCCCTTTTTCTCAAGCAGCATTTGATCAAAATGATTTTTATTTAGACCCTGCAAGTAAAAATGTTGGATTTTATGATTGTAATACTATAGAGCCTGTTCAAAATTCTTATATTTGTTCAAACCCAATGGATCCTTGTATTATTGAAGAAGGTGCAACTTATTGGATTTGTGCTGCGGGAGATAATTATGCTGATTGTCCGGCTGATAGTCGTTTGCATTCTGATTGTTATTCTCAAGAAAATTATTTAGGAACTCCTCCACCATCAATTTCTTTTTTAGAAGCAGATTATCAACTTCCTCTTTTTTATTTAGCTATTAAAGTGGATGTTCCTTTAGTTACTTCAGAGTCTTTAGTTCATCTTAGATATACAAGGGATTCTGGATCATACAATATTTTAGCTGATGGTTATTTTGAAGTTCAAAATAATATTATAAGTCCTCATTCTTGTTCTGGTATAGATACATCTGCCTCTGGTGCTTGTTCGCCAAATGTTGTTGCTAATGATAATCTTATTGGTTGGCATGGAACTGGCGGCATTGATGCTTATGCTGAGTGGGCTTATATTGCTGATCGGCTCCACATTAATGATTCCTCATCTGGTTTAACTATTGGACTTTTCTCTAATCCATTAATTCCGCCAGTTATTTCTGTTAATAATATTTTAACTTTATTTAATATTAGTAACGTTTTATTCAATGGTGATTTAACAATGACTGGGATTCTTGGAGATTACGTTGATTCAATAGTTTATTTTGATGATAATGTAAACTTTACAGAGACTCTTGTTGTTGATGGTCCTGCTGATATTGGTGATGCTGTTCTTTTACAAAATGAATTTGATCCAGTGAGTTCTGATGAAGATATCGTTGCAAATTTTGATATGAATGTTCAAGATAATACTACTGCTTTACTTGTATCTGTTGGTGATTCTTTAGAAACTGATGAATTAGTTGTAAAAAATAATTTGATATTAGGAACTGGTGGTATGACTTCAAATGGTGATGTTAGAACTAACTCTTTTAGAGGAGCTCTAATTCCAACTCTAAATTGTGCAGGTCATACTGAAATTGTTTCAGAAATTGATGGCAGTGTAAGTGTAATTTTAGGAGGTAGTACTTGTTAAAATGACTAGTAGAAAACTTGTTATAGTTTCATTCTTAATTCTAATAATTGTAATTGCAGTTGTATTATTATTCACTCCGAGAAATGATGACACACCTGTTGCTGTAAATAACTCTCAAGCACCTGTAAAACCAACTATTGAGAATTCTATTAATAAAACAAAAGAAATTTTTGAGAAAGCATCTATTGAAGATTTAAAATTATTATCAGCTGCTCTTAGAACTGATGATATTTTATTATGTGAAGAAATATTGGATTTAAATACGAAAAGAAATTGTTTAGGATTCTTTTTATCAGATGAAGAACTTGCAAGATTAAATTATTTAGAACCTATAAAAGATGAAGTCGTGTCGACTAACAACTTAGATTTACAAACTGATTCTATTTTAAATAATGATTTCGCGATAGTTGGATCTACTCCTTCAAATAATTGGTTTAATGACTTTTTGTGGCTTGGCTTAGTAATCGCAATATTTATAATAGTGTTTTACGCTATAACTGATTACAGGCACAAAACTCAAGTTAAACATCATGATAAATTATTTATTCATATCAAGTCAGAACTTAAAACTGGTAAAACTAAAGCACAAATAAAATTAAGTCTTTTTCATGTTGGTTGGAAGAAAGCCCTCGTCGAAGAAGCATTTAAGAAGGTAAAATGAAAATAAACAATTATGCAAAAATAAGTTTGATGATTATAGTAGCAATGATTACTGTTTTAGTTAATGTTGATGAGGTAATAGCGCCACCTACAGATGCATTTTGCATTCCAAACTATAAGGGTGACTATGGTTATATAGGTAATTCTTTAACTGAATGTCCTTATGGAGATGAATGTCAAGCATTTGAATCTTGTGAAGTGTTATCACAGTATGATTTTTGGTGTAATGTTGGTGATGATTGTTGCGATGCTGCAGGTTATTCTGTTATTAATCGGTATCGTGATGCTGATAAAGATTATTCTGCTTTAACTCCTGGAATGATTGATTATTGTTATAATACAAATTCGGATCTATCGCAGTATGCTTTTAGACTTACGTCTTCGGGTGTTGATTGTGATGATACAGACCCTACAGTTCAAACTGCATTCCAAAGTTGGTGTGATTTAGATCCTGGTAGTCCTATTGGAGATGGTCATTTTTATGCAACAACTGCTAGTTGTTCTGTTCCTGATGGTTGTCAGCAAACTGATCCTGGTTATGGATATAATTTGGATTGTGATGATAATAATAGACTTATTTATCCAGGTGTTCAAGAACATTGTGCTGATGAAATTAATTGGAATTGTCAAGGAGGTGCTCATTCAACGACTTATCCAGATAATTGTATTGGAGCTTGCTCATCTACTACTACTGAAGTCTTAGACTGTCTAAATTATGAAGTTTATGGGAAAACTCCGACAGGCAGTGGTCCTTATTGCCACGATACTACTACTAAATGTTTGCTTTCAACCGCTTATTGTGTTGAAGTTTCGGATGGTTATAGAATTTGTGCTGATAGTGGTCACTTAAATATTTGTAATCCTACTGGTGATCCAGATAATTGGCGTCAAGAAGCTTGTTCTAATTCAGATTATTCTTATTGTTATGATCCAGTCGGAAATACTCAAGCAAGTTGTGTGCAATGTCATCAACCTTATCATTGTAATACTAATCTTGATGGTCCTATATGTGATGATTTTGAATGTGTTGAATGCACTTTAGATTCTCATTGTTCATCTTCAACACCTAATTGTTATGTTGATATTGCTGATCATAAAAATAATGCGTGTGTAGGTTGTGTTAATGATGCTGATTGTTCTGGCACTGATAGATGTCAAACTGTTAATAGTGGTCAGTCTAATACTTATAGAGAATGTCAAAATTGTGTTTATGATACTGATTGTCCAATAGGTGTTGGTAATCCTATTAATGCTCAAACTCAATGTGCAATGCCAAATACTGCTTGGTCTTGTTGTGATGATGGTTACAATTGGACTTCGCAATCTGGTTGTTTTACAGCTAATACTGATTGTACTGTTCCTGGCACTATTTATTCTAATGGTGATTATTGTTGTCCTTGGTGTTCTTTAGGTTATGATTATCATTGTAGATTCACCACTGATTATTTTGAACCTGGTGGCGGACTTGGTGGTGGAGATGGCCGTGAAGGTGGTGGCGGAGAAGCTGGCGGGTAATCACGCAATTTTTATTTTTTATACTTAATTTTTTTCTGAGTATTTATTTCAATCGTATTAACTTATTCTGTGGCTGCAAAACATTCTTTTTTTTGCTGCCAATAATTTTAATTCTTGTACTTGCCAGTATTATTGTTGATTATTTTATTTTCTAGAAATTAATTTTTTTGTTATGAGCTAGAAAATTTTATTTGCCAAAATGTCTATAAAAATAAGAATTTTTATTTAAACCACTGTGTTAGTTTAGGATTTCTTTCTAAGTTATACAATGTTTCTATTCCTTTTACTTCTCTGGTCGTTGGTGGTAGTGGTAGTCCTTGTTCTTGTCTTAACATTGCGTCATTATAAAATACGTCTTGTATGAATGAACTGTGATTTCCACCAGTATATGGTATATGGTATGTTTCGTGTTCGTTTACATAGACCATTTCTATTGCTTCTAGTGCTGGTCCTCCTGGCGGTCCTCGTATATTTATAGCAAATTTTGATAAAAACTGTCCAAATTCATCTTCTCCGCCTGATAATATGCTTCCTTGTCCTATCATATTATTAGTATATTGCATTACTAAAAATGCGTCTTCATAGTTATCTACTTCTTGGAATTTGAATCTTCCAGCTTCTCCTGCCTTTATTCCTTCCCATGCTTTGTCTGCATAGTATTCATTTGGCGCTGCATCTCTATCTAAGAAAACTTTTATTCCGCCTACCATGTCTTCATCTTTCATTCTTGAGGTTATATGTTCCCAGTATGGGTGCCATTCAAATTTTTCTTCTATGTTGGTCACATATTTTAGGTGTTCTAACATGTCTACTCCATTTTCTGGATCCACATATCGTTCAAACATTGCTATTCCTGTTGTATCATTAAATGCAGTTACCATGTTTGTGTCAAATCCTATTGGGTTAAAATAGTGATCTTCTAGTATTTCGCCATTACTTATTTTTTCAACCCATATTCTTTGTCCTACTGGCGTTTTAAATGAATAATAAGTTGTATCTTCTGGATTTATTCCTTCTACAAATAAGCTGTCCATTATTTGTAACCCCCATTGTTTTGATGGCGGTAACACTCCTTGAAATAGACTATCAACCATCAGTCCTGGCATTATTTTTCCTAAATTTATTTCAAACTTTCCATCAGCTCCTGTCAACACATAATTATCTGGATTGCTTTTCAAGTATGCTTTCATTCCTTCTATTCCTTGTGTTGGGAGTCTTTCTCCTGCTTCGCTCCATTTGCTACTTAAATCGTACACTTTTGATGTCAGAATTATATCTGGTATTGAATTAATTATTAGTGTTCCCATATCGTGTATTCCTGCTTGTGCTATCATTAATTCTAATGTTGAGTCTTGCATTACAGGTCCGCTTAGTGCTAGTAATAAATCGTTTGAATTCTTAATATATATTGGTATGTCTAAATTTCCTGCATTAATTACACTTGAACCTTTTTCAATTCCACTTTGTGTAATTATTCCTGAATGTTCGTTATTGTATAAATTTCCGTTTTCGTCTTGTACTGTTGCTTGCACTATTGTTTCATCTATGTCTGCTGTTACTGTTCCTAGGTCGGTTGTTTCATATGCTGTTAGAGTAATATTGTCAATTATTGTTTCTTCCATGAATGGTCCGTCCATTACTAGGATGTAATTATTTGCTTGTGCATTCTTAAATGAACTTTGAACTACGCTTACTCCTGCTGCGCTTGGCGCTATACTATTCTTCAATAATTTCTTTGTTATTGTTTTGACGTCTCCATCTTTTTCTTTTACTGTAAAGTTTAGTAAGTATATTCCGTCTGCTCGGTTTCCTATATCTAGTAAGAAGTCATTTTGTCCTATGTTTTGATTGTTTTCTGTATAATTTATTATTTCTTGTCCTGCTAGGTTAAATCCTCTGACAGTCACATCTGCTGGTTCTGTTAAGTTAAGACTTGCATGTGCTGTGCTGCTTGTTGGGTTTGGATACACTCTTAGTTTACTTGGATCTATTTTGATTTCGTTTATTCCTAGTGGTGATATTGGTACGTCTTGCATGTATATTTGTCCGTTTACAACTGGCACAGTTTTTAGTACGCTGTCTGGATGTATTGCGTTTTTATACAATATGGCGGTATTTTGATCGTTCCATGCTGTTCCTTGCATATTATCAATTACAAATGCTTCTAGTGTTGCGTTAGCTAATCCGTCTTTCACTATTTCTGTTTGTCCTAGTGCTTTAATTGTTGGTGCCATTCCTAGTCCTAACATTGCACCTGAAAGTATGAGTGGTGCTGGTTTTTTTAGTGCATATTTTATTTCTTCTTGAATTAGAACTCGACTTACTTCAAAATTCAGATAACTATCTTTTACTTTTTTTAAGAAGTTTTTCCCTTTCTCTTTTATTCTTGATAGTTTACTTTCTAGTGTCATAACTTTATTTGTATTGTATTTTTAGTATATAAATGTTTCGGTTAGTTGTCACTACTTAGTGAATTTACTGTTGAATTCAATAAACTTTTTAAATAACTGTTAATATTATTTAACATATGTTAGAAATAATTAACAACTTATCCTTATTTTTTGAAGATAATTATTCTGAATTTGGAGTCAGAGAATATTCTCGTTTAAAAAAAATAAGTCCTCCAACTGCATCAAATAATTTGAAAAAGTATCAAGCTGAATCCTTATTAGTTTCTAGAAACTTCAAAAATCATATTCTCTTTAAAGCATCAAGATCAAACTTATTTAATGATTTAGCTAAAATTTATTGGAAAAATAAACTAAATAAAATTGGTTTGGTAAATCATATTTTATCAAAATTCCCTGATGCAAAGATTCTCGTTTTTGGCTCAATATCAAAATCAGAAATTACTTTGAAATCTGATTTAGATTTAGCAATTATTTCCTCATTTAATCAGAACTTAGAATTAAAAAAATATGAACAACTTTTAAGTCGAGAAATACAAGTATTTTTATTTGATTCAATCGGAAATATTTCGAAAAATCTTAAACAAAATATTTTAAGTGGTTTTGAGCTAAATAATTATGGTTCTTCGCACATGGAATGATTGTAAATATCAAGGTTTTACAAAAGAAATTTCAATTGATAATGATTTGATTAGCTCTTTAATTATTGCAAGTAAAAATAAGCAATTAAGTGAATCTCTTTTGCCATTAAATAAAATAACATCTTCATCAAAAATTTCTCTTGCTTATGATTCTTTAAGAATTTTACTTGAATCTTTATCAATTTCTAAAGGTTATAAGATTTATAATCATGAATGCTATTTTGCATTTATCAATTCTATACTTAACAAACCTGAATTAGCAAATGAATTTAACAGAATAAGAAAAATAAGAAATTCAATAAACTATTATGGTTTTGAGTTAGTTTTAAACAAAGTTGAAAATTTACTTTCAGATATTTATTCTTTAATTAAATCTTTGAATAATTAATCAATATTTATCGTCGATAGCGTCATATTAAAATAAGAAACATTTATATATGAATTGGCTCTATAATTGACTATTAAGGGGTCAGGTAGTGTGAATTTAAAAAAGAAATTATTTCATATTCTTATAATTTTTACTATGTTTGTACTACTTTCTAGTCTAACTCTTGCAACTAATAATCCTTGGCCACCTGATCCTGTTTCTACATATTGTGTTGATTATGGTTATGAGTGTACTTCTTGTGATCTTCCTACAGAATGGCCTTGTTATGATATTGCTTTATGTGAAAATGCTCAAAGTCCTAAACCTGAATATTGTACTGTGCCTGCCTGGCAAACTTTTTGCGCCACTCAAGGGAATCCGGGAGCTACTACTACTCAATGTGGTTGTACTGCAACTGAAAAT
>CAYOEA010000009.1:0-74655 GCA_964402995.1 uncultured Methanosarcinales archaeon
CAAAACTTAAATTCTTAAACCAAAGAAAGTCGGTGATTAAAGAAAAAGAACGAAAGAAAACTACAACTAATAACCAAATTGTTAAAGTTAAAATTAGACCTTTTTTATTCTTTACTATCCCCATACATAGTTAGTTTATATTAGCAATATATAAAGATTAGTATTTTTAAGAAAAGAAATACCCATTCTTAGACATTAAATAATGATTATTAGTTATAAAATATGCAAATATTATGAAAACCTCATACTTGAAGAAATTGACTTATTAAATATTAATAAAGTTTATATATTTATTATCATTAAATATTATTTGTGAATACAAATTCTTTAATTAAAAAGATATTATTACTGTTAATCGTAGTTATATATTTTTTTATCATTATCGAAGTTATTTTCATATTGTTTAATAATTCTGAAAATGCCGATACTATAAATTTAGAACTTCCTAAATATGGTCCTGAATCTGCGTGGGAAGAAAGTCCATATTTTTCTTTAAAAGATGTTGGAGATTTAAATAATAAAAAAGTTTTTAGAATTTTAAATGTGGGCGATTCTGTTGTAGAAGGTAATTGTCCTGATTCTTCATATTTGGAAGAATTATTGGATGAAAACTCAGATTTAATTCGATTAATGAATAAAAAAATAAAAAAATTTGATGTTATTAATGCAGGCTTAGGGGGTACGAGTATTTATACTCAAATCTCAATTTTTAATATTTCAAAAGATGTTATCAAACCTGACTTAGTTATTTTAAATACTGGTTGGAATGCTCATTGGTATAAAAGCCCAACTCCTTGTCAAGTACATAATTGTTATGAACCTGATGAAACAGAATTTTCAAATTTTTTGAAGAATTTCACTTTACAATCTTGTCGTGTTTGTAACTATTTCTCAAATATTGCAGCTGATAAAATTCGGATGGCTCAACTTGAGAAATGCACTCAAGAAATATTAAATTCTCCAGATAAGTTTCTAGAAGGAATTGATCATTATGACACTAATATTTATAGAGTTGAAATTAATGACTTTAAAAAACGATTAGTAGAATTTATTACCATCGCTCGAGAAAATGATATACAAATTATTTTAACAACCCCTCCAACAGGTTTAATTCAAGGAGAAGCACCTTTTATGTCAATTCTAGATTGTGTTTTTATTGATGCTGAATCCTATTATACAGTTCATCAAATGTATATGGATATTATAAGAGAGGTTGCTATTGAACAAGACATTTATTTAATTGATTTAGATAAAACATTTACTTCTATGGATAGAGATGAATATTTTGATGATCCTGACTTTGATCCAATTCACGTAAATATTAATGGACAAAGATTTTGTACTGAAGAATTCAATAAATATTTGAACGATGAGTATAAAGATGTTATTATTAATAATTAGATGATTTGTTCGGTTCTTAAATAGTGTTTTATTGCTAATCTGATGCTCGCTCAGACATTCTATGTTCATCATAAAAAATTCAAAGTATCTTTGATAAATTTTATTTCTTTTCTAATCCAAGTAAGATTATTTAATCCCATATCTTCTTCAATAACAATAGGTGTATCTAGATCTTTCAAAGGTTTTATTGATTTGAAAAAGTTTTTAGGAGCTAAACTTACAGCTCTATGAGTTACTTTATTTCTTGTACCACTAAAATGAACTTCAGAAATTCTATCTTTAAACTTATTAATCATCTTAGCAGTTTCATCAATACCCCACGAATAATTATGGGAAACATCCATACAAACTCCTGCTTGTGGATATTTTCTTAATAATGAAGCAAATTTAGTTAGATTCACAGATTTATGAGGTTCCATATGTTCAATAGAAATATGCATATCAGTTTTTTTAGTAATTTCTCTAATAAAGCTTTGTTCATTAGCATGAACCACTAATGTTTCTGCATTGACTTTATTATAAAGATCATTAGTTTGTAAAACTTTTTTAGAAACTAATTTTTTATCATTCTTAATATGTTCATACCCAAAAGGCGCATGAACCGAAACTCGTTTTAAACTTTTCAACCATTTTAAATCATCTTTAGAAAACTTTACAGCAGCTAAATCGGAGAACGCAGTTGTTATTTCAATTCCTTGAATATTAAGTTTTTTTATTAAAGGAAATGTTTTTACAAAATTATCATCAAATTTCTGCCACAAGTTTCCAGTTGCCAAATTTATATCCATGCATAAGATTGTTTATTATACTATTATAAATATTTGGATTTAAACATAATTATTCGTTCGAAACACAGACTTCAATATTCATAGTCATTTCAAACATTTAGCCATTATCCAATAATGTGTTTCTCCATCACTTTCAATATGCTTATCAAATATAATTTCAAATCCTGCGTCTTTAATTATTTGAATTGATTTTTCAGGAGACCATTGACTCCAAGTCATTTTCGCACCATGAAAATCATCAGACTTTCCTTCCCATTCTTCCGAGCCCATACTAATTAAAATAATTCCATCTAATCTCAGAATTTTATTTATTTTCTTAAAAAGTTCAGCTTGTTTTTCTCTAGAAACATGTATTATAGAATAAAACGCGGTTAATCCATCAAATGAATTTTCAGGAAAATCAATATCCAGCATGTTACTTTTAACATATTTAGCTTTCGGAACATTTTTCTTTGCAAGTTTCAACATTGCTTCAGAAATATCAACCCCTGTTACTTCAAATTCATGTTCAACAAGAAACTTTGTTACTGGAACCCCAGCACCACAACCTAAATCAAGAATTTTTTCGCCTTTCTTAAATTGTTTTGCAAATTCATTTAATTCAGATAAACCATCATTTTTATTACGCTTATCATGATAATTCTGTGCAACTAAATTATATCCAATTTCCACTAATTTTTCTTCAAACATATTAGTATTTTAATTACAAAATATTTAAACTTTCCCAACATCAACATTAAATCTTAAATAAAACTAAGGATATTATTTTCGTCATTGTTGAATTAATAATTTCTAGAAAAAAAGGTTAGATTATCAAATACAAGAATGGCCTTTTTAAACCTTTACAACAAACTTTATTAATGGCTTGTAACACAGGTTCTTTATGCATAAAAAAGACATTTTATTTGTAACAATATTCTTTATTGCTTTATCATCTATTTTGTATTTTACAGGTACTGCAATTACTGGTTATGTTGTTCAGTCTATTTCTTGTCAAGAGGGTGTTTGTCAAGAATTGTGCTCTTACCATACTGATTGTATTGATGAAGATATGGTTTGTTGTGAAGAAGGAGATATTAGTGTTTGTCGTGCAATCCAGGAGTGTGTTAAACATTATGCTAATTACTCTTCAAACTTAGAAAATCCTGACGATTTCACTAAACAAAAAATTGGTGGTGGACTTTTAATGGCATTATTTGTTACTATGTTTGCATTTGCACATATTGCACATCACAAATTAACAGTTGATAGAAAGAATCATTCCAAGAAAGGAGATAAAAATAATTTAGAAAAATTAAAAATTCCTAGACCTAGAGTGGGTTCAGGTAAATTCCTTAACAAAGGAAAGCTTATTAAATAAAGAATAAATTCATTAAATTGGTGTATTTTGGTGTTGGTAAAAAATGAGAAAAATAGCGTTAATTAATCAGTTTCAAGATTTAGATATTAGTCTGAGCGTATTTGCAAAACTTGCTCAAGAGGGCAAAAGAGTTCTTATCGTAGATCTTAGAGCTAATAAAACTAAAGAGCTTACTGATGAGTCTACTAATTCATTTCAATTTCTTAATGAACTTGATAAACCTGAAAAATATATTAAAACTCTCGAACCTAATCTTGACATAATTGAAGGTCATCGTTATATTAACTTTCAAGAATTTAATTTGTTTTATGATCTTTTCAAACTTCAATACTTTGAAAATAAATTTGACCATTTAAATTATGATTATCTTGTTTTTGAAAACAGTTCAGAATTATCTCTTTTAACTTTAAACTCACTTTTCTATGTTGATGAAATGATGCTTGTTCTTGATTGTGATGAACTTGGTCATGACTTTGCTTGTAAAGCTGCAAGATTTGGTTATAATTTTAACAAGCTTTATTGGAAAAATATTTTCTTTTCAAAAATCATCCCTGTTTTTAGAGAAAAAGCTAATGTTGAGATTTACAACTTTTTATTATCTGAATTTACTTCAAACTTAATATCTCATCCTATTGTTCTTAAGAGCAAAGTTCTTAGAGAGTCTTTATCTAGAGCTAGTTTTTCAATTATTGCTGATGAGAAAAAGTTTGACTCAACTGTTACTGAAGATAAAAAACAACGTTCTATTAATGAATACTTGAACATTATGTCTGAGACTGCCAACGTTGAAGTTCCTTTAACAAAATTTCTTAACGAAAAAAAGAGTTAAATTAAATTCTATTAGTAGCATTTATGCACATTTTAAGAAAAACATTAATAAACTGTTTATCAATATCTTAGCTTATGCAAGAAAAAATCTTAGTTGTAGTTGCTCATTCTGATGATCAAATCATCGGTGCTGGCGGCACTATTGCAAAATATGCTAGTGAAGATGCTATTGTTAAAACTATAATTGTTTTTAGTGGTGAAGAATCTCATTTTCATTTCCAAGAAAAGATTATTGTTAATACTCGTATGAAAGAATCTTTAAATGCTGATAAAATTGTTGGCGGTCAAGGAGTTAATTTTTTCAATTTTACTGAAATGAGTTTCAAAACTAAAGAATTTGATTCTGCTCATTCTAAACTTAATAAAATAATCAAAAATTTTCAACCTACAAAAATTCTTTCTCATTCTAATGAGGATAGCCATCCTGGTCATAAAAAAATTAACCGATTAGTTTTAACTACTATTGAAGATACAAAAAGTAAAGCTGAACTATTCGTTTTTGATATTTGGAATCCTTTTAGATTTAATAAAAGAAAATTTCCTCACATGGTTGTTGACATCGCTCCTTTTTACAAAACTAAAATTAAAGCTTTACAATGTTTCAAAAGCCAATTTTCACTTTACGGTTTTCTTAACTGGTATGTTTTAACAATCATGTATCTAAAAAACTTTTTTAATGGTCTTAACCATAAAACAAGATTTGCTGAGGTATTTTATCGTATAAAATGAAATTAGTTATAGCTACTGATAATTATTTACCAAGATGGGATGGTATTGCTAGATTCTTATCCGAAATTGTTCCTCGCCTTGCTAAAGAATATGAAGTCATAGTTATTGCACCTGATTTTGGTGACGCGCCTGAAATAAAGAATGTTACTGTTGTAAAAATTCCTCTTTCAAAATTTAAGGGCGGCGATTTTAAAATTGCTAAATTCAAATATAAAATAATTAAAGATATCATTGCAAAATCTGATGCCGTATTCTCTCAAACTATTGGTCCTATTGGTATTTGTGCAATTCTCGCTTCTAAAGCTAAATTTAAACCTTTAATCACATTTACTCATAGTATTGAATGGGAACTTTTTCCTAAAGCTATGGTCAGACCCATTCTTAAGAAGTTTGCTTATCCTTTAACTAAAAGAGTTGTTAGATTCTTATATAATAAAGCTAGATTATTAATTGTTCCGTCAGATAATATCGCAGATATGTTATCTTGGGAAAAAATTACCACTAAAAAAAAGATTGTTCATCTTGGTGTTAATACTAAGAAATTCTCAAAAAGTAATAAACAGGATGCTAAGAAAAAACTTGGATTAAAAGCTAAAGATTTTGTTATTGGTTATCATGGCCGTCTTGGTCGTGAAAAAGATTTAAAAACTCTTCTTAGAGCATTTATTAGAGTTAGATCAAAATATGATAATGTTAAATTATTGATTGTTGGCGATGGTGCGCCTGATGTTAAAAAGATTTTTCAGAATCAAACAGATGTTATTTATCATGAAGCAAAAAATAATGTTGTTCCTTACATTCATGCAATGGATATTTATGTTATTCCTTCTTTGACTGAAACAACTTCTCTTTCCACTCTTGAAGCTATGTCTTGTGAAACTGCAGTTATCGCAACACGTGTAGGCCATATTAAAGACTACATCATCGATGGCGAGAATGGTTTATTTTTTCAAAAACAAGATACTTTTGATTTAGTTAGAAAGATTAGAATTCTATATGAAGATTCAGCTCTTAGAAATAAACTTGGTTCTAATGCTAGAAAAACTGTTCTTGAGCAATTTCTTTGGTCTACTGCTGCAGAAAAAATTATTCGTGGAATAAAATCAGCTATTGAAAAGAAATAATTCTTAGTTAAAAAATAAACTATCTCATATCCGCTATCGCAGTTGCTTTTGCCTTATTATATTGCGAACCTAATGAAGCATCTCCATATCCAGTCTGAACTCCATTCGGATAAAAAATCGCTTTTCCGTAACCAATTATATCGCCTGGTTTTACATGAGTTTTACTAAACCATTTTGGTTGCCTTGAAAATGGACCTTCATAACATGGATCAACCCAACCATCTATCATATGTGTTAAAGATAAATTATCAATTGATACTGAAGTTGAATTCTGTCTAACTTGATCTAAAAATTTATCTGCAGGATTATTATAAAATTGTATTCCTACATGCTGCGATAATTCAAATTGCTCCACTGTTTCTATATCTATATGTTCAAATGGTTTTATAGTGTAACTATTAGTTATATTTAGTGGTTTGTGAAGTTTATCAGCATATTCTTTTCGTTTTGAAAATATGATACCGCCATCTATTTTATTTATACTTGAAGCATTTTTACTTGCATGAACTAAAACATAACCATCTTTAAATTTGACATTCGGTGAAATTTTCATATATCCTTCTTTTTGTAACCATTCTAATTGTTCATTTGTTGTTATTTCTATTCCCATATCTAAACTTCTAGCTTTTTCAAATATTTCTTCTAAGTTTTTACTAGTTATTGCAGGAACTTTTACTTGAATTAAATCCATTATTGTAATATCCATTCCTCTTAATATTTGATCTTTAAAAGGATCTATCCTGAAAAATGACTGTACAACTCTTTCGCCTTTATCAAAATATATATCGTTTGCAGAATAATTGTTTAGTTCTACTGTTGTTCCATCATTATGAGCATAAAACATTGTTCCATGATTTGGAACAAAACAACCTAATCTTCTTACACTGCTTCTTCCATCTATTACTGGAAAAATAAAATCTAGATTAAATTCAGGAATTTGCCTGTCATGTTTTATTTCTTCTGTTAATAATATTTCATTCTTACTTCTTGCAACTATTTTTGTTTTATTCTGATCAAAACTAAAATCCACAGGATAACTTCCTACTAACTCAAAACTATCTTCTACTTGAGCTAATTTTAAATCAAGTGTTGATGGTTGTAATCTTTTTTTATCCTTTTCAAAATCAATACCTGGATTAATTTTAATTAAACCATAATCTACTGCTTGAGATATCCCTCTGTCATTTAGAAATCTTAAACCTTTTAAGTTTATATTTAGAGGATCTATCTTCATATATTAAGAAAATCTCACATATTTATAAATCTAAGCTGAATAAAAAAAATTATTATATTTTCAAGCTTGTAACTTTACTAACACCATGTGCTTGATCCATACTTACTCCAAATAAACTATCTGCAGTTGTAATAACTCCATCATTATGGCTTATCATTATATACTGTGCTCTTTTTGAATATGCAAGAACTAATTCTGCTAATTTCTCACTATTCTTTTTATCAAGTGCTGCGTCTACTTCGTCTAATACATAGAAACTTGCTGGTTCGTGTTCTTGTACTGCAAATAAGAATGCTAATGCAGTCATTGTTTTTTCTCCACCTGATAATGATCTTATATCCATAAATTTCTTAGTTGATAATTTTACTTTAATTTCTACTCCACCTTTAAATGGATCTTTTCTATCTTCTAAGTTAATGTATGCTTTTCCTTTTGTTGATAGTGTTGCAAATATTTTTTGAAAGTTCTTATCTATTACTTCATAAGTTTTCATAAATAGCTCTCGTTTCTTACTATCTATTTCATTTATCATAACTAGTATATCTTCTCTTTCTGTTGTTAAACTTTCTTTCTTAGTGTTTAATGCTTCAAATTCTGTTTGTGCTTTTTCATATAACTCTAATGCTTTCATATTTACTGCACCTAATTCTGAAACCATTCTTTCAAACTGTTTAATTTCCAATTTTATTTCATCTTCAGGTTTATTTCTAAATAATGCCACTTCTTTGAATTGTTTATATTCTTCTTCTAGTCCTTCTAGTTCTCCAACAATTCTTGCTCTTTCTATTGATACTATATTACTCTTATTTTCTGTTAGACGAAGTTCATCCATCTTATTATTCATCTTATTTTCATTATCACTTATTTCTTTTTCAAATTTTGAACGTTTTTCAAATAAGCCTTTATATTGTGAGTAGAATATCTTTTGTTTCTTTTCTTTATCTGCTAATTCTTTTGTTTGTTCTTTGATTGTACTTTCAAGCGTTTTCTTTTCACTATCAAAGTCTGCTTTTTCTTTTCCTAATTGTTGATCTAATATTTTATTTATGTTTTCCATTTCTGGAAGTAGTATCGTATTTAATTCTGAATTAGCATTTCGAAGTTCTCCTTTTAATTCTGCAATATCTTCTTTTAGTTCTTCTCTTTTTTGATCGAAAGTATTTATTTCTGCTAATAATCTTGGATTTCTTATTGCATTTATTTTTTCTCTGAAACTTTGCTTTTCCATTTTTAACTTTGCAAGTTCCACATTTTTTTGTTGAATTAATGCAGTTGTATCATCTGTTTTTACTTCTAATTCTTTTATTTCTGTTTTGATTTTTTTCTTTTCTTCTTTATCTGCGTCTAAATCGCCTGATTCAATATGTAATGTTTTTTCTGCTTTGATTATTTCTGCTTCTAACTCTGCTTTCTGAGTTCGAAGTTGCGCAGCTAACGTTTCATGTTCACGCTGTTTTGCATCTAGCCTATCAATAACACTTTGAAAGTCTGCAATTTCTGATTCTAATATACTGATTTTTTCTGTTGCTTCTTTTTCTGCAAAGCCAAGACCTGGTACTTTTGATCTGTATCCTCCTTGCATTGCTCCGCTTGTTTCTACTAGGTCTCCGGCTTTTGTTACCATTCTAAATCCGCCGATTCCTAATTTTCTTGCAACTTCTAAATCTTCTACTACCACTGTGTTTCCAAATACATATTGGAATACTTTTTGATATTTAGCGTCATATTTTACTAAATCTAATGCAAGACCAATTACGCCTCTTCCTTTCATTGCTCTAAGGTCAGATCTTATCATTGGAGCATGTAATCTATTTAGTGGTAAGAATGTTGCTGTTCCAAGTCTTTTTTCTCTTAGTGTTCTAATACATTCACTTGCAACACCATCTGTTTCTACTACTATACTTCTAATTCTGTTTCCTGCAGCAATTCCTAGTGCTAAAGAATAATCACTACTCACACTTCCAAGTTGACTTACTTGCCCGTGTACTCCTGTGATTGGTGATTTTAATATTGCATTTGCAGCTCTATCTCCTGCTGCTTGTTCTCTATGTCCTGCTGATTGAATATTAAATCTAGAAAGTTCTTCTTTTCTTGATAATAATTTTGATCTTGCAGTATCCAACTGAACTGAAATTGATGTGTCTTCTTCACATACAGAATTTAATTCTTCAGTTGTTTTTGTGAAAGCTTTTTTATCTTCTTTTAATTTTTGTATTCCAGATTTATTTTCTTGTTCAACTGATAAAACTTTGTCAATTTTTCCATCAATGTTTTGCAAAATTATTTCATACTTGTCTTTTTCTCTAAATAAATTCTGTTGAGTTTCTCGCAAGTCATTTATTTCTACTTGTATTTCTTCTGCTCGAGTGTCTATCTCTTCAATTCGACCATCTAATTCTTGAGCATTTCCTATATCATGTTTTGTCTTAAATTCAGTAAGTTTTAATTCTAACTTTGCAAATTCGCTTTCTTTTGTTCCAGTCATACGTACTGCATCTTTTTTATTTTTCTCTACTGCAGTAATTTTTCTTTGAAGTTCTGTTTTTCCTTCTTCTAGTTCTGTTTTTCTAATACTTATTTTGTCTAATTCTTGTTTAATAGTTTCTAAACGTTGTTTGTTTAATGCAAATTCTACTTTTATTTTCTCTATATCTCTATTTAGTTCAACTTGTTCTTTTTCGCCTTTTGATTCTACTTCTGCATTAATCTTAGAAATTTCTTCTCTATTCTTGATAACTTTTACTTTTAATTCATCGTAAGTTGTCTGCAACTTTTCTATTTTATCTTTGCTTGTAGAAATAATTTTATCATAATCTGATTGTTTAGTTTTCTTAGTTACTATTTGAGTATTTAGTAATGTTGCCCTATTTCTTTTTATGTTAGTATCTAGTTCTTTAAATTTCTCAGCTTGAGTTTTTTCTTTTTTTAATTCTCTAATAAATCCTTTACGTTCAGCTAAGATTATTTCTGCTTCGTTTAATTTTTCTTCTACACGATTTAGTTCTCTTAGAGCTTTTTCTTTTTTATTTTCATATACACTTATTCCTGCAATCTCTTCAATTATTCCTCTTCGCTCAACAGTAGACATTTCAACTAATTGAGTAATGTCTCCTTGCAGAATTATATTATATCCATTTGGATCAACGTTTGCAGCACCTAATACTTCAAGTATTTGTTGTCTTGTTCGGACTTCATCATTGATTAAGTATTTTGATTGACCTGAAGGTCTTATTCTTCTAGATAGTTTTAGTACAGGTTCTTTTACTGGAAATATTTTTTTAGAATTGTCAAATGTGATTGATACTTCTGCATCTTTTGCAGGATTTTTTGATTTTCCACCATTATAGATTAGATTAGCAGTTTTTTCTGCACGTAGTGATTTTGCTGATGATTTTCCTAATACAAAACAAATTGCATCTAGTACATTGCTTTTTCCAGAACCATTTGGACCAAGGATAACATTAAATTTATCACCGAGCGGAATTTCGGTTTTATTTGCGAAGGATTTAAACCCCTTCATCTCAAGCTTTAATATCTTGGTCATGTTATCTCTAAACTATCCTCTTTTTTGTAATAAATGTTCAATACGTATTTATTATATAAATATTACTAAAATGTGAAGCTAAATTCAACAAAAATCTTAGCTAAAAAAGCGTTCAACATTAGAAAATCTTATTTTTACGTAATCTTTTGCTAAAAGTCCGCTATTTTTTAGAGTCTCTAAAGCCCCCATTACATGCGTACTTCCTTTTGGTATTCTAAACCCTGCGCTTCGACTTAATTCATCTAATTGTTTTAATCCTTCTGCACGTGCTATTATTGAGGCCGCTGCAACTTCAACATAACTACTCTCTGCTTTTGTTTCAGCTATATCTCCAACTCTACATCCTGGGTATAAGTCAACTACGTGAATTGAAATCTCAGTTTTCAACTTTACATTTACTTGTCTGTGAAGCTTATCCAATAGTCGAGTCACATTATCCACTTTTGTTAGCTCATTATACTCATAAGGCTTTAAGGAAACTACATAATAATTATTCGGGAAAGTTTTAACAAGACGCTGCGCAAGTATCATAATTGATGCATCTTCAAAAGTTTTTGAATCACCAACGCCCATATTTTCGAGCTGCTCCCTTTCAGAACTGTTTGCTCTAAATCCTGCGACGACTATTCCTCCAAATGTATCTCCTTTTAGTGTTTCATCGCTTCCAACTATTTCTTCTGCAAGTGGTTCAAGTCTTGTTTGCTCATCTGCCGATTTAGTAAATTTAGAATTAGAAGTGGATTTTGAAACTTTTTGTTTTGCTTCTAATCCAAGAAATATCCTAACATCATTTGCAATCTCTGATTTCCCTTGAACCAATATTTTTCCTGTTTGATATAGAATTACGGTACATGGTCCTTGCATTCTTGCAATTTCATATTGTTTTGGACTTACAAAATTAAAGCCTTTAGCTTCTAATTTCTTTAGATTATCAATGTCTACCAATTTTTAAAACTCACCTAAACGTTTCTGAGCAGCTTCTTTTTTCTTATTCTGCCAAGTCTCCCATGATTTTCTAAAATATTTTGAGAATTCAGTTTTATTCCAATATTTAGCTACAAATTTTTGAGTTATTGGATCTGATGCGTATCCTGAGCCAACTTCTTTTTTAATTGCTTTACGCATTTTCTCCATTTCTCTATCTCGAATAACTTTTGCAATTATACTTGCAGCACCAACTATTAAATAATTTAAATCAGCTTTATGTTCTACTATTATTTCAGTCTTTTTTCGACCAAGTCTTTTCTTAATATAATCAGAATAACTCTTCAAATTTCTACTTGGACAATCAAGTATTGCCTTATCAGGTTTTGCGGTCTTTACAAGCGCAGCTGTAGTTCTAGCTTCTATCCAATTCAAATTATCGGTCTTTGAATTTAATGCATCATCAACTTCACCAGGCGTCACAATTACATAATCAACTTTACATAATTCTTTAACTATAGGAAATAATTCTTCTCGCTTTTTCTTAGAAAGTAACTTAGAATCTTTTACACCTATTGCATGTAGTTTAAATTCATCTTCTTTTTTGATGCTTGCAATAGCCATTACTAATGGACCTAAAACAGGTCCTCTGCCAGCTTCATCTACTCCTGCAATAATCATATACTATTATTATTAGAAATGACATTTAAAAATCTTGCCTAAAAATAAAGAAAAATAAAAGAAAAATAAAAAAATTACAACTACTTCCCTATCATATCAATAAGTTCTTCTTCACGCATTTCTAAACCTTTCTGATATAAATCATTCACAGTTGTACTCATAAAATTTAATGCTTTTCCTTGCATATCCGAGAAAAAAATCGAACCTGAATTAATAGCCACGTTTGAAGAGGGATTCTTACCTGAAATAGAAGTCCAATCAGAACTTTCAGTGTATAAATTTCCAATTTGAAACTCATCTTTATTTGAATCTCCAATAACTCCACTGAAATCAGCATCAGTTATTTTTATTTGACGATCATCAGCAATATTAAAAACTATATTATTCTTTTCTTGATCTTGATATAAATCATTGCCTAAGAATAATTCATCAGAAATTTGCGCATTTAAATCATCATAATAGTTATCAAAATGATCAGATATTTTATTCAAAACTTCTTGATATTCCGCATTTTTTGATTGTAATTTCTCTTCAACAGCTTGCCAAACTTTAGGACTTGCAGTTTCTTGGAAAATTTCCACATATTCTCCACCATAATATCCATCATATCCTGTTTTATTATAAGTAGCATTAGTTATAGTTTCTCCTGTATAACTACCTTCACCCATCCCTATCCCTTCTGAATAAGAATCCCCAAGATCAACGATTGTAGAATCAATTCCAAAATCCTCAAATCTTTTCCATAACTGATTATCTAAAGAATCATTAGGGTTAAAAATCAAAATACTCAATTTTTTTGTACCATCAGGATAATAAGTTTCAGATAATCTATATTTCAAACTACTTTCGCCAATAACTAAATCAAGAGAAAAATTCTTTGGTTCTAGTGGTTCAATTACAGGTTCAACAACTTCAAATTCAACATCTTCTACAACATCTGCAATTGTATCAATTGTTTCTTCTACAACTTGTTCTTGTCGATGAACTTTATTTTCAAGATTTGAGTGTCTTGACCCGCTATTTGAGCATGATGAGAAAACTGCAGTTGCAAGCAATGTTGTTGCTAACAATCCAATATATAATCCTTTTTTCATTTGTTTCACCTATTTTTGTTAAATTTTATGTTTGTTACTAGTTAGTAACTAACGAATAGGCTTAATATCTTTTTACTATTAATGATATGAAAGATATGTTTTTTAGGAAATATTTAAATAAAACAAAACAATACAAAGTAACATGAGAAGAAAACTCATCAAACAAGGAAAAACTGGACTCACAATATATTTACCTAAAAAATGGGTTGATGAGAAAGAATTAAACTCTGAAGATGAAGTAGATATTGAAATTACGAATGAAGGATTATTAATCAATCCAACCACTACAAAAAAAAGAAGTGAGATCACAATCCAAAATCCAGGAGATTCAGAAAGCATGATTAGAACAGTTCTTGTAAATGCATACAGATCAGGGTTTGATAAAATAATTATCGAACATAAAAATGAAAAATTAATCCATTCAATTGTTCAAAAACACCTTTTAGGATTTGAAACATTCAAACAAAAAAACAATGAATTCTCAATTGAAAGTGTAGCAGAACCTAGCTTTGAAGAATTTGATCGCCTAGTAGAAAAAATATTATTCATTCTAATTGACATCATCAAAGAATTAGGGAATAACAATATTGTAGGCATTGAACAAATTCAAAAATACGATAATTTCCTAAAAAGAGCAATTAGCAAAAATATCCTTACAATCAAAACACCATTTCAATCTTGGAGTTTTTTAAGCAACCTTGTTCAAATAGGAAGGCAAGCACATCACCTACACAAATTCAAAGAAAAAGAATTTAGTTCAAAAGAAAAAGAGTTAATCAGCCTCATTGACAAAATGATCCATTTAGTTCAAAAAGCATATCTAAAAAAAAACACAGACTCACTTCAAGAACTTCACGAAGTCATGAATAAAGAAATCTACAATATAGGTTTTAATGCAATGAAAACAGAAAATCCAGTTAATGTTCATTATTTAATAACCATTGCAAGAAATATATATCTTTCAAATAGTGCGCTAATTGCAATTATTCAGTCGAACACATAACTTGATAATTCGCCTTTAAATTTTTATAATCTTTCCTAGCTAAAGAAAACAATTCAAAACTTTTTTGCATATCAGATTTTTCAGGAAGAATATCCTCAACCATTTTCTGCACTAAAGAACCCATAATTTCTTTATATTGACTAGAAATAGAAGATAATACTTCATTATCTTCAGAAGATTTCAAAATATTATTCACCCCAACGTCTGCTTGATGATATCTTGAAAGAATTTTATTAACATATTCAAAACGTTTAACGTCTGCAATCTGTTCAACAATACCTGAAGAAAACTTTTTAGAAGAAACTGCATCTTCAATTAAATTTTTCTTGGACATTGCATTTTCATAATCATTAAACATTTGCATAATATTTCTAAGAACTCTACCTGATTGATAAGCTAAATTTAAAGATTGTTTTTCATCATCAGTTTTTGCAGTAGATAAATATAAATCCTTTTTCTTTATTTCAATTTCTCTAAAAACTTTCAGGTTTTCAGGTTTATTTAATTGCATCCAAAAATCATCAGACCCAATCATATAAGGTGTGTCTAAAAGCATATAATCATCAACAAAGCCAAGCTTTAAACTATTCAAATCAATTCTAGTATCACCTATAAAATTTTCAGCATAAGAATCCAAAGTCCATTTTGTTAAATGCGAACCATGTTTTTTTGCAGTGGATTCAAACAGTCCAATTAAGTAAACAAAGTCGGAAGGAAGTTCAAATTCAATTCCGGATGAATTTGCTTTTGAAACTAGTTTTGAGGATAAAGGAAAATCATTTTCTAAAACAGAAGGAACACTCCCACTAAGATAAGAAGTTCCGCCATCAATTAAGAAATCTTCTTCTTGCGTAGTTAAAGCAGTTGCAATGATAGAAGGTAATTTTGCGCTTATTTTATTTGACATACTAAGTCCATGTTTAATTTTGTCAACTACACCATCAATAGTTTGATTAGATGAATACATTAATTCCTCACCCAAAGTTAAACCATCAACAAAACTTTGTTTATTTGAAGTTGGAGATGTTTCTTCAATATCTACAAACTCAACACCCAAATCAGAATTCTCAGATAATTCTTTTAATGCTTTAGTTAATTTTACTTCAATCCCATTCACCATTTCTGATCGATTATCTTTAGAAAAACTTCCAGATTCTATTTCATAATTATAAGACCCATCTAATCCATGCACTGAAAATAAAGTAGGATTCTTAGTCTTAACCATTCTATAAACTAGGTCAAGATGAGTATTCTTTGCCCCTTTAAATTCAGGCGTTACTCGCGTTTCATATCTTAAGTCGTTCCACATCTAATAGAATATTGATTTTATAATATATAAATGTTTCGAAAAGTTACAACTTATCAGTGATAACATTAAGAATTCAACTTAAAAAAACAAAAAAACAAAAAAAATAATTTAGTAACGATAATGATCCGACTTAAATGGACCGTTTTTAGGAACACCTAAATATTCAGACTGGTCGTCGGATAACTCAGTCAATCTCACACCAAGCTGAGCCAAATGTAATCTTGCAACTTCCTCATCAAGTTCTTTAGGAAGCATATAAACACCAAGTTCATAATCTTTTTGCCAAAGTTCAATTTGAGCTAATACTTGATTTGTAAATGAATTACTCATTACAAAACTTGGATGTCCTGTTGCATTTCCTAAATTAACTAATCGTCCTCGAGAAAGTAAGATTATTCCATGTCCATCAGGGAAAATAAACCTATCAACTTGAGGTTTAATATTTTCTTCCACGATGCCTGGAAAATTCTCTAATTGTTCAACTTGAATCTCATTATCAAAATGTCCAATATTACATACAATTGCGCCATCTTTCATTTTTTCCATGTGATCAATTTTAAGAATATCTTTATTACCAGTTGTAGTTACAAAAATATCAACATCAGATACAACATCTTCAGTTCTAAGCACCTCAAATCCTTCCATTGCAGCTTGTAAAGCGCAGATTGGGTCGATTTCAGTTACAATTACTCGCGCACCATAAGATTTCATACTACTTGCGCAACCTTTTCCAACATCACCATAACCACAAACTAAAACTTTTTTACCTGCAATCATAACATCAGTTCCACGTTTAATTCCATCTGCAAGACTCTCACGACACCCATACAAATTATCGAATTTTGATTTTGTTACAGAATCATTCACATTAATTGCTGGAAATAATAATTCGCCTTTTTCCATCATTTGATATAATCTATGAACTCCAGTTGTTGTTTCTTCACTTACACCTTTCATATCTTTTGCAACATTTGTCCAACAATCATTTTTCTTTTCAAATACACGTTTTATTGCATTCATTAATTCCCTATAATCTTCAGCTTCAGAGCTATAATCAACATCAAGTAAACTTGGATCTTTTTCTACTTCGACTCCCTTGTGAATCATCATAGTTGCATCTCCACCGTCATCAACAATTAAGTTCGGACCTTTCCAATCACCAAAATCAAGTGCTTTCATAGTACACCACCAGTACTCAGATAAAGTTTCCCCTTTCCAAGCAAAAACAGGAACACCACTTTCAGCAATTGCAGCTGCTGCGTGATCTTGTGTTGAGTAAATATTACAACTACACCATCGAACATCCGCACCAAGTTTCACTAACGTTTTAATTAATACTGCAGTTTGAATTGTCATATGAAGCGAACCAGTAATTCTAACATCTTTCAAAGGTTTTGTTTCACCAAACTTTTTCTGAAGTGCCATTAAACCCGGCATCTCTTTTTCTGCTATTGCAATTTCTTTTCTACCATAATCAGCCAACTTGATGTCAGCAATTTTGTAATTTGAAGTTTCATCCATTTATTTCACCATGTGTAATTTTTATGTATACCAAAGAAATTATGTTTTTGAATATACACTTATAATCACCTTCAATAAGCAAATTGTGGACTATTTATATATTTTTACCAGTAAAAACTATAATTTGTCCATAAAAATTATGAATAGTTGGACAAAAAGCAAAAACTTTAAATAAAAATTAGACAATAATGATTATATCGTGATTATTGACTCTCTGTAACTATTTTTGAATCCCCAAAAATTCAAATGCGATTCTTGCGGGGAGTCAATCATCCAACAACAAAAAATGGATCCAAAAGCAATCAAAATAATCGAGGCTCTTAAAAAAAACAGTAGAGCAAGTGTACGTGACATAGCAAAAGCTACAAACGTAAGACCAAGCACTGTTCATCAAAAAATTTCTAAATTAAAAGAAACTGGTGTTATTGAAAAATTCACAGTGAAACTAGATAATAAACTTGCAGAACAAAACTTTATAGTTTTCATGTTTGTATCAACAGAACAAGACTTACCACAAAATACATTCAAAGATCCTAGAATAAAAGAAGTCTTTGGAATCACAGGAGAATACGATTTAGTTTTCAAATTAAAATTTAAAGATGTTGATGATTTTAACAATTTCATTCTGGATTTTAGAAAAAAAACAGGAATAAAAAAAACAATAACAATGGTTGCAACTACAACAATAAAAGAAGAAATCTAAAAGTAAAATTACAAATTTAATTCAAAAAATTCTAAATATTAATTAAAAATTTGAAAGAAATAGCGAGGAGTGGATTTGAACCACCGACCTCCGGGTTATGAGCCCGACGGGCACTCCTGACTGCCCTACCCCGCTGTATTTGAGTATTTTAAAGGAAGAATAGACCATTTATAAAACTATCTACTCTTGTAGTCTATAAAACATAAAATAAAATATAAGAAAAAAAGATAAAAAAAAGTAAATTATTATTCAGAATGAATTGTTCTTTTTAATTCTATAAACTCTTTATACTTTACTGCTTCTAAAATTAATTTTCCAACTTTATTTTTCTTTGCAATTTTTATTATTGCTTTTCTTGAAGATCTTGCAGTCAAAGTATATTCACCTTCTACATACACATCAACATCATCTTCTGCGTATTCTGTTGGAAGCATAAATACCACATTAGTATTGTGTATTTTCGATGTAAAGTTTATAGATTCTGCAATTGTGGATTTATTACTTGGCTCCACACCAGTTGATTCTTCATAGTCTCTTATATCAATACTCATTCGAAGTTTCTTTTCGAGTTTCTCAATATTAGATCCGCCTTTTCCAATGATTGCAGCTCTATCTTTATCAAGTACATAAACTATACACTTATTATTTGAAACAACATCAACTTTTACTTTATCCGTATGTTTTTTGAATTCTCGAACAATAGCATCTTCTGCTAAACTATGAGCAGGTGCTTTTGCCCCATCACCAGATACGGGTATTACAACTGTTTGTTCTCCGAAAGTGTAAATTTCATATTCAAGTTTTCCTGTTAAAAAATCATTTATGACAACAACAGGTCTTGCTAAATCTTGTTCTATCATTCCTGAGGGAACTTTAACTTCCATTGATAATGAAAAAACATTTCCTATTCCACCATCTTTTATGAAGATTACTGTATCAACAATATGAGGTATTACTCCAAGTTCAATTCGTCCAATAAATCTTTGTATTGCATCAATAGCTTTTGTTGCGTGCATTACTCCAATCATTCCAACTCCAGATAATCTCATATCAGAGAATAATCTAAAATCTTCTGTATTTCTCATCTCATCAAAAATTGTATAATCAGGTCTTGACAATAATAAGATATCATGTATTTCTTGACTTGATCCATGACTTAAAGAATACTGAGTTACATCAGGCGGTAAAATTAAATCTCTTGGCGCTTCAACAGTTTTTACAACTTTATTTTGCTCTACATAAGATTCTGCAAGTGCTTGTGCAAATGTTGTTTTACCATTTCCTGGCGCGCCCGCAATTAAGATTCCTTCTGCTTGTCCTCCAACTCTAAGTTTTAATTTATCAGATAAAGAATATTCTTCTATTGTTAATCTTTTTACAGGTCTTACTGCAGTTATTTCATACCCATCTGCAAATGGTGGTCTAGTAATTACAATTCTATAATTTACTAATTGAATTATTGTAGACCCTTTTCTGTCAATTTCAATAAATCCATCACTTCTTGAAGCACATTCTTCAGTTATTTTTTTTGCAATTTGAGATACGTCCATTCCGGTTAATGGTGCGTCTCCAATTTCTTCATAAGTCCAAGCTCCAGGTTTCCCTTTCTTTGCTTTTGCAACACATCCATCTTTTAGATGTACACTCATCGTTGTTTCATCAAAATATTGTGCTAAAACTAATTCTTCGTCAGATTCAGTTTTTCTAAAATCGTAAAATATTACCTCGACTCCTTTTGATTCTGCAACTAATGCTTGCACTCTATCTGCAGTAATTAATGTTCCTAATTCGTCAATTGCAAGTCTTCTGATTATAGAATCAATTTCTCCGGCTTTCGCACGTCTAATTTCAAAATCTCCAGGTCTATTGCCTTTAAACTCAACAGCAAACTTGTATTTCTTTGACATTTCTCGAAGTTTTTTTACTTCTTCTAATCCTAAAAGCCCTGTTTCTCGACCTCTATTAGCTTGCGCTTCTAATTCAGCCATTACAGCCTCGTGAAATATGATAATTTTTGGCTTTAGCTCCTTTGCTACTATCTGTTTTGAAATTATTCCTTCAATAACAACACTTGTGTCCGGTACTAACTTATCGACAGTTTTCATAGATTTCAAATTAATTCATGCGTTTTTAAATATTGCTAATTAAACGATAAAATAGAATAAAAAACAAAACCATTAAAAACGCAGGATTTTTTCCAACGCTGTTACAAACCTATGCTTGTAATATACTCAACATCTATGCCGCGGTCGCATTAGTCAAAAATTAACTAATAATTTTTGGAAATTCGACCGAGACAAAGAAAAAACTATGCCGCGGTCGCATAGCCTGGTATTGCGCAGGATTGCTATGTACAATTGTACGTATGAAAACCTACAATATCTCGCAGAGATCCTGTTCCTTTGGAATCATGGGTTCAAATCCCATTCGCGGCGCCTTTTTTATTTCTAAAAAAGTCTTCTTAAAGATTTGAACGGGTTCAAACACTCAAAAACAAAGTTTTTGGTGTGACCAAAAATCCCAAATTTTTGTGCATCCCATTCGCGGCGCCTTTTTTATTTCTAAACAAACAAACGACTAAAAGAAGTATTCGCAACCAACGAGCGAAATCGTTAATTACATTCGCGACACTTTTTTATTTCTCCAAAACATTTTAAAACAATCCAACTATTTATTTTCTTATGAATGTCAACATCAAACAAAGACCCGAATTCAAAGACTTAGGAATCCCTCAATACGAAACAGAAGGTTCTGCTGCTGTTGATTTAAGAGCTGCTATTGAAAACACTAAAACTCTTAATCCTGGCGAATCCATGCTTATTCCAACTGGTTTATTCATAGAAATTCCTAAAGGCTACATGCTTCACATCACTCCTAGAAGTGGTCTTGCATTAAAAAAATCAATTAGCATTGTTAATTCTCCCGGAATCATTGATTCTGATTATCGAGGAGAAATTGGAATTATTCTAATCAATCATGGTGACGATGCATTTTCTATAAAAAGAGGAGACCGTATCGCACAAGCATCTTTTGTTGCTTTTGGAAAAGCAACTTTCAATAAAGTTGATGAACTATCTAACCTTAACACTCAAAGAGGAGAAGGTGGTTTTGGAAGTACAGGCACAAAATAATTCTAAGCTAAATTATAGAAATTTATTTAAAAGCATTAAGTCATCATTATTGTTATGGAGACTTCAAAGGCTATCAGAACCAGACGATCTGTTCGTAAATTCACTCAACAACCTGTTGAGTTTGATAAACTTGCAAAGATCATAGAGGCTGGAACTTTTGCTCCTAGCGCAGGAAATATTCAAAACTGGCGTTTTATTCTTGTAACTGATAAACCTGTTCTTCGCGAACTTTATAATCACTGTATGAATCAAGAGGTCGTCTACAATGCTCAAGCAGCAATTATTGTTGTTGGAGTTATAGATAAGGCTGAGCGTCTTTATGGTCTTAGAGGTAAAAGATTGTATACTGTTCAAAACTGCGCTTGCGCTGTTGAAAACATGCTTCTTACAGCCCATGACCAAGGTCTTGGTGCTTGTTGGATTGGTGCATTTAATGAAGATAAACTTAGCGTAATTTTTAGTATTCCTGATAAAGCTCGCCCTCAAGCAATTATTGCTCTTGGTTATCCTGCTGAAAAACCAAATTTTGAAAGAAAGGATCTAGAATCAGTCACTTATTTTAACCAATATGGTATGAAAATTAAAAACTTCCATTTACTTATTCGTGATTATAGTGTCGAATGGGAGCGTCAAAGTGAGAAAATTGAAGTTGAAAGCGATAAAGGTGTCGGACTTCTCAGAAAGCATTTAATGAATCTTCATGAAAAATTAAAAAATCATCCTAAAACTAAATCTCTTTTCAAGCAAAGAGGAGCTAAAGAACTTAAAGTTGAAAAGAAATAATTCTTATTATTCGACTCCAGTCCAACAATCTTTTTAAAACAATTCAGTATCTTATTTAGAATGGATTTTAATGAAATGCTTTTTCCTCATGATAAGGTTAGAGATGTTCAAGATAAACTTATTATTCGAGTTAATGAAGCTGTGACTAGTGGAAAAAATTTAATTGTTCATGCACCAACTGGCCTTGGTAAAACAGCAGCATCTTTAGCACCTGTATTAAAATACGCAATTGATAATGACAAAACTGTTTTCTTTTTAACTTCTCGGCACACTCAACACCAAATTGTCCTTGATACTTTAAGAGATATTAGAAATAAACACGATAAAGATATCCTTGGAGTTAGTATCATTGGTAAAAAAGGTCTTTGTCTGCAACCAGGAGTCTCAAAACTTTATACTTCAGAATTTAATGATTATTGTAAAGCTATGAGAGAAGATAAAAAATGTGAGTACTTTGAAAAATTTAAGAAAGGAGAATCTTTGTCTGTTGAAAGTAAAGCAGCTCTTGAGCAATTAAAAAAAATAGGTCTTGTTGATACTAAAGAAACAATGTCTGTTAGTGAAATGTATGGTATTTGTCCTTATGAACTTGCTATGGCTACATCTAAAAAAGCAAAAGTTATTATTGGAGATTATTACTATGTTTTTCATCCTGATGTTTCAAAATTATTCTTTGCTAAGATTGATACTGCATTTGAAGATTCAATCATCATAGTTGATGAAGCACACAATCTGCCTTCTAGATTAAAAGATTTATTTACTGTCAGACTTACAAACATTATGCTTAAAAGAGCTCTTACTGAAGCTAAAAAATACAAGTATGATTCTATTCAACCAATATTAAAAGACATGGTGGATATCATTTCTGAACTTGCAGATTTTAGAGATCAAGAGCAATATATTAAGAAAGAAACTTTCATGGATAGAATTAATCTTATCACTGATTATCATCAACTTATGAATGATTTATCTTTTATTGGCGATGCTGTCAGAGAGGAACAAAAACAATCTTACATAGGTTCAGTTGCTAGTTTTCTTGAAGCTTGGCTTGGTAGAGATGCGGGCTTTACTAGAATTATTTCTAAACAAGATGGTTCTCAAGAAAGAATTATAATGCTTAGTTATCGTTGTCTTGATCCTAGTCTTTCAACAAAAGATGTTATTAGAAATGCTCACAGTACAATCTTAATGTCTGGAACGCTATCACCTACAAGCATGTATCGTGAACTTTTAGGTTTTAATGAATCCAATACTATTGAAGATACTTTTCCAAGTCCATTCCCTGAAGAAAATAGATTAAATATTATTCTTCCTAAAACATCCACTAAATATGAACTTAGAAATGCAGCACAATATAAGGAAATTGGTAAAATTTTATCTCAAATAGCAAATAAAGTTCCTGGAAATACTGCGATTTTCTTCCCTAGTTATTATCTAAGAGATCTTATTGCAAATGAATTTAACGAGCTATGTACAAAAACAACATTCACAGAGCTTCCCAATATGACCAAAGATGATAAAACAGAACTTATAACTAAATTTAAAGAATACAGTAAAACAGGTGCTGTTCTTTTAGGTGCAGTTTCTGGAAGTTTTGGAGAAGGTATTGATTTACCTGGCGATCTTCTTAAATGCGTTGTTATTGTTGGCCTTCCTTTGTCCAAACCAGATCTTGAACAAAAGGCACTTATTGATTATTACGATAAACTTTTCAAAAAAGGTTGGGATTATGGTTATTTATTTCCGGCTTTCAATAAAACTCTTCAATCTGCAGGTCGTTGCATTCGTAGCGAAAATGATAAAGGAGTAATTGTTTTTCTTGATGAACGTTATACATGGTCAAATTATCGTAAATGTTTCCCTAATACTTGGAACATGAGAACTACTATGTTATATGAACGTATGATTGATGAATTTTTTATTAAAAATAAATAAACTTATTATTATTTGAATAAAAATACGATTACAAAATATTTTCTTTGTTATTAATTATTTTCTTAAAAAACTAAAAATAGACTAAACTAGTATACTAATTAGTATACGAAACGAAATATTTATATACTAGTACCCCCATTAAAGATATAAATTAGTTGAAAAACACTAAGCAAAGGTAAAAAAAAATGGTCATACTATTCGATCAATTCAATCTTCCAGACAGCATTTACGAAATTATATTTGCTACATCACAACAAGTTATGGTTGCAAAGCTTCTTGTTGAACAGATGAAATTAAAAGAAGGTGAAATAGGAAAAACAGAAATGTCCATGTTTGCAACAGCACTTCATGATGGAACAATCTTAGAAGCTGAAAGTGAAAGCCAATTCGTAGGTAAAACTAAAGTCAAACTATCATATAACAAAAGACAATTTTACGATAGAATCCTAACTCCTATGAAAACAATGGGATTAATCGATTACGATTTATACAAGAAAACTTACAAATTAAGCGAAAAATTCAACAAAAACATGATGAGAATCGGATTAACTTGGTTACAAGAACTTCGAAAACCACCAAGACCATTCGTACTAAAAACAAAATGAACAAAAAATAACAATCACGAGCTCCCTACAGCCTCTTCTCTAACCACCCTCCCCTCAATTCTGTTGGGAGCTCAAAACCCCTTTTTTAACTGGCGATAAACAAACAACAAACACAACAAATTAATTCTCAAAATTAAATTAAAGAAAGTATTCTTAAAAAAATTAGAAAAGAATTATAAATAGGTCAAATAATTTATTAATTAAAATGGAAGAATATGTTAAACTAGCAAAAAAACTTAATCTGCCTTCTTTTGAAGAAATGAATTCTTATTTTCAAATAGCAGATATCGAGGATAAAAACATTCTACATGAAGTTGTTAAAAAAATTCATGACCAAACAACTCACTTCACTAATATGCTTGAAGAAATCATTAACCCAGAACATCTTAGAAGTTTAAATGAAGCAGGAATGTTTTCTGAAGAAGATAAAAAAATTATTCTTAGACTATATAGAAAACTTCAACATACAAACAGACAAAAAGATCTTTTAGAAGTTGAATTTGAAGAAGAAGCATATATAAATTTCATTAATAATTCTTTTAACGAATACAAACTAATTAAAGATGATCTTAAAGGAATCATAAAAAAACTAAGAGATTGTTGGAATAAAAATAAAAATACTAAATTAGAATTAGGATACTTTGGTTAAATATAAACAAAACAAAAAAAACAATAACAAAAAACAACTAACAAAAAACTTGGAGGAAAATAAACATGAATTTCATTATTTTCGGACCACAAGCATCTGGTAAAGGAACACAAGCAATTAGAATTGCAGAAAAGTTTGGACTTATACACATCTCAACTGGGAAAATTTTTAGAGCCAACATAGCTAACCAAACAGAAATTGGACTAAAAATAAAAGCAATCATTAACAAAGGAGAATTAGTTCCTGACAGTTTAACAAATAAGATTGTTCAAAACAGATTAGAAGAAGAAGATTGTAAATCTGGATTTGTTCTTGATGGTTTTCCAAGAAATAGAAATCAAGCAGATTTTTTAGATACACTGCATCATAAATTCAAATCAGTTGTTGATTTAGAAGTTCCTAAGACTACCATTATTAATAGAATTTCAACTAGAAGAGTTTGTATTAATTGTAAACAAAACTATAACACAATCTCATTAAAACCAAAAGTTGAAGGTATCTGCGATAAATGTGACGGAGAACTTATTCAAAGAAATGATGATCAGCCAGAAGCAATTGAAAACAGACTTAAAATCTATGAAGAACAAACTAAGCCATTATTAGATTTTTACGAAAAAAAAGGAATTCTACTTCCAATCGATGGAGATCAAGGAATTGATGAAGTCTTTGAAGAAATTATTAAGAAATTAGAATCTTAATAACATTAGTCGCATAAGATCCTTTTGGTAAATTAAAAGTGAATTTTATTTTTTTCTTTTCTTTATTTAAGTCATCGTCTTCAAGCAAACTAACAGATAAATCTTTAATATTTACATATAGTTTTCTCATATCACCTTCACAACTTAAATCAGGTAAAGCTTGAATAATAAAATCTCTTTGAACAATTTTATCCTTACCTAAAATTTCATCAACAATTGATTCAATCTTCTCATCTTCAAATTCAGTTCCAAAACCAACTAAAGGAACATCATAATTCACTTCAGAATCAAGCAAGGCAATAGTTTCATTAAACACTTTACTTTGATATGAATGAATAAACAATAAAAGTATTTTTCTTGGAACTTTTCTTAAAGCACCAACATAATCATTAATTTTATCTTTCAAATAAGTTTTAACTTTTTCTTCATACCAACCATCAGATTCCAGTATTAATTCAACTGCTTTCTTAAAGTCCTTTCGTAGCATTGCAAGACCAATCGCCACATTATTATTTGAGAATCTTTGTTTATCATAAGAGTTCTTTACTCGTTTATTTAAATTTACAACAACTGACGAATCTAAATCACGAACCACTATTTCAAATGAATTCGAAGCTAAATCACCAAGATTCATTGGCCGCCCACACATCCCAATAAATTCTAATTCAATGTCTTTTAATTTAAGAGATTTAACTCGTTCTTTTGAAACATCACTTATTGAAATATGCTGATAAGTAATAGCTACTTTATCTTTAATTCCCGCATAACCTATTTGTTTTCTATCAACATGAAGATGATCTGCAATAGCTTGAATAGCACGCTCAGTAGTATAACTAGTTTTCTTCATTAAATAAATCGCATGTCTTCCGCCACCAATATTAACACCTATATTCTCTCGAACAATAAAATCTTCAGGTATTTGTTTTAGTTTCATAAACTATTAGAAGAAGAAGCTGATTTTAATACTTTATTAAAAGAGAAAAACAAACAAACAAACAAACAAAGAAAGAAAGAAAGAAAAAAAGAAAGATCAAAAAAAACTTTAATTAAATAACTAATCTAACCATTAATTTTATATCTTCCATGTTTTTTTAAAATTTTATCAGGTACTGTAAAATTAAACATATTCCAACAATTCAATAATTCTTCAGGATTGCCTATTTCATGTAACTTTATACTAGGAATTAATCTATCATAAGCTTTGTAAAGATTTAGAGGTCTACCACCATTTAAGCTCATATTATTCAATAACATTCCTAAAGCACGACTTGTTTCAGCAAGGGATATATTTCCGGGAATAATTCCTAAAAATGCTTCTTGATTATTATCAAGTCTTCTAAATCCTTTTTGCGAATTCATTATATGATATATTCTTTCTGAATCAAAATATGCGAGTGATTTTAAATATTTATTTTCAGTAAATTCATAAGTCAAAACTCTATTATTATTTCCCTTATCAATATAAATTCCTAACATTTCATTTACAGATTTATCATAAAATTCAGACAGAACAATGATAGATGAAACAATTTTGTTAGCATGAATTATTCTTGGTTCCAATCCTCCAAATGAATTAGTATGATAAGCTCCTTTTTTAGATGGATTTGAAGTTATTGGTGAGACTTTCGGATGAAGATGATTAACTATTGATTTATCTTCACTTATCATAGTTGACGAATTATCTTGATTAAGTTTTGCTTTCATTTCTTTTTTCGAGAAAACTTTCACCCCAAAAGACTCTAAATATTTGTCATTTGTTACTCTCGTAACTTTTGGTTTTAAACCTGCAAAATGATCATTTATTGTTGAAACTATATTAACAAATCTTGAATTAGAATATATAGATAAAGAATTAAGTCCTTTTGACAATTTTAGAACTTCAGCTGAGAAATTTATTGGTTCTAAAAGTAGAAAATTCTCATCATTAAAATCAATTCGATTAAATTCTCCATTAACATTTTCTTCTATTGAGAAAATTTTTGTTTTTTCAAAATATTTTTTATGAGTTCCTTTATAATGTATTTTTAGTTTTCCAGCCTGATCTTTTTGTATAACTAATAAACCGTTTTGTAAATTTTTTGAGGTGGCAGAACTTTGAAAACTAACTACTACTTCATCACTAGTTGCTAAAGGATATTTTATCCAATCATATTCAAGCCCTGTTTCTTGAACTAATAATTCAATTGTATTATCAATTAATTCATGATCTATTTCAGTATTAAAAATAAAAGGTAAACAATTTATCTTCTGTAATTGTTTATTTACAAACGAATAATCTTTTAATCCGAAAAAACCTAAAGTTCTTTCCCTGGTTGAAGCTACAGCTTTAGAAATAGAAGTTTCATTTAAATAATCATAAATGATTTCATGCAGAGGAAACATTCTTGGAATATTATCTGCAAGCATTCTAATTGTAATGGGAATAGAGATAGGTTTCTCAACAGACATATTTTCTATTGGACTAATACCATTGAATAAAATATCATTTTGATCAAATCTTACTAGAACATCATTTTTATATGTACTTGATAAAATTACTTGTTCTACGCCTACTTTATCTTTATATTCACCTTTATAACTCTGTTCAATTCTTAATCCATTTGAATCTAAAGACTTGAAAGCTAAAACTCCAACTAATTTATTTTTTGGTCCTCTTTTAGAATTAATATTATCATTTCTAGATTTAAAAAATTTTGCAACACCAGATTGATACCCTGAAGAAAAATACTTAATAGTATCAAATGCTAATTCTGATTCAGTTATGAATTTTGTTATTACTTCTTTAACTTTATCAACATTTACAGTAATATCAGTTATCTCAAAATCTAATGATTTATCTTTTAACATGATTTGATCCAGCTTACGACTTTGTTTATTAGCATATGAAAAATCTATGGTTTCTTTCTTTTGTTGTAATTCTGCAGCGCCTTTTTCATAAAGTTCTAAAAAATCAATTTTTTTTGTTGAGGTATTCTCCTTAGCTCCAACTATTTCATCTGAAATTGATGAACCTTCATTATCTGAAGCAAATTCAAAATTCATTTTTGAAGGTATAATTCTTGAACGATTTCTCTTTGTATTCTTTACAGTTTGTGCAACATCTTTTACAGTTAAGTTTTCTGGTTCATCAGATTCTTCATTTTGTATAGACTTTAATGGTTTAAAATATGCTCCAAGACCTAAACTTTTTGATTCAGATTCATTTAATTTAACATATTTCGTATTTGATTCATCCCACATAAAATTAAATAGTTTCTTTTCTGGTTGGTTTTCTTTTACTAATCCTCTGTAAGAAATAAATTCTAAGAAATCAAATTCATCAAACTTCAAAACAGAAGTTCCAATTACATTATTATTTGCAACGAAGGTTAAATAATATATTTGATCTTCAATTTCGGGAGAATATAATTTAGATTTAATATCTTCATTAAAGCCAATACTATTTTTTAATTCATTTATTACTAAGACCAATTCATCAATTTTTGGATGAAATGATGGTTCAAGATGACTATTATTCAATCTTGTTATAAGGTCTTTACTTTGCATTTTAACTTTCTTAAACTAAAGAGGTATTTAAACCTTACCTAACAATTACTATTTGAGAGTAGAAAATACGAACCCAGGGGGACTTTCATAACGAATCCACATAGTTTTCCACTAAGTAAGATTTCGCAAAGCGAATATCTTACCGACGCTAGCCGTCAACGAGTATTCATTGTTTTGAACCCCCGATCTACAGCTTACTTCTAAAATAGCAAAATAAATGCTAAATTTATAGGAGGCTGTCGCCTTATTTGCCCAAAAAAACTGCTAAAACAGTTTTGTTACCAGACTAGGCTATAGGTTCGCACAAAGAAATAGATTAGCATCTTCTTTTTAAACTTTTTTTAAACAAAGATTTATATAGCTAAAATAAATATTTATCACATGAAGAAAAAGTGGATTGTCTTAGGATCAATCTTAGCAGGAATTGCTGCACTTTGGATTATTCTTAAACAAATTCCATTTAAAGAAATAATAAACTTATTCTCCAATTCTTCACCATTAATAATTTTAGGATACATTGGAATCTCAGTATTAATTATGTTATTCTTAGCTTTAAGATGGAAAATTATTCTTAAAAGTAAAGGTTACAACGTTTCATTATTCAAACTATTTTCTTATCGTATTGCAGGCTACGGTGTTAGTTATTTAACTCCAGCTGCAAAACTCGGAGGAGAACCTGTTAGAGCAGGATTATTATCTAGAGATGGAATATCATTCTCAGAAGGATTATCTACAATTATAATTGATAAAACTATCGAAATTGCAACTAATGCACTTTTCTTTTTCATCGGAGTAATGATTGTATTATTCTCATTTGCAGTTCCTGGTCAAGCGGAAATTATGATGTTATTATTCGCACTAATTTTCTTAGGATTAATGTTATTTATTTATCATAGACTTGTTTCAGGAAAAGGTTTTATTAAGAGTCTTGCTAATAAATTCAAACTTTCAACAACCAAGGTTTATAAAAAAAATAAAGTGAAAATATTAGAGTTTGAGAGCGCAATAATCAAATTTTTTAAACATGATAAAAAAGATTTCTACTTAAGTTGTGTAGCATCATTCTTTTCATGGGTTTGTATGTTTGTAGAGTATAAATTCGCAGGTTTAATTCTCGGTTTTGATTTCACATTTGTTCAAATATTTTTAATTGTAAGTTTTATTGGTGTTGCAATGATGATCCCAATACCAATGGGTCTTGGGTCAATGGAATTATCTCAAGTAACAGTATTCGCACTTTTCAAAATGGGCCAAACAGGCGGAGTTGCACTTGCATTCCTTGTTAGAGCAAGAGATTTATTGTGGAGTGTTGTCGGACTTATAATTCTTAGCTTCTATGGATTAAATCCTAGAAAGTTTATTGAGAAAGAATACGAAAATAACTAAATACTATCAAATTTTTTCTTTATTTATTTTTAAAAGATATCCTGTATAATGTGTTGCCAAGTGTAATATTGGAGTAAATAACAATAATGCTATAATGTATTTAAATTCTAAGAGATAAATTATTGAACTTAATAGTAATGCAACCACTGTAAAGTCCAATTGATCAAATGGAATCCATGGTTTTCCTGAAGGAATTCCTATTTGTCTTTTAAGAAATGATTCTATTAAATCTCCAAAGATTGCTCCAAAACCAAGTATAAATCCAAGCCAAATAGTCATCTGAGTATAATCAAATAAACTTATCTTAGCAAACCAAGCAAATTGATATAACCATCTTTGTAATAGAAAACTTAAAACTCCAATTAAACTTGCAAAAAACAATCCACGAAAAGTTTTATTCTTACCAAATATTCTTTTTCCACGAAAAGTCTTACCCATATCTACTGCTTGATTTAAGAAAGGAATTTTTTTAACTAAAGTTGGAGCTACATTTCCAAAATATGCAGGTACAAAAAAATACAATGCTTGAATTAATATATCAAATATCATTTAGATCTTTTTAAATCTTAAAGTGCTTATCATCATGAAAGTAGACACTAATAATACAGCATAATAAATGTTCAAAGTTGCACTTGCAAAGAAAAGTATTGGAAAAATAAATCCATTTATAGTTATTGGCATGCCAACAAATCCTTTTATTTCTTTTCTTATTGAATTAAATCTTGCAAGTCTATAAGCTCCAGACATCACAAATAATATTCCTAAAATCATTATTAAAATTTGAGGAAATTGATTGTAAACTAATATTGCAGGCGCTACACCAAAAGAAACTAAGTCTGATAAAGAATCTAATTCCGCACCTATATCAGATTCAACAGACAACATACGTGCAACTCTTCCATCTATAAAATCAAAGAATACAGCTATTAAAATCATTATTGCAGATTCTACAAACATACCTAAAGTTGAAAGGTATATCGAAGTCATTCCGGATGCTAAATTTAACAAGGTAACAATATTTGCAATATGTTTCTTCATATAACTAAAACATGGTTAGTAATATAAAAATGTTTAGAAAAATAAAGACAAAAAGAATAAAAGAAAAGAAAATATTTATTCAGTAGAACTTGATTGAAAAACTCGTTTTCCAAGTTCTCTATTATATAAGAATAAAGCACTTTTGTCCTCGTGAATCATCTCTAAATTTTTAACAACTTCTTCAGATGATGCTTCTTCTTCTACTTGTTCATCAACAAACCATTTTAGAAAACTTTCAGTTGCATGGTCATTTTCTTCTCTTGATAAATTAACTAAATTATTTATTTTCTTAGTTATGAGTGTTTCATGTAAGAATGCTGCTTTAAATGCTGAAAGTGGTGTTTCCCAATTAGATTTTGGTTTTGCAATTTGTTCAAGTAAAACTTTCCCCCCTCTTTGAACTATGTAATCATAAAATTTCATTGCGTGAAATTGTTCTTCTTGAAACTGCACTCTCATCCAACTTGCAAAGCCAGTATAATTTTTATCTTCAAAATCCGCTGCCATTGATAAATACAAATATGATGAAAATAATTCTTCATTTAATTGTTTGTTTAATGCTTGTTCTAATTTTTCTGATATAGCCATTTTATTCTAATACCTCAAATATTCTTAAAATTAGTACAGAATTAATGTTTATAAATCATTTGGAGTATTGTAAGAATTACTTAATTTTTGCAATAATACTTTTTCCTGCAAATACTTGTTCGCCTTCTTTAATTTGCAAAATAATATTTTTTGGTAAAATCATTGTTACTTGACTTCCAAATTTAATCATCCCCACTCTTTGCCCTTTCTCTATTTTTTGGTTCTCTGTAACAAATGGAACAATTCTTCGAGCAAATTTTCCTGCAATCTGAATAATTTTTACTTTCAAATTTCCTTTTTGAATTAAAATTTGTACATTTTCATTCTCATAAGTTGAACAAGTACTTCTTGCGTGAAAAAATTTTCCTTTACTTGGTATAACAGATTTCACAATGCCTGCAATAGGAGCTCTATTCACATGCACATCATACATACTCATAAAAATAGATATCATATATCCTTCTTTTGCTACATCCTTAGTAAAAGTCCTTACAATTCCAAATAAACCTTTTCTAACATCAAGCTTATTATCCTTATATTCTTTAATTGCAACAACCTCTCCATCAGCAGGAGAAACAATATTATTTCCTTTAGGTATTTCTCTCTCCGGATCTCTTAAAAACCATACTTGGTAATATAGCAAAAATCCAAGTACGAGTACTGCAATTAAAATTAAGATAACAATTAGTATCATTTTTGTAAAAAAAACGTTAATTCTTATAAAAAGTTAATTGATTTACATGAGAAAAAGAATAAACTCACCTTAAAACTTAAAAAAAAGAGCAAAAAAATAATTAAAAAAATTAAAAGAAAAAAAAGATTAATTATATTAAACTATTTTTCTTGCTTCAACGTAAAATCTTTTTTCATTTGCTTCACCCATAGAAAAAGTCTTTCTTGGTAAAGCTCCTTCAAGAATTACACTTTTAAAAAAACTATTTTTATCTATTGAATCTAAAAAGAATCCACAATTACCAGTTTTTTGTCCAAGTTCACAAACTACATCAGTTCCATGCACATAATCAATTTCTTCCGCATTTCCTAAACTAACAAATTTATCTAAAAACTTTTGAAGCGTTCCATAAGTTAAATTTGAAGTTGGTTTATTGAAAGTAATTAATTTATAATTATTTAAATTAATAAAACCAAATATTTGCTTATCACCTGAATTCTCAACAGTTGTAATCATTTCTTCTTTTGAACACTCTTTAAACTCAAGAGTTTCACCAAATTCTTCTTTCAATGCGATTTCAAAATCTTTTTTCACATTAAATAATACTCTATGAATTGGTTCAAACTCCATTGCTTCAGAATGAATATTCATTAATTCAACTAAAGCAAATCTTGATGGATGATCCATACCTTTCTCAGATTTTGTGCTTTCCCAAATTGTTTTTGCAGTTGCTAAAGAATGATTTCCATCTCCCATTGCAAATAATAATACATCTTCTTGACCATACTTATCTTTACAAACTACAGGATCAGCAAGTTTAGCAAGTTCAGTTAACATGTTATTTGAAGTTTCTAAATCAAGTCTATAACCTTTAACATGACCACCTTCCATCATTAATTCAAAATCATATACTTTATCTAAATCTGATTTCAAACTCGTCAATGGTTCAATAACCTTCTTTTCTCTATCATCAATTAAAACCATTATATGAGGTAATTCAATTAAAGCATTTTTTCTAACTTCAACTCTAGGAGGTAACCTATCAACGATTGTTCCTTCAGTTGCTCTAATTAAACTTTTAGAATCAACACTAAAATCATAATACTCTAAATCTAATGCTACAACTAATCCTTGTCTAGTTTTACCATTAATAGTTCTTTCAACATAAATTATTCCTTCTTCCTCACTCAAAAGTTTTTCTTTTGGTGCACTAGCAACTTCATTGCTCTGTGCTTCTAATAATTCTTGTTCTAAATACTCACTCATAGAATCATTTATGTTTTGTATTCTTTTTTCTTTATCCTCGTCTTTCAAATAAACTTCAGGATAAACTAATTTTAATGTTGAAGGTTCATCAGCTACTAATTCAGAAACACGTTTCCAATAGTCTGGTTCACTTGTATATTGATCACAAGCTACAACTGCCCATTTAGTCATGTCCACATTCTTGTTTGGTAAAAGAATTTTTGGTATTTTTACTCCTATGTTTTTAAAATCCATAATATCACCTTTTAAGAAAATATTTTCTCAGAATTATTTATATGTTTATCGAATTAATTCAAAAAACTTGTTTATTTTAAAGAAAAAAAAGAAAAAGAAAAAAAATAATTTAAAGAGTTTATTGTTCACTCAAAAACTAAATGTTTTTGGTGCACCAACAATTAATTGTTGAGTGTCTCTCTTACTGCTGCTTGTGCTGCTGCAAGTTTTGCAATTGGAACTCTAAATGGTGAGCAGCTTACATAGTTTAATCCTACTCTATGGCAAAATTCTACTGATGATGGCTCTCCGCCGTGTTCTCCACAGATTCCAAGTTTAATTCCAGGTCTTGCTTGCTGTCCTTTCTTTACAGCCATTTCTACTAATTGACCAACACCTGTTTGATCTAATACTTGGAATGGATCTTTTTCTAAGATTCCTTTTTCTACGTATTCTGGAACGAATTTTCCTACATCGTCTCTTGAGAATCCCATAGTCATCTGTGTTAAATCATTTGTTCCAAAGCTAAAGAACTCTGCTTCTACTGCAACTGCATCTGCAACTAATGCTGCTCTTGGAACTTCAATCATAGTTCCAACCATGTATTTTACATCTGTTCCGTCTAGTATTCTATCAGCTGCTGCAACAATAATTGCTTTTTGATTTGTAAATTCTTCAACAGTACCAATTAAAGGAACCATAACTTCAGGTTTTACTGAAATTCCTTCTGCTGCAACTTCTTTTGCTGCTTCAAAGATTGCTTCTGCTTGCATTTCTGCAATTTCAGGATATGTAACTCCTAATCTACAACCTCTGTGACCAAGCATTGGGTTTACTTCATGTAAGCTTTCGATTTTGTGTTTTAAATCTTCTATACTTACGCCAAGTTCACCTGCAATTTCTGCAATGTCTGTTTCAGCTGTTGGTAAGAATTCATGTAATGGAGGGTCTAACAATCTAATTGTGATTGGTTTTCCTTCCATGATTTTGAATAATGCTTTGAAGTCATCTTTTTGGAAAGGTTTAATTTTCAAAAGAGCTTTTTTTCGACCTTCTAAGTTTTCACTCATTATCATTTCTCTAACAGCTTTGATTCTATCACCTTCAAAGAACATATGCTCAGTTCTGCATAGACCAATTCCTTCTGCACCAAATTTGATTGCTTGCTGTGCGTCTCTTGGTGTTTCTGCATTTGTTCTAACTCCCATTCTTCGGAATTTATCAGCAATATCCATTAACTTTCCAAAGTTTCCTGTAAGTTCTGGATCAGTTGTTGGAATTTTTCCTGCGTAAACATCTCCGCTAGTTCCATCAAGTGTAATGTAATCTCCTTCAGTGAATTTTTCTCCACCTAGTTCTAATGATTTTGCTGCTTCTGAAATTCTTGCATCCCCTAAACCTGATACACAACATTTACCCATTCCACGAGCTACAACTGCTGCATGTGAAGTCATTCCACCTTTTGCAGTTAGAATTCCTACTGCTGCGTCCATCCCAATTAAATCTTCTGGACTTGTATCATTTCTTACCAAGATTACTTTTTCACCAGCTTGTTTTAATTCTACTGCTGATTCATTTGTAAATGCAATTTTTCCTACAGCTCCACCTGGTGATGCTGGAAGACCTTTTCCTAAAGATGTGTGTTTTTCTTTTGCAACATGATCAAGTTGTGGATGTAATAACTGATCAAGTTGATTTGGATCTACTCTCATTACAGCTTCTTTTTCTGTAATTAATCCTTCATCAACCATTTCTACAGCCATTCTTACTGCAGCTTCAGCTGTTCTTTTTCCATTTCTTGTTTGAAGCATATAAAGTGTTTTGTCTTGGATAGTAAATTCCATATCTTGCATATCTTTGTAGTGCAATTCTAATTTTTTATAGATTGCAACAAGCTCAGCATATGCTTGTGGCATAACACTTTCTAACTGTGAGATTGGTTGTGGAGTTCTAATTCCTGCAACAACGTCTTCTCCTTGTGCGTTCATTAAATATTCTCCATAGAAATAGTTTTCTCCTGTTGATGGATCTCTTGAGAAACATACTCCAGTTCCACTTGTTTCGCCCATATTTCCAAAGACCATTGCTTGAATATTTACAGCTGTTCCATCTAATCCTTTGATGTCATTCATTCTTCTGTAAACAATTGCACGATCATTGTTCCATGAACCAAATACTGCTTCTATTGACATAATTAATTGTTCTTTTACATCAATTGGAAACTCTCTTCCTGCATGTTCTTTGATAGTTTCTTTGTATTTTTCTACTACTTCTTTTAAGTCATCAGCTGATAAGTCAGTATCAAATTCAACGCCTTTTGTTTCTTTGATAGTTTCTAATACTTTTTCGAAATTAGCATGCTCTACACCCATCACTACATCTCCAAACATTTGAAGAAATCTTCTGTATGAGTCATAAGCAAATCTATCATTTCCTGATTTTGCTGCAAGACCTGCAACTACTTCATCATTTAATCCTAAATTTAGAATTGTATCCATCATTCCTGGCATAGATACTGCAGCTCCACTTCTTACTGATAATAATAACGGACTTTCACTATTTCCTAGCTTGCTTTCCATTTCTGATTCAAGCGTTACTAAGTGTTGATCGATTTCTGTTAATGCTGCTTCTGAAAGTTTTTTTCCTTCTGTATAAAATTCAGCACAAGTTGCAGTTGTTATTGTAAATCCTGGCGGTACTGGCACACCAATATTTGCCATTTCTGCTAAGTTAGCTCCTTTGCCACCTAGAATGTTTTTCATACTCTTTTCGCCTTCAGTTCCTTTTTTACCGAAGTAATATACATGTTTCATTTTGTGTATTCCTCACTAGTTTTTTATTGAATATGATATAAGAATTAGTACTCTCTTACACCTATAAACTAACCTAAAATCAAGTTGTTTTTAAAGATATTTATTATGTAGAATATATGTTAAAGAAAAAAATATTTTTTCAGCAGAATACAAGGAAAAACAAATAATCACTACTGGACGATGGTGAAAATATAAACATTTATAAATAATTTCATATTAAAACTTGTATGAAGAAAACTTTAGCAGGAATAATCTTAACCTGTCTAAGTGTCACGATGTTTTCACAGACTAATACAAGCATAAATACCAACAAAATAGAATTAAAGGCATCTAACCATTTATACGACACTATAAGAGATGCCAATTCTTTTGAAGCTAAAACATTAGAAAATAACACTTATAAAATAAAAGAAACAGAAAATGAATTCTTTATGAAATTGGATAGCACAGATAAACAATATTTAATGGACAAAATAGACGAAATAGACGAAGAAATACCTAAAACAGTGAATAACTATACAAGTATTTTATGTGATGTCTTAAACAAAAACAATAGAAGAAACCCAATCTCAATTAATGACTTAATAGATCAAAAAGATAATAATTATGAACTAATATATGTATCCGTAAAAAAAGTTAAAAACATGAACATCTTTGTTTTTCAATATAGCATTAATGGAGAACAAAATAGAATTACTTACGCGGAACGAGATGTAAAAATTGCAGATACATTAATTGAAGAGTTAAAAGAAATTAGAAATAAAAAAAAGAAATATTAATTAAAAAAGTTTTAACCAGTATGATAATAACCAGCCATACAAACACCGCCTCCAGTGCAAGTAGAAGAACAAGAACCTCCCGTCCAAGAACCACACGAACCAACTTTATATGCATAACCATCATCATCAAATTCGAAACAACCACATGATAATGACTGAGTCGCAGGTGGTCTACTTGGTCTTTGACCAGCAATATTCTCATCATTTAAATCTATTGGCACTATTTTTGTCGCTGATTTACCACCAATTAATACAACTAGTGCAACAATTGCCACCATTGCTACAATTGCAATATAAACCATTGCATTATTATTTTCAGACATTTTATCACCTTTTAGTTTAATTATAAACTTAATAAGAAAAATAATCAGATTAATACTATTTAAATATTTCTACAACTCTATATCAACAAAATAATAATCAGAATACACCTATCACATAAATTTCTAACCCCAAAAAAAACTGTGTTTTAAAAATATTTATAGTATAGAATATATGTTAAAGAAAAATTATAAAATTAAAGAAAAAAAGAAAAAAATTCAAGATTTAAATTTGAGATTATATCTTTATTCCCAGTTAGCTGCTGCGCCAGCATTACATCTAGTTACACAACCTGAATCATATCCTGTACAACATCTTTCACATTCTGATGCTGGAGGAGCAGTACAACCAGAGCTATACATAGTATTACCGCCAGTAGATAATTTTCCTGAAGATGCAAAAGCTAATCCTGCTTGATTTGCGTCATCCATGCTTAATACTTTTGTTGTTGAATTTCCACTAATAACAACTACTAGTGCTACTATTGCTACCATTGCTACAATTGCAATATAAACCATTGTATTATGATCATTATTTTCTACCATCTTATCACCTTTTAATTTAATTTTAACTTAATAATACCTCATATTTTAGATTAATACTATTTAAATATTTCTACAACTCTATCTTGACAAAAAAATAATCTTAATTTAAAAATCAAAGAAGAAATAAATAAAAAATTAAAAAAAAATTAATTAGTAAATTGATCCTGCTGCTGCCTTAGCCGAACACCCACTACCACCGGAATAACCAGAAGGAGGATTACATTCACACTGTCCACTACCTTCCTTTGAACAAGTACCAGTTACAGTTGAACCATCAGAATCTTTTGTAGCAGTACATGTTAACCAACACCAAGTACGAGCCGCATCAGCTTCATGCCAACCACTTGCACCAGGAAGACCATATGATCCAAATGATTCTAAAGGATTAGATGCTTGAGTTGATCTTAAAAAAATTCTTGAACTTGCTAATCCTGCTGAATTTGCATCAACATCATTCACAATAGGTTCTAAACTTACAACTTTTGTTGCTGAATTTCCATTAATAACTACTACTAGTGCAACAATTGCCACCATTGCTACAATTGCAATGTAAACCATTGCATTATTATTTTCTACCATTATATCACCTTTTAGTTTAATTATAAACTTAATAAGAAAAATAATCAGATTAAATCTATTTAAATATTTCTACAACTCTATCTCGACAGGACAATGATCAGAGCCTAATATTTCAGGCAATATTTTTGCAGATTTTAACTTTCCAATCATTTTCTGAGAGACTAAAAAATAATCTATTCGCCAGCCAACATTTCTGCTTCGAGCACCCATTCTATAACTCCACCATGAATATGCGTCTTCTTTGTCAGGGTAGAAATGTCTAAAACTATCAACAAGTCCAGCTTCTAAATGCTTAGTCATTCCTTCTCGTTCTCTATCTGAAAACCCAGGACTTCCAAGTTTAGTTGCAGTAGTCATATTTGGCTTTGAATTTTTCAAGTCAATTTCTTTATGCGCAGCATTTAAGTCCCCGCATATTACAACTGGTTTTTTCTTATCTAAATCCATTATAAAGTTTCTAAACGCATTATCCCATTCGACTCTATAATCAATTCTTGCTAACATATCTTTTGAATTTGGAGTATAAACATTTACTAAAAAAAAGTCTTCATATTCTAAACTTATAACTCTACCTTCTTGATCGTGTTCTTCAATACCCATATCATAAATTACCGCGTAAGGTTCAACTTTTGAGAAAACTGCTGTGCCTGAATAACCCTTTTTTTCTGCACTATTCCAATATTTATATGGATAGTCTAGCAGCATTAAATCTACTTGTTCAGGTCTGGCTTTTGTTTCTTGTAAACATAATACATCAGGTTTCTCTGAGTTTACAAATTCGTAGAAATTTTTCTTTATTATTGCTCTTATTCCATTTACATTCCAAGAAATTAGTTTCATAAATTCGCTCCTAAAAAATTATGTATGCCAAAAATATTCTTCATTCAAAAGCAATACTTTTGATGCGCCAAAACGTTAGTTTTGTGCGTTTGAGCATCATCTTACTAATTAAGATTATACTTGATGTTTTTATATTCTTCCTCTAATTTAAAATATTCTTGCTCATTTAAGTTTATCAAGTCTAAATCTTTCACAATAAGTCTACTTACAACTCTAAGAAATTGTTGTAAATGAGGATAGGGGATTTTCACATCAAAAATATCTTTTTTATTATGATCAATTGCTTCTTCTAAATCTTTAACAAATATTTCTTTTGCAAAATCATAAAGCATCACGATATCTAAATCATTATTTTTTATTGCAGTCTCAATCAAAAAATTTTTCTGCAATTCTCTCATAGTCTCTTTACTTTGAGCAGTATTTTTTATTTTGTTAAAAACATGAGTAAAATTAGTTTTTCCAAGTCGCGTATCAATAATTAAATCATTTGATATTTCAACTGCATTATCCATATATTTTTCTAATTGGAAATATAGTTCCATTATTTCTTCTTTGTTTCTTCCACCAACATTATTAGTTAAGAAATGTAATTTTTGAACCATTAAATTTAAATTAGTTGAAATCTCTTTAGTGGTAGCATCTATACTGCTCAAATATCTCCTCTCAGCAATTACCTGCTCATCAGAATTAGTAAGAACTTTTTCCACATTAATTTTAGATAGCCAGTTGTATATGCTTACCATGTCTTACTTCACCATTATCTCTTTTATTTTTTTAAATTTCTCTGCAGAAACATCATCACTGTCTTTCCTTCTACTTGTCCTTTAAACTTTGCCATCACTTGACCCATGAGTGCGCCAACCGGTGCATTAGGACTTTTATCCACTATCCTTTTTATTTCTTTCTCTAATTCTTCATCTGAAACTGTTTCAAATTTGCTAAAATCTAATTTTCCAGATTTTGAATACTCAACAAGAACTTCAATAGTCATTGATTTTGAAACTTTATCTTGTAAAATCGCAGTTAGCATTTCATCAGCCACAGTTTCAAATTCAAGCGTTACTTCATATCGTTTTTTTAGTTCTTTTGGAATCGCAGTAAAACAATCCAACACATATTTTGATTCTATTTGTTTATATTTCTTAAAGTAATCTTCAAGATTTGTGCCGGTTTTATCTATATAACTTACTGCTTGTTTTGCATAATCAGAATTTAACTTATATTCTTTTTCAAATCTTACTTGTTTTTCATCTAACATTTCAACTTGTTCAAATGTAAAGTCTCCAACTATTATTGTTGGCACATCAGTTTCAGGATACATTCTTGCGCCACCTGGCATAGGTCTTAAAAATTTAGTTGTAAAATCTGGTTCTGCTCGCCTTACTTCCATTGCAACTTTTTCTCCTTTTGCAATTACTTCTTGTTGTCTTTTAATTTCATAAGCTACAACTTTTGGTATACTCTTTAAATCTTGAAATCCTTTTATCTCAGTTCGCGCACTACCCTTTATTGAAAGGTTTACGTCTTGTCTTATACTTCCAATTCCTCGTTTGCAAGCACCTGTACTTCGAAGTATCATCCCGATTCTTGCAGCTGCTTTTTGACATTCTTCTGCATCTCTTATATCTGGCGCGGTTGCGATTTCAAGTAATGGAATTCCTAGTCTTGATATATTATAAGTGTCATGATCAGTTGTTCGACTAATTACTTGACATGCTTCTTCTTCTAAGAAAACTCCTAAAATTCCAACTTTATGTCCTTCAACATCAATCCAACCATTTAGTCCAATAATTGCTGTTCTTTGAAATCCTGAAACATTTGATCCATCAACAACAGTTTTTCTCATGAATTGTATTTTATTTACAATTTCACAATTCATCATTTTAGCGACTTGTAATGCTGTTTTTAATGAATCTTGATTCACATTTCGTGGAGGTTCTTCATCCATTTCCACTAAACAATTTATATCTTCATATCCTTGATAAGTAAAGAGTTTTGCTTTTTTCTGTTCATGTGTTGCTGCAATATCTACTTTTCCACTTTCTCCTGCAGCAGCTCTAAGTCTTCTATCAAAACTAAAGTCAGCTTTGTCTTTTCTAATTTCTGTTGGACAATTACAAAATAATTTTTTACCTTCTAACTGCTGATGTATTTCAATTCCGCATTTGAATCCGATTTTTTTATATTCTGATTTATCCATCTTGTTTATCACATCAATTTAATTTAGAAAAGTATTCTCTTCTGTTCTATCAGTTATTTCTCCACGTAAGTTTTCAGAAATATTTTCTTTAACATCAATTCCATTTGATAATAACCATGCTAACTTTACAAAAGTTGTTTCTGGCGTCATATCGTGAAGATTGCCAAGTATTCCTAATGCAATATTAGTTCTTCCTTCCGAATAAACATTCATATTTACTCGACCGCTTATACATTGCGATGCCATTACTACTGGAATTTTTGTGGTTAATTCTTTTATAACTTTCAAAATTTTTGCACTTTCTTTTGTATAATCATCAACCACGGAATTTGGTAATTGTCCAAGGCCAGTTCCTTCTACGACTAATCCATCAAATCCTTTGTAAACTGTGAATTCTTCCGCATACATATTTGTATGTGCTTTTAATAAACCAACTTTTAAATCTTCTTTAAATAATTTTAATTTTAATTTTGCATCTGAAATTTTCCCTGAAAAATTACTTATCAAGTCAATTTTCTTTGTTTCAAAATTTACTCTTGCATAAGCTGAAGTATTAATTGGCAAAAATGCATTTCTTCTTGAAGTGTGCATTTTTCTAATCTTTGTTGCAGGCATAATTACACAATTATTATCATCTGTTTTTTCATGCATACAAACTCCAACTCCTGCAAAGTCAGTATTTACTATGAATTCTGCAGCGCAAGTTAAATTCATTGCAGCATCACTACTTCCTCTATCGGATGATCTTTGCGATCCTACAATTATTACTGGTAAATTTAATCCTTCTAAAATAAATGCAAGGGCAGCTGATGTATAATGAAGTGTGTCAGTTCCATGAGTTATGATTATTCCATCAACTCCTTTCTTTACTTCTTTTTCTACAGCTTTTGCAATGATATTATAATGTGCAAATCGCATATTCTCTGACATCATTTGCGCAACTAATTTTGAATCTATATTTGCAATTTCTTTTAATTCTGGAAATAAATTAATTAATTCACTTGGAGAAAATTTTGCAGTTACTCCTCCTGTTTCATAATCTACCTTTGAAGCTACAGTTCCTCCGCAGTGTAATATAGAAATTGTTTTCTTTTTTGAATCGACTTTAACATCTTTAATAGATATTTTGTTTGACTTTGCTTTTTCTAAAACTTTAATTTCTTTTACTTTCTTTTTATCAATACCAATATTGTACCCACTTGAAAGCTTTAAATCCAAATATCCAACTTTATCTTCAGGCATTAAAATACCTTCAAACTCACCAGTTTTTAGAATAATCTTTACTTTATCTCCAAAGTTCATTGTTTTGATAAAGAATACCTGTTTAAAAAATTTTTGTAAAGAATTGATTTATTTCAAAAATTATACTGTTTGAATTTTAGTTCTTGATTTACATATTTTAGCCCATGATTCTTGAAATAATTGACCTGCAATATGAAATTCTTTAGAAGAAGTCTTAAATTTCTCAACTAAATCAGATTTATTATTTAAACTAAGTTTTAATTCACCTTGTGCAGAAAGTTCTTTTCCTGTATAATGCATAAAAGAAGCCAAAGCATCATAAGATAAATTTCCAACATTATATGCTAATAATGATATATTATACTCAATAGTTAATATTTTACTTCCAGTTTTAAAAACAGATAAGCTTTCTGCTGCAGAATAAATATGTTCTGAAGCTTGATAAAGTATAGATGATAATTCAAATCGTTCGTTTAACTCATCATTTTTTGCTTGTTTTGATATATCATCAGCTAAAAATAAACTAAATTCTGCAATTTGATAAGTCGGAGTTACAAGTTTTTTAGCTAAAATAGAAATGCCTTTATTATAACCCAAAACCTGATTTGGGTGTTCTGAAAAAATCGCCATTTTAAAAATAAAAAATTAAATTAACCGTAGTAAGCAGGTTTATCATTTTGCATTTCTTTTGCTTTCGCACTTGAAAACTTATCTTTAAGACTTGCATATTCTGCTTCAATTTCCTTTGTCACTGAGGGTCTTACTTTATCAATGGCTTCTTCAAAATATTTCATAGAAATTGATTTTGATTTCATGTCATTTCTTAATGCTAAAATCCCTGCTTCTCTACATATTGATTGTATATCTGCTCCAACATAATTTTCTGTTTTTGCAACTAATGAAGAAATATCTACATCTGCTTCTAAAGGCATCTTTTTTGTATGAACTTCAAAGATTTTCTTTCTTGATGGCGCATCAGGCGCTGGAGTAAGTACAATTCTATCAAATCTTCCAGGTCTAAGAAGTGCAGTATCTAAAATATCAGGTCTATTTGTTGCAGCAATTATTACTACATCATTTAGTTCTTGTAATCCATCCATTTCAGTTAGTAATTGATTTACAACTCGCTCATTCACTTTTGAATCTGATCCAGCATTTCTTTTACTTGCCATCGCATCTATTTCATCAAAAAATATTATTGATGGTGAAGCTTGTCTTGCTTTTTCAAAAATCTTTCGAACAGCTTTTTCTGATTCTCCAACCCATTTACTTAATAATTCTGGACCTTTAACTAAAATAAAATTTGCTTCTGATTCATTTGCAATTGCTTTTGCCATCATAGTCTTTCCAGTTCCTGGAGCACCATAAATTAAAACTCCTCTTGGTGGTTTAATTCCAAGTTGCTTAAATGCAGATGGATTTTTTAATGGCCATTCTACTGCTTCAATTAATTCTTGTTTTACAGCTTCAAGTCCACCAATATCATCCCATTTTACATTTGGAACTTCGATTAACACTTCTCTCATAGCACTTGGTCTTACTGATTTTAACGCATGTTTGAAATCATCAGCTGTTATTTTTAATTTTTCAAGTACTTCTTGAGGAATTGACTCTTCTTCTAGATTTAAGTCAGGTAAAAGTCTTCTTAGAACTATCATTGCAGCTTCTTTTGCAAGAGCTGATAAATCTGCACCTACAAATCCATGTGTAATATTTGCAATTTCAGATAATGAATCTTCTAATAATAAAGAGTCTAGTTTTGCTTTCTCAGCATTATCTAAATGGTTCTTTTCAACACCAGTCATAATTGGTTCAAATTTCTTTGGATCAATTTCATCTAATTTTTTCAAAGCACCATTAAGAACTTCTTCTTGTTTCCCAAGATTTTTTCTCTTTGGTTCTGAAGGATTAGTTTGTGCTTCTAACTCTTTGAGATCATATTTAATTCTGTTTAAGTCTTTTTTAACTAATAATTTTGTATTATTCAAATTATATTCAGGAGTAATTGGCATATTTCTTGTATGAATTTTCATAATTGATAATCTGCCTTCTTTTTGTGGAACTCCAATTTCTAATTCTCTATCAAATCTTCCTGGTCTTCTAAGAGCAGGATCTAGTGAGTTTGGAATATTTGTTGCTGCAATTACTACTACTTTTCCTCGACTTTTTAGTCCGTCCATTAAAGCAAGCATTTGTGCTACAACTCTTCTTTCAACTTCTCCTTTACTCTCTTCTCTCTTTGAAGCAATTGCATCAATTTCATCAATGAAAATTATACTTGGCGCATTCTTTTCTGCTTCGTCAAATTTCTTTCGAAGATTTTCTTCACTCTGACCATAATATTTACTCATAATTTCAGGTCCATTAATTACTGAGAAGTTTGCATTTGTTTCATTTGCTACTGCTTTTGCAAGTAATGTTTTTCCTGTTCCTGGAGGTCCATGTAATAAAACTCCTTTTGGAGGTTCAATTCCAAGTCTTTCAAAAACTTCAGGATGCTTCAAAGGAAGTTCTACCATTTCTCTAACTTTTTTAATCTCAGAATCTAATCCACCAACATCTTCATAAGAAATATCTAATAATGACTCATCATCACTTGATTCTTGTGCTTCAGGATTATATTCTATAATTGTATGTTCTGTTATTAATACAGGTTGCTTTGGTTGTGCATCAACCACTAAGAATTTTATATCTCCAAGACCAAATCCAGCCATAGTTTCTCCAAGCATTGAAAAAACATCGTCATACATTGGATTTCCAACCATGGTATTTCTTCGTCTTTTTGTTCCACCAAGTGAAACAATATCGCCTTTCACTATTGCTCGACCTAATAATCCTTGTTTGAATACTTCTGCGCTTGCTTTTATTACAACACCTTTTCTTGCAGGTGCAATTATGATCTTTTTAGCTTCTTTTACATCAGCTTTTCTTATTTCGACATGTTCTCCAATAGTTGTTTTTCCATTTCGTCTAACTAAGCCATCCATTCGAATTATATTTAATCCAATATCTCCTGGTAATGATCTGTCGGTTATGGCTACAGTTGTTCGTTCACCCTTAATCTCAACAATATTTCCAGGTCTAATATCTAAATCCCTCATAAATGAAGTATCTATTCTAACGATTCCTTTGTTGACATCTTCTTGAATTGCTTCTGCGACTTTTAATTTAACAACCAGTTTGTTCACCTCGAACAATATTTATATCATAATTTTAGTAATTTAAAAAAAATAATTTAGAAGAAAAAAATTAAACTAAAAGTTTTACTTAACTTTTGGCATAGGTATTGGTGCAGGAAGATTTACATCTCTTGAAAGCACAACAGATTGTACATTACATCTACTTAATATTTGATTCATTAAAGAAGTTGTAAATGTGCCTGTAAGCTTTTTATCCTTATTCCAAGTATCTATAGTTTCAGTTACAACTTTTGCATCTGCTACAAATAGAATTTCACCATCAAGGTCAATTGTTCCTACTCCAGGTTCATACTTTACTGAATAGGTAAATTCGAATTTCATTGCAGATCTTTTTGCATCAACTGCAAGCTTTGCTTCTGAAATGTTTTTGATTAAAACATTGTTCTTCACATCAACTTTGCCTTTCATTGGCTTGTTTTTCTGAACACACATTTTTATAAAATTGAAGTTTACTATAGTCATAATACCACCTGTCAACAAAGATAGAGATTTTATTTATAAAGTTTTGTGTACTCTTCCACCATAAAAATTTCAAAATATTTATATAAGAAATATGCTTTCTTTTGTCTATGAACATAAAAAGTGATTACGCGTGGCTTTAACTTTCTTTTCTTAATAGATTTCTCTATATTAAATTTAATTGGTGATTACGCGTGGCTTTAGCTATATAAAATTTAATCTCATCAACTTATGTCATCTTATATTTAGAGTTTCTAATGGATTATGGCACCTGACTTCCAAAATTCTAGTTTGTAGTCTATTAACCAAAGACTATTGATCAAAATAATTCAAAAAACTAAATTCGGAGGTGGATTACTATGTCCATTGAAACTAAAAATAAAATAAATACAATTAATAAAATTAATCAAACACAACAAACATACAACTACCCAAATTCAGAAGGTTTTTTTGGAGAGTTTGGAGGGAGTTTTATTCCGCCACAGCTCTCGCCTTTATTAGATGAACTTGCACAAGAATTCGAAGATGCAAAGAATGATGAAGATTTCATAATTGAATATGTCAGTCTTCTAAAGGATTTTATTGGTCGACCATCACCACTTTATCTTGCAAGTAATTTAAGCAAAGAAGTTGGTTGTAAAGTTTATCTTAAACGTGAGGATTTAAACCATACTGGGGCTCATAAAATCAATAACACTATTGGTCAAGCTCTTCTTGCAAAACGTATGGGAAAAAAGAAAATCATAGCAGAAACTGGAGCAGGTCAACATGGAGTTGCAACTGCTACAGCAGCTGCTCTTCTTGGCATGGAATGTGAAATTTTCATGGGCGAGATTGATGTAAAAAAACAAGCAGTTAATCTTGCTAGAATGCAAATTCTTGGTGCAAAAGTCAACATTGTAAGTTCTGGAGGAAGATGTCTTAAAGATGCAGTTGATCAAGCCTTAAGTTTTTACATTCAAAATCCTGACGTATTTTATTTGCTTGGATCAGTTGTTGGACCAAAACCTTATCCTGAAATGGTTCGTTTTTTCCAAAAAATAATTGGAAAAGAAGCTAGAAAACAAATTTTAGAGAAAGAAGGAAAACTCCCAACTCATCTGATTGCTTGTGTTGGTGGTGGCAGTAATGCTATTGGTTTATTCTTTGATTTCATAAAAGACTCAAGCACTAAATTAATAGCAGTTGAACCTAGCGGTAAAAATTTTAAGCCTGGAAATCATGCAGCAACATTAACTCTTGGATCGACAGGTACAATCCATGGTTTTAGATGCACTCTTCTCCAAGACAAAGAAGGAAATCCCCTTCCTGTTCATTCGATTGCTTCAGGTTTAGATTATCCTGGTGTTGGTCCAGAGCATTGCCTTCTAAAAGAACTTGGCAGACTTGATGTTTTAACTGTCAGCGACAAAGAAGCTTTAGATGCATTTTACAAACTTAGTCAAATTGAAGGAATAACTCCTGCTCTTGAAAGTAGCCATGCTATTGCAGGACTTTTCAAGCTTGAAAATTTAGATAAAGATTCAATTATCATTCTTAATTTGTCGGGTCGAGGAGATAAAGATGTTGAATTTGTAGCTGCATTAAACAAAACACAATAATTTATTTTTTTAGGGGTTTTCCCCAAAAAGTTTAATAAGAATAAATATTTAGGTGATAAAATGGTAAAAATTATTGATCCTTACGGATCAGAACTAGTAGAAGATTATACTAAAGTAATCAAAGATTTTGGTTTAGATACTTTTGATAAAACAAAGTTTCCAAATCCAAACAAAGCTATGCGAAGAGGAGTTGTTTTTGCAGGTAGAGGGTTAGATGTTATTTCAAAATGTATTAAAGAAAAAAAACCCTTTTATGCTCTTAGCGGTATTATGCCAACCAATGATACTATTCATCTTGGAACTAAATTAGTTGTTGAGAATCTTAGATACTTTCAAGAACAAGGTGCAAAAGTTTACATCTTAGTTGCAGACTTAGAAGCACTTGCAGCACGTGGAGTCTCACTTGAAGAAGGAAAACGTAGAGCTATGGAATTTCACATCCCTGCGTATATTGCTCTTGGTCTTGATCCTAAAAAAACAATATTCTATTTTCAATCTGAAAACAAGGATGTTATTCACTTTGCTTATCAAGCTTCAAGAAAAATTACTCTTAATGAATTCAAAGCAGTTTATGGAAATGCTGATCCAGGTAGAATTATGAGCGCTGTAACTCAAGTTGGAGATATTTTATTTCCTCAAATGATTGAGCGTATGCCTGGAATTATCCCTGTTGGTATTGATCAAGAACCTCATATCCGTCTTTCGAGAGATGTTGTTAATCGTATGAAGAAACTTAAATTTTTCCCACCATGTTCATTATATCATAAATTCACACCCTCGCTTAATGGCAATGTTAAGATGTCAAAATCTAAACCTGAGTCTTGCATCAATATTCCTGAAGATATTGCAAAAGTCAAAAAGAAAATTATGCGTGCTCTTAGCGGTGGTCGTGAAACTCTTGAAGAACATAGAAAACTTGGAGCAATTGTTGAGAATGACATGTCTTTTGAATTATTAAAACAACATTTTTTAGGAGATGATGCCGAACTTGACAAAATCTACGAGGAATATAGTAAAGGTAGAATGCTTTCTGGCGAAATCAAAAAATTCACTGCAGAAAAAGCTGCAGAATTCATGGAAGACTTTGATAAAAAATTAAATGAAGCTAGAAAAATTGTTCATACACTTAATTTTGTGAAATTTAAATAATAGTAATAATTTCAAAAATTTTTTATACTACTAAACTAAATTATAATTTATCGAGGTGATTATATATGTTTAAAGTTGCACCATTACAAAGTAATTTCATGCTTGTAGCAATGTTTGGTTTCTTAATTACGGCTTATTACACTACACATCCTATTTTCAAATCTTGGGCGTGGTCTTTTATGATAATATTCATAATTATGTTTATTGCGAGTATGATCAGCATGTCTAATGCTCCACTTACGCCAGAACACTTAGATAATTTGGCAATTCATGACAAAGATCATTTTAAGAAACGTAAAAAAGCTAAAACCAAAACTAAAGCTAAAAAATAAATTTAAAAATTTTTTTATTTATTTATTTGAATACATTTCATCAAACTTATTTTTCGCTTTTGCTTCTTTCCAATAAACAGAATGACTTGCTCTTTTTTCAAATAATGAAATTGCTAGATTAATTATATCAGATTGATATTCTTTTAGATTCTTATCAGAAAAAAGTTTTTTTGCATCATCTATACATTCTTTCATTAAAATTAAATTCTCATTTCTACACTCACTTTCAGTCTTATTTTCTTCTTCATCTGAAAGATAAATTTCTTCCCATCGAGGATAAGTGCTGTTCTCAAGTGTTCTTGGAAATGATTTTGAAAAAGCCATAATACATTCTTATTTCCCAGATTTATAAAGCTTTTTCAAAAATTTCAATAGAATTTCTGGAAAAGTCCCATGAATATTAGATTTATGATATTTTCTGCGGATGCGCGTAAATCTTATGATCCAGATAGAAAGATGCAATTATTATTCCTATCGCTATAATGATTGCGTTAACTGCAAATATACTGCTAATACCCCATATTGAAACTATTAGACCGCTAAATATGAAACTTATGAAACTTCCAATTTTTGCAATTGACATATATGAGCCAACTATTTCTCCTTCTTTTTTTGTCTTTTCTCCAATATCAGACATTAAACTCCATGCAGAAACATTCCAAATAGCACCACCAACTCCTTGGAACAATAATAATATCAATAAAACCCAATAAGTATTTGTTGTTGATACAAAAAACATAAAGAATGCATAGATCCCACAACCTACAAGTATCAAAGTTCCTCGATTAAATTTATCACTTAATTGTCCAAAAAAGAATTGAAACAGGTTAGTCACACCTAAGAAAAACATTGCAAGACCTATTGAGCTGTAAGTCAAACCTAATTTCTCAATTATTAAAAGTGGCATAAATACTTGTATTGCAGGTGTTGTTGCATGCATAACCATTCCAAGTATTGCCATAGCTTTGAGCGGTCTTTCTGCTAAAAAATTCTTAATTCCAGCGTACAAATTAAAACTTTTTTTGCTTGGTTTTACTTTTAGTTTTGGTGTTCTATAAACAAGCATAAATGATAATGCAAGTAAAATAACTGCTGAAAGTATAAATGGTGCTTTAATGAATAATTTATCAACTAATAATCCTCCAATTATTGGTGCAACTATTGCTCCAATATGACCTATTGAAAAACTCCAACCAGCATATTTTCCTCTTTCTTTATTTGTCAATGAATCTTCTATTTTTGCAATTGCAACTAATGTTACTGCAACAAAAGCAACTGCGCCAAATAATCTTGCACCTGCAATGAATATCCAATGATTGCCAATTAAATAAAATATTATTGCAGTGATTTGAAGAATCATTCCTATGATTATAACCCACATCCGACCAATTTCATCAGAAAGTTTTCCCATTATAGAAGATGAAAAAATTGTAAATAATGGTGATAAAGAAAATATTAATCCTATTTGAAAAGCATCTAGTCCTAATGATTTAACATAAGGTGCCAGTATTGGCATAAATAAATAGACTGCAAATAAATACAATACATTTATTCCTGTTGCTTGTATATATTCTTTATAGTGCATTCTCTAAAACTTTAATAAAAACTTAAAATAAAAAGTTTAATCCTCTTTTTAATCTTCTTTTTTCTTATGAATTGCAATTGGAGATTCTCCACCATGCCATGAGAACCTTGGTCTAACTCTCATTGGATACATTTTTTCATTTGTATCATCAAATATAATTGCAGTTCCTTTTTGTCTTGGTAAATTATCTAATTGAACATCCAATCCTTCTCTCATATAAGATTGCATAAGTAATCCAAGTGCTTCTGTATCCATTTTTGCAGTTATTCTATGAGATATTACTGTATCACTTTGAGTCATAACATCTGTATGAATTTTTCCTGGCTGCTGAGTTGCCATAATTAGACTAATTCCTGGTTGTCTTCCTTCTCTAAGAATTGTAACTAAAGGATCTGTCGCTAATGTTTTTCCTTTAACTGGTAAAAATTCATGTGCTTCGTCAATAACTAACCATACAAGTGGAAAGTCTTGCTTTGTAGTATCATCATCACCAAAATAATTCACAGATTTATGTACTTCTTTATACTCTTCATCTTTTCTTGCAAGCATTCTTTGAATGAATAATTTTTGAGCTACTAATCCAATTACTAAGTTTTTTACTTTCCATGAACCTGGCATTGTTGCATAACAAGAAACATCAAGTACTGATACTTGTCCGCCTTTTGCTAATTCTTTTAATGGTGTTCCTTCTTTATCAAAAACACCCCAATTCTTCGAATTATTAAATAAATTTTTTGCAGCATTTATAACGTGTTTTTCTGAATCTAAGTTTTTCTCTAATTCTGTTATTATATCATCAATATCAAAATTTGCTTCATTATTTTCATCATCATTTTCTTTTAAAGCAAATATTGTTTGTTCTATTAATACTCCAACTGGTTCTTGCGGACTTACATCAAAAGTCATATTCCAATCATCACCATTCATTTCTGATGGTTTTACTGAGAATGGATAATCTGTTGGTATTCCTTTATCTTTATATTCTTGATAATATCCTTTTGGCGTGTAAATCTTAATATCTAATCCTTTTCCTTCAAGACCCCACTCATTTAATAATGCCTTATCTTTTTGGTTTGGATACTTCATGGTCCAATATACTCCCATTGTATCAAGCATAATTATAGAAATATTTTGTTTAATTTCTCGCGGCATATCAGCCATACCTTCAGCAATTACGCCCATAGTATAACTTTTTCCGCCACCTCTTTTACCACAAATAAATACTACATGAGATCGAATCATGTCAAGATATACTTTATTTGCAAGTGAGCTTGTTCGCCCCATTTTTACAAAATGTTTTCCTAAAAGAATAGTACCTTCTGTACCAAATTTTTCTTTGTCTTTCTCACTTCGACCAATAATTATATCATACATATAATTTATTTTAGTCTAACTCCTATTTATATTTATTCAAACAAAACAGATAAAATTCCTTCAAATCATATTAAAATAAACAAAATATTATTTCAAAGAAGGCAATAAGCTGATTAAAACAGCCTTTCAATCATAAAACAAACGAAATTAAAACAAACAAAAGGTTTATAATACACTAAACTTTTATCAGAGAAAAATACTTAGAAAAAAATTGTCATTGGGGTGATGATTCATTGGTAGAAAAAATAGAAAAGAAAATTAAAGTCGCTTCTAAAACAAAAAAAGTACATAAGAAGCCAACACATAAATCAGAACATAAGACTCAAACTAAATCTGGTTCAAAAGCAAATAGTAGTAAAACTACTAAAGCAAAAAAATGCGATCCTAGACATAAAAAGTTCTTTATTGCAGCAGGTGTCTTAATTATAATTGTAGCAGTTATTTTAATTGTTAATTTTATAGGCAATTCAAACACGATAATTGAAGATGATCAAGTAATAGCTTATGTTGATGGAGCTCCAATTTATCAAAGTGAGTACGCACAACTTGAAACTCAACTTCCACCTGGCTTTGAAGAAACAATTTCAAAAACAGAATTAGTTTCTCAGCTTATTGATAAAAAACTTCTTTTAACAAAAGCAAATCAAGCAGGCATTAACCTTGACGATGAAGTTCAAGAAGTTCTTGATTCTAATGGAATGACTTTAGCTCAACTTGAATCAGTTATTCTATCTCAAGGAATTGACATGCAAGAATTCAAAGATCAACTTTTAATCTTGGTTTACTTAAATGACAGTTTATTTTCAAAGATTACTGCTTCAGAAGAGAAAATTAATAACTTCTACCAAGCTAGTCCTGAAATGTTCATTGTTCCTGCAAGTGCTCAAACAAAACATGTTCTTGTAACAATTACTACTGAAAGAACAGATAGTAAAGCTTTTGATTTAATTAATCAAATTAAAGCAAAATATGAAGCTGACAACTCAGTTTTTTGTGATTTAGTTACAGAATATTCAGAAGATCCTGGCAGTGTAGAAAACTGTGGAGAATATGGTTCTGATGTATTTCCTAACTTTGTTCCTGAATACAAAGAACTTGCACTTTCATTAGAAAATGGAGCACATGGAGTTGCTAAAACAGACTTTGGTTATCATTTAATTATAACTATAGAAAAAACTCCTGAAACAATAGTTTCATTAGAAGAAGCAACACCACAAATTGAAAACTTTTTAACTTTAGAAAAACAAAAAGAAGTTTTTGATGCTTACATGATCGAGCTTAGAGTTAATTCAGATATTGTAAACTGTTATGAAACACCTGAAAATGAAATGTGTTCAAATTTTAATGCAGGCACAACTACAATTGTAGTCGAAGAAACAGATTTAGCAGCACTTGCTCAGTGTATAACTGATAGTGGGGCTAAAATGTATGGTGCTAACTGGTGCAGTCATTGTAATAATCAAAAAGCAATGTTTGAAGATGCTAAATCATTACTTCCTTACGTTGAATGTGCAATTGAAAACGATCCTCGTGGACAAACTCCTGCTTGTCAAGAAGCAGGTATTGCTGGCTACCCAACATGGGTTATTAATGGTCAAGAATATCCTGGTGAACAAGCAATCGAGACTCTCGCTCAATTAACAGCCTGTTAAGAAGCATTTTCAGAACAATAAAGCACACATTTGTGCTTAATAATTTATTTTAACTTATTTTTACAAAACGTTTATAAATAAAAAGTTCCTTCCTAAAGGAACAAGTGTGAACGGGTCCTTTTTCGAACTGAACGTAAAGTTCTTTGTTATGAGACTAAGACACCCTCACGCGTGTCAGCCCGACACAGAGAGTACCTATTCGAGCCACGACGATTGTCAATGCGATGAAACTGGGAGTTAGTGACTCGGGCATTATTAATTTTTAATCATAAAATCACAAATTCACAGAACAAGTTCATTACTATCATAATCATTCATAATCATTTACAGCAGTAAACAATAGTAAACTTGTTCTTAGCATAAACTTCAAATCAAAAAAAGTATGATGTATTAGACCTAATTTATAGTGTCTTATCGAATTGTGATTCTTGATTAACTTAACTAAAAAATAAACTAAATTACGATTATTAAGAGGAACGAGAAACAAACAAAATTTTTTGTACCTCAAAATGTAATTTTGGAGGAAATAAAATGGCGAAAATTGCACAAGTTGCAGCAAAATATATTATTCACGCAAAAATTCAAATTGAAGGTGTCGTAGACAAGCCCGATGTTATAGGGGCTATTTTTGGTCAAACAGAAGGTCTTTTAGGCGCTGATTTAGAACTTAGAGAATTACAAAGATCCGGTAGAATCGGAAGAATTGAAGTTAATGTTGAAACCAAAGGTGGAAAGACAAGTGGAGAAATTATTATTCCTTCATCATTAGACAAAGCAGAAACAGCTATTGTTGGTGCATCATTAGAAATCATTCAAAGAATTGGTCCTTGTAACGCAAAAACTAATGTAGGATCAATTGAAGATATTAGAATCTCAAAAAGACAACAAGTTGTTGACAGAGCTAAAGAACTTTTAAAAGCACTTATGGATGGAGTCTTACCTGATAGTCAAGAACTTGCTGATGAAGTTGCATACTCGGTTAGAGTTATGGAAATTCAAGAATATGGTAAAGAAAGACTTCCTGCAGGTCCTGCAGTTGAAGAAAGTGATGAAATTATTCTTGTTGAAGGCAGAGCAGATGTTTTAACTCTATTAAAACATGGATTCAAAAACGCAATTGCAATTAATGGTACAAGTGTTCCTGAAACAATTCACGAATTAACTAAAAGAAAAACAACTACTGTTTTTGTTGATGGTGACCGTGGTGGAGATTTAATCATTAAAGAATTACTAGCAGTTGCAGAAATTGACTTTATCTGTAAAGCACCTGATGGAAAAGAAGTTGAAGAATTAACTCAAAAAGAACTACACAAAGCTCTTAGAGGAAAAGTTGCAGCTGAACAAGCTAAACTAGATACTACAACATCAAAACCTTCAACATCAAATCACAGTAAACCTAGTTATGAAAGAAGAGATAACAGATCTTCAAATCATAACAATGATAGACGTGAAGAAAGAAAAGAAGCACCACAACCAAAAAAGAAAGTTTCTAATGAAGAAAAAGCAAAATTCTCAGAAATGTTAGAAGATCTTATTGGTACTAGAGGCGCTTATGTCCTTGATGAAAGTTTAAACATTCTAGGTAAAGTTCCTGTATCAGAACTTCAAAGCACAATTAAAAGCTTAAGAACTGGCATTTATGCAGTTGTTCTTGATGGTGTGATTGATAAGGACTTGGTACTTACTGCAGAAAGAGCTAATATTAAATTCCTAGTTGCTATGGAATCAAAAGCTAAATCTGTAAAGATGGAAATCATAACTGGCGACAGTCTTTAAGTCGCAATTTTTTTATATTAAATATTTTTATTTTATATGCCAGAAAAGAAAATTTTTTCTGAGCATTTTTACATTATTTTTCTAAAATGGCTAAAAATACCCGAGAAGAATGGAAAGTTTACAAGAATGTTTTCTCAGAATTTTCTCTAAGAAATATTTTCAAATTATCTACTGAAGGTCATTTCAAAGAACTTGTTAGCCCAATTCAAATGGGTAAAGAAGCAAATGTGTTCACTGCTATCACAAAAGATGATAGATATGTCATTGTAAAAATTTACCGTCTTGAAAACTGTAATTTCAATAAAATGTTTGAATACATCGCTTCAGATCCTAGATATTCTCGTTTAAAGAAACAAAAAAGAGCAATTGTGTTTGCTTGGACTCAAAGAGAATTCAAAAATTTAATGATAGCAAGAGAAGGCATCAGAGTTCCCACTCCAATCACATTTAAAGATAATATTTTAGTTATGGAAATGATTGGAGATCCTGCTCCTATGCTTAAAGACGCAAGACCTAAAGATCCAGAAAAATTTCTTAAAAAAGTTTTTGAAAACATGTATAAATTAAAAAAAACTGGTTTAGTTCATGGTGATCTTTCCGAGTTTAATATTCTAAATCAAGAGGAAGAGCCTGTATTTATTGATTTTTCTCAAACAACTTATGCAGCCAGTTTTAACTCTACTGCACTTTTTGATCGAGATATGGGAAATATTAAACGTTTCTTTAGAAAAATGCTTTCAGAAGAAACAATTGAAACAATCTTATCAGATATTCAATCTAAATTTAAAAAACAAATTTAATCTAAAACTATCTAAATCAAAGTAATTTCTTCTCTTTTCAGTCTTTTATTAGATAAACTTTTTATACTGTCTTTTTTTCCTAGTGCTAATGGACACTTATATGCATGAACTTAGGATTCCAAAAACACGTATCGCAGTGGTTATTGGAACAAATGGCTCTACTAAAAAAGAATTAGAAGAAATATCAGGCACAGATATCGATGTTGATTCAAAAGAGGGTATTGTTACCATTGAAGGTTCAGATGCTATTAAACTTTATCAAACTAAAGAAATGATTATTGCAATTGGACGTGGTTTTAGTCCTGAGATTGCTCGAATTCTCTTAAAACATGATTATATCATGGAAGTTATTACTCTTATTGAATTTGCTGATAAAAAAAAACAATTAGACCGTATTAGAGGTAGAATTATTGGTACAAGAGGTAAATCAAGAGAAATCATGGAAGAATTAACTGAAACTAATATTTCTGTTTATGGAAAAACCATTGCAGTTATTGGTCTTCCCGAAAATGTTGTTATGGCTAGAAATGCGATTGATACTTTAATTGATGGCGCATCACATGCAACTGTTTACAAAAGACTTGAAGCTTTTAGAAGAAAAATGAAAGAAGCACGTATGCTTGATCTTGCTTAAATCTTCTTTTTTTTGAATTCTTAAAAATAAACTATTATTATTTACTTATTTAATTTAGAAATTTAAACTAAAAATGTTTTTATGCAGAATCTAATTCTAGAATATAATAATCATGCACTCTATAACAGTAATCTCTTTCAACTTCATTTTCAATTTTATAACAATTTATGTCTTCTTCTTCAATTAAAGCCAAGTAACAATCATATTTTTCATCAGCTTCTTTATTTTCACAACCGGTTTCAGGCTCATCTAAAACTTGTTCTGCTGGAGGATTATAAATTGGTTTTACTATATCTGGTTGATCAACATGAATATCAGGACCTGGTGCAATATTTTGATATAATGAATATCCTGCAATAACCAATAATAAAACTAAGAATACTAAACCTGTAACTACAAATTTATGAATTGAAGCATTATGTGTTGGTACATCAGTTTTCCCAGTTCCACCAAATGCTATATCAAAAGCAGAATCAACTTCTATTGAATTAACTCCTTTCTTAATTAGAAAATCTCTTATTGTTCTTACATCTCTTCCAGATGCTAATTGTTCTTTAATAAAAGAAACTATTTCTAAGTCTGAAGCCATCAGTTTATTTTAGTCTATCTATTATTTAAATATTTCTAACTCTAATTTAGTTAGTAAATACTAAATCAAACATACTTTTTCACCAATTAATTCAAATTAAATTCCGATTAATATTCATATTTCTTTAGAAAGTTTTATTAAGCATAAGTAGAAAACCAATCTTATATGACAGAGGTCACACTTGATTTAGATACATTCAATTCTGCCCCAGTGGAAGCGCCAGTGCAGCCTCCAAAGGAACCAGAGCAACCAAAAAAAGAGTTAAAAGCTCATGAGATGGCAAAGAAACAACGAGATATCTCTATTGCAGAATTCTTTGAAAAGAATAGACACTTACTTGGTTTTGACAATAAAAGAAAAGCACTTCTTACTACAATTAAAGAAGCAGTTGATAATTCACTTGACGCATGTGATGAAGCAGGAATTCTCCCGGATTTAGAAATAGTAATTACTGATATGGGAAATGATAGATATAGAATTTCTATTGAAGATAATGGTCCTGGTATTGTTAAAGCACAAGTTCCTAAAATTTTCGCTAAGCTTCTTTATGGTTCAAAATTCCATAGTTTAAAACAATCCAGAGGACAACAAGGTATTGGAATCTCAGCATCTGTTATGTATGGTCAATTAACTACAGGTAGACCTGCAAAAATTATTAGTAAAATAGGTCCTGGTCACCAAGCTTATTTTTGTGAGTTAAAAATTGACACTCAAAAAAATAAACCAGATATTGTTTCAGAAGGTGAAAAAGAGTGGACTAAAGATCATGGAACTAGAGTTGAAATTGACTTAGAAGGTACATATCTTAAAGGACATCAATCAGTTGATGAATATCTTAAACAAACAGCAATTGTTAATCCTCATTCAACTATCATCTATGTTAATCCTAAAGGAGAACAAATTATTTTTCCTAGAGCAACAGAAGTTCATCCAAAAATGCCTGCTGAAATTAAACCTCATCCTTATGGTGTAGAATTAGGTATGCTTATCAAAATGCTTACTTGGACTGCAAGTAAAACTGTTAAACATTTTCTTCAAACAGAATTTTCAAGAGTTGGAAATAAACCTGCTGATGAAATTTTAGAAAAATCATTCATTCCAGCTAAAACTAAACCAGGAAAAATTACTCGAGAGATGGCAGAAAAAATCATTGAAGCTATTAGAACTACTAAAATCATGGCTCCACCTTCCGATTGTATTAGCCCGATTGGTTCAGAACTTTTAGAAAAAGGTTTGAAAAAGGAAATAAATGCAGAATTTTACACAAGCATTACAAGACCTCCATCTGTTTATAGAGGAAATCCTTTTATTATTGAAGCAGCTTTAGCTTATGGCGGAACTATAAAAGCAGAAGGCTCTATTGGAATTATGCGATTTGCAAACAAAGTACCTTTATTATATCAACAAGGCTCTTGTGCAACAACTGAATCTATTGCCAAAACTTCTTGGAGATCTTATGGTCTTCAACAGTCAGGCGGTAACCTTCCACAAGGCCCATGCATTGTTTTAATTCATATTGCATCTGTTTGGGTTCCTTTCACTAGTGAAGCTAAAGAAGCATTAGCACATTATCCTGAAATCATAAAAGAGGTAAAACTCGCAATTCAAGAATTAGGTCGAAGTCTTTACAAATATGTAGCTAAGAAAAAGAAAGTCTCTGATGAACTTAAAAAAAGAAGTTACATTGAGAAATACATTCCTTCTATTGCAGAAGCATTAAAAGATTTAATTGCTTATTCAGATGTTGAAGAAAAAGAAGTTATTAAACATCTTGAAATAATGCTTGAACAAGATAGAGGTCAAATTGAAGAACTTAAATTTGATCCTACAAAGAATAAAGAATTTGATGCAGAATTTGCAAGCATTGGTAAAGAAGAAAATAACGATGAAGATGTAGAAGGTGATGATAATGAGTAGTGAAGTTATAGATAAAATTACCGCGCATGCTAAAAATATTTATCGTGATATTAAAGTAAGAACAAAACCAATTATGAGTTCACCTATCAGAGCTTTAAGCAATGTTAGATATGATTTAGAAGAAGGTTTCTTTGACTTAAAAGGTAATATGAAAAGCAGAACTCTTTCAGCTACAACGGTTAAGACTTTTGCTCAAACTTTAAAGATGATGTCTTTATCAAAAGAAATAATTGAGACTAAAGATATTGCAACTAAAAGAGAGGCTTATTATGTTTCTAAAAACTGGGGCGATGCACGCTTTAATGAACAACCTGAATCAGATACTGTCATGGACGACATTGAAGCTATGCTTGGAATTAACCGTGAGAAATTAGGTTTTATTCCTGAAGAAAAAGGCGGAGATATTGCAGGTAAACTTATTGTTATTGATAAAAACCCTGACAATGGTAAAGAAATCAAAATTGACTGTACAAAATTTGGTAGTGGAGCTTACTCTATTCCTTCAAGTGTTGAAGAACTAAAATTCGAAACAGATGCAGAATTCATTCTTGCTATTGAAACTGCAGGTATGTTCCAGCGTTTAGTTAAACACAATTATTGGAAAAAAGCAAATTGTATTTTAATTAGTATGGGTGGAGTTCCTACTCGTGCTTGTCGTAGATTTATCCGACGACTCTCGGATGATAAAAATCTTCCAGTTTTAGTTTTCACAGATGGAGATTTCTATGGATACTTTAACATCTACAGAACATTAAAAGTAGGTTCAGGAAACGCAGCTCATATCAATAAATATTTCTGTGTTCCAAATGCGAAATTCATCGGAATTACCCCGCAAGATATCATTGAATATAAGCTTCCAACACATCCGCTTAAAGATATTGATATTAAACGAGGTAAAGACGCTCTTAAGAACGATCCATTTGTTCACCACCATAAGCCTTGGCAAAAAGCAATTAAGCAGCAAACTGAGCTTAAAGCCAGAGCAGAACAGCAAGCACTTGCTAAATGGGGTTTAAATTTCGTTGTAGATACTTATCTTCCTGAAAAGTTAAAGAAAAGAGACACTTGGCTTCCTTAAAAACGCGTTTTAGTTTTTAAGGTACAAAAATAATTATTATTATTTTTGAATACCTAAAACTAGCTTGCTAGTTTTACAATATAAAAAGAAATAATTTAATTTTTTATCATACTTTTTCTTTAAATTCTTTTTTAAGAATTATTTGTAGAAAACTAAATCAACTTTAAAATAATTACTTCAAAGTTAGTTTCCATAAAAAATCTAACAATCTTTTTAAATCTGAACTTCAAATATTTATTCTATGCTTAAATCAGACCTTCATCTTCATGCTGGAGAAGATAAAACTCACATTTTAAATTATAGTGCTAAAGAATTAATTGATAAAACTAAATCTCTTGGTTTTGAAGTCTTAGCATTTACTTTTCACCAGCAAGTTTTCTTCACTAAAGAAATTCAAGATTATGCAAAGAAAAAAAACATTCTTCTAATTAGTGGTTGCGAAGCTAAAATTGAAACAAAAGAAGTTCTTCTCTACAATGTTACTCAAAAAGATGTTGATTCTATAAAGACTTTTAAGGACTTGACTAACTTAAAAAAAAAAAAAGATATTTTAGTTATAGCACCTCATCCTTTTTTTCCAGGAGGAAAATGTCTTGGTAAAATGTTAATCAAAAACATAAAATTATTTGATGCTATAGAATATTGTCACATGTATCTTCCATTCATTAATTTTAACAAAAAAGCAGTGAAAATCGCAAAAAAATACAATTTGCCTTTAATTGGAACTTCCGATGCACATAATTTATGGCAACTAGATTTTACTTTCACTCTTGTTGATTCAAAAAAAGACACAAAAGCATTCTTTAAAGCAATTAAAGAAAATAAGCTTAAATTAGTCACTAGACCTTTTCTTTTAACAAGATTAATTCATAGATTTATACGCAGGATTCTTAGATCTGAAGAAAGATAAATTTTATATACTATAATCACATAATTTTATTCTATGAAGAATGCTGAAAGAATTCGTGATGATAGAGATATACTTACTGCAAAGTGGGAGATAGAGTTTGAAGATGTACATCATTTTAAAAATATGTACAAAATGGCTCACGAATTTCTAGATGAACAAGAGTGGGTTGATCCTCATGATGGATCTGATAAATGGGAAACTTATTATTATGAAAATATACTTCCTAATGGATTAAAAGAATTTAGAATTTGGTGGAGAGTTGTTCATATTCCTAGAGACAATCCTTTTATTAGATATTTTATGAAAGTTGACTATTTAGGTTTAGTATTTGAAAAAACTAGCACAGTAAAAGACGGAGTAAAATTTAGCACTTGGAAAGGTAATCCTATAATTAAATGCGAATCATACTTACAATTAGATTATCAAGATTTATTTAAAAAAAATAAACTTCTTTCACCATTCCAACATTTCTTTTTTAATAGACTTTACAAAAACATCTACGAACAACACAAAAAAGAACTTCATAGACGTACATATCAATTTAACCGTGCATTAAAACAATATATGGGTTTAAAAACACCTGTTGATGAAATGAAACCTTACAGAAATATCAAAGGTACACCAGTATAAATTTATAAACCTAATTTCTTTTTTAATTTATCATGGATAATCTTATCAGTAAATTAAAAGCAACGATTAATGCTAATAGCGACAAGAAAAATATTCCTTTCTTTTCTAAAAAAGGCTTTAACGGTATCGAAATAAATGATGAATCATTCACTCAAATAAATTCTAAAAAATCAAATAAGACTTTTTGTTTCATTGATGGTGGCAATGCAGAACTAATCATCGCAAATAATCTATCTTTACAATTAATTCGTGTTGGGGCTTATGCAATTAAAGATTACAAAAAGGTATTCTCAGAAAAACATGATTATCATTTGCTTATTACTTTTGAAAATAATAAATTTATTGCCAAAACTTTTCCTGACAAAATATCAATTGAAATTGACGTTAATGATGAATCTTTAAAGGTGGGCAAATCTATTGCAAAAATTTCAACTATCGGAGGGTTTATTAGACGAGTTCTAGAATTAGATTTAGCAAACTCCATTGCAGATAAATCAGATTACATAATTATTGATGGTTCTCTTGAAGAAAAATTCTCTTTAGAAAATGAATATCTTCAAAGTCTTTTTTCAAAAAATAAAATTATTGTTGGTCTTTGTAAAACAAATAATTTAATGACTGAAAATGGGAAATCTGTTTCAGCAATCTTACTAGACAAAAAAGACTCATGGATCTATAATCCTATTGCAAAAATCGACCAAACTATTTTCAACGCGAAAATTTTCATGGTCAAACTTAATTCAGCTTCAAAACATTGTTTTCGAGTTGATTTTCATGGAGCTAACCCTATAGAATTCTTTGAAACTTTAATGCCTAATTGTAATGATGTAATTTTTCCTGGTTATCCTTATGGTTTAGTTGCAGTTGATAGACTTGCAAGAATTTCTAATCAAGAAAAAGAAATGGAAAAGACGAAGTTAATGGTGAAACTTGGAGCGGATTGGAGTAAAATAACTAAGATGCAAAGCACTCAAGACGCACATTCTATTCTCGATAATGTTTAAGTTTAATTTTAGGAATATTTTTATACCTTAAGGTAAATTATATCTTTCAAAGAGGTGTATTTATTGACGTTTGATGTTATTTGTGTAGGATCTAATACAGTTGATGTTTTTGCAAAAACAGATTCCGAACTTATTCAAATTAAAACTAAAAATTCAACTGAAGAACTTCTTGCTTATCCTCTTGGTTCAAAAATTCTTATTAATAATTTAAATTTCTTAATTGGTGGCGGTGGAACTAATACTGCTGTTGCATTTAGAAGATTAGGATTTGATACTGCGTATCTTGGAAAAATTGGTAAAGATGAAAATGGCCTTAAAGTTTTCAAATTATTAAAAGAAGAAAATATTTCGTTTATTGGTTCTCTTGGAGAGATGGGCGGGTATTCAATTATTCTTGATTCTATCGCTGAAGACAGAACTATCCTTACTTTCAAAGGTTGTAATAATGACCTTACATTTGAAGAATTAAATAAAAAAAGTCTCAAAACAAAATGGTTTTACTTTGCTTCAATGGTTGGTAAATCTTTCAACACTCTAAAAAAACTTGCAAAATATGCTAAAGATAATAATATCAAAGTCGCATTTAATCCTTCATCTTATTTAACAAAGCAAGGATTTTCATTTACTAAATCAATTATTGAAAAAACAAATATTCTTATTCTTAACAAGGAAGAAGCAGAAAGTCTTGTTGGAAAAGGTAATTCTAAAGATCTTCTTAAACGTCTTTTCCTTCCAAACATGGATTATCTTGTTATTACTGACGGTCCAAAAGGCGCTTATTGTACTAATGGAAAATTTATTTGGTTTGTAAAACCTAATCCTAAACGTAAGGTTAAAGAAACTACTGGTGCAGGTGATTCATTTGCAGCAAGTTTTGTAGCGGGCATTATGAAAAAAAAATCTGTTGAAGACTCACTTCGAATGGCAATTACAAATGCAGAATCAGTTATTAGTAATTATGGAGCTAAGAATATTCTTCTTTCAAAAACTAAAATGAATCTACTTATCAAAAAAAGCAATAGAAAAATTACTAAAAATAAATTTTAATCTATTAACTTAATTTGTTTTTTTATCTCTTCTGAAGGTTCAAATAATAAACAATTAGTTAATTTTTTCAATTCATGATAAAAATACGTAAAATGTGTACACGAAAGTAATACTATTTCAGATCCTGAAGCAGATAATATATCAAGCAATTCAACAAGTTTATATTTTGATATTATCTCGTTTGGATCATATCCTTTTTCAATGTCTTTTACTATATTCAAGTTCCCATAACCTAATACAATTGCTGAATTATTATGTGATAAAATTACTTTTTCAATATTTGATACACTTTGACAATTTGCAGCAATTACTCCAAAAGTTCCATGTTTAGATGAAATAACTGAATATGCCTCCATTGGAGTTATTATTTGAATTTTATTTTTTTGACGTAAATATACTAAATCAATAGCGCCACTTAATGAATTACAATATATGATTATGAGATCAACTTTATTTTTAACTAAATAATCAATATTTGTTTGAACTTTATTTGTTAATTCAATTTTATTTAATGTTTGTAATAAAGTTTGTTCTTCAGGTGTATCTGAAACTGAACAAGAAATTATTTTTCCTAAAGAACTAAAAGTTTCAATTCCAAATTTAGTATCTATTCTTGTTCCGGCAATCAAACCTATTCGTTTCATAATTAATGTTTAACAATTTAATAATTTAAATGTTCTTGAAAGAAATATTCCTATGATAATAAATTGAGCGTAAAAAAATAAAAAATAATCTTAAATTTGAATCAATAAACTATAGTAATATTTATATACCCTTTTGACTTTTATTAGTCTATAAATTGAGGTGAGTGAGTTTTATGACTATTCAAATTAAAAAGCTTCTTTCTAATGATAAGGCTTTATTCTTAGCTTATGATCAGGGAGTTGAACATGGACCTACAGATTTTAATGTGAAAAACTGCGATCCTAATTATATTTTAGATATTGCTCTTGAAGGACGATACAACGCAATAATTTTAGAACATGGTACTGCAGAAAAATACTATCAAGATTATTACAAGGATATTCCTTTAATAGTTAAACTTAGTGCTGCAACTTCTATGACTAGAAATGAACCTCGTTCAAGACAAATGTGTTCTGTTGAAAGAGCAATTAAACTTGGAGCGTCTGGCGTTGGTTATGTTATGTATAATGGAAGCGAGTTTGAACAGGATATGATGGTTGAATTTTCGAAGATTGTTGACACAGCACATGATTATGGTCTTCCTGTCGTTGCATGGGCATATCCTAGAGGAAAATTTGTTGAAGATCAAAATAACACTCAAACTGTTGCTTATGCAACTAGAATTGCAGCTGAACTTGGTGCTGATATAATTAAAATCCGTTATAATGGAGATATTGATGGTTTAAAATGGACTATCAAGAATGCTGGTCGTGCAAAAGTCGTAATTGCAGGCGGTAATCATGATGCAGGTCATGAGGGTTTCTTAAAAATGGTTAAAGAAGTTACTGATGCAGGAGCGCATGGTATTGCTGTTGGTCGAAATGTTTGGCAAGATGATAAACCTTTTTCATTAACAAAATCATTGCAAAGTATAATCTTCCATAAACATTCAATCGAAGAGGCAAAGAAGTTTCTTAAATAAACTTCTTGATTTAAAAAAAACATTTTTTTAAAGCAAAGAAATACCTAAAGTAATTTTTTAGAATAATTTTATTTTTTATTAATTATTTTTAATCAACATATTTCTTAATTAAAATCAATAGAAAAAAAAGAAAATAATAAATCAACTAATTTAACAAGAAACTCCTATCCAAGAATCAACTCGAGCGTAACATGCATCACAACCTGAATCATAAGTAACCCAATCTGATCCGCATACAGGACCTCTATCATCTACACATTCTTTATGTTGTTTTTCTGCTTGAGTACATACATGTTCAAATGGACAAGCCATATAATATTTTATACCCACACCTGCTTTTTCTACAGCACATTCACTTGGATAAGTTACTCCGTCATTTCCACAAACTTCAAACATGACTTTGCAAGGAACTTCTTCAGGTTTAGGATCTTCAATCCCTAAATTTATATTAGCATTAACATCTTGTCCTGCATCAGAATCATCATCTACATCATCATTTTCATCTGGCATTTCTTCGGTTGTACTACATGCAGAAAGCATTAGTAAAGTCAATATTAGAATTATAAAAATAGTTAGTTTCATTTTCATATTTTCACCTTTTTATTTAGTTATAGATTTAATCATATAAAAATTTAATCCTCTTGCAAAAAGCATAAGCTTTAAATAATCATATTTTTACTTTTTATTGTTGGTGAAGCGTAATGGATTATATATTAACATTAAATAAGATTACAAGGTCAGATAGTGACACAGTAGGTTTCAGAGCTGTCGACTTAGCTGAAGCTCACAATAATAAGATTTCTGTACCTGTTTCTTTTGTTATAAAGAACTCCATGTTTGAAAATTTCATCGATTCTAATAACTTAAAGCCACACATTAAGCAAATATACTCAAATATTAGATTTGATGATGAAAATGCATTAAATGATGCCTATTCTAAAGTCAAAGAACTAATACACTCCGCTGATTTTCCAGAATCTATGCAAGAAGAACTTCTTGAAGCTTATGAAACTTTAGCCATTGACATGGACCATATTGATATTACAAAACTTGTAACTACAATTGAAAAACCTTTCTTAACTCTTATTGGAAGTGTAAATTACATTGAACCTCACGAAAATTCAGAAAATATTATTCAAAATATAAAAGGAAGAGCTATTCTATTCAAATGTATCAAAGATTGTTGGGCTTCACTTTATTCTCCAAGCGCAGTTATATATCGAAAAAAAGCAGATATTGATACTAAACCTAAAATTGGCATTGTTGCTCAAAGAATGGTTGAATCAGAAATTTCAATTCAAACTTATAGTCAAAATGATGAAATTCTAGTTAAAACATTTTTTGGTTATCAAGATTTAAACAATTTAGTTGGAAAAGATGAACATTTGTTTAACAAAGAAACTTTAGAATTAAAAGGTAATAGAGTGATTCTTCAAGAACATCAAATTGCAAGAGATATGCAAAGTGGTTCACTTGCTAAAAAACAAGTTTATGATGAAGGCAATAAACAAAAACTAAATGATAGAGATTGTGAAGAAGCTGCTCGTCAAAATAAAAAAATTGAAAACTTAATTGGAAAACCTATCAAAACATACATGTCCTACATAAAAGAAAAAATTAGTGTTTTATACATTAGTAGAATCATATCTGAAAAAGAAGATGAAAAAATTGAAATTAATGATGAAGTTATTAACGAAACAACAGAATCTACCTCAAATGAGGTCCCATCCGCTCCAAATCAAATTCCAAGTTTTGAAGATGATCCTGAATTAAAAGATATTCCTATGCCTACAGAAGATGAATTAGAAGATTATGAACATGTAACACACCCTGATAATAATGTTGATGAAGAAGATAGTATAAAAATTGTTGAATCAGATTTTGAAGATGATATATCTTTCCTTGAAGAAATTGAAAAATTTGAGAAAGAGGAAGAAAAAGAGGAAAAAGAAGAAGAATCTTCAGACAACAATTCTGCACAAATAAATTCTGAATTTGAACCTGACATTACAGAATCAACAGGCAATATTATTGATGAAAAAAATAATGAAACCAATCAAGTAGAAGAAACAAATTGGGATGAAGCTTCAAATCAAGAAAGTGAAATTCCTAAAATTCCAACTAGTGATTCTCATTTAAATGAAGAAGTATTAGAATCTTCAAATGAAAATAAAGATTTTGATACTGTTCCTATGAGTGATTTATTTGATGAACCAAAAGAAGAATCATTCATTCCAAAACAAAACGAAAATAATCCAGAAGAAAGTTCTAAAAACTACCAGTACTTAGATGAAGAAAACCCTAGTTTTGAAGGTAAAGAAGTATCTGAATCTAACTTTGAGAACACAATTGAACAAGTAGAAGAAATAACTTCAAATAAAAGTTCTATTATTAAAGAAAATGCTCCATTCTCAGATTTAACTTCAGCTAGTGAAAATGTTTCAGATAATTTTGATTCACCTAGTACAAATATGAATGATAACTTTGAAGATGATATTCAAAAACCTATATCTTCAGAACCTATTGCAGAACCAATTTTAGAAAATAACTCTGCAGAACCACAAGAAGAATCAGTTCCAAAATTAGAAGAAGAAATTGATGATAATGATGATTTCATATTCTCACAATTTGAAGAACCTGCAACAACTAAACAAGAAGAAATTATCCCGCCATCAGTTCAAGAAGAACCTGCAAGTGTAACTCCAACTCCAACAACACCTCAAGAAACTAAAAAAAATAGTTTATTAGATGAAGCATTTAATCAAGTTAGAGATATTATAATCAAAAGCGATGAAGCAATTAAGGAAGCTATTTTTAAAAAATATGAAGCAGTCATTGGAACTTCACCTTCTTCGTTAGATGAAGCTATTGAAAAACTAAAAATATCTGTAAGAATTCCTTTTATTCCAGAAATTAAAAAAGTTCATGGACTTAGAGTAAAAGCAGAGCATGGTCAAGAAGTTGAAGCTGAAGAAGCAGGTATTGCTCTTCGTACTGCTAAAAACTTCTTAACTATTTTCTCTTAGAATTATAAGGGAAAAACTAAAAGTATTATTTTTAAGACATTTTTCTTAAAGTTTTAGAATTATTGTACAATTATTTATTTTCCTAACAAATATATTTTTCTTGTTAAAGATTTATGTAAGTAATGTGAAAACTCTTGTTTAATATTCCATCTTGAATTTTTTATAATATTCTCATCAATCATATCTGGAACCACTAATACCATTTTATTTGTTCTTTTATATGCTATTACTAAAAAATCTGAAAGTAAAGATGTAATCTCGCTTGTTTTTGAATTTCTCCCGTAAGGTATATCAGTTACAATAGCTTCATACATTGCATCTATTGTCAATGCATCTTTTAATTCTAACTGTGCTTTAAGTTTAAAGAAATCCAAATTCTTTTGACATCGACGCAACATTATTTTGTCTAAATCATACCCAATCATTTCTTTTCCAATCAACCCAGCTTCAAGTAATATTCCTCCACTCCCACAAAAAGGATCAAGTATTTGTCTTGCATCCACTAAATTAACTATAGCTCTTGCAAGCCTTGGATGCATACTTGTTGGATGATTAAACTCTCTAAGATGTGCTCGTCTATCTTCAAATTTATCATTTTGTTCACCTTCAAATTTACAAACTAAAACAACACCATCTAAAAATATTATTTCAAATTTTGTTTTTGCATTTTTAAGATCGACTTTTGGATTGCTTAATTTTTGCCATATATTATCAGCTAAAACTCTTACATCAAGTTTCTTAGAATTCACAAGGTTCAAACTAAAACTAGTTTCATAAACACCTTCAAAATCAAATCCTTTAATATCAGAAATTAAATTATCCTCATTAGTTTCAATAAGTAATTTGTAAACTTTTTTTGTATATGCTAAATGTTTATAATTCACCAATTCATCAATTAGTAAATAATTAGAAAGTAAAGTAAACTTATTCGTTTTAGAATTAGATAAAGATAATAATTCTTTAGAACTTAATTCTAAATTTTGTTTTGATAATTCATAAACATACATTTTAAGTTGAATTCCTAATATTCTTTTTAAAGCTTTTTAGTTAAGTTTAAAAAACAGACTTTTATTCTTAAGATATGTGCGGAATAATCGGAGTTTATAATAGTAAAGATGCATCGTATCTTTCATATCTTGGTCTTACTGCGCTGCAACATCGAGGTCAAGAAGGTGCTGGCATTGTTTCTTTTGATGGTGAGAAAATTCAAAGAATAAGAGGTAAAGGTCTTGTTTCAGAAGTATTTGATAATGATGAAAAAATTAAATCTTTAGAAGGAATAATTGCAATTGGACACAATCGCTATGCAACTATTGATTCTGTTGGTCTTGAAAGTTTTCAACCATTAAAGTTTAGCTTCCAAGGTTTGAAAGTTGCAACAGCTCATAATGGGAATCTAACTAATTATTTAGAATTAAGAGATGATTTAGAATCTAAAGGTGCAATTTTTGATACAGACTTAGACTCAGAAATTTTTGCCCATTTAATTGCTCATGCAAAGGGAGATACTATTCAAGAACGTATTAAAGATTCATTTAATAAAATTGATGGTTCATATTCACTTATAATCATGACTCAAGATGAACTTATTGGTGTTCGTGATCCTTGGGGAAATCGACCATTTGCTTTTGGAAACAAAGATGATTCTTTTTTTCTTGCTTCTGAAACAACAGCATTTGATTTAGTTGATGCAAAAGAAATCCGCCAAGTTAAACCTGGTGAGATATTAACTATAAACAAAAACGAAATAAAATCTGATTATCTTACAAGAAAAGAAGAATCTAAATTCTGTATTTTTGAACATGTTTATTTCTCAAGACCTGACAGCATGCTCAATGGTAAAAATATTGATAAATATAGAAGACGTTTGGGCATAGAACTTGCAAAACAACATCCTGTAGATGCAGATATTGTTATTCCAGTTCCCGACTCAGGAACTACTTCTGCAATGGGTTATTCTTTAGAATCAGGAATTCCTTTTGATTTTGGTTTAGTTAAAAATCATTATATTGGAAGAACATTCATTAAACCAACACAAGAAATTAGGGATCTTAGTGTTAAGAAAAAACTTAATCCCGTTTCAGGAGTTATTAATGGTCAAAGAATTATAATAGTTGATGATTCAATTGTTCGAGGAACAACTATGAAACAACTTACAAATATTCTTTACGAACAAGGAGCCAAAGAAGTTCATATTAGAATTAGTTCTGATCTCGTAGCACATCCTTGTTATCATGGAATGGATTTTCCAAGTAAAAATGAACTTTTTGCAAATAAACCTTTATTTGCTAATAATCCTAATAAAATTGAAGCTATGAAATCATTTTTTGGAGTTGATAGCATAGGTTTTTTAAGTCTTGATGGTATGATAAACGCAGTTCCTGAATGGGGTTATTGCGCTTCTTGTTTTGATGGAAATTATCACACTAAACCACAATTAACCAAATAATAATCAAATTTATTCTAGAAATATTTATATAAGCTATTTTAAATTTAAACCTTGATGAAACCTGGTAGGCCTGTTGGAAGTAAAGTTAGACAAAATATGATTGATATTCTTTTCTTTGCAAAAAAAGCCTATGGTTATGAAATTCACCAAATTTACGTTGATTTATTTCCTAAAGTTACTCAAAGACTTATTTATTATCATTTAAGCAAGGGTCTTGAGACTAACGAATTAATCATTCATTCTGTAACTAAAGAAAAAGGAAATTATTCTTGGGGCGAGTCTGTAGAAAAAACTTATTATTCTCTTGGTTCAAAAGCAGTTCCTAAAAAATCAAAAGAAGTAAAAGCTTACTTTGATAAAAAAAATAAAAATAAGAACAAATAAACTAAAATTTATCAAATTTTTCTAATAAATTAATCTTCTAATTTAATAATTTAAAAAAAATTATAAAAAAATAAAATTATTATATTAATGCTTTAACAATTGGCACAAATACTAATATCATTATCAATACAAAGAATCCTGAAGTAATCTTAGAAAAGATTTTCATTGCTTTTTCTTTCCCTAATTTCTTTTCCATTGATAATAATAACATTCTTCCACCATCAACAGGTCCAAGCGGTAATAAATTTGCAAGACCAATTCCTAATGATAACATAAATACCCATTGCCAGAATTTACCAATAATTGTTAATGTGTCTAACCACCATTGTTGCTTTCCTGCCTTTATAATTCCATGTGTTGAAACGCCAACAACACCCATAAATGCTCTTGTTTCATTATCAGGGTTTGAAACAGTAACTACAGTGTGAGTTGTATTCTCATTTGCAACCGTTACAGAATCTCCTGGACTCATATCACCCAATACTTCAATTAAATAACTTGCATTATTTACTTCCACATCATTTACAAAAGTATAAAGTGTTCCCGGTTCTATTCCAGCATCAATTGCAGGAAATCCTTCAGTTACATCCACAAAGTAAAATCCGTTTGCTTCAACCATGTTTCCTGTTACTGGAATCATCACAAATAATACTAAAACTAATGCGATGGCGGCCAATATGAAATTTGCAACAGGTCCTGCTGCAAACATTGATTCTTGAATCCACCAACTCTTTTTCTTTAATTGTTTTTCATCAGGTTCTACAAATGCACCAATTAATGGTCCAAAGAAAACTATTCCTGAATGATGTACTTTTATTTTATGCGCAGCTGATACCACTCCGTGACCAAACTCGTGTATCAATACTACAAAGAATAAAGCAGTTATTCCATACCAAAATGGCACAAATATTGGACTTCCAGGTATTGGAACTCCTGGTATTACTGGAGATAATACTGCTGGCGCAGATGGAATGAATATTAACTTGTAAAGTCCATCAGCTAAGAAATATACTATAAGCATCATACCTGCATATCCTAAAAATATACCTGCATAACCAATCCATTTTATTGGTTTATTAAATCTATCTGCAAATGCATGCATAAATTTTACACCAATAGTAGTTCTATATAATGCAATGAATTTTGCTTGAAAATCAAACTTTTTCTTATTTGTCACCACAATCAAAATGATTATTGCATAAAAGATAATTACGTATTTATATTCCATGAAAATGTTTAGTATGTCCATTATACAGCCATTTAAAGATTTGGATTTAAAAGATTTATGTTTTTATAGGATAAAAAGACCATAAAAATAATTAATGAAAAATGAACCTCCTCACCTTGAAAGGTGAGGTATCCTATTATGCAAAAGTACTT
>CAYOEA010000010.1:0-40506 GCA_964402995.1 uncultured Methanosarcinales archaeon
TAAGTACTTTTGCATAATAGGATACCTCACCTTTCAAGGTGAGGAGGTTCATTTTTGAGTTTTTATTTTTTTGTTAGTAAATTTTAAGAATTTGCTTCAGTTAGAAAAAAATCATAATTTGGAGTGGTAACTTTCTGACCCACTACTACTATGAATGGCCTAAATGGTGGATATAAAAAAATAATCCTCTGTATGAAATTTTTTAAGTAATTATCTTTTTTATTGTAATAAAAATGATATTTTTGTATTATGCTGAATCCCATTCTCTGAACTAATTGAGTGGTTTCATTTAAAGTATATTCTCTCCAATGTAACCCTACAATCATATTATCCTTTCTGTCTAACTGCTTAAAAAAATCATCTATAGGATTATTAATAGACAAACCAAGAAGTAATCTTATTCTATTTAAGAAATAAGATTGATTTGGCATGCCGATATAAATTTTTCCTCCTTTTTTTAATACTCTGTTAATTTCTCGTAATACTGGTAAGGGATTAAAGTTTAAATGTTCCATAACCTCGCAAATTATTACTGCATCAAATGAATTGGAATCATATGGTAATCTAGAATTTCTTAAGTTTAGACTATCAAAGGGAATGTTATTTCTTTTATAATGGGCTCTTAATTTGGCTGATTTATGGAATTCAGGAATGTCTAGAGCGTGTACATCAAATCCTAGTCGTTTTAATGAAACACTCACAGTACCTAAAAAAGACCCAATTTCTAAAATTTTTTTATTTTTCCTATCTCCTTTTAGTAGGCCATCTATATCTTTAACAGTTCTTATATAGGTAGGTTTTGTGTTATTTAAGTAAGTATATTCTCCAGATTCATCTCCTATTCCTAGCATATCTATTGGAAATGTTTTATATTCATTTATTGCTATTTGAACAAGTTTAGTATAGTTTATTTTTTCATCATGTTTCATCATATTCAACTCCTATTTTGTATCTTTATTCTAATTCTTAAATATATTTTGTATAAAAATCTACCTAATTTAGTTAATTTTAAAACATATTTAATTAATAATAATTCATGAAGTATAGACCTTCCAAATATTTCATCATACATTTTTTTATGTTCTAACACTGATTTGGCTGATTGACTTGCACCTTCTCTTCTTCTAATAGCAAAGATTTTCTGAACCAGTTTTTTTTTATGTTTTTTAGAGTGATACACTCTGTACATAAAATGTCCATCGGCGCAAATAGAATATTTTGTGTTATATAATCCAAATTCTTCATGTAATTTTTTTTTGTAAAAAAATGCTTGATGAGAAATAGTATTAAAACGACCTGCTTTTAATGTGGAAAAATATTGTTTATGGTTTATTAAATAATCTGAGCCATCATCGTTAATGAATTTTGTAAGGCCTAACACAAAGGATATATTTTTATTTTTTAATATGTGTTCTGAGACATTTTGTAATATTTTATTATTAGGGTAATAATCTCCGCAATTAATCATGTTGATTACTTCGCCCGCAGCCAATTTTATTCCTTTATTCATTGCAGGGTAGATTCCACCATCTTTCTCACTAATCCAATATGATATTTTGCTTTCATATTTTTTTATGATATCGACAGTTCCATCGGTTGATCCACCATCAACAACTATGTACTCAAAATTTTTATATGTTTGATTGATTACAGAAAGAATAGTTTCTTCAATATTTTTAATATCATTGAATACTATTGTTATGATGGAAAAAAGAGGTTTCCTATTAGAAGACTTTTTTCCTTTAGTTCTTAAACCTCCTTCCAATATTTCATGATACTTTCGATTATTTTTCATCACAAACCCCTTCACAAACGTTTAATACTTCTTTTGCACATTTTTTCCAAGAGAATAGTTTAATGTTTTTATATCCTTTTGCTATTATGCTATTCTTCAATTTTTTATCGTTTAAGATTTTTTCTGTTTTGTTAGCAATCTGAGTTATATTATGTGGGCATACAAATATGGCTCCCTTTCCCGCTATCTCAGGACAACTTGTGACATTTGATGTTAAAACAGGACATCCGCATGCTTGTGCTTCTAAGATTGGAAGTCCGAATCCTTCGTATAATGAAGGATATAGATATAAATCGGCTAAGTTATATAGTGCTATTAACTCATTTTCACTTACATAACCAAGAATCTTCACTCTCGTATTTAAATTTTTTTTAATGTAATCAAATATACTTCCTGAACTCCAAGTTTTTAAACCAGTAATATATAAATTGTGGGGGATTTTATTTTTAATTAGATTAAATGCTTTAAGAATGTTCAGGAGATTTTTTCTCGGGCTGATAGATCCTGAATAGAAAAGAAATGGCATTTGAATATTATACTTTCTAACCAGTATTTTTGCTTTATCTTTGTTCAAAGTTTTAAAATTAGATTCAACACCTTCATAAACAACAGTTATTTTTTGTTTTTTAATTTTAAGGCGATTAATTATATCTTTCTTTGTAGACTCTGAAACTGCAATAATTCTATTACTTATCAAACAAGACACTCTCATAAAAATCTTAATAAACAAAGTATTTAGAAAAGGATATGCGCTAATTTTATTTTCAAAATACCCTAAGTCATGAATAATATTTATTTTTTTAGTTTTTAGAAAGAAATGAAATAAAGGGATGATGTTCTTTGGATATATAATTATATCAGGGTTTATTTTTTTAATCAGATTAAATGAGGTAAAATAATCAAAAACTATTTTATTCTTTGTTTTAGAGAAAATGGTTATGATATTTTTATATTTATACTCTTTAAATATGATAGAATTAGTTATTAATATAATTTGATATGATTTTTTTTTGTCTAGTTCAATAAGTGTGTTTTTTAGGTATCTGCATACTCCTCCTCGCGTAATTCCTCTTGCAATAATACATATTTTATGTTTTTTCATTATAATAAATCTCCGCAGATTAATTTTGATAATAGTTCAAAAATAATTTTATCTAAAGTTTTTAATCTGAGTTATTTCTCAATATTAATTTTTTCTTAACACAAATAGTGTACCCTTTGTTCTTAAACTATTATTAGTATAATTTTTCAAATCTACATGTATTTTTTTTGGTAATATTGAATAAGTTTGCTCTTTAATAAGAATCTTAAAGTTATTTTTTTTAAATAATTCTTCAAAATCAGATACTCTTAATCTATTTGTATAAAAAATTGAATTTTTGATTAGTAACTCCCATTTTTTGTTTGAATATTTATAAAAGTCAAATGGATTTTCAAAGTTAAGGTGATTTCTAAAATCTATTTGGTGAATCATCAAACCATTTTTCTTTAAATATTTATACATGTTTGAAATAGAATCAGGAATTTTTGATAAAGGAACATGTTCTAGTGTGGCATTAGATATTATCAGATCATATTTAGCATCCAGACTTGGTTTATATTTGGTTATATCTAATTTTACAAATTTAAATTTATTACATCTTTTTGGTATATTAGTATTATATTTTTTATTACACTTAGTAGTTAAATCTAGTTCTTTATTCATCTTAGGTTTTCTATTCAAATCTGATGCATCCCATAGATTAAATCCTTTTGAATATAAAAAAAATCCAATACCTACTGAGTTACCTGATCCAATTTCTAAAATAGTCTTATTTCGTAGATTAAAATTAGATTTTTCTAAAATGGAATTTATTCTCAAATATTTTTTCTCAAAATAATTAAAAGACTTATCTTCCCATAATTGATTATATAATTTTTTTAATGTATGAATTCTTGAAAGCTTAATAATTACCTTTTCAAACCTTAAATAATTTATTATTCCAAGTATTTTTTTATTTATGCTTTTCATTTTTTTTATTCCAAAATAAACTCTGATGTATTCATCAGCAATATGTTTTCAACTTATCTTCTAGCAATAATACGTGTAGTGTTTTTTATTTTTTCAGAATAACCTCTAATATTCCAACCTTGTTTCCTATTTTTTTTGTAATTTTTGTAACTTCCAGTAATTTATTATCTTTGAAAATATTATTGTATTCATTAATTTTCAATCTATTAGTATAACTAACTCCTTCTTTTGTCAATAAGTTATTCCATGTCCAATTTGAATATTTGTAGAACTTGAATGGTTTGTTAAAATTATAATGATCTCTTAAATCTATTTTATGATACATTAATCCTTTTGGTTTAAGAATTTCAGATAATTTTTTAATTGTTCCTTTGATATTTTTAACATGTTCAAGAACACTAATGCTTATAATTAAGTCATATTTTGATTTAAATTTTAGATCTGAAATGTCTCCTTCAATAAATTGAATTTTATTTTTATTTACCTTCTTATTCTGGATAAATTTAAGATTATTTGTTTTGTATTTTTGTTTAATAAAATTTATTTCATTTTGAAAGAAATCTTTTTGTTTTTTAGATTCTGTGTATCTTGAAAACTTATCAACTAAAACTACTTTTTTAGCTCCATTCATAAGAAAATTGTATGCATTGATGAATGAGTTTCCAGAACCTAATTCCATAATCGTTTTTCCTTTCATGGTTAATTTGTTTTTTTCTAAGTTATTTTTTATTTCTTCAAACTTAGAATCTAACTTTTTAAAATCACTAGCATATAGTTTCCAGAATAAAATTTTGCTAATAAATGGAATTTTGCAATAAACAAACCTAATTAGAAAATCGAGATTGTTATAGAGATAACCTAAAACTGATTTGTTCTTAATTTTCATCTATAAACACCTAGGTATTCTTTAGCTATTCTTTCCCAACTCATTTTCTCTGCCATCTTTCTCGAGTTATTTCCTTGTTTCTTTAAATCTTTTCGTTTATATTCTTTAAGGATTTTTATTATACTTTTTACTTTTGCTTCAATAATAACTCCATTCCCATTTACAAGCTCTTTACTTCCACCTACATTTGTTATAATGATAGGTAATCCGCACGCCATTGCTTCCAGGATTGAGTTGCTCATTCCTTCATTTTTTGAAGGTAGAATGAATAAATCTGCTTCTTGTAACTCTTTTACGATTTCTTTATGTCCCATTCCTCCTTTGAATATAACTAGAACTTTGTTTTTCCAAGCTAGTGCTTTTAATTTTTTATCCAGATCTCCTTCACCAATTAAAGTTAATTCATACTTATCTTGTATTCCTTTTAATGCAGGTATTAAGAATTGATATCCTTTTCTTTCAATCAAACGACCTGTAGAAATTAATCTTATTTTTTTACTTTTTTCCTTTTTTATAGGTTTGAATTCATTAGTATCTACGCCGTTATAGATTATATCAATTTTTATTTTTGATGTTTTCAAAGCTAGTTCTTTCAATCCTTCTGAGTTCGCAATCACTCGTTTAGCATTCTTCCAAACAATTTTAGATATTTGTTTGAATAAAATTGAATCAAGAAGTTTCAATCTATCATTATATCCAGGAACATCGCTTCCTCGTAAGGCAATAATATATGGGATCTTTTTTCTAAATAAGTAACTTATGATTCCTGAGGGCCAACCAAACCATGCATGACACATGTCATATTTATTTTTTAGAATTAATTTTTTTGTATAAAAATAACTTTTCCAGGTCCAAAGAGCGATTTCTTTCATTTTCCAGAAATGTGTTCCTTTTTTTCTCACATTTAGTTTATGTATTGTTATGTTTTTAGAGAATTTTTCTTTTCTAAATTTATTTGCTGAAGAAGTAACTAAATCAATTTGAATATTTTTATCTTTGGAGAATTCTTTTAGAAGATAATAATTTGCATTTGCAGCTCCGCCACCTAGTGGCGGAAACTCATAGTTTAGCATTAGAATTCTCATTTTTTTTATCTCACTTCTATTTTTTCAATTGAATATTTTTTTCTTTGTCTACTATTATAATATGTTCTTACTACGATATCTGCCATTAGTCCTGCAACAAATAATTGTATTCCCATTAATATCATGAATACTGCTATCATTGGAAGTATCGTTTCAGATAAGTCCACTCCTTTAAATATTCTAATAAATGCTGAGTATGCTCCTGCAATTGTTCCTATTATTCCAAAGATCACTCCTATTCCGCCGAATATATGTAATGGTCTGCCTGAATATTTTCTCCAAAACCATACATTTATTAAATCTAGGAATCCTCTCATTATTCTTTTCATTCCATACTTTGTTTTCCCATATTTTCTTGCGTAATGTCTTACTTTTATTTCACTTATCTTAAATCCTCTCCAACCTACTAATGCTGGTATAAATCTATGCATTTCTCCTGCTAAGTCTAAGTCTTCTAAACATTCTTTTCTATATGCTTTTAGTGAGCATCCTGAGTCATGTACTCGTTCACTAATTAGTATTCTTCTTAAGCTATTTGCAAATTTAGAAAATAGTTTTTTCCCAAGTGTGTCTCTTCTATTAAATCTCCAACCTGAGACTAAATCAAATCCTTCGTTTATTTTATCAAGAAGACGAGGAATGTCGCGCGGATCATTTTGCAAATCAGCATCCATTGTAATTACAACATTTCCTTTTGATTCTTTAAATCCAGCATCCATTGCAGCTGTTTGACCATAATTTCCTCTCAATTTTACAATTTTTACTTTTTTTAATTTTAATAATTCGAAGTAAGTTCTATCTTTACTTCCATCATCTACAAATATTATTTCATACTTTAGATTTAAATTATCCATTACTTCTCTAATTGCTTTGTGAAGTATTGATACGTTCTTTTCTTCTTCATAAGTTGGTATTACTATCGAAACATCCATTTTCATTTTAGAAACTGGATGTTCAAAAATCTTTTTATTTTTGATTACATCCATTTTTTACCTCATAATGGATGCCCAAAAAAGTTTGTTTTTCTTTTTTGTTTGCGTCCATTTATTTCACCATAACTGGATGTTCAAAAATATTCTTTTTTTTGATTACATCCATTTTTACTTCATTAAATGGATGCCCAAAAAGTTTGTTTGTTTTTGTTTGCATCCATTTTAAACTCCTAATTAGACATATTAAATTATCAAACATTTAAAAATATTCACTTTAAAGTAGGAGTTTCTACCTAAAGCTTTATATTCTAAGTTTAATTTAATGAATTTGTATGAGTAACAAAGTTTTGGTAACTGGTAGTGCTGGTTTTATAGGGAGTCATGTTTCTGATCAACTACTAAGTGAAGGATATGAAGTAGTCGGAATTGATAATATTAATAGTTATTATAATGTAAAATTAAAACATAATAATTTAAGAAATAAATTAAACAATCCAAATTTTAAATTTTACAAATTAGATTTAAGAAATATAAAAGAGTTAAAACAAGTATTTAACAAACATAAATTCTCAAGCATAATTCATTTAGCAGCAAGAGCAGGAGTTAGACCTTCAATAGCTGCGCCTCAAATATATGAAACAACAAATATGCTTGGAACAATACATTTATTAGAATTAGCAAGAAGAAATAGTATGAACAATTTTGTTTTCGCATCTTCTTCAAGCGTTTATGGAATGGCAAAAAAAGTTCCATTCAAAGAAACAGATCCAGTAAATCATCAAGCAAGTCAATATGCAGTAACAAAAAGATCAGGAGAATTATTATGCAGTAATTATAATCATCTATATAACATTAATACTGCTTGTTTAAGATTCTTCACAGTTTATGGTCCAAGAGGAAGACCTGACATGGCACCATTTAAGTTTTCACATAAAATTCTTACAAATCAAACAATCGATATGTATGGTGATGGAACAACTGCGAGAGATTATACTTATGTTAAGGATATTGTTTCAGGAATTACTTCTGCAATGAAAAATAATGAAGGATATGAAATTTATAATTTAGGAAATTCAAATCCTGTAAAACTTAAGAAGTTTATAGAGACAATAGAAAATGCAGTTGGAAAACAAGCAAAGATTATACAAAAAGAAATACCGCCAGGAGATGTTCTAATAACATATGCTGATATTTCAAAAGCAAAAAAGAAACTAAACTACAAACCAAAAACAAAATTAAAAGAAGGAATGGAACATTTTGTTGAATGGTATAAACAAAATAATATTTCTAAGTATTTTTAAAAACCCAAATTTTAGACCAATAATTACTTGCATCACTCCATTCTAAACTTAAATTATTATTTATGTATTCGCGAACTTCAGGATTTATTCTGTTCATTCCTAATTGATCAATAACTAAGTAATAAGATGAATTTATCGAAGTTATATTATTAAGATTAATAATTGCAGGAGATCCTGTATAAACATCTGAAGTATAATTTATTGGTTTACCTGTTAAACTATATCTTAACCAAAAATCAGGGTTCTTATAATAAAGAATTGCAGGAACTGTATTTGCTGCAATTAAAGTACTATTATTAGAATCGTTCTCAAGAATAAACTCGTAAGCGCCCTTAAAATTTGGTTGTGGAGTTTCACGTTCTAAAAAAACAGTTTTCTCAGGGATTAACACAAATCCACTAGAAAAAATAGTTAAGAAAATAATTCCTAATAATATTATTTGTAAAATAAGATTAAATCTTTTAGTTTTTAATTCTAATATTCTATCAATTATAACTGATGTGAACAATGTTAAAACAGGAAATAAAAGAAATAAATATCTAAACTGAATTAAGTAAACATAATTAGTGATGAAAATATAAGGAATAATAAATGCTAAAGTGATAAATAATGTTTTTTTATAATTTTGTAAGGATAAAAAGAATCCAATTATTCCAAGATAAAAAAGCATTCTATAATCAGATTTTAAGAATAAAAAATATTTAGTAGCATAATTTAATCCATTAGGATTAAGTTTCAAGAATAGATTTGCACTAATAAATAATAAGAAAGCTAAAAGTCCAAATGTGATAATTGATAAAAGAATTTTAGATGTCTTAGAAATATTTTTCTCAACTAATAATTGTTTTATTCTTGAAATAAACTTTTTCCTTTCAAAAATTAAATAGAATAAAAACATAATAATAAAAATTCCAATTAATGAATAACCAAATGGATGTGTTAATATTGTAATATAACTTGAAACTAAAAAAAGTAAAGCATACTTAAAATTAGGTTTATCAAATAATCTTTTCATAAATAATAAAGATAAAAAGAAGAAGAATTGAAGTTGTTGATAAGAACGAATTTGTCTACTCCAGCCAATTTCCCAAATAGAAAATGCAATTATTATTGCTGCAAACAAACCAATTCTATTAGAACCAAAGAATTCTTTTCCAAGAATAAATGCGAGATAAATCATTAACAAACCAAAAATAACACTATAAAACCTAAGAACTACATCACTAAATCCAAATGTAATAGCAAAGGCTGCTAAAGGATAATGAAAAGCACTATATGAATTATATTCACGACCTGAATCCATAAGAGGAATTCCTTTTTCAATTATATTTTTAGTAGCATAAGAACTAAAACCTTCATCAATCCAAATAGATTGATCTCCAAGACCGTAAACTCTAAGAACTAATGCAAGCAATAAAATGATTATTAGAATATTTCTGATTTTCATTTATGATAGTTAATTATGGTAGTTATTTAAATCAATTTCTATGAAAATACTTTGTTTGATTATTTTTAGCTATAGTTGCGCCTGTTTGTTGAATGATTTCAAAAGTTTTTTTACCTTCTTTTTTTCCAAACTGATTCATAACTTCTTGATATACGCAACCCATTGCATATCGACTCATGACTCTTCCATTTGAATTAGCCCATAATAAAAACTCATTAACTTTCTTAGGTTCAAAATCAACACTATGAAGCTCTTTCTTAAATTGACTATTTTCTTCAAAACGTTTTTTAGCTTTATATGACATTTCATCAATTTTAACTAGAAAGTCATTATCAGTTCCTCTAAGACCTAATGTATTAACATAAGTTATGCCTAATGGAATTATTGAATCAATAGAATCAACAAGATAGCCAATCTCAGGTCTTAATCTATTAACGATTGTTTTGTAAACATCTAAAACTCTTTCACCATTAACTATATCAGAATCTTCATCAACATTAGGAAATCCACTAAAACCTGATATTTGGTTGAATTGATTTTTTTTAGTTCCAAATAAAAGCTTATTATCTTTAGTTAATAAGTGAACGTGAGTACTAATTGAAAGAAGTTTATTTTTATTTAGTTCGTCAACTAAATGATAAAGATTTTTATCTCTATTAAATGCGTAAGTATAATTGAATCCTCTCACATCAGTATTCATAGTTATAGTTCCATTATCTTCAACTACTGGTTCTTTAAGAAATAAAATAGGATTGTTAGTTACGTTTTTACCATTCTTTGATGCATTAGTTAAAGAATCTGCGACTTTTTGTTCTAATTCAGCAGGTAATTCAGGAGTATTATCTGATATTTTAACTTGAAATTTATTTTGAGAACTTTCAGAACTAAGATTAATATTTTCAGGAACGGAATACCATATTTGAATATTTGATGAATTCATATAAAAGAGAATCTAAAGTGATTTAAAAAGATATACTGAATAATTATCTTTTACCTATTCCTCTATATCTCTTAACTTTGCTTTTATCTAAGAAGTTTTTACCATCAATTACAACTTCCACTTTAGAATAATCATAATCTTTGAATTCTGTATGATTTGTACATACTATGATTGCATCGCATGAAAGTACTTCTTCTTTTGTAGAATTACTTTTTCCTAAAACAAAAGGATCATATATTTTTAATTTTGCGCCTTTTGTTTCTAAAATTTTAATTATTTCAAAGCTTGGACTTTCTCTTAAGTCAGAAACATTTCCTTTATATGATAATCCTAAGATTCCAATTGAAGTTCCTTTGATTGATTTTTCAATCTCATTTAATTCTTCCATTAATATTTTAACAGTGTATTCTGGCATGGAATTATTAATTTCACGAGCAAGTGCTAAGAATGAATGTGTAAAGCCAAATTCTTTTGCTCTTTCAATTAAATAATAGGGATCAACCGGAATACAATGTCCGCCAACTCCACACGATGGATAGTGCGGCATGAATGCAAATGGTTTAGTTGCTGCGCCATTTATTACTTCAACAACATCAATTCCTAATTTGTCGAAACTTTGTGCTAATTCATTTACGAATGCAATATTTATATCTCTAAATGAGTTTTCAACAATTTTTACTGCTTCTGCAGATTTAATTGAACTCATTTTTCTAATATCTGATGTTAAAATTGAATCATAAAACTTGTAAGCTTTTTCTAAACCTTCAGCAGTTGTGGATCCTAAAACTCTTGGAAGATTCTCAACATTCCATTTTTTATCGCCAGGGTTAATTCTTTCAGGACAATGAGCTAAGAAATATTCAGAACCATCAGTAAATTTCTCGTCGAGAATAGGTTTAACAATTTCTTCGCTAACTCCTGGGTTAATAGTTGATTCAAGAACAATTAATGCTCCAGTTTTCATATTATCACGAACAGTTGTGACTGCGGATTTTACAGGGTTTAGATTTGGCACGTGTTTTGCGTCAACAGGGGTTGGAACACAAATACAAAAAACATCTACGTCAGAAATATCGGAAGAATCAGTTGTAGCTTTTACTCCAGTTATATCTTTTACATCTGCAATAGTGCTTATTCCTTGATTGATTTTATCAACATTAGCTTGATTAATATCAAGGCCAATAACTTCATGACCTTTTCTAGCACAAAGTGCTGCAAGTGGTAAACCAACATATCCTAATCCTACAATGCATATTTTCATAATTAAACCCCTAAGTAAAAAGACTCGTTAAATATTTTATAAATCTTTCTCTAGAATGTTAATTATTTCTAGATTAATGATTATCTTCATTCCTCAACTCCTAAATACTCTTCCAAAGCATCTTTCCAGTTTCTCAAGTCGGTCTATTTTAATTAAATTACTTGCTAAGAATTTTTATTGTTTCTTTTTGCACTTTTATAATCATTTCTTTTACTCGTTCTAATTGTTTTAAGTCAATGCTTGTTTCAATTCCATATGTTGATAACTCTCTATTCATTCTTATGGTTGGATTAATAATGTTTTTCTCTGTTTCTATCGTGTCAAATTCTAAGACTAAGCTTGTTTCAAGATCCAGTTTTTTCTCTTTGATTAGATTTAGCACAACAGTTGTTGTGCAAGATTGATTTCTTGATTCATAACCATGTTTTGAAAGTATTGCAAGAAAGCAATGATAAATTGAATAAAATCCTATATTTAATGCCCAGTCTAGAATGTTTTGTTTTTCGAGTATTTGTACAACTTTAAAATTATATTTTGATTTCTCTAAGTGTTTATTTGCAAGGTTTATATCTGGTTTTATCTTGATTAATCTTTTCTTATCTTTTAGACACCATCTTAGTTGATTATTTATTCTTGACATTTTTTAATCATTTCAACATATTTTTCTGCATTATAAAAGATTAGATTCTTGCTTAATATTTCATAGAATATTTTATCATTTTTATTAAGTAAAATATCTTCTTTTGTGATATCAACATACCGTATTTTATGTTCGATTAATTGAGAATCTCTAATCTCATTTTTTATTTTATTTACTTGTGTTATTTGTTTTTTATTATAGACTAATAATACATCTATATCATTAAATTTTTTACTTTTTACTGATGAGCCAAAAATAAGTCCTAAGTCAATATTATCATTAAACTTTCTTAAATTATGTGCGATGATATTAAGCCACTCAGGAAATTTTTCTCCTTCTAATGATAATAAATATTCTATAAATTTTATCGCCATTTTATTCTCATAGTTAAATGAGAAAAAAATTCCATTTCCAATTTCTTCTTTTTTTAGAATAATTTTTTCTACTAGTTGATTGCTTAGTTTATTTGCGTGTGCATGGTTTATTTCAAGTAATCGTCCTAATTGTCTAGGATTAAATCTATCTTTAAAATGTTTAAATAAATATTTTGCAATTTTTAGTTCGATTTTTGTGAATTGTATGTTTTTAGCATCCATTTGTATGTTTATAGCATACGATATATTTAAATCTTTTGGTTTATTATTACATTGTTTCAGTTCAGCTAAATAAACTTCTGTCATGAGTTAAAATTAGAATAATTCTTTAATAAGTTCTCTTAAATATAAACCGAAAAATTTTCGAGAAAATACTTCAAGCTAAACCTTTTTAAGTTAAATTCTAAGAACTAATGCAAGCAATAAAATGATTATTAGAATATGTTTAATTTTCATTTAAGATAGTTAATTATTCTATTTATTTAAAAATATATGTTTGAATAATTAATTAAAGTGAAAGTAACTATTTCTAAAGATTTCTTTTACTTTAGAAACGTCCATTCATTCCTCAACTCCTAAATACTCTTCCAGCGCATCTTTCCAACTTCTCAACAGATCTCTTTTATTATTATTCAATATGCCGCTTCTTAGTCTTCTTGCAGCTTGTGGATAATCTTCCTTTGTGCAAGCGACTACATTACAATCTGAATTAATTAATCTTTTAATTTTAAGTGCGAATCCGTACCTAGTTACTGATCCTGTGTTCGTTAAATGATATTTTCCAAATGGTTGTTTTAGAATATTAACTATTGCGACTGATAAATCACTTGTGAATGTTGGATTGCCACATTGATCATTTACCACTCTAATTTCTTCTTTTTCATTCATTAGTTTTTTCATCGTTTCTACAAAATTTCGGCCATTTTTCCCAACTAGCCATGATGTTCTTATAATATAATAATAATTCATGCCTCCAGTAATTATGTCTTCAGCTTTAGCTTTAGTGTAACCATAATAGTTAATTGGATGTTTTTTACTATCTTCATCATAAGATTGATTTTCTCCATCAAAAACCTGATCGCTGCTAATTTGAACTAAAGATATTTTCAATTCTTTTGCAAGCCTTACCAGATTCTCCACTCCTTCTACATTGATTTTCTTACATAAGTCTTTATCTTCTTTTTCTGCTTTATCAACGTGGGTATATTCAGCACAATTAATTATGTGCGACGGTTTAAAATCTAAGATTTTTTTCGGAACATTCAAAGGTTTTTCCTTTGATGCATCAGAAAGGTTTTTTTTCTGAGCTTCAGAATCTTTTGATTCTGTCGCATCAACAGCTTTACTGTTGTTTGTTTCTTTTTTAGTAATATCAAATTCTTCTGCATCAATTGCTAGAAATTCAATCTTTTGTTTAGTTAATTCTTTAATAAGGTCTGTTCCAAGCATACCTTCACTATCAGTTATTAGAATTTTCATGTTTATACCTTTAATATTTGAAAGTCATTTTATATTCTTTTTAAATGTAATTTTTATTTTATAAATCTTTCATATTTATGAATATTTATCGTAACATTTTTATAACAGTTGTTATATTATTATAACAATGTCAAATTATGAATTAATATTAGATGTATTTTTTAAAAAACCATTAGAAGAATTTGGTTTAAGAGAATTATCTAGGATAACAAAAGTTTCACCACTTTCATTAAAGAATTATTTAAAACAAATGCAAGAAAGTGATTTAATAAAAATAAGATTTCATAAATCAACAAAACATCCAATATATTTAGCAAATTATAATTCTGAAGATTTTAAATTAAGAAAGAAATTAAGAACAATATTATTAATGAATGATATGGGATTAATTAAAGAATTAAATGATTTAATTTCTCCACGAACCATAATTCTATTTGGTTCTGCAAGTAGAGGAGAAGATAATGAGCATAGCGATATTGATTTATTTATTCAATCAGAACAAAAAGAAATAAAGTTAAAAAACTATGAAATTAAATTAAATAGGAAAATTAATTTATTTTTTCAGAAATCTTTCGAGAAATTAAGCGATGAACTTAAGAACAATATACTCAATGGAATAATAGTATCAGGTTATTTCAAGGTGTATTAATATTGTTAATAAAAATAAGTCCAGATTATGAAAGAATAAAATCGATTTCTAAGATGATTGATCATACAAAATTATTTATTCAATCAATTAATAAAGATAAATTTGTTTCAATAATTGTTCGAGAATATCATGAACTTTTAAGAGAACAAATTTCTATTATTTTATTATTAAAAGGATATAAAACATTTGGAGAAGGTGCACACTTTGAACAAATAAGTTTTCTAAAAGAACATTTTACCCAAATCAAAAACCTCCACCTAAAGGAAGAGGTTTGTTGGTGAGAAAGTTATTCAATTCGGCTTAAAAGCCGAGGTATTGAACCAACTTTATCAATAAAACAATCAGAAATAAATTTAATTTTTTAATAAAAGAAATTCAGCTTAAAGGTTTTTAATAATCAATTCATTGAATAAATCTTCTTATTCGTAATCTTTTCGTTTATTCTTTTGTTTGTAAATTTAATCATCATCATGATATTTATCAATGATTTAACTTTTTTTATATTTGAATTTTTTCTCATAATGTTTATGATTCATTAAATCAATTATTAAAGAAATAATTTCTATTTCATTAGCTTTTATCGTATAGATCATTCTCCAAGCTCCAGAAAGATTTATTTTCCATAAATTATTAATGTCAAAATCATCAAGGTATTTTTTTGGAATTTTATTTTTTGGAATGTGAATTCCGTATCCTGGATTGTCTTTTAATATTCTAATTTTTTGTTTAATTGAATTAAGTAATGTTTGATTATTACTGCTTATAATTCCTTTTTTAATTTCATAATTCACTAATTTATTCAAATCATCAAATTCTATTTTAGCATTTCCAGTGATAATTACTTTAGTAGTTTTATTTTTAACCATAATTATTTAATAAATTAGTGTTTAATAAGAATTACTTCTTTAAAATCGAAAAATTTACTAAATTTCATATCCTTCATTAATAGCTTTACTTAATTTATTGCTTGGATTATAAATCCACAGAATTCCTTTTCGTCCATCAAATATTTTGCCACTATTTTCTAAGTATTCTAAAATAATATTTAATGTTTGATGCATTATTTTAGTGGGTAATTTTTCTTTTAATTGTTTTCTATTAATGAGGGTGTTTGTATTTTTTAAAATTTCTTCTACTTTTAATACTGTTTTTAAATTTGGATAATGTATGATTTTTTGCATTTTAATTATAACCTAATATAAACTTATATAATTAGTTATATGAACTGATATAAATATTTTTTTATTTTAAATTTAAGTATTATCTCATTTCACTCTCTAATAGCCACAGCACAAACTTTATATAACATTTATCTCATTCTTACTAGAACATATGTATGTAATGAGTTGTTAACATGGTAAAAAAAAATAGACTGCTTAGTGATAAGCGAAATCAAATTATTAGTGTTGTTCTAACGCTGTTGGTACTATCGATATATTTATTTCCTAGTTTCGCAACAGCAATTGACGTTAACATAACTACTGATAAGTCTACTTATACCGAGGCTGACGACTATGTTCTTTTCAATATGAGTGTTGATCTTGGCGATGGTGAAGTTGTGCCAGTTCAAAATTTAACTCTATATATTAACGACTCAATATTTTGTACTTTTTTACCTGATGGAACTTTTATTGAAGGTTGCGAAGGCTTAGAAATTAATTATTTTAATGTAACTGAATCTGTTTATACTGAAACTCTATATGGTTATGGTGCGGATGAAACTGGAGTTTACTCAAATACTAATTTTGGTTATGGTTACGGAACTTCATGGGATGTAGACCGAACTGGTTATGAAGGCGAAATGATGTACATTTTCACATGGAATATCACAAATATAACTAACGGCAATTACTTTGCTGGTTTAGAAGTTTATGCAGAAGAAAACGGTAATGTTTTCATTTATGATTCTCAAATTGAATTAAATTTTGATATTGATAGAACATCACAAGGTAATCAAGCTCCTGAGCTTGTTAATATACAAAATCAAGATGCAACTGAAGATATCTTATTTACTTATACAGTAACTGCAAGTGATGCAGATAACGATGTTTTAGAATATGCTCTTGGTACTGTTCCAAGTGGAATGACAATCGATAATACTACAGGTTTACTAGAATGGACTCCAACTAACGCACAAAGTTTAGCACAAAATGGAATATACAATGTAACTGTTGGAACAAGCGATGGTGAAGACGTTGATCAATTAACTTTCCAAATTACAGTAGCTCCAGTTAATGATGTGCCTACAATTAGCGGTGTTTCAGATGTTCCAAACGCAATTGAAGATACTCCAATCCAATTAAACGTTTCATCATTCATTAACGATATAGATAATACTAATGAATTATTAATCATAAGTACTGACTCAGCTTACACAACTATTAATGGACAAAACATCACTTTCAATTATCCTAACGGAATTACAAGTGAAACAGTATCCATAACAGTTAGCGACGGTGAATTAACAGCATCAGACTCAATTGTTGTAACTATTGCGCCAGTTAATGACGCACCAACAACACCAAGTATTGATGTAACACCAGATTCACCAGTTGATACTGATGACTTAGTATGTACAATCACAACTGCAAGTACAGATGTTGATAATGCTACTACATACTATAACTATACATGGTACAAAAACAATGTTCAAAATATCAGCGTAAAAACTACTTCAATCTCAAATACATTAGCAAGTGCAAACACAGTTAATTCAGAAGATTGGAAATGTGAAGTTTTTGCAACTGATAATTTACTAACAAGTGGAACAGTTTCAGACTTAGTACAAATTGATCACACAGCACCAACAGACTTAGATGTTGTTGATGTAACGCCAAACGTTGCTTACACAACAGACTTGTTAACTTGTAATGTGAACGGATCAAATACAGGCGGAACTTATGTTTATGAATGGACTGTAAATGGAGTATTAACATCCTTTACAACTTCAACCATTTCAGCAATTAATACAAGTAAAGGACAAACATGGTCTTGTACTGCTAAAGCTGACGACGGAATTGCATACTCAGCAGCAAAATCAGATGATGTATTTATTCAAAACACAAAACCTTCAAATGATGGTTATTTACCAAGAGCAGAAACAGCAACAACTGCTGAAGGAACAGATCAAGCATTTAGCGTAACTATGTCTGATGCAGATATGGATAGTTTATCATATACTTGGTATAAAGACTCAGAAATTGTTTCAACAACAAGTTCATACAACTTTGTTTCAACTTATACAAGCGCTGGCGATTATGAAATTACAGCAATAGTATCAGATGGAGAAATAAGCGTGGAAGAAAACTGGTACTTAAGTGTAACGGATACAAACAGAAATCCAACTATGACTGCAATTGGAACTGAGACTTGCACTGAAAGACAAACTTGTACTATACAAGTTAATGGAAACGACTTAGACTCAGATAATACAATTACATACTACGATAACTCAACATTATTCACAATAGACTCTGATACAGGATTAATCAGCTTTACATCACCTGATACACAAACAGTTGATACTGATTATTCAGTTAGAATAACTGTAGTTGATGATAAAGGTGGATACGCAACACAAATATTCACTTTAACAGTTGAAAATGATAATAGAAATCCAGTATTAAATCCAATCGGATCATTAACAGTACTTGAAAATCAAACATACACTAAAACAGTTACATCAAGCGATCCAGACTCAGACAGTCCATTATACACTGATAATACTAGTTTATTCACAATTGGATTATCAACAGGAGTAATTAACTTTACACCAGGACAAGCAGAAGTTGGAACACATAACGTAAGAATAACTGTTTCAGATGGATTAGGCGGATCAGATTACGAAGATATTGTAGTAGTTGTAACAAATGTAAACAACGCACCAACAATTGATTCATTCACTCCAACAGATTTAACACCAAGCATTGCAGAAGCAGCAACTCAAGTCTTTAGTGTAACAACATCAGACTTAGATGCAACAACACCAAACGTTAGATGGTTACTTGATGGAGAATTAGTAAGCTTAACAAGTTCATACAGTTTCTCAAAAGGATACTTAGGCGCTGGAACTTATACTCTAGCTGTTTATGTAGATGATGGAAACGATGAAGTTACAAAAACTTGGACAATCACAGTAACTGATACAAACAGATTACCAGTATTATCAGCTATTGCAAACCAAGTAGTATCTGAAGATTCATTATTCACTTACACATTAAGTGCAACTGATGCAGACTCAGATAACACATTAGTTTACTCAGATAACTCAGATTTATTTGAAACTGGATTATTAACAGGAGAAATTAGCTTTACACCAACTCAAGCAAATGTTGGAACTCATACAGTAATTGTATATGTAGCAGATGGAACAGGAAGAGTTAGTCAAACATTCACAATTAATGTAACTAACACTAACGACGCTCCAGTCTTAGAAAGAATCGGTGGACTTACAGCAATCGAAGGTCAAGTATATACAAGAGACTTAGAAGCTACTGATGAAGACTTAGACACATTAACATACTCGGATGATACAGGCTTATTTGATATCAACTCAAGTACAGGACTAATTAGTTTTACACCAACTTACTTAGAATCAGGAACTTACCCAGTAAGAATAACTGTAAGTGATGGAAACGGTGGAAGTGACTATGAAGATATCACATTAACTGTTCTAGAAACAAACGTTGCTCCAAACATAACTGCAACAAGTCCAGCTGAGAACATAAGCATGAAAGAAGATAATTCAACTACTTTCAATGTAACAGCAAGTGATTCAGATGGAACAGAAGTAGGAATTGCATGGTACTTAAACGGAGTATTTGTCGAAGAAGGAAATGATTATCTTTTCGAAGGAGACTACTCAGAATTAGGAAGCAATGCAGGAGAATATAATGTAACAGTTGCAGTATCAGATGGTCTTGCAACAGTAACTTATGATTGGAACTTAACAGTTAACAGAACAAGAGACTCTGATGAAGACTTATTACCTGATTACAGAGATAATTGTGCTTTAATCTACAACCCAGACCAGACTGATTTAGACGGTGCAACACCTGAAGGATTAGTATGTGAAGGAAACGAAGATGGAGACGACTTATTAGACGAGGAAGACTTTGTATCAGGAACAGCTGATAACGTAGATACAAACATTCCAGAATTAGAATTATCAATTAATGATAGTGACGATCTAAACAGAGCAATTAATGAAACTCAACCAGTAGTATTATCATACAAAGAATATGATACAACTACAGGAGAAGCAACAGAGAAAGAGTTAATTTCATTTAACTTCACATTTACAAATGAAACAAGCTTAGACTTAGGAAACCTATCATTAAAAACACAAGATGATAATGCAACAGCAGGAGAAGTAATAATCTCAGGTATTGACCTTTCAAGTCAAAACAAAACAAAAACAGTTTATGTTGACGACTTAGATAGTTCATCAAATGCAATCTGTATCAAAGATCAAGAAATTGCTTCAATCTCAGAAGTAACAAGTGATTGTACAGGTGCAAATGAAACTTTACTTCAATGTACAAGCTCAGGATCAAGTAAAACATCTGGAGACAGAGAATATACTTGTACCGACTTAGGAACTACATTAAGAGTAACAGGACTTGTTCATTCAGGACTAGTGGAAGACAGTTGTACTGCTTCATGGACTTGTGATTCTTGGGGCGATTGTGAATCAGGAGAAAAAGAATGTTCATCATGGACAGACGCTAACTCTTGTGGAACTACTTACTCAGGATCAGATATTCAAGTTTGTTCATCAGACTCATCTACTTCAACTTCAACTTATGTTGTACCAACTACTAAACCTATAACAAGTGTTTGGACAATAGTAGAAGCTGGCGATACAAAAACACTTAATATTGATCAAGAAGCATTAGCAGTTACAAAAACAGAATTCACACTAAATGTTGAAGGAGAAAATGTTAGAATTGCAGTGGAATTATTATTAGAACCAAGTCATATTTTATCAGGCAAAGTGTTCCAATATGTTGAAATTGCAGGTGTAAACTTATTCGAAAGTAGCATTGAATCAGCTAATATTGAGTTTAGAGTGCGAAAAACATGGTTAACTAGTAATGGATTTGATACAAATGAAGTTGCATTATACAGATATGCAGGCGAATGGGTAGAACTTCCAACAAGCATGCTAAGAGAAGAAGCAAACTATGTGTATTATGTCGCTGAAACTCCAGGATTTAGTGAATTTGCAATAGCGTCAAAAGGAGAAAAAACAGTTGAGACTCCAGTAGAAGATACAACTCCTACTGATGAAACAACAGATGATGTTGATAATACTCCAACAGACGTTGATACAGGCGATGTAGCAGCTGATACTGATTCAGACGATAAAGTACTTGTCGATGATGAAACTGATGATAAAAAGTCCAGTAACGCTTGGATTTGGATTGTCTTAATTGTGTTAGTAATATTATTCCTTTTACATAAGAAACATAAAGGGCATAAAGCTACAAAACATAAGAAAACAATGCATCACAGAGTGACTAGCAAATCACATGCACATCATAAAAAATAATTCTTTTTTTTTATCTTTTTTTTGTTTATTTACCTTAAATTAAGCACAATTACTTATTCTTATTACTTTGAATCAAATTGAAGTCTTCGCTGTTTATATATATAACAATAACTATACTAGTTTTAACAAACTCAAAATCTCGACGAGAAGAGAGGAATAATCCAAAAATGACTAAATTTACTAAAACAATCACAATCACCTTGCTAATCATGATGATGTTAACATCAAGTGTGACTGCAATGGTGAGTGCAAATAATCCAGAAGAAGGATCAACACCAGTAGTTCAAGTAGTATATGAGAATCAACCGTTTTATACTAGCGAAGGACAATTCTTTGGTTTCAATAGACATATATTCGAAAATTTAGGATATATAGTTTATGCTTGTGAAGAAGGCCAAGATTGTATGGGAATGCCAGGTATCGTATTAAAAGATGAAACTGGACGAACATATGATGTATATCTTGGTGGAGAAGCATTATTTGATAACTACAAAATAACTTATACAATTTCAGATGATAATAGAGAAGTATTATTAATTCAAAGACAATCAAATCAAATTGTTCAAATTGTAAACTTAGATGAAAAATTTACTACATCAGAAGGCGAATTTTTTGCATTTAACGATTATGTATTTGAACACAAAGGATACATTGTATCAACTTGTGCTGCTTCTGCAGGTCAGGAAGAAATTAGTGTATGTGGATCAGTATCAACTATTGCTTTAGAAGATAAATTTGGTAATGAGTATTTTATTGAAGTAGATACAACTGTTTTATTTGATGATTATCAAATAACTTATAGTATTTCTACACAACAAGGTTATGATGTTTTATTAATCCAGAAGCAATCAAGTCAGGAAGTTCAAATTGTAAACTTAGATGAAGAATTTGAAACTTATGAAGGACATGTTTTTAATTTTAAAGGACATGTATTTGTTAATCAAGGATCAGTAGTTTATACTTGTTTACCAAATCAAGCATGTATGGGAATGCCAGGTATCATATTAAAAGAAGAAAATGGTAAAACATACAATGTATATCTTGGTGGAGAAACATTATTTGGTGATTATAAGATTAGCTATATACCTACAAATGATAAGGATATTTTGTTAATTGAAGAACAAAATTCAAATCCAATAGGAAATTTTGATGGAATTGTAGAATTAAATGAAAAATTTGATATGGATGAGAGTGAACGATTCCTTGTTAAAAATGCAAATTTAGTTTTAGAATTAGAATCATTATCTGTAATATCAGTGAATGATAATTCAGAAGAAGATCCTGCAATTATTGAAAATACAGCAAAAGTTTTGAAAGTTAGTTTAAATAAAGTTGTAGGAATTCAACAATCAATAACTTTAGATGAACAAGGAAAAACATACAACGCTTTTGGATTTAATATTAAGTTTATTGATGAAAAAGAACATAATGTTTTATTATTGGTAACTAAAGAGAAACCAATGCCAATAAAAGCACCTGTATGTTCAGGAATTGGATCTAGATCTGAAGGATGGTATATTGACGGAGAACTAATTAAATACGATAAATGTTCTTGTCAAGCTGTTTGTAAAGTTAAAGGAACTGTAGAAGGATTTTATAACTCATGCTCAGGACAACTAATCATGAAAAGTAGATGTGGAGCAAATAGTGTTGTAAATGGTGGCTCAGCAAATTTAGAACAAACAGGAGAAACAGTTAGTTCATCTGTATTAGAAAGCGTAGCAAATGTAGTAGATGATGACTATAAAGAATCAATAGTTATTCAAGAAGGAAAATTAGCTATGAGAAATAATGGTGTTTCAAACTTAATCAACATACAACCGCAACAAGTTGAAGCAAAACTAAAACAAGATTTTGGTTTTACAACAGTAAGCTCGTTAGAATTAACAGTTGAAAATGATGAAGCTGTATACCGAGTTAATGGTGTAAAAGAAAGAAAGATTTTATGGGTAATTCCATGGAATCAGAAATCTAGTGTTAGTGTAAATGCTGAAACAAGTGTTGTAAGCAATTAATAATTTATTTTCATTTTTTTTTACCCAACCCAAAAAAAACACCCGAATTTTTTTATACCCAAAAAAATAATAATTTAGCTTCAGAGCTATCCTAAGGTTCTGAGCCTTTTTTTTCTTTTTTTACCCTCTTTTCTTAGAAATATTTAAAAACACTGATTCTAAAAAATAAGTGGGATGAGGATTGGTATATACATTTTAATCTTGTTAGTAGTAGTTATACCTGCAAGCGCTATATCAACATCTGTAAATTCTATAAGTAATTTTAGTCATATATACGAGCTTTCAAGTGCAGAAGTAATACTTTCATTTCTAAACGATAATCAATCTGATGATACATTAAATTCAATTTTCATGAATATATCACCTTATACTATAATTAATGCAAGTAGTGCTTGGAATTATTCAGGTACAAGTGCTTATTGGAATGGATCATTAATTAATGGTTCAAGTATAAACGCGAGTTTTACTCTTCAAGCACCAGAAGTAGTATCTGATTCTAAAGTAAGTTATAATTTTGATTTTACAGGGAGTAATAGCACTGAAACTTATTCTAAACAGGCACCAAGCATAAGTAATGATTTAATTGATCCAAGGTTCACTTTAGGTGATTTAGATGAGATTATAATTTTAGGTTCAAACTTTAATGTAAATGGAACTTATTCAGACCTTCAATCAGGTTATGGTCAAGTAAAAGTTCATTATGCTTATTATTCAGATACTCGAGGCTCAACAAGCACTGATTTAGTTAATATGTCTTGCATAGATGATGAATGTACTGCTGTAATTAACACTGTTTCAAATTCAAGTAAACCGTACTTAGGCTATTATTTTGAATTATTTGATGAAGCAGGAAATATTAATCCTGGTAGATCTCCAAGTCCATTAGATTATTGGCTTTATTTAGATTATTCAAATCCACAAATAAATATTAGTGGATTTACAAATAATTCTTATGCAAATAATAATGTGAGTTTAGAATATGAATTAATAGATGATTCTCTAACAAGTATAGTTTCAACACAAGTAAGTTGTCGGTTTTTTGTAGATCAAACAAGTCAAATACAATTCTCGCATAATACAAATGGAAATTATAGTCTTAATTATACACACATTCTGGCAGATGGAGTTCATAATTTTTATTTGAATTGCACAGATGAGTCGGGACAATCAACAAATTCAGAAGTTTATCAATTCAAAGTTGATAATACTTTGCCACAAATAAATGTAAGTTCAAATTCAATAATTGGTTTAAATGAGAACTTCACATTCAATGTTGAAGATGAGACTAGCGATATTGATGCAGTTTTATTAAGTGTGAATGGTGGGAGTTATAATTCTTATTCAGTATATCAAGTAAATTCAAGTAATTTAGTTTTAGGAATAAATAATATTTCAATAAATGCAAATGACACTGCAGGAAACAGGTTATATCTTAATACTAGTGTAATCTTAGATAGTGAATCTCCAATCATAATAATTCTAAACTCTAATAATTCAGTATCAAGAAATTTAAGTATACATATTAGTGATAATTATTCTGTAACTGTAGAATGCTTATTTGAATCAATAAATTATGTTGAGAACTTCAGTTCAAATACAAATGAAACTCATACTTTAGAATTAGAAGAAGAAATATATGAATATAATATAAGCTGTACTGATGAATATGCAAATGAAGCTATTTTGAATAATTATCAAATCACAATTGACTTAAATTTGCCAATAATTACAATCCTAAATCCTAATAATAATTCTAATATTAATACGTCTATTGATTATCAAGTAGATGATATATCCGTACAAAATTGTTCTTTGTTCTTAGACCAGGTTCTAATCGCAACAAATAATGCGACAAACTTTACTAATATAAACTTGTCTTTGAATAGTTCTAATGATTATAGGAATCTAAGTATTCAATGTGAAGACGCATTAGGACAAATAAATTCGAGCGAACTTTATAGGGTCTATTATGATAAACTTGCGCCTAAAGTTTCAAATCTTAGTCATACTCAGATGACTTATAATAAATTTAAGATTCGATGGGATTTAGATGAGAATTCAACTAATCAAATACTATATTGGAGGAATACTAATCGGATTGAAATTGCTTATGTTAATTCAGGTTTAAATCCAGAATATACTTTATCAAGACTAAAAGCTTCAAAGACTTATTATTATGTGGTAACTAGTTGTGATCAATTTAACCAATGTAATGAATCTGATATGAAGAGTTTCAAAACTGGTAGAAGAAGCTCTTCTAAAAACACTTATTTTAGTTATCAAGAAGTAGCTATTCCATGTGTTGAAGATTGGTCTTGCGAGGAATGGAGTACTTGTAATGATGGATATGAAACAAGAGATTGTACTCAAATATCTGACTGTTCAACTGATGAATTAAAACCAATTGAAACTATTGAATGCATAGTTGAGATTCAAACAAATAAAAATCAAGATATAGATGAATCAGACTTAATTGATGAAACAGATTCGGATTCAAATGATAAAGATAAAAAAGAAAAAGATGATGAAGATGAATTATCTGAAAAAGAAATTGAGGATAATAATCTTATCACAGGTTGGGTTACTGGTGATGGGAATTCTGATTTAACTTCGCCACTAATATTATTTAGTATTCTAGGAGTTGCAATATTAGGCGGACTATTATATTTTAGAATTAGAACTAAAGTAAATAAATAATAAGTTAATTCTACAAGTGTTAATTTTATTTTTAATTAAATAATGCCAATATGATTCTTAATAATCCAAATTACAGTTAGAATTAACGATAAACAAATATAAGTTACAAGTAAAGATTTCTTTTCCTTCCAATAATTAATGATGATGTAAGCTGTCCAAAAATAAATTGAGTATGAAAATAAAAGTAATACATCCCAATCGCCAGGAAGAGTATCATAATTAATTAAGAATAAGAATAAAAGATAAAATACTGATAAAACACTAAATAAAGAGAGTATTGAATCTGATTTTAGTTTAAGATAAAGTTTCTTTTTGAAAAAGTAAATTAAACATACAAAGAATAAAACAATTAATGGTCCTAATAAGAATAGGCTATTTAGAAAACCTAAATAATGTATTGAATAAAACATTTCATCATAAGCATAACCATTTTCTATACCTTCGTTAGATAAAGGGACAAGAATATTTTTCCCATAAACTGATCTGTTGTTTGTTAAGACACAAAAACCATCACAAATACAATTAGGACAAATATTAGAATCAATTTTAAGGAAATAATCTTTAGTTATATTAAATTCACCATGTTGGTAGAACTTATCAGAATAAACTATTTTATTTTCAGGTATGATGTGTGAGTTAAAAAGCATAAATAAACCTGATATTAGAATTAAAGGAATAATGAAAAATATTATGACTTTCTTAAATACTAACTTGAATTGAAAGTTTTCCCATTTACTTTTAAAGAACGGTAAAATAAGTAATGTTGGAATTATGAGCACTGCATAAGTATGAGTTAAAAATAATAGTAAGAATGATAGAACAGTTACTTTAAATGGAACTTTATTTTTAAGATAAGAATGGGCATAAATAATGTATATTATGAATGCGACTAAAGGTAAAGCATAGATTTCTAAGTGACCAAAAAAAACTTTGAAGATAGGGACTGAGATAACTATTAAGAAGAATAATAAGAATTCTTTTTTAGATATAATTTTTATGAGTTTAAATATGAAATAAATAAATGCAACTCCTAATGCTGTGTTTGCAATTGCTAAACTACTTTGAGCAGATATTCCAAAAATACTTAAGAATGCAAAATTAAGTGCATAAAATAAACTATTAGTAACATAAGGATAATAAATGAACATGTGCTCTATTCTAAGCCTGATAATCCCAAGAGAATCATTCATAAGAACATTTGTTTTAAGAAGAATGAAAATGGCTAAGAACGTGATTAATAGGATTTTAAGGCCGTGCTCATTAAAGAATTTATTTTTGTTTAAATTTTGAATATAGTTAAGAATTATTTCTCTTTTAAGATAAATTATTATGCATAAAAGAAATAAGGAAATAATTGTAATTATAGATAAGTCTTCAGGAAAAGGAAGATTAAAATGTTTAATATTCAAATATGCGCCTAGAAAAAAGAATAAGATTAAAGATAGAAAGAAACTAGAATCTGCAATCCAAGAAAGGTAATTCTTTTTCACAATTAGGATAAAAACTATTATTCTTTAAAAATATTCATTTATTTTTTATTCTTTGTCTTTGAAATTTTAGAATAAAGCCGATTATCAAAAAAACGTTATTTTTTTGTCTTTAGAACAACCCATTTATCAGGTGCTTTAGGTTTGTTAAAGTTCTTAATTGCTTTTTCAAACTTTTTTTCATAAAATGAAGTATAATATGCAATAAGAGTTGAAATTGCATAAATCATGATGCCAACGCCAACAAATAAGTAGAATATGCTAAATAAGACTGAAAACCAGGTAGTTGGGTGCATATCCGAATATCCTCTTGTTGCAAGACTAATGGCTGCAAAGTAAAGAGAATCAAGAACACTCCAACCTTCAGATAAATGGTAAACAATGGTTCCGACAAATAATAATAAGCCAATAATTCCAAGTAAAGTGAATAATTTGAACTTAAGATTTTCTTTTTCTTTTTTTATGTCGGTGTACATTAATGTGGATATGTTATTTGTCGCTTATAAACCTTTCTAGAAAAACTTGTTTTATTTTTTTATTAGCATATTGCTTGTAATTTGCATGGTCAAAATTTTTTAATATTTCAGGATTTAATTTGTCAGCTTTTTTTTTAATAATTGCAGATATTTCATATTCTTCATTAAAGATTGTTTGAGACAGATAGATTTTGTAAATTTCACGTTGTTTATTATCTGTCAAAAATTTCAAGTTTTTAGTTCTTAATTCATCAACGAATTTTATTTCATAACCAATATCCATTATATGAGCATTATTTTTGCTTAAAATAATTGCATGTTCATTTTTAGAATATTTTTGAGCAAATTTAATTAAATTAAGATATGATTCTTTTAGGTTATTGAAAGTTAATTCGTTATTTTCTTCATAAGTATCTTCAAAATTAATTTTTTCAACTAATGTTTCTTTACTGACTTCTTTTTCTAAATCAGATATTTTTTCATCAAGGTGAAGGAATAAAAGAGCTGTAAGTTTATTAGGAAAATATTTTTCTGCTAATTTAATTCCTGATTCATAATCTTTAGTTAGAAAGAAGTGTTCATAAGCAAGTTCTGCAATTTCAGGGATTAATTCTTTTTGAGAATAATTTGCAAAATACAAAGCTAAATCAAAATTTTTAACTTTAGCTAATTTATTAATAACCTTGTTGTTATCCATAATTATGTTAAATTTGAGATCCATTAAATATCACTGTTTTTTGATTAATTTTTTTTAGAATATAATCTTTTATATAAATCTATGCTCATATTAGAAAGATTTAAATTAGAATAAGATAAATAAACAGTGTAAATATGGTAAAACCTGAATTATCTGAAATATTGAAGAATCAGAAGACTATAATTAAACTTTTAAAGAAAATAGATAACGAAGAGATAAAAGAATTAGCAGAAGAAGATGAAATGGGGCTAGATGAAGAGCAAGAATTAAGTGAATTAAAGAAATTAGAATCAATAGAACAAGAATTAGCAGAAGAAGTTAAGGTTAAACCATTATCAAGAATAACTCACAGAGATTTTTATAAAGCAATAGTTGGAGCATTATTTGGTATTATGGGTCATTTTTCATTTTTCTATGGAGTGGAGATTGCACATGGAATATCTGTTTTAAGAGCATCTTTTTTGTATGTAATAGCATTTGTAATTGGACTAGTATTTTTGTATGCGACAGGATATAAGAAAATTGATCCAAAAACTGTTTATAAGGTTATTCCATTACGACTATTTACAATATATTTTACTTCAATAATGGTGATATTAATAGTATTATTCGTATTTGATTTTATAGGATTACATTCAAGTTTTGTAGAAATATACAAGACAGTTGCTGCAATAAGTATTTTAGCAGTGATGGGTGCTATAACTGCTGATTTAATAGGAAAAAGCGAGTGATAAAGATGCAAGAAATAATCGAATCAATAAAAGAATTAGAGAAATTAAATTCAATAGAAGAAAGAATTAATCAGTTAATAGCGCATATAGAACAATATATGGAACATGGTGATTTAGACGATGCTAAGAGAACTGAAAGTAAAGTAATTCCTAATATTAGGATGATAATTGCACACCTAATTAGATTAAGATCAAGAATGGCTGATAGTGCTTATAGGTCATTGATAAAAAATGAAGTTTTAGTTTTGAAACGAATAGAGCAAAATGTAATTGATATGATTAATCATCCTGATAAATTAAAGCGAAGCGAACATGTGATTAAACATCTTGAACAAGTACTGCATTCAATCGAGCATGATGAAGACAATAGAAAAAGAAAGTTTCCAGCATCTGCAGCTTAGAACTATATTTTTCTTGAATTAATTTTAGTATGATTTTCTAAAAAGAAATATTTAGTAAGATTCTCTTCTAAAAGGAATGGTTTCATCTTCTCTCATAAGAATATTATCTATAATATCGAAAAGTTGATCATTATTTTTAGTGTGAGTTAAATCCATCATTTGTTTGAAATACTGAGTGTCTTTGAGAAGAGATTGAACATGAATTTTAATGTGTTGAAAACCAATGTTGTATTCTTTTGCGTAGTTTAAATATTTCTTCATACACTCAATTTTTTCTTTTTCTCGAATATAAGTTTTGCCAAGAAGTTCGCCAAAAATAAATGGTTCTTTAACCGCGTGTCTACCAATCATAACCGCTTTACAGAATTGAAGCATATACTTTGCTCTCTCAATACAATCAACATCACCATTTCCAATAACAGGAATGCTAATTTCATCAGCTGCTTCTTTGATAGCTTCTAAATCAACAGGATCTTCATAAGTTTGACTTGACATTCTACCATGAATAGTGATAAAGTCAAGACCACACTTGTCTGCGATTTTTGCAATACGAAGATAAGGTTTAGATTTTTTATGAGCGGAATTTACTGCAAGTCTAAGTTTTGCAGAAACAGGAAGGTGAGAATGTTTTTTTAGTGTAGTGAACAGTTCTTCAACAAGTGTTGCATGTTTAAGAAGTTCTGAGCCAAGAGTTTTTTCTCTAGTTTTTTTAGCGGGGCAAGCAAGATTCAAATCAATAGATTTAATGTTTTCAAGTCCATCATAAAACTCGTTATCTTTAATAATTCGAATAGCTTCAATTAACTCTTCTGATGAATTTGAAAGAAATTGAATACCGCAAGGAGAATGAAGATCAAGAACTTTTTTTAGATAATCCTTTTTTGCGATAAAGTCTGCAGCATAAATTTGTTCTGTGAAACTATATGCAGCTCCATAGTTTTCGCATACTAATCTAAATCCAATGTCTGAGAAAATAGACATAGGTGCGTAAATATACTGGTTTTTTAATTCTAATCTTCCAAGTTTAACCATAATACTTGAAAGATATTTGATTAGATATTAAAATGTGGTGTTTATTTGATTATTTTTATTCTTAAAACTTAAAGTAAGACTTATAAATATCTTGTATTTCTTTTAGAGTGATGAAAAAGACAACTCTCGCAGGAATCATTATTGCGTTAAGCACTTTTATGGGTGCTAGTGCTTTTTCACAAGAAAATCGAGATATGGATTATTATTTACAAAAAACCTATCAGAATAATAATAGTTTAAAAATACGTGAATTATCTTTAGAATTAAATCAAAATAGTAATCGTCGTGATTGGAAAAATCATTATCTACCAAGTTTAACATCTTGGCTTTCCATGGCCTCAGGAACGGAGGAAATTTGGAATTATGTTCTTTCAGGAGATAGCTTAGTTCCAAGATATGGAGCAAATATATCTTTATCTTATCCTTTAGTTGATTTAACAAGAACTCCGAAACGAAAAAAAACTAAAAATAATGTTGCAAGATCCGAAAACAGTAAAAAATTATTTTCAGAATTATTAGAACGAATGGTTGCAGTAGATTATATCGAAGGAGTAAGATTGCAAGAGCTGATCAAATTAAAAGAAGAAACAAAAGAATTATTGGATTTAGATTATGAATTATTAAAAAACGTTGATTCATCATTTTCTGAAATGACAAAACCATTATTTGAAATATTGAAAAGTGATGCAGACTTAAGACTTGATGAAAAAGAAAGAGATTTAAGAAAAAGTATTAGAAGATTAAATGTGCTTGCAGATATATCCTATCAAGATATAGATGTAATTCTTTCAGACAATTTAGTATTGCCATTAGTAAGTATATTGAATGAAAAAGAACATACTGAAAGAGTAATTACTAAAGCCACCCAGAGACAAGCAAAAGACTATTATCTTTTAATGGAAAATAAAGAATTAGATAAAAAAATAGCAAATAGAAGTTGGATTCCAAAAATAGCCTTATCAGGTGGAAAATTTATGAGTTTTGAAAATGAATACAATCAATTCGATATGAGATTAGTTTTTTCAATGAATTTAACTTCTTTATATACATTAAATAACTCAATTGTTGATGCAAATCTACGAAAACAAATATTTGCAGAAGAATTAGATGCAAAAGAAAAACAAATAGCGAATACGGTTATAGATGATTATGAAAATTTAAAATATTCTTATGAAAGAAGTTTAAGACTAATGGATGCAGTAGAACATAAAGACGCAGCATATAAAAATTCGTTAGTAGAATTATCTGAGAATCCAACTAGTGAAAACTTAGATAGATATTTTAAACGGATAAGTGATTATATGAATGCGAAAGAACAATTAGTATCTGAGATTTCATTAACAATGAAAAAAGATTATATGTATAGGGTAAATACTGCGGAATACCATATATCCTACCAAAAAATGGGTTTGATTAAGAACGTAGATTAATTAATTCTTTTCTAAGATTTCAATTAAAGTATAAAGATAATTTTAAATACTCAGCACCATATAGCTCAAAATATGGGTCATATCACATCAAAGAATTATTTATCATTACAGAAAAGACTTGATGATTCTCCGCAAGGAGCACCTGCATCAGATTCATTATTTCAAATTCTAGAAGTATTATTTACGGAAAAAGAAGCGAAATTAGTTTCAACTTTACCAATAAAACCATTTACAGTAAAAATTGCTGCAAAAAGATGGAAAAAAACTGAAAGTGAAACTCGAAAAGTTCTAGATACTTTAGCAGATAATGGATTATTACTTGATATGTTTGATGGAGAAAAACAAACTTATATCTTACCGCCAACAATGGCTGGTTTTTTTGAATTCTCGCTAATGCGAACTGATGGAAAATTTAATAGAAAATTATTATCTGAATTATTTCATCAATATATGAATGTGGAAGAAGGATTTCTAAAAGAAGTATTTGCACTTGATCCATCTATTGCTCGAGTTTTAGTTCAAGAAGATTCATTATCGAAAAAACACAGAACCGAAATTTTAGATTATGAAAAAGCATCAAATGTGATTGAAACTGCGACTTGCATAACTGTAGGAACTTGTTATTGTAGACATAAAATGGAACATAAAGGTTTGGCATGTAATAATCCTCAAGATGTGTGTTTAACATTTAATGGACCTGCAAAAAGCTTAGCTAAGCATGGAATTGCAAAAGAGATTACAAAAAAAGAAGCAAAAGTAGTACTTGATAGATGTGTGAAATTAGGACTTGTGCAAATTGGAGACAACGTACAAAATAATGTTGCATGGATATGTAATTGTTGTTCTTGTTGTTGCGAGCCAATATTAGCCTATAAACGATTAGGTTACAATATGAATATTAAAACAAATTATTATCCAAAAGTTATAGAAGAAAATTGTACTGGTTGTGGAATATGTGCGAAGAAATGTCCAGTAGATGCAATTGAAATTAAAACAAGGAATGGAAAGAAAGTTGCAGTAGTTGATACTGGTGTTTGTTTTGGATGTGGAGTTTGTGTTAGATTTTGTCCAAAGAAAACTATGACTATGGAAAAACGAGATGGAACTACATTTGTGCCAAAAGATGCATTTGAACGATTTGTGATGACTGCAATAAATGAAGGAAAATTACAAAATTTAATTTTTGATAATTATAATTTATGGACAAATGAAATCATGAGAAATTTTTTAGGGTTTATATTAAAATTAAAACCAGTAAAACGAAGACTTGCGACCCAACAATTACAATCAAAATTCATACATAAATTATCTAAGACTTATTATGTTATAGCAAAAGCATTTATTGATTTGGAGGAGGCTGATTATTCGCATCCTGAAATGAAAAAATAATTATTTATTCTTATTTAGTCTAATATTATAACCAAAATGTTTATATAGTATAATTAGGTTAAATTTATCTATTATTTTTATAAAAATATTATTAGGGGCGTTTTAGAATGGAAAAAGAACATAACATAATTATTATTATTGTAGCAATAGTTGCAATTATTGGAGTAATTACAATGCTACAAGGACAAAGTCCTAATTTAATGAATGACGAAACTTTATTAGGTGCTGCACGTGGTGATAGTATTAGGGATACTTGTTTTGATACTGATGGCGGTGCGATTCCAGACGTTTATGGAATGGTTAAGTTTCAAGGTAAAAAAACCCTTGATGAATGCTATGATGATACTACTGTGAATGAAGCTTACTGCAATTCAAGAGGTTTACAAGTTGAACCTATGGAATGTAGAGAAGGAAGTGCTTGTCAAGATGGCGTTTGCGAACTTATGTTTGCATGTCGTGACACAGATAATGGATTTAAACCTAATACTTTTGGAGTTCTTGAATTCATAGATCATGGTACTAAATATGAAACTCCTGATACTTGTACTGATTCAAATACTTTAGTTGAAGGTTTTTGCGAAGGTGTTTATTCATATACTAAATCTGTAGATTGTGCGTCAGGCGAACTATGTGAAGATGGAATGTGCGTAATTGCACCAACTTGTAAAGATTCTGATGGTGGTCAAAATTACGCTGTTTATGGAATTACTCGAGGTTATGATGATATAGGTCTTTTCCAAGATCACAAAGATAATTGCGCTGGTCCTGATGGTGATACTTTACAAGAAGGATTTTGTACAACTTATAATACTCTACATATAGCTGGCTATAAATGTGGATTGGATAATAAAGTTTGTGTTGATGGTGCTTGTGTTGAACAAATTGGTTGTACTGATTCTGATGGCGGTCTTAATGCTCTTGTTAAGGGTAATACTGTTGGTCTTGATGATGCAGGTAATTTTAAGAATTTCACTGATTTTTGTCCTCCGCCTGGTTTTCCATCTCCAGATACTTTGCAAGAAGGATTTTGTTCACCTACTGGTACTGTGTATGTGACTGGATATGATTGTGATGCAGATGGGTTAACTTGTCTTGATGGAGAATGTGTAGCAATTCCTTCAACTTTATCTTGTGGTGATCAAATTACTCAAGATACTGTTATGACTGAGGATTTATTGAATTGTCCGCAAAATGGTTTGATACTTGCTGCTAGTGATATTATTTTAGATTGTGCAGGACATACTATTATGGGTGCACCTGGTTCTAAAAAGGGTATTACATGGTTTACAAATTTGAATCATGTTGAGGTAAAAAATTGTTATGTTAATGATTTTGAATTTGGATTTATTCCTATTGGTCCGTCTGGCTTTATAGCTGATTTGACTCTTACTGGTAATACGTTCTCTGATATGATTTATGATGGTATACGTTTAACTAATATTGATAATTCGTTGTTAGTGAATAATAGTGTTATTAATAATGGTCACACAGGAATTGCCATACAATATCAGGCAATGAACTCACGGTTAGTAAATAACTATGTTTGTGGTAATGAACCTGTAGGTTATGGTGACATTTTTTCAACAACTACTGTAAACTCTTCTGGTGTGAGTAATACTTGTGACACTGCTTATTTCTTTAATGATGATGGCACTACAGGTTGTACTTATACTTGTACTCCACCTTCAACTTTATCTTGTGGCGATACAATAACTGAAGATACTGTTATGACTGAGGATTTAGTGTGTTCAGGTTGGGCAGTTATATTGGCTAATGGGGCTAATCTTGATTGTCAAGGACATAGTATTTCTCAAGTTGTAAATACTAGCAATTATGGCGGAATTAATTTAATGAACACAGATGGATCTGAAGTGAAAAATTGTGTTGTAGCTAATTTTCAAATAAATATTGGATTAACAAATTCATCTAATAACTTATTAATTAATAACACTATTTTGAATGCTGATGGTACTGGATTACAAGTAGCATGGAGTTCTTCAAATAATGTTATAACTAATAATTATGTTGAAGGTAGTGGATCTGGAGGTATTACTATTTATGATGTTGATAGTGCATCTAATCAAATAACTAATAATAATATTGTTGGGCCGATGCCATTAGCTTTAAGTATAGGATCGTCAAATAATTATGTTGCTAATAATGTTGTTTGTGGAAGTATTACTGATATAGCTGAAAATTACGGACTGGTAAATACAGGTATAGCTAATACATGTGACACAACTACTAGGTGGAATGATGACAACGCATCAGGTTGTACATATAGTTGTTAAGATTTAATTTTTTTATTTTTTTATTTTTTTGAAAATTTCTAAAACATTTTTAAAAAGAACTTAATTTATTTATATTATGAAAATAATTTTAGTTAATATTTCTCCACCTTTGAAACACGGATTATTTCCTTTAGGTATTGCATATCTAAAATCAGTTGTTAAAGCTGATGAAGAACTTAAAGATAAAGTGGACTTTTTTGTTTTTAGTATTGCTTACAAAGATGCAGAAGAAAGACTTATTTCAGAATTGAAAGAAAATCATTATGATTTAATTGGTTTTGGCGGTTATATTTGGAGTATTTCAAAACTAAATGACGTGGCCAAATCTTTAAAAGAAAATAATATTAGAACTCCAATAGTTGTTGGAGGTCCTGAAGTAAGTTACAATCCTGAATCTTTTTTAACTAAATATTCTTATTTTGATGTGGCAATTTTTGGAGAAGGAGAAAAAACTTTTTTAGAATTAGTAAGAACTTTATATCATAATTCAAATGAAAATTTCATAAAATGTTTGGAACAAATTAAAGGTTTGGCGTATAAAGATAAAATCATACATGTTAATCCTGGGCGGCCTTTAATTAATTTAGATGAACTTCCATCTCCCTATATCATGGAAGATGATTTGCTAGATAATTATTCATATATTCCAATAGAGACTCATAGAGGTTGTTCTTATAGATGTCATTTTTGTTTTTATAATAAGAATTTCTTAAAAGTTAGACGTTTTTCTTTAGATAGAATTAGTAACGAATTAAAGATATTATTTTCAAAAAATATATCTAAATTATACATAATGGATCCGACATTTAATTTAGATGTAGAATTTGCTAAACAAGTATGTGAATTAATAATTAAATACAATAAAAATAAAATACCCATACACACAGAAATCAGGGCAGAACTAGTTGATGAAGAATTTGCCCAATTACTTCAAAAAGCAAATATTTTACTTGTTGAAGTGGGGTTGCAATCAATTAATGAGACTGTATTATCATTAGTTAATCGTTCTTTTAATAAAGAAAATTTCTTAAGAGGAATATCTCTTTTAAAGAAATATAATATTTCATGTGATATATCCATAATCATAGGTTTACCAGGAGATAATTTGCAAAGTTTTATGGAAACATATAATTTTGTAGAATCTTTAAATCCTAAATTTTTAAGTACATTTAGATTGTTCGTATTACCAGGAACTTATCTTTATGAGCATGCAGATGAATTTAAACTAACATTTAATAATGAGCCTCCATATATGATTATTAATACTGAAACTTTTTCTAAAGAAGAAATAATTAAAGTAGATAAAATGGCTCGAGAAAAAAAGTTGTTAAAGGAAAAAAATACTGATATTTCAATTAATCATTCTTGAAAACTATATTTTTTGTCTATTTGGAACTTTCTTTTTTTTTGAAAATTTTCCGACTAACTCTTCTTAAAATTTAAGAATATTTAAATAAGCCAAGTTGCAAGTTTAACTAATGTTTTCAAAAAGAGGTCAGATAACAATTATAGTAGGTCTTGGTATAGTAGTTCTCATAGTAGTGTCTTTAGCGTTATTTATTACAACTGAAGTTTCTTTATCAAAATTTAGTAATCCAGAATTAACAGAATATACTGAAGAATCAATTAGATTACAATTACAATCAAGACTTAAAGCAAATTTGCAAATAGCATCCATGCAAGGGGCTTATATTTATCCGATGAATCCAAGTTTAATTTTAGGAGGATATGAAATACCAATTCTTTCAACAATCATAAATGTTGAAGATGTAGAAAATCAATTTAAACAATCTTCAGAAAATTTTTTAGAAGAAATTTCTAATTTACAGAATGGAAAGTTTGAAATGAATAACTCTAAAGTAGAAGTTAAAATAGAATCAGGAATTATAAAGGTGAATTATTCTTATAGTTTAGAATCAAAAGATGTGTATAATAAAATTGATTCAACATTTATTATCAGTTCTCAATTATTTGATATGATAACATTATCAAATGATTTAATTTTGCAAAATATGATTTCTGATTATGATAAAACTAAACTTCCAGTATTTATGATGTTAAATAATGTATTAATAGAAACGATTGATTATCAAGGAGCTGTGATTTATTACTTAAAGAAATCAGATGAAAATTTTTTAGTTTTTGCAATGGAAAAATAACTACGGGCTATAAATGGAAAATAAAAATAAGAATAAAAAAAGATTTTTGAAATTATCGTTATTCTTATTGTTAATCTTAGTTATGAGTTTTATTGTTTCTGCTCAAAATAGTAATTCAGCTGCAGAAGGACTGGTTTTAGTTAATCCTAATACGTTACGCGTCTTAAGTTTAGAAGGAATCCAATCATTAACGCCTAGTGTTTGTATAAATGCAATGAATGTTGTAGACTACGATATAATAAGTTACTTATTCATTAAATATTTCTCGAAAGATTCGCCAACAAATATTTATTCAACAAAATATTGTAGTTTTCATCAACTTGATAATAATGTAGATAAAGATTATAATTCATGGACTTCATATATTAAAGATTTTAATGGAGACTGTGAAAGATTCTTTGATGGTGATTATAACATAGAAACATCAATTAGAACGGAATTTACAAATCCAGAATATACAGATGATAGAAGCATTCAAAACTCATATTATTTAATTAGTTCATTTATTTCAAATACGATAGATAATGAAAATTTAGAAAATTTAATCGTAGAAGATTCAAGACTTTTATCATTATTATATTCAGGTTGGATTGATAAAATAGAAGACTTTGGCGAGCATGAATCTGATGATATATCTTTTTCAAAACAAGAACATGAGTTTTTACAAATTTATGCTTTGAATTCTTATGACATAGAAGCTTCAAAATCAATTTTTGATTCAGGTATGATAAAATCTAAAATATTATCCTCTGATATTTTTTTTAAATATTTTAAAAAACATGCGAATTTATCAAATGATGAATTCATTATTCTAGCAGAAAACTTAGATATTAATTCTTTAACATCAGATTTAAATTCACAAATATCAATTCCGGCTGAATTAGACTTATTCACTTATTATTATTCCTATTATAATCAATTTGAAAAAATATTATATCCAGTCTCAAATCTAAGTTTAATTATTTATAATGATAAATCGGATAAATTAATTCTTGCAGATAGTAATTCATTAACTGATCTTTCTTTTTCAGAAGATAACTCTGGAACTATTAATAAAGAAAATATTTTAAATGATATAAATAAAGTTAATTCAAATTTTCGAATTGAACTAGAAACTTTTAATGATTCAAATTTTTATCCATTACCATCTTTAAATTATGATGAAAATAAAGAAAGTATGATTGCATTATTTAATTTTACAAATAACTTAATGGAAATCTCAAGCAAGGATAATGAAAAAGGTTTAAATTTTAAGAATTTAGAATTGGGATTATTTATTTATTTTAATGATTATTTAAATCACAATATTAATTTAAGATTTTTATCTGAGAATGGTGAAGAAGATATTGCTTTTTTAATTAATTCAAATATTTTAATAATTGATAATTCTGAAGAATTAGCCCCGTTAAATGATGAAGTATCTAAAGATTTCTTAAATAAACATATTCTAATTATACAAAAAGAATTATCAAAAACTAATAAGGAATTCACTATACTTTCAATCTATAAAGATAAAGTTATAACAATTTCTTCAGGTGATTTATCATTTACAACCTATAATGATTTAAGGTATTCATTATCAATTCAAGATTCAACTATGGTATATGTACAACAAACAGATAGTATTTCAGGTGCACTTAAAGCGAATATACAACAAGGTTCTGATTCAAATATAGTTATTGAAGGAAATCCAACTATAGACATTGACTTAGAAAATGAAGATAATTCTAAGACTGAAATTAAAAATGATAAGTTTAAACAAGAATCAAATTCTGAATATAATAATGCAGTAGATGAGATTGAAGAACTTCAAAAAGAAATTAATGAAAAATGTGTTACTTGGATTACTGAATGTCATGATTTAGTATATGATAGGGAGACTTTAAAGATAAATCTTGCATATAAAATGGTGTGGATCTCTGAAGAAGAATATGATTCTTTAACTAATCCAACAACAGAAGAAGACGAAGCGGATAGACTTGATTTTGGAAGGAAAGTTTTTAGGAAAACACTCTCAATAGTTACAACTATAACTCCAGATCAAAATTTACCTGATGAAATTAAAGAAAAATTTACACAACTTGGAAAGTTCCAAAAAGAAATAAATCGTTTAACTTTTAAAGCAGAAAAGAATGATGAAAATGCTAAAATATTAGCTGATTTAATAATTGAAAGAGATAATTTAATAACCGAATTAGAAAAAGATAATTATAGAAATCAAGTATGGTTTAAACCGCAAAAATTCTTAACTTTTGAAAGTTATTGGTTAAGTTTAGGCACAAAAACTGTAACTAGTGAACAAGAAACTGAAACAAGTGAACAAGAAACTGAAACAAGTGAACAAGAAA
>CAYOEA010000010.1:40606-73259 GCA_964402995.1 uncultured Methanosarcinales archaeon
AGTGAACAAGAAACTGAAACAAGTGAACAAGAAACTGAAACAAGTGAACAAGAAAATGTAATTAATGAAGAAGTAAAGACAACTTTTTCAATAAGTTCGGATTATAGTCTTGAAGTTTATAAAATCACAATTAAGTCTATGCTGCACATATTAATCAGTTTAGATTTAGAATTATCACATTCAGAACACAGTCTAAAAAGTAAAGTTCTTTTATTAGGAAACAACATAATGCTATTATTAGTGGAGTTTGAAACTAAACCATCCAAATTAGATTTAAAAGAAATTGAAAAATTAAAAGAAGAAACAACTAATTTAATTAAGGAATTTGAAGACTTAAATGATAAATCAAAGATTGGAGAAACTTACGAAATGTTTTTAGGAGTGGCAAATAACGCGATTACAACATTAGAATTAGGAACATCAAAAGCAATAGATGAACAAAATAAAAAAGGATCTAAAGTAGAAGAAGTTGAAGATCAAAATGTGAATGAAAATAATTACGAAGAAACTTTACAAGTATTAATATTAAATCAATTAATTCAATTAAAAACACTCAAATCTAAAGATCAGCCTGATTTAACTTATGATTATTCTTATAGTCTAGACAAAATTATCAAAGATTCAGAAAAACTAATTGATGATATGAAAGATGAAAAATTAACCGATGCAGAACTTTTACAGAATCTTAATTTTTTATTAATACATTTAATTTCATCTAATGAACATATGCAAAAAGGAATAACCTCTTATAAATTAGATTTAAACAACTTTTTAGTTGAACAAAAAAAACTTTTAGAACTTCTTAAAAAATTTAAAATATTAATAACTGAAAAATTAGAACAAGAATCATCCGAAACTAATACAGGTGTTCCTGATGATGATGTTGAATCTTCTGATATTGAAGTAGAAGATGCCGATGATGAAGAACAAGATACACCTGAAGTGGATATATTAATTATAAACTGGGATGAAGAAGCAAAAAAGAAAATAGTTTTGGATCCTGGACATGGTGGACTTAATCCTGGAGCAACTACAATTTATCTTGGAAAAAAATACAAAGAAAGTGAAATGAATTTAAACTTTGCAAAATTATTAAGAACTGCATTGGAACCGGATTATGAAGTAATATTGACACGAGAAATAGATAAAGATTTACTTAATGGAAATGATTTTAATAAAGATGGACTAATTGATCGTTATGATGATACCTATGAAAGAGTATTATTTGCAAATGAACACGAAGCAGATATTTATTTACCATTACATCATGATTCGCGTGCAGAAGATAATAATGAAATGAAATCAGATATTTATGTAGGATGTTTTTGTAATTTAGATGATCGGGGAAATGGAGATAAAGATATTTGCAGATATCAGCCAAGCTATCATGAGAATTATATTTCTTATTACAATCCAGCAGAAAATTATGATTATAAGAATTATTTAGATAAAAGTGTTTTATTAGCAAATAATATATTTAGATCATTAAATAATTATCAACCAAGGAAAATGGATTTTATCAAATGCATGGATGCTAATTATTTAGTAGGATATACCCCCAAAAATAGCGAAGCAAAATATAATCCTCAAATGCCAACGGTTTTAATTGAACTAGGATTTATGAGTAGTAATTCAGATATGATATTATTAACTCATAAAGACTTTCAAAATGAAATGGTAGATGTAATAGTAAAATCAATAAATAATTATTTTGAAGAAGAAGAAACTTTTGAATTTATTAGAGCGCGTGGAGATTTAGCTCAAATTAATTATGAAGAAGCAATTGATATAGATGTGCCTGTATATCTTCAATCAGACTATTCATCAACTGGTCAAGAATTTTTTTCATTATTAGAAAGAATAGGACCTAAAGTTTAATTACAAATAAAATTGTTAGAATTCTCATAAAGCAAATTATGCAAACTTATAGACATATTTTTATAAAAAGAATATTTTATTAGTTATAATATGAAAAAAGTATTATTTTTATTCCCTAATGCTGCTAATTGGCCTACAATTTGTAGTTCGACTCCAATACTTGCAGGTATTGCAAAAAAGTCTGGGTGGGAAATAGATTATTTTGATACTTATAATTATGAAAAAAGTATTGATTCTTCATCTGAGAAAGAAAAAGCTGGCGGATTTAAGCCTGGTTTTTGTAAGCAAGAAAATATTAACCAAAAATTTTCTGATATAGTGCTTGACTTGCAGAAAAAATTAAATGAAACTAAACCTGACTTATTAGCCATATCTGTATTGTCTCATGAATATGAGTTCTTGATGAGTTTTTTTAATGAGATTAAAATTCCTGTTATGACAAAAGTAATTATTGGAGGCATACATCCAACTCTTAAAAGTGAAGAAGTAGCCAAGTCTGGACAGTTTGATATTATTTGCGCTGGTGAAGGGGAGAAAACATTTCATGAAGTATTGCAACGAATAGATGATGATGTTAATATAAAGAATATAGCAGGTACACTTTTTTTTGATCGTTTGAAAAAAATTATTAAAATTAATCCAAAGAGAAATTTACTTTCTGCAGAAGAGCTTTGGGCTATTGAATCTGATTTTTCTTTTTTTGAAGAAAAATATTTTATCAGACCTTTTGATGGGAAGACTATAAACCGATATGATGTTGATATTGGAAGAGGTTGTCCATACAATTGCGCCTACTGCGGGAATAGTGCTTTAAAAAATTATAATGAGGGATTGGGCAAATATGTTAAATCTAGGCCCTTAAAATCAACTTATGCTCATCTTAAGAACATGCGTGATAATTACAAGGTTGATATATTTCAGTTTATGGATGAATGTTTTTTAGCTCACTCAATATCCTGGTTAAAAGATTTTATGGATATGTATAAACAAATAGGTTTACCCTTTATTTTTCAAACACGTGCTGAAACAATTTCTGAAGAGAAAATTAAACTCTTAAAATCATATAAAATTCCTTTTCAAGCAAGTGTAGGAGTAGAATCTGGATCCGAAAAAATAATGCATGATGTTTGTGATAGGAAATGCACTGTTAAACAAGTAATTGATGCTTTCGAAATTTTAAATCGAGAGAATGTGCGTAGTAATGCTTTCTTTATGCTTGGTCTTCCTTTTGAAAAAAGAGAGAATATTTTTAAGACAATTGAATTATGCCGTAAGATAAAACCTTCTGTGGCGTCAGTTGCAATATTCCAACCTTTGCCAGGTCAGAAATTGACTGAAACTTGCATTAGGGAAGGGTTTATTACAGGTAATGAATCTATGGCTACATTTACAAGTCATTCGCTTCTGAAAATGCCTAAACCATATTTATCTTCAACCGAGATTCGAAATTTATGGAGGGTTTTTATTTTATACTCTGTGCTTCCTAAAACATATTATTCCCAAATTGAGAAATGCGAAAAAAACTATGAGGCAAATCAAGAATTATTTGATGAACTTATGAAATTAAGATGGGAAAAGTATGATTTTGCTATAACAAAAGGCGATATTAAACTTGTATGAATTTTGATTAAAGATAAAATATGATGGCTATGTTTTTTTTTTGTTAGAATTATTTATTTGTTGCTGTTAGAATCAAAATTATTGTTTTATCTTTTAATTCTTTTAAGTCTAATTTTGATAATGCACTTATGGCTCCTGCTGAAGAAAGTTCTAAATCTAAATCCAATTTTTCTTTAGCAATTTGCTTGCCTAATTCAAATTCTTCATTATTTAAGAAAATGTTTTTGCCTTTTGTTTTTGAAATGACATATTTTACTTGAGGCATTGTTAAATCTGTGGCTATAGATCTTGCTTTAAAACCTTCTTTAAAGTTTGTTCTTACTAAAATGAATTCTGGTATTGTCAAGATTTTGTTAGTAGAATTTGCTTTTTCAAATCCTTTTAATATTCCTTTGGCGTGATCCGCAAATGAAGTAGGAATTATTATTTTATCAGGAGAATATCCTAAATCATTTATGATTTCTATTGCTGTTTCTTTGAAACCTTCAGAACCTATTAAGTCTTCTTTTTCTCTTTGTGTTATATCTAGTGAGAGTGGAAAATATCCATCATTTTTTGCTTCATTGAATTGAATTTCTTCTTCTTTAAGATCATTTACTGATATTAATTCTGCATGATATTTTCTAAAGAGTTCAATATATTTTTTAGAAATATTGTTGAAAGTTATAACTTTACATTTTATTTTGTTTTTATAAGCTTGTGCTGCGATGGCAAGTCCTAAATTTCCACTTGACATTACTACTAATTTAGTTATATTTTCTTTTTTTAAAATTTCAATTGCTGATTTTGCCCATTTATCTTTGTGAGAACCTGTTTCACCATACCATTCAGGTTTTAAATATATTTTAGACTGGAATTTATTTGATAAATATTCTGAATGAATTAAAATAGTTTGTTTCACATTTTTAATTATTAGTTCTCATTTATAAATTAATCTTAAATATCATATTTTGATAAAGGGACTAGGTTTAATGAATTAATATTTTGTATGAACTCTTTATTTGAAGTTATTCTTTCTGTTGAATGAACTAAACTGTTTTTATGTGCGCCAATTATAAGTCCATAATCATTTTCAATTCCTAAAGCTTTAGCGCCGCCGTAGGTTAATGCAAATAAAAGTTTATCTTCAGAAATTTTAAAATTGTTATATATAAATGAAGCTTCTTCTCTAACATCTAAAGAATCGTTTGAAGCTAAACTATCAGTTCCTAATGAGAGATTTAAATTATATTTGAAAAGTTCTTCTATTGGTGGAAGCTGGTTCCCAATGAATAAATTGGATTTTGGACATAAAACTAATGATGTTTCTTGTTGTTTGAAATATAGGATGTCTTTATTTGATATATGGGTATTGTGAACTAATATCATTGAAGAATCAACATATTTTTGTTTAAATTTTTCAATAAATGAATAAGGGTGGTCCATACTTGGAAAATTTTCTTTCCAACTAGTTTCAAAATATTTTTTTAATTTACTATCGGGTGAGTTGTAAAACTCTACTTCCTCAATATTTTCCATCCAATGAATGCTTGTTTTTCTATTTGCTTGTTTATTCTTATTTAGAATTAAACTTACTAAATCTTGTGAGGCACTATAGAGTCCATGTGGACTTAAGCTTATTTTAATTAAATTTTCCGGTTTATTATTTATTGTTGAAGGAAGACTTACTTTGTCTAATCCAAATCGATTAAAATATTCTAGGAAAATTGTTCCTAATAAATTTGATGATATAAGGGGGTTGCATGATTTTTCTGTGTTCGAAATATCTCCAACTGCAACAGTTCCAACTTCCTGTAATTTAGTTATTGAGTTTTGTATTGCATACTCGACTCCGTCTGATAATTCAAAGTTGTTTGTTACATTAACTAATTGACTAAACCATTCTGTTAATCCTTCTGACTTTTTTTCTAATTTTGATTCTAAATGACTTAATTCTAGATGTGTGTGTGTATTAACAAATCCAGGCATTATTGTACCTTTTAAATTTAGAACTTTATCAGGTGAATATTTTTTTAGAATTTCATCGTTTTTTTCTCCTAAGTAAACAATTCTATCATCATTAAATATTATTAATGCATTATCTATTGAATTGGTATTTGTAGAAAAAAGTTTATCTATTAGTATTGCACTTGTATAATTCATTTTTCATTTTCTCAAAAGTAAATCATCCATTCCTTTCAGCCCCATTTTATCTGCTGCTTCATGAATTACATCTAGTACGATTTTATCTTCTATGTGATTTGAGTGCGGGTAGAATCCTTCATTATTTGGTTCTGTGAATCTGCCTGATATTGCTCTCATGGTGGCTTCGCCTAAAACTCCATTTCTATCTTTTTCATAATCTTCATCAGTTAAGTAAATTCCTACTTCTTCTGATAATTCACGTTGGACTGATAAAGTTAATATTTCCCAATGTAATGCTCTTAATGCTTCTCTTTTAGTTCGATGTTTTCCTAATGCGCCTAAACGTCTACCTTCTCCATATATTTCATTAAGTTGTTTCAAAGTTTTTGCATGTCCTAATTCATGCATGATGCTATATCCGATGGCGTATTCATTTGAAAATGCAATTCTTCCTTTTTGATCTGTAGGATCGTATATCATAAGAAATCCTGTTTCATAATTTTTTCTTTTTAGATCTGGCCTTCCGTGTTTTCCACCTGCCAAATAATATTCATAACCCTGTTCTTTCATAAACTCAGTTATTGTTTCTAATTTATTCTCGTATCTATAAAAATTCAAATCTGTTCTGCCTATTTTATTTAATTCTATTTTCCCATATAATTTTGCAAATTCTGAGAATTCTCCTGATCCTGGTTTTGGTCTTTGAGATTCTGCATAATCAGGCTCAATTATTTGTTTAATCATAATATTAATTACTTCCTAGTAGTATATAAAGGTTTTGAATCTTATAATTAAGCATACTTTTTAATTTTTATGAAGGTATAATTGATTAAATATTCTAGTTTTAAGGGCGCTTGTACGTAGAAATAACTTCGGACGGTTTTCGGATAATAGATAGCGAATCTTATTAATTTAAGAATTTAAAGAACTTTATGTTTGTAGAAATTATCTTTGCAATAACTCTCGGTGTGTTTGCAGGCATCATTACAGGCCTTGTTCCTGGCATTCATATTAATCTTGTATCTTTGCTTCTTGTAAGTTCTGTTGGATTTTTGCAGCCTTATATGGGCTTGATTGCTATTGCTTGTTTTATTATTTCTATGAGCGTAGTTCATAGTTATTTAGATCCGATTCCATCAATATATCTTGGAGCGCCAGAAAGTGATCAAGTACTTGGAGTTTTGCCAGGACATCGATACCTTTTAGCAGGTCATGGTTATGTTGCTTTGAAATTAACAGTTATAGGTTCGCTTGGAGCCACAATAATGAGCATAATATTTTTCCCAGTTTTTCTGTTTATTGTAAAATATCTATATGATTATGTTTCTGCATACATTGGATATCTTTTAGTTGCAGTAATTGTTTTTATGATACTTCGAGATAACAAAAAGCTTTGGGCATTTTTTATTTTTGCAATATCTGGAACATTAGGATTAATTGTATTAAATTTGCCAGGACTAGAAAATCCACTTTTCCCAATGCTTTCGGGACTCTTTGGAATATCAACACTCCTCATAAGTTTAAATGAGTCAAGCGGCATACCTCCTCAAAAGATTAAGACTGATTTGAAGATTCCTAAAAAATTACTTTTGAAATCATTATTATCTGGACAGCTTTCGGGTTTTCTAACTGCTATACTTCCAGGTGTTGGTTCTGCAACTGCAGCAGTAATATCGCTACAAATAACAAAAAACTTAGGCGATAAAGGTTTTATGATACTTACTGGAAGCATAAATACTGTGAATTTTATTTTATCACTAATTACACTTTACTTATATGATAAAGCAAGGAATGGCGCAGTGATTGCAATAAAAGAAATCTTACCTGAAATAAATTTGTCAGTGATTATTTTGTTTTTAGCAGTAACGTTAATTGCAGCAGGCGCATCAATATATTTAGCACTTAATATTGCGAAGAAGTTTTCAAAATTAATTACTAAAATTAATTATTCACTTACAATAAAATATGTGATTGGACTCCTTATTGTAATGACTTATATTTTGACAGGCTGGAAGGGATTGCTTGTACTTGTGGTTGCAACTGCAATAGGAATAATTCCTGGAATAGTAAAAGTTACGAGAACGCAAGGCATGGGTTGCATAATGCTTCCGGTTGCATTGTATTTTCTTTTGTAGTTTCTAAATAACTTTAGCTATATCTTCTAAGATATCTTTTCCTGCTTGGATTCTTTCTTCTGGTGTTGTAGGTCCTGTAATTGCTCTTCCTACTACTAGAATTGTTGAGCCATCTACAACTGCATTTCCAGGTGTAAAAACTCTTTTTTGATCTGCTCCTGCTCCTGTTTTTGGTCCTTTTATTCCAGGCGTTACAAACATGAAGTTTTTTGGAAGTTTATCTTTAATCGAATATAAATCTGCTGCAGAACAAACTACTCCATCAAGTCCTGCTTCGTTAGTTAGTTTTGCAAGTTTTAATACTTGTTCTTCTACTTCTCCAACTATATTTACTTCATTATTCATGATATCTTTATCTATGCTTGTTAGAACTGTGACTGCAATAATTTTAGGCATACGTTTACCTGTTGCGCTAATTTCTTTTGCACCTGCAAGTGCTGCTTTCATCATTTCACTTCCGCCTGATGCATGAATATTAAACATATATACACCTAATTCTGTTGCAGCTTTTGCAGCTCCTTTAACCGTATTTGGTATGTCGTGATATTTTAGATCTAAGAATACTTCGGCACCATTTGAATGAATCATTTCAATAACTTTTGGTCCAAATCTTGTAAAAGATTCTTTTCCAATTTTAAACATTCCAACAACAGGAGCTAATTCTTTAACTCTTGCTTCTACTTCTTCCATTGTATTTAATCCGTCAAGTGGTAGGCAAATTTTACTTTTTGCAATTTTTTCTTTATCGCTTAATTCCATTTTAATTTTCCTCAAGTTTTAAGTTAAATGCTTTTACAATATTAGTGTAAGTTAATTCTTTAATTCTATTTTCATCTAGTCCCCAAATCGGTAATAAATCTTCAACTAACTCTTTGTAGATATACAATGTTGGATACCCTGAAGGAAAGCCATCGATTAATTTTTCTCCAATTGTATGTGGTGCGTGATCTGTTTCTATCCAATCAATTGAACCGTCAAGAAGTCCTTTTCTTAATGCTTCTACATCTTCTTTGCTTCTAAGTGGTGGATTCATCTTGTAAAGTAAACCATGACTTTTACTTAACATTTCATCACTCCACATTAAATGATGTGGTGTTGCTCCGCAAACTATTTTCATATTTTTTCTTGCTTGATTAATTATGTTTAAGCTTTCTTTACACGAAACATGACAGACAAGGAGTGTTCCTTTAAATCCTGTTTCTTTAATGAATTTAATTTGATCTTTTACTGATTCAACTTCTGCAATATTAGGTCTAGATTCAGCATGGCTTATTGGTCTTGTTGAGTCAAAAGTATTTTTCATAAATGATTCTTTTTCGCAATGAACTGCAATTATTCCTGTATAATCTTCGTTGGTTAAAACTTGGTATACTTTCTTTTGTTTTTCTTCTTCTAAAATTGCCAAGTCACCAGTTGATTTTCCAGCATACATTTTTACACCAATAACTTCTTTGTATTCTTTAACAAGTCTTGTAGCTTCTTTTAGTTGTTCTTCATCACTTGTAGCTCCAACATATAAATAGTACCTATCTTTTTCAGATTCTGGAACAAAAGTTAATCTTCTTTTAACATCAACTTCTCTTAAGATTGGTTTAACTGTATTTGGCATATCAAAAACAATATTTACTCCTTGTTTTTTTGCAATTGAAAGTCCATGTTCTATTGTTTCTTTATGTCTTTGTTCTTCATCTCTAAAATGTACATGTGGATCAATTCTCATCATCTTCACCTATAAATGGACCGTCAACACAAAGTCTTTTACCTTTTTTTGTTGAACAGCTTCCGCAAATTCCAACTCCGCATTTAGTAACAAAGTCAATTGCATTGAAAATTTTATCAGCGCTAGTATATTCTAATTGCATCTTTGTGACTGCATTAATCATTGGTTCTGGACCACAATTATAGAATACAAGATTCTCGCCTTTTAATTCTTCAAGTCTTTCTTTTAAAGGAACAGTAACAAATCCTTCATGTCCAACACTTCCATCGTTTGTTGCAAGGAATGTTTTAGAAACTTTTTCTAATTTTTCCGTATAAAATAAATGATCTTTATCTCTTGCACCAACAAAAGATTCAGTATTAGGAAAATCTCTTGCAATGTGATAATTTGCAGCAAGACCAGTTCCACCACTAACAAGAATTATTTTTTGGTCTTCTTTAATTTCTACTGGATTACCATAATTTCCTCTAATATAAACTTCTGCTCCTTTTTTAAGTTCAACAGCTTTAGAAGTAAAACAACCAATCTTTAAGATTGCTAATGTTAATGGATTATCATCAAGAACTGAAAATGGTTTTTCTCCAATTCCAGGAATCCATGCAAAAATGAATTCTCCTGGTTTAATATCATATTTCCTATCAAACGTTAAAATTGCAAGATCATCTGCTAATCTTTGATTTTCTACTAAAGTGAATTTCTCAAAACCCATATTAGTCTTTTTTAGAAGTTTAACAGCTTCATTGGTATTATTATCTAAGTCCTTTTGCATGTTTGCAAAATAATGTTTCATTTCGTTAGTTGAAAGACCAGTAAGTGCAGATCCAATTCCAATAATTTCTGCTCCTACGTTTTGGTAAGATCTGACATCATTAGCACTACTAACTCCGCCACATCCAACTACTGGAAGTTTTGTTGCTTCATAACATTCTTTAACGCATTTAAGACCAATTGGTAAAATTCCACTTCCTGACATTCCACCCATTTTATTTGAAAGAACAGGATGGCCATCAACATCAAAATATCCCGGACCAACTGTATTTATAGCGCAAATTGCATCTGCTCCACCTTCTGCTGCGGCTTTTGCAATTTCTGCAAAATTTGCAGTATTTGGAGTTAGTTTTGGAATAACTGGAATATCAACCGCTTGCTTTACAGCTGCAGTAATTTCCTTGACAAGATTAGGATCTTGACCCATAGCCATACCGTAACCTTTTGCATGTGGACATGATAAATTTAATTCTAAAGCATCAGAATATGGAGCTAATAGTTTTGCTACTTGCACATATTCCTCTTTGTCTTTTCCAAAAATAGATGTTAATAAGAAAGTTGTTTTTGGTAATTCAATTTTTGATAATTGCTCTGCAAATTCTTTTGCACCAGGATTTGTTAAACCAACAGCATTCATATAATTACCATTTGAATATTTTGTATAAATTGGTTCACGATTCCCTTCTCTTGGTTCTAAACAAACACTTTTAGTTGTTATGACTCCAATTTGAGGAATTTCTTTTGCAATTCTTAAAATTGTTTTAACATCTGTAGTTACAATTCCTGAAGGAATAGTAAATTTTCCTGATATTTCTTTTCCTAAAAATTTCATTTTAAAAGTTTTAGTGGCTCAACGCCATATTCGCCAAACTCGGATTCAATTGCTTTTGCAATGTGTTCTCCTGGATTTAGTTTATTGTAAATAATTGGAAGCATATCAAGTGAACTGCTCATAGAAAAGAATTTTAGATTCATGGATTCAATACATTCCTTAACACTCAAACCATCATCTCTTTTTTCCATTCTATTAGTTAGACTAAAAACTGCGACAACATTCACGCCTGCTTCTTTTAATCCTTTAAGTGATGTAATTAAAGATCCTCCAGTTGTGGTAACATCTTCAATAACAATGACATTTCCTCTAGGCATACCTACAAAGAATTTATCTTTTGGAGCACCATGTTCTTTTGGTTTTGCTCTACCCATAGCAAGAATGTGACTTCCTTTAACTAAATTTTCTGAATTTAAGGCATATTTGAATTGAGTAATTACTCCAAGCTTAGTAGCGCCTTCAGGAACACCATAAAAAGTGTCAACTTCAATATTTTTAGCTTTTGCAAATGCTAAAACAAAATCAGATAAAATATCTGTTAAGAATGCATCCTCGACAACATTTCGCCAATTAGCATAGAAATGTGATTTTCTTCCAGATTTAAGCGTTATTGCTTCGTCAAAGAAACCATATACGTTATTTGTTTCTACAAATTTGTTAAACTTACCTTGATTGAACTCTTCCATTTCAATATCCCCCCAGATAAAAGTATGAATGTTTAGATAATTTAATTAGGCGATAAGTATATAAATTTTTGTACTGGATAAATTATTATCTATCATTTTAGTAAAGTTTAAATATTTCTAATTCAATAGTTTGAATTAAGATGAATGAAAAAAGACTCAAACAAATACAAAAATTTCTTAGAATGGGAAAATGGAATTATGTTTTAAAGAGAGGTGTTCTGTTTTGGGGCGTTTCTATGGCAGTACTTATGAATATATTTTATTTAATTATGGGTGTTGGTTTTTCATTAGGATTCATTTTAGTAACTACTGTGATATTTTTAATTGGTGGTTTAATATTTGGACTTTGGACTTGGTATCTTTTTAATAAGAAACTAAAATCTAATTAATTAGTTATTATTCTCTTTTTTTTATTAATTTTTTATTAATTCTTTTCGAAATCTATTTAAGCAATCAAATTAAAAATTAGTTTATGAATGTTGAAATAAGAGATGTACCAAATAAAGGAAAAGGAATATTTGCATTATATGATTTTAACAAAGGCGAGTTAGTTCTAAATATTACTGGTGAAGTTATAGAAACTGAAGATCCACAATCTTATCCTGAAGAAATTAGAGAACATTGGGGTCCTTTAGGAAGAGATGGGAAGAAATACAGATTTATCACTCCTGAATCTCCATGGATGTATATGAATCATTCTTGCGATTCTAATGTTGGAATAATTGATGATAGAAAATTAGTTGCAGCAAGAGATATAAAAAAAGGAGAAGAAATTTTAATTGATTATTCTGCTTTAGATATAGAAACAATAACTTTTGGCAAAAAAAAGTTAGAGATGGAATGTAAATGTGGAAGTAAAAATTGTAGACATATTATTACTACTTATGATCTTTTAGATAAACAAACTCAAGATAAATTAAAACCATTTCTGAATTCTTACTTGAGAACAAAATATTTAGAAAAATCTAATTAACATTTGTTTTATTATTGTAGGATTATCTTTTGAAGTAAATAATTTATTAAGAATTACAAATGATAATATTTTAATTCTTGTTTTAAATGAAAGTTTCGCTCGAATAATAGTTATTAGATATGCTATGCCAGATTGCTTAAATAATTTTTTTTCAGTTGGTGGATAATATTTTGCAAATTTCTTTCTAAATTCAAGTTTAAAATCATTTAATTCTTTTGAAGAATAGTTTTTCATTTCATAATTACAACTAGTGGCTTGGTATAAAATCCAATCTTTACTGGCTTTAATTTTAGCTTTCTCAAATTCTTTATTTATTTCTATTCCTGGAAATAATTCTAAGATTAAAATACTGCCAATTCCAATTTTAGTATTCTTATATTCACTTATTAACTTATAAAATTTATTAGCATCATTTCTCATATCTTCTATGGTTTCATTCATTCCTCCAAGATTCAATATGTAGTATAATTCTAGTTTTACATTTTTAAATTCAAATTTCTTAAAAAGTTTTCTTATTGAAGCATTATCATGTCTTAATCCAAAAGCTCGTGCATTTTTTTCATTAACTGTTTGTATTCCAGTCATAATTCGTTTAACATTAACCTTTGAAATAAAATCACTAATTCCTTCAGAATTTAGATTTTTTATATCAGTCAGTAATTGATATTCTAATTTATTTAATTTATTTTTCACTAATTTATTTGTGAATTCATTTAACCATTCTTTATTAAGTCCAAAATTATCATCTGAGATTTTGATCATTTTATAATCAAGGGCTGATAACTTTTTTATTTCTTTAATAACATTATCTACTGATCGCAGTCTATAAGTTCTTTTGTAAAATTCTTTTATGCTGCAAAATTTACAATTATATTTACAACCTCTGGATATAACTATTTCTGGAATCTTAAAGTCTACTAATTGCCTTGCTGGAAATATTAATGAATCTAGATTTTTGACTAGTTCACCTTCTCCTGTTGTTTTAATTATAGAATTCTCTTTCCAAGCTAAACCTTTAATATCTTTTATAGATTTTTTATTTTTTATTTTATCTAATACTTTTTCAAATGTGATTTCTCCTTCACCTAAAAATAAATAATCAAAAACTGAACTTTCTTTTAAGATGTAATCATATTTATTAGTTGGTAAATAACCGCCTAAAAAAGTTTTAATATTAGGATCTATCTTTTTAATAATAGTTGCAATTTTTTTAGATTCTGAATATTGTGGAGTCATACAAGATATACAAACAAGATCTGGATTAAATTTCTTAATTACTTTTTTAACCATGGAACTATGAATTACTTTAACCATGACTTGGTGATTTTTTTTTAAAGCAATAGATGCTAAATAAAGAATTCCTAAATTTAAATAACTAGGATCATTACAGTTATTTTTTTTATAAAAAAAATCTAAATCAATTATTGGATTAATAAACAAAATTTTCATATTTATTCTTAAAATAGTTTAATTATTTATAAAACTAATCAATTTTTATTATTTTTTTTGAGACTTTTTTAAAACTAATCAATGATTAAAAAAGAATTTCTTTTTTCTTTTTTTATTTAATTATTTTGTATCTGGAAACTTCCTTTTACAAATTCTTCATAAGAAAATTCTATAGGGACATTTTGATTTAAAGGGTGTCTTTCTTGACCTTGCCAACTAATACCTTTAGTACGTTGTTCTTTTCTTAATCTTTCATAAATATAATCTACTTCATTTAAAGTATCTTCTTTTGTATTATTAGGCACAATTTGTCCATTATCTATGAATTTCTGATAATTAATTTCTGGTAAATTTTGAAATTCTGAAAACATAATTCTATAAGGTTTAGTTTGTAAAATTAAATTTATTGAATCTTCTAAAGTTTCTCTTACAGGAATGAATTTATCTTTTTTCCCAACATCTTCTGGTTTTGGATAAAAACCTTTTCCAAATAAACCAATTTGAAAAATTTCTTTTGTAAGTATCCCTGAATTTATGAGTTTTAATAATCCTTTTTTTTTGAATTCAAAAGAATGATCTTTACCAACTAATTTAGATCCAAGTTCATGACCTGTTTCTATACCTACATATCCTGTTCTTATCCCTTCCCAATTATTAATTTGAGCAGGATTATTAGAACCTTCATTTCTATTTAATTTAATTAAATATTCTTGACTAACTTTGTTAAGATTATCAATACCGAAAAAAGTTCCAAGTTTATTTACTTGTGGAAAAGCTTCTTTGTATGCGGCAATAATTTCTAAAGGATCCATTTCAGATTTTAGTACTTTATACCATAAAATATCCGAACCATTAATGAATCCTTCATTAATATCATTTTTTATATTAGGATGATATTTTTCAAGAATTTCTTTTGCTAAATTGATGTTGAATTTTATTTTTTCTTTTGAATATCTAACAAATTTTTTAGCTTCAGGACAATAAATACAATTATTTAAACAACCATCCATGATCGTAATTATAGGTGTTGTTGTATCATTATAATCAGGAATTATAGAATCGGAATGAACTAATTTTCTAAATTCTTTAACTCTAGCAATAACTCTATTTGCATCAAAATTGTTAAATTTTTGAATGATAACTTTATTTCTATCTTCTGGTAAAGAATTAACCGAGTCGTAAGCATAATTAATTGCAGCAGATAATAAATTACTATCAGCATATTTTTTATCTGAAATATTTGAATTAATTAATTCAAGAATTCTTTGACTGTCAATAATATCAAATTTTCCAAGTGCATTTAATTTTAATAATTCATACATAGAACCATTATTTTGTTTATACATTGAGGTGATTATTCCTGAATTTCCAAATTTAATTAAAATATCATCTTTTGTTGCAAGAAAATAAGTTTTATCTTCGTTTGTTGCATACATAGAAGAACTATAAAATTCAGAAGAATTATTCATTGATATTATTTCTAAACCAATATCTCCTCTGCCTAAAATATCATTCCTAAATGGGGCTAAATAAGGGCCTATATTTCTTTGTATGATTCCCATTAATAACAAAATCATCATTTTTTATATAAAGCTTAGTGAAAGAATTATTCTTATATGAATAAAATTAAAGAAATGCTCAAAAACGCATTTAGTTTTTGGCATGTAAAATAAAAATTTTATTTAAAATAAATTTAATCAAATATTTTTTATTTTAAAACAATTTGTTCTCGTCCAATTGTTTGTTCGCAATAATGGCATCTAAGATTTAGAGGTTCTTGACTTTCAACATAAAACTTATGTGGTGCATGCTCGTGATTTTCTGGCGTGGATATGCATTTATCATTTTGACAAACAACTAAATCTGTGAGTTCTGAAGGTAGAATCACATTACCTTTTCTATAAACTGCCCCATCTCGAATGATGTTTATTGTTGCAGTATTTGAGAACAAGCCAACTTTAGATAATTCTTTATTTGATAGTTCTTTATCTTCAACACCGATAATCGCTTTATTACCATATCTTGAGCTGTTTAAATTTTTCACTAAGAATTCCACAGTTTCATAATAATTATCTAGTCCAAGAACTGTTTGAACAAGAGCACCTTTTTTTTGTTCGATATGATCAATTAAAGTTCCATTTCTTAATGTGTGTGAATCTTGGTTATAATTCTTTGCAGCTCCATTTATAATTTCTAAGTCACTCCATATATCTTCTGAGCGAAGAATGTGACTTTTTCCTTCAAAACCTTTTCCAAGCACAGTCATAAGAATTGCTTCTCGCATAGGAACTCCGTTTGCAGCTTGTTTAAAGTACCAGGCATGTTTTGTTGCATCAACATCCATTCCAACTTCGAGATTGTGTTTATATCTTGGAAGAGGGTGAAGAACAATCATATCTTCTTTTGCACTTTTTAACATGTCAGCATTTAAGTTATACAATGAACTAACTTTTTTGTATTCAAGTTCACCTTCTGCTCCTTTTAGAAATCTTTCACGTTGAACTCTAGTCATGTAAAGAACATCGGAATTATCAATTGCTTCTTGCAAATTATCTGTGAAATTAATATTCTTATCTGTGTTATTTTCATAATCAAAAACTCTCCATTCTGGCATTTTGAGCATTTCTGGAGCAACGAGAGTTATGTTTACATCATAAAGTTCAAGTGCTTGAAGAAGTGAATGAACTGTTCTACCATATTTTAAATCTCCAACCATTGCAATATTAAGGCCATCGATTTTCCCATGTTTTTCAACAATAGTCATTAAATCTAAAAGAGTTTGAGATGGGTGCTGATTACTTGAATCTCCTGCATTAATAACTGGAATTTTCAAATAGTCTGCAGCCAGCCTTGCCGCGCCTTCAAGATTGTGCCTCATAACAATGGCTTGGTAATTTTGCCCTTCTAGCATTCTTACAGTGTCAATTAAAGGTTCTCCTTTTTTAACAGAAGTACCTTCGCTACCTGCAAAACCATTAACATAAAAACCTAAATTATGGCCTGCAGTTTCGAAAGTGAGTCTTGTCCTTGTGGATGGTTCAAAAAATAATGATGCAATTTTTCCATCAAATGTTGTAGTATCTTCTTTGCGTTTTCTTTTAAACGCAAAATCAATTAAAGATTCGATGTCATTTTTTGAGAAATCCCTTATAGAAATAATATTTTTCATCTCAAAGATAATTAAAGGTGATAATAACTAAATAAATATTGTTGTGATGAAGTAGCGATAAGAATTTAAAGATTGAGTTTCATAAAAGGTTAGGGTTTTAAATTATACTCTAATAGCTTAATTCTTAGAATTTATGTTTTCATCATTTCTTAACAAGTAGGTTTTTAAACTAGACTTTCTAATGATTAGTATGATTTCATATGGGGGAAATATAATAAGTTCTGAAGCAGAAGCAAAAGCTGATAAATTAATTAATGCAATAATACTTTCTGATTTAGAAATAATTTATGATGAAGACGATTTAATTCCTTATTCTCTTAAATCTACACCTGGACTTAAAATTGAGCGGAAGGAATTATCTCTTGCTGCGAGAAAATTTGCTGGTGATGATTCTTTATATTTTCTTGCGCACGGAACTCGTTCACCTTATTCACTTTGTCAAATATTAATTGATGAGCAATTAACACATATGAATGAAGAACCTACTCATGGAGATTTAAGCGGACCTGTAAATAATTTCTTTTTAGGAGGATATCTTGATGAAGGATGGGGAATATTTGTTATAGAACAGAAAAGACTTTGGTCAGTAACCTATGACCTTGCATTAAGTGATAATTCTTATAGTATACCTTTAAGTTTTGTTACTGGAATAATTTTACCTGAATCCTATTTGCCTACAGTTAAAGATATATTTCCTCAACATAAAAATCTTTTACATAGTTATAAGGAATTTTCTAAATTACTTTTAGATGGCAATATAGGCGATAAATTATAGATTTATTTATTCTTATTTTCACTTTTCTCAAGCAATAATATTAAATACTAGTTAGAGCTAATATTTTCCTAAATGGTTAAGACTAAAATGCAATCGCAGAAAAAAGAAATTATTTCTAGTAAAAAAATTGCGAAAGACAAGAAATTAAAAGAGTCAAAACCTAAAAAATCTGTTGAGTCTAAAGAACCAAAGATATCTAAACAAGTAAAAAAAAATAAACGAGAGTTTAAGTTATTTAAGAAAAAAGTCATTAAATGGTCAACTATTGTTTTAATTGCTTTGATAATTACATTAGTTTTGTTTTATTTTTTAGGATTAAAAATTAGATTTCTGATACAAGACGAACTTTACTTATCTGTATCTCCTTTAACAAAATCTTATGATGTCCTTTATTCAGAAGAACCATTGATTGAATTTAGAGTTTCAGTTGATACTGCTTTTACTTGTAAAGTTGCATGCACTTATGAATTAATTGATATAGGTGAAGGAAAAGTAATTTATACAAATTCTACGGTTGGGGAAAATTCCCATGTGGAAAGTTTTACATTACCTATAAATACTCGAGGTTCGGGACAAAAAATCTTTAATTATAAAGTTACTTGTAATAATATTAATAGTCGAACTTGCTCTACAGAAGAGAAGAAATATTACAAAGAATCTGTGGTAACTGTTAATTATGATATATCTCCTACTGAACAATTAATGAAGGATGAATTAGCTATTTCACTTGCAAAAGTTTTATCTGATTCTCAATTAATGAATGTTTTAGTTGCAGAAACTGGCCTTTTAATTGATCAACTTAATTACAATTCTAATGGTCTTGTAACTAGTGATGAAAATTATTTTTGGTCGGAACAAAAAGATTTAGAACAGGAATTATCTTCTCAGTTAGAAGTAAAAGATATTTTAATTGATATGTGGGATAGAGAAGAATATTATGCTTTAAATGATGTTTATGGAGAAGAAAAGGAAGATTTTGCTAAATTTTTAGATGTAATTCAAAAGAATAAAGCTTTAGTTGTAATTAGAATTAATGATTTTAATTTTGTATTAGAAACTTTGAATGATATTGCATTACTTGATTCTGAATTATCCGAGGTTCATGGATTCTATTCGCGATATGATGATTTTAATTCTGCGGGTGATGTTTTGCAATTTAGAATTGATTTTCAAAGAGTTCACAATTTAGTTTTAAATCAAGGCTTTAAAAGTTTTAAAGATTTAAAGAATCAAAGTTTAGAACTTGAATTACAAAAGAACATGCTTTTATCAAAATATGCTAAAGATTATTCTGAAGCAGTTATTGAAGGAAATAATCGATTGAATAGATTGAACTCAGTTATTTCTTTGATGCAAACTAATAATATCGATATCACTAAAAGTACTAATTCTGATTTATCTGCCGTTTGCTCTAAATTATCTTTATTTAGTCCAATAATGAAAACTTTTAATCAAACAGCAAGAAATAAACTTATAGAATTATATCCATTTTTACAAAATTCAACTCTTTTAGATTCTGCAATTGAAGAATATTTAGATTATCTAATTCAAATTGTGAATGGTAGGGATATTGAATTTACTTTAGACGTTGATAAATATTCAAATGTGACAACTGACTATCCTATAAATATTTCAGGAAACATAGTTTCTGTTTATGATATAACTACAATTTCAAATGAAGATTTTTCTAAAATAACTCCTTTAATTTTTGAGAAATTCTTTAATGGATATGAAGCTCATTGCACTAATTTTTTGTTTAATTTTAGTTTAGATACTGATTTGACAAAAGTTAATGAATTAAAAATGGCTAGCTTTATTGGTGTTCCTGTTGGTACTTATGTGCCTGAAACTTTGAATTCTAATAATCCTGAGTGTTGTGCTTTTGGTAAATGTAGTGATTGTTGTAGCTTTGACACTTGTCAAGAAAATTATCCTTTAATACTTCTTCATGGTCATGCAATTAGTATTGGTAATACACCTGAGAATACTCATCTTAGATTTTCAAAAATGCAAGAATTACTAGAAGGAGACGGTTATATTAATGCAGGACAAATAGGTTCTGAAGGCATATATGCTTTATCTGCAGGCGAACTTGGAAGAGTTCCTGCTCCAATAAGTATTCGTGCAAGTTATTATTATTTTGCAACAAGCGTGGGTTTTGGAAAATATGATTTAATAACTCAAAAGACTGATGGGATAGAAAATTATGCTATTAGATTAAAAGATCAAATTGAACTTGTAAAGAAATTAACTGGGAAAACTAAAGTTGATATTTTAGCACATTCAATGGGTGGGCTTGTTGTTAGATCTTATTTAGACTTATTTGGCACAGACGATGTAAATAAAGTAATTCTTCTTGGAACTCCAAATAAAGGAATTACTGGTAGAGTTAGACAATTATGTTCTGTTGTTGGAGCAAAAAAAGAATGTGAAGATATGTATTCTGATAGTCCATTCATGGCTAATTTAAATGATAATCAAGAAGTCTTACAAGATGTTGACTCATATACTATAAGAGCTAATGGCTGTATTGTTGGGGGTTTAGATGGTGATGGGATTGTATTCTCGAAAGATGTTCCTTTAAATTTTACTAAAAATTATGAAATCAATGGTTCTTGTACTGATATTTTAGATACAAATCTGCATGTTAGGTTTATTGATCCTGAATTATATCCTGAGACTTTCCAGCTCATTAGACAGATTTTACTAGCTTAAGAGTTCGTTGATTTTTATGTTTATTTGTTCATGGGTGTTCCCAGTTGTAAATCTCCCTTATGGCGCGCAGGGATTGTTAAAATTTCTATAAAAAACAAAAAATACTTAAATACATACAAATATATATTAATCTATTTCGGGGGGAGACGCTAGTCTAGGGGGTAAAGATTGACACTATCCTGCTAAACAGTGTTAGTCTTTGCAATACTACGTCTCTACCTCCCTCATATTCTATAAGTTCGATTTATTTTATACATATTATTCTTTCGAAAACTTTATATATTACTTATTGGTAACCGATATATCGGTGAGCGATACTATGGCTTCAGGTTATCTAAAAATATTGGTTTTAAAGGAATTGAATCAAAGTCCAATGACTGGATATGATTTAATGAATTCTATAGAATCTTCTCAAGGAAAAAGACCTTCTGCAGGTTCAATGTATCCTTTATTAAAAATATTACTAGAAAGAAAATTAATTAAAGGTGTTGAAAAGAATAGGAAAACAATTTATTCTATAACTGTTAGCGGTAAAAATAGGATAGAAGAAATCATTAAAGAAAAAAGTTTTTTATTAAAAAAAGGTTCTGAACTTATTAAGAAAATTAACAAAACTTGCGGTTGTAAAGTTAAATTACCTTTTTTATCTAAAAAAGAAGATCAAAACATAATTCCTCATTTTACATCATCAATCCATAAATTAATTTCAGTACTTACAAAAAAAGATGAATCCAAACTTAGCATTGAACAGAAAAAAGATATTGATAAAATTTTAACAGAGACAAAAAAGAAACTACAAAAGGTGATTAAGTGAATTTATTAAAGAGTATTGCTCGTTTTCAAAAACAAAATGCTAAACTTCTATTAGTTTTTGTATTATTGATAACTATAATTTTAGGTATTGGGATAAAAGATATTAGATTAGAATCTGACATGGCAAAACAAATGCCTCAAGATTTACCTATATATCAATTAAATGATAAAATAAAAGCTTCTTTTGGCGGACAAGAAAGTGTTTTAATACTTGCACATTTAACTGATACTTCTTGTAAAGCATGTGTGAAAGATATACGTGATCCTGATGTTATAAATGCCTTAATTGATTTAGATAAATTACTTCTTGAAGAAAGTGATATAAGCCAAGTAATGTCGGCTGCAACTTTTTTTAAGAATATTCCATTCTCAAGTTTAGAGGATGTGCAATCTGTTTTACAAGCTTATCCTGAAATGAATGGTTTTTTTAGTTCTGACTATACGAGTACATTATTTATATTAAATGCTGATGTGGGAACTTCTGAAGATGAAATAATTTCATTAAATAAGTTAATAGAGGAGAAAATAGCTTCAATACCTACAATTCCTGGTATTGAAATTGCTGTTACTGGAAATCCGTCAGTTCAAATAGCAATTCTAAAATTATTAGGTCATGATGCTGTTTTTACTTTATTAGTCGCAGCTGCAATAATTTTCTTCTTGTTATTTATTATGGAAAGATCATTTCAAAAAGCAATCGTAGTATTTACTCCATTAACAATTGGTTTAATTTGGACTATGGGTATTTTAGGTTGGGCAAATATTCCTTTAGGTTTTGCAACTGCAGGTCTTGGAGCGATGATTTTAGGTCTTGGAGTCGAATATGGCGTATTTATAGTTTCAAGATATTATGAAGAAAGAGAAACTGGTCAAAATCAAATTAATAGTTTACAAACTTCGGTGTCTGGAATTGGAAGTGCGATTTTAGGTTCTGGTTTAACAACGATAATCGGATTTATGGCATTAACACTATCTGTTATTCCAATGATGCAAAATTTAGGTTTAAGCCTTGCAATTGGTATTGCTGGATGTTTAGTGGCTGCCATTTTTGTTTGTCCTGCAGTAATTATTGTAGAAGAAGATTTAGAACATTGGATGACTGATCGAAAGGAACGAAAAGTAAATATTAAGCAAAATAAATTAAAAGATAAGAGGGCGTCAAAATGAGTTTTATAAAAAAATTTGTTGATGCGTATGCTTCTTTTATTTCAAGAAAACCTAAATTAATTTTAGTTTTAGTTTTAATACTTACAGCGATTGCGCTTATAGGTGCTTTATCAGTTCAAACAGTACCTATGGATAATAAAGATGCTTTGCCTGATGATATACTTGTGCTTCAAACATTTGACAAGATAGCTGATCAATTTGGCGGTTCAGATTCTGTGCAGATAGTATTGGAATTAGATTCAAAATATTCAAATTCAAATGAACCAAGGGATATACGTTCCGCAGAAATAATTTTATATTCTAGTGTTTTGGAAGAATTTTTACTAGGAGTTGATGATGTTACTGGCGTTACAGGTCCTGCAAGCTTAATTAAAGATTTGAATGGCGGGAAAATTTCACGTCAAAACTTTGAGATAAGAGACATCACATCTGATTCTTCTTTTGAAGATTATATAAGTTCTAATTATGAGATGATGATCATTAGTGCACGTCTATCTGATAGTTATGATGAAAATATTTTGTATGATGATTTAATAAAAATTATTTCACAAATACCCAAACCTGCTGGAATAACTGTTAAACCTGCGGGTTCTGTTATGGAAGGTCCTGCAATGGAAGAGGCACTAGGGCCTGATATGCAGAAGACTTCAAACTTTTCTTTAATAGGAATTTTATTAGTTTTATTAATAGTATTTAGATCTTTTAGATATAGTTTAACTCCGCTTTCAACAATAATTATTGGTGTTATTTGGGCATTTGGTTATATTGGGTTAACGGGTTTGAATTTAAACTCTGCAACTTCAGGTGTTATATCTATGATTATGGGAATTGGAATTGATTTTGGAATTCAAACAGTTGTTAGGTATAGACAAGAATTAAAGAAGAATCTTCCACAAGAATCAATGAGGATAACTCTAAGTTCTGTAATAATTCCAATGGCTACAACAACACTTGCAGCAATAATTGGTTTTAGAGCAATGGGACTTGGTGATTTGACAATCATGGCTGAAATGGGCTTGATGATGAGTTATGGAGTTATAGCTTGTTTTTTTGCAGCAATAACTGCTGTGCCTGCAATCTTATTAGTGACTCAAAAAAAGCCTAAAAAGAAAAAAATTAGATCCAAAAAATTTGGAGAATTAAATAATTTAAAATTAAACAAAGATGTTCATAAAAATGCGCATATTTGATAGAGGTAATTTCAAATGAAAAAAGAATTAATTACAACATTTATGTTTGCAATTATTATAATTGCGTTGATGCCACTTACTAGCGCTGCTGGTAGTTTAAATGTGGCTTATACAACTGAGGTTTTGTTAAATCAAGATCCTGATCCTGCTGAGCCGGGAAAATATGTCGAATTAAGATGGAAAGTAGAAAAGCAAGGAAATCCAACTTTGGACGACATTACTTATGAATTAGAAGTGGAGTATCCTTTCTCTTTTGATTCATCTGATGCTGCAATAAAAAAAATTGGTAGCTGGTCTGGTCCAAGTAATGATGATGCTTATTATACTTTATACTACAAATTATTAGTTGATGAAGAAGCTATTGAAGATGAGTATCCTGTAACTTTGAAAGTTAAATATGGATCTTCGCCAGTAGTTAGTAAGGAATATGATGTTAGAGTTGGAGAAAATATTAGACCTGAATTTGTTTTAGGAAATGTTGAAACTTTACCTGTAAAATTATATGGTGATAGCGATGAAAATAAAGTTTTAGTTAACTTAGAAAACATCGGTGATGATATTGCGGAAAATGTAATCATGGAATTAAAGATGCCTGAAGGATTTAATCCAACTTATGGTTATTCTGATAGGGAAACTTTAGGAACTATTGGTGTTGGCTTAAGTAAGGTTGCTACTTATTACATTGATATTGATGATGGAATTGAAGCTGGAAGTTATGATGCAAGACTCGTAATTAGTTATAAGGAATCTGATGATGAAGATAATTCTTACAAATCAACTGAATTACCTGTGGAACTTCATATTAGTGGGAAACCGACTTTTAAAGTTGAATCTGTAAGAACAGAACCTGCAAATTTAGTTCAAGGCGAAACAGGAGATTTAATCTTAACAATTAAAAACGTCGGATCTAAAGAAGCAGAATCAGTTTCAGTTAGAGCTTATAAAGAATCAAGTCAACCATTTGATTTTGATGACAAATCAGATTTCGTTGGAAAATTAGCACCAGGTGAAATTGGTGAAGCTATAATTAAATTAACAATTGATTCTGACGCAAGCATTAAAAAACATTTAATGGACGTCGAAATTCGTGGTGTCTATAATGATGAAGTTATGCTTGATGAATCGGTTGTAAGTCTAGATATCATGGCAAAAGAAAAGAATAATACTTTGCGAAATGTCGTAATTGCTATCGTCATTTTAGCTCTGATTGGATTCTTTTGGTATAGAAAGCGAAAATAGATTAGATTATTTTTTTTATTTTATTTTTTTCTTTCGCTCAGAAATATTCAATTTCTGGTGCACTAAAAGCTATTGCTTTTAAGCGTTTTAACATAAGTTTTTTATATTTCTTATTCAAAGATATTCTTTATGGATAAAAAAAAAGTAGGCGCAGGTTTTGGCGTTATGATGATTAAAGACGGTAAGGTTCTAATGGGTTTACGTCATGAAGATGCTGAAAAGGCAGATAGTGAACTTCGAGGCGAAGGAACTTGGACTATGCCTGGTGGAAAGTTTGAATGGGGTGAAACCTTTGCTGAAGGTGCTGCTCGAGAAGTCATGGAAGAGACTGGAATAAAACTTAATTCTTCTAAAGTTCTTTGTGTGAATAATGAAAAAAATGAACATGCTCATTTTATCACTATTGGATTCTTTTCAGATGATTTTGAAGGTGAGCCGCAAGTTTTGGAGCCTGATGAAATAGTTGAATGGAAATGGTTTTCGTTTGATAATCTGCCAAGTAAAATATTCTTTCCAAGTATTTCTGTTTTGGAGTGTTATTCTAAGAAAAAGTTTTCTTTAGATAAGTAGTCACTGTTAAGTAGTAAATAAAGGAAAACTTTATATATGATTAGTTCTTCATTTGGTGTATGAATTTGAATTCACGCGCTGTATCTAAAATAAATACTGTAGTTTTACGAATGAATACCTTATCTGAACAATTATTTCAGGTAGGACTTCCTATAAAAAATACTGAACTATCGTTTTACGATGATAAAGAAATGCGTTTAAAATTGATGAATAGTTTGATGAGTTATGCTAACTTTGTAGGTGAAGATACGTTAACTTTCATACATAAACATATTGAATCTCATAGTGTACCTTCGATTGTGACTGGAAGTAGTTCTAGTTGGCTTGATGAAAAATATAATTTGAAACATGGTATTCATATAAAGTTAGATAACGATCAACTTGATGTTTTAAATAATTCGTCTGAGATGGAGCTTGATACTATTGAATCAATTGCGCATGAATTTGCACATTCGCAACAAAGTGATTTCTTAGATCTTACTCCTGAGCGAATACAATACTTTAGGCGAAATGGCGCTTATACAGGCTCTTTAAATTTAATTTCTTCCTTAAGTACAGTGGCTGAATCAGAATTTCTTGTGCTTGAGGATGTAAATGATGATATAACTGCGAAAATGTATTACGAATCAAAAGATAATTTTTTTGGTCCAATGGCAAAGAAACAATTAGATTCTTATGAGTCTACGGGCGAAATTAAGTATTTAGTTGAGGCTCAAAGACTTGTTAAAATTTATCAGGCAATTGAGACTGTAAAGAAAATAACTCCTAATGAAGATGGATATTCAAAAGTTAAAAATAGGTTAGATAGTGAAGGTTGGGCTACTTATTTTTCTTATGTGATGGTTAAGAATTTATTTCCTGACAAACCTAGTCTAGGAGACTCAATTGCAGAAAGATGGTTGGATGAATCAACTTTTTATGCAAAAGGATTCAAAAAATTTTATGATGTGGGTAATTCTGAAGGATTAATTGCTGCAAGAAATTTGGCAGATATTAAGAAACATGGTGAGAAACAAGTATTTTATGTAGGTGCAGGTGTAGAATGATATTCAAAAATAAACTTGCATTGATGGCTGCTGAGAAATCTTATTTAGTTACAGAAATAAATAAATCAAAAGCTGTTATTTCGGAAGTAGTATCTAAAACATTTGGTAATGGTTTGACTGTTGAAGAAATTGTTTTAACTCCTGAGGCTCGAGGTAAACGTTGGTTGTATGATGTTAATTTAAGTGATGAAAGTTCAATTATATTAAAATTTCAAGCTGATTTAAGTCTAAGTATGGGTTCTGAAGTTGAAGGTATGAAGTTTGCAAAAAAACATGAAATTCGAGCACCTGAATTATATGCTCATGGTCAGGCATTTAGCAAGGCTTTCAAATTTCCTTTTATTTTTATGGAGAAGATTAAATCAATTCCTTTATCTGATAAATTTTACCTTCCACCTAAAGAACTTTCACAAACTGAAACAAATGATCTTTATCAAGAGCTTATATCTCGTTACGATGCGGCTTATAATCTGCTTGGACAAGTACACATTCCATCTGGTCGATTAACTGCACCAGATATTTCACTTATTTCCAGATATCTCGATGCTGCAGCGGGAAATTTAAATGATTCTGAATGTGATGATAAAATTAAAAAAAATATTTATTCTGTTTTAGAACGTTTATCTAATTATACCGCTCAAAAACTTGCTTTTTCAAAACCTGTGAAAGGACATTTTTTACATGGTGACTCTGTATCATCTAATATTTTACATTCAAAAGAAGGTGCTAACCTTATTGATTGGGAATATTTTGGATCTGGAGACATTGCCAATGAATGGGGTAGATTTTTGAGCGAAAATAGCTATTCATTTAATCATATTGATTTAATGACTGAACGTTTTGAAAATATTGCAATTGCTAAAGAACCTTATTGTAATTCGATTGGTGATTCAAAATTTAGGGATAGATTAGGTTTTTATTTTGTACTAACTCAAGCAACTACTTTGTCAGCTGATTTGGTGTTTGACACTAAACAAAGAGAATTAAATTCAGATTCATTATTGCAACAAGCAAATAAATTTCTAAGAGATTAAATTAATAGTTTTGAACTAATTTTATTTAGAATTAATTATATGATTGACAAAAAATAGAAATTAAAGAAAAATAAAAAATATGTTGCAGTTTAGATTGCAACTTTTAACTTCAGGCTTTGCAAAAACGAAAAATGTTTTTGACGTTTAAATTTTAAAGTTGATTACAATTAGATCGCAACTTTTAACTTTAAACTTTCGACGAAGTCTTTGTATCTGTTTCTAAGAGTTACTTCAGTTACACCGACAGCTGCTGCGATTTCGTTTTGAGTTCTTTTTTCCTCATTGATTTTACTAGCTGCATAAATTGCTGCTGCTGCAAGACCTAAAGGATTTTTACCGCTTGTAATTTCTTTTTTCTGTGCTTTTTCAAGAAGTTTAATTGCTGTAGTGTGTGTTTTTTGAGAAAGATCCAAGTTTGAGATGTATCTGCTGATGTAGTTTACCGGATCTGATTGTGTTACTCTAAGATTCATTTCACGAACAACGTAACGATAATTTCTTCCGATTTCTTTTTTATCGATATTTGTTGCGTTTTGAATATCATCAAGTGTTTTTGGAATTTCAAAGTTTCTACAAACGATGTAGATTACAGCTGCAACAATAGTTTCTGTGCTTCTGCCTTTAACAATCCCTTTTTGTGCTGCTTGAGTATAAATTCTTGCTGCTTCTTCTTCGATAGTTTTTCCAAGAGTTAAAACAGAAACAAGTCTTTGAATTTCTGATAATGCAATTTGAAGATTTCTTTCGATTGCTGAAGCGACATTATTTTGCCATTTTCTTAATCTAAAGAATTTGTCTTTATTACCTTTATTTAATGAATATAGATCAGCTTTAGTTCCTAATGTAGTTCCTAAACCTTTATCTGCATGCGTGTATGATAATGGGGATCCTGTTCTTCTTTTTTTAGCTGCTTGATCTGCATCCATCTCTCTCCATTCTTGGCCAAAATCAACCATTTTATCTTCAATTACTAGGCCGCAGTCATTACATACCACTTCGCCTTTTTCAGAATTATGTGCGAGATTCATTCCACCGCACTCTGGACAGTTCTTAATTATTTTCATGTTTAGTCCCCCAAAAAGATTTCCCCCGAAATCCCTTCAAATATTTTCTTTGCGATTCTTGCGAATAAAAGGTATATTTCGCCCTTTTTTCATTTAAAATTGTAAATTTTTAACCGATACATACTGAGATTATATCAACTTAAGTTATATCCTTATTTGATAGGTAACGACCATTAGGTATTTAAATATTTCGGTTTTTGTCGAGGAGGTGCTTCTGTGTTATTATTCAGTAACAACTTCCCAGTTTTCGACCTTTTTCTTCTTGCATCCGGAGAATTCAAGACCTAAGATATATGGTTCTTGATCAAGATTAAATGTTTGAGAAATAGTTTCTCCTGCAGGAAGAACTTCGCCAACATGTTCTAATTTAGTATTGCCTTTATTATCAAAATTAAACTCATAAGTTTTAGCAATTGTTTCTAAAACGAGGTCAGTTTTTCTAGTATTTGTTATCATCATAGTCATAGAAGAATCTGAAGAATGAAATTTTGCGTTTGTTATAATTATATTATTATCTTCTAAACGATATTTACAATTACCGTCAATACCAATTGCTTGATTTGTAACACCAAACTTTATTGATTCTAAGAAAGGTGATAAAATCCAAATTGCTGCTACGATGATTAATAAAATTAAGAAAGCATTCATCATTCGTCTTGTAGCAGATAATTCTTCTTCATCAACAAAAGAATGTTTAATTGAACTGACAACTTTACTAAATATTGAAGTTTTTTCTTTTTTTAAATGAATTTTCCAATCTATAAAATGTTTATCACTAGTGTCTTTTTCAGGACTGTCAAAATCATCGTTATTATCGCTTGGATTTTCAATGACTTTTTTCTTCAATTTCGGATTTATGATATTATTTGCTTCTTGTTCTTGTTTTGGTTCTTGCTTTCGTTCTTGTTCTAAATTCTGATTTTGATTTGTATTATTCATGTTTGCATTATCTTGAACGAATTGGCTCGTATTATCCGTATCAAAACCTAACTCTTTTGCAGGATTATATTTACTTTTAGCACCACAACGAGCACAGAAATTATCATCATTACTTACATTAAATCCGCATTTAGAGCAAAAAGGCATAATTAAAGAAATGTAAGCAGATATAAAAATCTTGATAAAAATTACTGTGTTTTTTAATGAAAATATGAGGGTGAGTTAAGTTGTGGTTTTCGAAAACTTTTTATATGACGGGATGATAAATACAGTGAATACTTAGGGGTATGAGGTGTACAAATGGAGATTAAAATATCTTTTAAATTATTTTTAGTGCTAATTCTATTAATATTAGCAACAACAATTGCAAGCGCAGAAGTACTTGTAATGAACTTAAATAGCGTAGAATATTCAGCAGGAGAAGCTGGAAAAGTATTCGGTTATGTATTAGATAATAGTTATAGCGCCGAATCTGGTGTGAATGTGTCGATATATCTTGGCGGGTCATTTGAATCGATAGAGACTACTGATTTGAATGGTTACTATGAATATTACGTAACTAATCTTACACAAGGAACATATAACATTTCTACAAACACCTCCCTAAATGAACAAATTCTAACCTTTGAAGTATACCCTGCAAAACCTAAGTATCAAATTATTGCTTTATCCCTAGTAGTACCTTATATAAATCCTGTATTAGATTTTACAGTGAATAAATATCTTGGTCAAACTCTAACTAATAACTCTTATTCTTATTCAATTTATTATCCTAACGGAACTACTTATGCCTCTTCAGGTGTAGGTGTTAGTGGAACTGAAGAATTAAACGTCTCATTACCCCAAGAAGTAGGATTATATACGATTGTAGTAGACGAAAAAAAAAGTTTTACAGTTGCAGTATCGAAATTCACATTAAAGTTCAAAGTAACTGATTCTGCAGGAAATCAACAAGATGTATTCAAACCAAATGGAATTGCATATTTTCAAGTCGAAGGATTTTCAAACGGACAAAAAATCTCGAATGCAACAGTAACTGCAAAGACTATTGATCCAACAGGTGGAATTAACACTGTAACATTTATTGAAACTAACGGAATTTACAAAGGAAATACTAATGTAACTCAATCAGGAACTGCTATTCAATTAAGAGGCGGAGACTATGAAGTTGAGTTTACTATGAAAGACTCATCAAATAATGAGCAAAAAGTAAAAGGATATTTCAAAGTTCTAGGTTTAAGTGTTGATGTAAATCTAGTAGATAAAAAACCATATAGATCAGGTGAAGACGCTGAATTTGATGTAATAGTGAAAAATTTAGCAGATGGAACACTTGTAGAACATGCAGATATAGTTTATTTCTTTGAATTAGAAAAAGATGGACAATTCTATGATATTTCAGCATTAAATGCTAGTGAAGCTTCAGATTCAACAATTACTTCAACAATTGACTTAACTATTCCAGTTGGAATGGAAGATGGAGGATATTTCTTAAATATTAGAGTAGAAAGTTCAAGTAATACCGGATCAGGAAATGAATATTTAGAAGTATCAAATACTGATTTATTCTTACAATTAACTGATAACTTTGATGATTATAGAGAATTCTTTAAACCAGGAGAACGAGCAAAAGCAAAAGTTCAATCAAATGTTGATTTAGTTAATATGACTTTAGAAGTATTTACAAAACAAGGTCATGTTCCAACATTAAGTTCAACAGAAGATTTAACTGGAAGTGCAGGATCATTAACTTTTACTGTACCTACAGAAACTGGTCAATATAGAGCAAAAGTAACAGCTTATTCAGATTCAGGCGCACAGGTAGTAAGACAAAAATGGTTCTCAGTACAAAACTATCACTCATTTTTAGATGTAAGAAATTTAGATAATAATCCTCAATTTATTTTAACTTCAGGTGAAAGCTTTTTTGGAGTAATAAATGTTTTTGACATTACAACTAACTCTCCTGCAGATTTATCTGATTTTAGAATTAAATTTGATAAAATAGTAAATGAAGAAACAGGAAAAGAATATAAAAATATGCGGACAACAAAGAATGTTAGTTTAAGTTCTGAAACAACAGGACAAGTTGCATATAAAATAGTTCCACCAAGTTTACCAAATGGATTTTATAAAATTCAATATACTTTAGTAGATGATGAAGGAGAATCATTCTATGGTGAAGGTTGGTTTGGAATTAGTGCTTTTGATGTGGAGATTGAAACTTATGATTCAAATGGAAGACAAAAGAAACAGTTTTCATCAGGAGAATCAATCAACATAACTGTAAGCTTATCATCAGGCGATAATGGAACTGCAACACTACACCGTGAATTCTACGATGAAGCTAGTTTTTCAATTATTAATGGTGAAGGATCAGTATTATTATCATCAACATCAACAGATGATGCACTTAAGATTCCATCACAAGCTGGATTTTATCCTTTTGGAATTGAAGTAGAAAACCAAGATGATGAGACTGGTTTAGGAGATAATTTCTTTGAAATTAGAAATTTAAATTTCAGAAGTGTATCAGTAAGAAATAATGGTAAATATGCTACAGGCGCAGATATTTTAGCAGATGTAGTTGTTGAAAAACAAGGAGATTTAGTTGAAGATGTAAATGTTAGTTTGGCAAGAGTTGTTCGATCAAATGATTGGTTTGATGTATCTGATCAAATAATAGATACAGGAGCTGCTTTAACAAGCGCTTTAGGTGCAACAACAATTACTTTACAACAATTCAC
>CAYOEA010000011.1:0-47720 GCA_964402995.1 uncultured Methanosarcinales archaeon
GGAGAAACTGGTAAACCATTGTGCTAAAGCACAAGGTATCCTTTAAATGTAATGACTAAAAAACTGATTATTAAACTTCCTAGGAAAACTGAAGTAGATGGTAGACGTATAACTCTTTCTAAATTTGAAAAACATCTTATCAATGCTAAAGCTGATTATTCAACTCAGTTCGGTCAAATTAAAAAAGAAGATCTGAAAAAAACTAAAGTTTCTGTTGGTAAAGAAGAATATCTTATTTTAACTCCTTCATTTATTGATCATTACAAAAAAATTAAACGTCTCGCTCAAATTATTACTCTTAAAGATATTGGTTCTATTATAACTGGCACAGGTATGACTCGTGATTCTATTGTTATGGACGCAGGTAGCGGCTCTGGTGGACTTGCTTGTTTTATGGCTAGTATTTGTAAAAAAGTCATAAGCTATGATAATAGACGTGAACATTCCATGGTTTGTGAAGAAAATGCTAAAAACCTCAATTTGAAAACTGTTGAATTCAAAGCAGGAGATATTTATGATTCATCTTCAATATCTGAAAAAAATGAAATTGATGTTTTAGTTTTAGATAATCCTGAACCTCATAAAGCTGTTGAGTCTATGAATAAAGTCTTAAAAGTTGGCGGCTTTGTTGTTGCTTATACTCCTAATATCACTCAAAATCAAGAATTTGTAAAATCTCTTCCTGATAATTTTTTATATGAAAAAACAATTGAAAACATTGAACGTGAATGGACTATTAAAGATCGTGTTCTTCGTCCTAAAATGAAAGATATTGGTCATACTGCATTCTTATCTTTTGCTCGTAAAGTTTCTAAATAACGAAAATTCATCAAATTTTTAAACTCAAAAAAATAATTCTTACTTAGGTGATAAATATGCATGCATACGTTTTAATTGGATTACTCGAACGTGAAGAACAACAAGTATTAGATGAATTACTTTCTTACAAAGAAATTATTGATGCTCATATTCTTTTTGGCGAATGGGATATCATTGCTAAAATTGAAGGTAAAACTTCAGAAGATGTTGGCACTTTTATCATGGAAAAAATCCGATCTCTTCAGAATGTTAAAATCACAAGCACACTAATAGTTGCAAAATAAAGTTTTGCAACTTCAGAAATGTGAATTTCTGCTATGATGTAAAATAAGTTTTTATTTTTTTATTAATAATGCTATTTGAAAAATAAATGACAACTTTTTTATAACGATTATTCCATAAATAACAATATTCAATCAAATTAATGAGGTTTAAAAAAAATGGTAAAGCACAGAAATATTTTCTTAGTGTATCTTTTCTCAATTATCACACTAGGCATCTACTCTATTTATTGGTTAGTTTCAACTAAAAATGAAATTAACAAAATGGGCGCCGATATTCCAACAGGTTGGTTAATTATTATACCAATAGCAAATATTTTTTGGGCATATAAATACTGCGAAGGATTTGCTGAAAAAGTGAAAAAAGATAATCACACACTTTTATGGTTCATTGTCTACATTTTAGTTGGAATTGTCATGCCAGCAATTGTACAATCAGAACTAAACAAGTTAGCTAAATAATAATATTTTATTTTTTATTTTTATTTTGAGAATTAAGAGTAACTTCATTCTTCTTATTCATTTCTTCTTTAACCATTCGTGGTTTTATTCGTAATTTATGTAATATGAATTGCGGAACCATTGCAAGTAAAGATATGAATAATGATAAAACTAATAATTTTATTAATGTTGCTTTAAAGAATGCTTCTGGAAATAAAGTTATTATTAAAGAATTATCTGCAAATATATAATTTCCTTGTGGGAAAAATACTTTATGAAATCCTTCAAATGTTATTGAGAAATTTAATGATGATAAGAATGTTAGTACTATCATCACAAATGCGATTAATCCTGATAAAAATATTATTTTGAAAAAATCATCTAAGAATCCTTCTTTATTCATTAAAATTAATGCCACAAAACTAAATAAAAATATTATCAAAGATATATTCATTACAAACAGAAATTTATCAAATAAAACTTTCACATCTTCCATGTGAGTTTTTTCGGTTCCTTCAAAGTTCTCAAGTTCTGCATCTCCTTTAAAGAATTCAACCATATTATCTGCAATTAGATTTGCTTCTGTTTGATTTATTTTATCGTATATTCCATTATGTTCAAATTGTGAATAAAAATAGGTATTATTAAACAAAATTAAAGTCAAAGGTAATATTAGTATTACTATTGCTAAAGATATTATTGCAATTGTTTTTACTCCTAAATGTAAATTCTTTTTTTCGATCATACTCAAAATTCCTTCGATTTTTTTTAGTTAACTCTTTTTAAGAATGTTTGCTCATAGAAAAATGTTTGCATTATTTGGAGGTGCATTATATGAAAATAAACTATTTAAAATTTATGAGTATTTGTATTGGAATTTTGTTCTTAATATTACCACCAGTCTTTGGCGCAGTCATCATTGACGAAGTATTATATGATCCTATTAATGATGAAAATGGTGGTGAAGCAATTTTATTATACAATGATGGAGAAACAAAAATTAATCTTAGTGATTGGACTCTCGCTACAAAAACTTCATTTTCTGACGTCACTCTACCCTTGGGATCTTACATCTTACCAAAAGGATACTTGTTGATAGCGGACAGTGGTTTTAGCATAGATAAAGATGACCCTTCTTGGCCTGATGCGGATTTTGAAGAAGCTATGGGACTTGGAAATACGGATGCATACGTTGCGCTAATAAATAATAATACAATCATTGATACTGTTGCATGGGGAAGTGCTACAAACATAAATGATTCATTCTATGAATCTAATCCCGCATTAGAAATCGCACCAGGTAAAAGTCTTAAAAGAACAAATCACACCGACACAAATAACAATCTTGCAGATTTTTCAGAAGCTACTGCATTTGCAGGTTTTATTGGCGGAACTGCTATTGAATCAGCAAACTTTGCAGAAGCTCAAATCATAGTTACAGCAAATGTTCTTGATAATAATCCTGAAATTTTAAACTTTCAAATTTTAATTGATGAATCTGAAAATCCTGGAATTCAAATTAATCCAATTAGTAATTCTAAAAAAACAGTTGAAGTATTAGTTGAAGTAACTGACAAAGATTCTTTAGATGAAATTAATAAAACTAGTGTCATCTTTAATTCAAAAGAATTTTTACTAATTGAAGATTCTAGAAATTCAAGCAGCATAATTTTCAAAGGTACATTTGACATAGATTATTTCATAGAAACAAATAACTATTCAATTACTTCCAGAGTTTATGATTATGAATCTGACGAAATCGAAATTTTTATTGGCTTTGAATTATTACCACTTGCAAGTCTAAAAGTTGATTCAACTCTTGAATTTAATATTATTCCAGGACAAACAAGTACTAAAACAATCTCAGTAAAAAATACGGGTAATGTTGATTTAGACTTAGTTGTTAAAGCATCAGATTTAATTGGAGATAGTTTAATTAATAAAGAAAACATTAGTATTTCTAATATTAAACTTTCAGACAAATATAAACAAATTAACCAAATTTTACCAACAGGTGAGAACTCAACTTATGAAATTGAATTTTTAATTTCACCAAATTCAAACATAGCTAAAGATTCTTATCAAGGAAATATTTGGATTGGAGGTCTTGCAACTTAGAACTAATAATTTATTTTTTTATTTCCTAAGTAAAACTTTTGTTTTACGGATGCCAGAAATTGGAACATTTCTGAGCATTCTTTTTAATTTAAAACAATAACTTTTCAGAACTATAAGTAATACAACTTGCCACTTGCTTTTTGTTCTCTATCTAATCTACTTTCTTCTTTATTTGCTCTCGGTCGATTATTTTCTTCATCTCTTCTAAATGTTAATTTAATATCATCTAAGAATTTATTCATTCCTTTTTCCATAACAAATGGTCCTTTAACTTCGCCTCTAATTGCAGGCACACCATCAAATACAACTAATTTGTCTGACAAATAATCTATAAATAATAAATCGTGATCAACTATTAATGCTGTTCTTCCTGTTTGTTCCATTACATCTTTTATGACTTTTGAAATTTCTAATCTTTGTTCTACATCTAAGTACGCACTTGGTTCGTCCATTAAAATTATATCAACTTCTTCACTTAATACTTTGGCAATTACTATTTTTTGTAATTCTCCACCGCTTAGTTCATTAAGTTTTCTCATGAATAATGGTTCTATGTTTAATGCGTCAATAACTATTGCTCTATATCTTGCAATTGCGTTTTGTAAATAAGTCATTACTAATTCATCTGTAGCTTCTAAGTACTGTGGTTTAAATGCAACTTTTAATTCATTCAAATATCCATTCTTTAATGCATCAGGATTATTAATACTAAGTGCTGAGATTTTATCTTCAGTGTCAATTTGCCCTGCGAGTATTCTTACAAAAGTAGTTTTTCCAATTCCATTTTCTCCAAGTATACCTACAGTTTCACTTTGATTTAATGTTCCACTATTCACTTTCAAATCAAAACTTCCTTGTTTGTAAGATAAGTCATTCCAAGTTACTAATTCGTCTTCTCGACCTACAACTTCAAATGGTTTCCTTAAGAATTTTATGTTATGATCTCTGAATCTAATATTTTCATCTTTTAAGTATCCTGATAAGTAAATATTAATTCCTGCTTTAGTTGTTTTTATTAATGATACAACTCCAAATGCTCCTTGTTTTCCATACATTAAATGTGTAAAGTCAGTCATGTAATCTAGAATAATTAAATCGTGTTCAATAACAATAACCGCAGTATTTTCATCTGCTAATTCTCTGATAAATCTTGAAATTTTTAATCTTTGTTTTATATCTAAATAGGATGTTGGCTCATCAAAGAAATATACATTTGCTTTTTTCATTACTGTTGCTGCAATTGCTACTCTTTGTAATTCTCCACCTGAAATTTTAGAAATTTCATGATCCAATATCATTTTTAATTCTAATTTTTCTGATAATTCTTCAAGTATTCCTTTTTCATCTGCTTTTTCTAATAATTCTTGAACTGTACCTTTGAATTGTTTTGGTATCATGTCTACTTGCTGTGGTTTATATGAAACTTTTATTTCGCCTTTTCTTCTTTTTTCAAAGAATGTTTGCGCTTCAGTTCCTTTAAAATATTCGATTAATGCTTCATGAGGATCAATTTCATCATTTTCAAAATTCCCAAAATTTGGTTCTAATACTCCTGCTAATATTTTAATCGCAGTTGTTTTTCCAATCCCATTTCGACCAATTATTCCAACTACTTTCCCAAACATAGGTGTTGGTAAATTGTATAATGCAAAACCATTTTTACCATATCGATGTATTGGTTCTTTATCTAATTCTGCAGGCAAGTTAACCATTTCAAGTGCGTGAAAAGGACATTTATTTGCTGCAATTCTATCGCCATCAGTTATAACTTCTTCATTGACTGCAACTTTGCCATCAGATGATTTAATAATCGCGTCTTTTCCAGCTCTATTGCTAGGACTAACTCTCATACAGAGGAATCCACCGCAACCTTCTGGGTTACATTTCTCTTTTTTAACGACCATTATTCGTTTAGGCATGGTAAATAGTTAATCGTATTTGTTTAAAAAGATTTATATGTTAAGCTAATATTTATTTATTCATGTTTAATAAAGTAATTATCTCCAATAAAAAAGAGTTTGAAAAGAAAATCTCTAAACTTAAAGAAGATGGTTTTTCTAATCTTCATGTTGTTTCTGATTTTGATAGAACATTAACTAAAAGCATAATTAATGGTAGAAAAACTCCTTCAGGAATTGCTCTAATTAGAGAAGGAAATTACTTAACAGAAGATTATCCAAAGAAAGCATTTGATTTATTTAAAAAATATCATCCTTTCGAGATTGACTCAAAAGTCGATCCTGATTTTAGAAATAAAATGATGATTGAATGGTGGCAAACACATGTTGATTTAATGGTTGAATCAGAAATGAATAAATCGGTTGTTGAAGATATAATAAAAAGATATAATAAAATTTTTAGAGATAAAACTTCTGATCTTTTAACTTTTTTAAACAAAAAAAATATCCCTCTTTTAATTTTCTCATCAGGTCTTGGAGATTTAATTGAAGGTTTCTTAAAAAAAGAAAATTTATCTTTTGACAATATTTCAATCATTGCAAACTTCTACAATTACAAAAAAGATAATACTATCAATGGTTACAAAGGAAATATAATTCACGTTTTCAATAAATCCAAAGTTCAAGTAGAAAATCAAAACATTGCTAAAGTAAGAAACAGAACAAACCTAATTCTTCTTGGAGATTCTATAGGTGATTTAGGAATGAGCAAAGGTCTAGAGCATGATTGCATTCTAAAAATTGCTTTTCTTAATGAAAAAATAGAAGAAAGACTTGATGACTTCAAAAAAGAATTTGATGTCATCATAACAAATGATGGTTCTATGGAATATGTATTTGATTTAATTTCTTCAATTTGATAAAAATAAATTAAAAAAATTATTAACAACTATAACCTTCTGATTGACCATAAAAATTGTCACCCCAACAATAAACACTTCCATTTTCTTTTAAAATACAAGTATGATGATATCCAGCTGAAACTCCAATCGCGTTTTTATACGGATAAGAATGTGATTGACCATAAAAATCATTCCCATAACAAACAACAGCTCCATTTGTTTTTAAAACACAAGTATGATAAGTTCCTAATGAAACTTCAGAAATTGTATGTGCAAAAAAATTTTCAGATTGACCATCATCATTCAACCCGTAACAATTAATGTAAGTTGAAGCCGATCTAGTTCTACAACTATGATGTCCTCCTGCTGAAACTGAAGTAGCCGCAGGAGTACCCATTTGATATCTTGATTGACCATAATCATCTCTACCCCAACAATAAACAAGAGTATCATTTTGTATAATACAATTATGATAGTCACCTGATGAAAGTTTAACAGCAATTCCTCCATTAAAGTCAGCTGCTTGACCATAATCATTCTTACCCCAACAATGAACATTCCCATTACTTTTTAGAGCACAAGTATGATATTTTCCTGCTGAAACAGAAATAGCATCACCACCATAATAATCATCTGCTTGACCATAATCCGTTCCGCCCCAATTATTATCACCCCAACAATGAACATTCCCATTACTTTTTAAGACACAAGAATGAACTTTCCCTGTTGAAACTGCAATAGCATCGCCACCATAATAATCATCTGATTGTCCATTATCAGCATGACCCCAACAATGAACATTTCCATCATTTTTTAAAGCGCATGTATGGAAACCACCTGCTGCAACAGAAATAACAGTTAATTCATTACATGCACCATTATCACAACCTAAACCATCACATGAAAGACCTGTTGAAGACATATACTCTCCCATACAAGAATATTCCGTAACATCATCATTTGAACAACTGTCATTATAAACAAATAAATTTGTTGTTACAGTTCCTCTAGTATATTTGTTACTTCCATCTGAATCAACACAACCATGCAAACAAACACTAAATTCACAACCAAATTCACAACCTATTGTTTGCGATACTCTTTGAGTTCCTGAACAGGTATATTCTAAAAGTGAATTATTCGATAAACAAGTGTCATTTAAAGTATTGATATTAGTAATTGTTGCACCCCAAACATATTCGTTTGGACCATAATCTGTATCTTCACAGTAAGTTGTAGTAGTTGTTTCATTTAAACAAATACCATTCTCACACCCATTAGGACAAACATTCGTATTTGATAATTGTGTATTATTTAAACAATAATACTCCTGTAAACTATCACCATAACAAGTATCATTAAATGAATTAGATTCAGTTGTTACAATTCCAAAATCATAATATTCTAATCCACCATCAGTATCATTACAAAAATTTTGATTTCCACCTGCACTTTCATTTAAACAAACACCATTTAAACAACCATTATTACAAGCTACATTTGCTAATAATTTCAAGTCATTTTCACAATAATATTCTTCTAAAGTACTATTATCCATGCAAGTATCATCAAAAGAACCATCTTGAGTTGTTACAATACCAAAATAAAAAGGAATTATCCCTCCATCAGTATCATTACAAAAATCTTGATTCCCGCCCGTACCATTATTTAAACAAGCACCATTCTCACAAACAGAATTAGTACAAGGCAAATAACTTATAATAACATCAGTTCCTGAACAAGAATATTCATTAACTGCATCATTGGCTGCTGAACAATAATCATCAAAAGAACCATCTTCAGTTGTGACGACTCCAAAATCAACTCCATTTATTCCACCATCAGTATCATTACAAAAAGGCTGAAGATTAGTTATACATTTTCCTTGTAAACAACTATTTGGACATTCATAAACTTCATCTCCAACACAATAATATTCTTTTAAATAAGCACTCTGAGAAGTAGTAAAGACACCAGTCGAATCAGTGCAAGTATCAGTTTTAGATACTGCATTTATTGTTCTTGTTCCTCTTTCATCATAATTAATATTTCCATCTGTATCCACACAACCTGCATTACCTAAATTAGTTTTAGTTATACTTTCAGAACTTGATCCTAAATTAGACTGTATATTTGTTCGCAAATCTTTTTCTCTATCCATTCCTTTATCAAAAAATTTGTTTGTTCTTGAACGTTCTCCAAGCTCATTAGTATCGTCAAATTCCATAGTCATTGAAAGAGTTAAAGAAAAAACTATGAAAACAAAAATCATGGTGGATCCAAAAGAAGTATGGTGTTTCATATTAGAATTGTGAGATAATTCATATTTAAATATTTCCCAGATATTTATTCCCACTACCTTTATATATGCTAATTTCTTTTTTTATCATGAAACAACTAAAGTGGTGCAGTTTATTGTGCCATAAATTTTACGAGGAAAATTTATGAAAGGATTTATTGTTTATCCAACTTATAGAACTATTGATAATAAATCATATATCTATCTTTTTGGTAGATTAGAAAATGGTGAGTCTTTCTTGACTGTTAGTCTTTTCAAACCTTATTTTTACATCAGATCATCTCATTTAGAAAAAGCTAAGAAACTTGCTAAGTTTGATTATGAAAATACTGATCTTCTTAATTTTGATAAAGAAACTATGACTAAAATTATTATTGATAACACTCAAGAACAATCTTATCTTCGTTCTCGTTTTCTTGATGAAAACATTGGTTGTTTTGAAGCAGATATTCGTCTTGTTATGCGTTTTTTAATGGATAATGAAATTAAAGCTTCTATGAATATTGAAGGTGATTTTAAGAAAGACCAATTTGTTGATAGAGTTTATCAAAACCCAAAGCTTGAGGGTATTGATTGGGTTCCAAAACTTAAGATTCTTTCATTTGATATTGAAACGTCAATGGACGCTAAACAAATTTTTTCAATTTCTCTTTACACAGGAGATTATTCTAATGTTCTTATTGTTTCTAAAAATAAAAATCTTAAAGGTGCTGATTCTCTTAATAATGAAAAAGAACTTTTAATGGCTTTCAAACAAAAAGTTTCAGAACTTGATCCTGATATTATTACTGGTTGGAATCTTGTTGACTTTGACTTGGATATTCTACAAAAAAAATTCCAGGAACATAAAATTCCTTTTACTCTTGGTCGTTCTGATTGGAATTGTGCTATTAGAAGACAAGAATCTTTTTTTAAAGATTCAACAGCTAATATTCCTGGCCGTATTGTTCTTGATGGTATTATGCTGATGAAGATTTCATTCATTAAACTTCCAGATTATAAACTTGATACTGCAGCAAAAGTCCTTATTGGCGACCAAAAAACTATTGGTCATGAAAACAAAGGAACTGAAATTCAAGATGCATTCGATAATGATCCTCAAAAACTTGCAGATTATAATCTTAAAGATTCAATCCTTGTTTATGACATTCTTAAAAAAACAGGTGTTATTGATTTAACTATTAAACGTTCTATGCTTACTGGAGTTCAACTTGATAAAGTTAAGGGCAGTATTGTTTCTTTTGACTCTCTTTATCTTAGAGAACTTAAACAAAAAGGTTATGTTGGTCCTTCTGCTAATTTTGGTGATCGTGAAGAAAGAATTAAAGGCGGATTTGTTATGAGTTCAAAACCTGGTATTTATGATTACATAATTGTTTGCGACTTTAAATCTCTATATCCTAGCATTATGAGAACTTTCAATATTGATCCTTTCACTTATGTTAAAAATCCAAAAGAAGGCGAAGATTTAATCAAAGCTCCTAATGGTGCGCACTTTAGAAAAGAAAAAGGAATTTTAACCGATATGCTTACTCGTCTTTGGAAAGCCAGAGATGAACGGAAAAAAGATAACGATAAAATTGGTAGTTCTGCAATTAAAGTTCTTATGAATTCAATGTTTGGAGTATTAGCAAATCCCGTTTTTAGATTTCATAGTATTGCTATTGCTAATGCTATAACTTATTTTGGTCAACATTTAATTAAACTTACAGCTGAGAAAGTTGAAGAAAAAGGTTATGAAGTAATTTATGGTGATACTGATAGTATTTTTATTAATTTAAAAGTTGAATCTAAAGAAGAAGCGTTCAAACTTGGTAAAAAAATTCAGGATGAAATGAATGTTTTCTTTGATAAACATATTAAGGATACTTATGGAATTGATAGTTTTTTAGAACTTGAATTTGAGAAAACTTATAGACGTTTTTTAATGCCAAAAGCCAGGGGTTCTGATGAAGGTTCTAAAAAAAGATACGCTGGATTAAAGATTGAGAGCGATGGTTCAGAAAAAATGGATTTTGTTGGTCTTGAATTTGTTAGACGTGATTGGACAAAACTTGCAAAAAAATTTCAATTAACACTCATTCAAAAAGTTTTCAACAAAGAAGAAGTTGGAGATTTTGTTAAAGAGTTTGTAAAAGACTTAAAAAATGGTAAACTTGATGATTTACTTGTTTATAGAAAAGCCATTAGAAAAGATCTTGCAAGTTATACTAAAACAACTCCACCACATGTTAAAGCTGCTCGTATGCTTCCAAAAATTACTAGCAACATTATTGATTATTATATGACTATTAATGGTCCAGAACCTATTCAACTTCATAAATCTAGAATTGATTATGATCATTATATTGAAAAACAAGTTAAACCACTTGCAGATGGAGTTTTATTTTTTTATAATGAGAATTTTGATGATATAATTAAAGGCGCTTCACAAAAAACACTCTTTGGTTTCTAAATGTTTAATAAAATTAAGAATAATAAGAATTTGTCTATATTAATCGAATAAATCCTGGTTCTGGTTCTGAAACTAATCTATCTCTTTTCAAAGCGCTTATTGTAGAATTTACTTGAGATTCAGAAACTCCTTCCATGTCCGCTTCAATAATTACTGCTTCCATAGGTATTCTTCCACCGCCTTTTCCTGCGGTTAAATTAGAAATTATGTCCAATAATTTGATTTTATTATCTACTTCGTTCTCCAATCTTAGACTTGAAGCAGTCATTCTTTGTATTTCTATTAATCTATCAAAATCGTCCATTTTTTAAAAAATGAATATACTGTTTTTGCATTTCCCCACAACAGTATAGGGTTTTGCGTATAAAAAGCTTTTGGAAATAGTAGTGTAATATCTATATTATAACAGTTGAAACAAGTAATATACAAACTTACGAAAACTTTATATTAACGCAATCTTTTTAGACGCTAGGGGTAGTAAATATGTCATTTATCAAATCAATTTGGCCTTTATCAAAAAAAAAACGAGAAGATCTTGCAAGTATTGGTAAATTTTTAGAAAAAAGCGATCTTAAAGAAGTAAAACATCTTCTTCGTCATGAAAAAGTAGGCGTTTCTTATCAAACATTAAAAGTTTCAAAGAAATTAATTGAAGATGCATTATTTCCAAGCATAAATCCTGCAATGGAAGATTCTGAAATAATTGCAAAATCAAAAATTTGGAATGATTGTATCGAACAACAAGTCCGTGAAAAAAAATATTTAGATTTCTCTACTGTTGCAAAAGAAAAAATTAAAGATTTTATTGCACCCCACATAGTTGGCATGGATGTTGTAAAAAAAGCAGCTCAACTTCAATTATTTGCAACAGATAAAACACATATTCTTTTACTTGGAGATCCTGGAACTGGAAAAACAGACATTCTTAGATCAGTTAACGACTTAGCACCTATAGCCTCTTTTGGTCTTGGTTCAGGAACAAGCGGCGTAGGTCTTACCGCAGCTGTTAAAGGTAAAGAAATCACAATAGGTCTACTTCCTATGGCTGACAATGGTATTTGCTGCATTGATGAATTAAATCTTATGAAGACTCGAGATAGAGGTTCTCTTCTTAATGCTATGGAAAAAGGTTTTGTAACTTATGATAAAGCAAATAATCATCTTCGTTTTGACGCAAGAATTAGTGTTTTAGCAACAGCAAATCCTAAAGGAGATAAATTTGTCGGAAGAAAGCCTGATATTTGGCTTAAACAAATTCCTTTTGACCCAGCACTCTTAACAAGATTCCATTTAGTTTTCTTCATTAGAAAACCTAATCAACAAGAATTCATAGATATTGCTAAAAAAATTGTTTCTGATAGACAAAAGAATTTAGAAATTAATGATGAATTATTTATCAAAGATTATATTGAATATGCTCACATGATTGATGTTAAATTTGACGAAAAACTAAAAAAAGATATAATTGAATTTGCATCAAAACTTAAAATTGATGAAGATGAATTCTTAGTTGACATTGGTCCTAGAATAATTCTCGGCATAATGAGACTGGCTAAAGCTTCAGCCAGAATTGAACTTCGAAATGTAGTTGATAAAACAGATCTTGAAACTGTTTTTGAAATTATCAAAACAAGTCTTTATGTTAAAGATCATAAAAAAAGAAAAAAATAAACAACTAAGGTGGAAAAATGATTATTTACTACATTACATGCAAAGATAAAGATGAAGCAAAAAAAATTGCTACAAAACTAATTGATTCCAAATTAATATCATGTGCAAACATTTTACAATCAGAATCAATCTATTACTGGGAAGGAAAATTAAAAGAACATCCTGAATCTATTCTTCTAGTTAAAACACTCGATAGATGTGAAGAAGAAGTAAAAGATACTGTTCGTGAACTTAGTTCTTATGATATGCCAGCAATTATCAGAGTTAATGGTAGAGCTAATGAAGAATTTCTTTCATGGATGGAAACACAAATTAAACCTTAAGATAAATTATGATGATAGAAATATTTAATTTAACCTATTTTGGAAATACCTTACTCCAATACTTAATTTTCTTTGGAATTACAATAGGTTCAATTATTATTGGAAAATTATTTTTCTTTATTAGTAAAACTATTATCAGAGTTAAAGCGGAAAAAACAAAAACTCAACTAGATGATATTTTAGTAAATGTTCTTGAAAAACCACTAGTTGTCTTAGTTTTTATTTTAGGGTTTTCTTTTGCAGTAAATACTTTATCATTAGGCCCTAAAGGAATAGACTTTTTTGCAAATACAATAAGCATTTTATGGACTATTGATATTGCGTGGATTGTAATTACATTTGTTGATGCATTAATTCTTAACTACATTCAACCTATAACTGCTAAAACTAAATCTGATCTTGATGATGCGTTAGTTCCTCTAATTAGAAAATTAGTAAAAACAGTTCTAATAATTATTGCAGCAATTATTGTAATTGATAGATTTGGATATAATGTTTCATCTTTACTCGCAGGACTTGGTATTGGTGGACTTGCATTTGCACTTGCAGCAAAAGATATGCTTGCAAACTTATTTGGTGGCTTTGCAATAATCACTGATAAACCTTTCAAACTTGGCGATAGGATTAAAGTTGAAGGACATGATGGTTGGGTCAGAGAAATTGGTCTTAGAACTACCAAAGTTGAAACACTTGATGGTTTCTTAATGATTGTTCCTAATTCAAAAATTGCAGACAGCATTTTAGAAAACGTCTCTAAAGAAAAAGCTAGAAAAGTAAAAATGACTATTGGTGTTGAATACGCTACAAGTTCTAAAAAAATGGAACAAGCAAAAAAAATCCTTAAAGACATCATTAAAAAAAATACTCTTACTAAGGATGAATCAATTGTTGGTTTCTCTGAATTTGCAGACAGTTCTCTTAACATCTTAACAATTTACTGGATTAAAGATTTGAATAATATTATAACTATTAAAGATCAAATTAATACAGAAATTAAAAAACAATTTGAGAAAGCAAAAATTGAGATGGCTTTTCCAAGCAGAACAATTTATCTTAAGAAATAATGTTAATAATTTAATTTAATTTTTACATTTTCAGAAAGGAAAAACTTTCTGAATACATTCATTTTATTTTTCACAACTTTTTTATAGTCTTATTAGGATTATATCAATGGTTTGGAGGTGGTTGTATTGCCCATTAATAAAAAAGTTCAAGATGAAATTAAAGAAAAATTTGAGAAAAGCTTAACTGATATGTCTAAACAAGAGCTTAAAGAACTCTTAATGATTAATACTTATAAAGTTGCAATGATGAGAGCTCAACTTGAATCTTTAACCGAAATTCTTATAAAGCAAAAACTAACAACTTATGAAGAGATTTGGAAAAAAACTAATGAAAATTTTAAACATTCAGGAATATAACATTTTCAAATAATAATTCAAAATAAAAGAGGGATAATTTATGACACTTAAAAATTATTTTTAAGCTCATAAATATACCACCAAAAAAAGAGGCAATATTTATGACAGTAAAAGTAGCAATTAATGGATTTGGCAGAATAGGCCGTATGGTTCTAAAAGCAGGTATTAAAGACCCTGCAATTGAATTTATTGCAGTTAATGATTTAACTGATACAAAAACTTTAGCTCATCTTTTCAAATATGATTCTGCTCATGGAAAATATCATGGTTCTGTTAGCTTTAATGATCATGCATTAATTATTGATGGAAAAGAAATTAAAGTTTTATCAGAAAGAAACCCGCAAGATCTTCCTTGGAAAGATTTGGGTGTTGAAGTTGTCGTTGAAAGTACTGGTTTTTTTAGAGACCATGAAGGCGCTTCAAAACATATTAAAGCAGGTGCTAAAAAAGTACTAATCTCAGCTCCTGGTAAAAACTCAGACTTCTCTTTAGTTAAAGGAGTTAATGAACACGATTATGATAAAAAAATCCACCACATAATTGATAATGCTTCATGCACTACTAATTGTCTTGCTCCTATGGCAAAAGTTCTTAATGATAATTTTGGAATTGAATCAGGTTTCATGACAACTGTTCATGCTTACACCGCAGATCAAAGACTTGTTGACGCACCTCATAGTGACCTTAGACGAGCTAGAAGTGCGGCTGTAAACATTGTTCCTACAAGTACTGGCGCTGCTAAAGCAGTTGGTAAAGTAATTCCTGAATTAGATGGAAAACTTGATGGCATGGCTATGAGAGTTCCTGTTCCTGATGGAAGCATTACAGACTTTGTTGTAGTTCTAAAAAAAGAAACTACTGCAGAAGAAATTAACAGTCTTTTCATGAATGTTGCAAGTAATGAACTTAAAGGAATTTTAGAATACAGTGAAGATCCTCTTGTAAGTACAGACATTATTGGAAATAGTCATTCTTGTATTTTTGATTCAGACTCAACTAAAGTTCATGGCAAATTAGTCAAAATTATTGGCTGGTATGATAATGAATGGGGCTATAGTAATAGAGTTGTAGATATAGTCAAAATGCTTCTTTAGAAGCAATTATTCTTTTTATTTTATTTCTAATTTTTATTAATTAATTTTCTTTTGGTAAATAAATTTATATACTCATTAAGCATTTATTTCTTTTATGAGAAAACTTACTGATTTAGATATAACTAACAAGCGTATTCTTCTAAGAGTTGATTACAATGTTCCAGTCGATGCTAAAGGCAACATCTTAGATGATTTTAAAATTAAACAAAGCGTACCTACTCTTAGATATTTATTAAAAAAAGCAAAGCAAGTTATCATTCTAACTCACATGGGTCGCCCTCAAGGTAAAATTATTCCAAAACTTAAAACCGACAAACTCGCTCTTTACTTGATGAAACTTACTGGCAGAGAAGTTGCAAAACTTAATGATTGTATTAACATTGAAATTCCAGATAACAAAATTGTTTTACTTGAAAACGTTAGATTTCATAAAGAAGAAACAGACAATGATGAAGACTTTGCAAAAGAACTTGCATCTTTAGCTGATATTTATGTTAATGATGCTTTTGGTGTTTCTTATAATAAACACGCGTCAATTGTCGGAGTTCCAAAATTTATTCCTTCTTGCGCAGGTTTACTTATTGAAAAAGAAATTGAAAACTTAGATTTCACTAAAATTGAACATCCTTTTATGGTTATTATTGGTGGTTCAAAATTTTCAAATAAATTTCCTGTGATTAATTCTTTACTTCCTAAAGTTGATAAACTTCTTTTAGGCGGTGCTATGATTTTCACGTTCTATAAAGCTAAAGGTTACACTGTTGGAACTTCTCTTTTTGAAAAAGAACAAGTTATGGCAGCAAAACTTTTACTTAATAATGAAAAACTAATCTTGCCAAAAGATATTGTTGTTGCTAGCCAACCAAAAGAAAATTCTAAAGAATCAACTGTTCTTGCAAATATGATTCCAGTGGCTCAAATGGGTTTAGATATTGGTCCAGAATCCATTGAACATTTCAAAAAAGAATTAAGCAATGCTAAAACAATTTTTTGGAACGGCCCTTTAGGAATGTATGAAATTGAAAAATTTGCAAACGGAAGTATTGAAATTGCAAAATATCTAGCTCTTAGTAAAGCTAAAGTTATAATTGGTGGTGGCGACAGTACAACCATAATAGACAAACTCAATCTTAAGAAAGAATTTGATTATGTTTCTACTGGCGGCGGTGCTAGTTTAGAATTTATTAAATCTGGAACGCTTCCTGGTATTGAAATTTTAAAACACTGAGAATTCAAATTAATATTAAATTTTTATTATTGTTCTCTTCTAAGATAATCTCCTCGATCCAATAGATTAGTCAAAAGTATTGATCCTTTTTCTTTATCTAATTTACCAAGTCCAATATTTTCATCTCTTTTGTTTTGAACTAATACGATTCCTGTTTTCACATTCATTTTAAACATACTTTTTTCAAAAACATCTCGCCCACATAAAAATAACCATTCTGCTTTTTCTCCAACAAATACTTTCACTTCACTTTTCTTTGCAATTAATTCAAGTAATGCTGGACTTGCCATGAACTTTTTATTCTTTTCCTCTCCTAAATATAATCCAATAGAAGATGGATCTCGTGATATTTTTTTTGCTTGTTGTTCTACTTTTGCCGGAACTAAATAATACTCTCTACCTTTCTTGTATACAGCAGGTATTTCTTCATCAGTAAAATTACTAACAAATTTTTGTAGTTCATTCATTTTCTATTATAATATTTATTTTTAAGAATAATTCAGATATTTGTTTTATTATTTTATCCGGCGTTGTTTGTTTTAGACTTGATTTCAAATGGCTTAATTCTTGTTCTTCAAATTTAATTGAATCGTTTATTTTTTCTAATATATTTTCTTGTTCACTTAAACGAACAAATGAATCATTTTGAACTTGTTTTCGTCTTATATCTACTTCTTCTTGTTTTAGTTTTATCAAAGTACCACGTAATGAAATTAGATTTTCTTTTGTTAAATTTTCAAGATCTTTCTTTAACTTCGCTTCCTGTTTATCTTTTAATCCTAATGAAGAAATTCCTTTTTTCATTGATTCTAATACAACAAATATTTCTAAAGAATCATCATGTTCAATTGCAACTATAGCATTATCTAAATATTTCAAAATAATATTTGCATGTATTGAAGTATGAGAATATTTTCTTAAAGGTCGCTCTATACTCAAAAATCGTTCAACAATTCTTTTTTCTTGTCTTTGTCTTTCTTCAAGTTTTATTTCTTGATTTTCTTTAAGTGACAAATGTTCTTTATAGGCAGATCCTTTTTTCATCTGTTCAATTTTAGAAAATATTTTCTTTTCTTTTTCTTTCAAAGTTTTTAACTGTTCAGTTTGTTCTTTTTCTTTTTTCCGTATTACTTTCAAAGTTTTCTTTTGATTATTTAATTCAGATAATTTTTCATTTACTTGATCCACTACTTCAAAACCTACATCTTCAATTTCTTTTGCTTGTTTTGACGCTAATTCTTGTATACCTTTAATTGATCTAATTACCGTTGCCAATTCTTTTTCTACAAACTCTCTAAGAACTGCATAACTTCTTTGAGTATCTGCCATTAGTTGATCTAATTCACTGGTGAAAATTTTTGAAAATGTAATTGTTTCTTGTCTTGTTTTTGGTAAATTTATTTGTGCTAAGAAATGATTAGTCTTATGTATATACTGCTTTTTGTTTCCTTGCATAATATGTTTTGCTCGTTCTGGTATATTCTCATTTTTTAAACCAGCGTTATTTAAAGATTCTAAATTTTCTTTTGTTTGACTTATTCTTTGTTTAATTTCTTCGTTCATCTCAAGTATTTTATCATCAAAACTATTTTCTTCTTCAAACTTAGAATTATATTCTTCTATCTCGCTAAAACTAATTTTTTTATACTGCTCTTTTTTCTTTAAAAAATCGAAAAAACCCATGTAAATTAAGATAGTTGTGTTGTTTATAATGTTTTTGCTTAACTTTAATTAAGTTTTTATAGTTATACAGGCTCTTCTTCTTCATGGTTTCAAGATATCAGAAAAAAGCTAAAGAGCAACTAGATATAGCTAATCGTAGAATTGATAAACTATTTTCTCTTGCTGACGAGATGTTTTTAACAGATTCCACGCTTTCTGATAGATATGTTGATTTAGCCAGAAAAATTGCTATGAAGTTTAAAATTAGTTTAAAATCTGAGTTTAAAAGAAAATTCTGTAAACATTGCAATAAATATCTTCGTTCAGGAGTTAATTGTCGTGTTAGAACTGTTTCCAAAAAACTTGTTTATTCTTGTTTCTCCTGTAAAAAATTCTCCAGAATACCACTAATAAGTAAATAGTTACTACTAAAAAGGAATAACTAAACGAAAGATTTAAATACTAGTTCTTAGATTGTTGTTACTCCAAAGTGAAAATATTGTTTATGTGCACAAAAAACAACTCACAAAATAAATTTTGACGACGGTAAAGCAAAAAACAAAAGGAGGAACAAAAAAATGAGAGATCACTTACTATTCGAAGAAGAAGAAGAAATTCAAAGAATTAGAACTACAACTAAAAGAAAAAGTATTAACGATTTAAACAGAAAAATGCTTTCACAAGATGAAATGGACGACATCTTTTGTAATTAATTATTTTTATTTATACAACTTTTAAACCAATTCTTAAATTAATCTATGCAAATCTACGCAAATTTCAAAAATCTTTTATATTAAGTTCAATTCATAACTTAAATGAAACTTATAGGTTCTGGTGCGGAAGCAGAAATCTTCCTTGATGAAAAGAACAACAAAGTAATCAAAAAACGAATCAAGAAAGAGTATAGGATACCTCAAATAGATTTAGAACTAAGAAAAAGTAGAACTAGAATTGAAGCAAAAATTCTAAAAATCTTACCAATTAAAGGACCAAAACTAATATCAGACGATAGAACAGAAACTATTGAAATGAGCTACATAGAAGGCCCAAAACTGCGAGATGTATTGAAAGACAATGTAAGTCTCGCCAAAGAAATTGGTGAGAAATTAGCCATCCTACATGATAAAGGAATAATTCACGGAGATTTAACTACTTCAAATATGATTCTAAACGATGAAATATACTTTATTGACTTCGGATTATCATTTTTCTCTGAAAAAATTGAAAACAAAGCAGTTGATATCCACCTCTTAAAACAGGCTTTAGAAAGCAAACATCATAAAATTGCAAAACAAGCTTTCGAATTATTTTTAGAAGGATATAAAAAGTCTGAAAATTTTAAAAAAACCATTGAACGGTTCAATATTGTTGAACAAAGAGGAAGACACAAAAAAAAATGAAATCCAGATTTCTATTATTAATACTTATATTAGCATTAGTCATCATCCCATCCGTAATTGCAAAAAGTGGAACTATGAGTCTTTTGACTGTTAGCGGCACAGGAAATGAAAGTTTTGGAGATATCGCAGAAGTAGTCTTAGAAATAAAACCTGGAACAGGTAAAATCTTTATTGATTCATTCCCATTATCAAAAGTAGACACGCAAATATCAACTAGATATGCAAATCAAATTGCATGCGATTATCTAAAAAAAGATTGTACAAGATACAATTTTTATTATACAATTAGAGCGAAAGCAAGTATTGTTGGCGGACCTAGTGCAGGTGCGGCAATCACAGTTCTAACAATAAGTGTCCTATCAGATACACCTATTGATGATAAAACTCTAATCACAGGAACTATTAACTCAGGAAATATGATTGGCCCAGTTGCAGGTCTTGATAAAAAGATTGGAGCTGCGATTAAAAATAACTTCAATAAAGTTATTGTACCAAAATGGCAATCAGATCTTAATATCACTGAAATTGAAGAAGAATATCCGTTTAAAGAAATTACTCTTGTTAAAGTTAGAAACTTAGATGAAGTAATGTATCACTTCACAGGCAAAGCATATAACAATAAAGTTGAAGAAATAGTTATCAACGAAGAATATACTGAAAGAATGAAAGAAGTTGCTGAAGCTCTTTGTCTAAGAAGCTTTAGTCTTAGAGATAATTTAGGAACAGTAACTAACAATTCAATCTACGATATGGCAGGAGAATTCTTAAATAGATCAGAACATGCGTATGCAAATAAAACTTATTATGCAATGGCAAGTTATTGTTTTTCAGCAAATTTAAGATATAAACATATTGAAACTGAAGACTGGAGTAAAGAACAATTATTCAATGCTTATGATGACATCTCATCAGAAATCTTCGATTTAAAACAAGAAATTGATGCTGTTGAACTAAAAACTCTTTCAGATCTAGAAACTTACATCATAGTTAATGAGAGATTAGCAGAAGCAGGTGAATTCTTATCAGAAGTAAACTGGACAAACGTTTCAGCCTATTTAATCGCATATGCTCAAGAAAGACTATATAGTGGGAAAGTATGGACTGAATTCTTTGGAATGAGTGGAAGCGAGTTCAAACTTGATGAAGCACACCTTAGAAATATATGTTTAAAAAAAGCTGCAGAAGCAGAAGAAAGAGTTAACTATGTTGCACTTTATCTTCCAAGTCTTGTTGAAAATATAAAAGAAGATCTTCAAGAAGCATATAATAGCCACGATAAAGGAGATTATCCTAGATGTATCTTTAAATCAAGTAAAGCTAAAGCAGAAGCAAATATAATAATGTCTGCCCTCACAATCCAAGAAGAAGAATATGAGTCTATGCTTTCTGAAAAACACGAATCAATTAAGAAAATAATCGCAGAGCTTCAAACAAAAGACATCTTCCCAATCATGGGTTACAGTTATTTTGAATATTCAAAATCACTTGAAGAATATGATTTACTTTCAAGTTTAACATTTGCAGAGTATGCACTTGAAATCAGCAGATTAGACTTTTATTTTCCAGAAGATAGAAAATACAATATATGGGTTGAATTTGATTTAATTAAACTATTCCTATTTGGATTTATTGTAGGGGCTGGAAGCGTTTACTTATTTTTCATCACTAGAAATCAAAGAAAACGATTTAAAAAACCCTGAGAGACTCCAAGAAAAACGGAATCTCCCCGGGAAAAAGAGGTGAGTATAAGTTGAATGTAAGAATATTAACTTTTTATTGCAATTACCTCTTTCCGATAATTATTAAGATATTATACAAAATATTTAAAGGTTTCGATTTTTTAGCCATTCAAGAATGGTAACAGAAACCAAATAAAATGTTTCAAAGAATTCCAAAGATCAAATTTTTAGGAGAATGATTATGAAAAAAACAACGAATTCGAGCTCTATCGACGAGAAAATATTCATAAGGGCAATAGAAAAAAGAGTTAGAAAAGATATTAGGATTAAAAAGAAATTAGGTAAAAAAAAAGAAATCAAAATACTGGATGATAACTCAAAAGAATTTCGAGTGACAAAAGATATTCTACAAAGCATATTTGGAAAAGTAAAAAACATAATAATTGTAAAAAAGAAATCAGAAGCTGATTTAATTCCAACTAATTTAGATAGAGAAATAAATAAGGACTTAAAATCATATCTCTTAAACAAAAAATTTGAAACAAAACAAAAAATAATTTTAAATAATGTTCTTGAAAAAGAAATAATGACTTATTGTAAAATAAAAAAATTGAAAATAGGCGATAAAGAAAAAAAAAATGAACTTATTGAATTATTAGAGAAAACCACTCCAAACACAAAATATGGTTTAGCAAAAAGTTTCGATAAAATTAGAGAAAGACTAAAAACAGAATAAAAAATAAAATAACAAAATTAAAAATAATTTCAAAAAAGAAAATAACATGAAACTAAAAAAATTATTACAAACAATCATAATTTTAATTGTACTTGCAAGTGCGTACTACATATTTTATGGCGAAGAAACATTCTCAAATGAATTGCAAGTAGAAAATGGAATCATGGAAGTTGCATTTTGTCCATACAGTGATTGTGAAACTTTTTTTATTCAAAAATTATCAACTAGCGAAGACATAAAATGCGCATTTTATGATTTAAATTTAGAAAACTTAACCAATACTTTAAACCTGAAAGGTGCAGAAGTATTAGTTTTTGAAGATAATTATGAAAATTTTGGAAAAGAAGTTTTTAGCGCTGGTCTTATGCACAATAAATTTTGCATCCTTGATGAAAAAGCAGTCATCACTGGTTCAATGAATCCAACAAATAATGGCGCCTACAAAAATAATAATAATTTAATATATATAGAATCAAAAATTTTAGCAAATAATTATCTTAAAGAATTTGAAGAATTAAATCTTGATCTCCCGGATTATAAAACTAAAACTACAAAATTCACTTTCAATAATGCAACTGTTGAAAACTATTTTTGTCCTGAAGATAATTGTAAAGAAGAAGTTTTATCAGAACTAAGATTAGCTCAAGAAGAAATTGTTTTTATGACGTTTTCATTTACAGATGTAGATATTGCAAATATTTTAATTCAAAAAAATAAAACTATGAAAGTTACAGGGTTATTAGAAAAAAACAGGATTAACCAACAATATAATGTTCATAAATATTTGAATAAAACAGATATGAAAGTTTTCTTAGATAATAATTCAAATACCATGCATCATAAAGTGTTCATTATTGATGGTAAAACAGTTATCACAGGAAGTTATAATCCAACTAAAAGTGCAACTACAAAAAACGATGAAAATATTTTAATCTTTCACAATGAAAAAGTTGCAGAAGTATTTTTAAACGAATTTAATAGACTAACACAATAAAATAAACACAAACATTAAAAAACTAAGAGCTAAACTTAAATTATATGAAGCACAATCTAAATGTAACCATTCTTCTTCTAAGCATATTTCTTCTAACACAAGTATTTGGCTTATATCTAATAAAAGCAGATATTACTAACATAATAGAATTAGATGATGGCATTGTTGTAAGACATGGAGACACTACTCTTGGCGAAAGACCAGAAATGGAAGGTTCAGCTTCATTCATTTATCTTGTTAGTGCAATACTATTTGGAACTTTGCTTATTCTTCTAATAATGAAATACGGTAAAGTTAATATTTGGAAAACTTGGTTTTTCATTGCTGTATTCTTATCGATGAGTGTATCTTTAGGAGTTTTAGTTAATTTCAAAATAGCATTCTTCTTAGCATTCATATTCGCACTTCTTAAAATGTTTAAAAGAACATCTTTAATTCATAATTTAACAGAAATTCTTGTATATTCAGGAATTGCACTTCTCATAGTTCCACTATTAGATCTTTTTTGGGCTTCAATGCTTTTAATAGTAATATCATTATATGATTTGTATGCAGTTTGGCAATCTAAACACATGATTAAAATGGCTAAGTTTCAAACTAAAAGTGAAATTTTTGCAGGATTAAACATTCCTTATATGAAAACAAATAAAACTCTAAAAACAAAAAAATCCACTACTAAGAAATCTTCAAAAAGTAAATTAGTTGAACTAAGTTTACCTAAACCTTCTAAATCAAGAAATGCGATTCTAGGTGGTGGAGATGTTGCATTTCCTTTAATTTTCTCAGGAGTTGCAATGGAGCATTTAATAAAATTAAGTATAGTTCCAGAATTTGCTTTCATTAAAGCAGTCATTATGAGTCTTGTAATTACAATCGCTCTTGGTTTATTATTCAAATATGCTAAGAAAGATAAATTCTATCCTGCAATGCCATTTGTTTCTGCAGGTTGTTTTATTGGATTGCTTATTGTTCTAATAATATGATGGCACAAATTTTCTTGCTAAAAAGAAAAACGTATTTATGAATACAAAGAAAATAAACGATCCTATCAAAGTTGCAAAATCTAAAGACATACCTAGATAAACTATGACAACCAAAATATAAGCCATAATATTTACTGAGAAAACATTTGATATTTTATGTGCAATGAATTTTGGTAATTTTCTAAAGAAATTTACAAACAACATTAAAAGACCAAATATAAGCATCATAATTACTAAGAAACTAATTCCTGAATCATGTTCTAAAGGATTAATTGAAAATGCATTTCCTTGAGTAAGAAACCTTAATAAATCCATTGAACAAAATATTAATACTAAACTATTTGCAGTTATAGTATCCCAACCAACATCTTCTTTTCGATAATATCCCCAATACAACTGCATAACAAATATAACTAATAATAAAGGTGCAACTATCCAAATAGATTCTGAATTTCTAAAAGGTTCTACAAAGAAAGATCCTATTACATTAAGTATTTTTTCAGAATTTTGCTGAATATAACCAGTAGTTGCTTCTAACATAAGTCTTTTTTTTAGAAATCTCTATTTAAATTTTATTAAAATTATGTTTAAAAATAAAAAAGAATAAAAAAGTAATTCTAGAATGTTCGAAGTTTTCTTTGATTCGCAGCATTCGCATAAGATTTTGGACTAATGCTTAAACCATCTTTTGCAGCTGTTACTTGAACTCCTGTTTTTTTCTGAATTTCTCTTGCTTCATATATTGGATCTGCATCAAGCATTTTTATTCCAAAGTGAGTAAGAATTGCAAGTTTTGGCTTTGTTTTATTCAAAAAATTTTCAACATCAGCAGCGTTCATGTGTCCTGGTTGAGAAAAAGCAAGAGGATATTTACAATTAATAATTATGATATCCGAATCTTTATGATCTTCGACTAATTCTTTACAATAAGCAGTATCACCCGTATATGAAACAGTGAACTTTTCAGCATAAAATTTGTAACCTACAGAAGTGGCTGTATGTTTTGCATGAGTTGCAATTATATTAATATTATTTATTCCAAACTTAGAACCACGTTTTACAGTCATGAATCTTTCTGCAAGATTTTGATGATATTTTGAAACCATAGGCACTTCTTCATCAGAACCATATAATGTTTCTTCATCAGTAACCAGTATTCCTCTCTTATCAATTCCTGAATAGGTCATAGCAGAGAGAACTGAATTTACGTCAGAACAATGATTCAAATGATTATGACTTACAAATACAGCTGTAGTTTCTCTTGGATTAATACCTTGCTGTTTAGCTTTTATCAAAGCTCCTGGACCCGGATCCAAATGCATTACTGTCTGTCCAAACTTTAAAATTATGCCACCAGAAGCTCTCATTTGTTTTCCAACAACTATAGAATCGCCCCCTGTACCTAAGAATAGTATAGTATCTTCCATCATCATCCCCAACTAAATATTTGATATAGAAATTAATAAAGCTTTCGGATTTTCCGAAAGTTAAGAAATTAACAATATTTCTACTCTACTTTCAGATTTTCCAAAAGTTAAGAAATTAACAATATTTCTACTCTGCTTTCAGATTTTCCGAAAGTTAAAAAATTAACAAAAATTTCTACTTAATTTCAGATTTTCCGAAAGTTAAGAAATATGCCTGATTCATACACTATTTTAGGAATTCTGTAAAATCCTGCACAATTTCTAATTTCATAGACAATATTTAAAAATAGCTCGTTCTTCTCATAGTTCGCTAGACTGGGTGGCTCATCCTCACCTGTTACTACAAACGGATGTCGGTAGAGTCGAAGTCCGAGGGGCGGCGTTGCATTATCCAGAAGTCTTGTCTGGACCGTCGATGCCTTGTCCTTTAGGATCGTAATTTTTTCGAACTGGGTCAGATTAGGAATGAAGCAGCCCTAAGAATTGATTTCGGTGCTTAGAGGGTTGCAGGGTTGAGGAAGAGTCAAGGTCGCTTTTTTTTGGTGTTTGCGTCCACCCTCGGACACGCACTTTTTTCATGATTTAAATGATAACTATGTCTAATGATACAGAAACAAATCCTGAAAAAAAAGAGGTTTCTAGTTTAGAATGGACTATAAATGATGAATTTCCTGAAATAATTATTCCAAGAAGAAATCATTCTAGAAATAAACGAAATACTAGGAAAAAACCAAAAGAAAAAAAAAAAAAAAGACCTAAACAATTTCTTTTATCTGTTCCTTACAATGGAAACATCCCTAATTTTACTAATAAATTTATTGTCAATAAATTAGTGATACCTTATGATTTTTTAGAAAGTAAAGAAATCATATTCCAATCTTCTCTATGGAAAAAAAATAATTCTAAAAAACCATTTAGTATTTCTGAAACTATTTATATTGGTTCTTTAAGAGGTAAAATAACAACTGTTAGAGAACAAAATGAAATTAAAAATGAACTATTACTTCTTCCTCAAGTTATACAAACTAAATTTAAACTTGAAGAAATGTTAAAAACTATATCTTTAAAATATCCTCAAGACTTTGGTTATTTTAGTAAAACAACACCTCTAATATATAATTTTCAAAACATTGATTATTTTGGAGGTCCAATTAGTGTAAATGTTAAAGCAAATATTTTAATTCCAAAAAATTCTGAAAGACAAGCTGATGAATCATACTTATTTTTAACTGTTAAAATACTAAACAAAGAAACTAATTATAAACCTACTATCGTAAGTATTAATTCTCAAACAACAGAAAATTTTACTAATGAACTTCTTAACGCAAAAAATAGACAAAGCAGAGGAGATATTATTAAACGAGTTTATGATAAAATTATTACTAAACACATCATAACTAATTATTTAAATAGCTCTTTTAAAAAATAAAACAAAAAAAACAATTATATTTATTCAATTAAAATCGCAGGTTTTCCTGGAATGGCATTCTTTGCTTTTGCTTCTGTTGAATCATCTGCAGTTTCTAATTCTATAAGACAATTAAATTCCTTTACTAACTCTTGCATACATTCTTTAAGGTTGACTAGTTCTTGCTTTTGAGTGATTTCTATTTTTGGAAGTTTGCTTTCATCTTTTAAAAATGTAGGAATCATTTTCATCACATCTTGACCATATCGTTTTAATTCTGAAGACATAATTTTCCCTATAACATCTTTCGGATTTCTACTTATTTTAATTACTTCCTTAAACAGTTTAACAAATTCATACTTCCAAGCCTTCGAACTTATTATAGTGATTTTTTTTGGCTTTTCTACTTTGATAAGTTTCAAAACATCATGTATATCTCTTCGTAAATTATCACTTGCTTCTTCTAAGTAATCAAGAGTTTCATCTATTTTTGAATCATCATATTTTGGCCATTCTTGCTCAATTACAAAATCAGTATTTCCTAATTGTTCCCACCATTCTTCTGCACTATGAGGAACTATTGGAGCTATAAGTTTTAAAAATAAACCAAAGTCTTCTTTTGAAATTTCATTTTTCTCTATACTTTCAAATAATTCCCTTATTTTTATTACAGCAAGATTGTATTTCATATCTTCTATGTTTTGTGTCACTTGTCTAATTGTAGAATGTAGTTTACTTTGTAATTTATCATTTGTTTCACCAAACTGTGCATTCTCTACATAAGTAAAAATTTTATTTATTAATCGAAGTGAACCTTCAACTCCATTATCACTCCAATTCAAATCTTTATCTTGACTTGCAACTGAAACTAAAAATAAACGAGCAGTATCAATTCCATATTTCTCAGAAACTGTTTCAGGTAAAACTACATTACCTTTACTCTTACTCATTTTTTCTCCATCAGGACCATTTAACATTCCTTGGTTAAACACTCTAACTGCAGGTTCATCAAAATCTAACAATCCTAAATCTCTAAAGAATTTAGTATAAAATCTAATATAGATTAAATGCATGCATGCATGTTCTTTTCCACCAATATACATATCTACTGGACACCAGTATTTCGCATCTTCTTTCGAAAAGATTTCAGAAGCATTTTTTGGATCACAGTAACGTAAATAATACCATGAACTGTTAACAAATGTATCCATAGTATCGGTTTCTAATTTATACTGTTTTCCATCTTTTTCATAAATGTGAGTCTTTGAAGTTTCTAGCGGATTTCCTGTTCCTTCTTGAAATACTACATCTTCAGGAAGTTTTACTGGTAAATCTTCTTCTGCTACTGGCTGTGGATTACCATCTTCATCATAATAAATCGGTATTGGTGTTCCCCAATATCTTTGTCTTGAAATAAGCCAATCTCTTAATCTAAAATTAGTAGTTCTTTTTCCAAAGTTTGATTTCGATAATTTTTCTGTAACTTTAAGTATTGCATCTCTATTGGCTGTTCCATCAAATTCTTCTGAATTAACTAACACTCCATCATCTGTAAATGCAGTTTTCATTTCAGAAACTTCTAAATTTTTATCTTTTGGTTTAACAACAACTTTTATTGAAATACCATATTTCTTTGCAAATTCAAAGTCTCTTTGATCATGCGCTGGCACTGCCATGACCATCCCGCTGCCATATTCTGCTAAGACAAAATTTCCAGCCCAAACAGGAACTTTTTCTCCTGTTATCGGATGCTCTGCGTATGCACCAGTAAAGACGCCTTCCTTTTCCATCTGGTCAATATCTTCTTCTTTTACTGAATGCAGTTTTTTTACAAAAGCTTCAACTTCTTCTTTTTGCTCTGGTGTTACTAATTCAGAAAGTTTTTCGTGTTGCGCTGATACAACCATGAATGTTACTCCATATAGGGTATCTGCTCTTGTTGTAAATACTTTCCAATCTACACTATTTATTTTAAAAACAATTTCTGAACCATGACTTTTTCCAATCCAATTCTTTTGTAATTTCTTGATAGTTTCAGGCCAACCTTCTAGTTTTTCTATACCATCATATAATTCATCTGCATACTCGGTAATTTTCAAGTACCATTGAGATAACTTTTTTAATTGTACATCTGTTGTTTCATGTCTCCAACATTTCCCATTATGTACTTGTTCATTTGCTAAAACAGTGTTACATTCAGGACACCAATTTACTGAAGATTTCTTTTTGTAAACTAATCCTTTCTTATACATCTGCAAAAATATCCATTGATCCCACTTATAGTAATCTTCTTTATGTGTTTCAACCATTCTTGACCAGTCATAACTTAGACCTAAATCTTTCATCTGTTTAACATAATTCTTGATTGCTTGTTCTGTGAATACTTTTGGATGTGATTTTGCTTTTATTGCAGCATTTTCTGCTGGCAGGCCAAATGAATCAAATCCCATTGGATGCAATACATTATATCCTTGCATCTTCTTTGTTCGAGAAAAAATATCTCCTATAGCATAATTTAAAGCGTGACCCATATGGAGTCCTGATGCGCTTGGATATGGATACATCTCCAGAACGTAGTATTTTTCTTTATTCTCATCCTTTGAGACATGAAATACTTTTGCGTCATCCCACTTTTTCTGCCATTTCAAGGCAATTTCTTTATGCTTAAAATCTATTTTATCAGCCATAAATATCATCTAACCTTGAGAAATTTATATATCTTATGGTATTGTCATAAAAAATATAGAGAATTAAAATAATTAAATAAAAAAAGAATAAAAAAAAATAGAAATAAAAATTTTTGAACATTAAACCTATTGATTTAATATTAGAAATTCTGAAAACTAGAATTTCTTGAACTTAGCTGCCATATCGATTAAATCAACGTGACCTACGAATAAGCCTCTGCAGCATGATCTTTCTAATCCTAAATCATCTAATGCTTTTTTAGGATCTTCTTTTTTCTTAACTTTATCTTGGAAGTCTTCCCAGAGGTGACCTACTGGTTTTCCGCAACTCCAACATCGAATAGGGATTATCATTTTTTTATGCCTCGTGATTTTTATAAAATTTTGAAAATAAAAAATTAAACGTTCATCAAACAAATATTCCTATTTGTAAGATTTTTGCCGTATTGAATTCAAAGAATTCAATGCTCAAAAGTCCTCTATCTGTAAGACTTTTGACGTTTTGCTCTTGCTTGACCTTGACTGTTAGGTTTTGAAACTTCTTTTCTTCTAACATCAGCAACTAATAATTGTCTGTCATAGTCTAGGAATACTTGTTTTAGCTTTGCATTATACTTTACTAGTGCTCTTCCGATTGCTAGTCTTGCTGCGTCAGCTTGTCCCATAATTCCGCCACCATTAACATTAACATCAACATCTAATTTTCCAACGTATTCTTTTGCAAGAATCATTGGTTCTTGAATTCTTGATTTTGCAATTTCTGGTTGATATTGTTCAATAGCTAAGTTATTAACTCTTAATTGACCTTTTCCAGTTTTTACTGTTGCTCTTGCAATCGCCTTTTTTCTTTTTCCTGATTCATGAATTGGTTTCATACGTTTCCACCTAATAATTTACAAATTTCGCCAATAGTAACATATTTTATTTGAGTTACTTTTTCTACATTTGCAACTTCGATTGTTTGAATATCTTGTCCTTCAAATCTTTTAGGAAGTCCAACATAACAAATTATTGATTTGAATGCTTTTTCTCCTCTTGGTTGTTTGTATGGAAGCATTCCTCTGATTGTTCTTTTTAGCATTCTGTCAGGCTGTCTTGGAACGAATGGACCGATTAATGGTGCTCCTCGTTCTCTTTTTTGCTTTTGAGCTGCTAGAACTTTCTTCTTATCACCAGTAAATACTGCTAATTCAGCATTTACAATTGTGATTTCTTCTCCTAACAAAGCTTTTTTAGCAACAACTGTTGCTAGCCTTCCAGCGATTAGATTAGTTGCATCAATTATCATCCTAGTATCCTCACTTTGCTTCCTTTCGGATTTTTCTTAATGAGTTCACTGATAGTTAAGATCTCTCCTTTTGCATTAAGAATTTTGTCACAAGCTGAGCTTGAAAATGTATGTGCTGCAATTGTTATTTTTTTGGATATTTCACCTGTTCCTAACACTTTTCCAGGCACAACAATGATTTCATCAGGCTTAGCGTTTTCTTCTAACTTGTATAAGTTTACAACTCTTCTTTGTCTTGAAGATTTCTCTAAATCAACTGCGATTCTCTTCCAGATTTTGACATCGTTCTCAATTGATGTCTTCTTGAGTTCACTTATGAGTTGTGTTAATGGTTCGTTTTTCATTTCTTATTCCTTCTTATTTTTTATTGTAAATTCCTGGTTTGAGCATCCTTATAGTCAGTCTTTCTCTGACCTTACAGTTGAATATGCAAGGGACGGGATTCGAACCCGCGCAGCCACTAAGGCCTACGGCCCTCAACCGTAGTCATTTGACCAGACTCTGACACCCCTGCTTTTGAAAAAAGTAAGGACTCAAAAATTTTAAATTTTTGTTTGTCCCTGCAATTAAGCATGAATGTAAGCTTTATTTAGCTTTTAAGAGTTTGGCTAACTCGGTTAAACGTTCGTTGAATTGATCTACTGCGCCTTTGACGATTTCGTCACAGCTTAGTTGACCCCATGTTTCAACGTTGAATATAAAATTCTCATTGTTGTATTCGACAGATAAAATTTCGTCATTTACACCATCACAAGCATCGACTAAATTATTTTTCAAAATTTCTTTTTCATCTAATTCGCCTTTCTTGTTAAATGCAGCTTCTGGGTATTTATCTTTGAATTTTTCAAAGTCTGCTGATTTGTTATTAATATTTAACTTTGGTTCTTCAACAGAAAACATAGTTCCTGGACTCCACTTCACGTGTTCTAATCCTCTTCCCATAATTGCTGTTGCATCTAATTGCATTTCTTGTTTATCAAGAAGTTTAACAATTGGAGTTTTCGGAAATACTGCTTTACACTTTTTATCTGTTGTTTTTAGATCTGAAGCATAAACATATCCTGGACCTTTTGCTTTTAGTGTGAATTTAACTTCGGATTTTTCATCCATACCCGAATCAGTTTTTAATGAGACTAAGCCTAATCTGTGAGCTACCATTTCATCATATAAAATTGAATTATTTTTGATGAAACTTACATCTTCTATTGCTAAGACTGGGACTTCTGCACTCATTAATCTTCTTAAAGTATTTACATAAGCATGATTAGTTCCTTTAATTAAGAAGCTAATCTTGTCTTTATTTTTAGATAGTAGCTGGATATCCATTTAGACTCTCCTCCCACGCTTTCCGCCTTTCTTTCTACATCCGCCATGAGGAACAGGTGTTACGTCTTCGATGAATCCGATTCTCATTCCTTTTCTTGACAGTGCTCTGATTGCTGCTTGCGCTCCAGGACCTGGATTCATTGGACCATTATGTCCGCCCGGTGCTCTGATTCGTACATGTAATCCTTGAATTCCTTTGTCTAAGCAAACGTTTGCTGCATTTTTTGCTGCATTCATTGCCGCTGTTGGACTTGATTCTAGTCTGTGTGATTTTACTACTTGTCCACCACTTGTTAAAACAACAGTTTCTGATCCTGTAATGTCTGTCACGTGGATGATTGTATTATTGTATGATGAGAATATATGTGCTACGCCCCATCTAGTATTATCTTTATTCATTGAGCGTCACCTTCTGGTTTTTTAGTCTCTTTAGGCTTTTCTTCAACAGGTTTTTCTTCTACTTTAGGAGTTTCTTCTGCTTTAGGTGCGTCTATTTTAACAGGTTTTTCTTCTACTTTAGGAGTTTCAGCTTTTACTTCTGCTTTTTCTTCTACTTTAGGAGTTTCTTCAGCTTTTACTTCAGCTTTAGGTGCTTCTGTTTTCACTTCTTCTGCCTTTGGAGCTACCATTTCCTTTTTTGGTTTGATATCTTTTACGATTTCTTCTTCGTCTTTGATATCATCAAATGCAACCACATCAAGTTCTTTCTTTTGACCTTTTTTCTGTGAGTCGTCTTTGTTTTTATTTGGTAATTGTTCATATCTTTCAGGATGATTTGGGTTTGCCATGGATGATGATTGTGCAAATCCTAATGAACCTTCTTCACTAACTTTTACTAAGTATGAAGGTACAGTAATTTTTTTACCTGAAACAAAAATATGTCTGTGTACAATAAACTGTCTTGCTTGAGTTATAGTTCTTGCAAGGTGTTTTTTGAAAAGAACAGTTTGTAATCTTCTATCAAGAACATCTCTTACATTTAATCCTAAAACAGTATCTAATTCATCATCAATTTTAATTAAATCGTATGATAAAAGTCTATTTCTGATTTGTTCTTTTTCTTTATCAGCTTGCGCAGTTGTTTGTGCGTTTAGCTTTTTGATCTGTGCTTTGAAGTTTTCTAGTAATGATGATGCAACCCATATTTCTTTTTTTGACTTTAGGCCGTATTCTCTTCTAAGCAGCTTCTCCTCATCAATTCTTGCTTTTTGCCAAGGATGTGATGGAGTTGAATATTTTTTCCTAATTTTTTTTGGATCTCCCATTTTAACGTTTCTTCTTTACGCCTATTGACGATTTTCCTTTGTTTTTTCTGAAGTTTGATTTGGTTCTTTGACCTCTTAAAGGTAAGCCCCACTGATGTCTAAATCCTTTGTAAGATTTAATTTTCTTCAGTTTCTTAATATCATTTTCTTGTGTAAACTTTAATTCAGGACCTGAAAGGTGCTTATCAACACCAGTTTCTGGATCTTTTCTTCTGTTTAAAAGCCACTCTGGAAAACCTTGTTCAGTAATTTTATCAATAACTGCAGTGATTTTATCAGCATCTTTTTCGGATAATTCTCCTGTTTTCTTGTTCTTATCCATTCCTGACTGCGTACAAATTGCATTTCCAAGCATTACATCTACTCCTTTAATCTTTTTTAGAGCGTATAATAACTTTTTCTTACCATCTAAGTCAGTGTTTGCTACCCTTACTAAATGTCTAAATTCCATCAATAATCTCTCCTTAATGTTCTTGACATGAAAATCTTAATTTTCTTATGTCTGAATCTTAATTTTTTAAACTTACTCGAGAAATAGCTTTTAGCTACCCTAAACGCATATTCACTCGGGCTGTTTACACTTTGGAAAATTTGTTCGTTTATAAAAGTTTCCTTCATGAAATGAATGAAACGTAAGAAACAACTCAGTTTCTCCAAAGTTTTGTAAGTTAGAACTTATAAAACGTAAGAAATAGAATATTTCTCCAAAGTTTTGTGAATGGAAAGTTTCAAAACGTAAGAAACTGATAAGTTTCTCCAAAGTTTTTATGTGAATTTCATGAAAAATCCCTATATACTATATATAATAAAGAAATTAAAAAAATAAAATATTGTAATAACTTTTATATATGTAATATTGAATATTGAATTCACAGTGCGTGGAAAGAGAGGTCAGTTCACTATTTTTGTAATCTTAGGTATTGTCTTAGTAGTAGTATTTGCATTCTTATTAGCAGCAAGAAATCTTGTTCAAACTAATAATTTACAAAGTGAAGCTGATGCAAATGTAAAAGAAGCAATTGCAGGATCTAGAATCAACTATTTTGTTGAAACTTGTATTGATAGGGTTACTGATGATGCTTTAGAATTATTAGCTTTACAAGGAGGAGTTTTATATGAATCTCAAGGAGGATTAATTCCAAACCCTGAGTTTCTTGGAGAAGATTATTTATATTTTAATGTAACAGAATTAAACAATGGCAACGCAGGCTCAATATACAATTATACTAATATTACTTATGGAATTATAAAAAACACTAATCACACTTGTGTTTATCAAGCACCTGAACCTTGGCCTTTTCCAAATACTACTTTAGAAACAATCCGTGATAAATATTATGAAAATATAGTTACTAAAGATTGTGAAGATAATTCAGGCGCATTTGGAATTTATAATCTTTCAAAACTTTGCGATAAAAACGGAACTAATAAACTTAATGTTACAGGAAATATCTCAGTTCAATATAGAACTTGTTTTGGTGATCAATACGCGGACAATTTTAGCATTCAAGAGCAATTACAAGAATATATTTCTAATAAAACAGTTGCTTGTGTTGATGGCTTTAAAATTTTTGAAGAAAAGGGATACAATATCACTGTTGTAAATAATCCAATCACTGATGTGACTTATGGTAAAGGACAAATAACTGTTCAAACAAATTATCCTTTCAAAACAACAGTTAAAGGAAGAGAATATACTTCTTATTATGTATTTGAAGTAAAAAAAAGAAATTATCTTAAAGAATTATATGAAGAATACCTTTATTATTTACTACAACAAGAATATCAAAATATTTACTTTAACATTGATGTATTCTATAGACAATCAAGTGATAAAACAGTTTCTGAATGGGGTTGGAATCATACGCAGGTTGGTTATAATCCAGACATTACACTTAAACATTTTAGAAACTCATGTTTAAATCTTTCATCAGGAGTATTTCATAATTGTTCTGATGGAACTTTTGATGATGTTATACAGATAATTGATAATAGAAGTTTAATTAGAGGAAGACCGCTCGTATTTAATTTTGCAATTGAAAATAGACCTCCTGTTTTACAATGGTATGACACTGGTTTTGCATATAATGTTGTTGTAAAAGAAGGAGATTTAATCAACTTAACACCTTTTGCAATTGATCCAGATGAAACTGCTGTCTTGTACAATTATAGTGATTGGAAAGAAACTACTGACGAATATTTTAATGAAACTTGTTGTGTTGCAAATATAGATGAATGTAGAGAAAACCCAAAATTCTGCATTGTACAAATACCAAATACAGAACCGCACAATTGGACTAATTCAAGCGACTTTATTTTGACACAACAAAACGCAACTTACAAAACTAATCATAGTGATTTAGGATTACATCATACAGCGATTTGGGTTGAAGATGAAGAAGGTCTTTATGACTATCAAAACATTTCAATAATGGTTTTCGACGAACCAAATGTTCAAGCAAGTTCGAGTCATTTGTATGTTCCAGATATCACAGCTACAAACGCTTCAATAGAAGATCCTTTTTTATTAAATGGAAAAGTATTTTCATACTTCACAAACATTAATTATTTCTCTTGGAATGACTCAGTAGAAGAAGAAGTAGAGTTTATAATAGATACAGAAAAAAATGATACTTGGATTCCACTTAACATAAACATTTCAGATATGGATAACTTAAGTTGGCATATAGAACGCATGTTAGAACCAATTTATTCATTTCAAAAATACTTAGACCCAAATCATTTTCATAACATAACACTAGTAGCATATTATCTAGATCCGGCGACTGGAGATTTGATACACACAACGCCTGATTTAATTGAAATAGAAGTTAATCAATGCGTGCCGTATCGAGGAGAAAAACCAGTACCTGCAGGAAAACTTGCAGCAGCACCTTACCCATACAATTTTTGGGCTGAAGATGATGATTTTAATAATTACACAGATAATGTAAATCCATTCCTTGCAAATCATAGTTGCTGTAATAATGACAGCATAGTGGGTTTAGAATGGGGACAAGTTATTCGAGAAACAGATGATTTAGGGTGTTATGATTATACAGGATATGGAGCTATAAAAAATATTAATCTAACACTTTTTAATCGAGATCCTTATAGTCCTGGAATAACTGAGACTTGGGACACAATTTTAATTAGTGGGAAAATGCTTAACTATTATCTACTATTTGAAACAGAAAAATTAAATGACATTTTTAAACGAACTTTTATCAGAAACTGCGATGGAAGTAGAGGAAATATTTGCAATGGAACATATGAACAAACTCTCACTTTAGAAGAAGAATGCGAACAAGATATAAGTTTAGATGAATTTTGTTCTGGACCAAATAGTAATTATAAAAACTTTGGAGAAAAACCAACTAATTTAGGTTGTGTTAATTATACTAAAACAACTTTTCAAAAAGAATTTGATATAGAAATTAAAAAATTAATAACCCTATATCCTCTCGAAACAGAAACAAATCCCGCAACAGGTTCTTGTAATTATGAAGAAAAATGTTCTGGAATAGGTACTGGACAATATGGTAATGGAGGTCAAAATTACTGTAACGCAACTTGCAATGGTGATGGAACTTGTACTAGAACAATGAATGCTCTTTGCGACTTATGCTCTAAGAATGATATTGAAGCTATAGATTATGATAATCAATGTAGTGGCGATCCTGTTTGTATTAAACAAATAGCGATGTGTGAAGAAAAAAGTGTTGGTATTTGTACTGATGGTTCGGGCTGTGGTTCAACATCTTCAAGTAATAAAATTGACTATTTTAAAGATTCAGGATGGAGTGTTTCATTTTTTGAATATCGTCCTGTTGATAGATCAAGTCCTTCTGATGGAACTAATGAAACTTGTTTTGCAAGAGGGCCATATGCTAATATGTGGTGGGTGGGATATAATCCTGACGACTTTGAAGGTGTATGTAAATTAGGAATAACTTCAGATCAATATCCTTTATGGAAATGGGATTCCCAATGGAACGCATATCCTCACAGATCAAATTGTTGTGGTGATGATATTAGTGATAAATATATTGAAAGTGAAGATTTACCTTATGGAATTCAAACAAGTTGCTGTAGAAGTAATGATTTTTGCACATACAATAATGAATGCTATCTTAAAAATGAAAAAATTCTTAGCGATACATATATGTGCGGTGTAAGTGGTGATTGGGTATATGTTGGTCCTTAAGATTTATTTCTTTTCCCCTCTTAAAATAGCCAAAAACTATTTATACTAGTATCTGTGTATTCTATTTAAAAAAGGTAGGTGGTGTTTTACTTGAAAAAATCAATTTTATTAATTACAACTTTAATCATATCAATTTTCTTATTAAGTGGGCTAGTTTCAGCTTATGGATGTTGTTGTCTAACTGACGGCACTATTCAATTCATGCCTGAAGATGACTGTGTATCACCACTCACCTACTATGGAGATATTCAACAAAGTCAAGCTGGAAGTCTTCAAGCTTGTTTAGCTGCATGTGATGCTACCTTAGATTCCTGCCAACCTAACGATTGCGGAGCTCTTACCACCAATGCTCCTTGTGATTGTGGCGGTATAACTATTGACGAATTAGACAACCAATTTTGTTGTGCATCAGAAAGTTTTATTCACATTGACCCAAATGAATGTTTAGCTGTATGTGATGGCAATACTGAAACTTACAGAGTTTATGGTATTGTTCAAAATCTAACTGGCGGAGTTATTGTGAATGCAGAAGTTTCTATTACTAATTCAGAAATAAACCCAATTTATACTAATGCTTCAGGAGAATTCTCAACCATGATTGCTGCAGGTTCATCAATTGTTGTCTCAGCCTCATATAATAATTGTGGTTTTGATGAAGAATCTTTTGGAGATTTAAGTGAAGATACAGAAGTTATTCTAACTCTTTCTTGTACTGGACAATCTCAAGCTTGTCAAGGTCCATACCACTGTTGTGCTCAAGGCGAAATTTGTGTTGAAAATGGTGTTTATGCTTCAATTATAAGTGGATATTCTTGTACAGGTAGTAATATTTGTTATGATAATCCAACATGTGTATGCGAAGAAGATATACTTCCTGAAGAAGGTTGTGCGCCTGGTTGTAATTATAATAATAATTCTTTTTGCGTTGATAATGTAGGACTTAATACTGAAACACTATATGATTTAACTATTCCAAGCGATTATGCAGATTATTGCCAATTATGTATTAATGATATTGATTGTCAAGATACTGCATGTATTACTGATGGTGAATGTGATGGAAATTGTCCTTTAAACTGTGAAGGTTATGAAGATCCTGATTGTGGTAGTACTTGTAATTTTGATGGTGTATCTCAGTGGTGTAGTCCAACTGAACCAGGATTTATCCTTCCTGATTTAGAAAATCCAGACGATCCTAATTCACAACTATATTGTCAACACTGTGCTAATATCGAACCTATTCTTCCAATCTGCGAAGGAGTTGAACAAGAAGAAGGAATCTGTCTACCTGAAGATGGAATTTGGACTATAGGAGTAGAAGATTGTGATCCTGGCTTTCCGGGTCAAGGCTGCGGCGATGGCCTTATATGTAACAATTCTTGTATGTGTGAAGCTGATGGTTGCGCAGAATTCCCTTTAGCTGAAATTCAAATTTATCACGTTCCTAAAACTAGAGTTTTGAATATAACTTGGACTTATGATTTCAATGATTGTGAAGATTCAGTTGTTGATAATTTTAAAGTTTATAGATGCGAAGGTCAAGGTTATTGCAATTCATATCCTATTAACTATCAATTAATTAATACTACTGAAAATAATGAAACGTTCTATTATGAAGATTATAATATTGAAAACGAAACTTATTACACTTATGTTATTGGAACAGTTTATTCTTCACCTGAACCTTCAGAAGTAAGGAACTCAAGTCCAGAATTTAAATCTGGACATGGTCTTTGTTTAGAGGATCATCTTGATTACTTCTGCTATGGAAATAACGTTCAAAAATGTAAAGATAGTGTACCATATCTTACTCATCCAACAGAAGGAAATCAATTAGAATCTGTTCATCAATGTTCACTTCTTGGACCTTATGCTTATTGTTATCAAGGTGACGAATCTGCAACCTGTGTTGGTTATGCAGATTGTACTGATTGTAATAGTATTTTTAGTATGTATTATCAATTTGCAACATCAAATACTGAATTCAAAGTCAATTATCGTGATGGACCAGACGATGATGATGTAACTAATGCTAAATGTAGTGAGTTAGTTGAAACCTACCATGCTTGTTACCCTGATAAAGCTTTAACAGGTGTAGATCAACTTTACCAGTGTAATGCTATTAGTTCTTGTTATTCTTATGAAAGCCAAGATAGTTGTGAAACTAATTATTGCGGATTAAACTCTGATTGTGAATGGATTGATTTAATTGAAGATTTAGGTCTTGGAGTTTGTAGACCATCAAACATTAGCGAGCAAGATTGTTCCCAGTGTAATGATAATCCTACTATGTTCCCTGTTTGCAATTCAGATTCATGTTCATTATATGGTTACTGTTATTTTAACAAAAACTCAATTTGTGCAAATAGTGATTCAATAAGATGTGATGATTATATTGATGGAAATGATTGTACTGGAAACAGCGAATTTAATCTAAATAGTTATACGAACTATAATAATTCTAATAGTCATGATTATTTTGATTTAACAAAATGTAAATGGGATAATGATCTAGAAAAATGTTATAAAGATGCAAATGATAATGAGCCAACTTTTAAGTTTTCAAAAAGAGAATGTGGATTATTTAATGACGATAATGCAAAAAAATGTCTTGGTGATTTCCAAAATCCTTCAACTTTAATTTTAAAAGAAGATGGTTTATGGGTTTCTTCAAATTTCTCATTGCCTTACATGATTTATGATAATGCTTATTCTGCAGGAGAATTAGAAACTTCTTATTGTCTTACAAACGCCAGTAATCCTGATTTCTGTAAAAACGAATTTACTAATGATACTGCATTCTACAAAGTTAATATTGTAGTTGATGATTATGAATTCGCATTTGAAGATTCTGACTGGACTAATTTAGAAGATACTAATGAACAAAATCTTACAATATTTTATTTCTCTAAAGATACTGCCGAGAACTTAGAACATGTTAAATCATTTAATTTTTCATTAGATAATAAAGGACCTAGTGTAATTAATTTTTCATATAATTATTCTTCTTATGAAGGAGAAAATGAAATTTGGTATAATGATGTTAATGCAAGTATTACTTATGATGAAAATGTTACTTGTAATTTTAAATTATTTAATAGTCTTGGCGAATATCAAGATGAAACACATAGACATAATTTTATGCGTGGAACTGACTTTAACTTGACTTTCAATGGATTAGTTGATGATACTAGTTATAGAATAATGTTAGGTTGTGTTGATAAAGTTGATAATCCTTCTCTTAATGAATCCTTAGGATTTGGCGTTGAAGGTGATTTAACTATCACTAATGTTACTCCAAAATTTGAAACTGGAACTATTTCAGGAACAAACTCTATGTTTGTAACTGCCGACACAATCAATAATGCAACTTGCGGTTATACTAATCGTTATGGTGATGATTGGAATGATTTAGAGGAAGGCAGTGGCGAATCAGATGATCTTGCAAACCACATAATTAAAGGCTTATTCGATTCAGAAAAAGGAAAACATCATGAAACTACAGTCACATTTGCAGAACAAGATGCATCTGGTGTTTACAAATTATACATTTTCTGTCAAATTGATACTATTAATCCTGCAACTGGAGAAATAAATGAAACATTTGTTAAAGGTAATGAAGGGGATACTAGTATCTTTGGAATTGATATGTTAGCACCTGTTATTAGTACTATGAGAGTAGATTCTGATCCTGATGAACTTATGGATTTCACACCTTATTATAGACCTTCAGTTTCAGTTATACTTAATTGCTTTGAACTTACATTGTATAATGCTAATGGACATACTTGGTCTATGCATGACTTTGGATTTGATGCTAACTCTGGTTGCGAAGGTGTTATGTATTGCTCTGTTGAAGAAGGTCAAACTTGCATTCCTGAATTGGATGTAAATCAAAAAAGAATTGATTATGAAGTTGAAATAGATGAACAACAAAATTATGATTTAAGGTATTATGGTATAGATAAAAATGGATATACAAGCCAAGAAGAATCAGGTATTGTTAAATTAGATAATGCAGATATTTTTCTTGAAAGTTTTGTTACAAAACAAGGAATAGAAATTGACCCTATTGGTTATGGAAATTTTATATTAAACGCGTTCTCTTTTATTGATAAAAACATAACTAATATTTATGCTCTTGATTGGTATTTTAATGGTGAAGATGGTGATGTATATGTTGCAACTCTTTCAGCAGATATTAATTCAGATGGTTTAGGTTTTACTGCAAATTTCATCATTGATCAAAACAATTCAACGTTTTACGATGAAAGTGGAACTTTCAGATTCGTTGTTGATTTTGAAGATGAACATGGTTTTAGAATAAGTCAAACTTTAGATAATCATGTTTTTGATACGAAACTTCCAACACCTGTAACTTTTGATCCTATTTTCAAAGGAGGAAATTTCGAAGATTATCCTTTCAAATATTTTTATAATGCTAAACCTCTTGATGGAACTGTTTATCCACCTACTTATTTTTCAAAAGAAGGAGATTTATTTATTACTGGTAACTCTGATGATCTTGGAACTGTTACATTATATCTTATCCAAGAAGAAGCTGATTATTATAATTCAAATATGATTTATGATTTAACTGCAGAGGAAAATAGAGGTTCATTATCTTCTTTGGATACAAAAGAAACTTCAGTTACTTATAATGGAAATATTGGCACTAATCAAGTTGTTATTAAAACAATAATAACTGGCGAATGGACTCCTGGTAAATACATTTCATTTTTAGAAAATAAAGGTAGAACTTCTTATGGTAACTTTGGTCAATTCTATAACATTACTGCTAGAGAGGTTTTAACTGCTCTTGAAGAAACAAGACTTACTTTTGAACCTCCTTTAGAAGAAGTAATAGGACCAAATCAAGTAGTTTATCTTTACAATGAAAGTCACAAGGATAAAATGTTTGGAATCCCTCTAAATGATGTAAACTATAGCGCTACAAACAACAATTCTTATATGTTTAGAGCAGCTATAGAAAATACTAGAGGTATTAGAGTCCTTACAGATCCACAGTACTTCTTTATTGATAATGAATCACCTAAAGTTAGGTATGTTTATCCTACTGGCCATGGAACTATTGCTAATGAAAACCAAGCTATTGGTATTTTAATCCAAGAACATGCTAAAGGTTCAGGCATTAATGAGGATTCTGTTAAACTTTCAATTACTTCTAATGGTGTAACTACAAACTACACTCAAGGTCAAGGTATTAATTTCTACTGGTACAACACTTCTAATGGTCAAAGAGAATACTGGTTAAACTATACTCCTTCACAAGCTTGGAGTGATGGAGAACATTCAATTGCAATCTTCGCAGAGGATTTTGCTGGTAACGAACTTAATGGTGGTGGTTTCTTTGATACATGTTTTTCCGATAAAGATGCTTGTTGTTCTCCAATAGCAGATGGAATATGTGATAAAGATTGCGGAATAGAAGGTAATGGAAGTAAAATTTTCCCTGATAAAAACTTTGATCCTGACTGTACATCTTATACTTCAAATCATAGTCTTTATGATGCTTGTAACAGAGGTTATGATAATGTTTGTGATCTTGATTGTTATGTTAGTGAAGAAGGTGTATTTTGGGATGGAGATTGTTACTGCGATGCTTTTAATTGCGCATATAATCAAACAAATCACGCTTGGTGTTATTATGGTGAATGGCATGAAGCAGAAAACCAAACAGGTGAGTTTATATGGGTTAATCCTGGTTTAAGTCAAAGCTATTGTGACACAAATGTTTGCGGTACTGAAGATACTGGTTGTTTTGAATGTAATAATGACTCGCAAGGTTTCTGTGACTTAGTAAACGGTGTTTGGTGTAACAATAATTATTGGACAGATGAAAATTATAATGAACAATGTGGAAATATAGATAGTAACTGTATAGAAGATTATGGTGCTTGCGAAGAAGATGCATGTGATCAAGAATATAATAAAGTTTGTGATGAAAATGGTTATTGGAATTCAAATAATTGGGATAGTAAATGTGTAAGACAGGATGCAGATATTCTTACTTGTACTGCAGGGGATTGTGATCCTGTAGAACCATCTTATTGCATCAATGACAATACATGGACAGATAATACAGCTTGCTTAAATTGTATTGCAAGAGACTATGATTGTTTTGATGGTATTTGTGTAACAGATTCATGTAACGTTGATGTCGAAATGTATTGTGGCGGAAGCAATTGGACTAATAATAATTATGAAAACAATTGTGGAAATAAAGATTTAAATTATGGATGTGAAGTTTGTATAGAAAATACTTGTGACGTTTTAAACAATTTTTGGTGTCATGAAGGAAACTGGACTACTGATGGTTATTGTAGTTATGGAATTTGTCAAGGACAAGATCCTGATTGCGCTGGCGAATGTAACGATATTGATGATGGTTGTTGTAGTCCTTTAAGTGAAAAATGCGATCCAGATTGTACAGAAGGACAAGATGCAGAATGTGCTATAATGGGTTGTACAAAATATGAAAGGACTGCTCCTAACAATAATTGTTGTGTTCCAGATGGTAGTGATGATTTTTGTGATAAAGATTGTACAATCACACCTGATCCTGAATGCGCAGATGACTGGGTATTCACTATTGATAAAGATGCACCTTCAAAACCAGAATTCAAATTATATAATGTTCATCATCCTAATCCAGATCCGCATTACAGATGGGTTATTGATGCTCAAAAACCTTCATTTAGTTTAAATTTTTCAACCAGATTTGACGGTTCCACAGAAACATTAAACATTGAAATTACTAATATAACTGTCTTTGGTCCTACTACTGATTTAACCATAACTTGCAGCCTTAGTGACTTTAACATATTTAATTGTAATTTTAATAAAAATCTTGAAGAAGGTCTTTACAATATCAGTGTTAAAGCCCATAAAAAACAAAATGATGGAAACTTCAGTCCAGAAAGAACAGATGATTTTGAATTAATAGTTGATAGAACAATTCCAATCTTTGAGATTAATGTTAGTAAATCAATCCTCAAAGTTGATGAACAATTAGAAATTATTGCCACAGTATTTAATGAATATTTTGACTTACTTGGTGAAATAACTGTTCAAGATCATGAACCAATTTACTTAGAAGCTACAGGAGATGGTACTTCAACTTATAATTTCATTGTACCACCTGAATCAAATGATTGGGGACTAATTCAAGGTCAAGAAGAAAAAAGCATTAATGTTAAAATATTTGATTATGCTGGACACATGTCTCAACAAGTAACTTCAGTTATTGTTGACAATGAAAGTCCTAGTATTTACATATTAGATATTTTAGCAGAAATAATTGTTAACACTGGAAATAATTCTGCAACTGTTGGTTCTAACTCAACCATGACTAATTTAACAATTATTGGAGGAGTTTCAAGCGATGCAGAATCACTTTGCCAGCAAAGTCAAGGAACTAATGATTGTCTTTTCAGATGTTTAGCAGGTGAGGATTTAAATTGTATTAGTAGTTATCATGGGTTTCAAATTAACACTCAAATAATGGGTGTGCTTAATGATGAAGCTCTTAAAAATATTAATTTGAGTGTAACAGATTATGCTGGTTATACAACTACTAGTTCATTGTTTGTATTATTAGATCTTCAAGCACCTTCTGAGCCAGAAATTAGAATTGCAGGCGCGGACTAATGAATAAAAATATTTTTTTCTTTATTTTAGTTTTTCTCATTCTCATAGCTTCAGCTACTGCAGTTACTTTAAATACTGAAAAAGAGCTTTTAGAAACTACGTTTTCTCAACCTATAATCATTGTATCTTATCCAGAAGCTGAAGGAACAGTTGAAATAACTAATTTTAGCCTTATAAGAGATAATATTTCATATGATATCACTTATTCTACAAATGATTATATAACATTCAACTTCACCCCTAATAATCCTCTTAACAAAGGATTATATATTTTAAAAATTACTGCAGAAGATTTAGTTAGCAACTCAATCACTGTTACTCAACCTATCCAAATTAATGCTCCCTTCATGAAGATTTGGGTCGATTCACCTCATCTTGGTTTTTATTCACATAAACCTTTTAATGCAATTATTAAATCAGAATTCCCTGCTATTTGTAAGTTTGATTTCACAATTGATAAACCCTTAGATTTTAACATGTTTTTCTCTTTTAATGAAGGTTTAGACGATTACACGACAGAACATACAATTATTGATATGGGTGTAGGAGATCTTGCATTTAGAGAAGATTCTCCTGACGAAGATGGAGAACAAAGCCTTATTAGAGTTGAATGTAATGATACTTATACCGCTCTTCACATGAATACATTATATTTGGGTTTTGATCCTTCAGCTCCTAATATCACAGTTGAATTAGAGGAATTAATTTCTGATCTTACAATACCTTTTACACCTTTAAAAGTCGACACTACAGATAGATCAATTTGTTCATATGAAGAAAATGGTGTAACTAAATATTTTGGAGATCATGACTTAGACAATTTTAGTCATTACCAAAAAAATCATGAAATAATTCTTAACTTCACTTATCTTGCCAGACTTACTGAAGCACAAGGACTATTCATTCCAAAACCATTTACCTACTTAATTAGTTGTACAAATCTTGCAGGTCTTCCTGGAGAACCTGTCTTAAAAGAATTAGAAGTTGCTTTTGAAAGAGATTTTTCTATTATTAAATATAAACCTAAAAATTTTACTAATGAAAATAATATTGAATTTATTATAAGTACAAGTGTTACTACTCTTGGCGGTTGTACTTATGATCAACAAAATTTTGATTCTAATCAAAATAATCAAGCATACACAAAGAATTTTGGAGCATTAAGTGAAGGATTTTATACTTATGATGTTAGATGTTTAACAGGTTATTCTTTCTCTGATGAGGTTTTATCTTTTGTTGTTGATAGAAGTAATCCATCAATCTTAGATTTAAATATAAATAACAATCCTACTTGTGGAAATTCTATTCAAGCAGAAGTTCTTGTAGAAGATAATTTTGGAATTAAAGATATAAATTTTAGTATTGAAAAACTTGATGGAACAATTATAAAAACAGGCAGTACACAAAGTGGATCAATAAATGAAATATTTAATCTTAATGACTTTGATAATACTAGTCCAAATATGAGACTAAATGTGGTTGTTAGTGATTTTGCAGATAATAAAGCTCAACGTTCTGAAGTTGTTACTGCTATTAGTAGTCAAGGAAGTCTTTGTGATGATGAACGTCCTTTAACTAATTTAGATATTGCAACAACTTCTAATGGTTTAGAAGTTAATGTTACTTGCACTGATGTTGGAACTGCGGGTTGTTCAAATAATTTTGAATATGGAACTTCTGAAAATGCAAGTTTATGTGTTCTTGATATTTCCAGACAACTTGGACAACCAATCATATTTAATGAAAATTCTTATCTTTGTTGGACTGTTTTTGATAATATGGATAATAATGCTTCGGGCTTAGAATACATTGAATTTAGTGTATATCCAAATCATTGTTTCAATACTGAACAAGATGCAGATGAAGAAGGTCTTAATTGTGGGGGATCTTGTCCTGCGTGTATTTATCCTCATTGTTCAAATAATGTTACTGATGAAGACGAAGAAAGAATGGACTGTGGAGGAGCAGACTGTGAACCATGTGGAGAACTCCCAAACCACTGTTTAAACAACGTCACAGATGAAGACGAAACAGGAA
>CAYOEA010000011.1:47820-51855 GCA_964402995.1 uncultured Methanosarcinales archaeon
CCACTGTTTAAACAACGTCACAGATGAAGACGAAACAGGAATAGACTGCGGAGGAGCAGACTGTGAACCATGTACTGAACTTCATTGTAACAACACAGTAAAAGACGAAGATGAAGAAAGAGTAGACTGCGGAGGAGCAGACTGTGAACCATGCGGAGAACTCCCAAACCACTGTTTAAACAACGTCACAGATGAAGACGAAACAGGAATAGACTGCGGAGGAATAGACTGCGACCCATGCACAGTACTACACTGCAACAACAATATACAAGACTACGACGAAACAGGAATAGACTGCGGAGGATACAGCTGCGAACCATGTAACATACTACACTGTAATAATACTATAAAAGACGAAGATGAAGAAAGAGTAGACTGCGGAGGAGCAGACTGTGAACCATGCGGAGAACTCCCAAACCACTGTTTAAACAACGTCACAGATGAAGACGAAACAGGAATAGACTGCGGAGGAATAGACTGCGACCCATGCACAGTACTACACTGCAACAACAATATACAAGACTACGACGAAACAGGAATAGACTGCGGAGGATACAGCTGCGAACCATGTAACATACTACACTGTAATAATACTATAAAAGACGAAGATGAAGAAAGAGTAGACTGCGGAGGAGCAGACTGTGAACCATGCGGAGAACTCCCAAACCACTGTTTAAACAACGTCACAGATGAAGACGAAACAGGAATAGACTGCGGAGGAATAGACTGCGACCCATGCACAGTACTACACTGCAACAACAATATACAAGACTACGACGAAACAGGAATAGACTGCGGAGGATACAGCTGCGAACCATGTAACATACTACACTGTAATAATACTATAAAAGACGAAGATGAAGAAAGAGTAGACTGCGGAGGAGCAGACTGCGAAGCATGCATAGAACTAGAAACACACTGCACAGATAACATATTAAACTCTGACGAAGAAGAAATAGACTGCGGAGGAATAGACTGCGACCCATGTACTGTTCTTCATTGTAATAATAGTATAAGAGACTACGATGAACTTGATGTAGACTGTGGAGGATACTCTTGCGAACCATGTAATGAAACTCCACTTCACTGCAACAACACAATACTAGACTTCGACGAAGAAAGAATAGACTGCGGAGGAATAGACTGCGAACCATGTGGAGAAATTGAATTACATTGTAACAACACAGTAAAAGACCAAGACGAAGAAAGAGTAGACTGCGGAGGAGCAGACTGCGAAGCATGCATAGAACTAGAAACACACTGCACAGATAACATGTTAAACTCTGACGAAGAAGAAATAGACTGTGGCGGCGATGATTGTGATCCATGTATGGTTCTTCATTGTAATAATACCATTAGAGACTATGATGAATTAAGAGTTGATTGTGGAGGTTTTACTTGTGAACCTTGTATAACTCCCCCTCATTGTAATAATACAGTTAGAGATGCTGACGAAACAGGAGTTGATTGTGGTGGTAGCGAATGTATTATTTGTACAGATGTACCTCTTCATTGTAATAATTTAATTAGAGATTATGATGAGATTGGAATAGACTGTGGCGGAAGTTGTAATTCTTGCTCAACAGGTGAACAATGTGAAAGTGCAATTGATTGTTTAAGTTTAAATTGTTTCCTTGGAATTTGTCTTGCACCTACTTGTACTGATAATATCTTAAATCAAAATGAAACACTAATTGATTGCGGTGGACAAAACTGCGATTCTTGTATTTCTGAAGCTTGTTCAAATGGAATTTTAGATGTATTTGAAGAAAGAGTAGATTGTGGTGGAAATTGTTCTGCCTGTCCAAGTCTACCATCCCATTGCACTAATGGATATGTTGATTCAGATGAAACAGATACTGACTGCGGGGGATTAGAATGTGTTCCTTGTAATGCAGATTCTTACTGTGATTCAGATTCAGATTGTGAAAGTAGACAATGTGAAGATAATATTTGTTTATCAGAATCATGCGATAATGACGTAAAAGATGGCGATGAAACAGATATAGATTGTGGCGGTTCTTGTGCTAATTGTCAAGATGATGATTCATGTCTTGAAGATGATGATTGCAGATCAGATAATTGTATTAACTTAATTTGCACCCCTGCAGATGCAGACTCAGATGGAGATGGTATGATTGATGGTTGGGAAGACTTTTATAATTTTGATAAAAATGATCCTTCTGATGCACCCATAGATAGTGATGAAGATGGTTATACAAACTTAGAAGAATTTATTGGCGGAAGTAATCCTCTTGACCCAAATAGCGTTCCTGGAGATCAAGATGGAGATAAAATGCCTGATGAATGGGAAGAAATGTATGATCTTGATAAAGAAGATCCTTTAGATGCTTTTGAAGATAAAGATGGAGATGGTTATACAAACTTAGAAGAATATACTGCAGGAAGCAATCCTACAAATCCAGATAGTACACCAAAATCCAGAAATTTTATATGGTTAATATTCTTATTAGCAGGATTATTCTTGATTATTGGTGGAGTAATTTATTTATATGTTAAAAAACAAAATATGCCTGATAAAACTTTTTCATCCAGTCTTTCAATAAGTCCTAATCAAGCAAGGAAAAAATCTATTGAACAGAAAATCTTAGCAGAAGAACATCAAAAAGAACTTATCCGTCAAAAAGCAATCTTTGAAAAAAAGAATCAAGAAAAAGAACAAAGAAGACAATCTTCTATTAAAGGATTTGATTCAGATTCTAATAATAAAAAAGAAGCAAATGCAGCTATGAATGATTTAACTAAGAGCTCCAAAGATAAAGAAGACTTAGGAGATAAAGTTCTAAACGTAAAATCAAAACCTGCTAAGTCAAAACAAACAAAAACAGGATTTATTGGTCTTGATGAACTTGATGAAGAACTAGACTCAGATGATAATAAAGATGAAGATTCAATTTTCAGCGAATTAGATTCTATTGGAAAAGAAAAAAAGACTTCAGAAAAAATGAAATCTTTTAGTAAAGAAGAATCTAAAAAAACAAATGATTCTTCTAAAAAAGAACAAAACAAAAGTACTTCAACTAAAAAAACATCGAAAAAACAATCAACTAAAACAAGTAAAAAAGAAGAAAAAGATGACTTTGAGGTTATTGATGTTAAAGCAGCTGCAACAAAAGACTCAAATGATATTTTCAAAGAACTTGCAGCGATATCAGGAGTTAGTCATGCAAGTATTAAAAAGAAAATCGCAGAAGATGAATTTGATACAACTGCTATAATGGGAGTTTTCAAAAAGATTAAAGATCTTGATGGAATTAAAACAGAAACATTTAAAGAAATTGCAGCCAATTTACTATCGGAAGGTCACTTAAATAAAGATCATATTGCAGAAGTTTTATTTCATTACTATGATAAAAATATGATTACTAAAAAACAAATTAGTGATGTCTTAAAAGAACTTGATATGGTAAAAAAATGAAGAATAACAAAAAAGCGCAATTACAACAAGTCTTTATTTACATTATTACAATTATCATTGTAGGTTTAATATTCGTTGTAGGTTACAAAGCTATTGGCGGCATTATGGAAAAAGGTTGCGACGTTGAAGTTACCAACTTTAAATCTAATTTAAAATCTTACATTACTAAATACAATACTTATGGTTCTGTTCAAAATGAAAACATGAAATCTCCATGTGATTATTCACATATTTGCTTTGTTGATACTGGTAGGATACAAGATTCAGATCCAAACAATAAAGTTTATGCACCAGAAATTGTTGGCAATAATCAATCCAAAATAATCATTGGTGGTAGTGCAAATGCAGGTATTGAAGAAAATGTTTTTCTAATCAAATCACAAGTTACTGATCCTTTCGGATTCTATGATGAAATTGAAGTTGCTCCACCTGATTATGTAGTTTGTTTTAATAGTACTCGGAATGGTTTTTTTAACATTACTTTTGAAGGAACAGGTAGAACTACTTTAATTAGTTAAATTTGTTTTTAACTTGGTTTTAAAATGAACAAAAATAAAATTTTTGAGCATCCCAAAAACTAGAGGTTTTTGATATGA
>CAYOEA010000012.1:0-35342 GCA_964402995.1 uncultured Methanosarcinales archaeon
GAAAATTTTAAAGAAGAAATTTTGTAGTTTGCCACAGGTATTAACGCCAAGAATCAGAATTATAAATTTTTTGGGTGTTTGTCTAGTGAAAGATTAACATTTAAATACGTGGATTGATACTACTTCTAAACATAATGAATTAATAATCAGGACGCCCAAATATCAAATCCAACAAAAACAACATGTGTAAACTATTTATTGGAAAGATTTATAAATAATTAGACTTTACTTTCGGTTATGGTCAAAAAAAACTCTATTAAACTTTCTAAAAAACAGCTTGAATTCAATAAAATTCTAGATGAAATGAGCTTATCTCATCATGATAAAACTAATATTAAGTACTTAATAGGCTATTTTAATAATGAAAAGGATAAAGAATTGGCTAGTAGAAGTTATTTGTTCCAAGGCGAACCTGGAGTTGGAAAATCCTTTCTAGCGGACAAAATAGTTTCTCTTATAAAAAAAGAGATATTGTATCTTGGTTTTTCAAAACCAGATATTCAAGGATTAAAATATTTTGAAGATATGGAACAATTGCTTCTTGCAATTGATAATAACAAAGAACAAATAATTTATCTTGATGATTTAAATTATATTTTTAATAAAGAAAATTTTGGCGAAATTAGTTCGGAAGATAAACGATCTTTCTTAAAAATATTAAATACTGTTAAGAATCAAGCTAATAAAATATTTATTACAACGCTTAATGATTTAAATGAATTAGATGAACGAATGATTGATAGAGTTGAAGTTAAAATCCAATTTGATATTCCTAATGCGGACAGCAAAAAAACTTTTCTAACACAAAAATTCAAGAAATATTTATCACCTAAAAAGATAGAAGTCTTAGCAACAAATTCAATAGGTTATAATTATAGAGACTTGCCAGAACTAATAAAACTAGCATACAGGTTCGATAATAAATTATCTGCAAATACACTCAAAGAAGCAGTTAAAACCTATAAACCAACTCAATTAATGGGTTTTGAAGTATTAACTCCTAATATAGATTTATCTTCTGTTATAGGTAATAAGAACGCTATAAATGCCATTAAAAGAATAAAGATGTCTTTTAAGAATAAATCTCTAAGTAAAGCATTAAACTTGAATAGAAATAACTTATTATTGTTTCATGGAACTGAAGGAACTGGTAAAAGTTATATGGCTCAAGCATTGGCAGGAGAACTAGAATACCCTTTAATCAATGTTAGAGGTGGAGACTTGATGACCAATAATCCTTTTAGCAATATTGATCGTATTGTTGGTTTATCAAAAAGATATAAACAATGCGTTATATTCATAGATGAAATTGATAAGCTGATAGGGTCCACTGGATTTCAAGATAATTTCTTAATAGGAGAACTTCAAAGACAAATAGAAGGTGCTGGTAAAGAGAAAGTTGAAGCAATCTTTATTTTAGCAATGAATAATCCTTCTAGATTTGGATCTTCCTTTAGAAGTAGATTTAGAGAAATAGAATTTAAAACACCTGAATATGAAGACAGATTGCAATTCTGCGAATTAAAAAAACAAGTTGTAAAAAAAGAAATGAAACTTGAAGTAGATGAAAAAGTTGCAGCAACACATACCAAAGGAATGAGTTTTAGGGAATTAGAGAATTATTGGAATGAATTAGCATTCAGGCATTTAGAAGGAGAAAGAATAGATGAACAAATGCTTAGAAAAATAGGTCAAGAATTATCAAATAAAACAATTGTTGAGGGGATGTTTGGATGAAAAAAATATTATTTGTATGTAATCAAGGACAAAACAGAAGTCCAACAGCTGCAAAGCTGTTCTCTAAAAAATATGAAACAGATTATACTGGAATATATTCTGATGAAAAGATAAAAGATAAATTAATCTGGGCTGATGAAATAGTATGCATGGAAAGCAGTCATAGAAAGTTTATTGCAGAAGAATATCCAAGAGAATACATGATGAAGAAAATAATCACGTTAGAAATTCCCGATATATACAAGACTGATCAAGAAGAACTAATTGAATTACTAAAAAAACAGGTTAAAATAAAATGTGTATTGTAGGTTGCGCTCCAAAATTGAAATTATCTGATGATATTAGTCTTATTTGCAAATGTGAAAAAGAATTTGAAGATTTAAAGAATGATAAGGATTACTTGATGGAAGAAACTATTTTTCCAGTAATGTTTAATCCTAAAGAAATAGTTGAATTTGGAAGAAAATATCATTATAAGACTAGAAGTAAAATTCTGAAAGCACAATATTTGAAAATAAATAGTTGGACTAAAGAATTTGTAAAAGACCTTAAATTGTTGAAAAACACTCATTTATTTCAAGGAACAATGGTTACAGCAGAAGGAACTGCTAAATCGCCTAAAGCAATAGAAAAGTTCTTACAAGTACTTCAAATGAATATTTATTCTGAAAGAACACCTTATCAATTAAAACAAGAAGGAAGTGCAAGACCATTTGGTTTTAGTCTATTAAAGAAAGGAAAAGATGATTTTGTGATAAAAATAATATTGGTGTTTGCACATAATAGAAATCTTAAAAGTTACTTGTATAGTTTTCCATATAAAGGACACTCATATTTCTTCTCACCAGCATTAACAAAAAAATATTTAAAGCAAAATAAGGATTTAAAACCAATAGATAAAAGAGAGGGATTTAAGACTATTTATCTTGAAACAGAAGAAGATATACCTAACTTAAAGAACATGAAGAAAACAGTGTTTCTGGCTCGGGAAAGAGGATTATTAAAGACTGTTGTTGAAAAGGATAGAAGAATAATTGGTGTTGGATTAATTGTTTAGAGATTTATAAACAAAATTATTCAAATAAAAATGGACGAACCATCATTTAAAGATATAATAATACTTTTGTTATTGGTAGCTGTGTTTAATGTTTTCGGATTACTATTTTTTATGTTTGTACTTCACCGTGATAAATGGTAACTAGGATTAATTATATTTTTTGCATATTTAGTTGTTTTTTATAATATTCAGTCTTTAAAATATATGAACATTCTTTTTTAACGAACTTAGCGGTTAGTATTGTTTGATTATGATTTTTTGTTCCATAATTATAACCATTGATATTTCTGATCAGAATGATTTAGTTATTTATTTTTAATTATTTAAATAATCTTGATTTTTCACTTTTTAGACGACAAAATAATTATTTTAACTAAATATTATTTCTAAAAAACGATACATTTAAATAAGATGCTACACAATACGAATTATAAAAATGATTTTGTGGAGGAATTAGAATGGAAAAAAAACACTTTGGAATCACACCTGAAAGAAAAGTTTATGGAGTTCTAAGTCATGTTGGTTACTCTTTAAAAGACTCAATAGCTGAATTAATAGATAATTCTATAGATGGACGAATGGCTAAAAAACCATTAAAAATCGAAATAGTTTATGATAAGCAAAAAAATTCTTTAACTATCAGTGACAATGGTACAGGTATACCTGAGAAAGATTTAAGAAATGCTTTAACTCTTGCTGCAACAAAAAAGAATCAGTCTAATGTAAAACAATTAGGGTTTTTTGGTATTGGACTAAAAAGTGCTGCATTGAGTATGGGGGATACTTTTGAAGTAATAACTAAACAAATTAACTCAACACAACAATATTCTTTTGAGTTTGACAGAAAAGAGTTTGAACTTCATGGTGATTGGGAAAGTCACCCTTATAATGTTGATGAGGGGCATCCTGTAAGCGAGCATGGAACAAAAATTATAATTACTAATCTGAAACCAAACTTAATCTCTGGACCTAAATTGACTCGATTAATGGATTCGTTTTCTATGAGATATGAACAGTTTTTCCAAACTGAGAATGTTGAATTATGGATTCAAGGAGACCTTTGTGAATTAATTGAGCCTAAATATTTAATGCATGAACATATTTCGCTAAAAACCAAGTATGGAGTAATTGAAGCGAGTTTGGGTTTAAATGCAAAACGATCTGCTAAAGGCGCAGAGCATGGTTTTCATTTATATAAAGAAGGACGATTGATAAATTCATTTTCGAAATTGGGAATGGGTGGCGGGCATGTAGAGAAATCACTTTTAACTGGTGCCATAAATCTTGATTTTGTTCCTGTTGTATTTAACAAATCCACTTTTATAGTTGATAGTCCTGAATATTTAGAAGCTGATGAAACATTAACTAAATACTTAAAACCTATGTGGGCTTTTTTCTCTACAAGATATATAAAGAAAAAATCAAATATAATTGAGGCTATATTCAAAGAACAAGATAAAACTGGTAAAATTCTGAATTTTAGCGAGTATAAAAAATATGTTGTTGAATATTCTGGTAGAGCTTCAATTGATTCCGAATCAAAATTAGAACAGCTTAAGACTTCAATAAATTCAACTTCTTTTTCTGAACAACATAAACAGATTCAAACTGGTGAATTATTTCCAGTAAATGCAGAATCTGGGAAAATAATTAAATCAGATATTTTTAAAGCAATAAAAGGTGCGAGAGAATTAGAAGATGAAATTAATACAACTATAAAAAAAACAGATATTGTTTTAGGTGTTACGGAAGATTTATTCTTAGAGCAGAAAAAACAATTTTTTAAAGTTAGAAAACAAGCATTTTTTTTTAAATATTTGTTTGTTAAAAGTAATAATAATTACTTTTTAGATTATGATTTTAAGGATGAGGAGTTAACAATCCTAATAAACATGAACTTTCCACTTTTTGAACAAAACCTAAAAGACAGTAAATTCTTTGTAATGAAGTTGATATCTGATGTGATTGCATCGTTTATTAATAAAGAACTTTCATCAGAAAACGTGACTGATTGTGATCTGATACGTGATCATATTTTAAAATTAATAACTAAGGGTGTTATGAAGTCTCAAATGGATAAGTTATGATGTAAAGATTTATATTTAAGAAATAATATGATATATATATTGGTTAAAATAAATACTTGTCAAAAGAAGAATAACTTAAAAAAAAGTTTGTGGTAGTAATGGCTAATTTAATTAAATCATTAAAGAAAAAATTAAGACTTATAGTTGATGATGTTTCAACAAGATTGGAGAATGAAATTCCAATTCCTCTTCCATCAAAAAAGATATCTGGTGGAGAAGAAGTTCTTAAATCAGATTTAGAAGTAAAAACTAAAAGACTAATTTCAAAGATTAAAAAAACTAACGAAAACACTAAAAAAGTTAAGAAAGTTAAGAAAGTTAAGAAAGTTAAGAAAGGTGAGAAAGGTGAGAAAGGTGAGAAAGCTGTTAAAAAAATAAAACCAGTTAATAAACCGCCAAAATTAGAATATAAACCTAAATTAACAGTTGAAATACCTGTAGAACATTTATCATTATCTAAAGAAGAACATGGTGATGTAATAAAAGATACACTTCTAAATGAACTAACAAGCGCAGAAGAATTATATGGTCAATTAATTGGTAAAGTAAGTGAAAGAAAACTTGGTTCATTAAGATTAAAAATTGATTCTTTAAGATCTAAACTAAGAGAAGATATGATTGATCATGTGGAAATGCACGAAGAAAAAGAATATGTTGATTTAGACTATGTACATCCAGAAGAAAAACCTTCACTTAATTCAAATATTAATTCTAATAAAAGTACTAAACATGATACTATAGAGATTGTTTTAACACAAGGTTCATTGGATCATAGCTATCTTATAATTCCAAAAGGATTTTTCCCTGAAAAATATTATGGCGGTTCTAATGCCTCTTCATTAGGTGAACCGATTTGTTTTCTGTTTAATGATAATAAGACTTTTTATTCTGATTATGATTCAACAAAAGGATTTCTAAGAAATAGAACTGCGGTGAAAAGTTTTTTTAAGAAAAATGGACTGAAATTAAATTCAAGTGTTTATGTTAGTAAATTAGCTGAAGGAAAATATTTATTAAACGTGGATCCTAAAATTCCTTATATAAAAAACAAGAATATTAATTCTATATCAAAACAAATACCTAAAACAAAACAACATTCTTATGATGAAATAAAAGATTCTTTAATCATATTCAATAGAGTAAAAAATTTCTTAGAAGAACATGAAGGCACCTATAGTCTTGATTACTTATTTAATAAATTAAAAATTCAAAGAACAGATATATTAGTTAATGAGGTGGACCAAAGACTTCGAAAAGATGAACGAATAGCATGGGTGGGTAACGCTATTAGAATATATAAATTTAAATCAAGTAAAAGATCTAACCAAGTATTACCTACAGTTAATATTCCTGAAGCATTATTTTCAAAAGAAGATTGCATCAAAGCAATAAATGTAATTGAAGAAAATAACTTAATTTCTAAATATAAAAATCTAGAAGTTCATTTCAAAGGTTATGCTTATTCAGGAAAGCAAATATTGGAAATTGCTCATAAACTAAAATCCATACCATGGAGAAAAAAGTCCACACTTGAATGTAATTCGTTTCTTAGAAAATTAGGTTTTAAAATAGTGGATGTCTATTCTAGGAATTTTACATCTGAGAAAAAAGACTCATCTGTTATTATATTAAATGATGAATCTAATAAAAAAAATACGATCGATGATCTAGATAATATTAAATTAACTGATAATGATAATATAGTTGGTAAATGTCCAACTTGTAAAGATGATTTAATTATAAAAGTCAGTCGTTTTGGAAGATATCTTTCTTGTGGTAATTGTATAACTGTTTCAACTTTTAAGAAGGGCCATATTGTATCAACAAATTATGTGTGTGAAGAATGCACATATCCCTTAATAGATTTAATTTTTAAAGGGAGTAATAAAAAAAGATTGTGTGTTAATATTAATTGTAAGACTAACCAAATTGGTGTAGGTGAAGCATGTCCTAAATGTAAAAAAGGTAAATTGAAGTTAAGGGTTTCTATGTATGGCGCATTTTTGGGTTGTGATAAATATCCTTCTTGTAGTTATCATATAAATACTCTTTCAGATATAAAAAAGGACATTTCTAATGAAATCAAGTCTGATATTGTTGATGTTAATTCTTCAATCAAAGAAACTGATGATAGTTTCACACCATCTTGTGGTGATGAGAATAGTTATATGTGTTTATCTTGTAATCATAAATGGAACCTGAAAAAGTTTTTTGGAATGCCTCCTTCTTGTTCAAAATGTGGTTCAGTTAACATTGAACAAATAAAACCTTTAGAATAAAGCATATTTCTTGTTTAAATAAAAACAATTAAAAAGACTTATTCATTTAATATTTCAAAATGGGTACTGGAAGAAAATTGCCAAAAAGGCACACATATAAGAAAGAATCAAAGAGCGATGGAAATACTAATAAGTTCCCAAATTGTATAGGAACTTATCCAGACTGTAAAGATTATACTCCTGAAATGAGTATAGATGACAGACCTGAATGTAGAACTTGTCCTTTCAAATAAACCATTTTAGTTTTTGTATGTGCAATAACTTTATATAATACTTGAATGTTATATTTATATGGATTTCAAAATACCTCGTTTTGTTAAATGGGCTGGAGGAAAACTTCAACTTCTTGACCAAATTCAACCATTTCTACCTAAAAAGATCGATAGATATTTCGAACCCTTTGTTGGTGGTGGGGCAATGGCTTTATTTATTCTAACAAATTATGAACCAAAAGAAATCTTTCTTAGCGATATTAATGAAGAATTAATCAATACCTATTTAATTGTTCGAGATGATGTTGAAGGATTAATAGTTGAACTAGCAAAACATAGCAAGAAACATTTAATTGAAGATAAAGAAAAAAGACTTCAATATTACAAATCTGTAAGAGAACTTAAACCTGAAGATTTATCTAATTTACAAAGAGCATCAAGGTTTATTTATTTAAACCGAACTTGTTTTAATGGTTTGTATAGAGTTAATTCAAAGAATCAATTTAATGTTCCTATTGGTGATTATAAACAACCTAACATAATTCGTGAAGATGTATTGAGAGTTGTATCTGCATTATTGAAAAAGACACACATTAAGGTTATGCCTTTTGAAAATATAATTGGAGAAGCAAGAAAGGGTGATTTTATTTATTTAGATCCTCCTTATTTTCCTTTAAATAAGAATAGTTTTACTACTTATACAAAGGATAATTTTCTCGAAGAAGGTCAAACTAAACTTAAAGTCGTATTTGATAAATTGAATGAAAAAGGCTGTCTTATCATGGAAAGTAATAGCGGCACAAAGTTTATTAATGAATTATATCATGATCGTTATCAGGAGTCTGTTAGAGCTAAAAGAATGATTAATTCCAAAGCATCAGGAAGAAATTACGTTAATGAAGTCATAATAACTAATTATAAAATGGATAATTCGCATAAATCGGAAAAAGAGAAATTATTTGATTCTTTTATGAAAAATTTAAAACCATCAATAAAAGTATGGGATTATTTTGTAAATTGGGATAAAGTTAACGTTAATTTTGATAAAGTAAAAATAGAATTAAATCTTTTAAACTCATTACTTGATTCAAATAATTTAGAAAAAGACTTTATTAATCTAATCATGAAATATCCTTCTGTTGTTAAAATATTGCCAATATTACTTGCAGTCAGGGATAGTGAATTAAAGATCATAAATAATTATGAAAATCAAGACTTAAGTTTTGAAACTTTTGATTTTAGAGATCAAGAAACAATTGATGATAAACTTGCCAAGAAATATTTTAGATATTTAGAAAACACAAAATTAATTAGCTTATTCTCTAATAAAAAGATAAGGAATTTTGCAGATTATGTTTTAGGTGTTGAAGTAGGTCTTGATTCTAATGGTCGTAAAAATCGTGGCGGAACATTAATGGAAGACATAGTTGAAGTCTTTATTAAGAAATTTTCTTCCGAACATGAAGAAATTGAATATCTTTCACAAGCAACACCTAATAGAATACAAATAGAATGGGGTTATGAAGTAAAATTTGATAAATCTGCTAGAAGTTTTGATTTCGCAATTTATAATAAAACATCAAAGAAAATATTCTTAATTGAAACTAATTTTTATAATGGTGGTGGTTCAAAACTTAAATCGGTATGTGGAGAATTTGCAAATTTATTTAATGAACTTCAGAAACAAAATATTGAACTTATATGGATAACTGATGGTGAAGGTTGGAGAACTACAAAAAGACCTTTAGAAGAAACTTTCAAGAATAATAATCATGTTTTAAATTTAGAAATGTTAGAAAATGATATTTTAGCTAATATTGTTTTATGATTTTATTTTTCAAGTTCTTTTGTTGCCATGTATTCAGTTATTAACTTTCCTTCTGAATTCTGAAATTTAAAACCGCTTTTTCTCTTATTTGTTCTCTAGTCATTCTTTTCTGACTAAAATAAAATTCGATTGTTGTCGGATCCATGACTTATTTAAAATAACATATTCATATAATTTCCGAAAGAATAGTTTATATTCTTGATTTATCGAAATTAGCACTGGTCATATTCTAAAAAATTTTATAAAGAGTTTAAAACTATTAGGATTAATGGTTTTCGAAGATAAAATGATAAAACTTCTCAAAGGAGATTGTCTTAAAATTATTCCAACAATAGACGAAGAATCAATCACAACTATTTTTGCAGATCCACCATATAATCTTTCTAACGGAGGAATTTCTTGTAAAGCGGGAAAGATGGTTTCAGTTAATAAAGCTGAATGGGACGTGTCTAAAGGTTTTGAAAATGATTTTGAATTTACTCATGATTGGTTAAAAGAATGTAAACGAGTTCTAAAACCTAATGGGACAATCTGGGTATCTGGAACACCTCATAATATTTATCAAGTCGGTTATGCACTTCAGAAATTAGGATTTCATATTATGAATGAAATTTCATGGTTTAAACCTAATGGTCCTCCAAATCTATCTTGCAGATACTTTACACATTCTCATGAAACAATTTTATGGGCAAAAAAAGATAAAAAAGCCAAACATAAATTTAATTATAAAGAAATGAAAGAATGGGATGATAAAATAAGCCCTTCAGGAAAACAAATGAGAAGTGTTTGGCACATACCATTAACACCTAAACGAGAAAAAGAGCAGGGTAGTCATCCAACTCAAAAACCTATTGAAGTCTTAAAAAGAATTATTTTAGCAAGTTCGGACAAAGGGGATGTAATATTAGATCCTTTTAATGGATCTGGCACAACAGGGGTTGTTGCAGTTATGCATGGAAGAAAATATGTGGGAATTGATAAAGAAAAGAAATATCTGAATTTAACAATTAAAAGAATTCAAGAATAAATAACTAGATAAACTTATATTCATTATTATCTATGACTCTCAGTTCAATGGTTGTATCAAGTTTCATGCCTAGTTTACTCATCAATGGTTTGCCTAAAGCAATTGTATACGATCTTGGCTTAGCACCATGATTTCTTAGTCTAAATTTACAACTATGTTTAACATTGTCAACGATGACTATAATATCACAATCTTCATTCGGGAAGTGTTTCTTATAGTCTTTTTTTATTCTTATATGTCCACTATTTAAGTCGCTTTGTTTAATCTCAGTAAATATTGTTTCATTCATTAAATTTACCTCACTTAGTTAAATTTGCAAAGGGTCTTTTTCCATGTTTTGCTTTAAATTTTTCAATCATTTCAGATTCTACAGTATATGGATCGTTCTCAGTTACTTGCCAAGAAATAATTAACTCATCAGAATCTTTTAACTGCCAAATATATCTTCCACCCCAATGACCTACAGGTTTTCCACAACCAAACTGGATGTATTGTTTTAATCTTTTTCTAAGAGTTGCTTGAGAACCATTACCGCCTGCCTGACCAATATAGATTATTTCTTCATTTAAAACCCAATTATCTTCAAGTTTTTCAATAGGCACTGAAGAATCTTTACCTTTAAAATGACCTCCAATGCTTTCTTTTAAGAAAACAGGGCCTTTAGTATATGAAACAGTATAAACTCCTTGTTCGTCAGGGATAGAATAAAATCCTTCTTCTTTTAATTCTCTAACTGTTTTCATAAGAATAATTGGCATAAATAGTTATAAAAAGTTTTCGACCCCTCACAGTCCCTCGCTGATTCATCATAAAATATTTGAAAAACCACAACATTTAAATATATCAATTGCTATCAAATGCTACAAGATGGCGGAAACTACACAAGTAAACATAAGATTATCTACAGCATTAATACATGATTTAGAGTTTGTAGCTCAAAATCTAAAAGTATCAAAGATAGAATGGTTAAAAGTAAAAATAGCAGGAATAATATCTCAAGAAAGAGAACAAATACTTGAAGAAATTGATCATAAATATGAACATGGAAGAATGGAAGACTCAGAATATAAAGAACTGATAGGTCTTGCACCATCAGATACATTAAAAGAAAGTAGAAAACACGCAATTATACTAAAAGAAAAAAGAGTACAAAATTCAAAAGAATATTTTCAGAACATAGCTAAAACAATAACAAGGTATCAATTAAAAGGCGATGGAAAAGAGTTCTTAAAACAATATTTAGAGAATGAATTAAAACAATTAGACAATGATGAAGCAGTATTAGAATTATTAAAAGACTTAGTCAAATATCAAGGTACACCTGTTCCAATGGTAGAATTTGTAACTGAAGCAGAAAAAAAAGGAATATCTGGAAACACACTAGAAAACATATTTGAAAACTTAAAAACGAAAGGATATATTAAAGAAAAAGATGGGGATATAATATTAACAACTAAATTAAAATAATGAAACAATTAAACATTTCTGAAAATACGTGTGAAAACTGTTATCAAACTTCAACAAACACAACACACAAACATAAACAAAAAGAAATTATTGGTCCTTGTGGACCTTGCGCATTCATTAATTTAATACAAATGATAGGGAGTTTTGAACTTGAAAAACAATTAGCTGAAATGGGAAGAATAAAACCATTTCATGCATGTAATCACCTAGCATTTCTGATCTGGGGTAAGAAATTTAAAAAAGAACTAAAAGTTTTTGTTTCTTCAAGAAAATTACAAACTACAGACTTAAATTATTTTGTTAAATATGAATCAATTACTAAAACAAAAATACAAAAATATAAACAACTTGCAAGAAAATGGCATGATAAATTTGATAAAAAATTTTCAAATCAAATAAATGACTTAGAAAATCCTTTACAAACAATAAATGAACTTCTTAAACAAAAATATAGAATTGCAATTTTAAATAAACATCATTGGACTGTAATACTTAAAAAAGAAAAAAATAATTATTTATTATGTGATTCTGGATGTGGAACTATTTTTCCACTAACTAAAAAAGTGTTTGAATATAATTTAAAAGAATCTACAACGATAATTGCATATAAAGAAAGGTTTATTTCTAAAGGTGTGTTTTTGTAACAGCTATTTGGCTAAAAAAGGTATGTATTCGTAATAAGAAAGTGAAAGGATTGTATAAATATGGTTGTTGAACGAGATAGAATAATAATTAGTGTTGACTGCGACATTTAATAATGTAAATATTCTTTCAAGTTTTCTTTTTACAAGTTTTGAAATGCATCCATAAATTTGCCAATTTATTAAATGATTCCGAACAATAAGGACAATCATAGTCTTTATCATCCAATTGAATTCCGACTTCCGCACGACAGACATTGCAATCAACAAGGCCTTTATCTCCTTTTACAGGCATTTCAGAAACCGGAATAGTAACAATTTCATTACAATTAGGGCAAGGCATTTCAATTCCCTTCTTCAAACTGCCTGTCGAAGACATTTTATTCTCAATAGGTTTTATTTTATCCTCGTTCATATATTTATTAATTAATTCTAAAAGTTTTGATCGTCCTATTAATCTTATATCGTTGCTATTAGCTAATTCTATTGCACTTTTAGTAAATTCTGAATTGGTTACAACCATTCCTGCATCTGCTTTGTAGTGTTTAATTGATGCGACTACTTCTTGAACTGCTTTATTTGTAACATTTCCTGCATAACACTTTGCTTGAACAACTGTTTTTTTATTATTTCGTTCAAGAATGACATCTGCTCCTTGATCGCCTGAAAGTTTAGTATTAATAGTTTTATAACCCATATTAGAAAATAATTTAGATACAAAACCTTCAAATTCAAAACCATTCATTGAATCAACATCTTTAATAGAAAAAGTGTTTGTTTTAGAATTCAAAAGTTCTTGTTCAAACCTTTTCAAATCTTCCTCATCTTCATATTTTTTAATTTCAAGTCTTAATATTCCAAGGTCTGTAAAATTAATAAGTTTTTTATTTCTGGCAACAGATAGTAATAAACCCATGTATTCATTAAACCAATAAACTTCATTATTATTAATAAAAGCTTCGCATTCATTAATTATATAATCAAAAAAGTCTTCTTTTGTTAACATTCTAGAGCAAATATTGTAGCATTGTGATGTGAAAATTTGTTCTGATTTCTCAACTAACTGATGGACTAGTATATGAAGCGTGCAATCGCCATATTTTTTAATCATCAATTTTGCTAATTTCTTAAATGGGTTAAAACATTCTTTCTGTTGTTTAAGATGCCTAATATGATCTTGTCTATTTGTTAAAAAATAAATCTTTTTATTATCGCCATCACCATATTCTATATATTTAAAGTATAAATCTAGTTCACTCAATAAAATTTGTTTTGTTTTTTCAGTATTAAAACATTTTAAACTCAAACAAAAAGGAGAGTATTGTCTGGCAAATTGTTCAATTACTTCATCATTCCCATATGTTTCTTTAAGTTTATCTTGTTCTTTTTTTCCAACTTCTTTTCTTTTTTGAAAGTTTGCTTCTTGCTCCTCTCTTTGTTTATATAATCTTCTCATTTCTTCCGTTCTTTTCTCTTCTGCTTTTTTTATTCTTTCTGCTACTTTTTTCATTCTTTTTGCTTCTTCTGCTTCTACTTCTGTTTTCTTTAAGTCTTCAATTTCTTTTTTATCGTGACAACTATAACAAAATGTATCGCCATTAACTTTTTTACTAGAATTAAATAAGCCTATTTTTTTACCGCAATAAGCACATTTAGCCACCATAAACAAATTAACATTATCTTAAGTTTAAATATTTTAAGTAAAAATAATTTATTGATTCCTGATTTAATTATTCTTTTAGGAATATTATTATCATTTAATTATTTAAACACCTAGTCTAATCTTTTAATTTATGGATAAAACTATTTTTATTGATAAAAAAGGTAGACATTGGACTAAAGAAGGATTAAATGCTTTAATAGATACTAATAAGAAGTTTAAAGAAGTTCTTGATAGTATTAATTATTATTGAGTTTCCGATCTTATTAAAAGATTAGAAATCAAGAATCATGCCCTAAACACCTATATGAAATGAGAGTACCCAAACGAACACAAATCAAGAATACAACAATATCATAAGAATCCAAATAAACCATCTAATTAACAGTTTTTTCGGGGAATAAAAGGTATGACCCCACCGGGACTTTCACCTAGTTTTCCATATCCTAAGAATTGCAAAGCAATTCCAGCGCTCGAAGAAAAGCTTCTCCGTGGCTACGGCGGAAAACGTAGTTTTGAACCCGGGACCACCGACTATCCTAGTTTCTTACTGCTAAAACGCAATAAGGGTCATATAAGACCGGCACTCTATTGTCCATTAAGACAATATGCCTAAAATTCCAGACTAAGCTATGGGGTCATATCTAGTTTCTTTGTATCGTGAAACTTTTTATAAAACTTTTGGAAATAGCTAGTATTTCCAACAGTTCAGAACTGTTTGTTCTCAGTTCTGTATGTTACGGAAATTATAACAATTTCCGAAGTTCTAATGGTTTTTATATCCATTAGTAACTTTTGGAAAACATCTAGTTTTTCAACAGTTTAGAAATTGTTTTTTTTTTTGATTTCTATTCACTTTTGGAAAATAACTTGATTTTCTCGTGTGTAGAACTTACTTCTTGATTGTTTTAGTGCTTTTACTCTTTCTAAGCATCTTATGACTAAAGTGCACTGCAAATGTAGAACTAACATAACTATATACAAAGAACATAAACGCTAAACTTAATATCAAACTAATTCCTGCTAACTCAGAGAAATAAAATTGCATGAGAAGCATCACCATTATTACTTCTATTCCTTGTGCTACATTTAATGTAAAATACCATTTTTCTTTGAAATTTAATTTTTTCAAGAACAAAACAGTACAACCATATCTTATTAGAATAAATAATGCGAATAATCCCAGCCCCTTTATCCACATTAGTATTCCAGGTATTTCTATTTGCATTCCAAAGATTATGAATATGATAAAGAACAATATGTGTCCAAGCAAAGCAAAATATTTCTTATGTGCTGCTTTTCGTGTTAATCCTCGTAAGAAAATTCCATAGACTGCAACTGCAAGACTTCCATTCGCGCCCAAATATTCTGTTATTACAAAAATGAATATTGCAACTGATAATATAAGTAAAGCAGATAATTCTTTTGTAATGTTAAAATGCTTCATCAGTTGAAAAAAGAAATAAGCCATAAAAATTCCAAATAAAACCGCGAACAATATTTCTGCGCTTGCTACAAACGCTGAATTAGTAATCATTTGAGCATCTAACGCAGTTGCACTTTCTAAGTATCCAATTAAAAAAAATGCGAATACTACAACTATTGGTCCTGATATAACTCCTTCAATTTTAAGCATTTCATTTATTTTATTCTTTTTTCCTTTGAAGAATTCCATGCTAATACTAGAATCTGATCCATAAATGATAATACTTAACAATACACAAAGTATCAAAGTCTGAAATGGATTTCCTGGTATATCAAAAGTCATATAGACAAATAAGGTTAGTAAATAAGTCGTTATCACAAAAAATATCAAATTAAACTTCAATACTTGCAAGAAGTTCTTCAAGATGTGTGTTAAATCCACTTCCATTGCTGTTTCTAAAACAATCAATATCAAAGCCAAGGCTCCAATAGCTAGTGTGAATTCGTGAGAAAATACCTCTAAGCCAAATACTGTCAATCCAAAACCTGCCAGCACTAAGAACAACACATTAGAAAGTCTTAATTTATTGGTAATTGCGGTTACAATTACACCCATCACAAGGAGTATTGCAATATAGAATAAACTAAGTATATACTGTTCCATGAAAAACTTTCAGAATTATTACTATTAAAGCTTTTATAATTATTCTAGAAGAGTGAAAATAAAAATTAATTTATTTTTTTAATATGTTTTCAGCGTATATTTTAATTAAATTATTAACTTTATATCCATCTACAAATTCTTGAATATTTTTTGTTTTAAATCCTGCTCGCATAACAATTTTATTTGCACATTTTTCACTTAATATATTTCGATCAATTAAATATGCCATTACTTTATTATCTTCAATAACTAATCCAAGTTCGCCTTTATTTCCTGTGTTTCGATTTAATAGTTTCCCTTCTAAGCCTATGGACTCATCAACAATGGCATATACATCATCAAGAGATAAGTCTTGTTCAGCTACTGCATTTTTAATTTGTTTTCTTACATAAGCACCATTAGAACTCATTAATTGTGTTATTCGTATAGATCCAGCCATATTTTTCAAGCGTTCTATTTCTTTGTCATTTTCACTCATAAATAATAAGAAATGTGATTTGGTTTAAATACTTAAGGTGAAATTTATCTGCATTTCATACAAACTGGAAGTCCATCTTTAAATTCGACAACTTTTACACTTGCACTACATTTAGAACAAACAATATATCTTGCATTAGCTTTATCGATAAAATCAATCCAATTTAATAGAAGATTTCCAACATTCAAAGTTCTTTTTTTAGTTTTAATATCTTTCATTAATTCAAAAAGTCTTTCTGTAGAACTATTTCTTTCTTGGTTATTAACTTCTCGCTCTAATTTAAGCCCGCCATCGTGTAAATCAATACCAGGATATTCTTTTCTTAAATTGAAAAAAATGGCTTCTAATTCAAAGTCTATTTTGTCTAAAAACTTCTTAAATTCAATATCACCTTCTGCTTTTTGCTTTACAACTAATTTGTCAAATTCGTCTTTAGAAAAATCTGCTTTAAGCATTGATGGTAAGAATTCATGTTTTACTTCGTGAGTATCTCGATACATAAACATTAGAAAATAGAATACTGTATTTAAAGTTATTTAAATTTCTATTAAATTATTGAGAACAATGATTGTGCAATAAAAACTTCTACAATAGTTAGAATAAAGGTAAAAAAAGCCATCCCAAGCACGATTCCACCAACTTCATTAAAATTTAATTCTTTATAGAGTAACCATGTTAGAAATGCAGTTCCTCCACCATACAAAGTTATTGCCATCATAGGCATTGTGTGAAATGATAGCCCTAAAGAGCCCAACATCCCAACTATTGCAGGTTTATTTATACCTATCTTAGTATCTTGATGACTTAGAAAAGAATAATTCTTACTAAGGGATATTAATCCTTTAAACACATACATTAAAATCAATGTGTTAAGCCCGGATATAAATAAGAAAAATGGTTCAAAACTAAATTCTATGAACATCCATATTAGCGCTGCGATAGTAATCAATAAAATTAACTTTCCAATATGAAATTTATGAAAGAAGAATTCATGCATCCATGACTCAGGACCATATTTTTCTTTTACAGAATGTCCTTTTCGAATTAAATGTTTATTAGATTTCTTTAATGCTTTTTTATCATGTCCATGGTGAGCCAATACATCATCAACAAGTGATGGATCTAGTCCTTCAGCTAGAAGTTTATCTGTTAGTTGTTCTATATGTAAAGAAGTCTCACCTATCTTTTTCATAAATAAGATAATCTCAAATAATCTATTTAAATATTTCTAAACTAGAATAGCTTTTATTCTTCTAACGCCTGCAGCTACACTTTCTTCTTTTTTTATCTTGAAAGTGCCCATTGAAGACGTATTCTCGCAATGCGGTCCCATGCATATTTCTTTAGAAAAGTTACCTATTGAATAAACCCATACTTCGTCAGGATACTTTGCTCCAAATTCTGATTGAGCTCCTGATTTCAAAGCATCTGCAAGCGGCATCTTAACTTTTGTTATTGCAGCGTTCATAGAAATCTCTGAATTTATTAACTCTTCAATCATAGCTTTTTCTTCAGCAGTTAGTTTTCTTGAAAAGTTAAAATCAAAGCGTAATCTTTCTGATGTAATATTTGATCCTTTTTGTTTTACGTCATCTCCAAGTACTTTTCGAAGAGCTTCATTTAACATATGAGTTGCTGTATGTAATTTCTTAGTATTATCCGAATCATCTGCGAGTCCACCCTTAAAGCGTTTCTCAGCTCCCGCTCTAGACAGTTCTTGATGATGTTTATACAATGATTGAAATTCAGCCATCACTTTATCTTCATCTTTAATTGAGGCCTTATATGCATCTTTAATTTCTTCTGTTGTCATTTCAGGAGGCATACCTTCGCTTTGAAATAAATCAAATAACCATTTAGCATCAATTGAAACTTCTTTTTCTTTTGCTTGCCATTCTAACAAATAAGTTTCAATATGTTTATAATCAAATTCTCCGCCATTAGTTTTTCGATCAGCAACTGCAAAGCCAGTCATTTTTTTCTTTATATCTCTAAGTCCTTTCTCAATTGTGTTGATGAACTTATTGCTTTCTTTTAAGAATTCTTCAATGATAAAATCTCGTTTTTCTTTTAGTATTGGAAAGTCTGCAGAATATTCACCAATAATTCTATCTGCAATTCGTTTAATATTATCAGGAACATCTTTTTTAGTATCTAATAGGTATAGATGTCTTATACTTCGTCTAATAAATCTTCTAAGTATATATCCTTGATCAACATTTGATGGAACTGTGCTTCGTTCATCTCCTAAAATGAATGTTGATGCTCGCATATGGTCTGTTATAATTCTAAGTGATAGGTCTTGTTCTTCGCTTAATTCTGTGCCACCTAAAAATACTATTTCTTTGATAAATTCATAAATTGGTTTTAGTTCATTAGTTTCATAAACAGTTTTTTGACCATCTAGAATCATCATAACTCTTTCAACACCCATCCCTGTATCTACATTTTTTTGTTTTAAAGGAATATATTTTCCATCTTTAGTCTTTTCATATTCCATAAATACGTTATTCCAAATTTCAACCCAAGTATCATCTTTTGGATCGAACTTTGCTGGTGCATCGCCTTCTTCTTTCCATATGAACATTTCAGAATCAGGTCCGCAAGGTCCAGTTTCACCAGCTGGGCCCCACCAATTATCTTCTTTAGATAAAAATGCAATCCTATCTTGCGAAATACCAAGACTAATCCATGCATTATATGATTCTTCATCTTTTGGAGCGTCAGAATCTCCTGCAAAACAAGTTACTGCTAATTTTTGAACAGGTATGCCTAACTCTTTTGTTAGAAATTTAAAACTCATTTCTATTGCTTCTTTCTTAAAATAATCTCCAAAACTCCAATTTCCAAGCATTTCAAAGAATGTTAAATGTGTTGCATCTCCAACTTCATCTATATCGCCTGTTCTGATACATTTTTGAAAACCAGCAACAGTCTTTCCTTTAGGATGTGGTTCTCCCATTAAGAATGGTACTAATGGATGCATTCCTGCAGTTGTAAATAGTACTGAAGGGTCATTTTCAGGTATTAAAGGAGCAGAATCTATTTCTGCATGATTATGTTTCTTGAAAAATTCTATGTATTTTCGTTTAAGATCTTTTGAATTCATAGAGTTGATGAATAAGAAAGAGCTATATAAATCTTATTGAATTGATTACTAAATCATTTGAAATAATCGAATGTGTCACTTCCAAGTGGTAAATAATAGAAAGATTTATATATTAATACTACCTAAATAAGCATACATTACTTAAAATATTTACTAAAATGAGCTTTGAAAAACTATATACAATTGAGCCTTCAAAAAAAGGTTGGAAAACATTCTTACCTGTATTTTCCACGCCTAATATAATTATGGGTGTATCAACAGCGGATTATGACAACATAGCTGCTGCAGAAAGCTCAATAAATCTGATGCTTGCAGTAAAAGAATCAGACATCAAACATTCTTTCGATCCAGATTATCTTCATAAAAAAGATATTCTACTTTCAGAACTTGAATTGCCTGAATTAATTGAAGAGGGAAACTCTCATCAAATTGAATCAAGAGATAATGAATTCTTAGTTCATTCACCAGGTTTAATTTGGTATAGTCGAAATGTTGAAGTTGCAAATGTTAAACGATTCAAGTCGTGGACACCAGCAAAGAATCACTTCCTATCTCAAACTGCAAAAAAAGACGCTAAATCTAAAGATTCTACTTGTAATATTGATTTGGATGGCAAAGTGATACAATTAACACAGTTTCAAAATTTTAACCCCGCAGTATCTAAAACAAATATAACATATTCAACTGAAATTCTAGAACAATTATTTGAAAAAACTGATGAAAACGGTTCAAAAACATATGATAATACTGCTCAAACAATTGCGTGGAAAGAATCAGTTTTTAAATTAATAATAGATCATATGGATTCTCCTTTTGGAAAATTCATACAAGGCAAATATGCTATAACTGATATAAGAAATTTAAGCCCTAAACAAGCAATTGGTATTTCAAATGATTTAGTTGTAAATTTGAAACAATATGATACGCAAGAAAATGATGATTATTCGTTTGTTGAAGCAGATGTAAAAAACACCATGGATTTGTTACAAGAAGGCTTAGAAAAAGGTTCATTTAAAGGTGTTTGTAGAAATATATCAAACGTTTCAAAAGCAATATTTGAAGCGATTAAATCAAATCAAGTTAAATTTAATCAATTAAGCAATACTTATTGTATTTCAGATTCGGGAAGTGAATTTGAACCTAAGAAAAGCACTGTTGGACATGCCTGGCCATCTTATGTTGTTGTAATGCCTGATGCATCTTTAGAGATTTCTTCCTTAGATTCAACCTGGCACGGTGTTGATGTTACTCTTCCAAGATTTGAGTCAAAAGCAAGAAAATTAGCAACAAAACCTGGTTCTTTAGATTCAATCATTAATTATTATGAATTGATGTTGTCAGACGATACATCTAGCAAAGGTATTTCTAAAGAAGACAAACAAGTATATTATACTAAACAATTTGCGCAAATAATTATTCAAAATAAAGATATTAAATCAGCAGGTAATTTAACTATTCCAGTAACATCTTATCTAAGCAATCTTGAAGATCTAAATGAATCGCATGTTGAACTCGCTTGGCGTTTAAATGGTGAACTTGGAATTAATACGACAACAGAAGTAATTGATAATTATGTTAATCAAACAGTTGGCAAGTATATGGCTAGTTTTTTCTTTGAAAATCCCAATTTACAATTAGCGGTTATAGATTCATTAAAAACTAATCATACCGAATCATACATCAACGAGATTACTACTGGTGGAAAAGGCAACGGTATAAGATTGAGAGCTAAAATTAGAGAATTGAATCCTGAAGAATTAGGGGAATTTTCTCCTGTAACCAATTCCGCAGATGCACTTGAACTAAATTATTTAATTTCATGGAACAATGTTTTAGAATCAAAACTTGGTTACGCTGTTATGAATAATAATGAGCCTCAAGTAAAACTTGACAAAGTTAATGAAATATTAACTGATTTAAATCCGATTAAATTTGCAGAAATAAAAAAGACTCATTCAACATACTCTATAGTTAAAGACTTCAATAATATTTATTCAAGTATGAACGATTAATTATTTCTAAGATATATCAAAAAACTTTTAAATTAAAACTTTCAAATATAATCTAAAATGTTACTACACAAACACGGACTTCATTATGTTTCAAGTATTATCAGAGATTTAATGTCTGAAATTAAACACCACAACCACCGATCCACAGGAGAATTATATGGGTTGATGAAGAAAGCTAGCGCAGTATTTTTAGAATTTGGAAATCATTCTTCTTATGTTTGCACTAAATTAAGTTCTGAAAATAACGAAATAGCAATGATTATGAAACATCTACCTAATCAGTCTGGACAGGATTTCAATAGTTTAAGAGACCTGGATAATTTTTTCTTAACTGAATTTAAAAAATTACACGAACAATTTATCGGATTACAAACTGAGATAGATAGTAATATTAACAGTGTTTCAGGTGGATTTGAATGGATTAAACCTTTATATTTGCAATTATCTCATACTGCCACGTTGTTAAATGAAATCGAAGCAAAATCAATTGACACAGCAACAAAAATCAATAAAATAGATGAGGAACTTCATGAAGAAATGGATTGGCTTAAGAAAGGGGATCATGAGATGAGTGACTTTAAACATAATATTAGGAGTTGGCTATGAGTAGCGGGTACGGTTCTAACGACACTAATTATATGGGATACATTAATATTCTTGTAAGAGCAATTCCGCTATTAGTTGGTGCGTTATTCTTAGTGGATTCTATGCGCATATATAATCCTCCATTCCTATATTACATGACTGATGAAACAAAGATAATGTATGCGTCTTTACTGTTAATTCTATGCGGTTTAATATTCCTTGGACAACATTTCTTTAAGAAAAAGAGCCCTTATTAGTTCTAAGGTTGGCTGATAATTTAAATTCTATATTCTTTTAGAACATTATAATCAGTTGCTAAATCAACTCCAAGATCAGTAACTAACAAATCTAATTTCTTTAAATCTTGATTAATTACTGGTTTAATATTTCTATTAGTAATTGTAAATTTAGTATCTATTTCTTCGCCAATCATTTGAGTTGCAAATGCTATCATTTGCCGAACATAAGTTCGTTGCCTACGGATAGAATCATAAATTAATAGTTCGTCTAATTCAGGCATTATGTCGTAAGGACCTCGCTCGAAGATTTTCTTTAAATTATTCATTGGAAGAAATTTTTGACCTTCAGATATAACCATTCCATCTTCCATGCGTGCAACTCCTTGTGGAACTACTTTAACATTTACTTGATAATTCACAGTATTAAGAGTTATTATTTTATGAGGCGATTCTAACCATGCAGACTCAATTATTTCTTTTGCTTTGAGAGTTTCAGCTTCATATTGTTTAATTATTGCTAAACAATCATCCGATGTTGAGCCTTCAATCATCGATTCAAATAATTTATTATAGATTTTTATAACCTGATCCCCATTTCTATATACTTCAGAATCAGCTCCTGTATCTAAGTGCTTATTTTGCATGAGTTTAAGGTCCATAAATAGAAGAATCAACCTCTTATTAAAAAGATATTGTCAAATAATTAAACACTGTCCCATAAAAACTCGAAATAATTTCTATAACTTTCTGCTAAGTTTGCATCTTCCATTGATACTACAAATATATTATCATTAAATGATTGTATTGCAACTTTGTTACCATAAATTATTGTTGCAACCTTGCTTTTTATATCTAAATACTTTATTTCTCGTTTTTCTTTTGGAATTGCAGATTCAAATTTTCTTTGTTCTGCATTAACTATATATCGTGCTTTTATATTTGTTTTGAGAAATTGTTTTACTAAATTTGGGAAGTAGAATTTTAATGTTTCAAAAATATTTCCACATGCTCCAAAAACTAATATATCTTTATTTTCTAGTAATATGTCTTGCATAGAGGTTTTAATCCCTTCTTTGCCTTCATATACGACAAAATTTGGTTTTTCAAATGCGGATAATAAATTGAGTTTTGGAATTATTTCTTTAATTTTATCCTTTTTATGATCTAGTATGTCTAAGAACTTATTTGGATTTGCAGCTTTAAAGTATTTAGTATTATTTTTCACAACGCAGCTTGCGAGCCCCATTTCAATAAGATTATCTAATTCTAAGTATACTGTGCTTTTATTAATCCTAGTTAATTTAGAAATCCTTGGAGCTGTTCCTTCTTTAATTTTAACCAGAGTTATATATACTTCTGTCTCTCGTTCATTTAGTCCAAAGTCTCTAATTGCTTCGTGCATAATCATAGAATCATAGGTAAGAATATAAAGGTTGTTACTTTCTGACGACTCCAGTATATTAATACCTTAATCTTTCTAAAACATAATGAAAATTACAGAAAACGTGAACTTTCATTTAAACAAATAAAATGAAAATATCGAAAAGCACAATTAAAAGCATATTTTACATCATAGCATATTTGCTATTTGTAACAGTTGTATGGTATTGGATATCTTCATTCTTGGTCGATAAGGAGGCTGTTAGCACCATAGTTTCAAGTTTTGGTATATTTGGACCTATAATTTTTATGCTCATTCAAATCGCTCAAAATATAGTTGCACCAATAGCACATTATCCAATATTACTCGCAGGAGGTCTTATTTTTGGTCCTTTGATGGGATTCGTATATAATTGGATTGGAACAGTAATAGGAACCTATATAATCATACTATTAACAAAAAAGTATGGACGCCCTCTTGTTAAACGAATGGTTAATAGGAAATTTATAGCTAAATATGATCATTTAATAAAAAAACTCAGTCCTTTTGGTTTATTCATAATATATTTCTTGCCAGTTTTCCCAGATGATGAAATAACCTACTTAATTGGTCTATCAAATATGTCTACAAGAAATATTTTCTTAGCCATAATACTTGGAAAAACAGGCGGCGCGACTTTAAGCATAATGGGTTATGATCCAATAAATGGCGCAGTTCCAACAATTATAATTAATGCAATCATATTAGCCATTGGCGCAATAATCTATTTTTGGAAAAACATATTGAACTTATTCAAAATAAAAAGATTTACATATTGAATAAATTGATTTATTTCAGTGTAACTTTAGGTTTTGCATCGTATGCTTTAATTGAATTTTCTAAGAAAAACTTATTTGTTAATTTAATAAATTCAACAGTTTCAGCCCAATAAGGTTGATTTAATCTGTGCTCAGCCATTGCTAATTGCGTATTAAGTGCTGTTTGCTCTAAAATTGCAATGCTTGGATTCGTGTTCCAAAAAGAACTTTTAGCCCTATCCAATACATCGTATCCATGTCCGATAAATTCATGATCCATGCCTGTTTGGTTAAATATGTGATAAAATTCTTCTTCTGGAATTGAATTCATTGTTCTAATTATTGATGCCAGCATACCTTCATTCGTTCCCGCATCTCTAAACTTTTTTGAAAATAATTTGTTACGTTCATCCAAGTCATAAGTTGCAACATTGTTACTAAGAACATTAACTTGTAATGGGTAATTCGGATGTTTAGAACTTGATAGAAAACCAAACAGTTCACCAGCTACAGACTGATCGTAAATTTCAATACAAGCCCAGTTATTTAATCGTTCCATAATTTCTTTATCAGGTAACAATCCCTTTGCAACTATATATGAGTCTTCTTTTAGTTTTTCTAAGTATTCTCGTGTTAATCTAGGTTTCATTTTCGCTCCATGATGGCATATTTAAAAACAAAAGGAGTTAATATTTTATCATATTCCGCCAGCTTATGTATGTGGAATTGTTTGTCAAATAAGTTAGTTATATCTTTGTCAGAAAAAAAGTGATTATATAGCCCTGTTTTTTCTGCTTTGATTATTTTTTCTGTTTTAGGATATGTTCCTTGAACAAACCCTGTATTTGTACTGAATGTTGATAAATAAAACATCGTGCCTTTTTTTGAGATTTTAAGAATATTATCAATATACACTTCATGTTCTTTTGGCAATAAATGATGGAAACAACCTGCATCTACAATTACATCAAATAATACATCTGATTTAAAATCTAAAGATGAATCTACGAATAGTTTAACTTCAAGACCTGCATCTTTAACCTTTTGTTTTGCAGTTTCAATAGCAGATTCGGATATATCGAATCCATGAGTTTCGAATCCTTGTTTTGCAAGCATGATTGAATGTCTAGCATTACCGCATCCAATATCTAAAGATTTTCCTGTTATTTGATTTTGTTTTAGAAATTCTGCAAAAACTTCCTTCCCTATAGAAGGTTTTAATTTAGTGAAATGTCCAGGATGAAGTATTGATTCGTCACCAAGTTCACTCCAAAACGGTTCATACCAAGCTATTTCATTTCTTCTTGCCATTTTATTTCAATAATTTTTCTACAACGTGATAATCTCTTTGAAATATTTGTGTTCGAACTGAAAAATGAGTGTAATCTCCAACTTTCAGCCCTGCATCATTAGCAATCTTTTTCTGTAATTGAACAGCTGCATATATATCAGGCGCAAGTGCTCTTGTTGCATCATTTGTCCTCATTATAGCAGTCATACTTAGTTTCCCATCTTGAACATAGAAGTCTAATGCGTGATGACATGGTTGTGCGTTACCCCAATTTGTTTTCAATACATCTGATGGTTCTGCAACTGTTAAGTGTGCACGCCTAGTCTGCGAACTATTAGCTAACTTTTCCACTACATCATTTATTTGCGGTTCTATTCTTGCCCAAATATCATAATCAAATTGATCTGCGCATGCTATACCCATAAATTGATTAACATAATTAGTGTTAATTTCTTCATTTATTGCTTCGTTAACTAGTGGCTTTAGATTGCCAACATTATTTATCTTAAAACTAATATTTTTTGTTTCTTTTGCAAGTTCTCCTTTTTCACTTTTATATTCTACATTGTCTGCAAGAACTGTTTGTATAACATATTTTTGTGCATCTGCAAGATTAGTAAATTCAGAAATTTCAGTGTTTTCTTGCTCACTAAAGATTGTTTTGCTTAGCCAAGATTGATTTTCAGGACTCACTCTTTCGCCATAACTTGCAACAACACTTTCTAATACTGCTCTATTATTTCCAATTACTGAGTCTATTTTCTCCCTATTTCTATATACATCTACTTCAGTTCCTTCTATTGTTTTAAAGACTACAAAACTTATATCTTCAGGCACAAATGGGCTTGAATAAACTCTTCGAGCGCTTGTTTTATGCATGAAATTTATTGATTGATCTCTTGTTCCTGTTTCAATTAAATTATTTTCAAGAGATTTTATTTGAATATTTTTTGTTCTTGTTTGCGCGTCCAATTCTTCACATGGTTTAAATACGCTAGGTGTTCCGCTAGTATAAATTGTATTTATGCCTGTTCCCCTAATATTTTTTAAGAATTCATTAACTCCTGGTTTATTTGTAAGTAAAGGGCCTATTGCTGCAAACTTATCTAAAAGTCCAGAATAATTTTCAGGATTTTCATCATACACTAATAAAACTGAATCACTAGCAGGATTTCCCAGTAATACATTACCAGGCAATATTCTTTCTTGATTTGCTTCAATTGCACTTTCAATGCTCATTGTTGCAAAGTATTCGTAGAGTTGGTCTAAATCAAATGACGCACTAAAATGTCTTCCATGTGGTGAATTTACTGCAATACTAGGCATTACTTTTGCAAGTGGAATACTTCCTTCTCCTGAGCCTATAAATAAGCAATCTTTTAGTCTTACGCCTGATGTGTTTGCAATTGTTCTTGCAAAATTAACTTTGTGCGAATAATCAGTATTTAAAGTATGTACTGATGCTAGTTTTCCATCAATAAAGTGAGGATTTGCTTGAGAAATTGATTGATCCAAACCTGCTAAATAACTAGCAGCAAGGTCAGTAGTTGCAAATCCGCCCGAAATAAGCGCAGTTCCAGCACCCATTGAATTGATTTTTTGCATCATTTCAATTGCACCCGCTCTAAGTTGATACTCGTCAGAAATTGCAGTTAAAGCACTAATAGGTAGTTTTGCATCAATTAATACTTGATTTGATAAATGAGCCCATACAGGCGCAGAAAATTTCTTTTTTCGAAAGTCTTTTCTAAGTTCATGATATGATTTGGTTTCGTCTACAGCCTCGAAAGAATTAGTCCAAATTGTATTGCCTGCATTAAGTCCTTTACTAATTAAAGGGCTTATGCTACCAAAAATAACTAGCTTAGGAATAAAATTAGTCGGCAAACTCATGCTGAAAAGAAGCACAATTAATATATAAAACTTTCTATTTTTACCACTATATAGTGGCAATTACTTCTTGTTTAACTATTTCAGCACAAAATCATTCGAATCAGACGTGTTCAATATCAGTATTCAAAGAGACTTCATTGCTTAAAGTATAAATATCCTCTAAAGACAATTTATGAACATCGTTAAGACCGTTAATTCTTGCAAAACTTTCAAGCTCATTCTTCGTAGCTTCATAGAAATTTACAAAGCGTTCAACTGATTTATCAATAACAAATCGTTTTCTAAGTTCTGGATCTTGAGTGGTTATTCCAACAGGACATTTCCCAGTATGACAAATTTTGTATTGTTGACAACCAATTGCTATGAGTGACGCTGTTGCTAATGCAATTACATCCGCACCTAAAGCTAAAGCTTTTGCAATATCTGTACTATCTCTAAATCCGCCTGTGACGCAAAGTGTAACTTTACTTTTTTGTTTATCAAGATATTGTCTAGCGCGTCTTATCGCGAATATTGGCGGAACACAAACATTATCTTTGATGTATGTAAGTGCAGCCCCTGTAGCTCCTCCACGACAGTCAATAGTTATAAAATCAGGTTTAGAATAAAGTGCAACTTCAATATCTTTCTCAATATTACCTGCTGAAAATTTAACACCTATAGGTTTTCCGCCAGTAACTTTTCTAAGTTCATCAACTTCTGCCTTTAAGTCTTCTTTACTGTTAATATCGAAATGCCTTCCAGGAGATATGAAATCTTCACCTTGTTTAATTCCTCTAATCTTAGCAATTTCAGGAGTTATCTTTTCTTTTGGAAGATGACCTCCAATTCCAGGTTTTGCAGCTTGACCAATTTTTATTTCAATAGCGTCAGCTTTCTTTATAGCATCAACTTTATGATTAAATGATGCGGTTCCAACCTCGTAAATATATTTGTAAGCATTTGCTTGTTCTTCAGGAAGCATTCCTCCTTCGCCAGAACACATGACTGTTTTTACTTTACTAGAACCTTTTGCAAGTGCAATCTTTGCTTCTTTTGATAAAGCTCCAAATGACATGTGAGACACATAAAATGGAATATCTATCACTAAAGGTTTTTTAGCATTAGGTCCTATGATTGTTTTAGTATTAACTTTTTCATCTCCATTCAAAGGCATTTTGTGAAGTTGTGCACCTCTAAATAAAATTGTTTCAAAGTCAGGAAATGTCTTTAGCGTTCTCATAGCTGAGATTTCACTTTTTCCACCTTTTGCAAGATTTTGTAAACGTGCAAATTTAGGATCAAATTCATCTTTATTTCGAGTCCATTCAGCTAAATATTCATTTGAAGTTTTAGTTTCAATCGGAATTTCTGATTCGTCCATAGCTTTATTTGAGACCATAACCTTATCACCCTCAATATTAACTTTGTGCGCAGGAACTTTATCATCATACCCCGCAGGTGCTTTTCCTGTTATTGGATCATATTCCCAACCGTGCCAAGGACAAACAACATGACCATTCTTAATTTCGCCTTCTGCAAGAGGGCCTCCTTGATGTGCGCATTTATGAGATATTGCGCCAATTTGACCTTTAAATTTAAACATTGCAAGTTTCGTGCCTTTAACTTCTACAAGTTTTCCTTTTCCTTCTTCAAAATCATTTGTAGATCCTACTTTGACAAAATCATCACTAGTAGGTTTTTCTTCAACAGGAGCTGAAAATTCTTCTCCAACAGTAGCTTTAGCACCTTCAATTTGTGCATCGTTCTTATTTAATCCATCATTAAATTTAGAATACCAATGGTTTCCATCACAAAAAGGTTTATTTTTTGATTTACCACAACGACACAAAGCAAAATGTTCATGTGATGCAGGTTTATCTTCATCTTCAAAGTTTTTATTTCCAAAAACAAAATAAGGGCCGTTCCTAGTAACTTTTATGCCTGGATTTTCATGAAATATATTGTATAGTTTGCCATCAATAGAATAAGATAGTGCGCCAGAAGGACATTCTTTAATTTGATTTATTACTTTAAGTTTAGATTCTTTATTAGAATCAATCCAAGGCTCTTTCTTCATTCTGAAAGCTTTTGGAAGTCCACTCGTGCAAAAACCAACATGAGCGCAAATTCCTCTGTCATCATGAACTGTAATTTCTTTTCCTTTATACTCATCATCTTTTCTTGCTTGACGATCAGCTAGTTTCTTATCAGTCCAAGAAATCTTAACATGAGTGCCATCGCAAAATGGTTTAGTTTTAGATTCACCGCAACGACATAGAGCATAATCTTTGCCAGAGTCAATAATTTTTCCTTTAGAATCTTTAAGTGGTAATTCTTTAATTAATATAGGTCCATCTTTTAGAGTTTTAATTTTCATCATCATAATTCACCTTTTCCCAAGATAAATAACGAATTAGACTGTTAATAAACTTTCTTGTTGATTGTCAAAACTAAGTTTCATGTTAGAATAAAAATTATAGATATAGAATTTAAGTTAAAAAGTTAGAAAAGAAAATTATTCGATTTTAACTGTTTGGGCAATAGCTTGACCTGGCATACCTGTTTCGAAAAGAACTCTTAATGCACCTTTGTTACCATGAGCAGATCTGATTTCGCCTTTGATATCTCTTTTACCGGTGTTAAAAAGAACTGTTTTTCCTACAAGTTTCTCAGCATCTTCTTTAGTTTTAACTGATTCCACGACCACAATCATTTGATTATCATAAGTGTGGTGTCTTGCTCTTCTGAAATTTGAAATTGTTCCGTTCATAATGTATTGAGAATTGCCAATCCCTTTATAAATATTACTATGAACTGGTCGATATTGAATAAAAAGACAGTCAATAGTCGATGATTTATTCAAATTAAAACATAGGAATAAAGAAAATTATATAAATGACCTACTTTTCTGAAAAGCTACGAGATAACACGGGCCTGTAGTCTAGTGGCTATGACGTTGCCCTTACAAGGCGAAGGTCGTCGGTTCGATTCCGGCCAGGCCCATACATTATCTTGCGGTGGTAGTATAGTGGTTAGTATTCGGCCTTGCCAAGGCTGTGACCCGAGTTCAAATCTCGGTCACCGCATTTTCTAAAGAAAATACTAAGTTGAGATTTGAACATGCTCAAAATTATGCTAATTTTGGCAATTTTTTTGTAATAACAAAAAATTAATCTCGGTCACCGCATTCTATTCAACTTTGATTAACCTGAATATTTCTTAGAATAGAGATTTGAACGCAGTTCATTAAAATGAGAATTATTTTATGTGCTAAAATTTATTTTGAGCACAAATCTCAGTCACCACATTTCTTAACAGAATAATTAAGTTATAAGCTTATAAGCATTAATTCTATATATCATTGGAAATATATCTCAATATAAAAATTTAGAAGTAAGAATTAAAATAAAAAAAAATAAGAAAATTGTATTTAGTTAAAAGTCTGATGCTGTAAATCCATAAATCATTCCACCTACACCGATAACAATCACTACAATTGATTGAATCAATGGGCTGATCATATCAGCAGGTAAAATTCCGAATTGACCTAAGAATGGTAATACTCCTGCGATTAAAGTTAATAATCCTATCATAGCTATCATAAATTTCATGTAATCACCTTTTATAATTTAATAGTACTTTTATTCTATCGTGAAGTATTTAAAACTTTCTACGGTTTTAGCACGTGAATTTAGAAAAGTTTATATAGTAATAATTGAAGATGAGATATATTAGTATATATTTATACACTTCAGGGAGGATTTATGATGAAAAAAAGATTTATTGGTTTGATTATTCTAGGTTTATTTTTAATGACAATTTTTGCAGGTTCTGTATCTGCAGCCGGCATTGGTGACATGTTAGGTGAAGAGGGGATGATTGGTGGCATTGTAACAGGTGTTTTTAGCCTAGCTCAAACATTAGTGACAACAGAATTTGATATGGAATATCTGGGCTCATTTTTGGACAATACGTTTTTAGAAACAGAAGATTATACCACTACTTGGTTTGCATTAATTATGTCTTTCATGGTATTATGGGGTTTACTTACTGCAGCAGCACCAAAACTACCCGTATTTAAAGACAACAGTAGTGCAGGTGCAAGGAAAATGTTCGTAATAGCATTATCTTTATTCGTAACTTTTGTATCAGGTTTACCTATATATTTACAATTCTTACTTGTACAATTAGGCGCTATGGTTCAACTTGGAATAGTAGCGCTCTTAATCGTAGCATTTTGGTGGATATGGAAATCTACACAAAAAGGATTAGCTAGCGTGAATTCGATGGGTGCTGAAGCTGGTCGAATTAATGCTAATGCTAGAAAGATGAATGTTGACAATAAGAAAATGAATGCAGAATCTAAAGCTTCAGAAGGTTTAATTAAACGTGAAGAATCTGCGATGGCAGAAGTGAAACGATTAGTAGGTGGAACTGAAGAAGAAGATATGAAAATAAGTGATGGTTGGAAACAGGTAAAGGGTATACTTTCAAACATTCCAGGTATGAAGTCAGAAGATGCTATGAAAGAAGTTCAAGTTATAACTGAAATGGTTACCAAAAAAATGGATCGTGAAACCAGAGGAACTCTTAGTCACCAAAAGCTCATTGAAGAAGCAATTCATAAAGCATCTCAAATGAATCATGAATTAATTAAAGACTTAACACTTGATGATGAATATGCAGCTGATTTAGGTGGAAGACTAAGAGGTCATACTGGTTCAATATCAAACGATGAAATGCTTGATGGGGAAAGAAAACTTAGAGAAGCAAAACATCAAGCAAATGAATTTGAAAAAATTCTCAAACAGGTTTATGATTTTGAAGCTAGTGAAATGAAAAGTGAACAAAACATCATTAATGAAGAAAAACAATTCTTTGATGCTTTAGAACGTTCAGATTTCAATCGCGCATCATTAATAGTTGATGACATAATTCACAAATTAGCAAAAATAGGCAACGAAGATGTTTTCATTGTAAATCAAATCACTAAAGCTGAAAAAATGTTAGGTGCTGAGTTTGAAGAAGTTAGTAAAGCAATGAAAGAATTTCCAAGATAATTTTTTATTTTTTAATTACTTTTTTTTAATTTAGGTGAGTACAGAAATGCGAATAAAAATAAACAAGCAATTCATTATACTATCAATCTTAATTACTATTCTATTAGTTAGTTTTGCATCTGCTCAAAGTAGTAGTAATTGGTGGTATTTATCTAAGGATTCATCTGCTGGATCATCAGGTGCTTTAGCAGGCGATGGTTTTGGATCTAATATTGCAAATATTTTTGGAGTTGTAATTAATAGTGTGGCTCAATTAGCCATGTTACCTGTTACTTTACCGTTAGATAATGGTGATACTTCTGCTCTTGCTATGATTTTAACATTTATCATTATGTTTTCAATTATTCATCCTGCAACTGCATTTATTCATTTATTCAAAAATGGTCAAAATAAAGGTCCTAGAAAAGCATTTTCAATTGCATTCTCATTATTAGTTGTTTTCTTTTCACCTGCTGCAAATTACGTATTTACATTCATTAGAGACTGGGTTTCATGGTTAATTCAATGGGCATTATTATTCTTATTCGTAGTAATATTGTGGTGGATTTGGAATCAAACTAGAAAAGGATTTGCAAGTGTTAATAAAATTGGCGCAGAAGCTGGAACTATTGAAGGCGCTAACAAAAGAGCAAATCAAGATTCTAGAAAAATTAAATACGAAGCAAAAAATGAAGAACATGCTCTAAGACGTGAAAAAGAAACTATTGAAGAATTAGAACATTTAACACATCAAGAAAGACAACAAGTTCACACTCAACTTAACCATTGGCAAAATATTAAACATAAACTTGCACGTATGGGTGATGTAAGTACTGATAGCGGTAAAAAACTTAGAGCTCAATTATTAGATGAAGTATCTTCTCTTTTAAGACACGAACATAAAACTGAAGAAGTTAACGATATGTTGTATAAATTATCTATGCGAAATAAACACGATGCTGAGAAACTTAAAAAATTCCTTGCAATTAGTGAAGACAAATATAATGATTTAATGAAACAATTAACTGGCGAGACTGGAAGAGGCACTAATATTAGTCCCACAGTTCATACTCGTATGGATGTTAATGCTGCTAAAAAACACATTCATGAAGCAAGACATAATGCAGCTATGCTTTACAATTTATCTAAAAGACTAGAAAATTTTGCTTGGAAAGAAGAAAAGTACCAATCTCAAGTTGCAAATGATACTATGAACTTCATTGGGGCCCTTAGGAATGCAGATGGTCCTGCTGCAGGCAGTCTTTGCGATAAGATTATAAAAGAGTTGCACAGAGAAGAACAACTACTAAATGAGCTTAAATACACTGAAGGAAGACTTATGAAAATGGATCATAATATTTTTAGAGAAATTATTGATTCAGAACATATTAATGGTTAAACTAATTCTTTAAATTTTTTAATTAGAAATTTATTTTAATTGAAATTGATTGAAATAAAAAAATAAAATGCACAACAGTAAAACTGTTGGCACGCCAAAAATATATTTTTGAGCAAAAATAAAAAAATATAGACTTATTTTTTATCTTTTAAGTAAGCAATAGCTCTTTCAGCAGCTGAATTAAGTGTGTCTGCATTTGCTTTTTTTATAGCTGCATCATTTCTACGTCCATTTTCTATAGCTAAATCTCTAAATTCTAGTATTGGATCTTTGAATTTATACGCATCTCCAACGTTAGGTGTTTTACCTAATTTTTTTGAAATCCATCCTTGTTTTGGGACAATTACTTTTGAAATAGCTTTATAACCTGAACTTAACTTTCTCATCATACCATTATTATAAACACTTGAAAGAAAATTTCTAGCTTTTACATCATATAATTGAGTTCTTATTTGTCCTTCTTCATGATTTAATCCAGATAATTTTACTGTATGATTTAATCTTTGTTCTAAAAGCTCATTTTCTTCTTTTCGAAGTTCTACTTCTGCTTTTTCTTTAGTAGTTGTAGATTCTTTAAGTTTAAGCAGCTTTTTTTTCTGTTGTCCAATAGCAGTTATTTTATTGTCTTCTCTTTTAATTGTTTCATCAAGAGCAGTTCCCCTAGCAAAATCATTTTTTCCAGATAAGGTATTGTAGATTTCATTAAGTTTTGCGATACCTTTTGGACCTACATAGACTTCATTCTGAGAAGTTTCTTCACCAACTAAGCCTGATAAATTTTCTCTTTCTTGTTTAACTCTTGAAGTTTTAATTTTTGCTTTTTTAGTTTGAATAAATCCTTCTGCTGCAGTTTCAATTAATCCTTTCTCGTCAATCATGTAAACTGTTGGATCTGTGTTGATTAGATTATCATAAGCTTTTTTCCCTGATTCAGGTAAAGTGTGTCCTTGGATCGCCATATCGGAGTCTTCCTCACCTGGAAGTGTTAGATCTTTTGATTTATTTACAAATGGTATTTTTTCCCATATACTTTTAATAGTTGTTTTTTTCATT
>CAYOEA010000013.1:0-26645 GCA_964402995.1 uncultured Methanosarcinales archaeon
GAACTAATATTAAAAGAATATTTTCTTTCATGACGATCATATAGTTTATCACCATTCTTATTAAGAACAGATATAGTCACAGAATATTTTCCAGGCAATAAAGAATTATCTAATAAATCAAAAGAAACAGAACCTTTATCTTTTAACTTTACTAAAGATTTATTTAATGATTTAGTATTAGGACCCATAATCCAAACACCCGATTCTGAAAAAATTCCCAAACCAAAAACAAAATCATCTATTGATTTGTTATTTGTATAATTAAAACTAAATCTTATTCTTTCACCCATATTAAAAACATTTTTTTCTAAACCAAAAACATCAAATATTTTAAAAGAGTTAAGTTTAACTTCTCCAGAACCATTATTAATTTTTAGATTAGGCAAATTTAATCCATGAACAAATGCAGTATATTTTTTGGTGGCTATCTCAGGTATTCCAAAATAAAAATCATTTTTATTTAAATAAATTATTTTATTAGATAAAGGTCCAATAAGACCTAAATCATGAGTTGCAATAATTATAGTTTTTCCTTGACGTATAAATTCATTAAATTTCTTTAAACATTTATTTCTAAAAGATTCATCTCCTACACCAAAAACTTCATCAATTAGAATAATATCTGCATCTGACAATAATAGTATTGAAAATGCAAGTCTTAATCTCATACCACTAGAATAAAACTTAGTTTTAACATCAATAAACTTTTTAATTCCAGAAAAAGAAACAATTTTATCATATTGTTCTTTTATTTCAATTCTTTTTAAACCAATGATTCTACCAGATAAAAAAATATTTTCTTTGCCTGTTAAATCAGGATTGATATCAGATCCTAAATCAATTATTGAAAGTATTCTTCCTTTTGTAGAAATTAAACCTTTAGATGGCTTAATAATGTTTGCAATCATTCTTAAAAGAGTTGTTTTTCCAGAACCATTAGGACCAATTACTCCTATAAGTTCACCTTTTTTAATTTCAAAAGAAATATTCTTTAAAACTTGAAATACTTCTTTTTTAGAATTATTTAATAAAAAATTCTGTAAACTATTAAATAAAGTTTTTTCATCTTCATGTGTAATTATAAATTTTTTACTAACATTCTTAAATTTAATAACTTCGTTCATAATTGTTCCACCAATAATTTTTTTCTTTTATTAAAAACATAATAACCTACTGCAAAAATTATTATTGATACTAAAAAAGTGATGATGAAGTTTCTAGGATCTGGAATAAAATCATAAAGTGTAATGAATCTTATATCAATAATCATTCTAGCTAAAGGATTTAATAAATAATATTTAAGTAAATGAAAGGGTATAATATCTAAAGGATAAACAATTGGAGTTGCAAAGAAACCAATTAAAAGAACAAAAGACCATATATGAGTTATATCTCGAAATTTCACATTTAAAACTGATAAAAAAAAAGATAAACCCAGAACTAATATGAATAATTGAATAAGATAAAACGGTAATAAAAATAATTTAAATGTAAATGGAACATGAAGAATTAACATAAATAAAAAGAATATAAATAAATTCAGAATAAAAGTAATAAATGCTACTAAACATGAACTTATAATTATAGTTTCTTTAGGAAAATTAAATTTTTTCATTAAACCTGCTTTTTCAATTAAAGATTGCATACTTCCATTTGTTGCTTCACTAAAGAAATTCCAGATAATAATTCCTAATAGTATATAGAGTACATAAAAAGGAATATCAAATTTAGCAATCATAGAAAAAACTAAATAAAGAGTTAAAAGCATAAGTAAAGGATTTAAAAGAGACCAAAGATAACCTAAAACTGAGTTTTTATACTTAACTTTCAAATCCGATATTGTAAACGCTTTAATAAGCGAAATTGCATACTTCACCCTCATGTAGTAAAATAAAGACTTCTAATTTAAATAACTTACCACAAATATTTAAAACTAATAAAAAGAATAATATAATAATGACTAATTCGAAAGATAATTTTAAAGAATTTGAAAATAAAGACTTAGTTCTAAAAAGTTATCCTCAAAAGATATTTGTTGAAATTACAAGAAATTGCAATCTAAAATGTATTATGTGCGAACATAGATGGAAGAAAAATAAGGATGAAAACAATATGGATTTTAATTTTTTTAAACAAATTGCAGATGAATTATTTCCACACGCAGAAGAAATTGATTTAAGAGGATTTGGTGAAAGTACAATTCATCCAGAATTTGAAAAGTTTTTAGATTATACTCTTAAGTTTAATAAAAGAATTATTTTAGTAACAAATTTAACTCTTAAAAATGATGAACTTTGGAAAAAAATTATAAAAAATGATGTTTGGTTAAGCATTTCAATTGATGGTACTAAAAAAGAAACTCTTGAAAAAATTAGAAGAGGATCAAATTTTGATATCGTAATGAATAACTTAAAAATAATTCAAAAAGAAAGAGATAAGAATAATATTAACCCTTGGAATTCACATTTACTTATTACATTTCAAAGAGATAATATTGATGAACTTCCAGAATTTATTAATTTAGCTGCAAAACATGGTTTTAAAAGAATTCAACTAAATCCTATTAGAACTCACTTAATTGATTCTAAAAACTTAAGATTTCATAAAACTAAAGTTGAACAAAAAGTTAAGGAAACAATTAAAAAAGCAAAAGAAAAAGGAATAACCGTTATTTTTGCTGGTAGCTCTGGTACAAAAGCTGCAAAGGAAATTGAAAATAAAGAAACGATTGAATCATCAGGAATTAAGATAAAAGAAAGATGTAAACACCCATGGACTAATTTATATATAACTCATGATGGGAAAATTGGACCTTGTAATCATTTAATGAGTGCCCCATATGTTCTTGGAGATTTAAAAAAAGGAACATTTAGAACTGAATGGAATAATAAGAAATTTCAAAGATTTAGAAAATATAATGATACAATTTTAAGAGCTAGAGTTTGTCATTGGTGTTACCAAAATAGATATGACCATTTTTAAATTTTAATGACAATTTATTTTTTAGAAATTAAAATGATATAAAATAACATCTTTTTATTTATCGTTAAGAGAAGCTTTCAAAAATATATAAACATGTTTATTAGGTTCAATACCATAATATCCATTACTAAAAACTTTATCTAAAACATAATTCTCTTCAATAGAACTTGAAATAGATACATTCATTTTAGATAGAGCATCTTTAATTGAAGGTGAACTTGATAAAATAACTATAGAATCATAATTGGGTGAGAAATATGAGTCATCCTTATAATAATCAAAAACAACATATCGCTTAAGATTTTCAGGACTATAAACTTCTTTTACTGATCCTGATAAATCATAATAAACTCGTTTTTTAGAATAAAAATCAACAAGATATGCATAAATCTCAGTTTTTGGACTATAAGTAAAAGTTAAGTTTTCATAAAAAGTATATACTCCAACAGAATTTATATCTAAAGAATTCAGATAATTGCCTGTAAGCTTAATATTAGAATCATAAAAAGTGTTATTTACAGCTGGAATATAAACTAAAGAAAATAATGCAACCGAAGATAATAATACAAGAATCACAGTAAATAATGCTAAAGGTTTTTTTAATTTAGATAAAGAAATTGAAGCAGCAATTGCTAAAGCAGGAAAAGCTGGAAACAAATAACGAGTATTAACATCTTTAAACAAAATCAAAGGCAGAATAAACCAGGAAATTAATATTAAACCTTTTGAAGAAGGATATGAAATAAACAAAACTAAGAATACTAAGAAAGAAAGCATAATTATTGGATTTATTTGAAATAGTAAGCTATACCAAGGAACAAAATGATCAGGATTACCAACAATATTTAATTGAGATAAATCCAAACTCGATTGTGCCACAAAATAATTTGAATAAGTAAATATGAAAACTACAGCTATTAAAAATAGAATTGCAAATAAAGGAATTATTTTCTTTAAGAAATATTTTTTATTTGAAGATTTATCATAATAAATTAAAAATATGGTAATTAGAGGTAAAACTAAGAATATAATGGCAGATGCTTTTGATGATACTGCCAAAGATATAGATAAAAAAGATACAAGAGTTGATCTAAGACTAGGTTTTTCTAAGAATAAAATAAAAGTATAAATTGCTAAAAGTACGAAAAGAATAGTTGGAATGTCGACTAAAAACATCGTACTTTGAATTAATATTATTGGAAAAGAAATCACTAATATGGATGCAGACAATGCAATATTTTTTGAAAATAGTTTTTTTGATAAAAGATAAGTTAAAACAGGAATAAATGCAAATATAAAAGAATAAGATAAATAGACAACCCATACAGACTCACCAAAAATTTGGAATAATAATCCAATTAATATAGGCATAATATGAAATCTATAATCACCGAAACTTGCAGATCCAAAATTTGAAATAAAAGAGCCAATACCATTAATATGAACATACTTTGCAATACCAAAAAATTCTACAACATCTGGATTTGGAACAGTAACGCCCCATGAAAAAGTAGATAAAATAAAAGCTAATAAAAAAAGAAATAAGATTATTTTTTTTGAAGAAGTTTTAATTTGAAGCCTTGATAAAAAGAAAGAAATTAAGATGAATACAATTAATAATATTATGAATAGTTTTAGATTAAGAAAATTTAACATCATCTTTAAAGAAAAAAGTAAAGTCTTATCTAAATATGAAAATTTGAATATTAAAAAATATGATAATAATATAAATAAGGAAATACCAATATAAGAAAGAATAGTGGATGAACTGATATCTTTAAATGAAAACTTAAACATAATAAGATAATATGAGAACCACATTCTTAAATGTTTTTTAAAAATAAGAGATTAAAGACGATAAAATAACAAATTACAATAATAATTTATTTAGAAGAATTTCTTTTTGTAAAGATGAACTAATTGTTTTAAATATGCAATTTCAACTTTTAAGCTAATTTTACTTTGACCATGAGTTCTATTCATGAAAATAAAAGGCACTTCAGTTGCACGAGTATATTTTCCTAAAACAAGGACTTCAAGTAAAATCTTATATCCATAAGCTTCAAGTTTTACAGGTTTGATAACTTCTTTTTTAACAGCAAAGAAACCAGACATAGCGTCTCTAACAGAAGTTAGAGGTCTTGCAAGTAATTGTGCACTCCAAGAAATAAATCTTCTGTGCCAAGGCCACTCTTCAGCTCCACCGCCTTTAATTAAACGACTACCAACAGCAATATCATAATTGTCAAGTTGTGAAACTAATTTTGGAATTAAAGCAGGAGGATGACTTAAATCTGCATCAATAACACATAAGATGTCACCCTTAGCATGAGCAAAACCATCAATAACAGCAGATGAAAGACCCTTTTTATTTCTTCTAAGAAGAACTCTAACAGGATATTCCTTTCTTAATTCTGCAGCAAGTTTTGCAGTTCCATCAGGAGAATTGTCGTCTACAACTAAAATTTCGTAATCATAAGTGACTTTTGCTGCCTTCATAGACTCAGAAATCTTGTGTATGATGGTTTTTATATTCTCAGACTCATTAAATGTCGGAACAATAACTGAAAGCATTCACCAATGAAAAAGAACAAAGTAAATAAAGCTTTCTAAAATAATATAGTAATATAAAGCACATTTGATTCACTTTAATACTAAAATGACTAAAACTAAAATAGTACTAGTACAAGAACCTTTTTGGACAGAAGAAAACCCCTCATTAGCATTAGCTTACTTGACATCAAATATAGAAACAGATACACGAGAAGTAAAACAACTAAATCTAAACCTTGATTTATTCTCAGATAAAGAAAAACATCAAAGATTATGGACTTATATTAATTTTAAATTATTAGATGAAGATGACCTTAAGTTTATATATCCTGAAGAGTATGTATTACGAAACGAGCCTGAAGCTAAAGAATTAATAGAACTATCAAAAGAACATGCTAAGAAAATTTTAGTTGAGAATCCAGACATCATCGGTTTTTCATTAACCGCAAATGCCAGACTTCTAAGTTTATTATGTGCTAGAGAAATTAAGAATATTAATCCAAAAATAAAAATTGTTTTTGGAGGACCAGAATGTCAATTAACAGAATCAGGAGAACTAATACTCCACACAGGATTTGTTGATGCATTAATAATTGGAGAAGGTGAAATTACATTTAATGAATTAATATTAAAGTTTGAAATCACAGGAAACTTTGAGCAAGTTGATGGATCTATTTTAAAACTTGAAAATGGAACAAGAATAGATTATAAAGCTAGAACTTTAATCAAAAAATTAGATGAAATTAAATTCCCAAAGTTTGAAAAAGAAGATATTCAAAGAACAAAGTTTCCTTACAGTCTTCCAATGATGTTAAGTCGAGGATGTGTTGCGAAATGTGCATATTGTACTGAAACAAAATATTGGAACTATTATAGATTTAGATCATTTGAAAATGTTATCTTAGAAATAAAACATCACGTAAAGATGCATGGAATAAAAACAATCAAATTTAATGACTCGTTAATAAATGGAAATTTTATACTTCTAAATAAGATTTGTGACTTCTTAATAAATGAGAATATGGACTTAACATGGTCAGGGAATGCACGTTTTGAAAAAGGCTTAACAAGAGAATTCTTACAAAAAATGTATGATGCAGGCTGTAGACAATTATCATTTGGATTAGAATCAGCGAATCCTGAAGTGTTAAAATTAATGAATAAACAAACAGATATAAAATTAAATCAGCAAATCTTGAAAGATGTAGGACAAATTGGAATTTGGGCTCATTGTTATGTGATAACTGGATTTCCAAATGAAGGACCTGAAGAATTCTTAGACAACATCAAGTTCTTAGCTGAAAATAATAAAGAAATAAATGATTTTAGTATTGGAGCATTATACATAACTAAAACTAGCAACATGTTTTTAGAACAAGAAAAATATGGTTTAAAATTAAAAAGTAAAGTAAACTTAATTGATAAAAAACATGAATTAGTAAAACAAGTGTATGAAGAAACAGAAAATGAAAATGTGAAAGATTCTGTAAGACGATCGCACATCATAGATAGTGTATTTATAAATTATTTAGTTATAAAAGATCATGATAATAAATTTCTATATAAAAAAGCATTTGAAGGTATTGGAGGCAGTATACTAAATAGAAATTTTTATTTAGATAACAAGTTTTATTCAGCAAAAGAAATAATTAAATATGAAGATTATGATTTCTTAAGTGAGAAAAACTTAAACAAAAATTGTAAAAACTTAGTTATTAAGATAAAACCTTTAGATATTACAAAAGAAAGAATAAATCAATTAATAGAATATAAACCGGAAAAAATTTTATTAAGAATTAAAATAACTAAAGATAATCTTAGATCAGATGTTGGAATTAAAATAATTGAATTATTAAATGCCTTAAAAGAAAATGAGATTAGATATAAAATAAGTAAACCATTGCCAAAATGTATTTTTGGAAGAGGATATGAAATATACTGTGAAAAACACGATATTCCAAAAAATTGTTTAGATTGTATTGAATTCTTAAGGGAAGAAAATGGCAAGATCATATTTTGTGAACAAAGAGTGCATGGAAATACTAATCAAACAGCACAATTTAATACTTGCACAGATTGCATACATAAAATAAGAAAAACTTGTAATGGGTTTTGCTTATAATCTTTTTCTTACTCATTCTTTGAATCTAAAAAGATATATCTAACACAAGATTAATAAACCATTATTAACTCTAAAACGTCATGGCTAAAAATAAGCTAAAAGTAGCAATATTTATTCCCACATATAATGCTGCAAAAACATTACCTCTAGTTCTTGACAGAATTCCAAATGAAATAAAAGATTATGTAACAGAAATATTTGTTGCAGACGATGCAAGTCAAGATAATACTCATTTAATTGGAGTAGGTTATAAAAAAGTTAAAGGAACAAGAAATCTTAATATATATCATCACGATCAAAATAAAGGCTATGGTGGAAATCAGAAATGGGCTTACAGATATTGTATAGATAAAGGATATGATTTAGTTGTAATGCTTCACGGAGATGCACAATATGCTCCTGAAATGATACCAAATCTTCTAAAACCATTTGATAAAAAAAATGTTGGCATGGTTTTTGGATCAAGAATGACAGGGGATCCACTTGGCGGAGGAATGCCTCTAATAAAGTATTTAGGAAACAAATTCTTGACAGGAATAGAAAACTGGGTATTAAAACTTAAATTATCAGAATATCACTCAGGATACAGAGTTTATAGTTGTAAAGCGTTAAATAAAATTCCTTTTGAGAAATGTGCAAATGACTTTCACTTTGACACAGAAATATTGATTCAATTTCGAATTGCAAATATAAAAATTGAAGAAGTTCCAATACCTACTTATTATGGAAATGAGAAATGTCATGTGAACTTGATTGGATATGGATTAAATATACTTAGATCACTGGCACAATACTGGAAACATACTCATGGAATAAAAAAATATAAAAAATTCAAGATTTAAATTAAAATCTAAAGAGGAAAAATGGCACAAACAAAAAAAACTAAACAAAAAACTAATAATAACAAAGTAATGAAGAAAGTGAGACAAACCACTAAAAATACGACTGTTTCAAAGACTAAAGTTTCTAAAAATTCTAAAAAAACTGTAAAAGCAAAAAAGGTAGAGACAATGCCTCTAAAAAATCAAAGTTTGCTAAAAGATTTATGGGACTTTATGAAAGAGAATAAGAAATGGTGGTTATTACCATTGGTTATCATGTTAATACTAACTGCTATTCTAATAATCATAGGTCAAAGCAGTCCTGTAAGTCCCTTTATATACCCATTAATATAAGTCTCGACGAGACATAAAGAAACATTAATAAATAATGATTCAATATAAAATGGAATGGGGAGTTTTATAGGTACTAGTTTAAAGAAGAATGAAAAAATAATAGTTGGTATTGCTATATTCTACATACTAATTACAAGCATTCTTGCAATAACACTCCACCATAATTTCCATATAGCAGCAGACCCTATTGGACTTCACATGCAAGAACTTGAATCAAGCATGGAAGGAAATTTCTTTTATAGACCAATTGAAGGAAGAAATTTATTTGAAATTCATAATTCTCCAATACACATATTTTATTTGCCTGCATATTTCTTATTTCCAAGTTATTTCATACTAATACTAATACAAAACATAGCTATTGCGATTGCAGGGATATTTATTTACAAAATAGCACTAATGTATTTGAAAGAAAAAGAAGCATTAATAATGTACATTTCTTTTATGTTATTTCCTGCATTAATTGTAACTAATATTAAGAATGCATCACCAATGATTACTGCAATTCTTCCTGTAACTTTAATGATCTACTTTTTGCTTAAGAAAAATAATTTGATGCTAGTAATTATGAGCGTAGTTACTCTTTTATTCAAAGAGAATACTCCTTTAATGGTCATACCTATCGGCATATATACATTCTTTAAATTAAACAAACAAACAGGTTTAAAGATAATTGTCATATCAGCTTTATGGTTAGTAATATCTTTTAGTATAGTATTTCCGATGGGAGAAGGGCAAAATGAAGATATGATGGGCGATCTTTATGGATATTTAGGAGATAGCTCGGCAGATAAAATAAAAAATATTATTTTTCAACCAATAAAATCATTAGATTATCAAGACAGCTTACCTTTGAAAATAACTTATGCAAAAGAAATTCTAATACACACATCATTTATCAGTTTGCTTTCACCAGGAACTTTATTGATGGCAGCACCAATTGTTGCACAAAATGTTTATAGCACAAGTTCATATAAATATGATTTCAGATCACATTATAATTACATATTAATTCCTATAATTTTCTTATCAAGCATCATAGGACTAACAAGACTTAATTCAAGAACAAGAAGAATTATTCTAATATTAATACTAATACTAAGCATCATATCATTTGCAAAAACAGGAGCAGGAGAATTTGTTAAAGAGAATTGCTACTTATTTAAAGATTCAAAAGATTGCACTCCGACAGGCGATATACTTGGTAATGCAAATGAAGATAACTTTCCAAATATAAGAGAAGCAATAAAAATTATTGAACCAGGATCAATTGTTGCAACGCAAATAAATATGTTTGTTCAAATAGAAAAAGATAATCACGGATACATGTTTGATTATGGAGAATATAATCAGTTATGCAATAAAGCAGACTATATTTTAATCGATACTAGTGCACCAATACATAATGGAATTAAAACAAAAGAATTAATAGATATTCAAACTAAGGATTTAAAATACAAGTTAATATTTCAAAAAGAAGATACTTATTTACTTAAAAGAAATAACGAGACTATTTGTTTAAAATGAATTTTAATTTTATGAAAAGCGAAGAAGGAACTAAAATTATTAGTTATATATTAGGGATCGTAATAGTTTTATCAATAATATTCAAAGAATATGTAAAACAAAATATAATTTCTATAAGTGGAATAGTGTTTGGATTAGTATTTATTGGAGCAGTAGCTTATGTAATAAAAAAAATAAAAATATCAAAAGACAAGAAACTAATTCTGATAATATTAGTTGTAATCATAGTAAAACTAATGTTTCCTCTCTATCATACATGGTCCCCAGATGACATGTGGATTATGGAAGAAGGTAAAAACTTTGTACTAAAAGGAGAAGCAGTAAATTGCGTTTATGATTTGGCAGGGGTGGAAACATGTCAAGCATACAAAACCATAGGTTACCCTGTTGTTAATGGGCTATCATTTCTCATGTTTGGATTAAACAATTATATCTCACTTATACTAACAACTATCTTTTCTATAATTACAGTTCTAATGCTATATTTGGCAATAAAGAAGATTGACAAAGAAAAAGCATTCTGGGCTAGCTTATTAATTGGTGTAAGTCTTCAATTCACAATAACAGGAGCACATGTAGATAGCATAGCTTTTGCAACAGCACTAATCGCAACTGCACTATATTTCTTTATAGAATACTTATACGAACAAAAAAATGAAAGTCAATTACCAGCAATTATTTTCTTATTATTAGCAACCATGGCAAGAATTGAATATGGACTTACAGCAATCTTATTAGTGCCAATATACATTAATAGATTATCAAAAAATAAGGTTAAGAATTTAGTTTTGATTATAATGGCAGTTGCAATATTTGCAATTCTATTTTTGTATCAACAAGGACAAATGGGCGCACTGCATAGCCACACAGAATACTTTAATACATATATCTCTCTTGATAATATAAGTCACAATTTTAATTCAATAAAATACCATTATGGATCAGAAAAAGTTATAGGATTCATTCTTTTAGTGATAGTAGGATTTTTTCTTGGAATAAAAAACAAGAAAAAAGATTGGATATTTTTATCAATGGCAGCACTTCCACTATTATTCTATTTAATGTTTGAAAGTCCACACTTAAAAGAAACAATTTTCTTTATTGCAATATTGCTAATGCCGTTAATTGCAGAAGTGATTTTGGAAGTTTCAAAAAGTAAACATAAAAAGATTATAGGTTTTGCAATAGCAATAATAATAATTGTTGCAGGAATAAATGCAACTATAGATGCAAGAGCAAGATATGATGAAAATCCATACTTTTATTTAGACACTGTTTCATTAAATAAACTCACTAATAACCTTACAAAAGATTGTTATTTAATTACTGAAAGAATATCGTTCGCAAGCGCGACAAACGACCTTAAAGTTATTGGGTTAACAAACGTAGTTTTCTATGAAGCAGAATTTTTGAAATTAATAGAAGATAATTGTGCAGTATTATATGAGAATCAATATTGTTATCAAAATATAGAAAAATCCATGGGTCGAACAGATGCAATGGTAGACTCAACAGGAAGATGTAAATATGTTAAAGAGAATTATAATCTAGAAAAAATGCATCTAGCAGAAAGAAAAGATATCGAATATAATTTATATAAAATTACACCAAAATGAAAATGAAAAATTCAATAAAAAAAATTATCACATTACTAATTACTTTAGTTATTTTTGTAAGTGTATTAGAATTAATTGGAAGTACGTTAATTGATAAAGAAAGTCATGATGAAATGACCAAAGCTTTACAAGAAAGCAGATATGAATTATCAAAAGATCCAATAATATTATTTGAATTAGGACCTAAATCTTACAAAAGATCAGGTTCAGTAGATGTAAACAGCTATGGAATGGTTGATTATGAATACTCAATTTTAAAACCAAAAGATACTATGAGAATTGTGGTGGTAGGAGATTCAATAACTGAAGGAATGGGTGTGAACTTTAATGATACTTATGCAAAAGTTCTTGAAAAAAAGCTAAATGAAGATGGTATAAAAACAGAAGTCTTAAACTTTGGAATATCAAGATATTCTACAATTCAAGAAATTCAAGTCTTAAAAAGAAAAGCATTATTATTTGAGCCTGACATAATAGTTTTAGGCTATTTTCTTAATGATCCAATATTTGAAGACCCGTTTATAAATTACCTGAAAGAATTAACTAACTATGAAACAGATAAAAAAACATTTGAATTAATTGATGCACCGCAGGAATGTTGGAATAGATTAAAAATTAAGAAAATTATAGATCAATCGAAATTCTTAACAGCTCTAACAACAAAAGAGCGAAATGTAAATTACACTAGTTTTTACAAACAAATACATGAAGATCCATGCACTTGGAAAACAGTAGACTACAGTTTTAGACAATTAAGTTCAATATCAATTCAAAAAAATATACCTATAATTATCACTATTTTCCCAGTATTAGAATTTAATAATTATCCATTCCTTGAAATTCATAAACAAGTTAGGGATGAAGCAGAAAAATATAAATTCGTGGTTATTGATTTATATGATGAATTCTTTGCTACAGGTAAAAGTCTAAGAACTGAACCAGGCGACAATATTCACCCAAATAAACAAGGACATAAAATAGCAGCAGAAAGAATATATGAAAAAGTCTTAGTTTTAATTCAATAAGAAATATTACGAAAAGAATATGAGATTATTAAACTTCAATAGCACAAATAAAACGAGAAATATTTTGTTAATAGTGCTAGCAATTTATTTTTTATTAGGAATTCTAACTTTGAATGATTATGGATATACATGGGATGATCCTCAAGAATTTGCTTATGCGCAAGCAAATCTAAGATACCTTTCAGGAGTTGATGATAGTGTTAAAAGTCATATGGCAGGATATTTATTTTCCCCTTCAAATGCTGGCAATCTTGTTGGAGTTCTAACTAAAATATTATTCACTGATTGGCTAGAAATACTACCAGCAGATGCAGGATTTCATTTTTCAGGAGTCATATTTGCAAGCTTAACATTATTATTAATAATATTATTTTCAATAAAATATATAGGAAACAAAGCAGCGATAATTGCAACTTCTTTGTTTATAGCATTTCCAAGAATATTTGGACACATGCATAATAATGTCAAAGATATAACAGTCATGTTTGCATACATGTTAGTTATTTATTGCGCATACAGCCTATACAAAGAAAGAAATAATAAATGGTTAATTGGATTCTTCGCAAGTCTTGCATTCGCATTTAACACAAAAGTATTAACCTTATTTTTAGGAATCATATTGGTTGCATGGATAATATATCTATATAAGAGTGGAAAACTAGAAATTAATTTCTTTAAGAAAAATAATTTGAATAAAAAAGAAAATAAAGTCAAAAAGAAAAAGAATAAGTCACAAACACAAGAAAAGATTCTTATTACTAAAAATGGAATAATCAAAGCAATTCTAATATTTATAATCATAATGCTAGTATTAAATCCAGTATATTGGGTTAATCCAGGAAATCTATTCAAAACTTTTTTTATGCTAAATCAAGTATCAAGTGATGCATCACAATCACTAGGCGATTATCCAGTGATGATATACGGAGAACTATACACTCAAACTGACAGACCAATTTATTATGTGCCTTTAATGTTTGGAATTGTAATACCTGTAATTACTCTATTGTTATTCTTTGCAGGATTATATTACTTGTATAAACGAGAAGAAACAGAGTTAAGTTGGCTCTTACTTTTATGGCTAATTATACCAAGTATAATATTTTCACTTCCAGGAATATCAATATATAATATCATAAGACATATATTATTTTTAATTCCAGCAATTATAATAATTGCAAGCATAGGTGGTTTAGAACTAATTGAAAGACAAAAAAATAAGATTATAAAATATGTAATTATTGGAATTATAGGAATTGGAGTTTTAATCCCTCTTTGCAACATAGCAATTTATCACCCATACCAAACAACTTACTTTAATGAAATCATGGGCGGAATAGATGGAGCAGAAGGAAAGTTTGAGATTGAATATTGGGGAAATAGTTATAAAGAAGGGACATCATGGTTAAATCAGAATGTAGAAAATGGTTCAATAGTGGTTGTTCCAATAATATCAGAAATACCTGCAAGATATCTTAGAAAAGATATAACAGTTAAAAATAATATAGGGAATGATCAAGAATTCTACTATATGTTTATGAGAGACAAAGTAGAATACAATAATGAAATGACTATGTTTGAAATAAGTAAAATACCCGAATTTGAGATAATAGTTAAAAACACAGCAATACTTTACATTTACAAAGTTACACAATGATATTAACAAAATCGTACAGTTTAGATTCAGGAATCGCATTAGTAAAAGAAAATGGCGAAATAGTTCTAGCAATAAATGAAGAAAGATTAAGCAGACAAAAACTCACATCAAAAAATCCAATTCTAGCAGAAGAATTAGCAAGAAGCAAAACTAAAGAGAAAATAAAACTCATAAAAGCAGGATATTTTAACCACTTTGGAATGTCAGAAGAATTATATTACACTTATTATGGAAACAATCTTCTCTCACTAATTCCAAAAAAAGAATCAATGCTTGAGATTGCAAGAAAAATAATTATTGGATTAAGTAAAATAATTAATCATAATAGAATAGAACATCATTTATGCCATGCAGCAAGCGCACACTATACTTCTGGAAAAGACAAGACACTCATTATCACAATGGATGCTTATGGCGATGGATATTCGACAACTGTTGCACTTGGAAATGGACGAGATATAAAGTTCATTGCAAAACATAAATGGGGCGAAACGTTAGCACAACTATATGCGCGAATTACAGAATACTTAGGTTTTAGATCTCACAGACACGAAGGTAAAATAACTGGTCTTGCAGCTTATGGAGACTCAAGAAATACAATTAAAGAATTTAGACAAATTGTTAAGTTTGAAAATGGAAAAGTAAAAGCAAAAAAATTCTTAACAAAAGGATATACTAAAAGTAAAATGGATGAATTCTTCAAAGGCAAAAGTCGAGAAGATGTATCTGCAGGATTACAAAGAGTATGTGAAGATACTATTGCAGAATTTTGTGAATACTGGCTTAAAAAAACTAATAGGAAAGATATAGTTCTTGCAGGTGGATTATTTGCAAATGTTAAACTAAATCAGCGAATACATGAACTTCCGAAAGTAAATACTATTCATGTATTTCCACATATGGGAGATGGTGGACTTGCACTTGGAGCAGCACTTGCAAAAGTAAAACCAAAACCTACACTTCTAAAATCATTATATCTAGGACCTAGTTATACAGATAAACAAATAAAGACTGCTTTAGATAAATCAAAATTAAATTATAAAGAACATAAAAACGTTGAAAAAGAGATTGCACTGTTATTATCAAAAGGTAAAGTTATTGCAAGATTTAATGGTGGAATGGAATATGGACCAAGAGCTCTAGGTAATAGAAGCATATTATATCAAACCACAGACAAAACTGTTAATGACTGGTTAAATAAACATCTTAAACGAACAGAATTCATGCCATTTGCACCAGCAACTCTGTGGGAAAAAAGACACGAATGTTACAAGAATATAAAAGGCGCAGAAGAACCTGCAAAATATATGGCCATCACATTTGATTGTACAGATAAAATGGCAAAACAAAGTCCAGGAGTAGTTCACATTGATGGAACTGCAAGACCACAACTTGTAAAGAAAGAAGATAATAAAAGTTATTATAATATTATCAAAGAGTACCATAAAATAACAGGCATTCCAAGTATAATTAATACGAGTTTTAACATACATGAAGAACCAATAGTTATGACTCCAAATGATGCAATAAGAGCATTTAAGACAAGTAAATTAGATTACTTAGCAATAGGATCATTTATTGTAAAACAAAATTAAACTAAATTTTAAGATTTCTAAAGTAAATAAGAATGAATAAGAATTAAATTATTTAGAATATAGTCTATAAAGATTTATCTCAGTGTTATTTGTTTTTTTATACTTATAATTATCCATGATTAAATTACAAGTTCCTCTCGATTCACAATACCCATCATGGATAAAATATATGCAATCTTGAGAAAATACTTCTGGATTTTTTGAAAAATTATTCAGGTTTGAAGACTCAAATCGGTCAAAATAATCAAAAAGAAGAGGTTCTTCACAAACAAAAAGACACCCATCATCATACTGTAAAATTACAGAATCATATCTTGTAAAAATATTTGAAGCGTCAGTCATAGAAGTAAAACTATGAGGTAAAAAAAAGACTAGAACTAAAATTATCACTAAGAATAAAAGAATCTTTTCTGAAAAATGATTTGATAAAAGAGAGATTATTCTCAAGATAATAAAAGACGCTAAAATAGCCACAATTGGAATAAAGGATATAAAATAACGTTCTTGTCCCTTAAAATAATTGCCTGCAATAATAGTTATAAATGAAGCTGCAAATATCGCAAGTAAAAATAAGACTTCTTTAAAGTTATTCTTCCTAATAAAAATTAAAGATAAAATTATAATTGCAAATAAGATAATAAGATAATTAAGTTTTGATAATATTTTCACCGCATCAAAAAAATTTAATATAATATTTTGAAGAGATAAACCAACAGATCCATCAAATGACTGCACAGTAAAAATAGTTAGTTTGACAACAATAAAAGATACTAGTAAAACAGGATAGGCAAGCCAAGACAAAAAATTATATTTCTTTGATATTAGCAAATAACAAATATAAATAGGCAATACAACAATTCCTTCAAAACGTGCAAGGATTAAAAGAAGAAACGATGAATAAAACATAAAAGGAATATTTCTATCTTTTAAATCAAGAAAATAAATTAAAAATAATAAAATGTTTAGTAAAAAAAAAGTGACTCCTGATGCAGATACAGAAGTTGAAAGTGAAAAGGCAAAAAAGATTTTCTCAAAAGATAAAATTATAACTGATAAAAATGCAATTTTTGTATTCTTGAAAAGTAAAAGAGAAATAAAGAATATAAAAAAAACTGTTAAAGAAGTAAAGAATGATGTGAAAATAAATGCTATGTTTAAACTTTCTCCAAACATCAGAAATATAACCGCGAAAAGTGATGCCCAACTAACATGATAATCCGTTGCTATACAAGACTCTTCAATTAAAGCAGGTTCACAAACAAGAGAATTCTGATAAAATGCGATGTTATGAGCCACGTTTAATAATTTAGGCTCATCAGTAATAACCATGATATTGTGATTTGAAAAAACTTTAATTCCAAAAACTAAAATGAATATTAGAATTAAAATCGCTAAGTGTTTTTTTGAAATCTTTAACGTTGATTTAATTTTAGGCCAAGACTTAGAAAGGAAAATAAAGAAAATAATAAAACAGAAAATTGAAGCAAGATAGTTAATAGTAGATAAAATATAGACATTAGAACTAAAAATCAATTTTAAGATAAAAAAGAATAATACAAACAATATTGCATATAATAAATTTTTATTAAATTTCATTTATTAACCTTTTAGTTAGTAGTTATTTATCAACCCACTTGTAACCATAAATATGATAATAAGGAACTAGATAACGCCAATCAAGACCATCCTTTATACCCCTAGTCATATAAGTTGCAAAGTTTGTGAAATATTCATGTTTATCAGTTGCAATCATTTTTAGAAGACGTTTTCCGAAAGTTAAGAAATATGCCTTTCTTTGAAGCCACTCAACTTGAGTCGGACTAACATCTTTAAGTCTAACAACAGCATTAAAAGTAATATTATCTGCTTTTGCCCAACGAGCTTTATCAACATGACCTCCATGTTGGATAATTTGATCCATACCTTCTTTTGTAAAAGGTTTGTAAATAAAGAAAGCACTTCTAGCAGCGTTTAATTTTCTTGCCATATTAATAGTTTGATTAATAGTCTTTTTAGTTTCAGCAGGACCACCTAAAATATAAAATGCAGTAAAATCAATACCATTTGCTTTTGCTAATTTGAATATTTTTTTTATTTGAGGTGTTGAAATTTTCTTTTGGTAGATTTCTTGTCTAATATAATTATTTCCTGCTTCAATACCCACCCTTAGAAGTTTACAACCAGATTTTCCAAGAATCTCTAAACGTTCTTTATCTAAATTATCAATACGTGCAAATGTACTATAACCATGAGCTCTAACATCAGTACTTTCTCTATATGCTTTTGAAAAATCTTTAACCCATTTAGGAGAAAAAGTAAATACTTCATCAAATATTTGAGCGAGTCTAACGCCTCTAGGTTTATACTTTTCCCAAAGCAATGCTAATTCTTGAGCGTACTTTTCTGGATCTCTAAGTCTAAAATATGGACCCTTAACAGCCTTTGCAATACCAACAGCATCACAGTAAGTGCAACGATATGGGCAACCACGAGAACCAATAACGTAAAGCATGCCTAAATAGTAAAAATACTTATCTAAATCTTCCCATAAATTCCAATCAGGAACTGGCCAAGAGTCTAAATCTTTAATAAAACAACCTTGATTATTTGAATGAATTTCATTCTTTTTTTTGTCAACATACCAAAGACCGCCAATTTGTTTTAAACCCTTTTTAGTTTCATAATTATCAAGAAATTGCATTAATGAATATTCTGCATCACCAACAAAAACATAATCAATATCTTTAAGCTCAACAGTATCTTTTGGATGAATAGATGCATGATATCCACCTACAACAATAGGAATGTCATAATGTTCTTTTATCTCTCTTGCAATTCTTTTAACATACTGCATATACATGGTATTTGTAGCCATACCTATAATTTCAGGTTTAAACTTTCTAATTTCTTTATGAAGATGTTTTTTCCAATCTTTAGTATGAAAAGTTAAATCAAGAATTGCAGCTTTATGTTTTTCAGAAAGATTAACAATAGTTGCTAATTGAGTTATACCAATATCAAGAGCACTAAAATCTCCACCTAATAAGGCATTAATGAATTGAACTCTCAATTTTAAACAAACCTCCTAATTTTAGACCACATTTTTCTTATACCGTTAATACTGATAAAATGTTTTAATATATAAGCCCAACGTTTCGGATGAGCGTAAAATTTGAAAAGAATTTCTAATTGAAACCTCTTAAGTTCTTTGAAAGTTAGATTTTCATCTTCAAAAGCTCTACTTTTGTAATAATCAAATTGAGAGAAATCACCAGTCATAGGATATTTATCTTTCATAATTTCATAAAGTTTTGAACCAGGTAAAGGAGTTGTAATAGATGCAGTAATTTCAGTTGCGTTTAATGAAACTGCAAACTTTATTGTTTTCCTAATTTCCTCTTTAGTTTCAGTAGGAGCTCCAAGCATGAAAAAGCACAAACTTTGAATTCCAAGGAGTTTAAGATTATTTAATGCAATAGGAACATCTTTTACTTTTATTCCTTTTCTGTAAATGTCATTTAGAACTCTTTGAGAAGCAGATTCAACACCTGTGTGAACCATTCTTAACCCTGCATCTCGCATCATGGTTAATTCTTCAATATCTAAAAGAGTATTAATCCTTGCATTACAAGCCCAATAAAGATTAAGTTTTTCAGATACTAAAAGATGGCAAAAACTCTTAACCCAATTTCCATCAATATTGAAAGTATCATCATGTAAAAAGAAACCACCAAGCTTAAATTTTTTTTTTAGAAACTTTAATTCAGCAATAACATTTTCAGGAGATCTATGACGTACTTTTTCTCCAAAAAGTTCTCTAAGATTTGGTTGACAAAAAGAGCAATTATAAGGACAACCTCTAGAAGACATAATATTAGTGCCTCTAATTGTTGGATCAAAAGCATCTAATTGATGCCATTTCTGAATGTATTTTTCCATATCAACCATGTCGACTGCAGGAAAGTCTAAAGAATCAAGATCTTGAATGTAAGGACGAGGAGGATTAGTAATCCAAGTTACAGATTCTTTACCTTTAGCTTTTGATGTTTTTTTGTAAACAACACCTTTCACCTTAGATAAATTTGGAAACTTATTTACTAAGTCAGCAACAGTAATTTCACTTTCGCCAGGAATAATTGCGTCTACATAAGGCTTCACCGTTTCAGGCATAACTGTTGGATGTGGACCGCCAGTAAAAACAAAGCAACCATATTTTTTTGCAATTTTTGTAACTTTAACAAAATCATTATACATCAAAGTATCAGTATAAATTCCTATCATATCTGGCCGTAACTTTTGAATATTCTTTTCAATATATTCAAAGGTTGGTTTAAAAGTAGTATCAATAATAGAAACCTTAGCGTTAGTAGTTTTTTTAACATGAGATGCAATGCCACATATCCCTAATGGAGGGTCACCTGGTTGGTACTTCATTCTTGGAAAAATAAGCATTAATTTCATTTTATAAAAAGTTCAATAACAAAAAAGGTTCGATATTAATAAACCTTTACGTGAAGCTCTCAAATTTATTTAGATAAATCATCCTTATTACCCTTATTTGATATTTCAGATAATATTTTATCAGCAGTAATAAGACCGCTTCTCGCTGCAGAATTCATAGTTCTAGTATTAGGATACATTCTGTAAACACCAGTTAAGTAAAGCCAATTTGTAAGTTTTATTGGTAAATTCTTATAATTCATAGTGTAAATTGGCGAGCTATGAGGAACTTTAATTAGCTTTGTCCAATTAGAATCAAACTTTGGCCAAATAGATTTAATATCTTTGATGAATAATTTCTTTAAACCTTCATCTTGTTTTTTTAGCAAAGAAGAATCATCCAAGTATTTGAAAAAATAGTATAAGTTTTCCCCACCAATACCACCTTTTGGATTTAAAATTGTATGGTGAAACATACCGCCAAAAAAGTAATTTGGTTTAATGAAAACATTCCAGTAATTCGGAGATAAATTATTTTTAGAACCTATAATAAAAGATATTAAAGGTTTATAATTAATTGATTCTAATAAGAATTTAGATTCTGAAGGAAGGTTGGATATTTCAGATAAAACTGGAGGAGGAAGAGAACTTACAACTAAATCCGCATTTAACACCTTTCGTTTTTTATTTAGAGTTAAACGAACTTTGCCTGATTCAATTTTATCAACAGTAGCATTAAGAATTATTTTCCCTTTATTTTCTAAAATAACATCACCCATAGAATCAATAAATGGTTGTAAACCAGTTTTAAGATACGCATATTTTTCATCATTTGAAGTTGCTTCATGTAATCGCTCACCAAACCAAGCAGCACTAACACTTGATAGAGAACCAAACTTAACTTTGGATAAAGGAACAAAAAGAGTATCTGTAACTTTTGATCCAACAATTCTTCTAACCCATGAATCAGCATCAACTGACTGCAATGATTTCCAATTAGATCTTAGAGTTGTGATTACTCCAAGTATTCCAAGTCTGATTTTTGAGATGAAGTCAAATGGTTTGAAGAAAAGAATATCTAAAGGTGCATTAAGTTTGTAACGTTTTTTATCAAACCAAAAACAAATAGCTGACTTTTTCCAAATTAACTCTTTTTCAAAACCTAATTCTTTAACATAATCTAACATTAAATGTTCATTTGGAAGAAAATGATGATAAGTATGAGGAATCAATTTACCTTCTTTTTCAAAAGAAGAAGCTAAACCACCAAGTCTAGAATATTTTTCAATTAAAGTTACGATGTGACCTTTTTTAGCAAGTTCTCTAGCGCAAACAATGCCAGACAAACCACCACCTAAAACAACTATCTTCATCAAATAAAACAAAAGTTGTAGGTTTTTAAAGTTTACTAAGAATTACGACTATTATGAGAACTAATTAAATCACAGACAGTATAGAGATAGAAGTCTTATCTGCAATTTCCCAAGATATCATTCTTTCTTGTTCACCTACAAATGGAGTTTGACTCCTGGATAACTGCAAACTATCAGACATGTGGAAATACAAAATTTTTGCACAATTATAATCTGATTTGAAAAGATTATAATCATAATTGGATAAAGAAATTATATCATGGTTAATAATGAAACTTGCAAATAAAGGATCATTACTCAAAACAAGACAATCATCAGGAATAGAAGAAGAAAATGTTTCTGCTTCATCAAATAAATTCATTAATTCATTGGTTTTGGTTATAGATTCAAAATTTTGCACAGGAATTAAAAATAATACCAAACACAATAACAATAAGAAAAAAACACTAATCAGATTACTTGTGGTTTTAGAGTAGATAGATGAGGTCTTAATTTTCTCAATAAGCCAATCATAAAAAAAAGCAGAAAATAAAAAGATTACAGGAGATAAAATAAGAACATAACGAAAATTATTGACAGCTGCAAATCTTCCTGCAGGGTAAGAAGTTAAAAATAAAAATAAAGTTGCAAACCATAAAATAAGAGGCAAGGACTTTTTATAATCTTTAAATGATAAAATTACACCCACTATTAACCCTAAAGAAATAACTATGTGAATAGATGAATGTGCAAATAAAAACTGCAAATTTCCTACGAATTGAATTAACAGAAAATGAATGTGCTCTGATAAAGATAAAGTCCAACTCTCAGTTTCAAGGGTGATTCCCCTAAATAAATATTGAAAGAAAGGAATTGATAATAGTAATAGTAAGAAAGAAAAGCGAACATGACGAACAGGTAATATTTTCTTAGTATTTAATAAAAAATACAATCCATAAGGCAAAATTAATAAGATATTTTCTATTCGAATATTTATTAAAAATGCGAAGAATAGAACGAATAAAAAAGCATCATATAGATTAAGTGTTTTGGTATAATGAATGATTAATAAAAATCCAAGCATCGATAACAATAAAGAAATAATACTTAGAGCATAACTTCCAGATAAACGAATATGGAATGGTAAAGTTGCAAGCATCAAAGCAAACAATATAGATAGATTTAGTTTCTTAAATAAAGCAAATGCAAGAAAGAATCCAACTACGACAGATAAAGAACCCATAAGTGCATTAAACAAAAAGATGATTGAATTTGATAACCCGAATGTTCTAAACAAAAAAGAATACAAAAAAGGAACTGCAGGAGGCCAAGCAGAAAATGAATTAAATAAACAAATATCCGATCCAATTCGAGAAGCACACATACTGAAAGATTGATCAAGTGCAAAGTTCTCAGCCACATTTAAAAATACATATTCATCATGATAAATTTGCATGTGAGGTGGCATAATAAATACACGCCAAACCAGAGCAAAAATGAAAATGAGCACTAAGAATACATAAAACTTATTCGGGATTGATTTAAATAAATTGTTTATGAATTTAGCCCTAATAATATATAGTATAATTACAGCTAAAAAAATAATTAAAAGAAAGTAAAAGTAAAAACCGGTTAAAAAAGATTCGTTTAAGAAAATGTTCATTAAATAAGAATAAGAAATCAGCTTTTTATGTTTTTCTAAAAAAGATGTCTTTTTTAAGAAATTAAATGAAAATGGTCAAAAATCAAAGTTAAAAACCCAAAGTTACCAATAGATTTAAAAAGAAAATAAATCTTTTATTTTAATACTCATGGAGGTTACAAAATGGCTAAAGATAAAAAAGAAAAACTTCTAACACCTGGAAACATTATTCTTGGAGTTATAATTATAGCATTAATAGCAAGCATATTCATAGATTTCTCAGGAGATGGCAAACAAGCAAATGCATACGATGATATAGGATGTCCTCAACCAATTAAAGGATTAATTGCATCAAATGTCGCATACATGTCAGGAGAAACTGTAATAACAGAAGATAGACTAATTAAACCTGAACCAAATGAAACAGGAAAATATTCCATAACAGGAATTCTAAGAAACATTGGGGAAGAAGACATACTAATTAGAAACTTACTTTTAACAAAAGTTAATTTAGGATCAGGAGATGTTATTGAATTAACAATGCCTCTTCTAGTTAAAGCTAACTCAATCGCACCATTCGACATAAAAGTTCCAAGTGGAGATTATCACAAAATTGATATGTACTCAACACCTTGCGAAGGAATGGTTTTGTTTCATGAACTAGGTGAAGGAGCAAAATACCAGTGGGAAATTGACTTAGAAACAGGCGATGAAGAAGTAGAAGTTCCAGAAGAAGATATGACTAACTTAACTGAAACAAATACTACTGAATAAGCAAATTTTTTTAAATACTTTTTATTTTCTTATTTTATGAAAAGAACAATCACGCTCATAAGTGTATTATTAATACTAATTCTAATCAAAATATTTTTATTTCAAAATCCAATAATTAAAGAAAATATAGACTTAACTGAATTTTCTAAATTAGAACAAGCAACAAACAAAACAGTTTTATTAGAACAAGAAAATGGAATCTATCAAATAAAATTAGTATACACTGTATTATATGATGAAACAACAAAAGGATTAATAGAACTATACCAAAATGGATATGAAAATAGACTTTCGTTATTTGAAGATTTAATAGAAACAGAATCTGAACAAAAAATAAATGTTGAAACACAATTAGAATTCTTAAACATAAAAACTATTGGGAAAGATAAGTTAATCTATGATTGGAATATAGATCAATGGATAAGAACATTATCTAAACACTACGAACATATGGACTATAATACGATTGTATTTGTTCCAATTCTTGAAACTAAATGGTGCATGGATGGTTTAAGTCAAGGATTTAACTACAAAAGCGATGTTTTCTTTTGCATGGAAGAGTTCTTTAATCCAAAGAATAATATTGAAAATCAAGGTGCAATTGGTTTAATGACGCATAAATTCTTACATGGATACGGATTCAATCACCAAAATCAAATGTACAAACAATACGCATTATTAGATTGGTATCAAGGTCTTCCTGAAACAAATATATTATTACATGGAAACTTTAGAGACTATAAAGCCCCATTTCTTGATGAATATAATTTAAAAGTATTAAATATAATCAATAGAACAAAATATGAAACTAATTGTTTAGATGTGGAAGGCTATAAATGTGAAAGTGAAAACTTATTCTTCTGCAAAGATTCATGGGGTCCCTTCTGTCAAGATATAGATAAAGATGACATTGTAGATAATGAAGATACTTACGTTTTTTCAAGTCCAAAAAAAGGGAATGATAGTGATGGAGATGGAATAATAGATTCATTAGATTTATGTAATTGGAATAAAATTAAAGTGAATAATAAAGAAATTCCTCTTAAAATTGAAAGTGATTTATCAAGTCAAAAATTACAATTTAGTGGAAAGAATATAATCATAAAAGAAATAAGTGGTGAACCTATGATTATGAGAGGAGGATTTATTTTCTTTAATGAAACAAATGCAGAAATATCAAAAACAAACAGCATACAACTAAGTAGTAAAAATAAACTATGGAGAATAAAAGTAAACTATAAATATCAAAATAAAGAATACTATAGGTCATACTATTTATATTTTAAAGGGTTTGGTGCAGATTTTGTATATGAAAAAGAATGGTTCTACTTCAACAGATTTGGCTGTGATACACCAATAGAAGTTGATTTTAGAAAACAAGAAACTTATGATTCAGATAAAAATCTAATTCCAGATGAAGAATTATTTTTCTGGATGAAAAACTTAACTACTAATTATGATTGGGATGGAGATGCAATTTCAGACCTAGAAGATAGCCTTCCAACAGTAACAGGAAATTGTAGTTACAAAAACATTCAAGGAGTAAAAGATAGTGATGAAGATGGTTTTTGCGATCCTGGAGTAATAGATTTAGAATCAAAAAGAGTACATTTCTTCGAACTTGGAACTAAAATTCTTTGGCCAGAATTAGTTGATGAGTGCCCGTATAAAGCAGGCAAGAATAGAGGCTGTTAAAAGATAAAATTTAACTCTAGTTAATCGAAAGGTATATAAAGTAAAACCATATTAAGATATATAAATATAGAGGAATAAATATGGTTAAACAAAAAGTATCTATGACTATCGACCAACATGTCTATGAGCAATTTAAAAAATATTGCGAAAAGAACGGCATGAAAGTTTCTACAAAAGTCGAATTAATGCTTAAAGAATTAATAAAAGATACTTCATTAAAAGAATTCATATAATAATTTAATAATTTGTGTTGTTGTAAAATAGAAGCGTGTGTTGTGTTGTGAGAATGGAGTTAGCTGGTGCCAAGAAGGCATATACTAATACTGGTAATAGTAATTTCAATAACAATCTTAATTCTAAATTTATTTATGAAGAACAAATGCTAATAGATTATTCTGCAGCGCAAAATAACATACAAACAATTTCTAATTACAATCACAACACAACACAGCTTCTGCTCAAACAACAGAGCAGAAGCATCTTACTCACA
>CAYOEA010000014.1:0-26101 GCA_964402995.1 uncultured Methanosarcinales archaeon
TAAGTACTTTTGCATAATAGGATACCTCACCTTTCAAGGTGAGGAGGTTCATTTTAATTTATTCTAAATTATAGAATTCAACAGATGAATCTTTAGTGTCAAGAATTGCAAACGATGGAATTCCTGCACGGCCAACAATTTCTCCAGGATTAATAATTTTAGTATTTCCAATCATTTCTTCTCTTTTTTTATGTGTATGTCCATGAAAGACATAATCATGTTCTTGAGCTTTTGCAAATGCATTTGCAAAACTTGGAAAATGTGTGAATGCAATTTTTTTACCGTCTAATTCAACTTCACCAATCTCGCCATGAAGAGTGACATTTTTTGATTTATCAGAAAGCCTAGTTGTAGAAAATCTATCATCAGTATTTCCAAAAACAATATGAACAGGTAGATTTGTAGTGTCTAACATAATAGTCATATAAGGCGCACAAAAGTCACCGCAATGAAAGATAGTGTCTACTTTTTTTTCTTTCATCATATCAAGAGCTTTAGAAAGATTTGTCTCGTGATCATGACTGTCTGAAAGAATTCCGATTTTCATGTTAAATAATTGTAAAGCGGGAGAAGGGACTGCGAACAACGAGTAGTTTCGTTGGTACACTGCGTCTGTAAGACTGTTAGTCTTACTTAGCTTCTTCGCTTATGATTGTAAAGCGGGAGAAGGGACTCGAACCCTTGATCTAGTGCTCTGCAGGCACTCGCCTTAGCCACTTGGCCACTCCCGCGAATTATAATCTAAAAACATTAACTGTTTTATAAACTTTATGCGTTTACAAAAACTTTTTTCTTTATAAATTGAAATACTATTAAGAGGAGGATAAAATAAAGAACACCTATAAGACCAAAACCTAGTTTGTAAGAATAAATCATTACAAAACTAATTGCAAAAGCGCAAATGGCCTGAATAATAACTTGAACTTGACCTTTAATTGAAAGCATAGTTGCTTTTAAATTAGGATTACTAGCAAAATTCTTTAGGAAGAAAGACTTAATTAACATATTTCTAGACCAAAAATATCCATTAATTAAAATAAACATAATTGCAACAATATAAGGATTTGATAGAACTGCAGCTAAAATAAAACTAGCCGAGAAAAGAAATATTTCAAAGAATAAAATTTTTTTAATGCCAAATTTTTCTATGTGATGGATATTATTTCCTAAAGCAAACCAAATAAATCTAGAGAATCCCATGATTGTTCCAACAAGAATAACAGGTAAACCTAATTCTTGAAGATAAACAAAACGATAACCACTAATGCCAATCATGAAACCACCAAGAATACCAACAAAGATACTTGTAGAATAAAAACCGGTTCCTTTTATTGCTTTGAAAAATTTTGATAATTGTTTTAAATCCTTTTTAGCTTTGAATTTAAGTTTAGGTTTAACTAATAAAAGAAGAGGAATTAAACCAAGAACATCAATTCCAAGATTAATAAATAAAGGTAATCTCATGTTAATTTGAGTGAAAAATGGAAGTGAAATTGCGAGGAACGCTGCAAACAAAGAAACATTTGCAGACATTTTACTCATAATTTTAGTAAAATCTTTTTCTCTCTTTAATTCAATAAGTAGATTGTGCATATATGCTTCTTTAGTTCCGGACATGAAAGCAATTGATACTGAAAGAAGTGAAGAACCAAGAACAATCATCCAAAAGTTATTAGCAAGAACATACGCCAACATGGAGAGAATCATAGAAACCTTAGATATTATTAAGGCTTTTTTATGACCAATTAAATCTGAGATGTAACCGCTAGGAATTTCTAATAAAAATCCAACAATAAAACCAATACCTGAATATAAACCAATTTGATTAGCAGTAGTATTTGGGAGTGTTAAGAAGAAAATTGAAAGAATAGGCATAAAAGCTCTTCTTTGAGATAATTCAAAAAGAAAAATCTTTGAAATATTGGATTTTAAGTTCATCATTGTTTTTTTTCTCTAAATAAAAATTATTTTCGCTTTATAATAATTAGTGGTTCAATTTTGTTTAATCTTTTATATTCTTCAGTTAGTTTAATTGATTTAATCTTTTCATTATTTGAAAATTTAGTTTTGTTTTCATAAGTTATGAATATTTCACATTCAATATTTCCTATGTATATGTTTTCATAGAGTTGATTTAAGTAAAAATAATCTGCTGGCAGTAATAAATTTATGTTATAGTCATCAACGATACTTGAATTATTATTACAATTATTAAGTGCAAATTCTGAAATGTTTTTAGAGTTTCTAGTGTAATTATGATTAGTTTTTTCAAATGCTGAAATAAAAAGACTCATAAAAATAATAAAAATTAAGAAAATAATCATTATTTGTTTAAGTTTTTGTTTTTTTAGAATTATTATAACTAAAAGAATTATTATTAGTCCAATACTTAATTGAAAACTAATAATATTTCTAATTAAATAAAAGGTCAAAACTAATGAACTAATAGTTAACCAAGTTGCCAATCTGTTATTTTTATTTAAACCTTCAAAAATCATTTTACCAGTCATGATTGATAAAAAAGGATATGCTGGAAAAATATACCACCAAATTTTAGTTTGAATTGAAGAAAATATTACAAATGGTGCGATTATTCCTATAAAAAGCAAATAATTAAATTTATTTTTTTCTGAAAATAATTTTATTACTAAATAAATTAATGCGAATAAAATGAATATGAACCACATGTTATTATTAGAATTAAAAACTGTGCTAATATAAAAAAACCATTTTCCAAGATGTATTTGATTAGGACCAGTTGCTAATTTAATCATATGATTATAAACAAATTCTTTCATGAATAGATCATGATTAATGATAAACTGTATCAGATGCCAGGGAAGTGTTATAGCTAATGTTATGCCTGCTGCAATGAAAGTTTTTTTCTTTTTAAATATTTTAAAATCTTTTTTAATTAAGCAATATAATACTAATATGATCACTGGAAGAAGTCCTACTGCGCTTTTTGTAAGAATTGCCAAACCAGTAAACAACCCTGTAAGATAGATATATCTTGAATTATCCTCTTTTTTAATAAAGAAGTATATTGCTGCTAATATAAAAAAAGTTAATGTGATGTCAGTGTCACCTGATCTGATAGCGTGGAAAAACATGAATTGTTTAATTGTGAGAAGAATTAATGCAGAAAATAGTCCTATTATAGGATTGAACAATTTTCTACCTATAAGATAGGTAAATATTATTGCTAAAAGACCAAAAATTCCTGACCAAAATCTTGCAGTGAATTCGTTAATTCCAAATATATTATATGTTAGTGCAGTGAGCCATATGTTTAAAGGAGGCTTGTCCCAAAAAGTATTGTTTTTATGATGTAATGTTAACCAATCATTTGAAGTGGTCATTTCTTTAGCAACTTGAGCGTAAGTGCCTTCATCCCAATTATTTAAACTTGTTTCTCCTAAATAGTTGAATATAATTATTGAAGAAAGAATTATGATTATTAAAAGATGAAAATATTTATTTTTTGACAAGTTTTCCAAATTAAATAAGTTCATTTTTATAACTAGAGATATTTGTTATTTATTAATGTTATTTTATGAATTTGAGAATTTATTGTCTAAAAATGATTCTTTTTAATAAAAAAAGCGAAGCCGAAACAAGTTCTTGCACCTGTACGCGCCAGCAAATAAGATTTTTTATGAAAATCTTATGGTAATAATAAAAAAAGCGAACCCGGAGGGATTCGTACTCAACAATAAATTGTTGGCAAGTTCATTTACTAAGTAAATAAACTAACAAGTTCGAATTACTGATGTTTTATATGATTAAAGAAAAAAAGCGAACCCGGAGGGATTCGAACCCTCGATCTACGGCTTAGAAGGCCGTCGCCTTATCCAGGCTGGGCCACGGGTCCAAGTTCTAGACGAAGAAAACTACTTTATCTTATAAATGTTTTTCTTAAAAAATGTAGTTCTTAGAGGCAATAACTTTTATAAATGAATTATTCTCTCTTAGATTTAAAATGGGAGAACCGAAATTAACAGCAAAAAGATGGACTAAAGATATGGAGCAAGATATCTATACAAAATGGAAAGCAGATAAACGATATTCTTTTGATAAAAACACTGATAAAAAGATATTTTCAATTGATACTCCTCCGCCTTATGTAAATAGTGCAATCCACATAGGACAAGCAACAACTTATGTATTAATGGATTTTTTTGCAAGATTTAAACGAATGACTGGTCATGAAGTTCTTTTCCCATTAGGACTTGATAGAAATGGTCTTCCAATCGAAATGGCTGCAGAAAAACAGTATGGCGTTCGATTAAAGGATATAACAAGAGAAAAAGCAGTAGAGTACTGTGAAAGCATATTGCAAGAAAGTTCGCTTGCATCAACTGATACCTTCCTTAGAACAGGTATTTCATTTAACTCATGGAAATTAGGAAAAGAAGTAGGAGATATTTATTATACAGATTCACCTGAGTATCGATCTTTAACACAAGAAACATTTGTTGACATGTGGAAAAAAAATTTAATCTATGAAGATAAAAGAGCAAATAATTGGTGTCCTGGATGTCAAACAACAATTGCAGATGCAGAAATAGAGTATGAAGAATTAAAATCTTTTTTTAATGATATTAAATTTAAAGTAAAGGAAACAGGCGAAGACTTAATTATTGCAACGACTCGTCCTGAATTAATTTGCGCTTGTGGAATGATTATATTTAATCCAGAAGATGAAAGATACAAACATCTAGATGGAAAAACTGCAATAACTCCAATTTTTGGAAAAGAAGTTCTAATAAAAGCACATCCTGCAGCTGTAATGGATAAAGGAACAGGAATTATGATGATGTGTTCTTATGGAGACATTACAGATATTAGATTCTTTATAGAACAAGGATTAAAACCTAAAATTTGCATGAATCAAGATGGAACTATGAATGAACATGCAGGACAATTTAATGGATTAAAAATAAAAGATGCACAAAGAGCAATTGTGGCTGAACTTGATAAACAAGGATTAGTAGTTAATCAAGAAAGAATTAAACACAGAACACCAGTTTGTGAGCGAAGTAAAGATCCAATAGAATTTGTGGAAATGAGCGAATTTTACGTAAAGCAAATTGAATATAAAGATAAAATGCGAGAATTAGCAGAAAAGCTAAACTTTCACGCACCAAAAAGTAAACAAATCTTACTAGACTGGATTGAAGCAATTAAAATTGATTGGCCAATCTCACGAAGAAGATATTATGCAACTGAAATTCCACTATGGTACGATAAAGAAAATAATTATCATGTACTTCCGCCAAAAGGAGGATACTATAAACCATGGAAAGAAGCACCACCTGCTGATTCTGAAGTATTAGATAAGAACAGAAAAGTTTTAGGAAAAGTAAGTGACTTTGCGAATAGTAAATGGATTGGAGAAACAAGAGTATTTGATACTTGGTTTGACTCATCAATTTCACCACTTTATATTTTAAAATATTCAAGAGATAATGAATTTTTTGAAAAAGCAAAACCATGTAGTTTAAGACCGCAAGGAAAAGAAATTGTTCGAACTTGGTTATATTACACTGTTTTGAAAGACTATCATTTAACAGGAGAATTAATCTTTGATGATGTATGGGTAAACTATCATATTGTCGACGAGAAAGGTCTAAAGATGAGTAAAAGTAAAGGGAATATTATTGATCCAAAAGGAATAATTGACCAAACAGGAGCAGAGCCATTTAGACTATGGAGCGCTGTTGAAGGAAACCTAGAAAGTACAGACTTTAGATGTTCGCTTGATAGAATACAAGGTGCAGGAAAAACATTAACAAAACTATGGAACGCTGCAAGATTTATTAGTATGTTTGATGAAGCTGAAGAAAATTATGAACTAGGAGAAGTTGATAAATGGATTATCACTGAGTTAAATGAATTAATAGAATATTCATATAAACAATATAGTGTTTATGATTTTCATAATCCGGCAATTAGAATTAAACATTTTATTTGGGAAACATTCTCAAGTCAATACTTAGAACTTGTAAAGAATAGGGCATATAATGAAACTGATAAATATACAAAGGCAGAACAACATGGCGCTTTGTTCACATTAAACTATTGCATAGATACAGTTTTAAAATTAATGGCACCAATAATTCCAATGGTGAGTTATCAAATATTCTCGGATTTAAGAGGAAAAGATATTCATTCAGAGAGTTTTCCGAAAGTTGAACATACATTTGAAATAAAACTTACAAAAGAAGAAATTGTTGAAATTAATGGTTTGATTTGGAAACATAAAAAAGATTTAGGACAATCATTAAAAGAAGAATTAGCAATTGTAACTCTAACAGAAAATTATAAGTTAATAGAGAAAGATTTACAAGAAATGCACAAGATTAAAGAAATAAAGTATGGACCTGAAGTGAAAATAAATTCATGAAAAGGTTTAAATAAAAAGAATAAATTAATGCTACTATCTGTTTGAAAGCATTGAGCAGACGTTGGAGGAATTAACATGAAAGGAACTGTAAAGTGGTACAATAGAAAAAAAGGATTTGGATTTGTCAGCGGTGAAGATGGAGAAGACTATTTTGTCCATTACACAGGCTTAACAGAAAAAACGTTCATTAGAGATAATGACTTAGTATCCTTTGACGGTGTCGACACAGAAAAAGGTAAACAAGCACAAAAAGTTACCTTAGAGAAAAAAGCAAGTGATAGAGACGACATTGTACAACCAACCACTGAGGAAACATCTAAAGAAACAGATGCTGCAGATTTAGTTGCAGAAGACGCACCTAAAGAAGTTGAAGCTGCTTCTGAAGAAGTTGTTGAAGAAACTGTTGCTCCTAAAGAAGAAGCTGTTGAAGTTGCTCCTAAAGAAGTTGTTGAAGAAACGGTTGCTCCTAAAGAAGCTGAAGTTGAAGTTGCTCCTGAAGAAGTTGTTGAAGAAACTGTTGCTCCTAAAGAAGAAGCTGTTGAAGTTGCTCCTAAAGAAGTTGTTGAAGAAGCTGTTGCTCCTAAAGAAGCTGAAGTTGAAGTTGCTCTTGAAGAAGTTGTTGAAGAAATAGTTGCTCCTAAAGAAGAAGCTGTTGAAGTTGCTCTTGAAGAAAAGACTAAAGCTGTAGAAGAAGAAAAGAAAGAATAAAAACAAATATTCTAGATTTTCAAGCATAATAATTTATATTTTTTTTAATAATTTTTTTCATTCAAAAATAATTCTAAGATGAATTTACTGATTAATATTTAGTTTTACCAGTATTAATAATAAGAATTTTTTTGTTCTTAGGAATTTTATTTTTTATTTGAAGAAATAATGCAAGTCCAGCAATACCTGAAGGTTCAAAATTAATTTTTTGAGATTTAGCAAGATCTATTGCTTTATCAAGAAATTTTTCTTGAATTAAATAAATATTTGATTTAGAACCGCAAAACCCTGCATATTTGTAAAAACGAATCCATTGTTCATCAAAGTGAACGAAAGGAAGATGAGGAGAATAAAGTTTTTCTGCTGCTTTCGAATTAGGATTATCTGTTGTCGCTCCAATGAAATTACAATCTCGAAGTTTCTTAATATTACCACTAAATCTGGGATCGTGATTATTTGTTAAAACTTCTTGTTTGTTAATATTTAAAATATTTTCATATAAATTTCCAGTTCCAAAAGGTATAAAACAAAAATCAGGAGATGAATTAATAATTTCATAACTAAGCCAATCATAAAACCTGGTTGTTGGACCTAAAGCTTCATTAGAGGTAATATCAAAGCCATTTTGATTATTAGTTATATCTAATATTTCTTTCCAATTAAATGCTTTGTTAGAAAGTTTTCTTTTGAATATTTCACAACCTAAATCTTTGAGTGTTTTTATAATTTGATTATCAGTATTAATATCTAATAAAACTTTTAAATTAGGAAGATTATATTTATTGAATTGTTTTTGGATAGCTGTGGCTGCAGAACCGGAAGAAATAATTGACATGTGAGGTAATTTGTTTTTATGATTATTTTTCTTTTTAGCAATTAGAAAATCTCTATAAGTAACAACCATCTCCCAAGCCATACGATCTTTGTGAGTTCCAGTTGGATTAAAACTTTCATCTTTAATCCAAACATTAGAAAAACCAGGAATTTTGATTTTGTAAGTAGGTGTAGCTGGAAATTTTGGATCATCAGCAGGAAATTCAGGATTATCAGGATCGTTTTCAGACCGAACAATAATTGATTTTAGAATCTTTTCTTCTGCTAATGTTAATCCCATAATAATCATTTTAAGAATAAAAGAATATAAATCTTTCTAAGAATATAATAAAAAAATAATGAATAATAATTAAAATTATTGACTTAAACTTACAATTAAGTCGAATAGTTCACCTTGACATCCACTAAAAGTCTCAATAGCTAAATCAAAGTCAACTGTGTTATCATAAAGACAAGTCATTTCTTTGTTAGACCATGCTTCTTCAGGATGTTCTGGGTAAAGATTTTTAATTTCACATTTTCCTTGATTAGGTCCGATGATTTCATAACGATAAACTAAACCTTCAAAGAAAGTCATATCAAGAGTTTCAGGCTCACAAGCAGTAAATTTTTCTTCAAAACATTCTTTACTTCCGCAACCACTAGTAAAACTCGCATATTCTTCAACTTCAATTTCTGCTTGTTCTTGTTCATTATATGTGTCATTGAATGTTTGATCATTATCAATAAGTGCTTGATTATCATTTTGTGTTTGTAGATTGTCATTGTTTGCAGTGTTATCAACAGGTGGTGTTTGAATATCATTAGTACTGCCCGGAACAAATGCAAATATTAATGCGATAATAATAGTGAGTCCAATAACAATGCCTGCAATAATTAAAACTAAAGATTTAGAATGATGTTGAATTTTGATTGCTTCAATATTGGGTGTAGGTCTTCCAGCTTCTTGAATTGCTTGAGAAATTACACTTGAATTATATCCTTGTCTGATTAAGGTATTGTAAAGTTGTTCTGAAGAAAAACCTTTTCTTTCTTCATCTTTAATCCAATCAATTAGTTCTTGTTTATTAGGCATAAAATTAAAATTAAAAAAAGGATATATAAATTTTTTCAAAATTGCTAACTACTCTTGAGTTTAAAGTCTTCTTGCAACTGGACCTGCAGGAGTGTCATCAATAGTAAAACCTAATGCTTTGATTTTATCTCTAACCTCGTCAGCTTTAGTCCAATCTTTACTTTCTCTAGCTTCTCCTCGTGCTTTAATTAAATCTTGAATCTCAGAAGGAACATCAAATTTTTCTTTTTTAAAGTTTTCAACACCAAATCCTAAAACTTTATCAAAATTAAGAATTAATTCATATTTTTCTTTAGATCCAAGAGTTTTATCAGCTAAAATACCATGGATAATTGCTAATGCTTTAGAAGTATTAAGATCTTCATTTATTGCTTTGATAAAATTTGATTTATACTCGGATTCAATTTTAGCATCAGGAAATGAGCAAGATAAATCTTCTTTTAATTCAATAATTCTTTCTTTTAATTTTGAAAATGTTTCTTGAGCTTGTTCGAGAGCTTCAAAACTAAAATTAAGTTGCTTTCTATAATATGAACCAAGGCAGAAATATCTAAATACGATAGGATCAAAACCTTTGTCTTTGAGTGTTTGAAGAATGATGAAACTATCTCCTGATTTAGACATTTTACCTTTATTTAAGACTAAAAATTCGTTATGAAGCCAATAGTTAACCCATTTTTTTCCAGTAGCACCTTCTGATTGAGCAATTTCATTTGTGTGATGAATTTGAATGTGATCAATTCCTCCACAATGAATATCAAATTGTTCGCCCAAGTACTTCATAGACATAGCAGAACATTCAATGTGCCAACCTGGAAAACCTCTACCCCAAGGACTATCCCATTGCATAGCTTGATTTTTGAATTTTGAATTAGTAAACCAAAGAACGAAATCATGAGGATTTTTTTTGTTTTCATCAACTTCAATTCGAGCACCAGCTTCTAAATTACCAAGTTTAATGCCAGCCATTTTACCATAATCTGAGAATTTAGTAATATCAAAATAGATGTTTCCTTCTGCTTCATAAGTAAAACCTTTTTTTTCAAGACGTTCAATAAGTTCTATCATTTCAGAAATATGCTCTGTGGCTCTACAACTAATACTTGGTTTTTGAATATTTAATAAAGTCAAATCTTTAAAGAATGCTTCTTCATAGAAACGTGCAATATCCCATACTGTTTTATTTTCTCTTTTAGCACCTTTTAGCATCTTATCTTCGCCTTCATCTGCATCAGAGCTAAGATGGCCTACATCTGTTATGTTAATTACTTGATTGACCTTATAATTGTTATATTCAAACATACGTCTTAAGATATCATCAAATATATAGGCTCTAAGGTTGCCAATATGTGCAAAATTGTAAACAGTAGGACCACAACAGTAAATTCCAATTTCGCCTTCTTTAATAGGCGTAAAAACTTCTTTGGACCTACTTGCAGTATTATAAAGTTGTATTTCTACCATTGTAAAAAAGAGTATCTGTAGCTTTGTTTTTATATTTTTAGCTAATTTATGATTTATAAGCAATTTTTTTAGTATTCAAAATATTTATAAAAGATAAATTAGAATTAGTATAAATGGCTGAATCAAGAGTTGCAAAGTATTTTTTAGCAATACTATTATTAGTTTTCTTGTACTTATCATTTCAAACAGCAAAGCCATTAGTAACAACTCTAATAATTTCTTTAATCTTAGTATTCATATTTTATCCAATTTATGAGTGGATGCTTAAGAAATTACGTATGAAAAAGAATTTAAGTTCTCTAATTATGGTATTATTAGTATTATTATTGATAGTTATTCCAGGAGGGTTCATATTAAACTCCTTAGTCACTCAAACATATTCAGCATATTCTTTAGCTGCAAACATGAATTTAACAGTAGTGGAAGAATATGTGCCAAGTTTTATTTTAGACAATATTAATTTAGATACAGCGGTTCAAGATGCAATTTTGAAAGTAAAAAACTTAGTTGTAGATTATGGACCATCAATTATAGGATCCATAATTGAAATGATATTAGGATTATTTATTATGTTGTTTGTAATGTTTTATGCTTTTAGAGATGGAAGAGAATGGATACGAGATTTAAAAGAATATCTTCCTATGAAGAAAAAATATGTTAATCAATTATTTTTAGAAACAGATAATCTATTGAGTGGAGTATTGTATGGGTATGTTTTATCTGCAATAATTCAAGGTTCTCTCGCAGGACTGTTATTATTTTTATTTGGAATACCAAATCCAGTGTTTTGGGGCTTTATAATGATAGTATTTTCTATATTGCCTTTAATTGGAACAGCATTAGTTTGGGCCCCTGCAGGTTTAATGTTAATATATCAAGGTCAAGTAGTTGCAGGAGTATTTATGTTAATAATACAAACAATCATTGCAAATATGGATGTAGTTATTAGACCTAAATTAATAAGTCATAGAGCAAATATTCATCCAGTTGTAGTTTTAATTGGAGTAGTAGGTGGTGTTACTGCATTTGGATTTATTGGAGTGATAATTGGACCAATTATAATTTCTATAATGTTAGTATTAACAAGATTCTTTTTATATGAATTTAAGAATAAGAATTTATTTTAGATTTTTTATAATTCTAATTTTAAATAATTTTAAATTAAATTTATTTTTTTGAGAATAAAGTTTCTGCTTTTTTTTGCATAGAAGATAGATATTGATCTAAAACTTTCTTAACCTGAATTTTTTCTTCATCAGATAAATCTGCACGATTAAGCATAGAATCCCAATCTGCGAGTTTGTAAACATCTTTTGCTGAGAAACGACTAACAAAATTTCTGTTTGCAAGCTTGACTTGTTTTTCGACTTCTAAACCATCTTGTGTATTAAACATTTTACTTGCAGGAAGTTTAGTAATAGCATTAGCGCCTGCTTTAAGTACAAGACTGATTTCTGGAATTCTATATTGTGCAGTACCAACAATAATTTCAATTTTTGGAAAGTGAATTCTTGTATTTGCAATCCACCAAGCCACATCAAGAGAATCGGGGCCATTCTCAAAAGGAGTATTTGCAACAGGTCTAAGAGCATAAATAGTAATTCTATCAAGATTATGTTTTTCTAAGAATATTTTTAGATATTTAAAATCGTCACGAGTTTCGCCAAGACCAATAATTATAGTCATACCATGTTTAAAGCCCATAGGTTTTGATTCTTTCATCATATCTTCAAAAGGCTCAATAGGTTTATCAGGACAAACTTTTTTGTGAAGAGTTGGATTTACAGTTTCAATACTGCTAATGATTCCTTGAGTGTAAGGTTTGAAGCTTTTAAGCATAGAAGTTCCAATTTCTCCTAAGTTAACCCAAATAGGTTCATCAAGAATTTGTGATACTAATTTTACAATTCTAATAAGTTCATCATCTTCACGAATTCCATAACCACCAGTTAAGAATTCAATTCTCCAACCAAAACCTTTAATCATCATAGCTTCAGCAAGAATACTATACATGCTTCTTCTAGCTTTTTCTGGATGTTTAATTCTATGTTTTTGAACAGAACGAAAACAAAAAGTACAAGTTCCTCTATCACAATACCAAGAAAGAAAGATACATCTACCAAACCAAATATTTCCATCAAAGTTTTTTTTATAGATAGAGCCAGCTTTAGAAATAAGTTCTGCTAATTCTTTATCTGGAACTGGAGTTTTAGTAATAATTTTGTCCATAAGAAGAAAGAATATATTATTGTTTTAAAAAATTATGGCTAAACAGGTTTATTATTAGATTAATTTACCTTTGTATGCAAGCTCAATAAACATTGCAGTACTCCAAGCTTGAGCCATGCAACCTTGAGATTCTCTTTTTGAAGCACTTGATATTTCGGATAAATGACCTACAAAACCTGAGAATAAAAGTTCTTGTTCGGTTGCTTTATAGATACGTTCAATAAAATAGTCATATTTCTTTTTATCAAGTTCAAACATGCAAATACCAGCTAAACAATTAATCCAAAACCATGAATCTCCATTGTGATAGCTTTCATTAGTTTCGCCAGTGTGATTTGCTTTGAATAAAGGACTGTCTTTACCAACTGAAGATAAACCTCCCCAGTCAAGCCAGATCTTAGATAAAATTTTATCAAAAATCATTTTCCATTCGAAATTACTAAGAAGTTCTGGATAAGTATAGTATGCAATAAATACATTTGGTCTTGCAGTAGAATCATTAATAGTGTCAAATAATAAATCATTTTTAAAAAAAGCTTGACGAACGTTTTTAACTAATAATTCTTCTAATGATTTGTATTCGAAATAAGACATTTTAAGCATTCTGCAAAGAGTACGCATTAATTTAAAACTAGCAAGAAGAAGAGTTTGAATTTCAAGAGAAAAACCTTTTCTTCCATCAAAACCTTGGGCTGTAGTATCCATCCAAGTTTCTTTTAATTCATTTTTGATAAGATGATTTTCCATTTTTCTAACTAATTGTTCTTCTAAAGAAAGATGAAGCTTATGTTTAATAAAATTAAGTTCTTCGTTAGAAAAATATTTGTTAAGAATTTTTTTATCATCTAAAATTTGTAGTAAATCATGAATACGTTTGAATAACCAAAAAATACTATCTGCACTAGAAAGATCTGAGTGAGGAATTCTATTAGGAATTCTGCCTTCATCATTAATTAAGTGAAGATAATACATTAATTTTTTCTTAACAAAATCATAATCTCCATTTAAGATGAACGCTTTAATAGAAATTAATTCATCACGAGACCAAAATTGTCCAAACCAAGGAAGACCTGCAAAAATACCATCTTTAACATGATGATTATCAATATGAACTTTTAATGAATCAAGAGAGTTAAGAGCGATGTTCGCGGTTAGTTTTTTAGATTTACAAATCTTTTTTTTATGAATTTCAAGTGATTCTTTGAGAATGCTTTCATTTTTCATTGCAGTTAAAACTTTTGAGATTGCTTCATTTTCAGTATCTGCAAATCCTAAAAACATTTTAGTATCGTCTTCGCACCAAAATCTTATAGGATTGTAAGTGTAAAAATCATATTTAGAATTTCTATGTTTATCAAAAACGTAAAGTCTTTTTTTCCACTCGTGAACTTCTTCATAAGATGAATTAGTGTTGATTGCAAGGAACTTATTATCTTTTTTGTAATGAAAAATTATTAGTCCATCTTTTTCATAAAAATTATAAGTTCGATTTTGATCATCAAAATCAAACATTTTTCTAAAATCAAGAGATAAAGTTATAGGACCATTGTAATTATTAACTTCATAAATAAGTGCTGTTGGAGTAAGATGAAAAGTTTCTTTAGATTCGTCATAAACTCTTGAAACAGATGAGAAATCATTTTCAATTCCTGTTAGATGTTTATCAAGAATAAAGTTTTCAACACACTTATACATATTCCAATCTTTATCTAAATGAAACCATCCTTGAGTATGAGAAACGTTCATAGGACTACCTAGGCTAAGAAAGCCACCAGCTCTATCTGTGAGAAGAAAATATCCCTCACCCTCTTTTTTTATGACTTGAGTTTCATCAAGTCTGTGAACAATTTTCATTTAAGCTTAATAAATTAAGTCCGAATCATCTCCAATGTTGAATGCTTTAAGACTCCCTTTGACTTTTGCTCTTAAGCCAACAATTGAGTCTTTCATTTGGCAGTCTTCAACAACTGATTCTTGACCGATAATACTATTTTGAATAATTGAATTCTTAATTATTGAGTTTTTTGATATTGAAACATTAGGTCCAATAACACAATTATCAACTTTTGCACCTTTTTCAATGAAAACAGGATTAATAATAACACTAGTTTTGACGTTTGTAAGTTTTTGAACTTTTCTTTTCTTAAGAAGATATTGATTTGTATCAAGAAGGGTTTCTGGTTTACCACAATCTTTCCATACATCAACTGTTTCAATTAAGAATTTTGAACCACGATCAATCATAACATTAAATGCATCAACAATGTAAAACTCACCTTTTGTTTGCATGTTGTTATCAATTAAGTAATCAATACTTTTGAATAATAATTTATAATTTTTAATGTAGTAAAGACCAATGTTTGCAAGATTAGAAGGTGGATTTGTTGGTTTCTCAACAATTTTTTCAATAATTCCATTCTTATCAGGGAAAACAATTCCAAATCTTTCAGGATCTTCTGCTTCTTTAACATAAATTAAACCATCAGATTTAGTTTTTTTTATTTTACTAATATCAGCGTCACTAATTGTATCAACAAACCAAATTAAAACATCTTCTTTGATGTAAGGTTTAGCAAGATTAATTGCGTGAGCTTGTCCTTTAAGTTCTTTTTGAGTGATAAACTTAGTTTTAAAATCATAATTTTCTTTAACATATTTTTCGATTTGGTCTCCAAGATAACCAACTACAAAAATGATTTCTGAAGGATTAATTTTCTTTAAATCATCTAGAATATATGCTAAGACTGGTTTTCCTGCTACATGAACAAGAGGCTTAGCTTTAGTGTGTGTATGCGGTCTTAATCTGGACCCTAATCCGGCTGTAGGAATTATAACTTGCAAAATATCACCTTTTATGTCGTGAAATAACAGTTTAGATTTAATAAAGCTTTCGTAAAGAAATCATTTAATGACTTTAAGATACAAAATTTTTCCAACTTTTTCAATTTCTTCTTTAGAAAGAAGTCTAACCCATTCATCCATTTTAGTTCTTTGAATGTGAAAATGTCCTGAAGGAAGATAATCTCCGGTTTTAATTTTTTTAAAGTGTTTATTATGAGGATTTACAGTTGTAAACTCCATGACAAAAATTTTGCCATTATTAGTTGTAAGGTTTAAGAAACTGCCTTTAGTATGCAAGAATTCTTTGAAATCAGAGTAATCTTCTAATTTAAAACTAAGGTCATCTCTTTGAGTATTTAATACAGTATCTTTTCTGAAATCATTAATATATATTACTCCGTTATCAAATATTTTAACATAATCATTTTGATTTTTATATTCAATATTTGGTTTTTCATGTGTTATGACATATTCAAACATAGATTTGAAATAATCTTTGTTAAGCTTACTTTCTTGAGCAAAAGTTTTTGCAGAATTTAAAGAGAATATTATAAGAATTAACATTGCAAGTTTTAAGATAGGGCTTGCTTGAGGGAAAAAAGTGTAAGGAATAAGAGAATGTTTTTTGAAACCTTTAGTTAAAGAACGTATGCTAGAATATACTTTACTAGTAGCATCTTGACCAGATTGAAGTTTTCCAAGAATGGTTAATTGTTCTTTATAATATTTAGAAAATAATTCTGGTTTATTTTGCTGAAGACTAGATAATTGATGACGAAGATCATTATACATCTTAAAATAAACTTTGTAATTATCAATGAAAAAGTTGAATACTTTGTTAACTTGTGTGTTGAAAGTTCTACGTTTAATCCAAGAAGATTGTTTTAGATGAGCTTCCATAAATGCACTTGCACTAGGAAATGTTTCATGAGCACGATTTAAGGATTTTAATAAATCTTGTAATGAATGAAATTCTTCTTCAACAATTGTATACATCTGGGTCCAATCTTTGTTTTTGTAATTTTCTGCTTTTTTTTCAAGAATATCATCATAGTGTCTAGTAAGATGAATAAGATTTTCACATTCATGATGCAAGTCAACCATAGAAAAATAATAATTTTTGGGTTTTATAATTGTTTTGCTTTTAATGCAAATAGTTTATGAGTCAATTTTGCCAGAGCATAAGATTCTGCAGTGAAGTTTTCAACAGGTGCAAACTCAACAATATCAGATGCAATAACTTCTTTCTCATCAAAGATTAATTTTAAAATATTTATTACTTTGTCCCATAAAAATCCGCCTGGTTCTGGAGTTCCTGTATTTCTAATAAAAGAAGGATCAAAAACATCAACATCAATAGAAATGTAAACTTTTTTTTTGAGATTTAATAATTCTTTTTTGAAACTTTCAAGATTAAGATCATAAGACTTAATCATTTTGACATTCTCGGATTTATTAATTAGATTTGCTTCATCAATATCCATTGATCTTGCACCTAAAATTAGAACGTTATGATTTTGTGATGCATATTTGGAAGTGCAACGATGATTAAATTTAGAACCATTCCATGAATCAAAGAAATCAGGGTGAGCATCTAAAACAATTACGTCAAAATTAGATTTATTTTTTTGTAGTTCTTCTAAGCCCATAAGAGTTCCAATAGTTGTTGCATGATCTCCGCCAAGTGCAACAAAAAAATTGTTTGGAATTGAATCTTTAATTTTATTCATAGCTGATTCTGGATCTAAATCTTTTATTTTTAGAGGTTCTAGAGTTTTAATTCCATGTTCAAAAGGTTCACAATTAAATTGTTCATCAAAGTATTCTAAATGTTTTGAAGCATTAAGAATTTCGATAGGTCCATTAGCTGTTCCTTTACCAAAAGTTAAATCTTTTTCATAACAAATAGGCAAAACTGAGAACTTAGATTTGTCAGTTCTATATTCTTTTGGTAAATCCATAAAGTGAATCATTTGACTATCTCCGTTTCAATTTTATTAAGGTCGCAAAACTCTGATGAAAAATTATAAGCTCCTGCATTCAAAAATGTTATGGTATCGCCATCTTTAATTTTTTTAAGATAAACTCTGTAACGAAATAAATCCATTGAACAGGGAGTGATGCCTTTTATCACATAAGGAGTTCCTTCTTTTTTATCAAGTTCGTCTTCAACAATAAGTTTTACTGGAACAACAATTGCATCTAAATCAGAATTATAAACTGAAGCGTCAACAATAATATTATTATCATAAACTCTAATAACATTTGTTACAAGTTTGGCGCTAGGAGCTGCAATAAATCTACCAGGTTCAACAATTATTTTTATGTTTAAAGAGTTAAGCCATAATTTTATTTCATTGATTTTTTTAAGAACAGAATTTACAACATCAATGTTAGTATTTGCATAAACAGAAGGAAGACCTCCTCCAATATTTACGATGTCCATCATTTTTAAAATGTCTTCGCTAAACATTTCTGTAAGCTCATATTGATAATTCCATTCGCTCATATTTTGAGTTTTACGATGAAAATGAATTCCAATTTTGTCAATGTTAGGATTAGATTTTAGTTTAGGTATTTGTTCTTTGATAAAATCAGAAGGCATACCAAAAACAAAATATTTTTCAGTTCTAATACTATGCTCCTGAAGTTTAATTCTAAGAAGAAGTTTAATATTAATGTTGTTTGTTTTGATGTAGTTTAGCAAGACATCTAAATCTGGAATATTGTCAATAACAAAAAATTTTACACTTAGATTTGTTAGTTCATCTAAAAGATTATTAGTTAAACCTTGAGCTAAAAAAAGTGCTTTAGATTTATCTTTAAGATGTACTAATTCATTTTTATGATGAACGCTGAAAATTGCGTTTGTCTCTGATTCTAAGATTGGTGTGATTTTAGGATTAGTTTTAGAACTATACGAAACAATATCTGAAACCTTTTTTACAAGATTGAATTGTTCTAATGCTTTTGATTTTGAAAGTAAAAATTTTGCCATTTTATTTAGTTGTTTGTTTGGTTTCTTTTGTTTTGTCTTGTTTTTTTAAGAGGCCTTCTTCTTCTAATTGTTCTAACGCATACATCATAGCAAGAGGAAACATAATTGTAACGTCACCATTAACTGTTGCAACATCAGAGTCATCTTTTACTTTACCCCAAGACTTAGCTTCATCAGTTGTAGCGCCTGACATAGAACCTGAAGTTTTATGTGCAGTAGTCATGTAGACTGCATACTCTGCACCGCCATTAAGAAGAGTACAAAGAATTGCGTGATGTTTTGAAATACTTCCGCCAAGAGCAATAACTCCTTTTTTATCATCGTAAGTTGTAGTGAAAAGAATATTTCCAAAATCTTTTACAACGTCAATAATGAAGTCAGGATGTTTTTGTTGGAACAAATAAAGATGGAATCCAAAACCTCCATCTGTGATTGCAGGACAGAAAATTGGAACATCATTTTTTGCAGCTTGATAAAGAATTGAGTTTTCATCGTTAAGCATTAATCCAATTTCTCTAAGTAAATCTGAAACAGCCCAACGTTTTTGTTTTTTATAAAGAGTATTAAGCATAGGTCCAATTTGATCTTCAAAGTTCATATAAGATTCAGTCTTAACAAAAAGATTTCCAACTCTGTTAACGCCTTTCTCATGAAGTTCCACATCATCACTATCAAATTTACCAATGATAAATTTTTCACCAGTAGCTTTCATAATATCTTCTTCAATGCCGCCAACAGTTGTAACTAAAATATCTGCTATTTGTAAATCTATAAGCTGTGCGAAGAAACCTCTAAGACCTGAAGTCACCATATTTGAAGTGAACGTTAGAAAAATCTTAGCAGAATCTTTTTTCATTTTTACAATGACATCTGCGGCTTTTTTTAATTCTACACTTTGAAAACCAACTAGTCCCATATTATTAACTAGTTCTTTGACAGTTATACCTTTATTCCATTTTAAATCTTTAACATGACTCATTATTCTCACCTAGTAAACTATAGAATTTATGAAAAGTTAGACTATGAAAGTCTTAAGAATTAGCTTTAATCGCATTGAACATTGCGCTAGTATTTCTTTTCATTAAGCTATAGAAGGTATATTTTATTTTTAAATCTTTATACAAATTAGCTTGGATTATTAGTTTCCAATGAATTTAGAATATGTAGATTTAGCTTCTTTGAGAGTTTTAGCTTTAATCAAAGCTCTACCATCAGAAAAAATAGTTATGTTTTTGAAAATAATAAAATCCTGATTTCCTTTTACGCTGCCAAGTTTTGAAAGTTTTAATTTTAATTTTCTAAGACTAATTTCTTTATCTTTAATTTGAAACATATTTTTTCCACAAAGAGAAGACGCAGTAGTTCCTTTAACACCTTCAAGGTATTCAAATAAATTATTGCAAGTAGAACAATTATTTCTTTTTTTAGTTTTAATTTTTAGAAGAGAGTAATTACTAGTATCGAAACGAATCATGTCAGTTGAAACTTTTTGATTTGTTAAAATTTTAATTGCTAAATCTGTTTGAAGAGAAGCTGCAATAAATGATGTGGGTGCTAGAATCCCACTTGTAGAGCAAGTTTCGTTGCTTTTGGATTCTTTGAATATACAATTAAAGCAAGGACCTTTTGGTAAGATGGGCATAACAGTTGCAATAGTTTTGATTGCACCAGCATAAATCCAAGGAATAGAGTAATCTTTGCAGAAATCATTGATTAGATATCTAGTGTTTAAGTTATCAGTGCAATCAAGAATTAAATCTGCATCTTCTAAGAACTCAATGTTTTCAGGTGAGAGATCGATAGGATGGGATGAAATTGAAATATTAGAATTAATTTTTCTAAGTTCTCTTTGAGCAATAATTGCTTTAGGAAAACCAATATCTTTTTCAGAGTATAAAACTTGTCTTTGAAGATTATCAAGTTCAACAATATCTCTATCAATAAGAATTAAATCCGTTCCAGCTCTAGCTAGAATTTCAGAAGCAACAGAACCTAAAGCGCCCAGGCCAACAATTGCGATAGTACTTTGACAAAGTTTTTTCTGAGCTTCTTTTCCTATGATTAATTCTTGCCGAGAGTATCTCATAGTGTTTGGTTTATTCTTTTCTTTTTATTTCTTGTGTAAAAAAATTATTTAGAGAAAATATTAAAATCAAATTAAATAATAGACTGATATGTCAAATAATATGCATTATAATATTAATGTAAAATTAATGTATGTTTACAAAAGTTTAAGAAGTTTTTTTTTAATTGTAGCAATAAATATTTTATATTATCAAATATATAATTTGAGTTTTGTAGATATAATGTATCTTGGAATGATAATTGCTTTAGGTAATGTTATCTTGGAAGTTCCAAGCGGGGCATTTGCAGATTTATATGGTCGAAAATTATCTATGATATTAGGCGCTGTTGCAATGATTATTGGATATACATTTTTGACTTTTGGTAGTTCATTTATACCATTTGCAATTGCAATGGTTTTTATGGCATTTTCTCAAGCACTTATGTCTGGTGCGGATTCAGCAATAGTTTATGATTCCATGTTGGAAGAAGGAACTGTTAAAGACTATAAGAAAGTAGAAGGAAATTTTGCAGCATTAAAGATGTTTTTTATGGGGACAGGCGCTGTTGTCGGTGCATTTTTATTTTCTTATAATATCAAGTTACCTTATCAAGTATTAATTGTTATATCAATAATCGCATTTATTGTTACAATTTTTTTACGAGAACCTCCAAGACATAAAGTCTTGAGAACAGGTTGGGAACAATTAAGAGATTCAGTTAAATTTTCTGCGAATCATAGAGAGGTTGCATTCTTACTAATTTATTCAGGGATAATGATTGCACTAACATTAGTTGGGCATAGATTTCAACAACCATTTATGCAAGATATTGGTATCGATGTAAAATATTTTGGTTTAATACTGATGATTATAATGTGGATTGCAGCTTTATTTCTAAGAAAAGTTACAGTTATTGAAAAATATTTAGGAGAAAAAAGAACTTTGATTTTATTGCCTGTTCTTTTAGTAGTTGCTTGGATGGGTATGGCACAAGTAAATATCTTTGTAGGATTAATATTTTTATTAATATTTCAAGTAGCATCAGAAATGACTTTTCCTATAGTTAAAGATTATATAAATAGACATGTGAGCTCTGATATGAGGGCAACGGTTTTATCTTTGAAAGGATTATCTTTTAATGGATTATTTTTTTTGATTTCTTATTTTTATGGGTGGTTGGCGGATAAATATAGTTTTCATGCAGCATTAAATGGCATAAGTATAACTTTGTTAGTATCAATGGCAATACTACTAAGTTTATGGTTTACAAAGAAAAAATAGGATGAATAAAAATTATTTCTATATTGTTTATTGAATTATTTCTTTTTACAAACAAAGAATGCGTGAGCTCTTTCGAAAGGATCTAATTCTCTATAATCAACAACACCAATATGTCTTTCTAATTCGGCTCTGACTTGTTTGAATAAATCCTTAGGTTTTCTAGTTACGTCGATACTTCTAGCTTTAATTGCTAAAAGACCAAATCCGCCAGATTCTAAAAATTCATCACAGTTCTTTAAGAAAATTTCAACTTGATTTTTTTGAGAAATATCTTGGAAAACTAAATCTACTTTTCCAATATGATTGTAAGTTTCAGGGTGATTCGCATTTGCAATAAGAGGAATCATGTTTTTTCTTGATTCACAAAGATAAACTAAATCTCTTGCAACAACAGGTGCTATTTCTAGTGCATAAATACAACCTTTTGAAACCATGTCTGAAACAAATGAAGGAGTATAACCATGAGATGCTCCTAAGTATAATACTTTTGAATCTTCTTTAAAACCAATTTGAGAAATTCTTTTTGCAATAGCTGCGCCAAGTTTTGATCTATTTGGATCCCATTCTCTAAATGAATCTTTTCCTTTTCTAAAAATTTTTTCTTCAAAGAAAGAAACATCTTTTTCAGTTTTAGTATACATTCTACCTTTGTAATCTGAAAATACGTTTGGGAATTTGTTAATTGGATTCATAATTTTACCTCAGAGAAATTATGATCTAAAAACCTTTTTAAGATTTTAAGCTTCACTTTAGTTTTTCCTCTAATTCTTCTCTAATCTTATCAGCTATAAATTCTCCTTTAAAATAATCAGTTTTAACAAGAATTGCAATTTTATCAGCTAAAACTCTTGCAGCTCTACCTTTTCTTTGTGATCCTGAAACAAGTGAATGTTGTAATATAACTCCATGTTTTGGAGGACGAGCACCAGTTTTAAGATGTCTAAATAATGCTACTTCTGCACCTAAAAGTTGAACTTTTGATGCATGCATCATGGCTAAGTTTTTTAGAGACCCTGCTTCTCGGATTAATTTTGCTGTAAGAAGTGGTCCTAAAAGTGAATTTAAGTTTTTACAATAAACAAGAGTTACTTCATCAAGATAAGTCTTGAATTCTTCTTTTAAAGTATAAAGTTGTGAAATTTGAGCTGCAAAACTAATTAATGGAGCTAAATCTTTTTCATCAATATCTGCACCCATGGATTCAGATAAGCCAAATTCTTTTAGAAGTTCTCCTTTATTTGCTTCAATCACAGTTTTAACAAATGCTTCATGATCTTCGATTTTGTTATCAAGCTCTGGAAAGTAGATACAATACCAATCTCTAAGTCTATTTGTTAAAGAATTAATATTTCTAGTCACATCTTCAATACTGTTAATAGTGTGAATGATAAAATTATCTTCGCAAACAGACTCTCTGATAGCTGTTTTAGCATCAGATAAAGCTTTTTCTCTTAACTTAATAAAATCCATAATAAGTACGAAGAACAGATATATATATAAAGTTATTCAGAAAACAAGGTTATGAGATGTCAGAAAAAGTGAAAAAGCAAAAAATCAATGCAAAAGCACGATTTAAAATAAAAACTTTTGTAAAAGAATTAGAACATATTAGAGGTAGACATACAGAATTAATTAGTGTTTATATTCCAGCAGGATATGATCTAAATAAAATCACAAGTCATTTATCTCAAGAACAGGGAACCGCGATGAACATTAAGAGTAAAGGCACAAGAGATAATGTTCAAACAGGACTTGAAAAAATGTTGCAACATTTAAAATTATATCCAAAAACTCCTGAAAATGGACTAATATTATTCTCAGGAAATATAGCTGAAAGAGACGGTCAACAAGATTTCAAAGTTTGGAGTTTAGAACCGCCTGTTCCATTAAATCAACGTCTTTACAGATGTGACAAAGAGTTTGTAATTGAACCATTAAAAGAAATGATTGATGATGTGAACGTCTTTGGATTAGTTGTATTAGATAAACGAGAAGGAAATATTGCGCTTTTGAAAGGAAAAACTATTATTCCATTAAAACAAACACAATCTGCTGTTCCAGGAAAAACTAGAGCTGGAGGACAGTCAGCACCTCGTTTCGAAAGATTAAGAGATGGAGCTGCAAAAGAATTTATGAAGAAAATTGCATATTTAATGAAAGAAGAATTCTTAGAAAATCATGAATTGAAAGGAATTATTGTTGGTGGCCCAGGTCATACAAAGAATGAATTTGTTGATAATAATTATCTTACTGATCAACTACAACAAAAAATTATTGGAATAAAAGATTTATCTTATACAGGAGAATTTGGCTTGCAAGAATTACTTGATAAATCTGATGATATATTAGCAGAAGAAGAAGTAATGGAAGAAAAAAAAGCCATGCAAAAATTCTTTGGATTACTTGCAAAAAGTTCTGGTCTTGCTAATTATGGAAAAGACCATGTAATGGCTGATCTTAAAATTGGCGCAGTAGATTTATTATTATTATCTGAAAGTCTAAGTGATGAAGTTATAGAGAAATTTGAGAAAGAAGCAGAAGTAATTGGAACAGAAGTTATGATAGTCTCAACTGATACTCGAGAAGGCGTACAATTAAAAGATATGGGTCAAGTTGCTGCGATATTAAGGTATGAAGTTCGAAGAGAATGAATCTAGCACAAGAAGCATTTAAAGAATTATATCCTGATAAAACAACTAGTAGAATTATTTTAGTAAAATATTCTGGAAAATTTAGACCATATAATGCGAATGTTCGATATGGTATTGGAAAAATTGAATTCTCACTTGCAACAGAGTGGAAAGAAGTATCTGAAGAAATAGTTAAAGGACTAATACAATCATTATTAGTTAAAGTTTTCAAAGATAAACGTGTAACTTTGAATCAAGATTTATACAGTAAGTTTATTGATAATTTACCAAAGTTTTCTAATTCTGATACTGTTTTTGATCCTGAATTAAAAGTAGTGTTTGACCGAATGAATAAAGAATATTTTCATGATTATTTAGAAACTCCAAATTTACGTTTTGGAACAAGAAGTTTTTCAAAACTTGGAAGTTATGAATATCTAAGTAATACAATTACCATTAGTACAATACTCAAAGGAGCGGATGAACTTTTAGATTATGTGATGTATCATGAAATGCTCCACAAATCTTTAGGTTATATTAAGAAAGGCAATCGGAATCATCATCACACGCCAGAATTTAGACGACGAGAGAAAATGTTTTCAATTTCAAATATTGAAGAACAACTAACAAAATTTGTTAAGAAGAAGAGGCTGAGAGATGCTTTTAGGTTTTTTTAAATAAGCGCAAGATATATAAATAACCGATTTTTCTTATTCTTTTATAAAGCAATCATGTAGTGAGTATATAAAATATTCAAAAATATTTGAAAATTTGTGTATATTCAAAAAAAAATAAGAGGATTTTTTTAAAAATGTCAGAAATTAAACATAAAAGTGTAGGAACCTTAAAGAAAGGAGACACAATCATACTAGAAGGAATAGCTTCAATAGTTACAGATTTAAAAACATCAAGACCAGGAAAGCACGGTCACGCAAAAGTAAACTTAATGGCGGTTGGAATGCTTGATGGTAAAAAAAGAAATGCAGTCATGCCAGGTCATGATAACGTTGAAGTTCCAGTAATCGCGAAAAATAACGCACAAGTACTAAGTGTAACTGGAAATGCAGCAAATGTTATGGATTCAGAAAATTTTGAAACTTTTGACTTATCAATACCTGCAGAATTAAAAGAACAAGTAGTAGAAGGTTGTACTGTTGTTTATTGGATTATCTTAAGTGATAAGATCTTAAAACAAGTTAAGAGCGAATAAGCACCACGATTTCGATTGCGGGAAACGAGAATTTCCTGTTAGTCAAATGAAAAAATTAATATTCATAGAGGTTTAATAAAAATGGTTAAGTTTGAAGAAGCAGAAGCAAGATTATTCAAAAATATCTTTGTTTGTAAAAAGTGTAAACGAAAAATGAGAGCTCCAAGCTTGAAAGTTTCAGCAGGCAAAATAAATTGTAGAACTTGCAGTTCAAAAGCATTAAGAACAGTAAGGAAAAAGTAAATCTTTACTTAATATTTTTTTCTTTAAAAATTTATAATTAGTTTTATTTCTAATTTTATTCATTACATTTAAAGGATACCTTGTGCTTTAGCACAATGGTTTACCAGTTTCTC
>CAYOEA010000015.1:0-26011 GCA_964402995.1 uncultured Methanosarcinales archaeon
TTAAATCAGATTTAGAATTAATGCAAAAAACTCCTACTAATATATCTATATTATTGAACAAGAATGTATTTTTAAATAAAGTTAGAAATTTTTATTTTAATAATTTAAAATCATTAAATGAATACAAACAAAAATTATCTGAATTTGAATTAGAAGAAGGAACAAAACCAACTTATCTTTATTCAATAAGAGTTGTTGAGGTATTAGATCAAAAGTTATCTTCAATTAAAGGTTTAGTTCAATCTAAATTAATTGAGCAAGTTAACTTAATAAACACAGTTACTAAACTAAATCATTTTACTTTGGATTATTTTAAAAAATTATCTTCATTTTCTTCTTTAAATAAAAATTTAAAGGACGTAAACAAAGATTGGAATTTAGATATGGCTCAAATGTCTATGTTAGAAGATTATGATTCAAAAATTAAAAACATGCCATCTTTATTAATACAAAATGCGAATGTAGTTTATGAAAAAGAATCTAACTTAGAAAGTTCAAATAATTTATTAAAAGATAAAAAAAGATATTTGAATGCAAATGCTAACTTATTAAGAACGATTGAAGTTTATTCCTTTTTTAAAGATGTAAAATTAAAGCCAGCAAAAAAATTATGTGAAACCTATCAAAACTCTTTAGAACAATTAAATAAATTATCTGTTTTTAATGATCAACTTAAACTTAGAACTGGTAAAGAATATCTTACTAAGATGAATGAACAAATTGTTGATCTGGTGGATAAGATTCATACAACCCCTAATCTTGCAGGTTTAGATTCTTTTTTATCTTCATTAAACATTGATTTAAAACTTATATCTGACAATCATGTTTTAATCGAACAATCCAATCTAAGATATTCTGATGTTGAGAACAATTATAATCTTTATAAACAAGGAATAAGTAATATGGTAAATAGTTTATATGTAGAATTAAACAGAGCTAATAATTCTGAAATAAAACAAATCACCTCTAAAACTAAACAACGATCTGAAATTAGAGACGACTATCGTAATCTAAAAGTTTTATATTATCCTTTAACAAGTGATTTTAGTAATCGAAAAGAATTAAAATTTGAAATTAAAATTCATGAACTAGTTTCAGAAAGTTTAACAAGAGCAATAAATATGATTAAAGCTGATAATTATTTAAATAAAATGATACCTTCTTTAAATTCAAAGGTTTAAAAATGAAAATAAGCAAAGGATTCATTAGATTATTTTTAGGATTGTTCTTTCTAAATGTGTTATTTAATTTAATTGCATTTCAAGAAGGATCATATTTTGCTTGGATGACTTATGTTTCTGGATTTTTAGTTTTAGTTCTTATTTGGTTAATAGTTAGGAAATTCTTTTGAATAGTTATTAATTTTTTAAATAGAATCAACATATTTCTTAATTAAATCATTATATTTTATTTTAAACAAATCAATTAGCATATTACTGCAGTCTTTTATAAGTTTGATTTTACTTTCTTTTTCATTAATCCAATTGATTGGAACTTCTTTTATTTTATATCCGAATTTGTTTGCAATATATAATAATTCCACATCAAAAGAAAATCTTTCAATTGTTTGTAATTTTACAATTCTTTTTATTTTATTTGTTTTAAATAGTTTAAATCCACATTGTGTATCTTTAACATTACTAATTACAATTATATTTACTAGAATTGCAAATATTTTACCAATTATTTGTCTATAAATTGGTTGTTTAATTATTATTTTTGATTGATTCATATTTCTTGATCCAATTACAAAATCAAATTTGTTTATATGTGGAATTAATTTATCTAGTTCTTCTATTGGTGTTGATAAATCGCTATCAGAAAATAAAACTAATGGGTATTTTGCAGCTAATATTCCTTGTTTAACAGAAAAACCTTTTCCTCTGTTAGTTTTGTTAGTTATAATTTTTATATTTTTATTTTTTGAGATGACTTTAAGAGTATTATCAGTTGATTTATCATCAACAATTATTATTTCAAATTTATTAAAATTAGCGCTTAGATATTTAATGATTTTTTTAATGGTTAATGCAATAACTTTTTCTTCATTATATGCAGGAATTACAACTGTTATATTCATAAATTTAATTCAGCTATTAGAGTTTATAAATCTTGTTTTTGTATTTTTTACAAAATATTTATAAATCGATTAATTATAACTAAAATATACTTTATATTAAGTTTAACAATTTAAATTGATGATGAATAAAAAAAATAAAAAACTTCTTTTTTCAATAGTTCTAATAATTTTTCTATTGTTGGTTATTGAGTTAAAAATTAGAGTTAATGAATCAGAAGACAAAAATATTCCTCTATTTTATAATAAAGAAATTAGTGTTTACCCTGAAATCTATAATTTATTGAACGATTATGATAGTGATGATAAGAATGTTTTGATACTCGGTGCTTCAGTAATGCAGTATATTCGTGATTCAAATACTTTTGATAATAAAGGTACTTTTAAAATATATAATTTAGCGCAAAGTGGACATACTTCTTCAGATAGTTTAAACAAACTTGCATATTTAACAAAAAAAGGTTTTTCTTTTGATTATATCGTTTTTTATCATGGAGTAAATGATGCAAAGTTGAATAATTTTCCTGATGATTTATTTAAAGATGATTATCAACAATATTCTTATTTTAAATTTACTAATAAAATTTTTAATTATGGTGGTATGTTTAATTTTATTCTTAATTCTGCTTTAATTAAAAATTTGATGTTTAGTTATTATGAATTATTTTATTATGAAGTTGAATTTATTATTACGCCTGAATGGGCTAAATTTGGAAGTAATATTAAATCTAAACAATCATTTAATAATTTTTTAACTCAGTTTATTGCTATTGCAAGAACTCAAAATTCAAAAATAATAATTCCTTTATTTGCATATAATATCCCTGATAATTATTCAAAACAATTATTTTTGGATCGGAAACTTGGCTACAGTTTAAATCTTAATGAAGACATTCCATTAGATATTTATGGTACTCCTAAAAATGTTATTAAAGGAATAAACCTTCATAATGAGTTAGCAATTAATTCAAGTAATGATTTTGTTGTAATAATTAACACAACAAATATCTCTAAAGATGTGAGTAATTTTATTGATGGAATTCATTTATCTGAGAGTGGAAAAGAGCTATTGGTAGATGAAATAACCACACAATTCAAGAATTAATGATTTATTGTTTTTTTTGAATAACTTTCTATACTAGTTAAAATTGACTTTTTAACCTATCTGGTTTTTTTAGAAAGATTTATATTTGCTTATTAGTTTAAAATTTTATGAAAATTGCAATAATTCATCCTGCATTTGGTGTTATTAGTACTTCTAATCAAACCAATATTAAAGCTGTGGCAGATAATTATGGTATTTTTCCTAGTACTAGTTTGGCATATGTTGCTGGTGCATTACAAAAACACAATCATGAAATTACTTTTTTAGATGCTATGGCGTCAAATTATTCTTTAAATGATATGGTTATTTTGTTAAAAAAAATTAAGCCTGATGTTATGATGTTTTCAATTACAACTTATATGTATCATGATTGTATTGAACTAATTAGATTCTTTAAGAAACATATTCCTTGTAAAGTTATTGTCGGAGGGGCTAATTTGAGTCTTTTTCCTAAAGAAACAATTTCAAATCCTGAAATAGATATTGGTATAATTGGTGAGGCAGAGGAAACGGTTGTTGAACTTTTATCTGCTTTAGATAAAAATAAAGATATTTCAAATATTAAAGGTATTATTTTTAAGAAAGGGAAAAAAATAATTAAGACTAAATCAAGACCTTTAATAAAAAATCTTGATAAAATCCCTTTTCCTGCGAGAAATCTTTTGCCTGTTGACAAATATTATTCTTTAATTTCAAAACATAAGAATTACACAATTATTATTACTAGTAGAGGTTGTCCGTTTTCATGTATTTTTTGTGAACAAAGAACTAAACTTGTAAGATTTCGCTCAGTAAAGAATGTAGTTGATGAACTTGAGGAGTGCTTTAATAAATATAATGTTAGAGAGTTTGAATTTTTTGATCCTTTGTTTACTATTAATAAATCAAGAGTTATTGAAATATGTAAAGAAATTAGACGGAGAAAACTTAAAATTTATTGGAGTTGTAGGGCTCGAGTTGATACAGTTGATTATGTTCTTCTTCGTGAAATGAAACTTGCAGGTTGTTATAGGGTTTATTATGGTATTGAGTCTGGTGATGAAACTGTTTTGAAGAATATAAAGAAACATACAACTATTCCTATAATTAAAAAAGCGATAAAAGATTCTAAAAAAGCAGGTCTTATTGTTTTTGGATATTTTATTATTGGTGCGCCTGGTGAAACTTTGTCTTCCGCATATAGAACTTTGCGTCTTGCAAAACAATTACCTTTAGATTATGTTCAATTTAATAGGTTAAGTGCTCTTCCAGGTACTCCTCTTTACGATCTAATTAAAGATGAATTATTAGGTTATGATTATTGGGAAGCTTATATTAAAAATAAATCTGCTGAGCGTGAGTTACCAAAATATAATTGTGATTTATCTAATGAAACATTAAATAAATTAATTAAGAAATTTTATTTAAGTTTTTTTTTAAGACCTGTTGCTATAATTCGTTTATTAAAACAAATTAAATCTTTTGAAGAACTAAAAAGATATATCAAAATTTTCTTTGGTCTTTTATTTAGTTAATTTTTTTATAATTTTTAATTAAATAATGAATTATAATTATTAATATTAAGGATGCTAATATGATGTATGGCTGACTGGTTGTGAAGAAATATATTATTTTACCCCATAAGCCATAATCAAACATGTTATTTCCGTAAAAATTACTCATCATCATAAATGTTTTTTTAATTAGAATAAATATTATGCTTGTAATAATTATTTTTGAGAAAATAGTTTTTTTTAGATATATTCTATTTAATAGGTATGCTGAAAGTATGATTTCTATTGGAAAATAAATAATTTGAGGCCAAGGATGAAGTATTGCTTGAGCAGTGTTGCTTAAAGTGATTGTATTGATGATAAAGTAAGATGCATATATGCCTAATAAAAATAATATTTTTTTTCGTTTTTCTTTTTCATAATAACAAATCATTATAAATCCAATTAGCGACATTATTGGAATAATATTAGTATATATTTGTGTGTGAGTTGTAATATATACTTGTGCTAAAACATTAATTGGTGCTGTTTCTTTGTCCATATTAGTTGTTAAGCCATTTATTGCACCTTGTATCAAAAGTATTTGAATAAGCATAACTGCAAGAATTATAATTGTCCATTTTGCAAATTCAAACTTAAATTTTTTGTCTTTAAGAAATATTATGTTGTGTGCATTTACTAACAATGTGATGATGATTCCTGATTCACTAAAGAATGAAGCTATGATAAATGCAGCTATTGCAAGCTTTTTAGTGTGTTTAGTTTCTTTTTTCTCAATTATCTTTATATAATAATATAATCCCATAACGATAAATAATAGTGCAGGGATATCGTGGTAAATTACATGTTTTCCATAAATTGTTGATAAGGGTATTATTGAGAGTATTATTATGCTAAATATTAGCCAAGTTTTGTTTTTTAAAAACCACTCTTCAAAAATTTTGTAAAAGAAAAATAATGTTAGGCAATATAAAATTAAAGATAGTATTCTTGATAGTATAATATTAAATCCAAATGTTAAGTAAACTATTGATAACATTAGTCCTGTTCCTGGCGGGTGATGTGCGTATGCTTCTGTTAGTGTTTCTCCTGATTTATTTCCGTATGAATAAAAAAAGTCTTGTCCTTTTGTGTAGTCTAAACCTTTCATTATATGTGATTCTGCAAAGCTAGAAAACCATTCATACGCCCAAGTTTCAAATTTATTAGTCATATTCTGCTTTTCTGCAGGTGTCACATATAATTCCTTGTTGAAATTTATACTTATAAGTAGAATAAACGTTATTAATGCAAATAATATTACTATTAATTGTTTATTACTAAATTTCATTATTTAAGAATAAATACTATTAGTTTTTATAGTTATTCATAGTGTTTTATTACTGAGAATTCTAAATTATTGTTTTAGTTTATTGAATAATTCGAATATTTCTTTGATGAAATCGTCATTGTTATTTGCTGTTAGTGCTTTTTTTTCCATAGGACAAATATCCGTTCTGTCTTTCATTAAAATATTGTCAACAACTTGAGTATATTTTAGTTCAATATTATTTTCTTCTAAATATTCTTTTGCAGGTTTAGAAATTGTTGGAGTGATTACTTTGTTTATTGCTTTTGAATATACTATTAGTTTTGCTGCAGCAAGGCCGATAACTCTGTCGTGGAGAGTATGGTTATTTTCTTTTATTGTTTGAATACATTCAACGAGTGGTCTAATTCCACCTTTAGTTGAAGAGAAAATAATTTCTTTTTTTTCATTTAGAAGAACTAATGTGTTAGTTATTAAGTCGATATCCATTTTAGATTCACTCAAAACTTTAGGTTTTGGTGTATCGGAAAAATTCTTTTTCCGAGAGTTTTATAAGTTTTAGATGCAATGAACGCCCATAAAATGTTAGATATTAGTAAGGCTATGATTATGCTCGTTATGATTTTTATTGGAAGATGGATTAGATAAAAATCAGTTAGTATTAGATAAGGTAATTGGATTGCAAAAGCTATTAGGACTGCTGTGATTGCTGATAGTTTCTTTTTGAAGAACAAACCTGCAAAGAAGCCTAGGATAATATTTCCTATTATTAGATATGAATTTGACATTAAATATGCTGAATATATGCTTCCTGTAAGACCTGCTAATGCTCCGCCTTTAGGTCCGTAGATAAAAGCTGCAAGAAAAATTGCTATTTGGAAGAAATGGATCTTTACTGTGGAGAATAATGTTAAATTGATTGCACCTAGTAAGTTTGGGATGATTAATAAAAATATTAAGAGAGAAATTGATTTATAATTCCAGTTAATATTGAAATCTAGAATGTTTTTGTTTTGCATTATCTGTTTGATTGTGGTTTATTTATATAATTTATTGAAATTTATTTGTTGTTTTTAGTTTATCTAGTATTTTGAAAGTTTTATCATCAAATCTAGAAAATGCAAACCATTTCTTACCTGCGTCTGTCTAAAATCGGAGATTTTTGAGTATGCCAGAAAGTTTCTTTCTGAGCATTTTAAAGATGCACCTAAGTGGTATAATTCTTTATTATCGATGATTAGAAATCTGTCGTGAGATTTATTAAATTCTTTAACACTCAAAAACTCTGTTTTTGCTGTACCAACAATCTCGTTGTTGAGCATTTCTATGTTTTGATATTGTTGATTGAATTTACTAATATCTAGTTTTAGTTCTTGGTTTAATTTTTTTGTATAGATAATTACTTTAACTGATTGTTTTCTTTTTGAGAATAAATTTAGAGTATTTTCATCAATATAATTATCTATTAATATTATTTCTTTTTGAGCTTTTCTAATAATGTTTGATATAAATATGTGTGCATCAAATATCTGTCCATCAAAGAAAATACCTTTTTTTGGATTTTCAACCTCTAATGCATCAAATATTTTGCTGAATTTATTATTTTGTTCTATTTGTTTTAATTCAACTCTGTCAAGTCTTTGGAATATCTGAGCATTTGAAGATATAAAATGTCTCATTGCTACAAATGTTTCAATTATTTTTATGCTAATTTTAATCGCTGTTTTACTTTTAAGAACTGCTGATAACATAGAAATACCTTGTTCTGTGAATACATAAGGCAAATATTTTCTGAATCTTCCTCTTCCATTATCTAAGGTCGCAAATTGCGACCTTAAAGATTTTAGTTCTAATTGAGTTAATTGAAACATAAAGTTATCTGGAAATCTTTCTTTATTTCTTTTAACTTGTTCATTCAGTCTTTTAATTGAAACATCATATAATTTTGCTAAGTCTTTATCTAGTATTACTTGGGAATTTCTAATTATATGAATTTTATTCTTGATGAATTCTTGGGTGATATTTAATTCGTTACCTGTTTTATTCATTAGAATTTAGATTATAATTATCCTTTAAATCTGATTTGTAAGAATGTCTAGTGTTATTTTCGAAGAAGTCGGAATTTACTTGTTGTTGTTGTTTAGAATATCTTTCATGACTTTCTTAATAGGTTCTTTTTCTTCAACAATTCTGTATGTTGCGTTAAGAAGGGGGTATTTGCTTAGTTTTGTTGTGATTTTATTTAAGCATTTAATACTATTAATTCCTTCTGCAAGCTTTTTTTCTTTTTTGAATATGTTGATTGCTTGAGCCACTGAGTTTTTCTTGCCAATTAGTACACCGAATTCTTTGTTTCTAGTATTGCCAGTACAACTCATCCATAAATCATTACCCCAAGATTGAGTTTCCATCTTAAAAGAAGAAGATCTTCCTTTAAGTTCTCTTGTAACTAATTGTTTGATTTCTAAGCTGAATCTTGAGATGAAATATGTTTCAGAGCCATAAGAGAATCCTGAGCCTTGAATAATGCCAGAAAAAATTGCGATGATGTTTTTGAAAGCAGAAACATATTCAACACCCTTTAAGTCTTTAGTAGTGAAGACTTTTAATGTTGGAGATTGCATGAGTTCTTTAAGCTTTTTTAGCGCTCTAGGGCTCTTACTAGCAATATCAATGCCTAAGGGTTCATGTTTGAAAAGGTCCTTAGCAATAGTGCCTCCTGCCATTATAGCATAAGTATTTCTTTTAGGTTTAAGAGATTCTGCGACTATTTGAGAGATTCTCTTGCCAGAATCAAAATCTAAGGCTTTAGAAGTGTTGAGGATTATGGTTCTTCTTTTGATTTTGTCTTTAATGTTTAAGATAACTTCTTTAGTGAACTTAGATGCTATTGCTAAAATTAAGATATCGCAGTTTTTTAATGTATTTTCTAGATTCTCAGAGAATGTGATGTTTTTACTGATTTTGATATTCTTATGAAGATGAGTGTGAGTTCTGTGTTTTTTTAGGTTTTCTAGTAATTTATGGTCGATGTCGTAGGCGTGAATCTCGTAATCTTTGCTTTTGTATTTATCTAAGTGTTTAAGAATAGCGAAACCAAAGTTACCGATGCCGAAAATAGCTACTTTCTTTTTTTTGGGTTTTATATTAAGTAAACGTTTGATAGGCATGGGATTGATTATGTTTGATGTTTTAAATAGTTTATTGAATAAATTCATCGATTTCTTTTTTTAGAATATTTATGTGGAGATTAAATTTAAGTTTAAATTGTTTCCAATCATCATAAGTTATTAGTCTTCCTTCATAATTTATTTTATTTCTTTTTAATCTAATTGTTTCTAGAAATTCCCAGTCAAGAATTAATTCTGGATATTTTTGACAAATATATGCATTTTTGCATTGGTGATTATTAGATTTAATTCCTTTAATTAATAAATATGCTTCAATAAGATTTCTTAAAGCTTCATAATAATCTCTAAAGATAAAAGTCCAATTATTACTTTGTTTATTTGTTTGTTTAATGATGTCATTTATGAAACTAATTTCTTGTTCTGCTAAATTTTTTAATGATTTTATTAGTTCAGGATCAATATTTTTTTCTAATATTTTAGCATTTTCTAAACAAGAATTATATGTTTTATTTAAGTTTTCAATTTTCATGTGGAAATGTTTGCTATATCTTGAATTCTTCCTTTAATTACATAGCCATTAATTATATTTTTGATCAAAGTTGTTTTTATTTCTTTTATTTCCTTTTTATTTTCAAAAATATGAAGTTCAATCTCTCTTTGTAATTTATCTTCAAAAACTTTTTTATTAAATTCTGAAGGATTTCCGAGAATGAAAATGTCTATATCTGAATTTTTATACCAATCACCGTTAATTATGCTTCCAAAAAGAATTATTGTTTTACTTTCTTTTAAATTATGTAATGTTTCAAGTAATTTACTTTTATGTAATTGTTCTAAAGCATAAAGTTTTTTTTTATATAGGTAGGTAATGTTTTTTTCTCCAACAGTGTAAATTGGATATTTATTCTTTTTTATGATCTTTTTTAATAAACCTTCATCTAGATATTTTTTAAGCCATTTATTCGTGATAGCTTTAGAAGTATTTGATTGTTTAACTAATTCTTCAAAATGCCATTCTTTGAAAGGACTAGTTTCTAAAATTAGCTTTAAGATGTTTTCTTCTTTGCTTGGGCTAGGCATAATGGTATGTCTAAGACATACTATTTAAATGTTTCTGAAGAATTTTGTAGTTTAAATTGAATTAATTTTATTCTTCGAATGTTTTAATTAAGTTTTTAATTTCTTCAATTGTTTTTTGCTGTTGTTTTTTGCTTGACATTCTAAGAAATTTTAATATTAAATTGTTCAGATCTTCTTTATTTGAGAATTTTAATATTTGTCCATCTGTTATGAAATAAAACCTGTATTTTTTAAATTTTAATTCTTTAATTAAAATATTTGAAATTGTTGCTAGAGTTTTACCTTTTTTAGGGTTAGTTTCTAGTGATTTCATAAGACTAAAAATTTTAATTGAATCTTGTTTGAAAGTTTTTAGAATCTTTTCTTTTAATGATTTAATTATGATTACTCTGGCCATTTTTGTTTTGCTTGTTTGATTGCTTTGTCTATATCTATTGAATCTGATTCATCGTAAAGAAATGTTTTGATTAAGTTTTTACTAGTGAATTCATACATTCGTCTAATAACATCTTCATAAGATTCTCCTGTCTTTCCTAGATTTGCGATTTTATCTTTTAATTCTTTAGATATTGCGATAGTTGTAGCCATAGAACTTATAGATGTTATAGAATTTATAAAGTTATTCATTAAATTAATTTAAGTTTAGATGTTTATATTATTATTTATAGAATGTCTAGTGGAATTTGCGGTTTGTTTGGAAGAATTATGATTTTTATTTGGAATAGCTTTAATTTGTGGTCACAATTTGTGACCACAAAGAATTATTAGAATTAGATATTGCTTGTGTAATAGTGTTTATCCAAATTGAATGGCACCAAGCGCATTTAAACTAACTTTTGTGCCATGATTTAAGTATTCATGATATCTTTCGTAATGTGGAGACGATGTTGGAATTATGTAGGGTTTATCTTCTCCATACTGTTTGGCTGCAAAATCTATTATTGTTTGTGTTTCTTTATCTTTATTCCAAAAATGAGTATCGTAATGTCCGTTATCTTCTTTGAATCTGCCGTAAATAGAATCGTAACCTAGTTTAGTGCCAAGAATAGTTCCGATTTGGCAGAAACCTTTTGGAAAACCAGGTTGTTTACTAAGTTCGCCGTATACTTCGTTAATTACTTCTACGTTTTCTTTTGAAAGTTTAATCTCTAAAGAAGGTTTAATGATGTTTTTAGTTGATTTAAGGATACTTTCTGCTTTAATTGGCATATTGAGTTGGGAGAGAAGAGAAGCTTATAAATATTGATGTGTGGAGGAGAATTTCTAAGTAAAATGTGTATAAATTTATAAGGACTAGCAGAATCTAGAAAAAGTAATGATACAACAGAGTTTGAAACTAACAGATGTCATAAGCAGCATTGAAAAAACCAACGAAGTTGCAAGTAAAGTTAGGGACAAATTTGATCCTGTAGATAATAACAAAGTAATTTTTGAATACATTGAAGATATGATTAATAATTATGAAATAATTAAACAAGTAGCAAATAAAGAAGAAACATTTGAAGATTTAATAAAACCAATAATACAAAAATATGATGGGCTTTTTGGAACCGTTATATCGCATAAAGTAGATCCTACATTTGACATATACACAATAAAAATTCTCGATAACATAAAGAAAGTAGGTTTTCCTGTTCCAAGCAGTGAGACCCTTACAACAAACGGCAGGAAACGAGATTGGAAATACTTTGATATGAAGAATATAAGACTTAAGTTAGTAACAACTATCGGAGCAGTTCTTTTAAGAAATATAGGAACTACTGAATTAAGTTTAGAAAATATATTCATACCTGCAATTGCAGGTTACATTATTGGAGATCTAATAAATCTAAGGAAAAAGAATAAGATTACAGGCGATGCATTGTATAGTTTGAAATCAGCTGCGAAAGAATGTGATAAATACTTGGCTCAGATGATGGGAAAGCATTATAAGGTGTGAATGCTTGTTTAGAATTTGAATAGTTCTTGAGCTTGCTTATATGACTCAGGGTTTCCAATGTCATGAACTCTACCTTGAAACAACTGTGCGTGAACATCAGTTTGTTAGGTTTTTAGAATGTTTAGGAGTTTTCTGATTAATTGAATTAAATTTTTTAAAGATGATGAATTTTTAAATTATTGTTGGGATATTTATTTAAAATAGTTTTTTTCTAATTGTTTCTATTTCATTTAGTTTAATGAAATCAATTCTTTCTCTTATTAAAGAATTGAACTCCTCTGCAGTCTTTATCCCATCTAATACTTCTTTTTTTGTTGCTTGGAAATCAGTGTAGTATTGTTTATCAACTCTTTCTTTTTTTGCTTGCTCTATTTCTTTGTTATTAATATTAAATAATTCCTTTAATAAGATAATTGATGCTGTGTGGTTTTCAGATTTAATTCCGCACTTATATAGCAGTGCTAAGATGCAGTAATACATCGAATAATATGTTAGGGCTGTTGCATCATCAAAATTTTCAATTTTAATTAATGTTTTTGAAGATAGTAAAGATTTATTTGATTTATTTAAATAAGATTTTGTAACTTCATTACTTGGTTCTGTTAATTTAACTTTTTCTTCTTTGATTAATTTTTTAATGAATGAGTTCATAATATTTATCAACACCCTTTAAAATGATATGATTTTTTATGATCTCTTTTATTAATAAGTTGTTTGTGTTAAATTCCCCAATTTTTACGGATATTTTAGAATCTATTTGTTCAATTTCTTTTTTAAGTTCTTTATTGTTAGTTTTAAAGTAAATATCTATATCGCTATTTTTAGTTTCTGTGTTTTTTGCATAAGAACCAAAAACGATTGCCAGGTCTAAGTTTTTTTTTGATATTGTTTTAAGTATTTGTCTTAGTCTTGGGTGTTTTTTTATTGAATTAATGAGTTTTACTTTTTCAGCAATTTTTAAGAATTCTATTGCTTCAATTGAGTTTTTTAAGAAATATTTTTTGTTTTTGCCTTCTTTTTTGAAATCAACCACGTTTTCATTTTCTAATTTTTTTATGCTTCTTGAAATGCTCATGTGATTGATGTTGAGTTTATTTGCAATAGCTCTAATGTGATTGTTTTCCTTTTGTAAAGATAAGATGATGTTGTAACTTAATTGTTCCATATGTAACTATATTGTTACGATAATATTTAAATCTTTTTGTTTTGGACTTTATTATGTAAGTTGTTTTCAGAAGAATTCTGTATCGTTTACTTTTGTAATCATATGTTTACTTAAATATTATAATTTGAGCATAGAGCTTTTATGTTTTTTTTTTATAAGCTCTTTGTAGATATTTACGAAAAGTTATTGTCTTTGTAAGAATGTCTAGTGTTATGCTCAAGAAAATTATTTTCTTGGCACACAGAAATGTTTCATTTCTGATGTTTACGAAGACGTCGAATTATTTCTTGAATTAGAATTTGAATAGTTCTTGAGCTTGCTTATATGATTCAGGGTTTCCAATGTCATGAACTCTACCTTGAAACAGATGCGCGTGAACTTCTGTTTGTTTGTGAAGCCATTCGATGAAAAAACCAGTGGCATCAGGATTGTTTTCTTCTAAATATTGATTGATTAAAGGTTTAATTCCAGGTTGGAATAAATAACAACAGATAGATTTAGTAGTTGATCTAGGAACATCTGGTTTTTCTTGGAAGTCGATAACTTTGTTGTTTTCGTTTAAAACTACAACTCCATGTTTATTTCTTACTAAATCTTTATTCTTAATATCTAAAGCTGCGATAAGGTTGTAATTGTTAGATTTGAATTCATCGTAGAACTTATTAAAGTCATGTTCTATTATGTTATCTGCTGCGATAACTAAGTATTGATTACCGTTATCTTCTTTTTCTAAAGCAAAACTGATGTCTTTAATAGCGCCTAAACGGTTATCGTTAGTAGTTGAACCATCGTTTAAGATATTGATTGGGATTTCTGAATCATAGTTATTATTCCAATTAACGAATTGTTGATAGAATTTTTGATTGGAAACGATAGTGATTTCGTTAAGATCCTTGATAGTTGATATCTTAGAGATGATGTGTTCTAAGACGTTGGAACCGTTTACTGGTAATAATGGTTTAGGAGTAGTATGGGTTAGATGTTGAAGCCTTGTTGCGTAGCCAGCTGCTAAGATGATTGCTTTCATTGTGTTGGGTTGTGAGTGGGTTTTTATAAACGTTTTGGACTGATTCAGGTTTTGATTGAAAAAACCTTTTTAAATCTCTTAAGTTTCTGAATGTTGATTGATAATGAATAGAAAACTTAAGATTAATCATCACTCAGTAAGCATTATACCTTATCATATTGATTTAGAAAATAATTTACACTTTATCTTGGAGCAAAAAGATTCTAATTATAAAGCCCCATATTTTAATAACGGATTAAATTTTATTGGAGGAAATTGGCAGAAAGGTGTTCATTCTGAGAAGTCTCCTAAAGAAACTTTAGAACGTGAAATTAATGAGGAATTTTGGAATCAATATGAAGCTCCAGAATCATTAAATGATATTCTTCGTGAAGAATTTCTTAAAACTAGATATGAAATCATGGCCAAGTATAATATTCAGTCTATTGAACAAATAAAAGTTATTGGACAAATTCTTTTGGATGAAGCACAACATTTAGACGATTATATGATTACTGTTCCACCGCCAATAATGAATGATGAATTGATTTACTTGTCCAGTATATTTTCAAAAAAATTATCTTTAGATGAGTTTCAAACAATTAATGAAGTTTTGAATGAATTTGAAGGAGTGGTAACTACTGATAATTTAAAATGGAATAGTAAAGTTGTATCTGTTTCTTTAGATGATATAAATAGTCAGGGTATGAAATTTGCGTGGGGTTATGATAAAATAATTAATCAACTGAAATCTCATATACCTCCTATTAAAGAAGGAATAATTATGCCTTCAGAATTGATTAATATTGAGAAGATTAATCCTTTGCAGAAAATAGAATCTTCAACTTATCAAATGTATGAACGTAAAGGGATGCAGTATGTTGCAAATAAGTAATTAATAATTATTTTGAGTTTGTATATGTAGATTTAAGGATATTTTTCTAAAAAAAGAGTTAACGCTGCTTCTCCAGAAGGAACCATTTTTCCTTTATTTATATTTATGAATTTAGGCAGTTCATTTTTGTCATAAAAGTTTATGTCTCTGTGTTCAAACCTATCTTCGGAGTTATGTTTCCATGAATATATTAATTCTTCACTTGTAATGTTGAGTGTCATATTGTAAATCATTTCAGGTCCTCGAGTTATGTTATTACGAACTAAACCTAAGAAATCACTTGAAATAATGTGTTCTTGGTTTAAACCAAGTTCTTGTTCAAGCTCTTTTAATATATTATCAAATAAGTTTACATCTTTAACAGAGAAATCAGGTTTATTCTCGCCATTGACTTTCACGTATCCGCCAATTATATGAGGCACATTTTTGTAAATTGCAACTGTATTACTTCTCATTCCAATTGGAATTTTGTTGTCTGAGGTAATAATATTAGTACATACTGCTAAAGGATTTGCAAAATAATAATTTGGATCATTGTGATCTTCAGTGCCTGCATTAATTAGTTTTTTTCTAAATGAGTTATTTATTAATGCCTCTTGAGTTGTTCCTATATATTCTTTAAAATCTGTTAATCCAAGTCTTAATTTTAATTGGTTTTTGTTAAGTGATGCGTTATTTAGTCTATACATTGAACTAATACTTGCAATATGTTTTATGGCTCTGATAAAATGTTCTTCTTTATTTGAATTTTCTAAATTATCTTTTTTACGTAATGCCATATCAACAATAAATTTATTCCAGTAGTCATTAATAAGATTATTTTCATAAGAACGATGAAGTGGAAATTGAAGAGCGTCACCTTCTTTGATAACTAGTTCAAGTTCATTTATAGGTATTGGACTCTTAGGTTCAATTATTAATTCCCAGGTAGACATAATTTAGAGTAACAATGTTTTTTTTTTAAATCTGATTGATAATCTTAAGTAATGTTTATAAATGTGCAATCTTTTCGCACGATTATGAAGGGGAAGAAGGTAAAGAAGGCTTTAATAACTGGTATTACTGGACAAGATGGATCTTATCTTGCAGAGTTTCTTTTAGAAAAAGGTTATGAAGTTCATGGAATTATCAGACGAAGTAGCACTTTTAATACTTGGAGAATTAACCATCTCTATAAAGACGTTCATGAAGCTAAAAGATTTTTCTTACATTATGGTGATTTAACAGATTCAACTAATATTATTCGTTTAATAAAAAAAATTGAACCTGATGAGATATATAATTTAGGTGCACAAAGCCATGTTCAAGTTTCTTATGAAACAGCAGAATATACTGCTAATTCAGATGGCTTAGGTTTTCTTAGAATCTTAGAAGCTGTTCGACTATTAGTGAATCCTAAAAAAATTCACAACGTTAAGATATATCAAGCTTCAACTTCAGAACTATTTGGGAAAGTTGTTGAAACACCTCAAACTGAGAACACTCCTTTTTATCCAAGAAGTCCTTATGGAACTGCAAAATTATATGCTTTTTGGATTGCAAAAAATTATCGTGAAGCATATAATATGTTTGTATGTAATGGGATATTATTTAATCATGAATCTCCTAGGAGAGGGCAGACATTTGTCACGAGAAAAATAACCATGGGTTTATCAAAAATTAAGCTTGGAATGCAGGAAAAACTTTATCTTGGAAACATGGATGCGATGAGAGATTGGGGTTATGCAAAAGAATATGTTGAATCAATGTGGATGATGTTGCAGCAGAAAAAAGCTGATGATTATGTTATTGCTACAGGAGAAACACATACTGTAAGAGAACTAGTTGAAGAAGCATGTAAATGTTTGGATATTGATATTGTATGGAAAGGAAAAGGTCCTAATGAGAAAGGTTTTAATAAGCGAACAGGTAAAGTAATTATAGAGATTGATCCAAAATATTATAGACCTACAGAAGTTGATTTTTTACAAGGAGATCCTAGTAAAGCTGAAAGAATTTTAGGTTGGAAAGCAAAAACAACTTTTAAGGAACTTGTTAAGTTAATGATTGATGCAGACGTAGATATATTGAAGAATGAAAAACCAATTTTTTAAAATGGATTTGAAAAATAAAAAAATAATTGTAACTGGCGGAGCTGGCTTTTTAGGTTCTTATGTTATTGATAAACTATTGAAACGTGGAGTTTTAAAAGAAAATATTTTTATTCCTCGGTCTAAAGATTATGATTTGAGAGAAAAAGAAGATATTAATCGTATGTTTTCTGATTTTAAAGCTGATGTTATTATTCATTTAGCTGCAAAAGTAGGAGGAATTGGTTTTAATCGTGAGAATCCTGGTTCTTTGTTTTATGATAATTTAATGATGGGAGTTCAATTAATTGAACAAGCAAGACTTCATGACATTGAGAAATTTGTAGCTGTTGGAACTATTTGTGCATATCCAAATTTTACTCCTGTTCCTTTTAAGGAAGAAGATTTATGGAATGGTTATCCTGAAGTAACTAATGCGCCTTATGGATTAGCTAAAAAGATGTTATTAGTTCAATCTCAAGCTTATAGGCAGCAATATGATTTTAATTCTATATTTTTACTGCCTGTTAATTTATACGGACCTAAAGATAATTTTGATCCTTCATCATCTCATGTTATTCCTGCATTGATTAAGAAATGTATCGATGCAAAAAGAAATAATAAAGATAAAATAGTTGTATGGGGAACAGGTAAGGCTTCTAGAGAATTTGTTTACGCAGAAGATGCTGCAGAAGGTATTATCTTAGCAACTGAGAATTATAATAGTTCTGAACCAGTAAATATTGGTGCTGGTTTTGAAATTACAATTAAAGATTTAATTGAAAAAATAGTTTCTTTGACTGGTTTTGAAGGTTCATTGGAATGGGATTCTACAAAGCCAGATGGACAACCTAGACGATGCTTAGATGTTTCTAGAGCTAAAGAATTCGGTTTTGAAGCTAAGGTTAAGTTTGAAGAAGGTTTGAAGAATACTATTGAATGGTATGAGCAAAATAACTAGATTATTCTTTTGTTATCACTCAATGATAACAAGCTTTATAAGTTTCTTGTGTTTTTAAAAGTCTTATGAGGATAAATAGGGGTTTTATTATTGGATTCTTTGTTTTGTTTTTGTTATTAATACTAGTTGATATAGTATTTTTAGTAACAGGATATTATCACTGGGCATCTATTCTAGTAAATTCATTGTTTGTGATAGGATTGATAGTATTGTTCTTTAGAAAAAAACCAGAAGGAACTGGGAAGTTTATAGCATATTTAATACCATTATTGATACTACTTTATGTTTTATATTGGAATTTTGTACCTCCTGCAGGTGCATATTCACTGGATATAGGAAGAGAATGGGATGCAGATAGTTCTAGAGAGTTGTATATTGTTGAATCAAGTGACTTAGGACCAAGACAGATGTACGATGGAGAATACTTTCGAGAATTGAATGGAGTTGCAGAAGTTGTTTTTAATCCTGAAGCAGTATTGAGAAATAAGAATGTGACTATAATTGTAGAAGGAGAAGGAGTTTCGATTATACCACCTCGGATTGAATTTGATCCTTCTGATTATGAATGGGATTATGAATGGGATTTCACAACAGGTATTGTGCCTGAAGGATTGGAGATAAAGACTAAGGTTGATACTTTTGAATTAGTTGAAAATGCGTATGAATATTATTTAGAACAGAATGCAAGTTTTGAAAGAGACTATAGTAATAAATTTGATGGGTGTTTGCATTTTGATGGAAACACAACTATCACTTTTAATGGGACTCATGATATGTTTGAAAGTGAACCTTTTGCAGTTTATGTAAAGTGGAAACCTGAAAATGATGATTCTTCATTCCAACAAATCATTGGTCATTACAACTGGGAAATATCACAAGATAAAAATAAAGTAAAGTTTTTTGTTGGTAGGATGAATAATGCAACAGGTCCAGGCTATTCAATAATTTATAACATAAAGAACAAGACTACTTTCTTTAACAAAATTCATAATATTATTGCTATATATAACCCAGAAGATAAAGAAGGAAATGGAACAATAGAATTGTATGTAGATAAGGAATACATAGGGAAAAAAGACTTAAATGGTGATAAGATTTGGGAATATTATGGTGCAGAGTATCCTATGAGCCTTGGAAAAAGCAGACATGAAACGGCTAACTATTTTGAAGGTTGTATTTATGAGTATAGAGTTATAGAAAATTATAATTTAAAAGAAGAAAAAGAAAATATAAAAGAAAGAGTGGTAGAGAATTTCATAACAGAAGAAGGGTTTTATTTTAATGGAAAGACAAGACTTATTCTCCCAGAATCTCAGGATATGTTCGAAGAAGGTCCATTTACAATTTATGTAGAATGGATTCCAGAAAAAAGCAATGAAAGTTCACAACAAATAGTTGGTCATTATAATTGGCGAGTTTGGCAAAATGAAGATGCAATCATTTTTATTGTAGGTAGGATGAATAATGCATCCGGACCTTCGTTTTCTGTTTCGAAGAAAATAGACGAGGATTTCTTCTCAAAAGAACATTACTTAGTTGCAATTTATTCGCCAAATGAAGAATCTGGCTCTATTGAACTAATACTTGATGATGAATTAATCGGAAGAACATTTTTTGGCAATAACACTATTTGGAAAGGATATGGTGGTAATAATGATTTGTCCTTTGGTCTGAGCAAACATGGAACCTCAAAGTATTATGAAGGTACAATCTTAAAATCATATTTCACAAGAGAAGTATTTATTAACGAATCGCAAGAAATAAACATCTCTATGAAACACAGTAAAGAGACAATCAAGTTGAGAGGAAGTGGAAACCTATCTGATATGGAGATACGACTTAATTGAATATGGATTTTTTAGAAAGCCTCTTTAAGAAGAACGAAGAACTGTTCTTTAACGTTATTAGAAATGTATTTATTATAACTCTAATTTTATTCTTATTAGACATTACAAATGTTTTAGAAGTTCATAAATATTTTAATTTATTCTTAATACAAATTCAATTTGCAGTAATTATATTGATAATGATTATAATACAACAAAAAAGATTAGATAAAAAAGAATATAAGTTATTAAAACAAATAGTTAAAATTGCTTTCTTAGTAAGCTTGTTTTTAGTAACAATATCAACGTTAAAATATGACTGGATTGCGTTTTTTACAAAACCCTTATTTTCTGCAGTAAGAATATTATCTATAATAACTATTGCTCTAGGAGTTCTTCTTTTTCAGCAGAATAAAGAACAAATAAATAACATAGGAGACGAGAAAGAAAGAGAAGAACATAAAGAAAAGAAAAGAGCAAGTGAATTCTCAACAAAGTTTCCAAAAATAGCCAAAATTCCTATCTTCAGAAACATCATCCAAGGAGTATATAAGGAAGGATGGTGGTTTATTATTGGATTAATTATTGTTTTTGGAATATTTTTATATATGAGATTTTCTATGTTCAAATTCATAGGGAATTATCCTGATGAATACTCTCACATATTAAGTGGGCTAAATTTGTTTGAAAATGGGGTTTTACCAAAATTAGTTACTTATACAGAGAGTTGGCAATACACAAGAGGAATGCATATATCTTTTTTAGTTGGTGTGTACATGTTCTTATTTGGAAAAACTCTGGCTGTAGCAAAATTAGTTCCTATAACCTTAGGTACATTAAACTTTTTTATGCTTAGAAAAATATCTAAAAATATTCTCAAGAGTAAATTTTTACAGATAATTTATCTTTTAGTTTTCTCTTTTATGTCGTGGACTATTTTCAATCATTTTTACATAAGAGGATATGTTTTTACTGAATTTAGCATAATATTAATGGTTTTTCTGAGTTTTATGCTTACAAATCATATTAAAAATAATCGTCTGGTGAAAACTAGTTTTATTTTTGTTATCATGTGCGCCGTAACATTTATCAACTACCACTTTAGCAATGATACTACAAAATTCATTATTCCTATTGCGTTTTTTTTTCAAATGATCACCATATTTTTTATTTCAATATTTAGAAGAGAAAATAAATTATCTTCTTACATATCAAATATGTATAAGAGAAAAGAATCTAAGTATATATTGATGGGACTTGCATTCTTATTTATGCTACTTTTGATATTAAATAAAGGTTTTTTTGAATCAAATATTATTACTTTGTTACATGGAGCAACCAAAACAGGATTTAAACATATTGATTTCAATGGATTCTTTTTTAATTTAAATTTTATTTTCGGTTTTCTATCAATTCTATCCATAACTATTTTATTTTTTATAAAGGATAAAAAAACACTTCTACTATATCTAACTATATTACCTTTACTCATATTGCATGCGATTTCAAATAAAAATTTGCAAATAATGAGAGGAATGATGTATATTTATCCCCTATTCTTTCTTTCATCATTTTTAGTTCTAGATCGATTGCCAAAGATGAAATATAAATTAATAAATGTAGTATTAATTTTATTAATAGTGTTGTCATTTATCCCTGTGTTGCAAGAAAATTATCATATCATATTTGAAAAAAATTATCCCCTGATGCCTTCGGAGATTGGATATCATGAATATTCAAAGCAATATGATTTTATGAAAAACAATCTTACAGAATATACTTTCTTTGCAGTCCAGTATAACATACAAAAACAAGAGTTCTTTGGATTTAAATATAATTATAAATTAGACTTCATGAATGTGACAAAAAATCATTACACTCATTATATTGATGATAAGGGTGTTATAAGACAACTTTTTACTAATACACTAGTTATTACAGATTTTAGTAGTTTTAAAGAATTTGTAGAAAACAAAAAATGTTGTGTTGTATTTAAATCATTTTCTAAAAAGTATTTTTTAGGAAAAGAAAAATATGATTATATTATATCAAATACAAAATTAGTAAATGAAGGTATAGGGTACAAAATATATTGTAATTAAATTAATTCTTGATATAAATCTCTATATTTTTTAACTTGTATTTTTTGCGTATATTCATTTATCATTTTATCTCTAGCATTTTCTCCTAAATTTTTTTCTAATAAACAGAATTTAATTCCTTTTGCCAAATCCTTTACATCAAATGGTTTTGCTAAATATCCATTTACTTTGTGGTCAATAATATCTGGAATTCCTCCTATATTAAAAGCGACACATGGGGTTCCGCTAGAAAATGATTCTAAAATAATATTTGGAAAATTTTCAGATTTCGATGGAACAATAGTAACATCTGATGCAGAATATAATTCATTTAACATTTTCATATTATTTATTCTGCCAAAAAAATGTATTGGGATTTTTGTATTAATTTCAACTAGAGCCTTATTTCCGAAAACTAATAATTCTATGTTTTTTGTATTCTTAAGTGCTTGAAGAGATTTCAATAATAAATCAAATCCTTTATTCTTATCAGTTGTTGCACTCATAGCACCAAATAATAAGTATTTTTTATTTTTAGATAACCCCAACTTTTTCCTTGCTAAATTTTTATCTACATTTTTGAATTTATCAATATCAACAAAATTAGGAATTATAATCACCTTTTTATTTTTTAATAAAGAACTATTCTTTGCACAATTTTTTAACCAAATACTTGGTGTTACAAATGTCATATTTACTTTGTCAAATTCTTTTTTCTTTTTTAACCAGATTATTCTGCTCAAATCATAATCTTTATTTGAACCTAACAATGGACACTTTCCACATTGTTGTTCATATTTTTTACAGTCATGAGGGATATGGCATCCACCCGTAAAAGTCCATGAATCATGGAGCGTCCAGACAATAGGTTTTTTTAGCTTTAAAATTTTTTTTAGACTGTTTATTGGAATAAACCCCCCATTAATCCAATGTAGATGGATGATATCTGGATCAATCCTTCTTATCTTTCTTATTAAAAAAGGATTAGGAAGCCAATTTATACTCCAAGGAACTATTTGTCTGCTAAAGTAACTTTTTTTTGGGAAATGATCAATCTTGCCTCTTAAATAATTTATTCCTCTGTAAAATAAATTTGATTTTGCACCGAGAACTGTCTTATCATTACTTTGTTTTCTTTGCACAAACATGTAGGATTCAACCCCATTATTTTTTAAAGCAGTATGAAGCCTAAAAGCTGCTTTGGCAGCACCACCTGATAAATCATTTGTAGATAACTGGAGTATTTTCATTTCTAACGTACCAACCGTTTATATGATGAATATAGTTTGGTTTTCTTAATCATTTTAAAGAGTATTTTCTTAAAAATATTTGTTTTATATACTTTTTTAAAGTTTTTCATCAATTGATTGTTTAACTCGATTTTAGACGGGAGTTTAGGTATTGAGTTATTGTTTAAAGTATCTTGAATGAACTTATTCCTTCTTGATTTAATACTATGTGTTCCGCTTCCATCATGACCTATATTATTGATGTAAGATTTAACAGGGTATATACAATAAGCATGGTGTTTAAAATGGGCATAATCCCACCTTATTGCCCAAGAATCAATTTCACCTTCCATTTGGCGAATAAGCATGTTTGTTTTATCTGCTCCGGAGAAGTTAAATTTTTTTTGCAAATTTTTATTCTTTCTAAATTCATTAAAATCTTTCACTTTCCAATCTACTTTATTCCATTGATCTTTCCAAGTGGCCCATATTTGAGATCCTGCTCTTGGACAAAAATAAATATCATAGGGATAGTTGTTAGGAATTTTCATTAAATTAGGTGGAGGATTATAACCCGTAATTGAAAAAACTGAATTGTCATTTTCATATTTAACAAGTAAAAAATTTGCATAAATTAAAAATGATTTAGATGACGCAACATCATCTTCTAAAACAATCACTCTCCCAAATTTGTTAACTATTTTTGTTACTCCTTTTATAACGGAATTAGCCAGTCCTAGATTTTCTTTATTTTCAATTATTTCTATGTTTTTAAATCCACTAATTTTATTCACATATTTTCTTACTTCTTTTACTTTAAGTTCATCTTCTTTGTTTTTTGGACCATCTGAAAAAATGTAAAGAACACTATCCTTTGCAAACTCATTCTTCTTTAAAGCTTCGATAGTTTGTTTGGTGTGCCAAGGTCTATTGTATACAAATAGTACTATTGGTGCTAGATTATCTTTTTTCATTTTTATTCACATAATTTTTTTAAATTACTATTGCATGCACTGATTTCTTTTTTACCAAGTTATAATTACCATACTTTAAAGCTACATTTTTAAAAAGAGATAATTTTATTAAAAATCTTTTTGGAATGAATCACTTAATTATTTTTTTAATCATTTAACTTTTCCTCTTATGATTCTAATTAAATTAAAACTCTTTAACATTTGAATTCCTGCCAATCTACTATTTTTTGGAACCAAAATAAAGAATGTTGCAACTCCATATGATATAAATGTTGCGATTGCTGCACCAATAATTCCATATATTGGAATCAAAATGATGTTCAAAAGAACATTAATTATAGCTCCAAAACCTGTTCTATAAAATGAAACTTTTGTTATATTTTCTGCAACTAAATATTGAGAACTGGCAACACCTAAAAAACTAAAAATTCCAGTCCATATAATGATTGATAAAATAATGGCTGAATCAGCATAGTTTGCGCCATATAATATCTTAATTATAAAAGGTGATAAGAAAGTTATAATTACTGCAACAGATATTGTAAACCAAGTAAATAAATCATATAAAGTTTGCAACTTTTCCAGATATAATTTTCTATTCTTTTTTTTTGCTTTAATGATTGCAGGGAGTACTGAACTTGCAATAATCATTGGTAAAAATAACCATGATTCTGATACTTTAACTGCTGCAGAATAAATTCCGAGTTGAACATTGCCAATCATATTGCCAATCATAACTTGATCAATTCTCATATAAATCATTACTGCAATTCCTGACAATATTAAAGGCCAACTATCTTTTAGTAAATTCTTCATAACTTTTAATTTCACTTTCCATTTAAGAAAAGATAATTTGGTTTTTTTGTGATAGAAATAAATTAATAAAAGAGAAGAGATTAAACTATTTAACGCAAACATTAAAATAAAAGCTATTAAAGGTTGCTGCGTTAATATGAAAATTATTTTTAATGATGAAATTATTAAAAAAGCAATTGAACGAGAATAAACTGAATATTTTGATTGTATTTGAGATTTAAACCAAATATCAAGTGTATTAAAAGAACCAAAAATATAACCTAAAGAAATAATCCCAACAAATAATATTAGTAAGTTATTATTTGGTTCTATTAAAGAAACTCCAATTATTGAAAGAATAAGTAAGGTTAAAGAACCGAGAAACTTTAATAGCAATGTACTTCCTAAATATTCTTTTTTTTTCTCAGGATTTGAAACAATATTTCTAATTACAATGTTATCTAATCCTAGTATGGATAATGCTGAAAATAAAGCAACAAATGATAAAACATAGTTCATTAAGCCAAATTGTTCTGGACCTAAATAACGGGCTATCCACGCAAAAATAAATATTCCAATTAATTTTTGAAATAGATTCTCAAAAGCTAGCCAATTAATGTTTTGAATTATTTTTATTAACTCTTGATTCCCTTCAATTTTTCTTCTAATAAATTTAGGAAAAATTCTTAATATAAATTTAGTTTCAATCATTTAATTTCTCTATCAATATATTTTTTATATTAATTATTGTACTTGCTTATTATGTGATTATTTGTTTTGCGTGTTCAATTAGTTTATCAAATTCTTTATGCATTTTAGTGTCATTACATTTAAAGGATACCTTGTGCTTTAGCACAATGGTTTACCAGTTCCTCC
>CAYOEA010000016.1:0-20917 GCA_964402995.1 uncultured Methanosarcinales archaeon
CTGATTTAAATGATGGAACAGAAGCAAACGCTGCAGATGATAATGTTGCAGTAAAACCTGCTGCAGAAACAGCAGGAGTTGATATGAAAGTATTGATGGATGATGACGCAATTAAAGGCGATCCAAACGCACCAGTCACAATTGTTGAATGGAGCGACTTTGAATGTCCATTTTGTGTAAGATTCTATGAACAAACATATAATCAAATTGTAACTGAATACATTGATACTGGAAAAGCAAAATTAGTCTATAGAGATTTTCCATTATCATTCCACGCAAATGCACAAAAAGCTGCTGAAGCTGCTGAATGTGCTGGTGAACAAGGAAAATACTATGATATGCATGATCTATTATTCGAAAGCGGAGTTTCAGGCGGAGTAAATGCGTTTAAGAAATATGCTGCTGATTTAGGATTAGATACTGTTGATTTCGCAGAATGTTTGGACTCGGGTTCAATGGCTGCAGAAGTTGCAAAAGATATGGTTGATGGTGGCGCAGCGGGCGTTAGAGGAACTCCAGGATTTGTAATTGATGGAGAAGTAATCTCAGGAGCGCAACCATTTTCAGTTTTCAAAACTGCAATCGATAAAGCACTTGCGAAGTAGTTGAGGTTTTAGAACATGAAAACAAAAATAATTTTTTTAATTTTTTTATTTTCTTTAATTTTTATGTCTGCTTGCAGTAGTGGACCTGGAGAACAAGATGCATTAGCTGAATGTTTAACATTAAATGATGCTAAAATGTATGGAACTGAATGGTGTCATAATTGTAAAGATCAAAAGAAAGTATTTGGAAGTTCATTCAAATATGTAGATTATATTGATTGCGATAAAGAGCAAGAATCTTGCATTATCGCAGATATTGAAGCTTATCCCACCTGGGTAATTGATGGTGAGAATTATGTTGGCAAACAAGATTTAGGTCGATTAGGATATTTATCTAATTGTAGTTAAATTTTAATTTTATTTTAGTTTTTATATTTTTAAGAGGGATTTTGGTAAAATGACTAAGAAAATAGTTTTAGATATAAAAGGAATGCATTGTGCTAGTTGCTCTGCTGTTGTAAACAAAGCATTGGACCGATCAGCTGGTGTTGAGAAAGCTAATGTTAATATTTCAACTCATAAAGCAACTATTGAATATGATGAGTCTGTCTTGGGTGTAACTGATTTAATTGCAACTGTAAGGAAAAAAGGTTATGGTGCTCGTGAATCTACTGGTTTTAATTATGAAAAAGAAAATAGAAAATCTGCTCGTGAATATAGAAAATTAAAAAATTCATTTTATACAAGTTTAGTATTTGCAATCCCAATATTTATCCTAGGGATGTTTTTTATGAAAAATCCTATTCCTTATCAAGGGATGTTCATGTTTGTTTTGGCAACACCTGTGCAACTCTATATCGCTTTGCCCATGTATCAATCTGCGTTTGCAGCACTTAGAGGTTTTAGTGCCAACATGGATACACTTATTGTGATGGGTACAACTGCTGCTTATGTATATAGTATATATGCTTTAGTTGTTGGCGGGCATGTTTATTTTGAAGCTAGTGCTGTTTTGATAACTATCGTAATATTTGGTCGAGTACTTGAAGCTAAAGCTAAAGGGAAAACGTCTAATGCAATAAAGCAATTAATGGGATTAACTCCAAAAACTGCAATTGTAGTTCGAGATGGAACTGAAATTAAGATTTCTGTAAGTGAAGTTATAGTAGGAGATATTGTAATTGTTAAACCAGGAGATAAAGTTCCAGTTGATGGAGTTATTATATCTGGTTATAGTTCAATTGATGAAGCAATGGTTACAGGTGAGAGCATACCTGTTGAGAAGAATAAAGGTGATTTAGTTATTGGAGCTACTATTAACAAACATGGTTCATTTAAATTTAAAGCCACTAAAGTTGGTTCTGAGTCTACACTTGCTCAAATTATTAAATTAATACAAGAAGCACAAGGAAGTAAAGCTCCAATACAAAGATTTGCAGATTCAGTTGCAACATATTTTGTTCCAGGAGTATTAATTATTGCAATTGTGACTTTTGTATCATGGTTATTGTTTGCTGGCGCAAGTTTCCACACCTCATTACTTGCAAGTGTTGCAGTTCTAGTAATCGCATGTCCATGCGCTCTAGGACTTGCAACGCCCACAGCTATAATGGTTGGAACTGGTATCGGTGCAAAGCACGGTATTTTAATTAAAGGCGGTGAAGCGCTTGAAACAGCCCATAAGTTGAAGTTTATAGTTTTGGATAAAACAGGAACTATAACTGAAGGAAAACCTGTGGTGTCTGCAATTAAGATTTATTCTAAGATGACTGAGAAAGAGTTTCTCAAGATAGTTGGCAGTATTGAAAAAGGTAGTGAACATCCTCTTGCAGATGCGATTGTTGCACATGCTGAAAGTAGTGGAGTTGGTCTTGTAGATGTTAAGAACTTTAAAGCCATACCTGGACATGGTATAAGTGCTAAACTTGGATCTAAGCTTTATTATTTAGGAAATCCTAAATTAATTAAGGAGCAAGGAATTAGTACAACGCCACATTTAAGTGACATATCTGAACTTGAAACTCAAGGGAAAACTGTGATGCTTCTTGCTGTAAATAAACAGTTGGTTGGTATAATTGCAGTATCTGATAAAATTAAAGAAACTTCAAAACAAGCTATTTTTCAAATGAAGAAAATGGGCCTTAAAGTTTATATGATTACAGGAGATAATGAACGAACAGCTAAAGCTATCGCAAAAGAAGTTTTGGTGACTGATTATTTTTCAGAAGTATTACCTAGTGAAAAGGCGCAGCACGTTGCTAAACTTCAAGAACTAGGTCCTGTTGCGATGGTTGGAGATGGAATTAATGATGCTCCAGCACTTGCTCAAGCAAATATTGGGATTGCTATGGGCTCAGGAACTGATGTTGCCATGGAAACAGGGGATGTTGTTCTTATGAAAGATGATTTGCTTGGAGTTGCAAAAGCAATAAAGCTTAGTAAAGCTACGATGGCCAAGATACGACAGAACATGTTTTGGGCTTTATTTTATAATACAATTGGAATTCCTATAGCTGCTATTGGTTTATTAAATCCAATGCTTGCAGGAGCTGCTATGGCTCTAAGCAGTGTAAGTGTTGTAACTAATTCACTTTTATTGAAACGAAAGAAATTATGATCTGATTTTCTAGTTGTTTTTTTATTTTTTTTAATCATTAATTTTTAGTTTATAGAATTTTTTTCAATTCTAAATCTTTATCCAAAGTGATTTGCGCTAATTGAATTGCCGAGAATGCGCAACCATCAGTTCCAGTTGTTAAGCATTTATATGAATCGCCAATGACATATAAGTTTTCATAGGGAGTTCTTGGACCTGCTCTTTTTGAGAATGGAAGTTTGATTGTTTTTTTAGTTCCGTAGACTTCAAGATTTTGAAATGAAGACCAAATAATTTCTTTTTCAAAGTTGTATCCAAAAATTTGTTTTAGTTGATCTTTTAGTATTTTTACTGCTTTCTTTGCATTTTTAGGATTTGAAATTGAGAAGCAGTAATGATATAGATAATCTTTTAGTCCTGCGCTTTCTTCAATGAGCACTGGTGCGAGTTGTATATCTTGATGTTTGTTAAGAAGTAAATATATCCAAGTTGTTTTTTGATTGTGAACTTTTGATTTTGATAAAAACATGAGGTCATAAATTTTTGCTGGTTTTAATTTAAGAGTTGGTTTTAGAAATGTATAGTCCAGTTTGCTTTTTTCTAAGACTTTTTTGAAAGCAGGAGGAGTTCCAGCAAATACTACTTCATTTGCAAAGTATTTTTTATTTCCTATTTGTATTCCTTTTGCTTCCTTGTTTTTAGTTATGATTGATGTTACTTCCTTGTCTAAAATTATATTTGACTCAGGACTATTTTCTTTAATTGATTCTAGCATTTTTTGATGCATATCACCATAGCCTTTAGTTGGTTCATACATGATGGTATTCTTTTTTACAATACCATTCATCATTAATCTTAACATTATGAGAAGATCAAATGCAGGACAATCATCTATATCTATGCTGAGAACGGCTGATTCGATTATTACTTTGAGTAATGATTCTATTTCAGGCGATTTTAGATTGTGTTTGTTCATTAAATCTCTAACTGAAATTGAATCATATTTTTTTATTAATTGTTCATGACTATTCGTTTTTGCTATTATTGCAAGTTTTAGTAGTCCGTGACAGTCTTTAATGTTGAGATACTTGAATTCTGCAAGGCATTTTATTATGTGAAGGATATTTAGTGTGTTTGGAACTTCATTAACCTTTTCTGATTTATCATCGTATATGAATGGTGATGCGAGTGGTTTTAGAGGTATTTTGTGTTTAATGTCTAGAATGTCTAGTAAGTGTTCTAAGTATGCTTTAGCAGGTACTATGTGTGGTCCGCAGCTTACTTTGGTGTTGGCCTTTGAATAGTTCCAATCTTTAGCAGGTCTAAATGCTGCTCTTCCTGCAAGGTATTTATTTTTCTCAACTAGAAGAATCTTTCTCTTGTGCTTAGCCATTAAACTAGCATACGAGAGTCCTGCAGCGCCAGCGCCTATTATGATTGAGTCGTAATTATTCATAAGAGTATAATTAGCTTAGAAATGATTAATAAATTTTTTGAAATTTATTGGTATTGTTTTAAGAATTCTCTTTCGACCTGTCCCATTGGGATAATTGCGTTAAAATAGGTGTGATCTAGGTTGTTTTCAATAATTGCTGCGATTTCTTCTCCAGGAACATCCACTCCTTTAATGAGTTTTAATTCTAAGATTTTTTTATTAAGTCCTAAAATGTAACCTTTTTGTTTTGAGACTTCATTAATGTATTTTCTTGCATTTGTTTCATTAATACCGTGCATTTTTGCTTCAGGAAGTATTTCTTCTCTAATAAGATTTAAATCAGTTGAATTGTGTAAATCAAAATTATCCTCCCCTGATTCAGGGCTATAACCAAATAACTCATAAAATTTTTGACTTTGTCCAAATGTTTCAGCATATCTTTCTGCTTCTTCATAAGCATATTCATAATCCACATAGTCATTTATTGTGCTATTATCACTTAGAGTGAAGTTTTCCCCAAGAACACTCATATTTGGCATTAAATATAATTCTTTCTTGAAAATATTTGAGAGTTTACTCATTTCATTTAAGAAATTCTTATTTCTAAATGTTCCTTTTTCAAGTAATTCCTTCACGCTTGAGCCTCCTGTTCCGTGGAAAAAGAAGGCGTCTTTAGGAAGTTTGTCCTTAATTAAATGACTATAATTACTGTGCATGTTGCTATTGGGAATTGTTAATTATTTTTAAACTTTAATATTGCTTTTACCGAAAGATTTATATAGAATTTGGCATTCTTCATGTTGACCTTAAGTCAACGAAAGACAATTTACAATCGTCGGTCTTGCTTGGGAGGTGTTAATCATAATGACTAAGAAAGAAACAGAATCAAAGGATACTGATAAAAAACACAAGGATGCTAAAAGTGATCCTAAGGATGCTAAAGTTAATCCTAAGGAAGTTAAAAGTAATCCTAAGGAATCAGAAGCTGCTCAGAAAGATAAATTAATCACTAGTTTAACTGAAATGTTACAAAGACTACAAGCTGAATTTGATAATTACAGGAAGCGAACAGATGGCGAATGTCAAAATTTTAAGAAATATGCTGAAGAAGGAATGATAAAATCTCTTTTACCAGTCTTAGATACTTTTGAATTCGCATTTGCAAGTAAAGATAAACCTGAAGAATTCTATAAAGGAGTTGAAATGATATATGCTCAATTATATCAGATGCTTGAAGAAAAAGGTCTTGTAAGATTACAATCAGAAGGTGAAAAATTTGATCCTAGAGAACATGAAGCACTTTTAACAGAAGAAAGTAAAGGTAAAGAAAATGTGGTTTTAGAGGAATTACAAAAAGGATACAAGTTCAACGAAAAAATTATTCGAATGACCAAAGTTAAGGTTAGCAAAAAAAGTTAAAGCTTTTTTTGGGAACTCCCAAAAACCAAAATGGTTTTTGATAGTAGTCGAAAATAAATTAAATTAAAAAATAAATTGAGGAAAAAAATAACAAAAATTTCAATATCGAGTTTATCTTGAGAATGAAATTTTTGGGATTTGATTTTCCCTAAAAAACATGAGGAAAAATAAAATGGCAAAAATAATCGGAATCGATTTAGGAACAACATTCTCCGCAGTATCAGTACTAGAAGGAGGAAAACCAGTAATTATACCAAACCAGGAAGGAACAAGAACTACTGCTTCAGTTGTGAGTGTAACAAATGAAGGAGAAAGACTTGTAGGACAAATTGCAAAGAACCAAGCAATTACGAATCCTGACAACACTATTGCAAGTATTAAGCGATATATGGGTGAAGATCACAAAGTTACAATGCAAGGAAAAGATCACACACCTCAAGAAATCTCAGCAATGATTTTACAGAAATTAAAAGCAGACGCTGAAGCATATTTAGGTGAAGAAGTAAAACAAGCAGTAATCACAGTTCCAGCATACTTTGAAGACGCACAAAGACAAGCTACTAAAGATGCAGGAAAAATTGCAGGTTTAGAAGTATTAAGAATAATTAACGAACCAACATCAGCTTCACTAGCTTACGGACTTGATAAAGGACATGACCATACAATCTTAGTATTCGACTTTGGTGGTGGAACATTCGATGTTTCAATTCTAGAACTAGGAGATGGAGTCTTTGAAGTAAAAGCAACAAATGGAGATAATCTATTAGGTGGAAATGATGTAGATGATTTAATCATTAACTGGTTAGCTGATAAGTTCAAAAAAGAACAAGGCGTAGATTTGAAAGCTGATAAAACTGCATTACAAAGATTAAAAGAAGCAGCAGAAAAAGCAAAGATTGAGCTATCAACTAAAATGAGTTCAACAATCAATTTACCATTCGTAACAGCTGATCAAAGTGGACCTAAACACTTAAACTATGAATTATCAAAAGTAGAATTTGAAAAAATGTTAGAACCAATCTTAGAAAGATTAAAAATTCCAACTCAGAAAGCATTAAAAGATGCAGGAATGAGCCCAACTGGAATTGATAAAGTAATCTTTGTTGGAGGAAGCACTAGAATTCCTACAGTTCAAGCATTAGTTAAAGATTTAATTGGAAAAGACGGGGATAAATCTGTAAACCCTGATGAAGCAGTTGCACTAGGAGCAGCAATTCAAGCAGGAATCTTAGGCGGAGATATTAAAGACGTTCTTTTATTGGATGTAACACCTCTAAGTATGGGAATCGAAACACTTGGCGGAGTATTGTCTAAGCTTATCGAGCGAAATACTACAATTCCAACAAAGAAAAGTCAAGTATTTTCAACTGCAGCAGATAATCAAAACGCTGTAACAATTAGAGTTTTTCAAGGAGAAAGAAGCATGGCTTCAGATAACAAACTACTTGGACAATTTGACTTATTAGGTATACCACCTGCACCAAGAGGAATTCCTCAAATCGAAGTAACATTTGATATTGATGCAAACGGAATTGTACATGTAAGTGCAAAAGACCTAGGAACTGGAAAAGAGCAAAGCATCAAAATCACTTCAAACAGCAATTTATCAGATGAAGAAATTGAAAAAATGAAGAAAGATGCAGAAAAATTCGCAGATGAAGACAAGAAGAAAAAAGATGAAATAGAAACTGTTAATGAAGCAGATACTCTTGTTTATTCAAGTGAAAAACTCTTAAAAGAAATGGAAGGTAAATTCGATAAAAAAGTTGGAACTGAAATTAAAGCAAAAGCAGAAGAAATAAAGAAATTGCTAGAAGCTCCAAAGAAAGATATCGAAGCACTTAAGAAAAAAGTTGCAGAGTTAAACGAAGTTGTACAAAAAGCAAGTACTGAAATGTATCAAAAAGCAGCTGCTGAGCAAGAAAAAGCACAGAAAGCTGGCGCTGCAGGTGCAAAACCTGGTGCTGATGCAAAAGCTAAAGATGAAAAAGTAGTTGATGCAGACTTCGAAGACGTTAAAGAAGAAAAGAAAGAAGACGTTAAAGAAGACAAGAAAGAAGAAAAGAAAGACGAAGAAGATAAAAAGTAAAATCTTTTAAAGGACGTTTTTCATAATATCTTTGTTGACTTTTTTTTAGTCTCAAATTTTTTTATTATTTTTTATTTTATTTTAATTATTATTTTAATTATTTGATGTTTATGCTTAATTTGAACAAATTGGTTGTGAGGTCCAAAGAATGAGAATTAAACAAATCGAAATAAAGAATTATAAAAGTTTAGAAAAACTTAAAGTTGAAGTTTTTAATACTCTAAATGTATTTATTGGAAAAAATGATGCAGGTAAATCAAACGTTTTTAGTGCATTAGATTTATTATTTAATTCTACAATCTCAACATATACTCCTGTTAATACTATAAAAGAAAATATATTAGAAACAGTTTTTCAAACTGAATTAAGCAGTCAATTATATGATAAAACAAACCCAGTTGCAGAGTTCACAGTTAATTTAAGTTTATCAAAAAAGAAAAGACGACAATGGAGCCTAGATGCAACTAATGATTTAGCAACATTAGTATTTTCTAAAAAATTAGTTATTGATAAAAATAAGACAAAAATATTTGTTGATTTTATTAGATTAGATAAAGCAATTATTGTTAAAACAGCTGATGAAAAAAATCGATTTAGAACACTTGATGGCAAATATGTTAGTAAAATTGAAGGAACAGTTGCAGAAACAATCTTAGAATGTTTACAGAATGAATTCATTTTAATCCCTGCAAACAGAATTATTTATAGAGATACGCAAGTACATAGCAGAAAATCAGAAGCAGGACGATATATTGAGAGATCATTAATTGAACTTGCAAATCATAAAGAAGATGATAAGCGAAATCTATATTCACAATTTAAAGAATTCATTAAACATTTATCCCCTATTGTAGATACTATTGAAGAAAAGAAGAAAGATGGAAAAATATATGATTTAATGTTTAAAACTTCATCAGGTGAAGAAATGCCTTTAGTATCTATAGGTGGCGGCAATAATGAGCTTTTATTATTATTACACGAAATTATTCTTGGTGGAGGTAAAATTTTAGCTATTGAAGAACCTGAAATTCATTTACATCCTGAAGCTGAACGAAAGTTGTATCGATTTATGAAACAATTTTCACCAGCAACACAAATATTCATTACAACTCACGAAACAGTATTTGTTCAACCAGATAATATTAATGCTTTATTTAGAGTTGTGAGAAAGGGAGCTAAAACTCGAGTTCACACTATGACTTCAAAACAGTACGTGGATAAGAATCGCTTAAGACAAGAGTTAAATGCTGAGAATTGCGAGATATTTTTTGCAGATAAAGTATTGCTTGTTGAAGGAATAAGTGATAAAATCATGATGGACGGACTTATTGATAGATACTGTGAATCTACGAATGAAATTAAAGTAATAAGTAGTTTTTCAAAAGATAATTTCGAAGTATACATAGATTTATTGAGAATATTTAAAATACCTTACTTGATTCTAACAGACTTAGACGCTGTAAAAGGTCAAAGAGTAATAAAACCAATTTGGCGAGAAATAAAAGGCGTGGCTGGTTTAAAGAATAAATATGATAGAATTGCATATTTAAAAAAGAAAGGGATATATGTGTTAAGTAAAGGTGCGCTTGAACAAAGTTATCCAAGAAAATATCACCGAGGCATTTCAAAACCATTAGATGCGCTTTATGCGATTTATGAATTAAAAGACGAAGAATACTATTCAGAAACAATGAAAGATTTAAGAGAAGTAATTATAGCATTGGAGAAGTGATGAAACATGAGTGAAGATTATTATAAAACATTAGGCGTAGGTAAAGACGCAAGCAAAGAAGAAATTAAAAAAGCTTATAAGAAATTAGCAAAAAAATATCATCCTGACTTAAATAAAGATAGTCCTGATTCTGAGAGTAAGTTTAAGGAAGTAAATGAAGCTGCATCTATTTTAGGAGATGAGCAAAAAAGAGCGCAGTATGATAGATATGGATCTGATGCATTCAAAGGTGGAAATGGTGGACCTGGAGCTGGAGGATTTGATTTCTCAGGTATGGGTGGCGGTTCGGCTGGCGGATTTGATTTTGATGATATATTCGATACCTTCTTTGGCGGTGGAGGAAGACGTTCAAGAAGTAATTCTGGTGGTGTAAGACGAGGAAGCGATCTTAGAGCAGATATAAGCCTCACTCTTGAAGAAGCTGCATTTGGTATTAAGAAAAGAGTAAGATTAAATAAAAAACAAAAATGTTCAAAATGTGATGGTCATGGTGGAACAGGTGTTGAAACTTGTACTACTTGTCATGGTGGTGGAAGAGTAACTCAAGCTAAACGAACTCCATTTGGAGTATTTCAAACAACTGCAACCTGTCCTGGATGTCAAGGAAGTGGTCAAACAATAAGTGATATTTGTGAGCAATGTGAAGGTTCAGGTACACGCGATGAAGAGAAAAAGATTGATGTAGACATCCCTGAAGGAATTGAAGATTCGCAGCGAATCAGATTGACTGGAGAAGGTGACGCAGGATATAGAGGCGGACCTAATGGGGATTTATATGTAGTAGTAAGTGTAAAACATCATAAATTTTTTGAGCGAGATGGTAATGATGTAGTTCTTGAAACTCCGATTAGCTTTATACAAGCAGCACTAGGGGATACTATTGAAGTTCCAACTTTGCAAGGGAAAGTAACACTAAAGATTCCTACAGGAACACAAACAAATACTGTCTTTAAAATGAAAGGAAAAGGAATACCTTACTTACATGCTTACGGACAAGGGGATCAATTAGTTCATGTTGTCATACAAACACCTGAGAAATTAAATTCTAAGCAGAAAAAAGCATTTAATGCACTTGCAAAAGAACTTGGGGAAGAAGTACATCCACAGAAAAGCTTCTTTAAGAAATTATTTGAATAATTTCTTATGCATAAAAATGTGATTTTTATATTTTAAAAAACTCTTTGATTGAATTTTTTATTTTCTAATTTTCTTTTTTAAGTTAAGTTTTTTAAATGGCTACGTTTTCTGACGTGAAATGGAAACTCGTCCACAACCACAATCACTTACAAATAGAACTAAATTATTGATATTAGGTTCTGCAATTTCTATTGCCACTATATTTGCGGGTGTGGCTTATGAAAAAATCTCGAAGGATGATTTGACTGATGCATATCAATTTGAATTAAATGTGAAAGATGAACTTTCTAAAAGTATTGCTGATTTAGAATCATTAAAAAATAAAACTTTACATGTTTCTGCAGATTATGCTAATAGCAGAGATCCTGATGAGCATTTTTTTTCATATTCATTAAATAGAACTGTTGAGAAAATAGATGAAAGAACTAGTTCAACAAGAGTCGAACTAAGTAATTTTGTAAATGGTACTCGATTTAAAGCTCATGATCGTGAATTAGCGCAAATAACTGAGACTGGATCAGAAGTTGTCAATCATGGAATATATGGTTTACTCATAACTGCGGCTCTAGGTTTTCTTTCAAGAAAAAAAACTTACAAATCTTTATTTTGATTTTATAATCTTATTATCTTCTTTATTATCTTTATCAAATGATTTCTGTTTTGTTAAATTTTTGCAAGAAGATTTAATTTCAGAATTATCTTTATAGGATAATCTTTGTTTTAAGACTTTTTCAAAAAAGAATTTTAGAGCTTTGTAAGTTAGATTACTGGAGTAGATAGTTAGTTCTGAGAATAGTATGAAAATCTTAATTGCTCTGCTTGTTAATGGGATGTTAAATTGTTGAGTGAATAATAAGAATTCTTGAATGTAGAATGCATAAGCTGCAATTCTTGTTTCTGAGAGCTTGTGTTTTCTTGCAATAGATAAGGTTTTAGTTATGTGGGCTTTTAGTTCCATAAAAATTAGGATGATGTTTTCTTTAATATGTCGTTTGTAGAATTATTCGGAAAGTTTTCGAATGGGTACTTTTGATGTTTCACATTACGTATTTTTGATTTCTCCATTCTGTTCATAGAATAAAGTATCATCAACCAATACACTATGTGGAGGGAGAGTTATTCCTTCAAATTCTCGAGATTTATTAATATCAAAATTAACAAATACATCATGTCCATTTCTTTGTGCGTGTATGATACATTCATTGTTAGTAATTTTTATTTCTCCAGTAAAATCTTTTGCTCGTTCATCTATTGCAGAAAAATAATTTTCAAAGTTCATACGTTTTTGTGGTTTTGAAGGGATGTTTTCTCCTATGAATGGGATTTTGTTTGGATGACCATGTTCATCCCACATAGTTATTCCATAATATTCACTATCATTCATTAATGCAGATACGGCATATCTTGGTATCCACGATTGTACAATTCCAAATACTTCTTCAGGTCCCTTGCTATCATGAGTGCTTATAGGAGTAAAATGTGGAACATTTGATTTATGCATTTCTCTAAGATATTCTGCCATTTCTGGACAGGTTTGTTTAAACAATGCCATACTTAGATAAGAATCAATCCCTGCTTCAGTAAATTGTTGTCGTTTTCCTTTATGTCCAAAATATTCTCCTGTAGTGTGTATTCCTGGAAATTCTTTGTTTAGCATGTTTAATATTTTTTTAGTAGTTGGCACATGGCTTTCTTTAATATTGTCAAATCTAATTATCCCATTTGTTTCATAAGGTATTCTCGCCCACATTCTTGCATACTCAATCGCCATTTCTTGTGCTTCTTCATGTAAATAATTCCATTGAACAATATCGTGCCATATTTCTCCACCACCTTGTCCTAATCTTAAGCTTCCATCCTTATTTCGTTTTATCCAATCTAGATGTTTATTAACTATTTCTCCATCTATTGCTGCATGATTATATACCAGATCAACACCTATGCCTACATCGTGTTTAAGTCCTGTTTCAATAACTTCATCAATTGAATCAGCAATATCTTTATTTATCTTAAAATAATCGTCAGCAGCATAAGGACTCATTGAAGGTCCTTCTTTTGTGATTGGTTGTAAAAGAATGACGCCTGTAGTTTTAGAAAATGCATGAGGAATTTTTTTAGACCAGGTACTAATTTGCCCTAATGCTTTAGGTATTACAGTATAAATTTTCATTATTATTTTTGGTTATTGATTCTTTAATAAATATTGTTCTTTTGTTAATTCTTTATTTCTTAAAATAAGCATTCTTAAAATTATCAATATGCGTAACTATTCCGCCATAAAAACAATTTGTTCCTAAACTTTTTGCTTTAAGTTTATATTCGTCAAGACGTTTTGAAATTAAATTATCACCAGTTTTTAAGAAATGTTTACTATGGACAAATCCTGATCCATAACCTGTTGAAGGTAACACTTTGTATTCTTTATCTTTATTTTTTCCTATTCTGGAATAAATATTTCTTCCTGCTCTAAATACGCTCCATGCAATACATCCAAGTGCGAATATTTTACTGCTTGATTCTGTTAATTCTGCTGTTTGAGTTGCGTATAAATTACTCGTTGTTTCAGCCACCATACTTGAAATTTCTGTTGTTGCCAATATAACTGGAATGTGATCCAAAGTTGAAAGAACAGTATTTGCAAGTTCTGCATTTTTTTTAGAAATGTGAGTGATGTGTTCTTCCATCTTAGCTGATAATGAATTCACAAGTGAACCTTGAGTGATTCCTGCTAATAGAACATCATTTGAGACAAAATGAAGTGTTTTTTGTAAAACTTTTTTTGTTGATAGTATTACTTGATCTATTCCAAATTTAAAATCTTGGTATGTATTAAATGCTGCTATTTCAAAATTTAATTTTGGACTATAAGAATTATTAAGATTTATGTGTGTTGGTTGTTTTATATTTGGATGTTCTTTAGTAAGTTCATATTTGATGTGTGTATTTGATCTAATGAGGAACATTTCCAAATCTGTTTTTGCATCAAATTCTTGAATTGCTTTTTGAGATTTATCATCCCAAGAGTGTTTTTTACCAGGAAGAATGTTAAAAATATGTGCGTTCCACAGCATTTTGCTGGCTCGGTTAAATAATCTTTTTGATTTTTTATCGTTATTTTTTTTTAATTTGAATTCAGCTCGCGCATAATTATTAAGAATACCTTGTTGAAAATTATATCTTGCATTATACTCTTCAATTAATTTTTTAGTTTGAATATCCCAAGGGCCTTTTGGTTTTCGTAAAGGAATGCTTATATCTGCATATTCTATAACTGAATTACTCATTTCTTCAAGGTTCATAACATTGGTTAGAATTCATCCACATTCTTAAATCTGCCTTTTTTACTATTTTAAAATGAATGAAATAATCATAAAGTTTAATAATTGGGGTGATTTTATTTAAATATGGGTAAAATTAAACAAATAATTCGAAAAACAATTCATGGTGTCCCTTATACGAATAAATTCACACTTTTAAGAGCATTAAAAGGACAATCCTTAGTTATAAATAACAAAATACATACTGCTTTAGAAATAGCTTATGAAGCTCATAAAGATCAAAAGCGAGACGATGGAAGTTCTTATCTAAATCAACATATTTACCCAGTAACTCTAGATATTGTAAAAATGTGTTCAAAACATTTAGCATTTGACTTAACTGAAGATTTAGTTTGCGCTGCATTATTACATGACGTTATAGAAGATTCTGAAAAATTTAACTTTGAAATGTTAGAGAAAAAGTTTGGAATAAAAGTAAGAGCTATAGTTGGAGAGTTAACTCGGCGACCTGAAAATAATATTTATGATGATAAAGATGAAATTAAGCGAAAAATTGTAACTGCAGAAGCACTTTCATTTAACAAGAAAACATTATATGCTCGAATAATTAAACTTGCAGATAGAATAAATAATCTTGAATCCTCTGTGACAATTAAGAAAACAAGACCTGAAAAATTTGCAAGACATTTAGAACAAACAAAAGAATTATATTTACCTTTGGCTGAAAAAACAAATGAATATTTTTATCAAAGAATGAAAAATGTGATTGAAAGATTAAGTAGACTCACTTAAGATTTTTCTTCTGAGAATATTTCTGCTTGAAACTTGTATAAATTAACATCACCTGTTTGCCAGGCATTTTTTGGAAGACCTGACTTCTCAGATAACGCCTCTAAGAATGCTGTTATTGTAAAGTTCCACTCAGTTGCAACTTGAGGTAATAATAGTCCACTGTAACCTTTCTTATGTCTTAAAATTAAACCATCAGCCCCTATAGTTATTTTATTTAAATATTCATCTGGACTATTTACTAGGATGATTCGTGGAATTGATAAAACTGATATTTCTATGTGAAGATTTGGAAGTTCATCTTTTGAAACAGGACTGAATCTATTATCTTGAAACGCAGCTGACCTTGCAGCATTTATTATTGATTTAAATAAAGGTTTATCTGATTCAATAAATCCAATACAGCCTCTTAAATTACTGTTTTTATGTAAGGTTACAAATACGCCTTCTTTGGCATTTAGATGCTTTATTTGGCTTATATTCGGCTCACTTGAACTAAAATAAGAATCTATTGATTCTCTTGCAAGATTAAGAAGTGCTTTTTTATCAGAATCGTTCATGAAACATGATTTATTTTGAAGTATATAAATTTAATTAGATTAAAACTAATGTTAATAAAAAATTAAGAATAGAATAAAAGAATTATTTCTTTAAAGCTTTGTCAAACTTTGAAACTAAGTCTTTGTTTTGTTTCTTAAGTCTGTCAATAGCGTCAAGAAGAGCTTTTCTTGCATCTGCTTTGCTTTCTACAATAATTCTTGGAATTCCAATAAGAGGATGTTCTACATTATATGCAGCAATTTTAACATTTGAGTCCGCCCAAAGTTCTTTTTTCAATGCATTTGCTAAAGAATGTGTTGCGCCAATGATGTCGAAAACTACTCTATGTTTTGTATCTTCAATAAATTTTAGTTCCATGGTCACGAGAAAACAAGTATTTATTTATAAATTTATTCGTTGTATTCGCCAACAACCGACCTTTATTCTTTGAATTCGTTTTTTATGGTGTGGCATTGTGTTTTTTAGCGGGAATGCAAAATCAAAATGATGAGTTGCTTTAAAGCCGTGTTTAATGATAAATTTTTCTACAAATTCTGACGTTTCTTGTTTGTGGAAAGTGTAAATTATGTCACCATATCTAACTGCTTTTTCAAGAAAATCCCTATCTGCATGGGTTTCTTTAGTTCCAAACGGAGGATTTTCTAATATTAGATCAACTTTGACATCGAAAGATAAAACATCTGCTTGAATGATTTCATAATGAGTTGGTGTTTCAATGTTTTCAAGTAAGTCCAAATTCTCTTTAAGAATTTTTATTGCGTCAGGATCTTTTTCTAAGAAATAAACTTTCTTTGCACCAAGTAATAGTGCACTGATACCTAAGACTCCAGTTCCAGCGCCTAAATCAGCCACAACTTTATCTTCAAGATCTCGATTCATGTAAGCAAACCATAATACTTCTGCAGCTATATCTGGCTCTGTTGGGTGTTGCTCAGCCCATGCTTTAGGATCCTTAAACTGTTTTAGTTTAGATAAAAAAATTCCTAGTTGTTTTTGCCTCATATTCATTTAATAACTTGAATTGTTTTATAAAATTTCTCGAGAAAAAGTACATACTTATCCATACAACTATTTGACGTTTTGAAAATATATGATAGGAGTATGATAATCTTTAAAAAGGAGCTAATCAAATTGTATTTTGGGTGATGAGCATTTTTGGAAATAGTAAAAAGATACCAGAGTTAATATCAAAAATTATCCTTTTAACTAAGGATTTTAATGTATTAAAGCTTAATCTGAAAGGAAAATTTAAGTCTGTAAATGATGAATTAGATTCACATTTAGACTCTATAAATCAGAATTCTAACGAGATCCAAACTAACTACGAATACACTGCAGAATTAGAATCAAGAATTGAAAAGTTAAGTGAAAAAGTTGATGAATTACAAATGCAATTAAACCCACACATAAATTCTTACCAATATACTAACGGTCCTTTATCTAAAAAAGAACAAGATTTTTTCATGAATTTATACACCATAGAAGACAGAATTCCAATGGTTGAATTAGCAAAAACTGCTGGTTTAACTCTGGAACTTTGTGAAATGATGATTTGTTCTTTAGAGAATAAGAATATACCCATAATTAAACAAGTTGTCGACGGTAAATTGTATTTATCTTTGGAGTATACATTTAAAGATTTACAGGCAAGAAAGAACGTTTTAAAGATAGATAATACTTTTGTTCCGACAGCAATTCTTAGTCAATGATTCTAAAAAGTGATTCTTATTTTTACTAAATTTTGATTTATTTAATTTCTAATTTTTTTTTGAAAATTTGAAAAAATAACGTTTCAAATAGTGTCTAAAACCTTTGAGCAATGCTTAAAATTAAAAACTTGTTTTTTTGAGCTATTTATTGGTGTTACAATACATAGTTCATCCAATATATAGTGTGTCCGATAAATATGATAACCAATAAAAACAATAAATTTATAAAGATTAAAAATGAGGGTTTATTATGGCACAAAAAGCTAAATCTAAGATTAGAAAAGGTGAATCAGAGTATTTAGAGCTTAAAGGATTTTTAAGTTTCTTAGTTCTTCATGAACTTAATCAGAAGACTTTGTGTGGTGAAGATTTAGCTAAAAAGATAGGTCGAAGAAAAGGTGCGATGCTCACTCCAGGTACAATTTATCCTGCATTGAAGGTTCTTAGAAATAAAAAACTGATCAAATTCATTCAAGATGGACGTAAAAAAAATTACTTTTTAACTGATTCTGGAAAAAAAGAATTAAAAAATTTATACAGTCAATTTAGTAATTATTTTTATGGTTTAAAGCATATAATTAAAAGAAAAGATTATAAAAAAGTAAAATAAAATATTTGATTTTTGCTTAAATGTTTTAAACTCAGTTTGAAACTTCAAAATTAAAAAAATTTGTCTGTTTTAGACATTTATTTTTTTGTGAGATTCACAGCACTGTGACGTAAATATTCACTAGTTGCATTCCTAAAGTTGGAAGTTGTTTTTCCACTATAATGATCATTTAATAGTTGTTTTACTTCATCGTCTTTAGCAGTTGTACTAGTATTTCCGTCATGAAGTTTACAATTCACAGTTACTGACTCCAGATTTTGAGTTATATTTACTTCCATTCTGTTATGCATCTCGTATGTGACTTCGCCATTTTGTTCGAAAGCTACATAGGAAGATCCTAATGGGCTGCTATTTTGAGATGTATTCATTGGTAATTTATATGCATCACTAATTATTGAAATTAAAGTAAAAAATTGTTCTGCATCAAAGTCCCCTTTTTTTATTTCTAGTTCCATGTTGTAACTGTATAGTGACAACTACTATATAAACTTTTCTTTTTTCTAGGTTTTTTAAGTTCCTTTTTTGTTCAAAAACCCAGCCTTTTTTGTGCAGATTAAGGGTTTGAATGCTTTTCTCGTCGACCAGTATCTTAAAATAACAATATTTATATAGTAAACTTCGTATAATATATCTTATACGAAGTTTTAAGCTTAGTTTTAAGCACAAATGAGATATTCGAAAATGAATTTGTTTTTGGATCTTGTTTTGAAAACGTAAAATAGGTGATTTATATGAATCAAGAAGAAAATAAGAAAAAATCTGGAATAATGAAGAAAGAAGTCTTTGTAGGAATTTTAGCTTTCGGACTTGGAAGTTATAATTTGCTCGGACAGATGGGTTATCTTACTGCTAACTTTGAAGTTCCGCAAATGATTGCAAATATCATACTGGTAATTTCAGCATTCTTCCTTTGGATACAGGCAGCAAAAATTGCAAGACACAATTACTTTAAAAGAGGATTTAGTAAATAGGTAAATTTCATGCTAGTAACAAAAATAAGGAATTTTTGGAACTCCCAAATTCCACTGAGGTTGTAATTTGTTAGAAAAATTATCTGCTGAATTGATGCTGAGAGGCTATAGTAAAGAAACTGTTAAAGCTTATACTAGATTTAACAAGGGCTTTTTAAGCTACTCTGGCCACAATGAAGAATTGGTAACTGCAGATAAGATAAAGCTATATTTAGGGCATTTAATCTCTGAAAAGGGCTTAAGTGCAAGATCGTTAGGTTTAGTTAGATCGGCTCTCTTATTTTATTATAATGATGTTTTAGATAGAGGCTTTTCTAAAATTTCAACACCTAAGATATCTCGAAAATTACCTGTTGTTTTATCTAAAGAAGAAGTTTTAGCTCTGATTGAAAATGCAGGATCTAGAAAGAGTAAACTCATGATAAAAATGCTGTATTCTTCAGGTATCAGAGTATCTGAATTAGTTGGGATGAAAATTAATCAGCTCGAACTTGATAAACGGACAGCATGGGTTAGAAGTGGGAAGGGTGCTAAAGATAGATTAGTTATATTATCTAATAAAATTGTTGAAGAACTAAGAGCATACTTGCCAAATGTGCGTTCAGAATATTTATTTCCTGGTCGAAATGGTCCATTGACAACACGTTCAGTACAACTAATGGTTAGTTTAGCAGGCGATAAGGCGGGCATAAATAAGCAAGTAACACCTCACACTATGAGGCACAGTTTTGCGACACATTTGCTTGATTCAGGCACTGATATTAGGCTTATTCAAGAATTACTTGGACATGCTGATTTGTCGACGACACAAATATACACTCATGTCTCTGATGAGGCAAAAAGAAAGGTTCAAAGTCCTCTTGATTCTATATGATTTTTAGCGTTTTTTTAGGTTTTCTTCATTCTAAAACTTGTAGTTTTTGATTAAATATTTTAATGTCTATTTTTTAATTTATTGGTTGTACTATCTATTGGACAATCTATATATTGGTTTTACAATAAATGCTTGAAAAATATGCTTTTTTTTATTTTAAGCATTGCTTAAAGGTTTTGAACAAGATTTGAGACTTCGAAATTTAAATAATTATGCATATTTTAGAATGTTATTTTTTTGAGTTCCTACTGCAAGGTAAAGATATATAAATAAATCAATATTAAAAATTGTATATGGTTGCATCAGACATAAGCATTGACAATTTAGTTCTATATGTAGAACAAGGAATTGAAGCTTTAACTAGAAAAGTTATTCGTGATGATGATGGTATATTGGCTAAGAAAGTAAATTCTATTTTAGATTATAATTATATGAGTTTTCATCCTGGAACTTATTTTAAAAATGGCACTACTGATGAGCACTCTGCGGATGGCATGACTGTATCACAAGTACAAGATAAAATAGATAATCAATTTGGTTCATCCAATCTTTCATTGGTTATGATTGATCATGATAAATTAAAACTAGCGTCAAAAAAAGTAAGAAAATTATTGGATAAAAAAAGTCCTGCAAGATCTAAATTAGATTCTGCAATCTTGGACTATACTTCAATTATTAAGACTGATGGGTTGTACCCTGATTATAGGCTTACATCCCCTGGAATTGCAGCATATATTTTTCGCAGAGATAATCTGTTAGATCTTAGTTGTTATGGGCATTATACTGGAAGAAAGGCCAAAATGGGCGTATCACCTATAAGAACGAAAATTAAACAAGTGGGTGATTGGTTTAAAGAAATGGGCTCAGTTTATTCTCCAACTCCGCAACCTCAAGTATCTTTTCGAGATCCATTGAAAGAATTTAGAGATTTGGCTATAGAAAATGGGCGTAAAAATGATGCGGCTGTAAGAAAAGCAAACAAAGATACACTTTATGCTGCTGCTGAACGAGCCATAGATCATCTAAAAAAGAAGTAATTCTCATGTTTGTTACTATTAAGTGACAACAAAACGAAAGATTTAAATAGTAATTCTAATACACTACTTCTAATAAGATACTTCAGAATAAATTAGCGTTACCATAAAAAAGAGGCAGGGGAATTATAAAATGAA
>CAYOEA010000017.1:0-19010 GCA_964402995.1 uncultured Methanosarcinales archaeon
AATGAACAAAAATAAAATTTTTGAGCATCCCAAAAACTAGAGGTTTTTGATATGAATAAAAAAGCACAATTAAGTTTACAATTCAATTGGATTTTTATTTTAATAATTGGAGTTGCTATTCTAGCATTTTTTCTTGTAACTATTAGGTCTCAATCTAAAAGTGCAGATATGGATTTAACTGCTGACATCATGAAAAATCTTGATACTGTTATTAAAAGTGCAGAGGCTAGTACTGGAGCTGAAAAAATTATTCACACACCAAGTTTAAGAATGAATTTCGTTTGCGATAATTTGCCTTTAAATAATATTATTTCAACTTATACAATAGGTGGGTTCTCAGATAATGATTTAACCTATGATATGATTTTTACTCAAGAAGAACTTTCAGGTAATCAACTTATTTCTTGGACTCAAAGCTGGAATATGCCATTTAGAATTGCTTTATTTCAATACTTAACAACTAAAAGATCTTTATTTATTATCGTTAATAATACTGGCACTCCTGCTGCTGCAATTTACATAAATAAAACTTTACCAAAGAATATTCAGAAAATAATTGTTAATCCGAGCGATAGTTTATCAAATTATACGGGTTTTGATTATTATAAAATAATTGAATTAGGAATGGAACATGTTGGTGCAGGAAAGCCTCCTGGCATGTATCACACTGTTTATTTTGAAGAAGTAGGAAAATTAAAATCCGAAGGTAAGGTTCATTTTTCTATTGATGTAACTGAAGAAGGAATAAGTGCCTATAATGGTCCGGCTATGCTTTTTGGAGCAATTTTTGCTCAAGATATGAGTTTTTATGAATGCACTTCTAAAAAAGCTCTTGCTAGACTTAAATTACTTATGAATTTAACAAAACAAAGAACTTTAGAATTATCTACTGAATCTACAAACGCTGAATGTAAATCTATTTATGATTCTGCATTAATTGAAATCAGCGCTCTTGAAAGCATAACAGAATTTACCCCATCATCATATGGTAAAACTATTAACATCAAAAATCGTAATGAACGCTTAATTAGAGGCGATAACTGCGCTTTAATTTACTAAACATACAAACACTAAGATGAATAAAAAAGCCCAAATTCAAATGACTGAGTCTATCAGCATAATCATAGTTATTATGATTCTTATAATCATGGCTTTTGTTTTTTATGGTAAAGTTAGACAAACCGATATACAAGAAAAATCTAATGAATATGAAGAATTAGATTTAATCGAATTATCTCAAATTGTTTATCAACTACCAGAAATTCAATGTTCTTTTGCTGAAGTTGCAGATTTTGGTTGTGTTGATATCCTCAAATTCAAATATCTTGGAATAATGATCTCTGGTTCTCAAAATTCAGCTAATGATTATACTTTCAATTATTATCGTAAAATTTTCGGTACTTCAAAAATTTGGGTTCAAATAATTTCAAATGATGATAACTCAACTATCAACATGACATTGTATGAAAACAATAGAAGTCTAACCCACACTAGCCCTATCTTCATGCCAGTTGTTGTTTACAATGCAACCAATCATCAAAAAAGTTTTGGTATATTAAATGTCGAACAAATCTCATAGAAAAGGACAAATGGAAATCATGGGTTTAATCGTTATAGTGATTATGCTAACTGTTGGTATGTTCATTGTTATTAGCTCTAAAATCCACAAACCAGTTGACAATATGAAACAAGAATTTGATGATGATCAATTAGGTTCAAAATATCTTATCACATTCCTTAAAACCAGCAGCGGTTGTAGAGATTACACTATGGAAGATTTAATTCAAGATTGTGCAATTTCCAGACTTATTACTTGTAAAGGATTAAGTTCTTGCAATTATGTAAATCAAACTGCAGGACATATTATTAATAATACTTTAGGTCTTTGGAATAAAAAATATAATTTTACAATTGAAAATCTTCCAACTGACATTCAATTCGAAGATGAGTGCGGTCCTAATTCTCAAAAACTACATTCTTGGCAACCTATCAGTCTTTATCCATTTCCAGGAACTGCAACAATTAAACTAGATATCTGCGAATAAGTCGACAAAACTCGAAACTTTTTTATATTGAAAAAAGCAATTTCTATTTTATGCAACAAGATAGCTTAAATTTAATAGTAAAATTAATCGCTTTAGCGATAGTAATTATTGGAATAAGCATCGTTGTAAGTAAAGTTGTTAAAATTGGTGGATTGACATGAATAAGAAAGGTATTGGAGAACAAACACTAAAATATATGATTATTTTAGCAATTGTAACTCTTATCTTATTTGCATTCACTAAATCTCTTCAAACTGGACTTAATAATGCAACTAGAGGTACTGGTTGCTATAATTCTATGACCATTAATTCATTTACAAAAGTTGAATATGGAATCGGAACTTATGATGGGATTGATTTATTTTGTCCAAAATATGATCTTATATTTAAAAAAAAAATTGCTGAATTATTTGTAACTTCAAGAGATGCGAGTGGAGAAGTTAAAACAAAAAAACATAAAACAATTGAATATAAAACTAATGATAATAAACTAAATAAAGATTTAATCAACGATCTTGTAGCTAGAGAAATGGTAGAATGTTGGAAACAATTTGGTGCTGGAAAAATGCCTGCTTTCTGGGTTCCTGAACCTATTTGGAAAAAAGTATTTCATGATGTGCCTACTGATTCTGTAGGTTGCAGGATTTGTTCTGAAATAAAATTTGAAAATGGAGTTTGGAATTCGGAAGTCTTTGGACTAAAAGACTATATGAAGCAAACTACTCTTTCAAAATCAGTAACCAGTACTACTTCAGGTTTTATTTATGATTATATTGCAAACAGAGAATCTGGATGTGGAGAAGTTCAAGGAGGGGAAAATTGTTGGGAGACGTTCGCAAAATTACCTCTAGTTAGAATTAACACAAACAAACCAATTAAACCTTCAGAACAAAATTTAATTGTTTTCACTAGAATGAACACTAACAAATATGAAGGTACACTGAATGTTTATCATATGACCTTAGATGAATATAAATACACATGCAAATATAATTTACCGTATATATGAAAAAAGGAAATATTTTATCGGAATATGGAATTGCAATCATAATTGTTCTAATTATATTAATTATTTTATCAGTTTTTTTAACTACAATAATTAAAGGAACAGACCAAAAAATTCAAAATAGTGAATGTGCAAAAAGCATTATTGCTCATGCAAAAGCACTTAATATTTCTAAAGGTGAATATGCACCTGAAATTACTTGTCCAACAAATAAAATAATGCTTAAAGGAGATGAAGAAAACATCAAACGAGCAATAGCAGATAAAATGGTTGAATGTCAGCAAACATGGCTTAGTGGCGGACCAAACCTTTTTGAAGATGATGGAACTTATTGTCATATATGTTACATTATAGATTTCAAAAAACCAAATCAAGATATAACTGATTTTAGCCAATTTCTAGCAAATGAATATTATACTGGAACTAATAATTTGTATGTAAAAGTCTTAGCAGGGAAAACTAATGATCCTACTCTTAGCGATGAATTAATTAAAACACAAACTAGTTTATTAAAAACAGATATTAAAGCAACAGAAATATTTAACACATCAACAACAAAAGCTATCATGTTTTATTATGTGAAAGGTCAAGATAATATTAAAAATTTTTATGATAAAAGTAAAAGTGTACTTGGCAACACTGCAATTGGAGTAACAGTGGGTGTGGGAGTTGTTGCAACGGTTGCAGGTGTTGGTTGTGTTATTGCAATCATTGGAACTGGCGGACTTGCAAGTATTCCTTGTATTGGACTAATGGCTGGTGGAGTCACAGGAGGAATTCTTGGCGGCGTTATTGGCTATGTTACAGCCGATGTTCATCCTCAATGGTTATACAAAACAGTACTTTTAGAATATGATAAAGATGAAATTGCGAGACTTGATTGTGAAATTGCTCCTTCAAACCAAAATAATTTAAACTAAAAGAATTAAAAAAAATAAAATGAAAAGAAAAAGCGGCGCAATAATGCTAGACGAATTTATAGTGTTTGCTAGAATACTGATCGTATTTCTCATCATAGTTTTAATAATATTGGCAAGCACATCTAAATTAGGTTCATTAATAGATTTAATATTTTAAAATGGGAAAAAAAGGAAGTAGATTATTTTTAGAAAGCGTAATAATATTGATTATAGGTATAGCGTTTTTACTATTTGTATTACTTAAAATAGGTCCTTTAATTTATGATAAGTATATGGATACTGCAAATGTTGCAGATTCAGGTTTGAATAATATTATCTCAGATTCTACTGGAACTTACACTTCTTCAGCAAGTAAAAGCTGTAGACAATCAGATATTAAGTTCACAACAAATCCTATTGATGGTGGTAAAATAACTTCTTGTTATGGGAGCAGACCAGGTTATGGAGATGAATGGCACGATGGAGTTGATTTCGCTCAACCTGAAGGCACACCTGTTAAAGCTGTTGCTGATGGAATATATTATGCTTCATGCAATTCTGGTTTTTGCAACGGTTATGGTACTAACATACTAATATATCATGAACAATTTAAAACATTTACTAGATATAATCATTTATCAGCAATAAAAATTTCAGGACCTTTGAAAAGCGAAGTTAAAGAAGGGGATGTAATAGGTTTAGTTGGAAATACAGGTGTTTCTACTGGAGCTCATCTAGACTTCAAAGTATATCCTCCTTGGGCGCCACCTTCAGTACCTGAAAAAGAAGGGGATTATTCTAGAAATCCAAGGTGCTTCTTTAGCCCACCTATAACTGTTTTCGATAATACTTGCGATGCTTAAAATTTACGCAAAATTTATATATGCCTAACCCTAAAAAATACTACTTTAGCGAGGTGTATAATAAAATGTTTAACAAAAAAGGTCAAGGCATTAGTATTAATGTTATTATTATTGCAGCAATCGCACTTCTAGTCTTAGTTATTTTAGCAGTTCTTTTACTTAGAAGTGGAAGCAGTGTTGCAGACGGAACATCCTGCACAGGAATAGGTGGACAATGCAGTCCTTCTTGTGGTGATTTAGGTGACGGTACAAAGATTTATGCTCCACATCCAACAGCTGGTTGTGTAAATGCAGGTGATAAATGCTGCATAGTACTCGGGTAAAAATGAATAGCAAAAAAGGACAAGGATTAAGTGTTAGCACGATTATTCTTGTTGCTATTGGTCTTTTAGTTCTAATTGTACTTGCAATTCTAATTTTTAGATCAGGCAGCAGTGCTGATTCATCAACTGCTTGTGTTAAACAAGGTGGAATGTGTAAAACTGGCACTTGTACTGCAGAATATAAAATTTCAGGAACTGGTTTATGCGGTATAGGACAAATGTGTTGTAGTCCTGTTAAGAAATTCGATTTACCATGATGAGCAAAAAAGGCAGTATTGGAACTCAGGAGATGATTTACATAGCATTAGGTTTGCTTGTTTTAATCCTTGGAGCCATTCTTTTAAGCAAAAGCTTTAACTCAGCAGACAGCACAAATTCATGCAGCAGTATGACTGGTGGAAAAGGAGATTGTGATCGTGGAGATGTGAATGGATGTCCAAAAGGAAATATTAGTCTTGGAAAAGCTCCTTGCAAAATTGATGGTAAATATTGTTGTGTTGATCCAGGTAGAAAATAAACTTAATCAAATAATAATAGAATGAATAATAAGATGAATAAAAAAGGTTCAATGTCAATAAATATGATGATCATGATTGCACTTGGCATCATGTTTATGCTTTTCTCACTGACAGCATTTCCTAGACAACTTAATAATGGAATTGATACTGTTGATAAAATAGGCAATATTTGTAAAAATCAATCCGGTTTTGAAGCAAAATGCGCTTCAATAGCAGAAAGAGATAATTTGGTTGCTACAGGTTGGAATTGTCCTAATATGGAATGTAAACCAGATGAAGATTCAGCCACACAAGAAGATAATCAACAAAATAATGACCCTACAAATCGATATGTTTGTTGCCATAGACTTAAAAGTAGTTATTCTGAAAGCTAAATATTATCTAAAATGAATAAAATTATATTAATTTTAAACTTTACCTTATTTGAGGGAAGTCATAATGAATAAAAAAGGCATGACTAGTTTACTTGTAAGAACTATATGGGTTGTTGCAATTCTCATCCTTACATTTTCTATTGTTTATGGTAAAATCTTAGCACCATTCTTAATTAACGATAAAAATAGTAGAACTTATGAAAACTTTGTAACATTAAATACTAACATAAAATATCTTACTGGATTAGATTCAACTTTAAATAATGGTTTAACTTTATTTGAAATTGAACCTGGATTTAGATTAATTGCCTTTGATTCAACAGAAAAAAGTGTTTCTTATAAAGCTTCAACAACTAAAGTAGATACTGTAGAAAAACCTAAATCTTGTCCTGAAGATAAAGCTTGCATTTGCTTATTTACAGGTGAAGGAGAAGGAATTAAAGAAACAAACTTAAATGAAAATCTTCAAGAAATTAAATGTGAAACTTATGATGACATTAAATTTTATTCTGAAGCAAAAAAAGTTCAAACAACTGTTGGAAGTTTATCATTAAATGAAAAAGGTTCATCTTTAGGTTCAATAAAAGACAGTTCGAAACTTCTTAAAACTGATTTATTAGATGAAATTGTTTATCCTGTTTTCATTCAAAAAGTTGATTCTATAAATAAAGATGTTTTTATTAATTTATATATTGAAAAATATAAAACTCCAGATGGTATGAATCACATTATAATATCTAATTATGATGAATTTTCAGATTATCGTTTTAATTTAATTGGTGTTTGTTCATCAACTTCATCTACTGATTGTATTAATAAAAAATTTAATTCAGCATTCACAGATTCAAATGGAGATTTAAAATCATGTAGTTTTAATCCAAGAGATAATAACTGTGTTGCAATTCCAATTGAATTTTGCGAATTTGGTTTAATTGAATCTGATTGTGTTTGTTATGATCCAGACCCTGATGTTAAAGATAACAGAACTTTAAATTTTGGAATGTGTATTGACGAAAAATTTCAAGCTGTTTCACCAGATCAGAACATTTGTTTTTCAAGAAATATAATCAAAACTAGTTCTTGTTCTGAATATAATGTTGGGTCTCCAAATACTTTAAATACTGGGAAAACTGATAAATTTAATACACAAAGAAAGTTTTCTTGTATTTTAGATATATGTGAACTTGATGATAATTGTTTATATGTAAATGACAAATGTAAAAAATGTTTACCATCAAATCAAGGCAGCTGTAGTGAATATGGAAACGATGAAGTACTAAGACTTTTTGATCCTTGTGATTATGATGAAGACGGTCTTACTTTTGAAGAAGAAGATAATGGTTGTTTAGAATGCGCTATTCCTTTAGCTGACGCTAAACTAGGAAATAACAAAGATGCATGCAGATATTATTCTACAAGCGATACTTGCATCAAGGATAGCTGCGGACTTAGTAAACAAACCACTCCTGTAAATTGTTTTTTTGATGGTGGATGGGGATTAGGAGGATATAGTTTAGATTGTGATCTTTGTAAAAGTTCATGTAAATGTAGTGATTATAGTAATAAGTGGCCTGAATTAAGAATATTAGATCCATGTGATTGTGATGGAGATGGAAAAACTCGAGAAAAAGAAATTCTACAATTTGGTTGTCTTGACTGTAAAGAGATTAAAGATTGCTCTGATTATTTCTTAGAAAATAATTGCAAAAAGAATAATTGCCGCCTTAAATTAGCTCAAGACAAAAGATGTTCTTGGAATCCTGAAACTACAAAATGCGAAGAGACTGCCTAATTTATAGGAAAATATATAAATTTTCGTCGACAGATTCTTAGTTATGAGGAAAAAGGGTGGGAATTCCGATAATAAACTAATTTTTATTGGCTTTATATTAGGCATCGTAGCTTTAGTTATATTCCTTATTTTTCAATTTGTTTCTAATGCACTTGATGATACTACTTATTGGCGTATGTATTATTCTAAAGATGCAGGAACTATGATTTCTCTTGCAGATTCAGGTAGAGGAGTTTTTGATTTAAGTTATAATACTATTAACGCTGAAAAACCTCTTGCTTTTGAACTTCATAACAATAGTATGATTCAAATTTATGATATTTATCAAAATTCTAGACAAAAAGACGACACTACATTTAGATTTATTAGCGATAACCATAGTGAGATCGAACCTTCAAAAATTTATTCTCCTTATTTTAATATTCAGGTCACCAAAAAAAAAGTTTCTCTTTCAACCATGCCTTTAAGAAGAGATATTTGCGATACTCCAAGTACTAAAAAAACACCTGCTGATACTAAAATATTTATTCATACAGATATCAAAGATAATGGATTCTTAAAATTCCAATTTCAAAAAAAATTAACTGATAAAGGATTTATAATTGCTCGTAGTGAAAATGAAGAAGGAATAAATTTATCTTTAGTCATCATCAAAGGTTCTGATGATAAGAGTATAAGTTTCTTCTATAAAGATAATGTTAGACGAAGTAAAAAATTAAGTTGCATTATAACTAATAATTATATCTCATCTTTCCCTGATACAATTTATAATTCCAGATTTGAAAAACTCAATCCTAATTCAGATTATAATAAATATTTTGTAAACTCAGATGATGAATTAGTTATTATTACTAAAAACTTAGAACCTGATACAGTTGATAATTATATACAAGGGGTGATGGAGTATTACGAGTGATCCTAGTGATGGAGAAACAAAATGGTTATTAACCATGATTCCTAAGCTTATCTTTTTAGGCATTGCTATAACTGTTATTGTCGTATTTACGATGTTGTTTATTGTGAACAAGATTGATACTGAAATCTTAGAGTTAGAAGTTATCTATAATAAATTATTATACTCAAATAATGGCATTTCATATTATGATGCAGACACTGATAGAACTAGACTTGGAATTATTGATCTTGATAGATTTAATCAAACTATCATTAATCAATCCATGATTTATGATGGTTCTCGTTATGCCGCTAAATTATCTCTTGCAAATAAAGTTGTATATTATCCTAATCAAAATTTATATGATAATCTTAAGCCACTTGAAGGACTCAAAGGATCAAGTGGTGTTGCATCTATGGAAAGAGGATTTAAAGTAGGTTACATTAATAATAGCGTGCTTAGTCAAAGTGTCTTAACAATTAAAGTTTTGAGGTTAAGATCATGATCAATAACAAAAAAGGACAAGAATTCATTGTAGACATATTTGCTTATTTCATGTTTATGATAGTTGTTATTATTTTCATTGTTTTAATGTATGCACAAAAACTTGAATTTGATGAAAAAGTTGCTACTGGTTTACCTACAGACTTTGAAAAAACTAGATTATTAATTCTTCTTAGAACTCCTGCAACAAGTGGAGACATAACTATTGGAGAACTATTTATGGATGCACCTTTTAGCGATGATAAAAAAGACATTTTAAAAAAAGAATTAAAAAAAAATTTATATTATGATTATAAGAATAATTGGCAAATAAAATTTTATTTAAATGATAAAATTCAAGCAGAATTTGGAAGTCCTAATCCTGACAAAACTGCCCACATTACAGGAATCTTTGCCAATGATATAAGAGGATCAGTAGTTTCAATTCCTTCAAATAATGGACAAATTATCAAAGTAGTATTAGTTACTTGGAGTGATACATTTCAAATCTTAATAAAATGAACAAAAAAGGACAACTATTCGTATTAATGGTCACAATTTTTACAGCTATAGCGCTATTATATTTATTTGTTAGTTTTTCTCATAAACATGACATGATTGATAAAGGCTCAGGAGTTAATGCAAATGGCGATCCTTTCGATTCTCACTTAAAAAGCTCTGCTGCGATTCTAAAAACATTTCAAAAACAAGAAGAAACATTGTTGTATTTAGATTTAGCTGCAAAAAAATCTTTAAAAGAATCTCTTATTGAACTTGGAGAAAGAGGTGGCCTTTACAAAGAAGAGTGTGGTCAATCAATTTATTATCTTTGGAATACTTGGCACAAAGATTGTTTTCCAAATGTTAATGAAAGTCTTAGACAATTATTTAAAAATAATTTCGAAAAAAAAATTAAAGTATCGCCAACACTACCGTTAGATTTTGATCATGATATTGGTATTTTTTACAATGATAAAATTATTGAATTAACAGGCAAACATCCAAATACTATTAGTATGGCTGTTTCTAATACTAACAATTTTATTCGATCTAATTCAGTCCCTGCACTCAGCAATAGTGCAAGAGCAAAGATTAATATTTTTGATGATGAAATCACTAAAGCAACGCAAGATCATGAAGGTATTTCACCTTACATAATAAAAGGATTAATTATGACCGAATCTAGCGGGAAAATTAACATCATTAATAGCATAGGATGTGCAGGTTTAGGACAATTTTGCGATAGTACTGCGGTACAGTATTTTGGAAAAAATAATATCATTCAAGATTTAGAATCAAATTCAAAATGTAACAAAATTAATGGTTTAATTGAATGCCCTAATGATATTTATTCTAATGATGATAGATTTGATAAAGCAATTATGATTGATAAAATTGGTAAATATTTGAATTGGCTTAAAAATTACTATGAAGATAAACAATTTTCAGATGCGATGTCGCTAGCAATTGCCGCATATAATGCAGGTCCTGGAACTGTTGATGATGCAATTAAAAAAGTTCAGAATTCTCTTAATAAAGAAGACGTGAATTTTGCAGAAATAGCATCTGAACTTCCTGACCAAACACAAACTTATGTTCCTAGAGTTAATGAATACAGTATGCAATTTGGAGGAACTGATTTATCTATTGGATGGACTAATCAAGGTCTTAGTTCTAATATGCTTCATGGTACTTTTGAATTCAACCAAAATTTCAAAGTTTCTGAAAAATATAATTTTAGTGTTTATGATTTATTAACTGATTGGATTAATCAAACAATACAATTATGTGAAAATAATGTTAAAATATGCCTTGAAATTCGAATAAGAGATTTCAATAATAAATATCCTCAGTTTGAAATCCAAACTTTGAAAGAATGTGAATCAGGTCCTTACAAAGTAATGTATGATTTTGCTGAGAAAATTTCTAATTGTGGTTTAGCTTCAGATGTAAACTGTTCATGTAAACTAACAACTGATTATACTATGAATGAAATTGATAACATTCTTCAAATGTTCAAATATGATACGGAATATCAGATTGAATTCACACAATTCGCATTTGGCGGAGGAGAATATTCGAGTGTAAATTATACTAATACACCAAAATTCTCATCAGTAAAAGACTTTAATGTTCCAGATAAACCCATTTCTTGGCTTAATGATTATGCTAATCATTTCAAAGCAGATGAAAAAGTTGAGATTGTAAGATTAATTAGTGCTCTTGAAGAACAAACAGGAATGGAAGTTGCAATTATAGTTATTAACCAAACTAAAAATTATGAAACTAAAGCTTTAGAATTCTTCGATAAATGGGGCGTTGGAAATGTTGATGATGCAGGAATTTTATTTCTTCTATCACCTGAGCAAGAAGCAATCTCTATGATGATAGGTCGTGGCATTGATAATATTTTCAAAGCCACTGTATCTGAAGATATTGTTAATACTTACATTACTCCAAAAATAACTGACAAACTTAATGAAGGTTTAATTGAAGCTTTAGATAAAATTTTCAACATTACACAAAATGATCCTAATTTCTTAATTGGAAAATTCGATAAAAATAACAAACCATTATTTGATGTTAAACAAAATATGGAGTTGCAAGAAGAATTTGCCAATAATGAAACAAAATTTATCAAAAACGAATTTTATCATATTAATAATACTCCTTACAGATTTAGTTTTGAATATGATAATAATTACGAGTTTAGTAATGGTGAAATGTCTTTCTATAAAGATATCAGAAAAAGTGTTGATTTTGATGAAATATATTTAGTTAAAAAAAATAATACTTTTGAATTTGTATTTAATGTAACTACTGCTTTTTTAAGCATTAATAATGGATTAAAAGATTATAAAGGTAAAGACTATAAAAAAGATTTCCCAGATAATGCTTGCACTCTTTATCAAGATGTTTCTAGATTATGTTTAGATACAAAACAAGATTTACCTTATATGGAAAATCAAGAAATTCATGATTTAGATTCTAAAATTAAATTTGCTATAACGCTAAAAGATACAACACCACCTATCATTAAAAATCTTAAAACTGAATGGAGTGAAGAGTATGAAATGGTTATGCTTTCTTGGGAAATGACTCAAGATGAACATCACACCCTTAACAAATTTGAAGTGTATTATGATAATGAAAAAATCACAGATGCTACGCAAGATAAATTAATTTACACTTACTATAAAGAATCCGATATTAAGCCAAGAGGAATGAATCAAGGAACACCAGCCATAAATGATGTGGAACTTGCTAAAAATTGGTTATGGTACGAATCAGGTCCAATTTATAAATATCATTCTTTAATCAACCTCTCTTTCATTAATCAATCACAGCTTAATCATTATTTTGCAGTTATTGGTGAAGATGATCATAGAAATAAAGAAATAAGCAATCCTGAAAACTTTTTTATTAGTCTTCCAAATATTAAACTTAGAAATTATACTCAAGAATATATTGGTTTAAGACATATTTGGAAAACTATGCAAACTTGCGCTCCAAATCCTTCATGTATAACAAGTAGTGGTTCTTTAGTCACTAGCGCTTTTGAACTTATTTTATCTTATCCACAATTCGTATTTAATGGTCTTGCACCTAGAGGCAATGCTAGTGTTATTTGTGATTATTCTTTATTAACAACTGTATTAAATCCTATGGACTTAGAAATTGGTGATGTTTTCTCTTCAGATAAACCTTCTTCAAGTTTTCCTGGAGCAGAACAAGGTACTGCAGGCATTTATATTGGAAAAGGAAATCCTAAAAACCCTGTTAATGGTTGTTATCAATCATACACGCAAAATATTAGTGGCGAACAATTAGCTATTACTTCAACCATTAAAGGTGTTTGTTATGAAACTTTAGAAGATATTAAAAATGATGTTGGAATAAATAAATATTGTCGAGATAGATCCACAAAACCAAAACTTAATCCATAAATCTTCCAAGTAACTAAAAATCTTTTTTCTTTACAACAGCAAACTTTTTAAAGCTCTTAGTACCCTAATTTATCTTGGGGGTTTTATTAGAATGATTACTATACCATTAAATGACATTAAAGCTAAAATTAAGGAACAAACAAGTGTTTCCGATGAAGAACTTAATGCTAAAATTAAAGCAAAATTAGACCAATTATCAGGTCTTATTTCTGAAGAAGGTGCAGCGCACATTATCGCTAATGAATTGGGAGTAAAATTAGTTGCTGCTCAAGGCGAAAAACTCACTGTTAAAAATATTCTTGCAGGTATGCGAAATATTGAAGTTAATGGTAAAGTTACTAGAAAATTTGAACTTCGTGAATTCGAAAAAGGAGATAGAAAAGGAAAACTTGCTTCTCTTATGATTTCAGATGAAACTGGCATGATTAGAGTTGTTTTCTGGAATGATCAAACTGATAAATTTAATGAAATCAAAGAAGGCGATATTATTAAAGTTGAAAATGGTTATGTTAGAGATAATAATAATCGAAAAGAAATTCACTTAAATGATCAAGCTAAAGTTACTCTTAATCCTGAAGGTGTTAAAATCAATGCTGTTAGAGATTCTGTTCAAAGAAAAAAACTTAAAGAACTTGCAGAAGGAGATGAAAATATTGAAGTTTTAGCAACTATAGTTCAAGTTTTTGATATTCGTTTCTTCGAAATTGATCCTGAAACTGGTAAAAGAGCTATTGCTAAAGATGGTAAATTCTACTTTGGAGAAAAAGAAGTTCCAAATCCTGGTTACAATTATGTACTAAATCTTTTCCTTGATGATGGTTCTGATAATGTTAGAACTGTTCTTTGGAAAAACCAAATTATTAATCTTCTTAAAAAAACAGATGAAGAAATATTACAGTATAAAGATAATCCTGCAGCTTTTGAAACAGTAAAAAATGAATTACTTGGTGAAATTGTTAAAATTATTGGTCGAACTAATATGAATAAAGCATTTGAAAGACTTGAACTTGTTGCAAATGTTATTTATAGAGATGTTAATCCTGATGAAGAAATAAATAAACTTCAGAGTGCAAATAATATTGTTCCTCCAGCAGTTCCAACAGCTGAACCTATTCCTTCAACGCCGGTTGTAGAAGAAGCAATTGCTCCTGCAGCGCCAGAGCCAACACCAACTCCTGCGCCAGAACCAGTTGTAAACACATCAGAACCTGCGCCTGTTGAAAACGTTGAAGTTCAGCCAGTTCAAACTCAAGCAAGTACTGAAACTGTAGAAGTTAAGAAAGCTGAATCTGTTGAGAACATGGAATCTGTTGAAGAAGAAATTTCTATTGATGATTTAGAAGACTTATAATCTTAAAATCAACAAACTAAGTCTTCAACAATTATTTTTTAATATTTATTTTCTAAAATAACCATTGTTAAATATATTTTCTAGAATTACACAAAGTATAAATAGATAATAACATAATAAAAACTTATGAAAATTAGATTTATTGTGAATCCAGTTGCAGGCATTCATAAAAAAACTGTTTCAAAAATTTCTCACACTTTAATGTTAAAAGAAGAACAAAAAATATCTGACAAAATTCAAAATTTCTTTAAAGATAAAAATCTAAAATTTCAAATAGAAGTCACAGGGGAAAAAAATGACGCAAGCTTATTTGCAAAAAAAGCAAGAAAAGGAGATATTGTTGTTGCAGTTGGCGGAGATGGAACCATAAATGAAATTCTAAATGCAATTAAACCTGGAATTAAACTTGCAATAATTCCTACTGGTTCTGAAAATGTTATAGCTCAAGAATTTAACATCCCTATAAACTTTAAAAAAGCATGCAGAATAATTATAAATCAAAAAGTAAAAAAATTAGATTTAGGATCGATAAATAATCATAAATTCTTATTTGTGGCAGGAATAGGTCTTGACGCTCACGCAATAACACTAGTAAAGCCATTCTTTAAACAACTCATAGGAAAACACTCTTATGCATTAGCTGCAATTAAATCCATATTAACCTATGATCACCCAAAAATTATAATCAAAACTAAAAATAAAACATTTAATGGATATTTCCTACTTATTAGCAATGTCCCACATTATGGTGCTAAACTAGAATTCACACCAGATGCAAAACCTGACGATGGATATTTGCACTTATGTTTATTTAAGAAAAAAGATGTATTCAATACTTTTAAAGCACTTGTTTCAGCTAAAGCAGGGATAATCAAATTACTCCCAGATATTGAACTTATTAAAATTAAAGAAGCAAATATAACATCTGAAGAAAAAGTTTTATTTCATACTGATGCAGAAATTAAAGGCACAACACCTGTCAAGATAAAAGTACTAAAAAAAGAACTAGAACTAATAGTGCCAAAAAAGAAAAAAAAGATTATCTCACATACAATAATGCTAAAAAATAAAATAATAAAAACAATTAGTAAAAAACTACCACGTTCCAAAAGCTAAACTTTTAAAAAAATTAAATGTGAACTAAATCAAACCAAATCTAACTTTACAAATTACACTGGACACTAGACATTCTCGCGCCAGCTATATAAATAAAACAAAATATATTCTATTTGTTGCAGCGAAAAACAATTTTATTTTCGCAAAAAAAGCAATACCCCGACGCTCCAGAAAACCGGAGTGTTGAAACAAAATGCGATAAGCAATCGGAGGTGTTCAATATGAACCAAACAAATGAAAAAAAACAACCAGCTAAAAAATTTAGAGCTGGACCAATTGTAGCGACTATCTGGGAAAATAAAACCCTAAAAGATGGTAAAGAGCTAATGTACAACACTATTTCTTTTGAAAGAAATTACAAAGATAAGAATGATCAATGGCAAACTACTACTGCCCTTAGAACAAATGATCTTCCAAAAGCAATTCTTGTTTTATCTAAAGCATTTGAGCAATTAGCTTTAAGTGAAAATAATCAAGGGGAAGCCTAAGGGTTTTCGAATTTTTTACATTTATTTTTAGATAAGCTTTATTAATTTAGAAACAAAAATATAAAATTATAGGTGATAATTATGACTAAAATTGAAAAAATAGAGGATTTACCAGGAGTTGGAGCAGCTACTGCCGAAAAACTTCGAAATGTAGGATTTGATAACTTTTTAAAAATTGCAGTTTCTTCTCCAGGTGCTGTTGTTGAAGCATCAGGTGTAACAGAAGCTACCGCTAGAAAAATTATTCTTGCTGCAAGAGATAATTTGGATATGGGTTTTAAAACAGGAGCAGATATACTTGAAAGAAGAGCTCTTCTTGAGAAAATATCTACTGGAAGTCTAAACTTTGATGAGATAATGGGCGGTGGATTTGAAACAGGTGCAATTACTGAATGTTTTGGAGCTTATGGTAGTTCAAAAACACAAGTTGCGCATCAAATTGCAGTTAATATTCAAGTAGAAGATCCTGACGCAGTTGCAATATATATTGATACTGAAAACACATTCAGACCTGAAAGAATAACTCAAATGGCTAATGCAAAAGGATTAAATCCTGATACAGTATTAAAAAACGTAAAAGTTGCTAGAGCTTTCAATTCGGATCATCAAATGCTACTTGTTGAAAAAGCTGAAGATTTAATTAAAGAAGGTTTCAAAGTTAAGGTTATCATCGTTGATTCATTAACTGCTCATTTTAGAGCTGAATTTATTGGGCGAGGAACACTTTCCGAAAGACAACAAAAATTAAACAAACATATGCATGATTTAGCTAAACTCGCAGACATGTATAATGTATGCATTTATGTGACAAATCAAGTTATGTCTAAACCTGATCAATTCTTTGGAGATCCAACTGAAGCTATTGGAGGTCATGTAGTGGGCCATAATAGTACTTTTAGAATCTACCTTCGTAGAGGTAAAAAAGGAACTAGAGTTGCAAAACTTGTTGATGCGCCTAACTTAGCAGATGCAGAAGCTATTTTCAACATCACTGATGATGGAATTATTGACATTTAATAATTCCTAATTCGTTCAAAAATAATTTTTTATTTTTTTCTAAAAATTATGTTCCAAGAGTATTTTTTTACTTCTTCTCAACCATAGGACATAATATTTATAAATAAACACTCCTTTAAAAGTATTATAAACACGATTAGGTGGTTAAATAAATGGGATTTCAAGGAAATAATAATGGTGTCGCCCCTGTTAAAGAAGGCGAAGAGTATGATGTAAGAATTGATGCTGTCGGCGAGAAAGGCGATGGTGTAGCAAGAATTAAAGGATTTGTAGTCTTTGTTCCTTCAGTTAAAGAAGGTGATGAAGTCAGAGTAAAAATCACAAAAGTTCTAAAAAAAGTAGGATTTGCAGAAAATATTGGTAAACCATCAAGACCTGTCAGCAAACCAAAAGCAAGACAAGCTGTAAGACTTCCTCCTAAAAGAGAAGTTGAACCAGAGTTAAGTGCAGAAGAAAAAGCAATGTTCGATACTTCAAAAGATAGTGAAGATTTTGGCGATGATGAAAGTGACAGCAGTGAAGTTGTTACAGAATCAGAACCTACAGAAAAAGAAGAGTCTGAAAATGATAGTAGCAAAGTAGTTGCAGAATCAAACGAATCAGAACCTGTAAAAAAAAAAGAATCTGAAAATACAATCGAAGAAAAGGACAAAAAATCTGTTGATTGGGATAAAGATCCTGATAAAAAAAAATAATTAATAATTTCTTTCTTATTATAATTTTTAATAGTTTTAACTATGATAGACGATTCTGCAAAATCTTTATAAATAAACTAGTGTTTCAATAGTTTATAACCGACGCTTACATAAGATATTTGTGAGCATTGCTGCCTGAGGTAAAAAAAACGGCGGAAGTTTCTTTGAAACTTTAACTCGGTGAAAAACAAGAACTTAGAGGTTTTTAAAAATGAGTGAAAAAGAATTATTAGTTGCAAATGATGAGTATCTAAAAGCAGGTATTCATATTGGTACAAAATTTAAAACAAAACATATGGCTAATTTTATTTACAAAACAAGGCCTGACGGATTATCAGTTTTAAACATTCAACAAATTGATGAAAGAATTAGAATGCTTATTAACCTTCTTTCAACTTATAACGCTGAAGATATAATTATTGTATGTAGACGTGAAAATGGTTGGAAAGCACTTAAACTTCTTAATGAAATTACTGGAATTAGAGTTTTTGCAGGTAGATATCCTCCTGGAATTATGACTAATCCTAATCTTGCAAACTACACAGAAGCTAAAGTAATAGTTGTTGCGGATCCTTGGCCTGATAAAAATGCGGTTGGAGATGCTCTAAAAATTGGAATCCCTGTTGTAGGTCTTTGTGATACTAACAACCAAGCAAACAATCTTGACTTAATTGTACCTTGTAATAACAAAGGTAAAAAAAGTTTAGGATTATTATTTTGGTTAGTTGCAAAGAATTATGCATTAAACAAAGGACTAATTAAAACTGAAACAGACTTCAAATACACTATTGAAGATTTCTCAGAAGAAATTTAAGATTTCGGAAGAATAAACCTAAAACAAATATTTTTTATTTTTTTAATTTTCTTTTTCTTCTTCAATTGTTTCAACAATTCCAGAATTAACGATTTTAAAATTAAACTTTATTCCATCGGCTATACTTCGATGTTTTATTAGAACAAATTGTCTTTGATCAACTATTTTCTTTAATTCAATCAAACATTTACTTGAATATTTTAATATATCTCCACCAACCATTTTTACTTTATCTTTATTCTCAAAATCAGAATATACTTGATTAGTAATTAATATTGGAATGTTTTTCTTTCTCGCCATTTCTGAAAGATAAGACAATTGTAATCCTAATTCTCTATTTACATTATATACATCTTTATTTTTCCCAATCTCAAGTCTATAGAG
>CAYOEA010000018.1:0-15742 GCA_964402995.1 uncultured Methanosarcinales archaeon
GATTATCTTGGACCTATAGTAAATTATGATTCTGATAAATGGCCTAAAAATTTACAAGATAGGTGGATTGCTGAATATTTATACATTTTAAAAACAGAATACTATTATAAAATTAGTAAGAAAAAAATTTCTAAATGAGTGATTTAATGATTTTCTCGGTTTTGGTCATATAAATCTCGGACATAAAAGAAATATTTCTTTTGATGATAATTCCAGAAAAAATGATTTCGTCTCATTCGTTTGTTGTTATTTCTTTTATCATGTTATTTACGACCCTTGTTTGATTCTAACTTAGTCTTCATTTCAGAAATAATAAACTTGCTTAATTGTTTAAAATCCACCCCAATATTGTTAGTTTAATTTATTTAAAGTTCAATCAAACGAGGTTAAATTTCTTGCTATAATCTTTTGTATTACGCACTTCAATATGTAATAAGGAAGATATTTCATGTTTAAAACATGTAAAATCAGTATCATCCGAATATAATATAACTTTATTAAAACTATCAGGCACATTTCTTCTCATAAATTTACATTCACATAAGATGTCCACATCTGAACTTTCTGGTTGCAAACCGCCGTTTCTGTGAAATAATTTTCTAGAAGCAACTTCACTTGGCAAATTTTGAATTTTCTTATTTGTTATTGCCTCAATTTTTTCATCAAAATAATTGTACATCTCAATTATTTCTTTTTTATCTTTATCTTGAATTAATAAATCAGGAAAATATCTTAAAGCAGAATATTTTTTTATTAAAATTTCAATTTTTTTCTTCACACAAGTCCTTAATTTGGATTTTTTAATTTTTTTATGATAATAGAAATCATCACACATGGCAATCCAAATTCTATTAATTTCATCCACCACAGTCGGCGTTATTAAAACCATTTGTTCATTATTAGTTATTGAGTCAAAGATTTGCTTTACAGGTTCATAAATTTTAGTATTTATTATTCTGGAATCAATAACTAGTTGGGAAAAAATCTTCTGAAAAACTATATTTGTATCCAATATTACTATAGCGTGATCTTTCTCATCATTTATGAGGAATTTGTCTTGAGCATTATAATGTTCAATTTTAATTTTAATCTTATTTATTTTTTTATCTTTTGATTTTTCCCTCAATAAATTGTCATGTAGAACAATCATATCCACATTTATTTTATTTTCAAGTTTATCTCTTTTTTCTGGATTTGAATAATAAGTATCTAATTTCTTTTTGCAACTTCTACAAACTAAACAACAATTTCTTTCTGAAGAATCTTTGAAAATATCTTTTCTATGTAGAATTAAATTTTGTAAATCTTCAATTTTTTTATTGCAATTCTGGCAAATCATTTGTGTTTTTTCAAGAAAATAACTTTTAAGATCGTTTTGAATTACCATTTAAATTATCTCCAACTTCTTCATTTCGAAAAAACATCTTGCACATGCTGCAACATCTGCTCCTGCATCGTGTTCATCTTCGAATGTTTCATTAAATAATTTTAAGTGCAATTCAGTTAGCTTTGGCCACTTGTTACCGTATTCGCTAGGTAATTGACAGTAATCTGTTGATGTACGCATTGTACAAAGCTTTTCTTTTTGAATTACTGGATCGGAGAGGTTTTTTCTGAAAAACTCAGCTCCAACAATTTTTTCATCAAAGGTTATATTATGAGCAATTATTAGTTGTGATTGACTAACTGCTTTTGAAAATTGTTCTAAGATTAATTTTAATTCTTCACCCTCGTTATTTGCTCGTTCAGTTGTTATTCTGTGAATATCAGATGATTCTTTTGGAATTATATATCCTTCTGGCTTGATGATATGGCTCTCATTTGCAATCATATTACCTTCTAAATCATAAATTTGCCAAGCTATTTGAACCATTCTAGGCCAATTATCCACATCGCTTACACTTGCATTGTAATTTTTAGGTAAGCCAGTTGTTTCAGTATCAAAAAATAAGTACATAATGTTTAACCTCTATACTGAGTATTACTTTATTATTTAAAAATCTTTAATTAATCAAACCTAACTAAGATTCAAATATTATCATCATAACTAATAGTTATTGCTAATTTCTCAGTGGGTTTTAATTCTTTCATTTCATCAATTATAAACTGAATTGCTTTAACAGATATAGGATCTCTATTTCTATTATCGTATGATTCGATTTTATTTTGTTTTCCGATTTTATTTTTACTCATAGATAGTTCCATTTTAGTCCTCTTATTCCCTTTCACAAATTAGTTTATTTTTCTTCAGGATCTTTTATTATGCAAACACCTGGAAAATCATTTCGAACATTTTTACCTGATTCAAATCGTTCTAATTCTTCTAACTCTACTTCATCATCTAATAATTTCAAATTTTGAAATCCGTAATAAAATTTTCCGATATCACTTTCCGCACCATTTAATCTGTTGTTTTCTGGATTTTCAGTTGTTATTCCAATAAAATCTGCAACTACACTAATTGTTGTTTCTCCTTTACACTTAAAATAAACTTTGTTTGCATTCAAAGATTCAATTTTACCTATATTTGAATTAGTAAAATAATATAGAGGTTCTTTATTCTCTTTAAAACGTCTAAATGCATCAGTTATCCACTCACCCTTTATAGGTACTAGCAATGCTGCTTTTTCTCTTTTTATTTCTTCATTCATTTTATTTTCCCTCCTTAAACATAAATGGATATGTTGGGAAAAGAACAAACAAAATGACAACAAACAAACAACAAATACGGAAATTTCCCTCAATCCAAATAAAGATAAAACACCCAACTATATAAACCTTTCCAATAAATAGTTTACACAACAACCAATTTATAGAAAAGTATTTAAATTAGTGATTATAACTCTTATTTTATGGAAAAGTATATAAGTAATTCACTCTTAAAAGAAAAAGAAGGTGGTCAAATGGGGAAAAAAGTACTTATAGCAACTGTTTACAATTCAGATCCTGTTGTTCTTGCAATCACACAAGTAAGTGCAGACAGAGTAATTCTTCTTATCGATGAAAAACCAAATGAAATACAAAAAGCAAGTATAGAATTAATAAACGAATCATTCGGAAATGTAATTGATATTAAAACTGTTAAAACTAGCCTATATGACGTGGTTGAAGTTGCAAAGAAAAGCGTAGAAATAATTGATTTAACACCAAAAGAAGACTCAATATATATCAATATAACCTCAGGAAGAAAAACAAAAGCAATAGGATTATTATTTGGAGCATATGCAAGATGTACAAGAATAAAAAAAATAAGTTATAACCCTGATAAAGAATCAAAAGGATCAGTAATTTACCTGCCAAAACTATCGTTTGACTTAACTGACAGTCAAAGGAATGTGTTAGAACACATACAAGCAGAAGATTTCAAAACACACACAGAATTAGCAGAACAAATATCTATTTCTAGAGCGATGTTGTACAAGAATATTAAAGATTTGGAAAATAGGGACCTGATTAGTACAGAAGAGGGGTTTAAGCTAACTGACGCAGGGAAGATAGCTTTGTTGTAAATGGAATCAATAATTCAAAAAGAAGAACTCTTTAAATTAAATATCAATTATATTACTACTCTTTTTGAAGAATGGAATGCCACACATCATGAAAAGTTGACTTTACTACAAATCATTCGATATGGTGATTTTGAACCCATTCACACAAAATATTTGTATTGGTTATTAGAACACAAATATCATAAAAAACCATATACTTTTTTATTTGAGTTCTTAGAATGCATAGGTGTAAAAACAAATAAAATAATAAAATTTAATGTTCATACAGAAATCTCCGCTGATTCTAGAAAAGCTCAACAAAATATTCAACGTCGAGTAGATATTTGGATAGAATTATTTTATGAAGACAGAAAGCAGAATATTATAATTGAAAATAAAATTCATGATAGATTAAATTCTGAACAGGTAGATGATGAGATTAGTCAATATCTAAATCATAAAGGGGATATTTTTATTGCTCTTCTTCTCGATTCTAATGAATGGCAATTTAAACAGTTAAAAACTCACCTTTCAATAAAAAAACATGAGAAACGTGGAATCAAGTTAAAGTTATTTAAATATTCTGATTGGCTACAATTAAATGAAATTAGTATTACAAAAAAAATATTTAATAAGAATGATGTAAGTAAAATAATTCATTTAAATAAAAATATTAAGAGGTTAATAAAAATGGAAGAAATGTCAGATTTTGATGAAAATTATAAACTGTGTATTGGTAGTTATGATGCAATTATTCACATTCAAGAAAAATTTCAAGAACAAGCAGAAAAACTTCTTGAAAAACTTCATGTTAAAATGCAAAAGGAAAAAATATGTGATGAAGCTTCAAATAAAAAAACAACCCAATTTAGAAGGACTTTAACATTTGAATATAATGGCCTTGCTATAGAAGTAGTATTTGATGTGGAAGACCTTACAGATAATAATATGATGATTTATGCGGGTGTTCCTTTAAATCTTATTAAAGATTACAAAAAATTAGAGTTGATCGAAGGTTATTTTTCAGGTTCTAATTCATATAAAAATAAAAAATGGTTTGGTTATGAATATTCAGTTGATGTATATGATATTGATGATATTGAAACTAAAACAATTTCAAAATTAAAACAAATTATGCAAATTGCAAAATCAAATATGAAGTGATTTTAAATAAAATAATACTATGAGGATATTCAAATGTTAGAAAAATTAAAAAAAATTAATTTAAGAAAACAATGGAAAAGCGAACCTATTAATTTTACTAATTGGCTGGCCGAACCAGAAAATTTAGAATTATTGAGCGATGAAATAGGTATTGAAATTGAATTAATTGAGACTGAAGCTAAAATTAAGACCGAGTCTAATGTAGGGAGTTTTAGTGTTGATATTCTTGCAAAAGAAAAAATTTCAGATAGAAAAATAATCATTGAGAATCAATTAGAAAAGGCAGATCATAAACATTTAGGTCAAATAATCACGTACGCTTCAGGTTATGATGCAGAAATAATTATTTGGATTGTTAAAGATCTTAGAGAAGAGTATGAGAAAGCTATTAATTGGTTAAATGAACATACTGATGAGAAAATAAGTTTTTTTGCAATTAAAATGGAACTTTGGCAAATTGGTAATTCATCCTATGCACCAAAATTTAACATAGTTTCTAAACCTAATGATTGGGCAAAAACAATCAAAGCTCAGAAAGGCATAGAACTATCTGAAAATGCTTTGAAACAATTATCTTTTTTTGAAGGTTTTGTATCTTATTGTAAAAGTAAAGGAACTAATTTAAGATTGCCAAATCCTCAAAGATCGACTCCTGCATATTATTCTATATCTATTGGTACTTCAGTAGCTTGGATTGCGATAAAGCTTAACTCATTTCAGAAATCAATGAAAATTGATCTTTACCTCCAGAAAAAAGAGTATTTTTATTCGCTAAAAAAAAGAGAAGCTGAAATTTCTAAAGAGTTTAAAAATCTTATTTGGGATGAGCTACCTAATTATAAAGGTTCGAATATCGGATTATTATTTGATTTTGATCTTGGGGAAAACTCCGAATTCGAGGAAAAATATGAATCAATGAAAAATACTGCTGAAAGATTTCAAATTGTATTTAAGAAATATTTAGATGAATTATTAAGAATTAAATAAAAATGAAACCATTCATATCCAAGTCAAAATACCTTGTAGGAACACAGTGTGATAAAGCTTTATGGATTCATTATAATGCAAAAGTTGAACTTCCACCTATTGATGATGCTACTCAAGTTTTATTTGATAATGGTCATGAAGTTGGCGAACTTGCTAAAGAATTTTTTCCTGGTGGTATTGATGTGGAGTGGGATTTAGGAAAACCTGAAGCAGTTATTGAGGCCTCTAAACCATTATTTTCTAAAAGAGTTCCTTTATACGAAGCAGGTTTAGAGTTTGAGCGTGCTTATGCTCGTTTTGATATTCTTAATCCTGTAGGTGATGATGAATGGGATTTAATTGAAGTAAAAAGCAGTTCTAGTGTTAAGGATGTTCATTGGGTTGATGTTGCACTTCAGAAGTTTATCATGGAAGGTAATGGTTACAAAGTTCGAGATTGTTATGTCATGGTTCTTAACAAAGAATATGTTAAACAAGGACCTATTAATGTTAAAGAATTGTTTGTTTTAGTTAATGTTAATGAACAAGTAGCAGAGTTAATGCCTCATGTTCAAGATAATCTTAATCATATGACTAAAGTTATTGCTTTAAAAAACAGACCAAAAGTTGAAATTGGACCTCATTGTACTAAATGTAAAAAATGGTATGATTGTCCATTAGCTGATAAGTGTTGGGACTTTTTACCTGAAGATAATGTTTTTGACCTAACTAGAGTTGGAAAAAAAGGATGGGATTTGTTAAATGACGGAATCTTAAGCATAAAAGATATTCCTCCAAGTTGCAAATTAACAGATAAACAAGCAATACAAAAAGATACAGTTGTTAATAATGAAAAGCATGTTGATTCTGCAGCAATTAAAGCTTTTTTAGGCACATTAAAGTATCCAATACATTACTTTGACTTTGAAACCTTTAGTCCTGCAGTACCCATGTATGATGGTATGAAACCATATCAACATGTACCTTTTCAATTTTCTCTTCATATACAACGAGAAGATGGAACAGTTGAACATATTCAGCATTTACATGATGGAAAAGATGATCCAAGACCTAAACTATTGGAATCAATGAAAAACTCATTTTTGGATACGGGAAGTGTGGTTGTATATTACCAAAGTTTTGAAAGAAGTAAATTATTAGAGTTGGCTGAAAGTTTTCCTGCGTACTCTGATTGGGCAAATTCAATTATAGCAAGATTTACAGATTTATATGAACCATTCTCAAAATTCTATTATTATAATCCAAGCCAAAAAGGAAGTGCATCGCTAAAATATACGATGCCTGCAATAACAGGAAAAGGATATGAAGATTTAGCAATTGGAAATGGATTTGCAACAATGATGGCGTATGATAAAATCACGTTTAAAGAAGTAAGTGAAGAAGAGAAAAAGAAGATAAGGGAAGATATGTTAGAATATTGTGGGCAGGATACGGAAGGGATGATTTGGATGATTGATAAATTAAAGGAGATAACAAAATGAGTAAATTAACTTGGATAAATCAAATATATGATTATGTGGAATTTTATTATTGGGAACCTCAGCATTTAGGTAAAAAAACACCTAAGGGAAAAGGTGGGAAAAAAAGCTTAGAAAAATTCAGAACAAGTTTAAGAAAGCAAGAAGTTCCTTTGAATAATTCATTTAATATATTGTTTCATTTATTACCTCAAGAACTAAAACAAAAGTTATTATCAAGTTTTAAAAAACTAAATTATAAACATTCAGAAATTGTAATTAATAAATTAACTGAAAAAACGAATGGTGTATTGCAACCTGATGTTACAATTTTAACTGAAAATTATAAAGGATTCATAGAACTAAAAGTAGATGCGAGTTTAAGTTCAAATCAAATATACAAATATATTTTAGGACATGTCAAATGGGAAGAAAGTAAAAAACCATTTTTATTTTTATTGATTAAAAAAGATTTAGTTAAACAATGGAATTCTAAAGAAAGAAAATATATATTTGATATAAACTCATTATTAAAATATTTACAAACGTCTTTTAATATGCCTAAAAAATTAGGAAAGGAAGATATTACTTGCTATCATAAAGAGATGGGTAAAGTAATTGATAATTTAGAAATTGCAGTTTTCAAATGGTCAGAATTATATTCTTTTTTGGAAAAAGAAGTTAAGAACTATGAATCAAATGAAACAGTGAAAATTTTAATTGAGGATTTTATGAATGATTTAGCATCTGACAAAAGAAAATTAAATGAACAGAAGGTGTAAAATGATAACTAAAAAAATTATACAAGCAATTGACTTTGCAATTGATAAACATAGAAATCAAACTCGTAAAGGCAAAACTGTTCCTTACATAGTTCATCCTTTAGATGTTATGAATATCTTACTTAAAGAAGAAGGTTTGCCTGAAGAGTTAATCATTGCAGGTGTTTGTCATGATTTAGTTGAAGATACTGATACGTCTCTTGATGAGATTAAAGAATTATTTGGAGAAGAAGTTGCTAAATTAGTTGATAGTGATTCAGAACCTGAAGAATTAAAGAAAAATCCTAATGAAAAAGAAACTTGGAAAGAAAGAAAACAAGATACAATAGATAGAGTTTCTAAAGGAAATGAATTTGAAAAAATGCTTGCTTGTGCAGATAAACTAGCTAATTTAACAGATATTAAAGCAGATTTAGATGTTGGTGTTGATATATTTGGAATGATGAATGCTCCAAAAGAACAGCAAAAATGGTATTATGAATCAATGTTGGAATCGTTTAGAACAGGAGAGAGTATTGAAGAAAATAGGATGTATAAGTTATTAGGGGAAAAAATAATAGAGGTTTTTGAATAAATGGACACTAACACTAAAGAACTAAAATACATGGAAAAAATCAAGAATGATATAGATGAACGTATGTATGATCTTTTAATTAGACACCTGATTAACCACCATGATAGGGTCCGTAAGAGTGGTAAAAATAAAGATTCATTTGTAACTTTACTTGATAAAGCAATTACAAATCTTAGAAAAGGAGTTAATAGTTATAATAAGATTCATTTTTATCGTTATACTTTAATTTGTTGTAATGCTGTTTTAGTTTATGATACTAAAAGACAAGATATTAAAGATTTAAAGAAAGAGATAATTGAAGATTATACTGCTTCAGAACATGATTCTGATGACAAAATCCCTCTTAATTACCAAATTAATGAAGTTCGTTTAACTTATGACACTAGTTATTTGTGTTATTTGATTAAAAAGATGATTGATTTAAAAGAATGGGATAAGGCGCTTTATTGTTGGCACACTGTCAATCTAATTGAACCTGATAAAGAAGAGTTAGAAGAATATTATGATTTAATAAAATTAAATATTGTTGATTCTGAAATAAAAGAAATTGATTTTGAAAAACCTTCAGGAATGATTTTGGCTTTAGATTCAAACGTCGTTATTTCCAGAATATTTTATGATGTTGGAGACTACAGACTTGGAAGCAAATCAAAGTATGATTTAGAGAAATTAGAGCATAATAATTCATTTATCATAACCAAATCAACAGTTGAAGAAGTACAAAAACACTTAGATTTCCAATTAATTTCAATAAAAAGGGTTTGTAGAAACCAAGAAAGATTCAATTATGAAGAAATTGAAATTACTTTAAAAAAAAGATTTGAAAAAGTAATTGAGACCTATTCATTAAAAGAAGAAATCCAAGTTGATGAAGAAATCATTAATAGAATAAAAGAATTTTATCAAAAACATCTGAATAAGTTAGAAGAAATAATGCTTGCAAAAATAAGAAGTAAATATGTTTCACATAAATTAAGAAAATTAAGTCAAAGGGATAGTTTAATGCCTGAAGAAGGAGATATGACTTTATTAGCGGAAGTAATTAAATTGGATAAAACTTCAGAGAAAGAAGTTGGCATATTGACAGAGGATAAAGACTTTGTTGAGTTCATTGGCAGTATTGAAGATGAATTTGGAATTAAAGTATACAAGTGATATAATATGGAAGCGAAATTTTCAAAAGGACAAGTTGTAAAATTAATCAATACTGATAAAGTAGGGGTTATATGTGAAGATCCTAAGTTTATCTCAGGAGAAGTCCATTATGCTCTGTACATAGAAAATTGTCAAAAAACATACTCAGAGGATAGTTTAGAACTTGCAAAATCAAAATCAAAGGATTTAGTTTCTCAATTTGATGAGAATAATTATTCCAACCTAGTAGATTTCAACAACTACCTAACATTTATTAAGATAGAAAGACCATTATCAAATAACTTATATGCATTCTTATCATCAAGAACAGAATTTCTAATTCACCAATTTAAACCAGTTATCAAATTTCTTAAATCACCTTATCAAAGACTTTTCATTGCAGACGAAGTAGGGGTTGGTAAAACTATTGAAGCAGGAATAATTTATACTGAATTATTATCAAGATTCAATATGAAAAATGTATTATTTATTTGTCCTTCTTCTTTACGTTATAAATGGCAAAAAGAATTAAGAAAAAGATTTTCTGAAGATTTTGGAATATTAGACTCAAAATCAATAAAACTTTTTTTTAAGAAATTTGAAAGAAATCCTAATGGAGTTCAATTAAAAGCCATAGCATCAATGCAAATGTTAAGAGCAGAAGGCATCTTAGACCAATTTGAGAAATTACAAATTCCATGGGATTTAATCCTGATAGATGAAGCACATCACATGCGCAATGAAGGGACTAGAACACATAATTTAGGGAAGATTCTATCTAATACTGCTGAAAGTATGATTATGATGTCTGCAACGCCTTTACAGCTTGGTAATCGTGATTTGTTTAATTTATTTAAAATTTTAATGCCTGAAGAATTTAACAATTTTGACACATTTGAAGATCAAATCAAACCAAATGAATTCATTAATTTAGCAGTTACCAAACTTTCAAAAAAAGAAAGCGCTAAAGAAATATTAACTCAGTTAACAAAAGTTGAGGATACATCTCAAGAAAGTAGATTCTTATCAAATCCTAATTACATTGCTGCCAAGAAAATACTATTAAAGAATGAGTTAGATCATAGCGATATAATAGTTTTACAAAAAATATTAAGTGAGCTGAATGTTCTTGCAAATATTTATACCCGTACAAAGAAAAAAGAAATCAGCATAGAATCACCTATTAGAGAACCAATCACAATTCAAGTAACATTAACTGAAGATGAATTTACTTATTACAAATTAGTAGGAGATTTATTTCTGAAATTAAACCCTGGTGTTCCACCTGGTTTTATTCTACAAATGCCTTTAAGACAAGTTGCAAGTTGCATTCCTGCATCGGTTGATTATTTAAAGAGTATTTGTACTGCAGGCGAAATTGACTTATCTAAAGAAGACTTAGATGAAGACGATGAAGAGGATGGAAAACTTTCATTAACAAAAGGAGATGTAGGAAATATCAGAGAACTAATTAATTTTGCTGAGACAAAATTAGTTTCACCAGATTCAAAATCTATCATGTTTGTGAAAACTATTGATGAAATTTTAAATAAAAAAAAGATAAAGAAAATAATAATTTTTTCCTTCTTTAAACGAACTTTGAGATTTTTACAAAAAGAGCTTCAAAAAAAAGGTTTTAAAGTGGCTAAGATCGATGGCGATGTTCCTTTTATTGAAAGAGAGACTATTTTTGATGAATTCGCAGATCCTGATGGCTATCAAATATTACTATCATCCGAAGTAGGTGGTGAAGGTTTAGACATGCAGTTCTGTAATTGTATGATAAATTATGATTTGCCTTGGAATCCTATGCGTATTGAACAACGAATAGGAAGACTTGATAGATATGGTCAATTAAGTCCAAAAATTCACATATATAATTTCTCGGTAGAAAATACTATTGAATCAAATATTTTCTTAAGACTGTGTAATAGAATAGGAGTTTTTGAGCAATATGTAGGAGAATTAGAACCAATATTAGGCGAAGCTATAAAACAATTAACAAGCGAATTAGTTAATACTAATCTTACTTCTGAACAACAACAACAAAAAGCAGATCAAATAGCACTTGTAATTGAGAAAAAGAAAAAAGATTTAGAAGTCTTTGATAATGATAGGAAGAAATTCATTGGTCAAGATAATTATTTCACAGAAGAAATATCAAATATTCAAAAACAAGAACGATTTATAACACCAAACGAAATAAAAAGTTTAGTAGTAATGTTTTTAGAAGAAAACTATGTGAAAACAAAGATTTCAAAAGGAACTGATTTAACAATTACAATAAAACCTGATGATGAGTTCAGAGAATTTGTAAGAAATAATATTTTTACAAGAAAAGATGTTAGTACAGAATTCACTGAGAAATTCTTAGATTTAATAAATCAAGATTCATTCAAAATCACTTTTGATTATAAAACTGCCAATAACTATCCTGATATTGAATTCATAACTTTGAGACATAATCTCATTAAAGGAATTGTTTCATTCTATGAAAAAAAAGAATTTAATAGAATTACAAAGGTTTCTTACCAAGATTCTAATTTAGATATAAAAGGAGATTTTATGTTTTTTATTTATTTATTAGAAATAAAAGGTTATACACGTTCTTTAACTTTTGTTCCTGTTGTAATTGATTACAAAACTTCAAAAGTTAATGATGAATTATCTAAAAAGTTATTTCACATACTTAAGAATTCAGAAGATAATATGAATGACCAAATAAAAGATAATGAACTTATAAAGAACTGTGAATCAGTATCATTACAATATGTTATTGGACAAAAGAAGGAAAAGAAACAAGAATTAGAAACAGTTAATGAATCATTAGTTAGCGATATGATTGCTAGTTTGAAACAATCACATAATATTAAAATTAGAAATATAGACAGTCTAATCAATAGAATGAAGTCTGATTTGAATGAACGAACAGAAAAAATAGTTAAAATGAAAGAAGCTCAAAGAGCAAATGTTACAAGGAACTTTGAAACAAGAAAAATTGAGTTCGAGTCAAAAAAGAAAATAATAGTTAGCCATGAAGTAATCGCAGGAGGGTTCTTGAATGTCAATTAAAGCAGAAGAAACCATCCAAAAAATAAGAGAACGATTTAGTCCTTTATTCAAGCAAGAAGGTGATGTTACAACACCTACTGATTTAGGTATACCGGGTTTTAATTCAACTAAAGCGTTTATCAATAATTTTTCAAAAATAGACCATTTTGTCATAGAGCTTATACAAAATGCAGAGGACAGTCAATCAAAAGAATTTAAACTTATTATTGAAGAAAATAAAATAACTATAATTAATAATGGTAAAGAATTTGATAATAATGATGTAAAAGCCTTATGTAGTTTTGGAGAAGGAACAAAAAAAGATAAACCTGAATATATAGGTTTTTTTGGTGCAGGTTTTAAATCAGTATTTAAGATATCTAATAATCCTGAAATTTATTCTGGTGAATTTAAATTTAGATTTGATAATAATACCTTCTATATACCTACAATTATAAATAATTCTAATCCTCATCCAAGAAATACAACTGTAATACTTCCTTTTAGAAAAGAATTAACCCCTAATAAATTAAATGATATTGAAAATCAAATTTCCAATTTAAAACCTGAAATAATATTGTTCTTAAAACATTTAGAAAAAATTGTAATAGTAAATAAAATTAGGAATGAAGAAATAATTTTTCATAAAAAACTAAAAAATGATTTCTATGAATTATATAATAAACAAAAATTAGTTGGAAGATGGATTGTAAAAAATAAAAGATTTCCTATTGACGATGTTGCTTTTAACTCATTAGAAAAAGATGAACGAGAAAAAAGAGAAAAAGCAAAAATAAGAGCAGTCCATGTAGCATTTAATATTGATGGAAATAATAATTTACAAGAAACACAAGGAAAATTATTTGCATTTTTACCTACAAAATATGACACTGGTCTTAAATTTTTAATTAACTCAGATTTTATTATAACTCCTGATAGAGAAAAAATTAATGAAGATTCTTATTGGAATGAATGGCTCTTTAAATGTGCTGGTAAGTTGATAAATGAATGTGTTGAAGAATTTAAAAAAAACGATATTTTAAAATATCAATTTTACAAAATTCTTCCAAAAAGATATGAAACTTCAAATAGAATAACTCAAAATTTATTTGAAGAAATTCATAATTATTTTCTAGAAGAAAAAGTTGCTATAACTGAAGATGGTGTTTGGACTACATTACAAAACGTTTATTATTTAGATAATTCGGAATTTGAAATATTAAATCTTTTAACTAATAAAGAATTTTTAGAACTTACATCAAGAAAAGTTTTAAGTCAAAAACTAGAATTTGGTTGTGTTGAATTTTTGAAAGGAATCTATTTAGAAGATTACAATACAGATAAATTTATAGACTTATTAAAAACACTAAATAATTCTGATTGGATAAAACAAAAAAAAACTAAATGGTTCATGGATTTGTTCACATTCATATCAAATAAATATGGTACAACAAGTTCGAATATTCTTACAAAGATAAAAGATTTAAAAGTAATAAAATTAGGAGATAATTCTTTTTTTTCACTTGAGGATATAGAAAAAAATACTCCTGCTAAATCAATTTATTATCCTTCTAAAGAGTTAAATATAGATGATGAATTAAAAAAGTTTTTTTCTGATGATATAAAATTTTTAAATACTGAAATATATTCTTTATTACAAACAGATTATAAACATTTATCTCAATTTTTTAGATTTACTTTAAATAGATATATTAAAGAAATAGATTATTCTAATCTTATAAATGATTTTATACTTCTTAAATTTGAATCTGATTCGTATTCAAACCAAGAATTAATGGGTTTAACACATTATATAGCATCTAAATTCGATGAATTAAATGAAGAAATAAAGAATAATGTCAGAGATAAAATTAAATTAAGAACAAAATCTGACAGGTGGGTTAAACCAAAAAATATTTTTTTCTCAAAAATTTATTCAGGTGATGATTTGTTTGATCAATTATCAGAAATTGATTCAGTAAATGTATTATCAAAAGAATATTTAGAAATTAAGTCAAACAAGACTGAATGGTTTGATTTTTTTAAAAAAATTGGCATATCATCTAAGTTTCCAATCGAAGAACTAGGAAGTGTAAGAAATGGGATTGGTGGTTGGGATGAAAGTAAAACTTGTCCCATCTTAGTAAATGTTTTTGAAAAAATATCTGATTTTGAAAAAACAAAAAGAATTAAAGTTGCAAAAAAAATATTTAAAACTATTGATGATGATTGGTCATATTATAAAGATCATTTATTTATTACAAAATATGATGAAAAGAAAGATTCAGGTGAAATAATAGAAATAACACCAATAGAAACTCCTACTGAATTTCTAAATATTCTTAAAGAATCTCATTGGATTCCCAACACTAGTGATGATTTTTTCCCTTCAAACGAACTATTTCTTGATATAGAAATTATTAAAAATTATGATAAAACTCTTCCAAGAATTAATATTGGTTATAAATTAGATAATAAAGATTTAATAGATAAATTAAGTATAAGAGACAAACTTGAGGTTGAAGTATATATTTCAAATTTAAGAACTTTAAAAAAGAATAAGAAATCTTTTGGATATAGTGATGTGGAAGAAATTTATCTTAATATTTTGGCTTCTTTAAAAAAAACAACTGAAAAAAAGAAAGAAGAAATAAAAGAATTATTTGAAATTGAAGATTTAATATTTCTCCCATCTAAAAATTGTCCTAATTTCTGGACCAATTCTAAAGATGCATTTCTTTGCCATAATAAATTTATTAAAGATTATATTTCAGGAATATCTAATTTATATAATGAAAAAGTATGTTCTAAATTATTTACTGATATTTTAAATATCACAGAAGAAAGTCCTAGCGGGAAAAATTACTTACAAGCAATTGATAATATTAAAGAATTGAAATTAAATAAAAAAATAAAAGAAGATGTGTTAAGATTTTATTTTGAATTAAATGATGATTTTGAGAAATTTGATAGTCCTTATTGGTGGGATGAATTTAATGAAGGTGAATATTTATTATCTTCTAGAGGGAATTTTTGTAATAAAAAAGATGTTCTTTTTGATGATGATAAAAATAAAATTTCTTCTTTATACGAAGATGAAATTGA
>CAYOEA010000019.1:0-13138 GCA_964402995.1 uncultured Methanosarcinales archaeon
GAAAATATTTTCCTTGTTTCTTTACAAACTAAGATTATTTTATTTGCTTTAGCTTTTGTGGCGTTTTTATTGTTTTCATCCATTAATTTTTGGATCGCATCAAAATTTAACAAGTCTAAAATTTCTTTTAAGATCAAATTATTACTATCTATGTTTGTTGCGTATTTTGTTGCTATGAATGTTTCAAATAGTTGGTTTACTGTTCTTCAATACTTTAAGCAATCTTCTTTTAATCTTGCAGATCCCATTTTTTTCAAAGATATTTCTTTCTATGTTTTTTCTTTACCTTTCATCTTAGTTGTATGGAACTTTTTACTCGCAACTATTTTACTTACTTTAGTTTTTGTAATTTTAGATTATTTCCAAGATCATTTATTTGCTTTATTTAATCAAACTCAAGATGCTAACGCTTTAAATCTTAATTCAAAATCTAATATTCCTAAATTAAAAAAACCTGTTTTAACTCACTTAGCTGTTCTTGGCTCTTTTGTTTTTGTATTATTAGCGTTTAGACATTATCTTGCTAAATTCTCAATTATGTATTCTCAAAAAGGTATAGTTGTTGGTGCTGGTTATACTGATGTTATTGCGTTTCTTCCTATTATGAAATTTTTAATGATTCTTGCAGTTGTCGTTGCGGTTTTATTCTACGTTTGGATTTTTATTATTTCAAAAAATAAACAACTTCAAAGAAAACATATTCTTATTTATGCAATTATAATTTACTTAATAGTCTTTTTTATTGGTCCAACTCTTATTCCATCAGCTATTCAATCGTTAAAAGTTTCACCTAATGAGATTAATCTTGAAAAACCTTATATTGAAAATAATATCCAATTCACTAAAATTGCTTATGGTCTTGAATCTGTTGAAGAAAAAGATTTTAATGTGCAATTATCTATCACTGCTGATTCTTTAGAAGAAGCTTCTAAAACTATTGATAATGTTCGTATTCTTGATTGGCGTCCTTTAATTCAAACTTACAAACAAACTCAAGAAATTCGTTTATACTATGATCTTTCAGATATTGACATAGATCGTTATGATATTGTTAATGAATATACTCAAGTCATGCTTGCGCCTCGTGAAATGAATCAAGCTAGAATTACTGAAAACGCAAAAACTTGGGTAAATCTACACATGGTTTATACTCATGGATATGGAGTTGTTGTTAGTCCTGTTAATTCAGTTACTAAAGAAGGGCTTCCTAATTATTTTGTTCAAGATATTCCACCTGTTTCTAATCTTGATGAAGCAAATCTAAGAATTGATACACCTCAAATTTATTATGGTGAAAAAGATAATTTATTTGTTCTCGTAAATACTTTAACTAAAGAGTTTGATTATCCTGAGGGTAGTACAAATGCTTACATCCAATATGATGGTCAAGGTGGGGTTTTACTTGATTCATTTGCTAAGAAACTTTTAATGGCTATTAAGTTCCTTGATATTAAAATTTTATTATCGTCAGATATTACAAAAGATAGTCGTATCATGTATAAACGTAATATTCAAGATAGAATTTCAACCATTACTCCTTTCTTAAGTTTAGATGAAGATCCTTATTTAGTTATTAGTGAAGGTAAATTATTTTGGATTCAAGATGCTTATACTACTACTGATAATTTTCCTTACTCTGAGAAATTTGGAAATTTTAATTATATTAGAAATTCCGTAAAGATTGTTGTTGATGCTTATGAAGGCACTATTGATTATTATGTTGTTGATCCTAATGATCCTATAATTCAAACTTATGCTTCAATTTTTCCTCAACAATTCAAATCATACGACCTTATGTCTGCTGATTTAAAGAAACACGTAAGATATCCTGTTGACCTTTTCAAAGTCCAATCTAGCATTTATAGTATTTATCATATGCAAGATCCTACTGTATTTTATAATAAAGAAGATGCTTGGCAAATTCCTTACGAAATTTATGGAACTGGTCAAAAAGTTCCTGTTCAACCTTATTATATCATTATGAAATTACCAGGCGAAGTAAAAGAAGAATTTGTTTTAATGAGCTCATTTACACCTATCCGTAAAGATAATATGATTGCATGGATGGCTGCTCGTTCAGATGGAGATAATTATGGTAAATTATTACTATATAAATTTCCTAAAGATAAATTAGTTTATGGTCCTTTGCAAACAGAAGCAAAATTTGACCAAGACTCTGATATTTCTCAACAATTAACTTTATGGTCTCAACAAGGCTCAAGTGTAACTAGAGGTAATCTTCTTATTATTCCAATAAAAGATAGTCTACTATATATTGAACCTCTATACATTCAAGCAGAACAAGGCCAATTACCTCAATTAAAGCGTATTTTAGTTTCAGATGGCGAACGTGTTGTCATGGAAGAAAGTCTAGAAGATGCCTTGCAAGTCTTATTTGGTGAAGCAAGTAAAAAAATCGTTGAAGAAGAAGAACTAGTTGATAAATCAAATGATGATTTAATTAAAGAAGCCCAAGATTATTATAATGTGATTCTTGATTCTTTTGGAAACGACTGGGATGAATTTGGTGAAAACTTCGACAAACTTGGCGAAGTCTTAGAAGAATTAAGTTAATTATTTATTTTCTATTAAGATATTGATTTCTTGGAATAGAATATGTGCTGACTGGGGATAAGAGGTGTAAGTTAATGCGTGGAGAAAAAAGATTTGAATATCGTTTTGGACGTATTCTTATTAACTAATTAGAAATACTTTTAAATTCTAATAAACTTAGTATTAATATGTCGTTCATAAAGAAAATTCTTCAAACTTGGCATTATATTCTTGGATTCATTGTAGGTATAATTATTTTCTATCTTGGAACAACAAGAATCTCACTTGGTATAAGCGGGTTGAGAATATCTGATCCTTACACAGCTCATTTTATGAATACGGGGTTATTATATATTAATATTGGTTTGTTAATACTGATTGCACTTGCAATTGGAATTACATATTCTTTAACAAAATCTAAAAAATAGTAGTTTGCCAGGGCGTATCTTTTTCGATGATAAAATAAATTTTCATTAAATATACTATAAATATGAACAATATTTTTTTAGGACAAGTTATATATATCTCTTCGATATAAACAGTTTAATGAATTCAAAAGCAAATAACTGGAGTATACTGATTCAAATAATATCCATACTTGCAGTTATGATAGCAACTTATTTCCAAACAAAAACCTCTGATAATAACACCAGTTCTTCAACATTAATTGTATTTGGAATACTTGTAGGAGTGGTTGTTTTAAGTTTTGTTGTAACATGGTTTGTTTCAAAATATAAAGAAATATCTCTTCTTTTAAAAGAAAATTCTAAAGAGATGCAAGAAACACGTAAGCAAATTAGACAGGAAAAACGATTTATCGAGATTGAAAAAAAATTAGCAGTTTTAGACGCAGTTAGTAATTCTAAGAGAAAAGATAAAAAAGGGCAAATTGACCCTCGTTTTTTATTAGTTATAATAATATTAATAATCTTGTTTGTATACTTGAATCAAATTGGAGTAGTTTAAAATGGATAACATAAATAAAAATCCACTTGTTCCTTTAAACAATAAACGTTTAGAATATTTATTGGAATTATATGGTCTTTCTAATCAACAATTCTTAAAATTAATTAATATCAATCAAAATAATCTTCCGAGAAAAAGACCTTTATTCACTGAAGAAACTTTAAATATTGCTTTAAAGGAAACCATGAAAATACCTCTTTATACTGTAAAAGCTATTGATAAGGTTTTTAATAAAGGTTTATTGTGGTATATCACTGCAAGACCCCTATCAAAATCAGAATCTAGCAGTATTTTTTTTAGGAAAAATAAATTTAATTCAGAATTAAATCTACAATCAAAGAAAGTCACTAATAATTTTGAGAAGAAAAAGTTTGAAATACAAAATCTTTGTGCTTCAATAGATTTTGACCCTAAGCGAAATTTAAAAACTCACATTTTATCTGAAAATCCAAGACAGATAGCAAATGAATTTAGAAAAGAATTCAAAATTATTGAAACACGTTTAATAAAAAATAAACGGTTAAAAAAACCAACTAAAGAACGAGAATATCTTAGAAATTTAATGACCGTTATAGAAGATTATAATATTTTTGTTTTTGAGTTTATTGAAAACCATAACCAAAAAGAAGTTGTTAATTTTGATGGATTTTTTATGAGTCCAAATGTGATAGTTGTAAAAAAACAATATTATCCAAAAAGAGAAATATTCACACTATTACATGAATTCGCTCATTATTTATTAAATATAGAAGAAATTGATGAAATAAACGAGAAAACAAATTTAACTTCAAACTTACATGAACGTTGGTGTAATGATTTTGTTTATTATTTCTTAATAGAGGAACAAGATGAATTTATAAATAAATTAGAACTTGCTACGCCAAAGAATAATTATTATAAATATGAGCTTACTGAATTAGCAAAATCAAGTCTTATTAGTGTTTCTTCCTTATATACAAGACTTAAAATTCTAAATAAAATAGATGGCCAAACATATTACAAAATTATGTTGGATATTACAGAGATGGCAAATAAAAAAAGAATTGAAGAAAAAGCAAGAAACAAAGAGGAACGTGAAAAACAAAAGGCTTTAGGCAACCTAGGAGGATTTGCAATTAAGCCAATACAATCAAATCTATTTAAAGAAGTAGTTAAATTTAATTATTTTCAAGGAAACATAAGTGAGAATACTTTATGCAAATATTTGAGAATTAGACCTGAAAGCATACAAAAAGAGATATATTAAAGATGATATTAATTATAGATAATTGCAGTATAAGTGATTTTTTTAAATACTACTCCTTCGATAAGGATCATCAAAAAAAAGTATTCTCAAAATTATTAACATTTCTTAAAGATAAAATTTTATGTGATGAAATTATAATTATAGATAAAGTTTATGCCGAAATGCTTAGAATGCCTAAAACAACAGAGATTAAAGAGTTCCAAAGAGAAATAAAACATAAAATTATAGATACAGATTATTTGGTTGTTGAAGTTGATGAATTAACCATGAAATATTTCATAGAAGAAAATAAAAAATATTACAAATATGATGACGATAGAATACGATCTGCATTAGATGGTTATCTTGATCGTCATGCAGATTTATATCTTATCGCATATTCTAATAAGCTAAAAGAAGAAGGTAAAAAACCAATAATTATATCTGAGGAATCTATGAAAAGTGATAATAAACTTATTGAGAAGATCCCTACTATTTGCAAAATCACAAATGAAAATATTGATTATAAAAATATACCTAACATTTTATTTGAAATTTATAAAGATGAATTAAAATTTAAATTAAATGAGTAACATTATTAAAAAGATTATTTCTAAATATTAATAAGCACAATAAATTTGGTCAATATTAGATTACATTCTTGAATAAATCTTTGTCTCTATGATCAGTGAATGTTTTTTATTCGAAAAAATTAAATAGTTAACAATTCAAAATTAAAGATAAATGGTAAGAGAACCAATTAAAGCATCAATAAAGAAATTAGTTGATGTAAGAGTAAAAAAGAAACATGGAAGATTAGTTTGTGAAAAATGCAAATCTAAGCCAAGAGGTGTAACTTTACAATATCATCATAAAAATATGAAAAATTATGATAATACTTCTTCTAATATAATGTTAGTTTGTCCAAATTGTCACACAATACTCCATAATAAAGTAAAAACTCATATCCATAGAGATTTGTTTGGTAATAAAACACGAGTTACACGAGTTAGAAAGAAAAAAATCATTCCAAAAGTAAAAAAACAAAAAGTTGGAGAAACTGTTGTTAAAAAGCTTAAAGATAGTTCTGGTAAATTAAGATCTTATAATGTGAAAAAGATTGCAACAGGGAAATATAAGAAAACTCTTGTTAAACCAAAAAAGAAACCCGCAAAGAAAAAAAGGAGCTCAAATTCTTTCTTTAAATGGTGATATAGACTTAATCATTTCATTTGTGTCACAGTTTTATGTTTTAAAGCACACATTCGTATTATTTTAGATTAGTTTTTTCATTTAATTCTTTTGTATTGTATTAAATCTTCGAAATGTTTATAAAATAACGTAAATTCAATAATTTAAACAAACATTATCGCGCCGATAGTATAATGGTTAGTATCCCGGCCTTCCAAGCCGGTGATCTGGGTTCGAATCCCAGTCGGCGCATATTCATTCTAAGTTAATGCGTATTTATTGCTATTTTCGAAGATTTAACTTCAATTCTATTCAAAGATATGAAAAACTTTATAAAAATATCCGCGCGAGCTATGTGAATGATTTGCATTATAGCACTTATTGTCTTTGGTCTTTTAGGAATTTTTAGCGCTAGTCATAGGATTATTGCGAAAGAAGCTTTTGATTGTGTGTTTAGAAGATTGACTTTAAGAAAGTGTGAATCTGGTCTTGATAAAAGACTTAAAGCTCAAATTACGGGTAAGTTAATGAAGAGATTACCGACAGTTGGTAAACTTCTTTACAAGTATTTTGAAGTTGTATCATGGATTTTCTTAATCTTATTATTAGTAAGTTTATTTTTCTCTGCAAAAGCTGGGTATAATTATGCTGTATATGGGAATTGTAATGGTGAGGATAGTTCTGAGTTTTGTATTTTTGATCCGTTTGCAACTTATGATTCACCTAATGGTCCAGATAATGTTTGTACTTTAACAGAGCTTCCAGTAAATAATAAATTATCTTTGTCTGGTGATTTGGATAATAGACCTTCGTTTGGTCCTAATAATGCATCTATTAATATTGTAGTGTTTGGTTGTTTTACATGTCCAAATACTAAACTTGCAGCACCTGAAATAAAAAAGTTATTTCAACAATATGGTAATGATATTAAATTTACAACTATGAATTTTCCAATTCCAAAACATCAATTATCTTATGAAACTAGTATGGCTGGTGAGTGTGTTTGGCAATTAAATCCTGAAAATTATTGGGATTTTTATTTTGCATTATTAGAAAGTCCGGAAGAATTATCAATTAATTGGCTAAGAAAAATAGCAGTTGATATTGGTGTTAATTTTGTGGAATTTGATGAATGTATAGTTAATGATTCAATTAAAGCAATAGTTGATAATGATCAACAAATAGGTATTAATTCACATGTTTATGGTACTCCTACTTTTTTTATTAATGGTGAACCAAGAGTTGGAATAACGTATTTCGACGAATTTGAAGAAATTATAGCACAACAAAAGAGTAATATTTAAATAATATTTAATTAGATTTTATTAAATAAGATTTATTGATCTACGGGGGTGTATGATCTAATGGTAAAACATACAAAAAAACATTCAAGTAAAAAAGAGTCGCATGAAACACATCATCATGCTACAAAACCGAAAAAGAGTGATGTGATCTCAATAACAAAAACTCAATTATGGACTGTAATTGCAGCAATTGTAGTATTAGCAGTTATTTTATTTCTAGCTTTCGGAAATGTGGCTGATTCTGATGCAGATGATGCAGATGATACAACTGGTACAGATGATACAACTGGCACAGATGCAGGCGAAGGAACAGATGCGCCAGCAACAACTGATGCAGCTTTCAAAGTTAAAGTTTTAACACTTGATGAGTGTAAAACAACTGGTTGTGATCCTACACCTATTAATCAAGTAACAAAGCAATTATTCCCTTCAGCAGAATTTGTGTCAGTTGATGCAAATAGCGCAGAAGGAAAACAGTTAATAGAAGAATATGATATAACATACCTTCCAGCTTTTTTATTTGAAGAAGATGTTAAATCAACCGATGCATGGGTTACAACACCTGAACTTGCAGGTTCATTTGATGTTGTGGCTACTGGTCTTAAATTAAAAGCTTCAGCAACAGGCGCAAGTTATTTTGCAGATGAAGCAGTAAGACAAGAATTCTTTGAATCAGTTGGAGTAACTTTAGGTGATAACAGACCTCAAATTGACTTCTTTGTCATGAGCTATTGTCCTTATGGAAACCAAGCAGAAGAAGGTTTAGAACCAGCTTATCAATTATTAAAAGATTATGCTGAATTCAATCCAAAGTATGTTATTTACAGTAATTATCAATCAGGATATCCAACTTATTGTATGGATGAAGAGAATGTTATCTGTTCAATGCATGGAATGGGCGAATTAAATCAGGACATTAGAGAAGCATGTGTTGCTAAATATAATGGAATGGACGATTGGTTTACATTCGCACTTGAAATGAATTCAAAGTGTACTGCACAAAACGCAAATACTTGTTGGGAACCTGTAGCAGCAGACTTAGGCTTTGATGTGGAAGCAATTAAAACTTGTGAAGCAGACGAAGGAAAAGATTTGATGTTAGCAGATAAAACTTTAGGAGACACTATGGGTGTTAGAGGAAGTCCTTCAGTATTTATTGATGGAGTTAAATTCAATGGTGCAAGAACAGCTAGTGGTTATATGGCTGGAATCTGTGCAGCATTTGATGATGCACCAGCTGCATGTGATGATATTGTTTTAGATATCGCACCTACTGAAGTTCCATCAGGCGCTTGCGGATAGAAAAACTAAATTATTTTTTTTATTTTCATTCAGAAATTTAATTTCTGATGTGCCAAAAACTAATTGTTTTTGAGTATTTTCTTTTTTTTTAATTTATTATTATTTGTGAATTTGCCAAAAAGATTTAATTATTTTTGAGCATTTCTTTTTTATTTGTTCAATTTCTAAGATAAATTATATAAAGCTTAAATTATAAACTACTTTTTATGAGTTTAAATGTTGATAAAGTAAGGGAAGATTTTTCTATATTGCAAAAGAAAATAGTTTATTTTGATAATTCTTGCATGACTCTTAGACCAAAACAAGTTATTGCAGCAATGAATCAATATTACGAAGAATTTCCAGCTTGCGCAGGAAGAAGCATGCATAGTTTGGGAAATAAGATAACTCAAGAAGTAGATTTTGCACGAAAACAAATAAGAAAACATATTGGTGCAAAAAGAGATCAAGAACTAATATTTACAAGAAATACAACTGAAGCTATTAATCTTTTATCAAAATCATTTAAATTTCAAAAAGGAGATAAAATTGTAATATCTGATAAGGAACATAATTCGAATCTTTTACCTTGGCAAATAATGGCTGAAAAGGGTTTAATAAAATTGGAAGTAGTAAATTCAAATCCTGATAATACTTTAGACTTGGATGATTTTGAAACAAAAATTAAAGGCGCAAAAATGCTTTGCATAGTTCACACATCTAATATTGATGGAGTAACAAACCCGGTAAAAGACTTAATTAAAAGAGCGCATAAAGAAGGAGCATTAGTTATGCTTGATGCAGCGCAGTCAGTACCACATAAAGAAGTTAATGTTAGAAATTTAGATGTAGATTTCCTAGCTTTTTCAGCGCATAAAATGCTTGGGCCATCAGGAATGGGTGCTTTTTATGGTAAACGAGAATTATTAGAAAATATGAATCCTTTCTTAGTTGGTGGAGAAACAGTGAAAGATACTACTTTTAATTCAAGAGTTTGGGAAGAATTACCTAATAGATTTGAAGCAGGACTTCAAGACTATGCAGGAATACTTGGATTTAGTCAAGCAACAAAATATCTTGAGAAAATAGGAAAACGAAATATCGAAAAACATGAAATTAAATTAACAAAACAATTAACTGAAGGATTAGATGATTATAATATTTTAGGGCCAAGAAATGCAGAACAAAGAGGAGGCATAACCAGTTTTTATAAGAAAGGAATTGATCCTCATCAAATCGCACTTTTACTTGATAGTACTTCAAAAGTTATGATTAGAAGTGGCGCTCATTGTGCACATTCATATTTTAATTTGCGTGATTCACCAGGAACAGCGCGCGCTTCAGTTTATTTGTACAATACTGAAGAAGAAGTTGAGATTTTTAAATCTGCAATAAATAAAATAAAATCAATTCTACACTAGTCACAAGTCAAATATGCATTAAACATAAAAAGGCATTAACATTATATTTATTATGAATTTATATTCTTACTCTAAGATTTCTAGTTTTGAACAATGTAAGTTAAAGTATAAATACAAATATATTGATCGAATTAAATCTGATATTCCTGATACTGTTGAAACTTTCTTAGGTAAACGTGTTCATGAAACATTGGAAAAGCTCTATAAAGATTTAAAATTTACCAAGAAAAACACTAAAGAAGAACTTTTATTATTCTTAGAATCTGAGTGGAACTCGAAATGGTCTGATGACATATTAATTGTAAAGAATGATTATACTCAAGAAAATTATCTTGAAATGGGGAAGAAATTTGTGTCTGATTATTATGATAAATATCAACCATTTAACCAGGCTGTAACTATTGGGACTGAAATGCATATTAAAATCAAATTAGATGCAGATGGAATTTATCAATTACAAGGATATATTGACAGAGTTGATTCAAAAGGTGGAATATATGAAGTTCATGATTACAAGACTGCAAGTAGTTTACCTATTCAAGAATATTTAGATCAAAATAGACAATTAGCAATATATGCAATTGCAATAAAAGAATTATATAAAGATGCAAAAGAAGTGAAACTTATTTGGCATTATTTAAGTTTTAATAAAGAATTAACAAGTGAACGAACAAATGAACAACTTGAAAATTTAAAAGTTGAATTAATAAAAATCATAGGCGAAATTGAAACATGTAATGATTTTCCTTCAACAACATCTACTCTTTGTGATTGGTGTGAATATAAATCAATTTGTCCTCAATGGAAACATCTTCGAATGGATAAAGAAATAAGAAGTCGAGATGATGGAGTAAAATATGTTAATGAATATGCACGATTAAAGAAAGAAGAAACTGATATTAAAAAAAAATTAGATACATTAAAAGAATTAATTATCAGATATGCAGACGATAATGATGTTGATGCAGTATTTGGAACTGATATAAGAGCGAAAGTATGGGCTAGAATATGCGAAAAATTTCCAAGGACAACTGATTCAAGTTATAGATTATTTGAGAATAAAGTAAAGAATCAAGGACTATGGGAAGAATTCTCAAGGTTGGATGGTTTCAAACTTGAAAAAGCATTTGAATCAAAAAAATTATCGCCTGAAATAATGCAAGTTTTAAGGGCTTTTGTAAGACGAGAAAAAATTGAAAGAATATATATGGGACTAATATGATTACTTTTTTGAATAAACAAAATACTGTAAAAGAAATAATTAATTCTGAAAACTTAGCTTTAATTAAAGTTAATGCAAGTAAGAAATTTATTCCAGGTCAATTCTTTGAAGTATCAATAAAAGGAAAAGGATCAACACCAATAAGTGTAAGTTCAAATTCAAAATATTTAGAATTAATATTTCCGAAGAATTGTGATTTTAGAAAAACGCTATCGCAGTGTAAGCCTGGAGATATAATTGATTTAACAGGTCCGCATGGAAATGGATATCCAATAACTGATTTCTTTGATAAAAATTTAGTTTTAATTGCAGAAGGATATGGAGTTTCTTCAATAAAATCAATAATAGAGTATGTTGATTTTGCAAGATTGAAATTTAAAGAAGTAAAAATAATTCTTTCAGGATGTTTGAAGAATAGTTTATTTGCGGATGATATAAAAAAGTGGGAAACAAATTATCATTTATCTTTTTTTGAACTTGATAAAGAATTAGATTTGAATATTGATTGGGATATTAATCAAAGAGTTCTTGTACTTAGTGGTTCAAGTAAATGGGTTGATTCAGTGGTTGAACAGATAAAAGATAAATTCTTAGAAGAAAATATTTGGTTAAATTATGAATGCAAAATGCAATGCACCGATGGTGAATGTAAAGAATGTGCTATAGGATCAAAATATGTATGTCGAGATGGGCCAATTTTTTCTTATAAAGAAATAAATAAAGAAAAAAAGTAAAATAAATTAATTATGAATTAATTGCTATGTTCAAAAGTTGAGCTTTTGGCATGATAACTAATTAAAAATTAGTTACTAGACCAAAGTCCGTGTTTATTGCAAAATTCTCTAGCTCTAATTCCTTCTGCATCTTCTACGTAGAAAACAGCAACTGGTTTTTCGCTTGGATATAATCTTCTTTCTGCAATGACTTTATCGCCTTTTAGTAATTGAACAAATTCAATGAAGTGATCGTCATCCATTGGGTGATGAACTGATCCAACTGTTACAGTAATTTTGTTGCCTTCAATTTCAACTAGTGGAACATGTTTTTCTTTTCCTTCTAGTTCAGGTGACATTTCAGGAAGTTCTTGAAGATCTTCTGATCCTAGTTTTAACATTTCTTCTGCGTTACCTATTGGGCTTACAATTAAACCTGTACTTCTACTTTTATAAATTTTTGATGAGTTAACCATTTTTTTTGCCTCGTAATTTTATTTTTTAATTTGTGTATCCAGAAATTTTATTTCTGAGTACATCGTAATTTTATTGTTTTGGATAAGCGCAATAATTTAGAGTCCTTTTAGTCAGACTTCTAATTTGCTTAAAAAATAAATTATTGATGTGTTCTGTGCTTAAATCCATTTTGAATCCTAGATTTTACCAACTAAGTCTAAACCTGGCTTAAGAGTTTTTCCACCTGGTCTCCAAGATGCTGGACAAACTTCTCCGCCGTTTTCTCTAACGAATTGTGCTGCTTGAATTTTTCTAATAAGTTCATCTGCGCTTCGACCTATGGAGTTATCATTAACTTCAAATGCTTTTAATATTCCGTCAGGATCAACTATGAAAGTTCCTCTAAGAGCAAGTCCTTCTTCTTCAATTAAGACTCCGTAATCTTTTGAGATTTTCGCAGTTGGATCTGCAACCATTGGGAATGTTATTCTTTTAATTGTTTCAGAATTGTCGTGCCATGCTTTGTGAGCGAATGCTGTATCTGTTGAAACGCTTAGAATTTCGACTCCTAGTTTTTGGAATTCTTCATACTTATCTGCAAGTTCTCCAAGTTCTGTAGGGCAAACAAATGTGAAATCTGCTGGATAGAAAAATAGGACAGTCCATTTTCCTTTGTAATCTTCAAGACTAATTTTTTTTATTTCTTCGTTTTGAAATGCTTCTGCTGTAAATTCTGGTGCTTTTTGGTTTATTTTCATTACATTTAAAGGATACCTTGTGCTTTAGCACAATGGTTTACCAGTTCC
>CAYOEA010000020.1:0-10045 GCA_964402995.1 uncultured Methanosarcinales archaeon
ATAAAGCTTTTTAAAGCTTTAGAAGATTCAAGCGGGTCAGATGATTACAACCCACCAACCGACCCGAAAGCCAAAAAATAATTTTTAATATTATGCATCGCTTAAATTAAATGTACATATATATATACATTTATCATTTATTTGCATTCTGCCATCTATATCTTGAATTAGTTGACAAATCTTTTCATCTTTATTGATTATGGCAATTTCATAATAACACTCAAATTTGTTAATTTTATCATTAATCATATTGCAAATATTTATATCTTGTTTTGAGACTGATAAATTTAACAGACAAGTATCTTTATTTTCAATTTTTGTAATGAATGAGCAATATCCTTCTTCTAAATTGTTAATTGCATAATCAACATAACACAAGTCTTTATCATAAGTAATGGAAATATCCTGACAATCACTATTATCTGTTTCAGGGATTGGAATTTCTTCCTGTGAATTAATGATTTTCTCAGAAGTTAATGCTTCTTCTTGAATAGATTTTTCAGAATTTGATAAACCATTTTGTTCATTATTTGTGGAACTTTCTTCTCCAGATAATGCTCCAATTATCGCTAAAACAACAATTACTGCAACTATTATGAACCATGTTTTTTTGTAGAATGGTTTATCATTTTTTTTGCTCATAAACATCAACTCCCTTATACATTATTATTTAATTAACATCTTTATAAATCTTTTTAAGAAAGAATATCCTAATTGAATGAATTGAGTTAATTATCTAGAGGACTAAAATCCCCCTTTTGTTTCTTTTACTAAAAGAAAAAACTTAAACTAAATTGCAACTAACATCGGGCTTAAGGGAAGTTTTTGCGAAGCAAAAATTTGGGAGAGAAACGAATTTTGCTTGGCAAAATAGCGAAGCGGTCGTTTCGAACCCTTTAAGCCCTGTTAAGTTCGTTTCCCATACGCAAGTGTGGGAAACCTGCGTCCGCAGAGTAAAATTTGAGTTCCATATAAATATCGACCGAAGGGAGTGAAAATGTCCGAAGGACTAGGGGGTTCCGTTCCAACAAAAGAGCGAATGCGACACATCAAGAACAAGAATAAAAGGGCAGTTTTTAGAATTTTTTTTTTCTTTTATGATTTGATTTACTCTTTCGTTTATTACTTATTTTTTTTATATAAAATAGTACTATGGTAATTATTAAGATTATTAAAATAATAAAGATGATAAAATTAGTACTGTTATCTTGTTTCTTTACATCCTTATCTTCTTCTGATTTTTCAAAAGTGGAATCATTAACTAATTTATTTTTATTTGGTTCTGAATCAAGAACTATATTTTCAGAAATATCCTTAATTTTTATTAGAGCTTTCTTTTCATCTAAACTGATATTTAGTAAAGTCACTAAGATATCTGAAGATTTATCATCATTCAAATCCACTTTCCATTTTTCATTTAAACTTAAATTTTTGATTTGAGAAGTTGATTTTATGGTTATTGTAGCATTAAACTCGCTGATTTCATTAATTATTAGTGTGTGATTTTGTTTTTCAAAAACAAAAAATATTCCTTCATTTACATACATCCAGCTTTCATATCCTTCTTTTAATACTTCAAAACTCACATTTTCAATCATTTTAATTATAACATCTTTTATTGGGGGCATAGAAATCCCTCCTCCAGACGGGCTTCCTCCACTCGAAGGACTTCCTCCACCAGATGGGCTTCCTCCACTCGAAGGACTTCCTCCACCAGATGGGCTTCCAGTATCGGAATTACATGTTGTGGATTTGTATACATTACTACAACAATAACCTGAGCCATAAACATTATTTCCGCAAATACAAGAGGATGTAATTAGACCTTCCCCACAAACATCATGTTCCTCAGCTATAACAAATTCTGAGTAACTATCCGTTATAAAATAAAATTTATATTTTTCATCATCATTTTCGACTTCATAAATTTGATAAGGTCCTTCGAAAGTACCTGATTCATTATGATCAACCCACATCTTAAGATTAGATATTTCAACATTTTCTAAAATGCTCATAGGAAGATTAAAATAAACTTTTGATTCTGCCTTATTTGACGCGTGTATATTTAAATATAATAATTCTTTTTTTAGAGTATTTGGTAAAGTTATATTTGGTGATTTCAAAACTTGCATTAACATCGTTAAATTTGTTGAATTGATTCCTGTAATCATTTCAATATAATTATTAATAGGTGTGTCTTCAAACAAAACAACTCCATTATTATTAACTTGAGTTATAAGTGCAGAATTATTAATTGATATGTTTAATTCTGTAATGTTCTTATTATCTGCAAAGTCATAACATACAAAAGTTAAATTATGACTTGAATCATTAAACAAGAATGTGTCGAGAACATAATTATCAGCATTATTTGAAAGGTTTGCAATTTGATTATTGTTCATTAATATTTTTATATTTTTAACACCCATTTTTAAATCTGAACATTCAAAATCAATATCAAATGATCCATTTAAGACATTTGATGATTCTAAATTATTAATTATTAGATTAGGATTTGTTAAATCAATTGAATAATTAAAATAAAATAGACTATAGTTAGTCCCATCATTAGTTACGTTGAAGTATATCTCAAAAAAAGATTCGTTTTTAATTGTAATAGAAACTTCTTCAGCATTTGTTAAATTTTTATTAGTAATTAATGAAGTATTATATGTTCCATTTATAACATTAAATAGTTTAAAATAAATAATAGTTGAGTTTTTTACATAATTTCCTTTATTTAATGAAGGGATTATAACAGGTTCTTCATAACTTATTTCTAGTTTAATATCTGATTCATTAATATTTCCTGCAAAATCTTGTATTGAAACATTTATTTCATAAACCCCTGTTGTATTTGGTGCGAATATTTCTGTTCGATAATAACCGTTTACTAATTCAAAATCACTATATATTGTATCATTAATTGTAGCAGTTATATCTTTTATTCCAGATAGCGAGTCTGATGTTTTAATAAAAAGAAGGAGTGATTCTGAAGGAATTGTTTTATTTGAATTTAATTTTATTTCATTAATAATTGGTGCATTCTTATCAATTTTTATATTTAATCTTTTAGATAACGCAAAATTTTCTGCATTGTCTGTAGCCCGATATAATATTCTATTTTGAGGAATATTTTCGGTAATTTCAAATGAAGATGAATAATTATACCAAGATGTTTCATTAGCATATCTCCATTCAATATTTTTTATTCCATTTATATCTTCTGCAGTTAAATTTATATGTAAAGAATGGTTATACCAAAGACCACTATCTAATATTTCACTATTATGTGAAATTGATCCATTAATAACAGGCAGAAGATCATCAATTGTAAAAGTTAAATTTTCTCCTAAAACATTAGTTGCATTATCTGTTACAACTATATTTAATGGACTTCCATAAAGTTGTATATCTAAAGTCCAAATATCTCCATCTTTATTTAGTAATTCATTACCTGCCGTAATGTTTGCTATATCTATATTATCAGTTGCATTTATAGTTAACAAAACTCTTGTTCCAGATTGAGTTAAGTTATTTGATAAATTTATTGAATTTATTGTAGGTAATTCATCGTCAAGAATAATTGATGTTTCATTATAATCATAATTTCCAGCAAGATCCCAAATTTCAAATTTAACATTTGTTGAATTGATTATTATAGTACCATTACATATTTTTTCTAAATCTGAACCATGACATTCAATGCTTTGATTATTTACTTGAGCAAAATCAATATTTCCTTCCGTAATGTTCATTGATACAAATAATGATGAATTTGTTTTAGCTATATTCCTTTCAACATAAATAAAAGTTATATTAGGTGGAACTAAATCAAAAGTGATGTTTTGAATATGATTTTCAAGATTATCTGCTTCATCTATTATACTAATATTCACAACCACATTTCCTTCTTCTTCAACCCCTGAAACATTATAATGAAATTCATAATATCCTTCAGAACTATAATTTAAAGTTGCATTGTAATCATTCAGTTTTACAGACATATTTCTTAAATTTTCTTCAATTAAGCTAAAACTTATATTAATTAAATTACCTACAGTTGCAAAATCAGGGGTTATTTGAACATTATATATTCCTGGCGGAACATCATCAATTTCATATTCTACTGAATTATTTGATACATTATTCCCAGCCATATCAACCGCTATAATGTTCAGAGGCGAGGTTGTTAAAGGAATATTTCCAATCCATAAATCTTTATTTTCTTCTACCTGTTCTAAAGAAATACCTTCTGCAGTTACAGATGAAATATTAATATTATCAGTTGCATTAACAGAAACATCAACATAAGTTCCACTTTGGAGTATATAATCTGATAAATTAACATAATTAATTGTCGGAGGTTCATCATCAATGAAAAGATTTTTATAAACAGAATTGTTTATATTTCCAAGATAATCAGTAGCAGTAATATTAAATGTGCACACATCATCAGAAATACACCCTAATTCTGAAGGTTTTGTTGTTAAACTATAATCATTTCCTGAACCAGACATTGATTCATCATTTATTTTAACAGAACTAATATCTGCATCTTCCACATTTACTTGAAATATAAGATTTTCACTTCCTCTAACATAATAACTTTCATTATTTATTTGAAAATTAGTGACTCTCGGAGCTAAATCATCAATTAGTATATCTATATTGGATGTTGCTGTTTTCCCTGCATCATCTGTAGCAGTTAGAGTTAAAGCGCAAGTCGTTTCTCCTGTACATCCAAAATCAGAGCCACTTTTTGTTAAAGTAAATTCTCCTCCTGTTTGTAAATTACCATTCATAGAGATATCATTTATTTTTACTGAAGATAAATATTTTAATGATTTTGGTTCAGCATTTGCTGAAAATAAAATTGATACATCACTTTTATTATAACTTGTGGGTGAAGTGAATGAAGAAATGGACGGGTTTGTAGTAACATCTGTTCCAGTTACGTAATAACTATCATCGATGAAAAAAACTCTTTCATCACCATCATCATCATTTAATACCGCATCTATCCAATTTGCGTAATTTGTAATAGTTTGATCATAAGAAATTTTTATATAACCGTTATCTCCCCAACCCGTACCCCAACTATTTTTAACAATCCAATATTGGCTTGCATCATTATATCCTGTAATTGTAACACTGTGCCAATTAAGATAATCATATTCTCCATCAGTCCACCAACACGAGTCATCGTAAAAAACATCTCCTGAATGAGAATAAATTCCAGATCCACTAAATGAATTAAAATCATCACACACAACCATATAAGCAACAACTGGTCCTTGTGAAGCAATTGCATCTTTAATTGCGTTTGCACTAGCACTTACTTTTACATAATTAGAAATTTTTAATTTTTCATTTGCACCATTTGCACACATTGTTCCTGTGTTACTTTGAGTATATGGCATGCAAGTTTCTCTTGTCACACCTGGATTTTTCATATAATTAAATGCATCTGTTTCAGAACCCCCATCACAACTGCTATCTCCATTGTTATTAGATATTACATCTTGTTCAGAAATATCGGGATTATAAGTTGCATCATTTAGGTTTATATTCGCTTTTGTTTCAACAACAGCTACTGATGAAAAAGCCCAACAAGCACCACAACTTCCTTGATTTTTTACAGAAGTTGTCCAATCTGCACTATTATAACTTCTCCAATCAAAACTAGAAGGGGCTGATTTAATAATGCCTGATTTTTTAATTTCATCTTCTGAAGCAGTATTTTTTAGTTTTTTAGAAATAAAAGAATTATCAATTGCTTTTTTTAATTTACTCTCTTTTAAAGCAGAATCATTAGAAACTGTTTTTATTCTAGAAATCTCTTCTTTATTATTGTTATAATAATCCCAACCTTCAATTGAATCTTTGTTGGTTTGACAATAACCAACTTCAGAACCATCAGATTCCTTTTGAGTAATATATTCATGTCCTTCTTCTTCACAAAATACGGCAGAGGGATTAGGCATTGCGGATACTAATTGAAACATTAAAACAAAACAAAGAATAAAAAAGATTGTTTTTTTCATGTTAAATTACACTCTCCTCTGTAATAAGCCCACTCTTCACATTCATTATCATTATATATACAATATCCTGTTTGACTTGCATCATCATTATATCTTATTTCATATTCAAATCCATCTTCAATACATTTTGTTGCAGAAGGATTAGCTATTTGAGATGTTGAACCATTATTATATTTATTAGACTCATTTTGAGAGCAACCAGAACTAATTAAAATAATACAAAATAATAGTATAAAAATTACTTTTTTCAATTTGAAAGCCCCCATTTAATACTCTAAAACATATTTTATATATAAAGGTTTCTGAAAATAAATTGCTAATAGATTGTTGAATTCTATTCTTATATATAAATTGTTTATAAATTGCTATGACTTTGCTAAATTTAGTTTCATATGTGAAACGAGGTAAAAACAGAAATAAAGTATTTCTTGCTTTAGATAAACCTATGATGCCCTCTGAATTAGTAAATAAAATGTTTGGGACAAACAGCAACACATATTTTAATCTTGTATCGAGAGCGTTAGCAGAATTAAAAGAAAAGAAACTTGTTGAAGTATTAAATCCTAAAGAAAAAACAGGAAGAATATATCAAAAAACCAAATTAGGAAATGATGTAGTTAAACGATTGAAAGAACTTGAATAAGAAAACTGCCCTCTTCTATAAATATAGAATATTGAGCAACAATGTTGCGAGTGAATATGTCTGAAAGACCTAAGGAACCCCCTATTTTTTGTTTCTTTTTTTCTAAAAAAGAAAGTAGGAACTCAAATTTTATTGAACTTAACGTCAGGGATATACGAAGTTTTGCGGAGTGAAACGGAGCAAAATTTGGGTGAAGCCCGAGCTGAGGGCTGAACTGTATATCCCTTGTTATACGCCCCGACGACTGAAAGGAGGAGAGAGCAGCGTGGCTTGAGTTCAAAAAATATTTTTCGTCCTTGTTCATTAGATAGGCTTTCGTTTGTTTCTTATAAATTTGATTTTTTCGTTTTTAAAAATGGAAGAGGGGTTAGGGGTGAATTTCATTTTTAAAAACTCCTTATTGTTTCTTAAAATTCAGAATTCTTTTATTCGCAAGATCAACATATTTCTTTTCTTTCTCAATTCCAATCCAATTTCTATCAAGTGCTTTTGCAACAATTCCAGTTGTACCAGTTCCAAAGAAAGGGTCTAATACTATATCTCCTTTTTTACTTGCAGTAAGTAAAACTTGTTGTATCAATTTTAAAGGTTTTTGTGTTGGGTGTGCTTTTATTCCATTTTCATCTTTTAGTCTTTCATTTCCTCTACATAACCCAAAAATCCAATCTGTATCTTTCATTTGTTTCCCACCATTTATTTGTTTCATTTGTTCATAATTGAAAGTATAATTTTTACAATTTTTGTCTTTTACTGCCCAGATAAGCGTTTCATGATTATTTGTAAATCTTCTTCCATTCAAGTTTGGTAATGCATCAGTTTTTATCCAAATAACATCATTTAAAAACCAAATTCCTAAATCTTGCATTATAGTTCCAACTCTAAAAATATTATGATACATTCCAATTACCCAAATTGAACCAGTAGATTTTATTATTCTTTGACATTCAGAAAGCCAAGATTTGGTAAATTTATCACAATCTTCATAACTTTCAAATTTATCCCATGCATCATCAACAGGAATAACTTCCGTTCCGTTTGCTCTTTTTAATCTCTTTCCTTTTGGTAATTGCAAATAATAAGGAGGGTCTGCAAAAATTAAATCAATAGAATTGTCAGGAAGTTTTTTTAATTCCTCAATACAATTTCCATGAATGATTGTGTTTATTTTTTCTTTCATATTTAAAAATTGTAGATAATTAAATGTTCTACATCTCTATCATTTCTGCCTTTTACATTATACAAATAGCATTTTTCAAAGCTATCAATTTTAATATTCTTTTTGTTATTATAGAGATCATAAATAAAATCTGTTTTTTTAATTATCAAAATAAAATTAGCTTTTGTTTTGTATAAACATTTTGCTAATCTTTCTTGATCTTTTTTATCAAATGATTTTTTTTCATAATCACTAAAATCTGTATCATAAGGAGGGTCAAGAAAAATAAAATCTTTTTTAGAAAATTCAAATTCATTAAAAAAATCTTCAAAATCTTGATTTTTTATTATTGTATTTTTAAATATTTTTTTTACTTCATCACTAAAAATATAATCAACTTTTTTTCTAAAATCCTTAGTATTATATCCTATTCCGCCATAGGGAATATTAAAGTGCCCATTAGAATTAAAACGAAACATTGAGCCATAACAAAATTCTCTTACAAAATAGTAATTAGCTATTTTTTTAGGTAAACTTATTTTATATTTACTTCCATTAAAATTCATAACATCACGAAAGTGCATATAAAATCCGCTTCTAAAAGCAGTTTCAATATTTTTATATAAATCTCCTGCTGGTAAAGTTCCTCTTTCTTGCTCTATCTTTTTTGTTCTTTGAATTTTTGAAATCAAATTTTTTATAATTTGGTTTAACAGATTTTTTTCATCTAAACAAAACTTTTTCAAAAATAATCCGTTAAATTGATCTTCTTTTTTTAAAAGAATATCATTTATATTTTTTTCAAGTTCTTTTTTTGTGATTTTATTTTCTTTAAAGTTTTTATATAAATCTACTATCTCGTTTTCAAAAATTTTAATATATTTTGGTATTTTCTCCCAGTTATTAGCGTATTCATACAATTCTTTTTTAAAATCCTCTCTGTCATTTTCTTCTTTTAATAAAGAATAAAAATCGGTTAATTCTTCACAAATATCATTAATTATTACATTTTTAGGTTCTAATTTAAAAAAAATACCACCACCACCAAAAAAAGGTTCAATATACCTTTCAAAAGAGGGAATTAAATCTTTTATATAGATAAATTCTTTTGTTTTGCCACCAGGCCATTTTATGAGTGTTTGCATTGTCATTTGATTACCTTAATCTAAATAAGTTTTTTTGATTTCTTCTAAAGCATTTGTGATTAATTGTGCATTTTCTTTGTATGTTTCTAGTACTAAATTGTATCCTTGTTCCGACTTACAAACAAAATTCCAAAAATCTCTTCCAATTAAAAGTTCATCTTTTGAAAAGAATTGTAAAACTCTTCCTTGTTTCCATTCATTATCTTCTCCAAATCTGTTATATGCAGTAGCAAAATGTGCTTGAATTGTTGCATCTTTTCCCAAAGAGTTTGCTAATATTGCAAATTGTTCAAAAATGGCTTCTTTTTCGGAACGAGCCTTTTTATTATCTAAATCACCACCGATTTTTAGTTCTATCAAATGATGAGTATTTGTTTCTTTATCAACTAAATAATAATCACTAACATGAACTTTTGATTGAATTTTAGAATTTGGATTTGGCTTTATACTTCTTATTTCTTTAAAATGTTCTATTGAGGGTTTAAGTGGGTTTTTACTATTTTTGTATGCTTCTAAAAATTCTGCGATTTTTGAGGTTTGTTCTGGATATAATTCTCCTTCAACACTTTTTTTTACATCATAAAATAATTTTGCAATATTTACTGCCATTCCTTCAAGCATGTTTCCAAGAGAACTATCAAGTGAACGAACTAAAGCAGAGTAATATTGTATATCTTTCCCAAGTGCAGCAATAAAAACGTTATGAATTTTCATATTTATTACTCCATTGGGATTATCAACTTCTCCCTCATGACGTGCTCTAAATCCAGTTGCATAAGCTTCAACTGCTGTTCTGACAATAGATTGGATTGCCTCTTTTTTATCAAGTGTGTTTTTTATCATATTATTTCCCAATTATATATTAAAAGTTATTAGTATTATATAAGTTTTGTTATCTTTTTCAATTTATAAATCATCGTTTTCGGAACGGAGTGGAGAAAACACAATCTTATCCCCCTCTTTTGTTTTAGAAAAAATCAAATTTATTCCCCTCTTTAGAAAGCCTATCATCATTTTACCTCTTAGAAAAATATTTTTTGAATTGCGTATAACA
>CAYOEA010000021.1:0-8065 GCA_964402995.1 uncultured Methanosarcinales archaeon
ATTATATCAAAAAATGGATTTATTTTCAAACCCTGCTAATTTAACAATTAAAAACATTAATGATTATTTAGTGATTATTAATAAGATAATGCAAGTTAAAGATGCAAAAACTCAAGGTAATGTTTCATCAAATTTAGAAACTAAAATACCTGAAACTGGGAATTTGAATGAAAAGAAAATTGAAAAACAAGTAAGTAAATTTGAAGATTCTAAAACTGATTTACCTTTAGCAGTAAGGATGATTAATAAAGGAAAAGAGACTAATGAGAGGGAAGAAGAAAATGAAAAATGAAAAAGTAAACCAAATTGATTTTGAAGGGAAACCAGTAGTTGTTGAATTGTATAGATCTCATAAAACTAAAGATGGTGTAGAAATAGATGTATTGGAAGAATTAGCTTGTTTAAGTCATGTTTTTGAAGATGATAAAGTAGAAAAACTAAAAACATTTTCAATTAAAGATGTGGTTGAATATGTTTTTGAACATGCTGAAGTTAATAATTATAATGATGAAGTTTACACTGATATACAAGTATTAATTTCAAACAAACCTGACTATACGATAAATTCATATAACAAAAGTTTTACTCTTGAAAGGGAAAAAAATACTAATGTGATAATTGAAGATCATAGATTAAATAGTATAAATGATGAAACTTTATGGGATTTGAAAAAGGACAAAAGCAAAAATGAATTTTATATTTGTGAATTAAGAGTAACTGAGCCTGACCCAGAAAGTGGAAGTTATAAAATAGCTGTTAGACCAGAGAAAATAGATGATGGCTTAGTTAAGAAATTAATTTAATTTAATTCATATTTTTTTTATTTTTATGATATTTTTTTAGTTTTAAGGGGATGTTAAATTGATAAATAATCTTGATTTTATAAAAAATCTTGCAAAAGAAAAGCCTTTCTTAGTTTTAAATGGAGATATTTATGAATTATCAAATCAGAAAACAGGCGATATAGAATGGTCTTATAATATAGGTTCTGATTTAGTAACACGATCATTTGAAGAATCTTTAAATTTAATAGATTTAGAACGCAATACTCATCAAAGTATTGTTAATACTCAGATTTCAGAGTCACATAAAAATATTGGTGCTGAATTAGAAAAGTTTAGTTCTTCAACTATTGGATTAAACATGGATGATCCAATGACGCAATTTTTACTTTTATTTTTAGCATCAGGAAAAGTTGGGAAAGTACAATCTTTAGAAGAAAAAATTAGATCTTCAACAGGATTAAAATCAAAATTTGATTTCAAACTTGATTTACATTCTAATTCAAAACAATCTTTTGCAGAACAAATGCTTAATTCACCTATTATGTTTATAGATGATTATGTTTTTAAGTTAACAAATAGACCAGGCAATATTGGTTATGGTTTTGGTTCTATAGATTTAAATTTTACGAAAAGAGGAAAATCATTTAATTTAGAATATGTTTCAAAAATGAATAATTTTATTAAAAAATATGATGCTTTTATAGATTCACAAACAATAAATAAAATAAAATCTAAAGAAAAAAAATATTTATCTGAAGTGAATACTAAAAAAGAATATTTAAAGAATTTAAATTTTGAATCTATTTCAAAAGAAATAATTGAAAGTGGAAGAGGAATTTTTAGAGATGGAAATGACGTTTATGTTTATTTTGAAAAAGGACCTTTTAAAATTCAAAGATTAGATCCAAAAAAACAAGTTTATAAATTTCAATCTTGTAGAATAGGATTAAAAGTTTCATATGATGGAACTCATTATTCTTTTCAAGAACCTGTTAGAATTGTACAAGCAAAAAATATTCAGAATGGAAGAGAAATAGGATCTTTTACTGAACGTAAAGGAAAACAATATGCTCATCCAGCAGTAACTAAAAATCATAAACCTGATGAATATCCTAAATTATGTATTGAAGGCAAAACTTTTAATGATAATAAATATTATAATAGTTCAAAATTTAAAAATGTTAGATCATTTTTCCATGCAGTTGATGATTTATTAAAATTATCTTCAAATTCTATAGAACATGGATATTATTTGAAAACTAATAAACAAGTTTTTGGTGAACCTTCACATGCAACAGTATATTCTCCTTTTGAATTTAATTTAGACGCGATATTAAGATTTAAGGATAATCTGGTGACATAAAATGAATGAAATATTAGTAGAAGAAAATTCGATGAAAAAACTATTATTAATGGCAGAAATAATGGATTATTATGAATTTATGACTCTTTCATTAAATAGGAATAAAGAAGAAGAAAATGGCGAATTAATCATAAATGATTTTCTTTTAAATCCGAATCAAATTGTAGGACCAGTTCATGTTAGTGTAAAAGATTTAGATCTTAATGTTTCAAATAAACTAATAATTGATGGTGTAAAAATGTTAGGCAGAGCACATAGTCATGGACATTCAGCTGTTTTCTATTCAGGAACAGATAGAGATCAATTTGCATATGATATAGCATCGTTGCACGGACAAGTAGATGATGTTTTTGCTGATTTAACATTTAATAAATCTTTAATAGATAAAAAAACTGGCGATCTTAATTTAGTTACATTAAATCCATCATATATTGAATTAAATTTTGATGAAGATATTAGACAACATGGTGAAGCTCTTGAAGGAATGCTAAATGGACGAATTCATTTAAACAGAACAAAAAAAGTTTCAGGAATCACTGTAAATAGCAAGGGTGAAATCTTTGGAATTGTAAGGCATAGAAAGAAATTTCTTTTACAAGATTTTGAAAATTTTAATTTTACTATACCAAAGAAATCTCAAGATTTTATTCAAAAAAGATCAATATTTGAATATTCAATAGAAACTCCAATAAGAATTATAAGTTCTCAAGAAAAAATAGTTTATGATCCTGACATGATAATTAAAGAATTAAAATCAACAAATATTCGATTCTCAGGTAGATCTCCAAAAGCATTCAACAATAGCATTTATGTTGATAAGAGGCAGTCAAAAGATTCGAGAGTATCAGAACGCGAAGTTATTGATTCAGATAATATGATGGAAGAACAGAAATTCTACAAGTCACCTAAAAAAAGAGCTTTAGACAAAAGATCTTTAGATGAAAATATAAAATTAATTGGTCCAAAACTAATTCAAATTTGCGAATCATTACTTGTTGTAGCTAAAGAAGAAGTTTATAGTGGAGTTTCTGGAATTGATGATTTTGTTAAAGTTTCTAAAGATGATAAAAAAATAGTTGAAGATAAGAATAAAGAAACTAAATCAGTTAGAGCTAATTATTTATCAAATCAAGTAGCAAATGAAAGTTTAGATTCATTTTTAAAAGAAATGGGTGATTGTACAATAGGCGATACTATAACTATTGGTGGTATAGGTTTTAAACAATTAAAATCAATTCATAAACGTTATATTAACAAAATAAAAACTGATGATCCTATTAAAATTAGTTCTGCAATTTATAATTTAGAATATTTTATTTTAGAATATAATTCAAAAATTAATTCTGATAATAATACTGATTATAACGTTTTAAATGGTTTTATTGATATAAGAAAAATAGCTAAATCAAAATTATCAAATTTACAAAAAACAACTAAACCTATATCTTATGGAGATTTACTTTTAATACCTAAAAAAGTTGATGATTTAGAAGTATTATATAATTCAGGAAATTTTGTTTCTGAAGATTTAAAATCAGAAATAATTTCTGAATATAATAAACTAACTTCTTTAAGGGATAAATTTTATGCACTTGAGAATAGAAGTCAAGCTTCATTAATTGATGATTATGCAAGAAGAATAAAAGATGTGGGTTTGGAATTATATGTTTCAAATAAAGAAAATTTAGAAACAGATTTAGAAAATAAAAATAAGAAAGATGTAAATTCGCAAGAAGATAAAAAGAAAAAATAATTTTTTTGAATAAACTTTTTTAAATTTAAAAGGAAAAAAATGCAAACATTAAATCATAGTAGACATGAAGCCCTATGGGGATCTCAAGGACAAGACATTATTAGAAATAGTTCTGTCTTAGTAGTTGGGTCGGATAATTTGGCAGTTGAAGTATTAAAATCTATAACTACGTTAGGTGTTGAGAATATTTCCATTGTGTCTAATGAGCGAGTTAAGAAAGACTTCTTTTTTTTAGATAAAATTATTCCAAAAGGAAAATCTAAAGTTTCAGGGTTAGAATCTTGTCTTAAAGAATGTTTTAATAGTATGGCAAATATAAAATCTTATAATTCTTTAGCTTCAAATTCTTTATTAACTTCTTTAGATTATGATCTAATAATAGATACAACTAATAATCTAACTAGTCAAAATATTTCTTATAATATGGCAAAAGTAAAAAATGCTGGTTTGTTAACGATAGCAGCAGGATTGAATCACAGGGAAATTGATTTTTATAATCAAGAATTAAGACCAAATGCAAACCCTGTAATTAAAGGCTATGATGGTTTAAATCAAGGAATAATAATAAGTAATTTATTTGCAGGTATGGCTGTTGAAGAAGCAAGAAAATTTCTTTTTAAAAGAAATATAGATAAATTTACTGAACCAATTACACGATATATAGAAAGACCTGAAGAAGTTGAACAAAATAATAATTCACCTTTCAAAGAAATAGAATATAAGAACATTGTAAAAACTGATTTAATTCTAAAAAAGAGAATTTTCCATGATTTATCGGCAAAACCATTTCTTAATAGAGTAAGAAAAATTGAAGATTATAAAATTGAAGAAACTCCTGTATTATATTTAGATAATCCTAAAATATTAATTGCTGGAGCTGGATCATTAGGAAATTTTGCAGGAATAATGCTTTCAAACATGTCTAAAGGGGAATTACACTTCGTGGATTTTGATTCGTTTGAAACTAGTAATAATGTAAGACAATATTTAGCGTATGATAGTGATAAATATTCTATTGATAAAAGATTCAAAACGCATATAATAGTGGATAAATTAAGTAAGATAAATCCAAATCTTAGATTACAATCTATAGTTGGATATGTTGGATCAGAGCTTAATGAATCTATTTTAAAAAAAACTGGTTTAAACAAATCTGAAATAACATTAATTAATTCTGATTGGATAGCAAAACAAAATTATGATGCAATACTAGGGTGTTTTGATAGGCGATCTGCAAGATTTGATTTATCAGATTTTGCTTATGAAACAAATACTCCTTATATTGATGCTGGTAGTGGAGCAGAACCAACAAATGGTGCAATTAAAACATTTATACCAGGAAAAAATAAACACACTCTTTCAAAAGATTTTAACTTTTCAGGTTTTATTCCTGATCCGAAAAAAGTAAATCAAGAGTTAATAGATCATATAAATACACAAAGAAGTGCCGGTAGACTTACTAATGGTCAAGAATTTTATGTTCCAGGACAGGGATGCGGTAGTGAATATAACCCTGGAAGTTTATCAATGGGAAATCAAGTTGCAGCATCATTAATGATATCAGAACTTAGAAGAATAATTAATCCAAATATTTATGGTGATAAAATAGTCAAATCAGTAAAATATAGTTCTGATTTGAGTAAACGGCTTGAGGTAATGGCATGGGCTTAGTAAAACTAGTAAAATCTTCAATTACAAGTGATTCTGTTTTAGAAATAGAAAAGATTGCATTAGATATTGCTTTAGAAAATCCTAATTTTTCTTATGAAACTATATTATCTGAGATAAGAACTCAAACTAAATATGAGGATGAAGAAATTACTTTAAATGAACATCTCTTATTAAAAAAAGTTAGTAATATTATTTCAAAAGGTAATTTGGCTGATTTACAATTTTATAAATCTGTATATGTTGATGAAAATTTATCTGATTTAGTATCTAAAAAAACTTTAAAAAAAGCTGATAAGAATTCAAAAAGAGTTTCTGGTTATGTAATTGATAGTGAAGTTTTAAAATTTAATGCAAAAATAAGACAGGAATTAGCTTTTCCTAAGATTAATTATAAGAATCCTTCAAATGTCTCAGAGTTAATGCTAAATAATTATTGGGCTTTAAGTTCAAACATACTTCAAACTATTGGAGATGACGATTTATTAAGAGTTGCGTTTAATGATTTAAGTAAATTATATAGTGATAGAGAACTTAATGATTTTAAAACAACAAAAAACTTATATAATCTATTTGTGTCAGAAATAAACAATAAGACTATTAATAATTTAAATTTTTTAAGTGAAATTGCATTAGCAAAATTCCAGAATACTGATGAGAGTTATTCTTATGCGAATGTTAATCCTTTAATTTCTGTTTTAGCTGAGAAATATTTAGCCAGTATAAAACATCCTGAAATTAAGAGATTAATTAATTTTCAAGAAAGTCGAATTGAACTTAAAGTTCTTCAATTATTAGATTCAGCTTATGATATGATAGTTTCTAAACCGGAATTTTTAGCTAATGTAGATATGTTTATTAAATCAGAATCAGCTCAAGATATTTTGAAAATTAAAGAACAATTATCTAGTTTTGAAGGTTATAGACATGATATTTTAAGAAATTTAAATAAATCTAAAACTAAATTTAAAAAATTGTCAAATATTAATTTTTCTAATTCTAGTATAAAAAAGGATTTATTAAATCAAAAAGAAGTTTTGTTTGATTTAAGAAAAAAAGCAATTAGTATTCATGATTATAAACTTGACGATTCAATAAGAGGATTATTTTCTGTTATTGATAAACATCTAAAGCAATATAATTATAGTCTGAATTTAAAGAAAGAAGAATATATTCTTAACATTAAAAAAATAGAAGATTTCTCCAAGGGTTTGAATTTTGATGTTAAACTTTCAAATATCACAAGATCATACGAGATTGTAACTCATGGTTTAAAATCAATTATGGATGTTGATATTCTTGATCCTGAATTCAATGAATTAAAACCTGAGTTTGAAATTTTACTTTCAAAAGTATCTGATTTTAAAGTTAAAGTAGATCTTCATAAAGAAAAAATTTCAGAATTAACAACTGATTCTTTTTTTAAAATAAAATCTTCTTTAGAAAAGATTGTTTCATATGATACAAATGACTATAAAATAATAAAAAACGCATTTAAAGATCTTCTTTATTTGGAAAGTTTTTATAAATTATCAAATAAAAATACTAGTCAGGTTAAAGCTCAAATACAAGTTGCTGATCATAAAAAAGATATATATATGTATAAATTAGATTTAACTAATTTAAATTTAAAAGTAATTGATTACAATTCACAATTATGTTCTTTAAAAGATATATCTTTAAATAAAAAATTAAGATTGTATTCTAATGTTGTTAATGAATGGCTTCCTGGTTTAGCTAGGTTAAGACTTAAAAAGATTGATGAATTTAAAATTTTATATGATGAATTAGATTCAAATTTTAATGAATTAGAAAATAAAGTTGATTTATTAGAAAATTCATTACAAGAAGAAGTACAATCAACTTATTTAAATTTTAAAGCAGAAATTTTAGAAAAAAAAGTATTTGATTCAAAAGAAGTATCTTTTATTAGAGATTCAATTACTAAATATAAAGTTTTTATTAGAGAAGCTTCTAAATATATTACATTAAATACTCAAACTTTTAATGAATTTTTTGCAAAGATGGGATCTATTTGTATTGCTGCTGATGATTATAGTGTGATTAATTTAAAACTAGAAACTATTAATAATACAATTAAATCTTCGTCTATATCTTCAAATTCAATTAATGATTTAAAAAAATCTGCTTCTTTATATAATAGGTTAAATAAAGATTTTTCTAGACTGGAAGTATATTTAAAATTTGAAGAATTAGAACCTCTTTATGAATTAGTTGAATCAAACAAAATTAATTCAGAATTAGAATTAAGTTCTATGAAATTTGATTTAGAAATGAATTTATTAGATAAAGTAGAAACCTTTGAATCTGAGATTAATTCTTATGAAGGGAAAACTATTACTGAATATAATAAATTGACTAGTTTAAAGAATAAATTATTGTTTATTAAAGAAGTAAATCAATCTTTTGACGGAAAAATAAGTTTAGATGAATTAGTTTTAAATTGTGATGATAAAATTAAAAATTATGAATCTA
>CAYOEA010000022.1:0-3434 GCA_964402995.1 uncultured Methanosarcinales archaeon
AAGTACTTTTGCATAATAGGATACCTCACCTTTCAAGGTGAGGAGGTTCATTTTATTTTACCTCTAAATAACTTTTTTTTGTTATTTTCTTAGACTTTTTTATCTAAGTTACAAAAATTTGTTTTTATTTTGTTTTTATTTTTTTTTAGAACAAGCCTTACATTTTCCTTTTATCATGATTTCAACTTCTTTTGGAAAGAAATCTTTTTTAGGAATATTATTTAAGACTTGAGAAATTTGATTTTGATCTTCAATGTCTATGATTTTTTTACAATCTTGACAAACGCAATGAATGTGCGCGTGACTAAATCCATCATATCTATATTCTTTATTTATTTCCAATCTTAGAATTTCTCCATTTTCTGCTAGGAGATTTAGATTTCTATAAACAGTTGCTAGAGTAATAGTTGGGATTTGTTTAATGATTTCCTTGTAAATGCTTTCAGCATTCGGATGAGTCTTGGTTTTTCTAAGAAATTCAAGAATTTTCATTCGCTGAATAGTATTTCGTTTGGGTTTAATAATAATCATTATCAATAGGTAATTGTTATTGATTTAAATACTTTTCTAGGAAGTGTGAAAATTATGCTTAAAATGCACTACTTAAAGTTGTGTTTTACTGTTTAAATTGAACATTCTTGATAAAACTTTAAATACTAAATATGTGCCTTAGAATAATATGGGTTTATTATCAGAATTAAAAACAAAGGCTAAGAAATTAAATAAGAGAATAGTTTTTCCTGAGCCTGAAGATATTAGAGTCTTAAAGGCTGTTTCTATTTTAGCAACAAAGAAATTAGTTATACCAATAATCCTGGGAAATAGGAAGAAAATTGAATCAGATGCAAAAAAACATAAAATAGATTTAACAGGAGTAGAAATAGAAAATCCGAATCGAGAAAAATATTTTACTGCATTAGTTCAAGCTAGAAAACATAAAGGTATGACTCCTTTGAAAGCTAAAAAATTATTAGAAGAAAATATTTATTATGGAGTTATGATGGTTCGAGAAGGAGCTGCTGATGGGATGGTTGGAGGATCAATACATCCAACTGCAAATATTTTGCGTCCAGCATTCCAATTATTAAGAACAGAAACAATAGCTTCAAGTCATATGTTAATAACTCATAAAGATAAAAGTTTCTTATTCGCAGATTGTGCTGTAGTAGTAAGTCCAAATGCAGAAGAATTAGCACAAATTGCAATATCAACTGCCAAGAGTGCAAAGTTTTATGGATTTAAACCATCCATAGCTATGCTTTCATATTCAACAAAAGGATCAGCAACACAAGGTGAAGCAGAACTTGTTGCAAAGGCTACAGCTATTGTAAAAAAACGAATGCCAAAACTAAAAATCGATGGCGAGATGCAAGCAGATGCCGCATTAGTTGCAGAAGTTGCAGAAATAAAAGCGCCAGGTTTAAAAGTGAAAGGAGATGCAAATATTTTAATTTTCCCAGAACTTGGAGCAGGCAATATTGGTTATAAATTAGTTCAAAGATTCTCAGGAGCTAGCAGTGTTGGACCAATACTTCAAGGATTAAAAAAACCTGTGAATGATTTGAGTCGTGGATGCGATGTTGAAGATATAATCATGGTTTCAATAATAACCGCTTTACAAGCAGAAGAAAAAAATTAGGAAAGATTGATAGAAAATGAAAATAACAAAAATTTTGAAATAGAACCTATTTAACAAAATTTTTGGGATTTTCAAAAATTTATGAGGATAAATTTATGAAAATACTTGTTTTAAATTCAGGAAGTAGTTCGCTTAAGTACAGATTAATAGAAATGCCTGCACAAAAAACTTTGATGAAAGGTCATGTAGATGCGATTGGTCAAGAAAAATGTACTATAAAGTTTCAAGTAGGATCAAAGAAAACTGAATTGAAAAAACCAATAAAAGATCATTTAGAAGCAGTATTATATGCATTAGATTCTCTAAAGAAAGAAAAAATAATTACTAGTTATAACGAAATAAGTGCAATTGGACATAGAGTAGTACATGGTGGTGAATTCTACAAACAAGCAGTATTAGTGGATGATACTGTGATAAAAAATATTAAATCTTTATCAGAATTAGCACCTCTTCATAATCCTCCTAATTTAGCTGGAATAATGGCTTGCAAGAAAGCATTACCACATACAATACAAGTTGCAGTATTTGATACAGCATTTCATCAAACAATACCAAAACACGCATTCATCTATGGAATTCCTATGGAATTCTATAAATCTTATGGTATTAGAAAATATGGTTTTCATGGAATAAGTCATAAATATTTAAGTGAACAAGCAGCCAAAATTATAGGTAAAAAACAACCTGCAACAATTACTTGTCATTTAGGAAATGGTTCATCAATAACTGCTATTAAAAATGGCAAGTCAGTTGATACTACCATGGGATTTACACCTCTTGATGGTTTGATGATGGGAACAAGACCTGGAATGATGGATCCAGAAATTCCTTTGTATTTACTAAAAAAAGGTCATTATACAATAGATGAACTAGAAGAAATTCTAAATAAAAAAAGTGGTATACTTGGAATAACAAAAAATACTTGTGATGTTCGAGATGTATGGGAACGTTATAATAAAGGCGATTCAAAAGCAAAACTAGTAATTGATATGTTATCTTACAAAATATTATTTTACATTGGAGGATATATGTCTATTCTTGGAAAACTAGATAGTTTAGTTTTTTCAGGGGGAATAGGAGAAAATGCTTGGTACATAAGAGAACGAGTATTAGATAGTTTAACTCAGTATGGTTTAAAGTATGATAAAGAAAAGAATAAGAAAAATGAAGTTATAATTTCCACTCCTGATTCAAAGATTCAAGTATTAATAATTCCAACAAATGAAGAATTAGAAATTGCAAAAGAATCAATGAGTATTCTAACTAACAATTCCAATTAAACCTGGTGTTAAATTAAATTTATCAGAGATGTTTTGATTTAATTCTAAAACATATTTAGCAGGTTTTTTTGATAGATAGCTTTGGCACGGATTTCTTATGCAAGGATCTGCTTTCTCAATATTGATAATTTTAAGATTTTCATCTAAGAATATTATGTCAAGAGGAATAAGAGTGTTTTTCATCCAAAAAGAACGTACTTTAGTGTCTGCAAAAGAGAATAACATTCCTTTGTTTTCAGGCATAAAAGACCTATTCATTAAACCATAACTTATTTTAGCAGAAGTATCTGCAATTTCTGCTATAATTTTAATATTGTTAAAAGTAATTATTGTTTCTTCATAAACAAAAAGTTTTTCATTATTATCTTCAATTTTTCCTTGATTATTATCGTAGATATTACACGAAGTTAAACTTAGCAGAATTAAGATGATGCAAGATAAAATTATGATTAAATTTTTCTTCATTACATTTAAAGGATACCTTGTGCTTTAGCACAATGGTTTACCAGTTCCTC
>CAYOEA010000023.1:0-1890 GCA_964402995.1 uncultured Methanosarcinales archaeon
TGAGATTCCTGAAATCATTGAATGTCATCACACAACAGGAAATTATTCACTTCTATTAAAAATTTACGCCAAAACAAATGAGCATTTAAAAAAGATTTTGGTTGAAAAAATCCAATCAATAGAGGAAGTAACAAATACTGAAACTATTATTTCATTGGAAGAAGGATTTATTAGGCAATTGCCTGTTGATGTAAATTATTATTATATAACTGAAGTTTCGCACTAATCTTTAAGCAGCTAATTTAGTTAACTTTCCAATATTTTCATTATTTTTCAAAAAAGAAAAGGCATCGCTATAATAAATTAGTTTACTGATAGTTTCATTAAAATCTATATTTTCTGTCAATAAGTCCAAAGCTGCTAATATTTCTACGATAGCTGCTAATAGTCTTTGGTTTAGCTTGTGTTCAATATAATCTTGCTTGATTTCTTTAAATAAACCACCAATGGTTTCATATGCTTCCATTCTGTATTTCCGACTAATAAGCAAATACTGAATCATAGTGATTGTTGTTTGGGCAACTTGGACATCGAAATTAGTTGATTGGCTTTTGCCTAATCCCAGTAATTGTTTTGCTTCTTTAAAGAAAACCTCAATAGTCCATCTAATATTATAAATTTCAATCATCTGATTAAATGACAAATCTGTATTGGTGGATATTATGGCATGCCAAGCACCATTTCTACCTTTTCTTGTTAAAAACACTTTGACTTTAATTCCATCAATTTCACAGACAGTGTCAATATAATGTAGTTTTGCAGAGCGAGATCTTTTCATCTTCTTTGTCCGCTTTCTTAGTTGCTTGATTTTTATCTCTTGACCATCGATATTTAACTTGCTATTATATTTATACATACCTATAATATTAACCTTGTTGTTAACTGTTAAAAGTTTAGAGATAAGTGTCATGGTGGTAAACCAACTATCCATTAAGATATAATCAACATCTATTTTTCGTTGATTAATTCTTTTAAACATCTGAACAATAATATCATTCTTCTTAGAATTTAATTCTTTGAAACGCTTACACACTGGCTGTTTACTATCCCTATTGGTTTTCTTTTGATTCTTTCTTTCCTTTACTGATAATCCATATTTTTTGATTTTATTCTTTTTGTTCTCACGATGTAAACTAAAATCCAATGGAATAAAAATACTCCCATTCCAATAGCCAGCTAAAAGGAGCTTATAGCCAAATATAAATCGATGGGTAACATGGCTGTGAATCTTTGAAACGCCTTCTATTGTTTTGCCTGTTTTCTCAATTTCAGTATCATCAAAGATTAAACACTTTGCACTATTGCCTTGAGTAAATTTTGTATCAAGATGTAGATACCGCTTCACAAACAAGAGTAATAAATTGCGCCAATTAATCTTCTGATTGGCAAGAGCTCTATAATACACATCTTTCTGACCAGATGTTTCAGGTGCAAATTTAGAGTTGAATAATGAGTTGATGTTCTTTGTATTTGTAAACGGAAGAACTAATAACAATTTCATTACATCCCAAAATGGAACTCCACTTTTCTTTACGGCACGAAATATTTTTGATGACTTTGAAAAATTAAACATCTCTAGGTGGCTTTTGAAAAATTCTGGACTAATCCAACTTTCTTGAAAAAGAATTTTTATTTCTTGAATTTTAGTAATATCTTTGTTTTGCAGCATAATTGTATGTTTTTTGTTTGCACAGTAAATATACTAAAAATCAGGATTATAATCCTGATTTTTATGCTGCTTTTATGATATTTATGCACCCTGAAATGTTAGTATTTATTGGGTGCGAAACTTCAGTTATATAATAATAACTCCATTCAATAAACCTTTTTCACCACTATAATCTCTTGCGCTACTATAGACATATTCTTCTGGTCGAAAAACCAAACCTT